>JAGOSY010000040.1 GCA_018062085.1 bacterium | reverse complement strand
TGTGTTCTAACTGTGGCGGACTTGTGGCAGAAAAAGTTTTACTTGCCAAATCGCATTTGCGATTGTATTGTCATGGGGTGAGTCGGAAATGCAATCGCAACCAACCGACAAATTTCAAAAGCCGAATTTGTTTTCACTGAATAAGCCCACGGCTTTCAGCTAGATTTTTGTGCGCTTTTGAAATCATTACAACCGGTACAACAATTTCGCCTTCCCCCCAAGAGGAATATTCCATGGACAAGCCTAACCACGCAGATAACGCTAAACACAGCCACAAGCATGGCGATAACCAAGCAAATATGGCAGCTGATGTTGCTGACGCTCGCGTTGCCTGGGATCTCTGGAACAGCAAGAATCCTAAAGATTGGGACAAGGCTATGGCCATTGTTGATAAGAACAATGAGCACAAGCACAAATACAATAAGAAAGATTGGAACAATGCCATGGACGGTGTTGCTGAAGAAGCTGAAGTGAAGAAGGTTCGCCATCAACCAAAACCGCACCATCAAAAAAGAGTGGCTGCGCCGGTTGATGCTCAAAATGACGGTGTGATCGAGATTAGCGACATCAGGGCTCTTGATGACAAAAATCTTCCAATTCCGCCAGCTGACGCAGAAGTTGATAATCGCATCAAGCACCCTGGCTATGCTCCTGATAGTCGTTTCGCTCCACCGACGCCCAACAGTCCAGCTTATGATGCTGCTTACAATCAGCCTAAGCCAGAATTTCATGGCCTCGATTTGGGCATCGTCAGACTTGGCTATAACGATGGTGGCTCCCTTGAAGCTGGTGTAAATATTGGTGTAGCTAAGACTGACCTGCAACTTGGTGCTAATACCCGCGTTGATGCTGAGTTTATGCCAATCGGTGGACCAATTCATGCTAGAACCGGAGCTGGCCTCAACTTTAGTGAAGATGGAGTGCGCGGCGATGTTGGCGCTGGCGGTAACTTCTTCAACCTCGTCAATGGCGATGCTGATTTCGATGCTAGATTTGGCAGAAATACTGGTGTTGACGGTGATGTTCGTGGCCGAGTTTATCCAGTTGATGTAGAAGCTGAAGCCGGTGCTGGCGTCGGACCAGAAGGTGTCCATGCATACACTGGTGCCAATACCGATGTGGCAGATTTAGCCGGTTTTCGCACTGGCGGTCACTTCGATTTAGATAGTGAAGATTCTAGTGTTGGCGCTGGTCTTGGTCTAACGGCAGGAGATAGCACTCTTGATTTTGGTCCAAGTATCTATAGCGATGGCAACAGCACCATTAGACCAGATTTGCAATTGAACCAAGGTTCAATTGATGATGCAACGTTCTATCCTACTGGTACCAGACGTAACAGAGAATAGAATTGACCATCATAGGGCTCCACGGGGGTGGCAGAGAGAAGCAGCTGAGCAATCGGCTGCTTTCCTCTTGAAAGAAACAATTGGCTTTCAATGACTGTGATTTGAAGAGCAATGGCAATATATGAGTGAAGACCATAGAGCAAGCGATTCTCCTAGAGATTCTTCTAGGGATCTTTTGAGCGATCATTCTAGCGATCATTCTAGCGTCTACTCTACTGGCGACATTGTTGATGGCTCTTATAGATTGCTTTCGCTCTTAGGCCGCGGTGGCATGGGAGTAGTCTTCCGTTGCCAGCATCTCATTCTTGGCAAAGAGTATGCTCTTAAGCTTCTTTCTGCGGATAAGCTTAGCCCTGAGAGTTGGATGCGCTTTCAGTCTGAAGCAAAGGCTCTTGCTCGTCTGCATCATCCTGGCGCAGTCAGCATTCACAACATGGGCATAGATAAAGAGCGGTTCCCTTACTATGTGATGGACCTGCTTCTTGGTGAATCACTTTCGCAAATGATTAAGCGAAAACATCGGCTGCCACTGAAGCAAGCCCTCAACATTTTCATTCAACTTGCTGATGCACTTGATGCTGCCCATCACCAAGGCATCATCCATCGCGACATCAAGCCATCGAATATCATGGTGTACGAAGAAAATCAAATAGAGAAAGTAAAAATAGTTGACTTTGGTATTGCCAGACTTTCTAGTCGTAGCTCCAATAACACTTTGGGTAATACCTTCACCAGTCAAAACCAAACTGTTACTGGTGCTGTATTCGGTACGCCAAGTTACATGAGCCCTGAGCAAGGTCTTGGTCAATCTGTCGATCACCGCTCTGATATCTATTCACTCGGCTGTACTCTATTTGAAGCTCTGACGGGCATTCCACCTCTTCGTGGTGCTAATAGCATGGAGACTATGATCATGCACCAGACCGAGGAAGCGCCTTCTGTTAATAGCGTCTATCCTGATGGAAATTTTCCCGATTCTATCGAAGCTGTTATTGCCAAAATGTTGTGCAAAGATACAAGCCAGCGTTATCAGAACATGAAGCAGGTAAGTCACGACCTAAGCCGTGTTAGAGAAGGCAAGTCGGTTGTACATTCGCTAGAAAAAACCGCTAGCCCGAGGGATGATAGAAATCGTGCTCGTGAAGATGAAGACAATGATAGTGATTTCGCTGTCGGTAAAATAGTAGGTATGGGCCGACAACGGATACTGATTGCTGCTTGCGCTGTTGCTTTAGTAGCTGTGATTATTTGTTTCGCTACTTACATAGTTACAAGAGCACCGATCACACCAGTTGCCACCACTAGTGCAACAGCTGCCGCGGTTACCATTCCTGCTATAGTCGGCACTGAACCCGGCGATCTTTCGGTGCATACTACGGTGCAAAGCTTCGCCGCCCGTGCTTTTGGCGAAACGGCTGCCGCAGATGCCGTACCCAGATCTTTGGGTTACATACGAGTAGGCCTCAAGCCTCTGCAGAAGGCTAGAGTTTCTAACGATGTGCCAAATAGTGAGAAAGTATTTTTATTTCTGCACTGTGGTTGGGCAAACTTGCCTGAAGTTTGCAATAAATTTGGCAAAGATAACGTCAGTGGTCTAGAAGTAATTACCAATAAACCAGAGCGAATAATCAACATAGTCAGAAGCTGGACAGGTCTTGAGCATCTCTCTTTCTTTCACATCACTAGAGGCCTGAGAGGGAGAAGTAAGTCGCCCCTCTTAAAAGTTCATCTCGTTATGCTGGAGAGGTTAACAACCTTGCGTTCGCTCGGTCTCTCTGGAGAATTCGCTGTTAATCGGCCAGAGCCAGGAGCGAGTTTATCGTCAAAGCCAATTGATGGTGCTGATGTAGCCAAGCTCAAACTTCTTTCAACTCTCAGAGCACTTTCCCTAGACGCAATTCCCAATGCGCGACCACTCTTTTCTGAAGTATCAAAGCACAGTAATTTAAAAGAACTGTTTCTCACTGATCTGGCGATCTCGAACAATGATCTAAAATTACTTGTGCCAGCGAAAAATATTGAAACTTTGTACCTATTTCGTTGCCCCGGATTGACTGACAAAGCATACACTTACTTGTGTCAAATGAAGGGCCTCAAACGATTGTATACAGATATAGAATGGTCTGATGCCGTCAAAAGAAAATTTGACAAGCAACCAAAATTTCGATATGAGCATTACGATGAGGGTCGAGATGTGCTCTTTGGAAAACGCCATGGTTCTGTAAAAGAAAACAGCCCAGAGTTTCCCCGAGCATTCAACCAACGTTACGATGGCAAAAAGCACTCAGAAAGGGCGCGCAAATACATTGAAGAAGAACCAGATTTTTGGACTGGCGGTTTAGGTAAGTGAGGAAACATCTGTTGATAGTGGCTTTAGAGCCCTTTAGTGACTGTGTGGCACGTTGTTGCGCTCTGAAAAATCATAGTCGCGCTTTGAAATTGTAGGTAGGTGAATACTTGGTTCTGTGGCGACTAGTGCCTTTTTGGATACGCGCCCCAGAAGGTGCCACCAACTTCTTGTCCCCTGCGGCTATAGACTGGTGTTCCGCGAGCTATTTTTATAGTTGCAATTGCAGCAAGTGCGATTGTTGGGGTGCCTGTTTCTTATAAAATGATAAGACTTGACTGTGTCAGTTCTGTGTCCAAGTCGTGGTGATAATACGCTTTTCAAGCACAAGGGAGCGTAAAGTGAAATACACTGCCTTTCTCTTTGCCGTTAGTGACCCAGATTTTGCCGCCGTGCATATTGACTATTTCTTTGCAAATGGTGAGTCCAAGCCCTGTTCCGCCTTTGCTGTTGTGTGTAGAGTCTGACACTTGTTGAAAGCGCTCAAAAATAGTTGATACCATATCTGGTGGAATGCCGGGGCCCTGATCGCTTACTGTTATTTCGACAAATTCTTTTCCTGATTCTTTTTTTTCTGATGGGTTGGTGCTAATACATGCTGCCAGAATCAGGCGACTTTGTGGTGGGGAGAATTTGATGGCATTGGAAACAAGATTGAAAATCACGCGGTTTAGTTTTTCCTTGTCTGCCACCACTGTCAGTTTGGTTGGTGGGCATTCAAAATAGATGTGGCCTTCTTCGGTTAGGGCCGCTACGTTGGCTTTGACGTCGTTAAATACATCTTGCAGCCCAACTATCTCGCTAGTTAGTGTCATAGTTCCTGATTTGATTTTTTCGATATCAAGCAAGTCGTTAATCAGCCCAATCATTCTGACGCCGTTGCGCTCTGCTGCTTTTATCAGCCTCTCGCCGCGTTCATTTAATTGGCCTAGCAGGCCAGCATCTGCCATTTCAAGGGTTCCCTGAATAGTACTTAGTGGTAGGCGCAAATCATGAGTAAACATAGCAACCAGTTCTTGCCTGGCGCGCTCTAGCTCTTTGCGATCAGTCATATCGTGTACGACAAAGAAGAGAGAGCGTTCAACTTCAGACCAGTGTCCCGACCAAAGTGTATCGACAAAGCTATTGCCGTTTTGGCTATTGCGGCGACGTACTAAAAATTCGCGTTCTTGCTCGCCAGTGTTGTTTCTTAGGCTGGCCGTCCAGGCGAGAATGTCTTCTCTGCTACTTTCGGCAATTACATCTACCAGTCGAGAGCCAATTAACTCATCTGGTTCAAGGCCAAATAGGCCAAAGCTCGCTGGATTGACGCTAAGAAAACGACCGTCTTTATCGATGGCGCAGATTGTATCTAGAGCATTTTCGATTACCGCCCGTTCTTTGTGGCTTAAATCAGTTAGGGCTCGCGCCATCTTGCGAAAGACGCGGTCGGCTTCGGCGATTTCGTCGTTGCCTTGTAAGGGGGCGCGTAACTGCATGCCAGCAGCCAGTCTGGCAGCGTTGTCTTTAAGAATTTGCAGCCTGCCAGTGACGTCTTTCAGCAAAAAAATTGCTAAGGCGATACTGAGGACGACGTTAAATACAGCAGCAATTGCTGCTACGGCAAGGGTTTGTTCGCGCAATTCAGAGTGGCGATTAGGGCTTCGATCAGCCCAATCGCGCCTATAGATGGCTTCTAATTCCTGGTTTTTCTCGCCTAATTGACGAATGGTGGCGGGCATGTTTCGCAAAACTGCAATATCTTCTTTGTCCATGGCTGGTCCAAAGCCGCTTTCCATCGAGGCTGCTGCATGGTCGAGAATTTTTTGGGCGTTGGTTAGAAGAAGGCGTGACTGCTTAAGCCTGCTCTGAATTTCTGGTTGATCTGCGCATAAGCTTTCTAATTCAGTGTATTCGGCATTGAGCTTGTCAATTGCGTTTTTGTAACTTTGGTCAAAATTGCCTGTGGTGGCCCATTGTTTCTTCAATTTGGGCACAACATTCTGCCAGAGGTCAAATAGTTCGGCTGACAAGCGGCTAATGCCGGCAGCTACCTTTCTTGAGCGCTGAGAGTTGGCCGTTTCGGTCTCCGCCTGCTTTTGCAGGTTGACGAGCACGGCCACCACGCCCACTTCGAACAAAAGGGGGATGGAGACTAGAATTAAACCTTTGGCTGCTAGAGAAAGCCGCATTGCTGCCCACTTGTTATCATGCCTGCAATATCCCCCTAACTGCTTTCCTTAAACCCACTATTATCACCAGCCTATTGGCATGATACACTCGCTTAAATTTGTACAAGCAAAACAATACTAGTAACGGTGTCAAGGAAGCGCAATGCCCCAAATCCTCTTCGTAGAAGATGACAAAGACTTGTCAGCTGTTGTCAATGAGTGGCTCACGGCCGATGGCTATACGGTTGAGGTAGCTCACGATGGTCTTACCGGCTGGGAATTTTTGCGTCAATACAACTACGATGTGGTTATTTTAGACTGGAATTTACCGGGGCTTTCAGGGCCAGCGATGTGCGGTCGATACAGAGCCGCTGGTGGAGTGGCTCCGGTGATCATGCTCACGGCAAAGAGCCAAATTACAGAAAAAGTCGAGGGTTTCGATTCTGGGGTTGATGATTATCTGACTAAGCCATTTAATCTCAAAGAATTGTCAGCGCGCTTGCGGGCTCTTCTTCGGCGGCCACAAGCAGTAGTCACTAATGTCATTATCAACGGTTATCTCGAGCTTGATGTGGTAAAGCGCCGAATCACTAAGGGTGGTGTAGAGATTCACTTGCTGCCGCGCGATTTTGAATTGCTCGAATTTATGATGCGCCATTTAGATGAAGTCTTTAGTTCTGAAGCTCTTTTGCAAAGAATCTGGGGTTCTGACGCTGAAGCAACATCTGATGCCCTGCGTACTTCAATAAAGCGCCTGCGGCAAAAGCTTGATGTCGGCGACAGTGATGCTCAATCGTTTATTGAGAATATTCCTCGGGTTGGCTATCGACTGCGCCGCTTGACCTAGGCTTGCCGTGTAACCAAGCTTATTTCTTCACGGCTTCATTACAGCTGTCGTCTGTTACTGTCAGGCGAGGTACATAGACAGTTGGTACACCATCGCGGCGGCTCCAAATCTTTTCGATTATCTCGACACTGGTTTTATCTTTGTCCATCAAGTAGTGCGTTTCATAGGGTTTCAGGCTTAAGCTGCTAGTGGCGGAGTCTCTCAATAGCTTATCCCACTGGCACGCGCCTGCTTCTTGCAAGATTTTTCCTGCCGAGATGTAGTCGCCTCTGTTTAAAGAGTTGTAGAGCGCTTTGCTTGTTTCTCTGTTCTCATCATGCGTTGATGCAGCTTGTTTCTCGGCTTCGGTTTCAGGTCTAAAAAGGGCATTGAAGTCGGTCATTGTGTTGCCTCACTTGCTTTTGGTTGTGATATGCCACCTATAAAGCGCTCTTGAATTAGGCGGGCCACATGAGTATCTTTGAGGCGGGCATACGCCAATGTGGTTTCGCCATTGGCAATCAATTGATTTAAGGCGCCTGTGTAGTTTACAACCGTAGGATCTGTCGCCAAATTGACATCAGGTATAGTGGCATGGGCTGCTTGGATCAGCTTTAAATAGTCTTCGGTGGGCATAGTCTGACCATCTAGAGTTTTGCTCTTCAGTGGCGCTACACCAATTGAAAGGTAGTTCACTGGCGCACCATCCCCCATGGCTGGTTGTGAGTATGGAGCCAAGTGGTTACTTTTGTCACCTAGAACATACAGGCCGACTCTGCCCCAAATGCGTTCTCTCGCTTCTGGGCTGAGACCAGCTTCTGCGTCGTCTAGTTGCTGTTGCCAGGTCATTTTTGCCCGATCGTTGAATTCCATGAAAACAATGTCGCTGCCTGTTTTGGATGCGCGTTCTTCGCCAATTTTAAGTAGAGTTTGGAAGTTGCTGAATGTGCGAGCTTCTGGGTCTAGCCAGATGTGCTCAGCCCATACGGCTTTATTGATGACGGAGCCACCAACTTCCACTACTTGTGATTGAATACCGCCCAGTACATTGCCACTTTTGTCACGCAGTACATTCATGTCCCAGGCAAAATCGGGGTCGTGTAGATAGTCTCTGTAGGTCTGAGCCGACTCAATTTCAGAAGCATCAGGAAATGCTTTTTCTAATTTTGGGTAATATTCATTGAGAATTTGTTCAAATTTTGGATCGTTGCGTTCGGCTAGTTCCCTCATGCTTATTGTATCTTCTGGTGATACCACTTTTTTTACGATGGCTTCAGCATCTGTCACTTTGGCGACTTCTGTTGCTTGGGTTACTTCAGTCGCTTCAGCTGCATTAGATACCTCGGCAATTGGCTTGAGAGGCTCTATTGTTGCTGCTGTTTCTGTGGCTTCAGTTGCCTTCGCAGAAGCTTCGTTGAGGCTGGCAGCTTCGTGCTTTAACTGCCTGTGATTGGCATAACCGGCGCCAGCTTTGTAACCAGCAAAACCAATAATTGTATCGACTGCCAAAGAGCCTGTTGCTTCGCCGAAAGTGGCCGAAGCTTTGTCCAGTTCGTTCCAGTTTTTGGCCTTCAGACCTTGGTCGAAAGCGCTGTGAAATTCTGGTATTGTTTTGGCTAAGAACGAAGCACCCAGTGTCAGTGTGGCAATCTTAGCTACTGGAGCCGCTTTGGTTAGCATCGTTTGTAGCCCATAACCGACGGCTGTTGACTCGACCGCGGTGGTGCACAGACCAATAACACCTTGCTCCTCGACGATGTCAACCATACCCTGGGGTGTTTCTAGAAGGCCTTTGCCGGCAACGATGGCGATGCGCTCAGCTTTGCCGAAAGTACCGTTCATTTCAATGGCGTCAGATTCGGTAGAACTCTTTGCTGCGGTGCTAGTGCTCTTGTCTGTCTGCTCGTTTTGTAGATCTTTCCAGATGCCTGATGCTAGTGCAGAGTTATTGTCAGTGCCGTTCATGTTTAAGTGTGGTTTGTCGGCGCTCTGATCGGCTTCAACAATCACTTCTTGTGAAATTGGCATTGGCATAACCTCTCGCTTGGTTCTTATACTGCATCTCTGCATCGCATAATTGCAGTCTAATGAGCAGCAGTGGCAGATCTGTGTCAGTTAGTGGGGGAGATTACGTAGAGAGGTCATGATAATGAGACATCAATACTAGGTTTCTTGTTGAGTATGCTGATGCTTAACTTTTTCAACTAGATGTGATGACCGTTTGGCTTGAGTTCCAGTTCTCTGTAGAGTATTTGCAACGGCTTTTTCTCTCCGAATATGCGCTGGACAACTCGTGGTATAGGGTGCGGTTCGCTACCAACAATTTTTAGTCCATGTTTTTCGTATAAACTTTGCGCCGTGTGCTCTCCGCGAGCGTTGCTTGTGTAGAGCCTTAAATATTGTTTGCCATCTAATTTTGCTTGTTCTATTGAATGTTCAACCAACAGTTTGCCAATTCCCTGACCTCTATAAGCGCTGCGCACTGACATCCAGCCCAGCCAGGCGGCTTCGCTGGCATCTTTGCCAGATTCATAGAGGCCGGTGGTGCCTAGCACATTGCCATTCTTGTCTACAGCTAGCCAGTATTTGGAGTTACTCTCTACTTTGGGATTCATTGAAAGTGGCAGATTAGATTTTGTTGATTCGAGCGAGGCGCGAAAGTCTTTTGCTGGATTGAGAATTGGCCAGCCGTAACGAAATCCGTCTTTGCCTGCTTTGATAGCCGCAGGTAGATTCTCATGGGTGAGAGGCACGATCATTACCCCTTCAGCCCGTGTTGCTATTTCTGCGCCATTGGCTAGGGCTTTGCTCAGCAATGGTTTGCAGGCTGCTACTCCGGCAACTACGCCGATAGAGATCATCGCCACGTCTTTGTATTGCTCAGGCATGGGCAAGAGTTCCTTGCTTGACCGGTAGGTCTCTTTGACCTTTTGCACAGCCCAGTTTTCTTGGGCGATATTGGTCATTGCGGCGTTGTCTTCAGCTCGCCTAAGTGTCGATAGACTTTCTTCTGGTGTCGTTTTAGCTTGTTCACTAGTTTGGCCAAAAGGCATGGTTAAGTATTCTCATCATGAAGTGAAAGAGCTTTGGCAGATCACAACTTGTCGCGGCAAACTTGCTGAAGCAGTGTCTTTGACTACCACAAGTTTTTGCATATTTTCATCGTGCCGTTCTCTGTTTTATGGCTTAGAGAACACTTTAAGCTGTCTTCTGTGTCAATTTTGTGGCCGCTCTGGAGCTAGACATGTGTTTGTACTTTGGCTAAACTCACGAGGTGTTTTTGCTGTTTGGAGGTGAGTATGAAGTCATGCAGTTCTTTACTGTTGTCTCTAGTTGTCCTGCTGGTTGTAGCATCTCCTACTTTAGCGCAAATCGAGCTTAGCACTGGCGATGGCAACACTGTTAAAGTCGGACCAAATGGTGTCTTCTTACAGTCTGGAAATAACACTGTGAAAATCCCAGCCACCAATGCGAGAGTTGGTCATGCCAATCTCAAAACTACTAAAACAGTTACTCAAGTTTCAAAAAAAAACTTGGGTGCTAATAGAACGCCGGTGATAAACCAGACGAAGGTAAACACTACTGTGATTCCCGGCAACTTAGCGACTGGTAAAAACATTATGGTTTCGGCCAACAACTTAGAAGCTACCTATGTGTGTAACGGCGATAGCTGTACTATTTTCAGCAATAATTGCACAATTAGGCTCAATGGCAATTGCCGTGTGCTTTCTGTTACCGGTAATAATAATGAGGTTATCTGCGAGAACGTTGCAGCGATTTCAATTACAGGCAACAACAATACTGTTACCTGGAAAGCTGGCACTAAACTGCCTAGTTTGTCAGTCTTGGGCAATAATAACGAAACGAGAGCCGATAGCATCCACTGATTCCAATTGTGCGTATATTCCCCTCGGCACTGTCACAGGTTCGCCATCAGATGAGACTAACTTTGTAAGTAGAAGAACAGAATCTATTCTGTGATCTAGCTGGAGGATAGTCTTGTATGGCGCATACAGATAGTGGGGTTCCGTTGTCTCAAAGATACGGCCTACCTACCATGGGCTTGCTATGGGTAACCATGGTGGCGTCGTTTCCAGCTGTGCTAATTGGTTTTGACTGGTGCAAGCGCGGCTTCTCATTAAAGCAAGTTCTGCTGTCATTGCTTATAGCAATTGTGGTCTTACTGCTATATTCCGTGCCGGTATGTCTTTTAGCTGTTAAAACCGGCTTGTCATTCAAAATGCTTTGTCACAAACTATTTCCTCCGGCGTTTTCAAAAATATTGACGGCTGCTCTCATTTTCTTATATCTGGGTTGGTACTCAGTTTGTGCCTTGCTTCTGGCTGATGCGGTGGCGGGTATTTTTAGAATTCAGCAGTTCTTGCCAGCGCTTGC
This sequence comes from bacterium, assembly GCA_018062085.1. GTDB lineage: Bacteria > Cyanobacteriota > Vampirovibrionia > Obscuribacterales > Obscuribacteraceae. The sequence continues at coordinate 26,397 of JAGOSY010000040.1, read as the reverse complement.
CTTGGGTTTTTGTTTCGCTATGGCTTTCAATAATTTGTTTGGCTTTAAAGGCGTCGCTAATTTCGCTCGCTTTGTCGCTGCTCCAGTGGTTATCTTGTGGATCTGCTATTTGTTTCTTCAGGTAGCACCAGATATTCCACAGCAGTTGAGCAAGAGTAAAGAAAGCGTAGAGTTGGCCAGCGTCATTTGCATTATCACCCAGTTTATTTTGGGCTTTGCCATTTGGGGCAATGAGGCTGATTATTGGCGCAATGGCAGGGGCAAAGCCGCTGGAATTGCCATTACTCTGGCTATTGCTTTAATGATAGGCGAATTTATTTTTCCTCTTGTTGGTTTCTTGGTAGCCAGCAAGACAGGGATTTTTGAGACTGGCCCGGCTACCGATATGCTAAATAGGCTTGTCTTCGGCAGCATGGGCTGGATTGCCGTGTCTTTTCTCGGGGCGCAGTATTTCGCCGTCAACGACTCAAATTTATATGCGTTTGTTCATGGTGTTGAAACATTCACAAAGTTAGGCCATCGCAGTGTGGTTATTTGTCTGGCTGTTCTAGCCGGTGTGCTTTCAGTGTTTCTCTCAATTTCAGGAGCGACCAGTGCTCTTGAGTCAATGTGTGGATTGAATTGCACCATACTTCCCACCGCTTCAGTTCTGATTATGGCAGAGTGTTTTATCTTTCAGAGTAGTGTGGTAAAGGGCGCGAACAATGCCCCCGGCATTTTTCCTGTCGGCAAGTCTGCCTTAATTGCCTGGACGATTGGAGCCGCTTTTGGTATTGCTACATCTGGTGTCGTACCTGGTACTAAGTGGTTGAATATTGGTATACCTGCTCTTCAGGCCTGGGCTTTGACACTGATTATTTATCTGCCCTTGCGAATGATGGAATTGAAGCACCTGAAGAGAATATGGAGTGCTGGCGAGAGCAGCACCAAAGCCGTTGAATGCGTCACGGCAATGGCCAGGGAATAAGTGTCCTACACTAGTGAGCTAAAGCCACAACTTGGCCACTTTCGCCATGCTATTAGTTGGCTGATGGAGTGCGCATAGCAATTGCCAAAGCTCCATCTTGTTGGCGTTTAAATTGACGCCTATAGTTTCTTCTTCTTCTTCTTCTTCTTCTTAGGGGTCTCGATCAATGGAACTTGATAAAAATAGCGTTGAGAAAATACCACAAAGATGGGCAAACTCAAATTGAGAGTGATCAATTTGTTTTGAAGAGCAGCAATTACGATCACTTAGTTATGGGGCAGACTGATCTGCACAATGTTAGCCTAATACGTACTAATGCTGATGGTCATGTCATGCAAAGCTACGCGCCAGCTCAGACAGAAGCTGTCCTCAAAGACAATGGCGATCTAGAAAGAGCACCTAACGGTCAGCCTCTGCGCATAACTACTGAGATTGGTGATGTCAGCATTAATCGCACCAGAACTACCGAGAGCGGTGCGGAGGCCTTCAATGATCGCATGGTTCTTCGCACTCTTGATGGTGAAGTGAAAGGCATTGTTGAGATGGACGTAAAGTTAAAAGGTGGCTCTGGTAGCAATGCTACTGACATTGAGTCAATCGATACCACCGCTAGACCGGTCGCTCTGAAATAGATATTAGCGATTCTGTTGCTTCTGTGTCAGTCGGTATTTTGGCCAGATTCTCTAATGCTGGCCTGCTTGTTCGCTTGGATAATCATTTTTCTAGCACGTCTATTGAAGTGTTCTGCGTGTTGTAATTTTGATTGGGCCTCATAGTATCGAGCCATGCAAAGCAACAATAAGAGAAGGGGGGCCTCATCGCCAACCAGCACTGTGGCCTTGGCGAGGGCGAGTTGATACTCAGACTCGACCGTCTCATATTCTTCCTTGTCAGCTGCTTCTTGCATCTGCTGTAGATGTGAATCAATCGAGTCAGGTTCCATTTTTGTACCTCTTTTGAGTTGACCCTATGTGTTCTTATCCAGCGCGTTAATCATGGTCTTGTAGAAGGCATCGACACTTGGTTGGATGTCGTTGTCTTTGCCCCACTGATTAGAGACTGTCACTGTTTTGGTTCTGACGTCATAATCTCTAACTGACAGCACATGACTAGCGTGTTGACCATCAGCAAAGCCACCTTTGAAGATAGGATCCGCTCCGTTCACTTCTACTAAAAGGGGCGTGCGGTTTTCTTTTTTTGCTACTTCGATAGCCTTGGCTAGCTCTTCGCTGCTTTCTATTTGCACTCGACCGTCAGTATCTGCCTTGCTGCCTTTGACGAGAATAGAGCCTTCTTCACCGGTATGGCGTTTGATGGCACCAGCAATGTCTTTACTGGTAAGGCCAGGAGATCTAATGGCCTTATCTGAATCACCAAAAGTCATTTCTGAGCCGTCGCGCATTGAATAAAGCCGCTCGCCTCTGTCGTCTTTTGAACGTTCATGCTTTTGGGTGTAGAGCATTGAATTGTGTTCGTCGGTAACTCTTTGAGTTATTTCGTTTACTAAAATGTGATTTAGTACTTGTGTGCCATAGCTGCGCACACCGTCTAAAGGAGTAGCTTCTGCTTCTCCGTCGAAGTTGTGAATTGGTTGCATGCTGGCAGTATCTAGTTTGATTACCTTGCCATCGGGAGCAGTGTAATTTCCAGTTAGGGCTCCTTCGGTAATGGCTGCTGCTGCCTTTGATGGGTGGCCTGTTAGTAATTTTTCTTGCAGAGCGGTAACATTGCAGGTGTCGTAGATACCTTGATCTGATTCAGACGGATGAGCTGCCAAATGCATGAAGTTTTGCGCGAGTAACACTCTATCTTGAAGGTTAACTACCCCTCCTGGTGCGGTTAACAGTTGGTCTACAGCTTGGTAAGTTTTGGCAACTTCTAGAGAAGAAATTTCTCCACTTTTTTGTCTTGCCTCGAAGGTTTTCATGTTGGCTTGAAATGCCGCTTGTTCGTTGGTGTCAGTAATTAGGAAAGCGGCATCGAGAGCTAGGTGTTCTCTGCTTTCTGCTATTTTTACTTGGTTGTGATCACTTGGTATTTTTGATTGATCATTTGACTTAAGTGCTGAGCCGTAAAAGTTGTCGAAATTTATATCTAGATGTGTGCTGTCACCACTTTTAATCGTAGCGAGTTTGTCACTATCTCTCAGCGGCTGACCGCTATTTCTGCTCTGATTGATGTCTTGGTAGAGAGAGACTATGTCAAAGTTTGACGATGACTTTGCTTCTGTTTGCGCCTGTGAAATATCGGAGTCGAAATGTTTTTGCATAGATCTGTTTCTCTGTGGGTGGGGGAGTTCCCGTTGACAAAATTATCGTATGCTATTGGTGTGACCAATTTGTGCCAGTGTATAAAATTGGAAATTGATTTGTTGGTCTCACGCTCTGCTCTAAGGCTTGCAGTGATTGTCCAGCTGCTCTTAACTCAGTAAGTTTTGATGCGCTGATCAACTTGTTTCGGCCAAATTCTTCGATGGCAGAGCGGTAGCCTGCTAAAAGAGCTTCTTCTTTTTGGGCAGCGTTGAGATTGAAGTTGAGTGAGCCGAAGCTTTTTACCTCTGGTCGAATGACGATGCCAGCTTCTTGAACAATTTTGGGACTGTGACGTTGAAAATTGCCGCTGAAGAATTGTGCTACGTAGAATTGTGCCTTTTCAGTTGTCGTCATCGCTCCGACTCGAAGACTGGCGATGATTCGCTCTTTGGGAATGTTGAGATGGCTTGCCACTAGATCGGTTGGGCATTTACCGAATCTTCCTAGGGCACCGTCAAATAGCGTTCTGCCATTCACCACAAGCCCTTCAAATAGACCAGGAATAGCTGAGCTGGCGCGTACTGCATCACCAACGCTAATTGGCTTGTTAGAGACGATACGCGGCATAAGTTTGTCTGGGTATTCATAGATGCCTTTCGCGCTCATGAATATTTGACTCTTCTCTGCCACGGCCATTGTCCAGAAACGCTCCGGCCATTCAGGTACGTGCTTATTGGCTTCTGCTGCCACTTTTGTGGTGCCGTACATACCGCCACGGGTTTCGTGTACATCCAGTGGCTGAGTTTTGCTTCCGGATTTGTTATCGGCCATAATTTTTGTTGTTCGGGCAAACCAAGGTTTCTTGTTTATGAGGGTTGTGGCATCCATTTCTTTGGCTATCTTTAGTATTTGTGCTGATGACAAATCGGCAGCTGCAAACGAGGCTGGCATTGTTCCGCCGCTTATTCCGCCTATTGTTCCTAGTTTGATGCCGGCTTCTTTGCAGGCCACCACTACTCCACTGCCTGTGAGAAATGCATGAGAACCACCGCTGCCTAAAACTAAGTGCCAAGGCTGATCGTTTAAGTTTGAGTTGCGGTTGACCTGGGCAATACCCTTCATGCTCATTTGATCTGATGCAATTGATTGAGCGCTCAGTTTTTCCACTCCCTTACCTAGTGCTAAGTTGGCGCCGCGAAAGGCACCGTTGACTAAGCCAAAGCCAAAAGCTGCTGCAGTTGTGCGATCAAAGCTTGAGAATTGACCGCTTTGAATTAGACTTGAAGCCTGTTCGCTGGCGGCGCCAACTACCGCGCCTGAGAGAAAGGCACCAGCGACGGCCTGTTCTGATTTGAGAATTGCTAGTTTAGTGAGAACTTTAGGGCCATGTTCGATGGCGGCAATACTGAACGCCCCTTCCGCTGCCCGCGTCAGTCGAACATTGGCGGCTTGTCCTGGCATAACTGGTTCGAGCAATCCAATGAGACCACCGGCTACAATCGGCGCTAAGGCCTTTTCTAGGGCTTTTCCGGGCAGCCGGTGCAACAAGGCGGTGGCGGCAATGAATACAGTTGCGCCCCCTGCCATTTCGCCGGCTAGGCGGGCTTTGCTGCTTTTGTCTTCGGCCGTTTGTGAGGTGATAAGCGCAACTTTTACGGGTTTGTCAGCGCTGTCTGGAGGAGGGTTTGTGTCTCCAGCGTTCGCGGCTGAAATGAAAGATGGCAGTGGGGTTAAGCCTTCAGTTATCTGTTTGACGCCGACTAGAGGTGCTTTTACGCGTTCGCCAAAGCCCGCAGTGAATTCACTTAGGGCGTCGCTGGTGCCAGCATAGGCTTTGTTGTTTTCGTAACGAAGGTTGTGCTCTCTTATGGGCATTGGCTTAATCGCTTGATGGGGGTAAGTACGATTGAATTAAGCAATAGTAAGATTTTGCTGTGGCTGAGTTGTGGTGATTTCGCAACGCAGGTTCAGTTTTGTGAGCATTTAGGCTGTGTTTTAGGTCATGCAGTAGTCCAATTGGCGAAATTGTGGCCACTATAGTCGCACGTTGCCTAAGCAGAACGCAGCTACCGCACAGAGCGCTAAATCGAAGAGAAGAACTGGATCTATGCCAAGCATTGCCTTTACCTCTCGGTGCCACCTGCCTCTATGTTATGAGCCAATGGTGTCAAATGTGTGGCGATCTCGATCTAGATTTAGTTTTGCCGTAGGAGAAAAGACCTAGTCATTCAAAACGGTGAAACATCGTAACGCCGTGGGAACCAAGAGGTACCACCACCTCTGGCTTGTTCTGGCACCAGGTGTGGCAGGCGCACAGCATCGTAGTCAATTAAATAGACCTGTCTGCTTCTTTCGTCGTAGCCAAGCTGATTCCTGCCGTGATCTTTGAAGTCGTTATCCCAGAATTTAAATTTAGCGTCTTTTTCAATCAGGGCATCAAATAATTTTACGTCTTTTGCTGCAACAGGCGAAACCAGCCGCTTCTGAACGAAATACGTAACGAGTGCTTCGGGCAAATCTATGGTTTGTGGCTTTTGCAAAATCGGTGCATCTATTTGTCTCATGCCATCTTTTGTCCAGATTTCTCTGGAGCCCCAAGATGGGTCCCATCCTCTATCAGTGATTTTGAGAATACTTCTGTTTGGCAGTTCAAAAGCGATACTATCGGCGCCACCATTGAAATATCTGGCTGGCGTTTTGAAGTGTCTCATCGCTTTGGCCATGGCTACTTTATCGTGAGTATCCTCAAAGTGTTTTGGTGTTTCTGGCCCAAGTAATAGTTCGCTTACTGTTTTTTCTCCTAGTTTAACTGGTGCCAATTGATTGGGCTTGAGGCCAGTGGGAAGGAAATCGGAAAAACGCAAACGGCCGCCGGTCTCTTGTGTGAGCCAGAGGCTTTGAGCCGATGGAATAATATGTTTGGCTTGCAAGTCGAGAGGCAAGGTTTTGGGGTTGCATGTGGCAATCAAGTCAGCTTTTGCAGCAAGGGCAGTGCTGATAGCGGTGTTATTGTCTGTGTGTTGAACCAGAAGTCTTTGTACAGGTCCAAATTGGCCGTCTGCTTTGACTTCACGCACTCGGGTTAGTGCTGCTGCTTGCCTGGAATTGGTCATCATTTCAGCAATTGATAGTGTGCTGCCGACTATTTGATATTCGCGGGCTGTCGAGTTGGGGAAGTTTCGCGTTAGTGCGTAACTATGAGCTTCTAATCGTTTTGGCAGTTCGCTTGTAGCGTCAGCAATTTTATTACTCTGCGGGGCTAAGGCCTGGGTCTCTTTTGTCTGACCAAGTCTGGCGTACCTGCCGCCGATAGCTGCACCGACCATATTGGTTGTGGCGCTGGCTAGAACATGAGTAGTGAACTGGCCTGGTTCAAACACGCCGGCTTTGCTCTGGCGGATAATTTCATCGGTGCTTCCTTTTGAGGCACCAAAAATACCGCCTGTGGCCACTAGGGCAAACATCTTGTTCTCTGTGGCCGCGCCACTGGATAGTTTCATTTTGCCAAGCACGCCTCTGGCGATTACTAGTGAAGCTACTTCACTGGCAAGTGCGCTGGTATTGGTTGATGCTTCAAGTGTGCGCTCAGCTCCTAAAAGAGCGCTGTAATTGCCGCTGCTATCTAAGTATGTGCTTCTGGTTAGGGCCGTTTCTGAAACACGTGAAAGAACTCCCAGACCAACAGCAGTGCTGGCCACACCCCAGTTATGCTTAGCGGCATAGCCAAATGAGGCCTTGAGACCGACACCTTTGGTCACGGCTAGGCCTATATCAGCCACTTGTTCGTTGAACGAACTGTTTGAACCCGGCTTGTAGGCGTCTAGTGCGGCTGTTCCAGCGGTTACGGCATAACCAACTTTGCCGGGTAAGAAGAGGCCAATTGATTGCACTAGGCCCGTGCCGTACATGCTAATTTGAGCGGCGCTGTCTAAGGCTTTTTTGTCTGCTTCGATGACGGCTTTGGCATCTCTGGCCAATTCTTGAGCGCCTTGGATATTTCCAGATTTTGTCTGTTGGGCAATATTTTCGGCTAGCTGCTCTACTTTCTTGCCGCTCGCGTGGCTGCCGTGCCAAAATTCAGTGGCTGACGTAAGAGCTTTGCCAATCAAACCTGTTTGGGCAGCTTGTTCTTTGTGTATCTGCAACTCAAGGCGCAAGGCCTCAATCGCCGGGTTCTGTTCTGATGCAGTGTGGGTATTCTGCTTGTCGCTGTCGTGGTTTTCTATTGGCATCAAAAACCTGTTCAGATTTATCTACATAAGCAATTTATGATCTATTTCTCCGGTTAACAATGGGGCTTCTCCCATGGCTGAGGAGAATACACGTATGGTTAGCAAGAGTTGGCAGCCTTTTGGACCGTTCTTCATTCGCCGGTTGTGTGAATTAGGCTTGGTGGTGTGATCGATGTTCTCACTGAAAGTGTCCAGTTGTTTTGCGCAAAGGGTAGATTGTGTTGTCTATCGTCCCGACTGGACTTATACTGTTGCTATAGGGGTAAAAAGTATGGCTCAGCGCGAACCAGAAGAACAAACTACCTTCGATCAGGTACTCAAATTAGTTGAAAATCTCACGCCTGAGGCGCAAGAGCAGCTAGTTGACCAAATGAAGCTTCAATTGCTGCGTCGTGAACTTGGTAAGGCCGAAGGGCCGCTGCGGTGTGGTGAAGGAATACCGGCCGAAGAGGCGTTTGCCCAGCTTGAAGAACGATACAAGCGCAGAAAGGCCGGTAAGTGAAGGTCATACTCTCGCCTGATGCCTTTGCTGATCCACAGGAGATTGGCGATTACATTGGACAGGACAGCCTTGATGCGGCGTCTTCTTTTGTTGCTCGACTTAAGGCTCGCTGCCTTGAATTGGGCACATCCCGAATGCAGGACGAAAGCGCGAGGAAATTCGACAAGGCTGTCGCAGCGTGGTCCAAGACGACTATGTCATCTTTTGGGCTTCTTAATTAGTGGACCGGTCTATTAGCTGGGCTTGAAAAAATAATATCTGCGGTTAGGAAGCCTGGTTCTGAGATTTAATCTAGGGGGTCACTGCTTTTGAGATTAACAGAAGCTTGTGCACCGCTCCATTTCAGTCATCCGCAGGGGATGGTCGAATGAAGGGTGCACAAAAATTGCCAGTGCCGAGCAAACATAGAACAAACAGCTAGCTCACACTAACTGATTGCTACGACCTTGATTCTGATTGGTTTAGGTTGCACCGCAGTGGCTTTAGTTGGAGTCTCACCCAAGGTTGGGTTGCGCAGGCCGTTTGAGCCATCAGGGTAAGGATGAATTTTAGCCATAGATTTTTCTTCCATGGGGGCTGTGATCACAGTAAGATCCGCGCGAGTTAGCTCCCATGGGGTGCGTTTGCCGAGCGAATTGAGAATCATAATCAATTCATGCTGTAGTCCTTTGTTGTAGTTGCCTACTTTGACATATTTGTCTCGTGGGTCAAGACCGCGACGCCGACGTGGATCTTGTGTTGTGATGCCGGCTGGGCACTGGTTTGTGTGGCAGCGCATAGCCATGATGCAGCCTTCAGCAAGCAAGTTGCCACGGCCAATATTGACCATGTCTGCTCCCATTGCTATGGCGATGACAACATCGGCACTTGTGGCTATTTGACCGGAGGCGATTATAGTTATGTCATCGCGTAAGTCATATTGGCGCAATATATTGTCTACCATTGGTATGGCGTGCAATATGGGCAGGCCCATGTGATCGGCTAGCGCCAGTGGCGCTGCACCAGTTCCACCTTCGCCACCATCAATGGTGATGAAATCTGGTCCTTCTCCGGTTCTCTTTATGTGTTCAGCCAGCTGCTTGATCGAGTCTTCTTGACCGACTACGATTTTGATTCCCACTGGTTTTCCAATTTCCTCCTGTAAGAAGTTAGCGAAACTGCAACATGATGGCCAATCGTGAAATTCATCCCAGGTATTGGGTGAATAGCAGTCTTCTCCCATGGGAATGCCACGCCATTTAGCTATTTCAGCTGTGATTTTCTCTTTTGGTAATTTTCCGCCTTGACCAGGTTTAGCACCTTGCGCCAGTTTCAGTTCAATGGCGACAATTTGATCACTGGCGGCCACTTTCTTCAGTTTCTCCAGATCCAACATCGTAAAAGGCTCATCAGGAGCGTGACCAGCCAAAGTGTAGAAACTGCGCATCAGTTTCTCTGCTATTGCTCTGGTGGTTGACTTGCGAAAGCCAAACTTGGCCGAGCCTAGTTGTATGATGATGCGACCACCGCCGACATATTTAACAGCCGGTGCGCTGCCAGTTTTTATTTTGCCAAAACTTAGAAATGAGCCGATTTTTCTCAGTCGATAACGCAGCAGCTCGAGTGTTGGTGGAGTGATTTTCACTCCATGGGTGTGGAAAGGAGTCAGGCCACCTTCACCAGTGACTATGTGAATGTTGGCCATATTAGCACCACTAGAAAGGGCCATTACAGCTTCTTCTGATAATGCACCAAAGCTCATACCGCTGATGTTTATGGGCCAAGGGCAGCTATAGGGAATCCGCCTTTTTGAACCAATGATCAACGGTGGCAATGTGTCTCCCCGTTCGCTCTCAGAAACCGGAAAGCTAGACGGCAGCATATGAATTTGGCCAACACCGCGATAATCCCGTTGTGTACCAAAGCCGATGCTGTTGTTAAGCTTTTTGGCCATGCGGTAAACATAACGCCTGGTGATACGGTTGTAGGGCTTTTCTTCGCTGTCAGACATGAACCAATATTGACGAAGTTCATCGCCAATTAATTCAAAGCCGTAGCGCAACCAACCAATCAAGGGATAGTTATGCGGTATGGCATGAGTATGCTGAATGAATGAATCGTGCACAGCTACCAGCGAAAGGAAGGTCAGAAGTGCGTAGACCAGACCAGCCATGGGGCTGGTAAAGTGCCAACCCAGCCACCAGGTAAGAAAAGTAGGAGCTAAGGCGAGTGGTAAAAAAGGGCTTTGTTTTTGCCCAAATTCAACTGCTGCGATTAGCAAAGGTAGCGCCAATAGGCCCGAGACTAGACCTATCTCTAAGCCACCAAAGTAGCAACCGAGAGTAGCGGCTAGAATAGTGACACTAGCAATGGCGTGCTTGTGGTGTGTTAAATCTCTAATGCCAACAGCGACGAAGGCACCGACGATGGTGAAGGCAACGGCAGAGGGTTGACCGCCTAAGGTCCACCCTGCCAGCCCACCAACGAGGGCTAAAAACGCTGTAAATAATACCCATAACATGTTATTTCCCGTGATCGGCGCCTATTGCTAGGCGCACATAAAGTTGTTGATAAAAATTACTTCGCGTCGGCGTTTGCCAACGTTTTTCTACGTTTAAGACATAGTTCCTAGCTGTTGCTGTGATTATTCATGTTAGCCCCCTAATGCTTTGTTGTGAGTGTGACCCAGCTCTTTGTTTAACCTAGCAATGGCGGCATCAAGCTGAATGTCAGTTGTTTGATCTTGCGGCATAAGCACAGAGACATCTGGGTCTATGCCATGTTCGTGAACATCGTTACCTGCTGGTGTCAGGTACTTGAGCGCAGTCAGGCTCATCAGCCCGCCAATCGGACCAGGTCGTGATTTGTAGCCAACGCCTTTGCCAAAACTGGTGACACCAAAAACGATACCGCGGTGATTGTCTTTTAATGCCCCAAGTGTAATTTCAGCGGCACTGGCTGACGAGCCATTGGCCAGAACAACCAGTGGTAGTTTGCGCAAAACCTTCACTGTGTCAGCGTCGATTGCTTTTCCTTTGGCCACGATTTGATCGGCCTTTTCGCCCATAATTTGATTGACAGGCTTGCCTCGCACTAACGATTGTGTAACTATCTGACTTTCATCAAGAAACAATGATGAGAATTTTGTAGCTGCTGGTAGTTCTCCACCAAGATTGTTTCTTAAGTCGAGCACCATGCCCTTCACCTCACCACCAGCCTGGGCGGATAGCTCAACGAATTTGTCGACGAACTGAGAGATATAGGCCTCGCCAGCAAACGACGGCATGCGCATGTAGATGATATTGCCAGGCAACAGCCGACCTTCCACTACTGGGGTAGGAACTGGAGCAAGTGTGAGTGACACTTCGTACTGACTGCCATCTACAGCCGATAGAGCCGTGACCAGTAGTGTGTCACCGCTGTGTCCGCGTAGCAAAATATCAACTTGCTCGCGGCTTAGTGCATCAATCGCTACTTCGTTCAGGCAAATTACAGAGTCACGTTCGCGCAGGGCTGTGCCGTAAGCGGCGCTACCATAGTGGATGACATCTAACTGGTAGTGGGCACCGCGGCGATAAAGCATCAGCCCACCTAAGACCAGCCCTTGTTTTTGAATAGCTGCTTGATCGCGCATTTCTTTGGCTGTTATGTAGTTTGTCCACTTATCACCGGTGGCTTCAGCTAAGTACTTCAGTGCCAATTGAATGTCGTCTATAGTTCCTAGTTTGTCATCGTAGGCATGCTCAAGTGTTTGCCAATCTTTGAGACGAGTGGGGTCGTAATATTGGTCGCGGATGAACTCCCACATGCTGTGATACATAATCTGGTAGCCGTCAGAGGGCGCTGCTCCTGAGAAGCTAGGGGCGGCAGGAGCCGGTGGCGGTTGTGCTGTGCAAGTGGCTGGTTCGCCGTTGGCTGCTCCAGCGAAAAAGCATACGACCAGTGCCAGGCAGGCAGTTAGTCGGGTAAATTTGTTCATGGTTAGCTCCATGTTTGAGGGTTGAGTTTAAGGGAAAATATCGAGTGTCTCTTCGTGAGCGTAGACAACATCGCCGACTGCGCTGAGCACTGGTTCTAAGAGGTGGGTTTCGTCTTGGCCGACAACGTCGATAAGAGTATTAAGCAGACCGTAAAGCTGGTCTTCAGAAAGAGAGAGCACCACTGCTATACGCTTTGGCTCCATGTTAGCTGTTTTTAATGAAAGGCCATATTGCGGGCCGACTTTGCCATTTTTGATAGCGCGCCAGGCTACTGCTAGGGCTATAACTGCAACAAAAACGAGTAAAACAATGGCGCTTGGTTCTAAGTGAGTAGGCATAATTTGTTCCTAGACTTTTGAATGTTTAAAGACTGGTTTATTTGTTTGTGCCAGCCAGTTGTTCGTGCGACCAGCGTGTTTGGGGGCGATAGCTTCGACCAATTTTTGCTACTTGCTCAATTGGTGTATCAGCATCATAAATCACTTGCCATTCGTCAAATCGCCCCACGGTTTTGGTTGGGCGAATTTTGATCTGGCCTTCATAAATGCGCATTTGCAGCAGCGGTAGATAAAAGTCTAGACGAATGAGCTGAGACAATTGATCGGCCAATGCCTCTTGAGCTGGTTTGAAAATATCATCAGCACCGAGGCGTTTTACAAAACCATGAGGAACTGATAAAGACATGCCGAAGTTAGGAATTAGCGAAAGAGGCATAAACTCGCTGGCGATTGCCGTTTTGAGGCTGTCACCAAAAGCTTCAATCTGACTTGAATCAAGTGGCGGATCGAAGTCGCGGCAGAGAGCCTCTGTCCAGAAGACAGTAGCTGCACAAATGATAGGTAATCTGGTTGTAGCTTCCATCGCTATATTGTTCGCAGTTTTCGCGCTCATCTCCTTAAGGCGACCTCGTAAATATTGGTCGACCTCAGAGGCCAGGAATACGATAAACATAAACAGTGCAAAACCTAGTACCGATGTATAACTGGCTTTGTCTGGAACTATGTAGGCCGTAGTCATCAGCGCCAGCACGTATTCGATGGTGCCGAAAACAACTGAAGCAATTTTGGTAAAGACACTGTTCTCGCCTATTGAAAGAAGGCCAGTCAAGAAACTCAACACGAATTCGCCAGTGATTATAGTGACAAAAGCTACGACAAGAAGCAAGAGCCAAGCCGATCCTTGAATTGTAATGTCTAGTGCGTCAGTTGTAGGGATGGCATATAAGAGCGCTATTGCTACTGCATAGACGCTTATTGAAACGAGCAAACTCTTTGATGAGAATGCGGTTTTTGAAAATGGAATTTTCATTGTTTGTTTCCTAAGGTTTTTATTGAGTTAAAGAATCAGTTACTGCCACAGCTGTTCGACAGTTTTCAGTCCAGCCGGCAATCCAGTCTTTGACCAATGTTTTCCCGGTAGCGATGCATTCTTGCGCCAAAGTCTTAGCTCGAATGGCGGGCAAGATGCTCGATAGACCAAGCACTCTGATTAAGGTAGCTGCCACAAATACAATGGCAGCGATCATGATTGCTCCATATAGAGCCAGAGTGCCAATACAGCCCAGTGCAATGACTCTACACAGCAATGATGCAGGCTTGGGTGGCAGTTTAGTGATTTTTGTTTTCATAGGTCCTCCCTTAATGTAAATGAGTTATGTGATGTCACTGTTGAATCGAGTATGTGCCGAGATATTCCACTATCTGTAGTCCAGCCAAGATACCGATAGCAAGCAACCAGCCACTATATTTCAGTGGTCTCGCCCAGTACCATCCGCCACTGAAGCCAATAGCCAAAGCAGCGTAAGTGACCACTCCTACGATCGGATCGACGGGAGGAGTCATAGCCAGGGCGATTAGGCCAGCAGCAAACAGTGCCCAGCCAGAACCTTTGCGAGGACTAGTGGCATACCAGAGATAGGCGAAGCCGAAGGCGATAGCCACGGCGACAAAGCTTACGAGTAAAGAGATTGTTGGTGTCATTTGTATTTCCTCAAAAGAGTGAATGAATTAGCTTTCAGCGCCATCGTGGTGCTGAAAGCCGGTAAAGGTTGAAGCGATGCAGCCACTTTGAATGGTGGCAAGTTAAGAACCTAAGTTCTAGTTCTTTCAATTGCCTCTCAGTGAAGGATAAATTCCTTGCCAATATGCTGCATTGACATACTGGTCAAATGTGCTTTGTGCTACCCACCAGTCAATAAACTGCTGGCTCCAGTCGATCATTTCATCGACAGACATTTCTGCGACGCCCAGTACTATGAACAAGATTGTGCAGCGATCAATGGTGTCATCGGCATCTGGATCAATGGAGAGATCAATCCAGTATCTGGTGATTTCGGGATACTGCGTGGAAACGGCATCTAGAGATGCCTGTGCTGCTTCTTTCATGACGGGATATTGTTGCAGGAGACTAGCCAGCTTCCTTTTTGACACTGTTTTGTCTTCTTTCCGCCAGAGGCCATCCCGAGATGCACAATCGAGTTGTTCTATATCAATAGACATAAGTGCTTCCTCTATTCTCTAAATAGAGAATTTGAAATGCTAGATTCTTGGTTTGAGCAATAGCGAGCCTAGAAGAGAGCCGCCGGTGACACAGAGAGACCAGGCGCCAATCAGGGGCCAAGCTAATTCTTTTGCTACTGTCACAAGTGCTATGCCGAATACAGACGAAATTGCTGTCAATATCAAAGCCCAAACACAGATGTGAAGGCGCTCAAGACTGAAGCTCCAGGCTGTTACCAAAGCCAAAAGCCCTGTCCAGGCAAAGAACAATGCCAATGGCACATGCTCATCGGTGTTTGGTGAGTCAATAATTCCAATAGATACTGCTGCTCCAACACCAGCAAGGAGCAAGCTGGCTCCGAGCACAGTTAGGGCTTTCTTGCTATTTAAGATCTCCGTGATCATGAGTTTTCTCCTGACGAAAGTTTAGATTGGCAAGCAATATTGCTTTTAAGCGCTTGCTCCAAATAGTTTGGCCAGCTCAACTGTTGTGAGTACACCAAAACCGGTCGCACCTTCGGGGTTGGCTCCTGTAGCGCGACCACGGTTGGCCACACCAGCGATATCGCAGTGAACAATTGGTACATCTCCTGCTGCTTCCATGACGAACATACCAGCCGTAATTGAGCCACCGCCTTTTCCTCCAGTGTTCTTTAGATCGGCTATTTTGCTTTCATTTTGTTTCTTGAAATCTGGATGGGTGGGCAATTGCCACATTGATTCACCGGCCGTTTCAGCGGCAGTCATAAAGGTATTGCACCACTCTTTATTGTTGCTTACTACGCCAGCAAAAACGTCACCAAGGGCCACTATTACTGCGCCGGTAAGAGTAGCGAAGTCGACAATTTTACTGACACCAGCGACTTTGATAGCGTAGGCGATGGCATCGATAAGAATGAGGCGGCCTTCTGCATCAGTGTTGTCAATTTCGACCGTTTTGCCACACAGCGACGTGAAAATATCACCAGGCATAAAGGCATCGGGACCAGGTTTGTTCTCGGTGGCTGGACAAAAACCCATTACATGCACTGGCAGCCCCAGTAGGGCAATGGCACGTATAGCAGCGATAACATCGGCGGCGCCGCACATGTCGTATTTCATGTCACGCATGCCAGCTGCGTCTTTGAGGTTTACCCCACCAGTGTCTAAGGTGATTCCTTTGCCAACAAGACCCAGTATAGGGGCGTCGGCTGGTAAGCCCTTGGGATGATAGTCCATTACAATGAACTTTGGTGCTTCATTCGTACCCTGAGCTACAGCCATAAAGCAGTTCATACCGAGTGCTTCGCATTGGTCGCGATAAAAGACCTCAACACCGATGGCGTTACTAGATTCTTTTGCCACTTTGTAGGCCAGGCGCTCTAAGAATGTTGGAGTGCAGATGTTTGCTGGTTCGTTGGCGGTGTCTCGGGCGAGATTGACTGACGTGCCTAGAATTGCCCCGGCTTGAATCCCAGACCAGAGCTTGGCGTTGTCGTCGTCTGTGAGATCTTCGGCAAAGACACACACACTGTTTATGCGTGTTTTGTCTTTCAGTCCACCTGCTTTTGTTTTGTAGCTATTGGGCTGATAGAGAACCATCTCAATGACAGTGGCGGTTACTTTTCCAATATCTTTTAGGTCGTGCAGAGTGCCTAAGGTGTCAATCTTTAAGACGTAAAAAAAATGATAGGGAATGACCAGAGAGACTGTTTCGGAGCTAAGTGTAGTGGCTTTCTTGAAAGCTCCAATTAGCGCTTCGCGCCAGACTTTAATGTCGAACTGTTCGCTTTTTCCCAGACCAAAAAAGAGCTGACTTTGTACTTTGCCGCCGCGTGCTGTTGAGCTGAAAATTGTTTGCCCAGTCTCACCTTTGAAATTTTCCAGTGTTGCCTGAGCCAATAGGCCTTTGCTTAGCGGTTCTAGCTCGGTGGCGAAAATGGGCATGAGGGTAATAGCGCCATTTGCTGAGAGTTTGCGGCGCCATTCATTGGCTAGTTTTAAATTGTTTGGTGCTACTGAAAATTTGATTTGATGTTTCATGTTGTTTCTCTAAAGTTTGATTTTGAAATTAAGATTTGCCTAGGCGACTGTGACTTTTCGAATAAACGAAGTAGACAATCAGCCCAAGCACCATCCAGAATGTAAAACGTATCCATGTGGTACTGGGCATGGTGCACATCAGCATAAAGCTCATTAGTGCGCCCATTGCAGGTACATAGGGGTGACCCGGGCAGCGGAAGCCTCGAGGGTGATTGGGCTCTTTGTGACGCAGCACCATTACTCCGATACAGACAATGATGAAAGAAAATAATGTGCCGATACTTGTTAGTTGAGAGAGCTCATCAATGGGCAGCAAACCTGCTGTTACTGCTACGAAAATACCGCATACCACAATTGACCACGTGGGAGTTTGGAATTTCTCTGAGAGTTTGCTGAAAATCGGCGTCACCAGGCCATCTTTACTCATTCTCATGATGATGCGTGATTGGGCAAAGAGAGTGACTATCAATACTGATGTCAGGCCAGCAACGATGCCGACAGAAATCAGTGGGCTGGCCCAGGCGAAGCCGATATGGTCAAGTACTTTGACCATCGGTGCTCCTTCGCCCTCACCACCAAGCGCAGTGTATGACATGGCTCCGGTCATTATTGCGGCTACCAGTAGATAGAGAATGGTGCAGATCACCAATGAGCCAATTACGCCTTTGGGCACATCTTTTTGTGGATCTTTGCATTCTTCTGCCATTGTTGTCACGGCGTCAAAGCCGATAAAGGCAAAGAAAACCACACCGGCCCCAGTAAGAACACCAGACCAGCCAAATGGCAAGAATGGTGTGTAGTTGGCAGTGTCGATATGAAAGACGCCAACACCAATGAAGAAGGCGACGATGGCTAGCTTGACCACAACGAAGATTGAGGTCATCTGGGCCGTGTGTTTAACACCCTTAATTAGCCAATAGTTTAGACAAAGGATAATCAAAATAGCAGGCAAGTTAATGCCGGTGATGCCATTGATGCTATCGACGGAGGCTGTTGCAATTGAGTGTGGGAGGGTTACGCCAAAGCCTCGCAGTAAGCTCTGAAAGTAGTCGCTCCAGCCGGAGGCGACGGTGCTGGCTCCTACAGCATATTCGAGCAATAAATCCCAGCCGATGATCCAGGCGAAAATCTCACCAAGGGTGGCGTAGGCATAGGTGTATGCGCTTCCAGCCACTGGAATCATGGAGGCGAACTCTGCATAGGCAAAGCTGACAAAGCCGCAAGCCAGGCTGGCGAGAACGAATGAGATGATGATACCGGGACCGGCATTGGCATGTGCAGCGGCACCGATCAAGACAAAGATGCCGGTGCCGATAATAGCTGCAACACCGGCGCTGAGAATGTCACGTGCCGTGAGAACTCGATTGAGGCGATGGCCTTCGGCATGTTCAGCTTCGCCTTGGGTTTTGATGGAATCAAGGGTTTTACGCCTGAGTAAACTGGCGAATAGTTTTTCCATATTCGTACCTGTAGTAAATTTCGGTTGATTGAGAAAGGAAAAGAAGGTCCCTCTTCTTTTTCCTTGCTTTTCTGTGCTTTTTAGTCTCCGCGGTGGCGTTTGTGCCAAACTGTTATTGCCCACAGCGGGATTGCTACGATAGCGATTGCAGCGATAGCCAGGGACCAACCGAGGCCGTTGCCCAAGAAAAAGGCCACGAGACCGATGATTGAGGCCAGGCCCGCAATGCGAAGCCAGTGGATTAGTTTCATTTGAAACTCCAGTTGAAAGATTGAAAGATTGCTGGTTTCGGTTTATGGACGTGCCGTCAGTATTTCTTGCAGCCGCTCCAAGCGTCGCCCAAGGGTGCCGTAGAGGTTTTGGTAGTCTTCTAGGCTTAACCTGATTACTTCATAAGCTTCTGCGGCGTCATAGATTTCTGGAATCGCTACTACTGGCTTTTTCGACTTACTTTCGTTAGTAAAGCTTTGTTTGTAGCTCAAGAAGTAATGCTTGAGCCGAGTTATCACAGCCGGTGGCAATTGACTAATATCTTCTATCTTGCCAAATGTAAGGTCTTGATTGAGCACGGCTATGATTTTGTCATCGGCTTGTTTATTGTCGATCATACGCAGGCCGCCAATTGGGCGAGCGGTGACGAATAAGTCACCATGACTGAAAACCGAATCGGTGATAACGCAGATGTCTAGTGGGTCACCGTCACCAACGATACCTCTACGCCTGGTGCGCTTGCTACACCGCTTTGCTACGAGCTCACCACAGTAAGTTTGGGGAATAAACCCATATAGTGTGGGACAGCTTGAAGAATAGAGCAGCGGTCGATCTACATGTAAGTGGCCTGTGGCCTTGTCTAGTTCCAGTTTCATTTTGTCAGCTGGAACCATTTCTATATATGCCTTGATCATGCGAGTATCAACAAGGTGTGGTGATACTCCGTGCCAAGGGTGTGATTTTGGGAGCATAGCTAAAAGCCCCGCAAATTCTTTTGATACCATTTGGTACCTCCTGTATGTTTGTGGGTTTAGTTGTCGTATTCGTCGTTTATTTCGCCGACTAAGCGCTCTAGCAAGTCTTCTAAGGTGATGATGCCCACCGATACTTTAGTTTCTGGATCATCCATCACTAGAGCCATGGGCATACGACGAATTAAGAACCAATGCAGGAGACTGCTGGCTCTCATTCCGGCAGTTACTCTTAAGATTGAGCGCTGGTGATCCACAAGTTTAAAGTCGTGGGCTAAACTTCCTAACTTTGCTTCTAGGGGAAGACTGTTGAATTTGGTTTCAATTACGTCAAACAGGTCTTTGGTAGAAAGTAGGCCAACTACTTTGGTTCGTTCGCCTGCATAGATAGGCAGTCGGCTGTGTTTAGAGTCGTTGACCAGCTCCAGCACGGCTTTAAAGGAGGTGTTCTGCTCCACCATGTCTACTTTGTCGAGCGGGCGCATTAGTTCGCCGACGCTCAGATCTTGCAGATCTAGAGCTTTCTGTAAAACTTCGGTAATGGTGCGATCTAACTCACCGGCCTCTAGGCTGCCGTCAATAATCATTGACAGCTCATCAGCAGAGTGAACCGGTTCATGGTTGGCTGTCTTGCTTACCCCAATAGCTCGCAAAACAAGTTTTGCCAAGCGCGTGAAGATCCAGATTAGTGGAATTGTAATCTGACGATAGAGCAAGAATGGCCTGGCGAAGAGAAGCAGTAGCCGTTCTGGAAAGCGCAGTGCAATGCCCTTGGGCACTTGTTCTCCGAGCACCACATGAAGCAGTGACAAGAGAATGAACGAGAGTGCTAGAGCTAGCCCAGAGAAGAAAGAAGGTGGTACGAAAGAAAAGTCGATTTCGCGTGGAAGTAACGACGCTGCTCGGGTTAGAAGCACGTGTATGGCGGGCTCGCCAATCCAACCTAACACTAGGCTGGCTAATGTTATACCAACTTGCGCACCAGATATGGTTTCATCCATGTCATGTTGCAAGCGGCTGATTGTTTTGGCAGAGCCTACGCCATTGTCAATTAACTCTTGTACTCGACTGCGTCGCATAGACACTAAGGCGAATTCAAAGGCGACGAAAAGGCCGTTAATTGCCACGGCTAGAACAAGTAAGAGCAGATAAAGTAATAGAGTATTAGTACTCATAAGATCCTTTGCATAACTATAAAAAAGAGAGGCAACTTGTTAGTTGCCTGTGTCTAAGCTATTTACTGCAATTATTTGGCACTGCCGTTAAAGAGCGTGAATACAAGGCCGATGGCACCGGTAATTAAAACTACAGTGGTGCCAGCGGCTGCAACAGAACCATAGCTCAGGACAGCAATAGTAGTTACAACCAAGGCCACGCCTATTTTAATGGGCACCATGAAAGTAATGCTACCAGCGGCAATTAGTAGCAGTCGGAGAACTTGTTGGCCTGAATCTGTGCCTGTAACGTGGCTATGGGCTGCGTTTGCAAATAGGCCAATGAAGTTACCAATCATTGATGTTCCTACGGCCAAAACGATCAGGCCAAGGAAAGCAGGAAGTTGTGAAAAGTCGATGTACATTTGAGGCTCCGGATTTGTGAAAGTGAGTGGTTGTAGTGTTAGTCGGCTTGAATTAGAAGCCTCTGCCGGTTTTGTATTCCACTTGGCTGGCGACAATGGCACCGGCGATCATGGCCCCGACCATTGCTATGGTGAAGGCTAGATCGCGGTTCTCTATATTGCTGGCTACTAGCGCTGTAACCATTACCCAAAGCGAAGCTACCGCAGCAAAGACTTTGGCTAAGTGTGTTTCGCCACACCAAGCCAGATTGACAGCTATGCCAGAAACTATGACTAAAATTCCGGCTAGTGCCAGGTCAATCTGTGAGTTTAAGGCCGCAGTTATAGTTGCAGTTGCTCCTACTGCTGCCAGGATGAATGAGCTTTTTACAGTTTTCAATTTCATGTTTTTATGCGTGATATCCGCTCTGTGCTTGAACTGTTCCTGTCAGCGAGCAGAGCGAGTTAGTGTGAGCAAGAGCGTCCGGCGCTTGCGTGTTAGTTCAGTATTCGCTGGGCCTGTGAGCAAGTAACTTTTGCTCTAATGATTCAATTCGGGCTTTTAAGTCCCTGATTGACTCCACGCTGCCTTTGGCTGCGAAGCGAACCGTTTCTACTTTGTTGAAGGTCAAGATGCTGTACTCGATTATGGTGACACCGGTTGTAGCAACTGCCTGTAGCAAGGCATCGCACACCATTAGTTTTGTTGTTTCTGTACTCTTGAAATTGAAAACGCTTTTGTGAGCCCTTGGCAAGGCTGGTGAGTAAGTTTGGGTCATTTTGATTTCCGGTAGTTTGTTTCGTTTTTGATTGCTTTTTCAACTATTTCTATCGATGCTTAGCTTGTCTATTTCGACTTGCGAGAACGGTCACTTTTGGGCAACCAACTCAGAGCCGAGTTTTTCACCGGTTTTTTGGAGGGCACTTTGGTTAACCAACCATTGCGCCACATCCAGAAGAGAAGCCCGCCCATTATCAATCCCATTATTGACAGGGCAAAGGGGTAACCCCAATACCAATCAAGTTCGGGCATGTTCAGTGGTGACTTGTCACCGTGAAAATTCATGCCATAAATTCCAGCAACGAAAGTTGGTGGAATGAAAATGGTGGAGATAATAGTCAGCACCCGTAATATTTCGTTCATGCGGCTGTTTTCACGGCTCAATAGCAAGTCCATCAAATCTGAGCACATGGCTTGATGACTCTCTACCAGTTCCATAATACGCAGAGCGTGATCGTAACAATCACGCAGATAGTGCCGAGTTTCATTTTGCACCAGATTGATGTGTTCACGTTGCAATAGTGCCAAGGCATCACGCACTGGCCAGATGGTCCTTCTTAGTTCTGCGATATCTCGTTTGATGGCGTGAATGTAGTGGGCGTGCTGCTGGTTGTAGTTGTGAAATATTTCGTCCTCCAAATCATTCAGTCTGTCACCAATGGTTTTGATTACCGGAAAGAAGCCATCCACCACCATGTCAATCAGGGCGTAGGCCAGGTAGTCAGAAGAGGTCGCACGCATTGAAGCCGCGCCCAGGCGCAGGCTCTCGCGCAGGGCCCCTAGGCAATCACCGCCTGCTTTTTCTTGAAAGGTGAGAACGAAATTTTCGCCGAAGAAGATGCTCAATTGTTCCGACTTGAGCCTTTCTTCAAGATAAACCATCTTGGTGACAATGAATTGGTAGTCGGGAAAATGCTCGATTTTTGGTCGTTGGCGGGCACTCAGCACATCTTTGAGTGAGAGTGGATGTAGTTGGAAAATTTCTCCGATTTCTGCCAGCGCCTGCGTGTTTAGGGGAGAATCGAAATCAACCCAGATAACAGGCACACTGCCACGCAGTGCGCTAATTTCTTGCACCGACTTGATTTGTAGTTCATTAATTTCGTTAGGGCTTATGGTAAAGACGCGAGCTGAGATAGTTTGTTTATTTGGCATTGCCAGTTCCTCGGCTTCTGCTACCAGTGAACAACGATGTTGATGCCTTCAACCGTGTATGAATCGCGCTGATCGCCTTCTTGCCGACTCCAATAGTCAAAAGTCGGGTTGAAGTCTGCACAAGCATCCCAAACCGCTTTAGCCACAGGTCCCAGCCAGGCTGGTGTGATTTGTGATACGGGCACACGACTCGGCCCCTCAAAGTCGACACCGGCTTTGAGCGACATTACAATTGCCCAGCTTTTGCCAGAACGAGCTTGAGCTGTGGCTCGATCTTTTAGCTGTGTCAAAACAGAGGCCGCTTTGTCAGTTATTGCAGACTGAGCAGCCTCAATGCTTTGGCGAATGGCAGTGGCTGTGGCGTCATCGTTGAGTGTGGTGAGCTTGGCCAATAAGTCATCGACATTGCTCCAGTGTAAGACGATGTTAAAGCCATCGATGGTGTATCCGTCGCGTTGGTCACCTTCATAGCGGCTCCAATATTCAAGAGTGGGAGCGAAGACTAGACATTTTGCATAGACTAAGGCAGCAACACCGGTGAGCTGTTCTGGGCGCAGTGATTTGCTAATTTTGCTTTCGTAGTCAACGCCGTTTTTAAGGCTCATAGCCATACTGAACAGCCGTCCAGCTGTAACATCAGTTTTCAATTGTTGCATGGCAGTGCGAAAGATTTGTTCGTTCTTTTCTGCCAATTGATGTTGGGCTGAAGAGATAGCTTCAGCTGTTATTTTCTGTAATTCAGAGACTGTGAATGTCATCATACGATTGCTTCTCCTTGAGTGCCAATGGGTGAGTCGAGAGGTATTGGGCGATCTTGATCGTCGACTGCAACGAAAGTTACTTCGCCTTCTGTTACGGGAATGGTCTCACCTTGCCGTTCAGCTTCTACTTTGACGCGGATGGTAACTGAGGTGCGGCCGACTTTGATGACGTCGGTCCAGAAAGTGAGAATGTCACCAACTTTTACTGGTTGTTTGAAAACTACTTCTTTCATGCAGACAGTGACAGCTCTGTGCCGCGTGATAGAACGCGTGGCAACGCTAGCGGCAATGTCGATGTTAGAGAGGATAACGCCTCCGAAAATGCTGCCCCAAGGGTTAGTATCTTTGGGAAACATGACGAGGCGGATTGCCGGACATTTGCGTGTGCAGTCCATTTTAGATCTCCTGTATTACAGGTTAAAAGAAATCAGCTCATCGACACTAAAGGTCGGTGTCTAATGACGTCGTTGAGAGTGAGACCCCGTGCCATGCCTTCAGCCCATTCAGTTAGAAACGACAAGACTGGTGTCTGCACTCTTAGGGCGTAGTTGACTGCGTCCATGACTGTGGTGCGGCCTTGCTGTGCAGCGTTTGGTAGCTCTAAGCTGAGCAAGTCAGTGATTATTTTGACTAAGTCAATGGTGCCAAGTAGAGGGAGTCGGTCTTCATCTGTGCTGTGAGCATCAATCATGAAAGCCGCTAGTGCTAGCTCTAGGCCAAGGGACGTCATTGCTATTACTTCAACCGGGGTGACAATGTTAGCGCCGGCCAATAGTGCAATCTTGGCAGTATTTTCTCCGCTATGTGCTTGAGCCAGACCGGTTAAGGCGAAGGTGAGGCCGTCTTGGCTGTCGTCTGTTCTTGGCGTAGGTTTTTTGATTTTTTCTATCGCTTGGGCAGCACGAGACAAAGACGCCATGCTCTGGCAATCAGCTGTCAAAACCATTTGTTCTTGGCGTAGGAAAGTCACTTCTGCTGTTAAGCTTGTTTCGCTACAACTAGTAACTTTTCCGCCATAGGCTAAGTAGCAACGGCATAAGACATAGAGGGCAAAGGCCGGGTCTATTTCGTCGTCAAAGGCTGTGAGACTGCCGTGGTCTAAATATTCAATGCGGTGGATGTTCATGAAACCTCCTGGGGTTTTGTTGAAAAAGTTTGAAAGTTGCAGATGCCGTAGCGTATCGATTAGCTCTGCGCTGACGAAAAATGCTGAGGAGTAGTGTGTGTAGATAAGAAAGGTTGTTTTGCCAGAAAAAAGAAGTGTGATAGTGATCTTGATATTGGCTTGGTTAATAAGCCCTTGGCAAGGAGATCTGATTACATATTTGCAGGGCGGCTATAGCCTATGTCGCTCAGCTGTTAGTGTCTCGCTGGGGTTGATAGAAAGCGTTTTGTTTGGCGATAGGTTGTGCACCTATCGCTTCATCGGCCACTCTGTTCGAGGCTCTCAGTGCTTATAGATCTAGGCCGATTTGTACCACAACTAGTGAGTCAATTTAATCTAAGATAGGCGCTCTTCCGTAATTGCAATTCATAAAGGCCATAGCGCCATTGCCAAGAGAGTAGGTGTTCTTGCAGTATTGGTGAGTCTATTCCATCCAATTTTCAACTCCGCTATCCAGCAAGAAGGTTTCTTACATAAGTCCCGCGCACATCTAGCAAGCAATCACCCAAATGCCTTTGGCAGTAGGTAAGTCGCATGCTTCTGTTCGCACTTTTCTGTTAGCACTAATTCACTAACACAAACAACAATCTCACTCTGAGAAATACAAATGGACAACATCATGCACTACACCGACCCCACTATGACTTTAGTGGCAACGGTGTCTTTCTTCGTCACCTTTCTCGTTGGTATCTGGTTAGGTGCCAAGTTCGGCAAGCTAACAATTTTCCCTGCCCTGGTTATTTCGTTCATCGCCTTCTACGTGCGTTCAACAGCTTTTCCTTTAAGTTTTGAGGCCATTGCTGCTGTTAGCGCTTTGCACGTTGCTGTGGGGGCACTGACTGCTCTCATCGTAGGGTATTTCAATCGACCTAGGGCCTAACTTTTCCCCTTTTGGAGAACCCCAATGGCAGCAACAACTGAAACTGTTCAAGCTTCTGCCCCTTCCTCTGCCTGGCAGAACTTTCCGGCAGCTCTGCCCGAAGGTTTTGACTATACAGATTTTGACGTGCATGCCTACATGCAGACCAGTGGTTTTAACGCCGCGGTCGATCAAGCTTTCGCCCCTCTCTTTGCCGAAATAGAAGAGCAAGCTCAGTTAGTCAGAGCCTATCTCGACGAACTTTGGCAATCAATCACTTAATCAAGTTTAGGAGTACCAACTCATGTCGGTTCAATCTGAATCACAACCAGTTTTGACACACCGCACTGGTCTGGAGGCTAAGTATGGCCAATATGCCGTCATCTCAGTTTCAGCACCAGCCGCTGAGTACACTCAAGTTCTTGCCCTGGGACAAACTATTGCTGATGAGCATGGTATTTCTCCGGCGATGATCCAAGTAACTCCGCTGGGGCCAGAGACAACCCCGGCGATTGTCTCTGGTAGTCATGGGCGCCCTGACCAAGGAATGAAGGTCGGTGTCGTCTTGGCACAACAAGAACAGCAAGCAAATTCAGTATCTTCAATCCGCTATTTAGTCACCGTCACAAAAAGTACCGGTAAGCGCTAAGGCTCTGTCCCTGAGCCAATCACAAAAGACACGATCATTTCAACAGAGGCAGTTCTTACAAAGAAGCCTCTCCATTCGCCAATTATTGCCCAAAAGGCAAAGAGGAATCACATATGTTGATGCCCATTAACGCCCTTCTTTTTATCGTCTTGCTGATGCCTGTCATCTTAGGCATGACAATGGTTAGCCATAATATCTACCGATTTTTCGGCAGCCATCCCGAGCTTGGATTTTCCAGTGAGAATAATGCCATTGCCATGGCAGTACTTTCCTTTATTGTTTCAGGAGCCATCGTTGCTGTGCCCCTTACCGGCATAGGAGGTGCCTTTGCCGTAGTGTCTTTTTTAGTCACTTTAGCCTATGTCGGTGTGGCGCTCTATTATGTGAAAAAGTGGGTAATGCAGACTATCCATACTACTCATGACGAGTTGACTAAATGTGCCTCGGCCATTAGTACCACGAGCTTTCAGAAGTCTACTATGGGTATGACTGCTCTGCTTTTGGCTTCTGGCAAGCGCACTGAGATATTAACTGATGAGCAGAGAGATGAAGTCGTTGAGCGAATCAAACATGCCAGAGCCTTTGATCATCTGCCTACCGATGCTTTGGTTGGATA
>JAGOSY010000080.1 GCA_018062085.1 bacterium | reverse complement strand
TGAAGGCAGATCTAATTGTTTTCCATGCTGAAGTACAAGAAGATCTACTACCGATTATCAAGAAAATCCAGTCCGTCGGTTTGAGAGCTGGTGTTGCTTTGCAGCGCCCAACCGTCCCATCTCAAGTTGCGCAGTACATTGAAGCTGCTGATCATGTAATGATTTTTAGCGGCGATCTTGGCCACTACGGGGGCACGGCAAGTCTAATGCAGCTCGAGAAAGTCCGGCTTGTACGTGCAATCAAAGCCGATGTTGAAATTGGTTGGGACGGGGGTGTCTCAGTCGAGAATGCTTTTGGTCTAGCACAAGGCGGCGTAGATGTACTGAATGTTGGGGGCGCAATTGCTAAGAGCCAAGACCCGCAGGCTACGTACCAAGCCCTTGTGACTGAAATTAATAAACATGGTGTGATTTAACCATACTGCTTGTGCTACAATGACTGTAATGAGTGGGCATTTGACTGTAAAACAAATTGAGCAAAAAGCTACCACGATGCGCCGCGATATTATTCATATGCTTGAAGAAGCTGGCAGTGGACATTCGGCAGGCCCTTTAGGACTGAGCGATCTCGTCGCGACGCTCTACTTCGGGATTATGAACTACAAAGCAAAAAATCCTGAGTGGTCAGATCGCGATTATTTCTTTCTATCGAACGGTCACTGTGTACCAGTACTATATGCTGCTATGGCAGAAGCTGGCTATTTCGATAAGAAAGAGCTACTGACGCTTCGTAAGTTCGGCAGTCGACTCCAGGGTCACCCAGAGCGTACCCGTTTACCGGGACTAGAAAATACCAGCGGACCACTCGGAAGTGGCTTGAGTCAAGCAGCCGGCGTTGCCTACAGCTTGCAGTATCTCGACAATGAACAGCACCGATTTGTATACTGCGTAACTGGCGATGGTGAACTAGATGAAGGCAATATCTGGGAAGCGGCTATGTTTGCAGGCAAATATAAGCTAAGCCAACTAATCGTATTTGTTGATCGAAATAATATTCAGATTGATGGCAACACAGAAGATGTGATGCCGCTTGAGGATCTACGCGGTAAGTGGCAAAGCTTCGGATGGCACGTTCAAGAGATTGATGGTCACAATGTTGAAAGCATCATAGACGCCGTCGGTATGGCGAAAGCAATCTCTAATCGTCCAAGCGTGGTAATAACTCATACTATTCCAGGCAAGGGAGTTGATTTCATGGAATACGACTACCGTTGGCATGGCATGCCGCCAAATCACGAGCAGGCAAAAGTGGCTCTAGAGGAGCTTCGCACACTGCGTGGAAAGATTTCACACGAAGGACAAAAACATGAGTAGTTACCCGCTAAATAGCAAGATTCTTACAAATAACGCTGAGGTTGAGCCTATCCGCGCGGGATTTGGACGTGGACTTAAAAAGGCTGGTGAGCTGGATAAGAATGTTGTTGCGCTTTGTGCTGATCTAACTGAAAGCGTACAGATGCACTTATTTAGAGAAGCATTTCCAAAGCGATTTATCGAAATTGGTATTGCCGAACAAAACCTTGTAACAGTAGCCAGTGGACTAGCAAGAGCCGGTAAGGTTCCTTTTACTGCCAGCTACGCTGCATTTAGCCCTGGA
Organism: bacterium; assembly: GCA_018062085.1. GTDB lineage: Bacteria > Cyanobacteriota > Vampirovibrionia > Obscuribacterales > Obscuribacteraceae. Next base: position 1,035 of record JAGOSY010000080.1, on the reverse strand, counting down.
CGAAACTGGGAGCAAATTAAAACCACCGCAGCATTGAATGATCAGCCAGTAAAGGTTGTAGGCGGCCACGCCGGTCTCTATACAGGTCCAGACGGCGCAACTCACCAGATGCTCGAAGATATCGCTTTGATGCGCGTAATGCCGAACATGGTTGTCGTTGTTCCTGGTGATAGCATTGAAGCCGAAAAGGCGACTCTTGCTATAGCGGCTAATGGTAAGCCAAGCTACCTAAGGCTGGCTCGTGATAAAACTCCAATATTTAGCACTGAAGATTCACCATTTGAAATTGGTAAAGCGTATGTCTTGAAGCCAGGAAAACACATTAGTCTCTTTGGCACGGGTACTATGACCTATGAGCTACTTGTTGCGGCAAAACTGCTTGCTAAAAACGGGGTTAATGCAGAAGTAGTCCATGTGCCAACCATTAAGCCTTTGGATACTGAAACTATCTTAGAGAGTTTGAAAAGAACAGGTTGCGGTATCACCGCAGAAGAAGCTCAAATTGCTGGAGGGCTCGGCGGCGCAATTACAGAACTCGCCTCAGAGTTCTTGCCGGTTCCAATCAAAAGGTTTGGTGTTGAAGATCGCTACGGAGAAAGTGGTGCTCCGCGCGAAGTCATCGAAGCCTTTGGGCTTGATGGTAAAAGTTTAGCCACAAAAATTGCGCAGTTTATGATGCAGGTATCGTAGGTAAGAAAGGATTTCACCAACATGAGCCACAGTATTCGACAAATTCGAGATAACACAACACGAGCACGCCACTTAATGCAGCGTAGCCGTCAACAAGGCTTTGCCGTCGGTGCTTTCAATATCGACAATCAGGAAACATTAATAGCAATTTGTCGGGCAGCTCAGAAGCTCAATAGCCCAGTCCTAATCGAAGTAAGTCAAGGCGAGGTAGATGCGCTTGGTCTAGAGAATATTCGCGATATGGTAGACAACTACCGAGAAGAATATGGCATAGAGGCATATCTGAATCTTGACCATAGCCCAACCGTAGAGGCCTGTAAGCGTGCAATTGATGCCGGCTATGAG
>JAGOSY010000060.1:7298-9714 GCA_018062085.1 bacterium | reverse complement strand
TTTGGCTTCTGGCGGTGCTTGAGGAAGAGGCGTCTGCGCCCCCTTTTTCTTACCTGGATCAGAATTATCAGACTTAGGCATTATTGACACAGAGGAGACTAATAACCTCGTCCGCCCCCCAACCATCTGCGTCCGCCCATGGCGCTGTAACCGTAACCGCCGTTAAAGCCATAACCGCCAACAGAATTGTAGGTACCATCCCGCGGAGTATCGCCCCAAGAGCACGCACCCATTTCGCTCTTCAGCTCATTAAACTGATTCATTTGCATTTGATTCTGGAACTTCTGTTGATCTTTATCATCCTGAACACCCTGCCTTAGGGCATTGATGTCAGTGTTCAAATTGGCGAGAGTATTGGTCTGACTCGTGCGCAGGTTGCTAATGCACTGTTCTAACTGGTCAATATAGGCCTGTTGTTTAGCACGATAAGCACCGTCTTGTTGCAACCATGACGTCAAAACAGCCATTTCTCCCGATTTCGCCCCGGCAAGAGAAGGTGAAACGCCTTTCTTCTGCTTCTGCAACTCTTGGATTCGCTGCTCGGCATAGAGTCGATAGGCATTAGTTTTTGACTGCTCGGCAGCGAGCTTACTTTCGGCCTCATTCTCTGCACTAGAGTACTGATTGATCATAGCTTGATCAGTGTTAAGCATCTCTTGTTCGTCGTGATAAATCGTCTGGTTCGCTCCAGCCACCTGAGCTGCCGCTGGTCTAGAGGTCGAAAGTGTCGAAAGAGTCACTAGTGAAAGAGCGACTAGCGCTACCTGATAAAATCGAGTTTTCTTGCTGTCCATTCTCTCTTCCTCCATTTAACCAAGTTATCTATACCCGGCTCAGCAGATTAAACAGCGACTATTTTGCGCCTTGTTAACGCCCTGTTTTACTCGTCAATTTGACCAATCTTGTTATTTTGGCTTCAAGCATACTCTTGTCTTCAGGTGACAGTGGCAAGGCCTGTCGGTAGTTCGTCAAAGCCTGTGCCCATTGGCTCATGCTCTCATAGGCCTGTCCTCTACCAATATAAGCATCGGCGTCTCGAGGGCTCAATTGCACAGCCCGATTAAAATCTTCTACCGCTTTTACAAACTGCTTGTTGCGCCTATAAAACTCTGCTCTCATCATGTACGAGCCTGGGTCTTTGGGCCCAAGTGCAACCACAGTTGAATAATCAGCGAGAGCCGACGGATCACCAAGGGCATCCTTTAACTTAGCCCGTTCAAGATAGGGGTCAATAAACTTAGGCCTAGCCGATATAGCCAAATTCAGGTCGTTCAATGCAGCACTATTATTGCCACTTCTGCGCAATAGAGCAGCCCTTTCAAGGCGAACTGAGACTTCATTTTTATCAAGGGCCAGACAATTATCAAAGGCAGATTTAGCTTGCTCAAACTTGCCCAACTCTAAATAGCGGCTACCCAGGAGACAATAAATATCGGCCATATTGACAATATTCTCGTCTTTGCCCTCAAAGTGTTCGCGCACCCTACCAGTTTGAGCTGTGTAATTTAAAGCAATCACTTTTGGTACTGGTTTAAGGGTAGTGATGGTCAACAAATCGCGAAGAGAATTATCTTTATCACCCAATTCGTTGTATGAGTCTGAACGCAAATAATAAAACCACGCACTACGCGGGAAAGCCTTAATCAAATAGTCGAAGTCTTTGATGGCCAGCCTATATTCGCTTTTATTGTTGTATGTGACACCACGCAGCAACCTAGCTTTGTGAAAATTTGGCTGCTCTGTTAGAACCACTGTCAGTAGCCTAATTGTTTGATCAACCGCTCCACTTTCACGACACTCACAGGCCTTGCGAACCAGGGCTTCAAGCTTAACTTTGCGAGAGGCTTCAGCACACAGCTTGCCTTGACCGGTCACTTTGTACAGAGCAGCTAGATTGCGGTAGTCAGCTTGCACCAAAGGCACATAGTACAGCGGCTCTTGATTTTTCAACGCAGCTTCGTAGTCGACGAGTGCGCCTTTGTAGTCTTTACTGACAATGCGACAATAGCCACGAGTAGTTAATGCACTACCTTGTCGAGGATCTACTGCCAGAGCGCGCTCGGCATCAGCGCGTGCTTCGGCTAAACGATCGAGTTCTAAAAAGGTGCGGGCACGGATAGATAAAACATCAGTATCTTTTGCATTGGCACGCAGACAAAGAGAACTCTCTCTCAGCAGACCCGCCTTGTCTTCAGTAGCTGTAAGCAAGAGCACTTTCTCATAACTAGACTTGGTTTCACTAGCCCAAAGTGGCAATGAAAGTGGCCCTGAAAACACCAACAGAATAGGGAACAGAATAGCCCATTGAATTGCGCTAGAAGGACGAATTAGAGAGTAGGGTAATCTCAACTTTTCCTCGCAAAAAGAAAAAACTATTGTTACCTTTTTGAAGTCGCTTCCTTTCTAGTCACTTCTT
>JAGOSY010000060.1:0-7198 GCA_018062085.1 bacterium | reverse complement strand
TTTAGTTGCTTCTTGTTTAGTTGCTTCGGGTAACGCAATAATTATCACGCCTTTGTCCTTTAGGGTAACCCTTGCGAGTTCAGTGAGCAAGACCCGCATTCGATCATAGCTATCAATTTCGAGGCCAAACCAGGCTGGTTGATTGATTTCCAAAGAAGTGGAAGAAGAAGAAGAAGAAGAAGATGATGAAGAAGAAGATAAAGCCTGCGAATTGACAGACCGACCATTGATAAAAGTCAATTCACGACTAACTCCGAAATCGCAGAAAGATATGTGGGCATTGAGCATCGTCGTTAGTCTCTTGGCTTGAAGATACAACTTGGCAGAACGAGCCAGTATGCCGTATATCATTTCAACCACATCATTCTCATCAATTTCGCGCTCTAATTCTTCAACAAGCTCTGGGTCAAGTTCCGGCGCTTCCTCGTCCTCTTGAGCTTCTAGTTTGGCAGCACCTTCTTCCTCTACGCTATCTTCAGCGGCAATCGCCTCCAGCGATTGCAAAAGTAGCTCTGCCTGTTCTTGTTCACGCTTTAAGGCGCGCAAGCAGTTGGCCTCTTGCCGTGCCAAAAGCATACCGATGGCCAACAATCTGCGAGCCGTTAGCTGATCAACCTTAAAACGAGCGATTGGCCCATCACTAAGCACCAGAGCAAAAGCCTTCGCAATTAGCTCTTCGCTAGCCAAGCCCCAGAAAAGCTCTAGGGGTAGGGTATTGCTCTGGAGTGCATTGAGCAAATCGAGCAGGGGCTTAAATGAATCGCTAATAAACGGACCCAGCATATGCTCAGCGTCTTGCCTCGTACTGACCTTTGCAAAATCATGGCTGTAAAAATTGAGCACCCGCCCTCTCTGCCGCAGAGCACGGTTGTATGGCGGATCATGCTCTTTGATCAAGTCGCTCTCAAGCAGAGCGGCCTCAAGCGGTGTAGGAACAACGTCGACAGCAACATCAAATATCTGACTGATCAATTCTTTGGTCTTAGAATCTTTCCCCTTACGCCCGCGGAAATAGCTATTGACTCTACTTTTAAGCGACGTTGCTTTGCCAACATATAAAATTTTCCCGTCACTATTGAGCATGCGGTAGACACCAGGTGATGCAGGCAAGTCAAGGCGTTTAAGCCGCTCCATCGGAATGGCATAAGGGTTTTTCTTGGCCCTACTAACCTTAGGAAGAGGTTGATCTAGCCAATCCAATAGCTGATCGTCGTCATCAATTCCAATAGCAGCAAGATCAGCCAGCAATCGCTGCCAAATAAAATAAGTTGCCTCAACGTGACAAGAAGAACGCTTCATCTCAGTAAGACTCAAGCCAAAATAGCCACCCAGTGCCCTAATTGCCCGCGAGGGGAGATCAGGATATAGCCGCTTAGCAATCTGGCAGGTACAAATAAACTGGAACGGTACGCCTCGATCATTTGAATGACCAGGTAGATGATTAGTTAGATGACTAGGTAGATGATCAGCAAATAGCTGATTGATAAAAGCCTGCTCAAACTGTGCATAGTGGGCAATAGCAAATTTTATTGGCTTGTGTCTTTCTGCTTGAGCTAGATCTCGCATCAATTCGCTGACTACATCAGAAGCAGCAAGAGCATCTTGCATAAGTTCAGCGGTGATGCCTGTAATTTTCTCAATGCGCGAAGGCAACACTTGGTCGTCTGGCAAGCGAATCAAGCGAGTTTTGATTGCCAACTGAGCCTGACTAGAAGACATTTGTCCAGATGCAAGATAACTAGATTGAGCTTCAGTTATTTGCGGAAGAAACCAGCCCAATTCAAGTATTTGAGAGCTTTGAGGAGTAGCTCCAGTAGTTTGACAATCAAGAAATAGAAACGGTTGATCAATTAATTTCACTAAGACATTTCTTCTCATCAGATTGCTGCCAGAACGACTCGATATCAGCAATGATACTAGACGATACCAACTCGCCTACTTGCTTTTCAAACCAATCAGCGGGCATAGCCGAAGCATACTGTTTCTGAATGAATCGTTGATCCATAAGCACAATCAAGCCCCGATCATCACCAGAGCGAATAACCCGCCCAGCAGCTTGAATTACTTTGGCCATAGCCGGATAAACATATGCGTAGTCGAAACCATTGCCATAGCGCTTCTCATAATAAGTGCGAATTTGCTCTCGTTCAAAATTGAAATTCGGCAAACCCGGGCCAACAATAATTGCACCAATAATCATGTCTCCAGGATAGTCAACCCCTTCAGCAAAGACTCCACCTTGAACAGCGAAAACAAGAGTAGGTGAGTCAGTTCGCCCCAGCGAGTCCATAATTTCTTTGGCCTTTGCCTGGGTAATTTCACTCTCTTGCTTGAGCAATAAGACCGAATTTGGCAGTTTGCTTTTGATCAGTTCGTAGACGCTTCCCAAGAAAGCAAAACTGGGAAAAAAGACAAAGTAATTGCCAGGCTTGACCTGAACAATACGGGCAATACCCTCAGCAATTTTGCCGAAATTGCGCTCTCTATCGGAATACTTTGTCGAGACCTGGGGGATAATTAGCAGTTTGCGATGCTCGCGCGGAAAGGGGCTAGTATACTCACGCCGCGAAAGATCTGGATCATCTAAGCCTGAAAGCTGAGCGAAATAATCAAAAGGTTTAATAGTGGCCGAAAATGCCACCACATGCTCAAACTCTTTATGTGCTAGTTTCAGCTTTGCAGAAGCATCGCAACAAACGACTTTCAATGCCTCGTCAACACTACCGTCTCTCATTTTATTGCGAGTATAAAGGTGGAAGAACTCATCACCTTCATAGTCAACAGCGTCCATAAAGTCATTGAAGTAGTTAACAATGGCCATTAGCGGATCAGAACCAGAAGAAGAGCCTGAACCAGAGCCTGAACTAAAGTCGGAAGGCTCGGAGGCTTTGCGCGCAATGCGCCGCACCATCAAATCTTGAAGTGCCGGTAACGCCTCGTCAAACAATTCTCTTGATACGGTCAGTCTTGATTCCTTAAAGCCAACCATGCGGCCAACATTTGATATGACAAATTGAATCTTAGATACTAAGGCTCGCGCCTCAACAACCTGATCAAAAGGCAGTGAAGACAATTCAAGGGCAAGCTTAGCTATAACTGCCGAACTTAAGGTCTTACTATAATAATCTGCCGCTCGTTGGGGAAGGTTGTGAGCTTCATCAATAACTAAATTAGGTTTTTCATTGAACTTGCTCAAAGTGTAGGTAAAGCGTCCCAGGGTGTTTCGCGGCGAGAATACATAGTTGTAGTCTCCGATGACCACATCAGCCGCTGCCACCGCATCTAGTGATGCTTCAAAAGGACAAACTTCATATTCTTCGCCAATTTTCTTAAATTCTTCAGCGGCGAGAGAAGTCATCTCTGCCATTTTCTCAACAACTTTATGCTTGTCCATTTTTGTGTAGTAATCGCGAGCATACTGGCAATAGCCAGGATTACAAATTACTTCTTCCTTCAAACACATCTTTGCTTTGGCATTAAGAGTAAGCACCTTTACTGGTGCGCCGCCCTCTTGTAATCGAGTAATTGCTTCTTGAGCAACCGAGTGTTGTGTATTTTTGGGAGTGACATAAATTAGTTTTTGACCCCGAGTTAAACTATTTTGTAAAACTGGATATATAACTCCAATTGTTTTACCTAGCCCAGTTGGAGCCTGGACAAGCACTTGATGTTTGCTCTCGATATCTTTAGCCAGTTCATCAACTAATTCTTTTTGGCCGCGGCGCAAATTAGTAAAAGGAAAAACCAGTTTTTCCGACAGTTCCATTCGGCGCAGGCGAGCTGATTCTTCTGCCATTACCTCGCTTTCAAGTTCAGCCAAACGCATGGTCAGCCACTTCTCATAACTGGCAATTTCAAAATCAACATCTAAAACTTCAACTTTGTCGAAAGTATTAGAAGTAATGAGAAACCTAGTCAGCGGTACGACTTCTTTCTCTAGGTACAAAATATAAGCATAAGTCGCTAACTGCAAACAATATGGATGCTGCGAATCGGCAGCCAGTTTAGAGAGAAGCTCGCTGGGAGATGTGGAGCTTTTAATTTCTTCTATAACAGGCACAAGAGCTTCGACAAGTCCATCCATACGACCAGAGACATTGAAGATGTAGCGCTCGCTCTCAAACTTGTGCGCGGCCTTGACCTCGGCTTTATAGATAGGAAAAAGCTTTTGCCTATCCTTTTGAATTTTGCTGTGAAGTTGCCGACCTTCAGCCGCTAGAGCCAAAGGGCCGCCAAAGAGCTGGCCATAGCCCGAGTTGACTTCAATGCTCCCAGACAGGGGGCAGGGCATGGCAAAGTCGCGAATTCCTATTACGACGGTCTTCTTTCCAGACTTTGTCACTATAGACCCATGGTTAAGCGAAGCAAAAAGCAGAACTTAGAGAACTTTACATAAATACGTATGGTAAGACCAAATGGTCTTGCAGTCAATTAGCTAACTAAGTTGCACTTTGGCCGATATCGGTCAAATTGCGACAAAAAGGCTAAAAGCAAAGCTAATTCTGCCAAAGCAAATTATCGTCCACCGAACTGATTGGCATCCTTAATTTGTTCGCCACAATGCTTGCAGCGCGGAAATTCACCGTCCCAAGTGCCTTTTGGGAAAACGTGACCATTGACATCACAGGAAGTGACTTTTTTACTGGGCAAAGCCATGGCGAAAGATCCCATAATTCCGGCCCAAAAGGCTTGAAAGCCTTTGACAATCTGCACAATGAATGATTCTTCTTTGGTTTGCACAGACTTAAGAGTTTGCAAATCGTTGTGGGTCATACGGGCACCGTTGCGCCGTAGTTGAACATTGGCGGGTAAAGGGCTAGGCTCCCCGTCCGCATCATTCTCAAAACCTGAATTCGACATAGACAATCCTCTTGACACCTAGATATATACCACTTTCATAAGGTTACAGTCTCTCACAGCTCAGGCTCTGTTGCCGGTTCTTGACTGGCAGCTCTGCTAAACTTCAGTGATATAAAGCATTACACCGTTTCTTGGGAACGCTAAAAATCATGGGAAAAACAGTCGGAATAGATCTTGGAACAACTAACTCTGTCGTTGCTGTTATGGAAGGTGGCAGGCCCACAGTCATATCGAACGCTGAAGGTGGACGCACTACCCCATCGGTAGTTGCCTTCAATAAGACAGGTGAGAGATTGGTTGGTCTTTTGGCCCGCAGACAAGCAGTGGTGAATCCAACCAATACTATTTATTCAATCAAACGTTTCATAGGTAGACGCTTCTCTGAAGTTTCAGAAGAATGCAAAATTGTCTCTTACAAAGTAAAAGAATCGTCTGATGGCGGTGTACGAGTTCTTATCAGCGATAAGGAATACACCCCCGAAGAAATCTCAGCAATGATTCTACGAAAACTCAAAGAAGACGCTGAGAAATATCTTGGTGAGAAAGTAGACACTGCCGTAATTACAGTACCTGCCTACTTCAACGACTCACAAAGACAATCAACCAAAAACTCGGGCACCATTGCCGGTTTAGAAGTATTGCGCATCATCAACGAACCAACTGCTGCTGCCCTTGCCTATGGCATGGAAAAGAAAGGCAAGGACGAAACAATTTTAGTCTTTGACCTTGGTGGTGGTACTTTCGACGTATCTGTTCTTGAAGTCAGCGATGGTCTAATCGAAGTTAAATCAACTTCCGGTGACACTCACCTAGGCGGTGATGACTTTGACTATGCGCTCGTGCAATGGATTGCAACTGAATTCCAAAATTCTGAATCAATCGATTTGCGCAAAGACCCTCAAGCACTTCAGCGTTTAACAGAAGCAGCTGAAAAAGCAAAAATTGAATTGTCTTCGGTCACAGAGACAGTAATATCTCTGCCATTCATTACAGCCAACGATCAAGGCCCCAAGCACCTTGACATGAAGCTTACTCGTTCACGCTTCAACGAACTGACCCATGCATTAGTCGATCGCTGCAAGGGTCCGATTGAGCAAGCCCTTAGCGATGCAAAACTGACTTACAACGAAATTGATGAAGTTGTTTTAGTGGGTGGTTCTACTCGAATTCCTGCTGTAAAAGACTTAGTGAAGAGCCTGACCGGTGGCAAAGAACCGAATCAGAGCGTTAACCCTGATGAAGTCGTTGCTGTCGGTGCAGCATTGCAAGCCGGAGTGCTGGCCGGTGAAGTGACCGACCTGGTACTACTCGACGTCACACCACTGTCACTGGGAATTGAGACTATGGGTGGTGTCTTCGCCAAATTGGTCGAGCGCAACACCACTATTCCTTGCCACAAAACTCAACTTTGCTCAACAGCTGAGGACAACCAAACAGCTGTAGATATCTACATCTTCCAAGGTGAACGAGCTATGGCTCGTGACAACAAGAAACTAGGTAACTTCAGACTAGATGGAATTGCTCCTGGAGCACGCGGGGCTTCACGTATTGAAGTTTCGTTTGATATCGATGCTAGCGGTATCGTCAAAGTATCAGCCAAAGACCTAGGCACCGGCAAAGAGCAGAATGTCACCATTACTGCTAGCACTAACTTGACCAAAGAAGATATTGAACGCATGGTCAAAGAAGCCGCTGAGCATACTGAAAGCGACAAGAAGGTCAAAGCTATGGCCGACTTGCGCAATGAAGTAGACGGCCTGGTGTACACCGTTGAGCGCCAGATGAAAGACCTCGGCAAAGGTCTAACCGATGCTTCCAAAGCCAAAGCTGAAGACATCATCGGCAAGTTGCGCGGGCAAGTTGCTGCTGAAGCCGAAGAAAGCGAAGTACGCGAGACCATGAACGAACTACGCGGCCACGTCGTAATCATGGATCAAGAAGGCAATGAATATAAGCAGAAGCAAGCCGAAGCCGGACAGTCGGAAGAAGCTAGCTCTGACAGTGAAGCTGAGCCCAAGCCTGAGAGCGAGAAATCGGACAGCGACGGCGAAAAAGCAGATGAAGCTGACGAAGTAAAATCTGAAAATTCCGAGCCCAAAGCTGAAGATACTTCTGAAAGCAAGGCTGAAGACAGCGAAGAAGCTGCCGCTGCCAAATAGACCATGGCCGCCCCTCGGCCGCACAACAAATGAAGAACTAAGTAAAAATGAAAGTGTCCTAGGGCACTTTCATTTTTACTAATATGCACTGAGGCGCCAAGCAAGCATAGCCTCTGCCAGAACCTATATAATGAACCGCTATATATGTATTGTTTGCCCCATTTAGGCTTCTCATTAGG
>JAGOSY010000059.1 GCA_018062085.1 bacterium | reverse complement strand
GATTGACACCAAACATCTGTCGATATGTGGTGTCACTATTTTCGCCTTGACAAGGGTGCCGAGTTCATCGGTTTAGGGTGCCGGATTGATTCGGTTTAGGGTGCCGTTTTCGTCCGGAAAACTCACCAAGCGCACTAGAATTTATTTGTAGAATGTACAGATGTGCAAACACTCAAACACTGCCCCTGCAAATAACCTCCTTCCATGGCAATAGAGCACTGCCAAAGATCGAAATGGGAACTATCGGCTTAGATGTGGGCAACGATCTACGCAGCGGCCGGCTTGACGAAATGACGACACAATCCTGGAAAAGAGCCCCCTATAAAGCCGACATTTTTGCACTTCCGCTGGGGTTCAAACGCGTAACGAACTTGCCGCAGGTCTCCTATTCTACTGACATGAAAAATCAATTTGACGAAATGTTCCGCAACGGCAGCGGCTTTCGCCGTGACTTGCACTAACGCAAACAATAGCGATCCGCTCTTGAACCTATCCCCACTTGAACCTATCCCCACTTGAACCTATCAATGTCCAGAATAGATCTGCCTGGCTGGAAAACGCCCTTCGTTCAAGAGCCAACTACTTCTTGCCAGCATGGCATCACTTTGCTCGCTGGAAAGCTTGACGTCCGAAAGAAAGGTTCGGCCCCAATTTGAGCTGAATTTTTGCCTAAACGCATCAATTTTGCCAAGAGTACTGGATGAAATTACCTGGTCTTGAAACTCGATCAATTTAGGATAGTTCGGCTGCAGGCGGGTGCTAAAGGCCATTTCCATATCTATGTTTGCAACATTCAGCTGTTGCTTACGCAGCATTAAACCCAAGTTGCCGCGATGACCGTCTAGGTCGCCCCATATAAGCCGCTCGGCAACTGACTGTTCCATCTGATCACGGAAGGCGGCATTGCCTTGCAACAGATCGCGCATTGCCGGAGATAATCTGGCCTGTTCGGCCACTGTCCTCTTCCATTGAAGGATGACACTCTTTTCAGCCTCAATTGGTGGCATGGGCGGTGCTACTTGTCCGTAAAATCTCTTATCTAAAACGGGGAGAGCATTGTCGAGCGTGCGACCCACGCGCTCTTGTACAAGCTCTTTGCCTCCAGCTCGCTCTATTGTGATAGGGAAATGATTGGTAAACGGCGATTGCTGGTGAATGGCATAAGCAGTCAGTTCATTTTGCCGCCGAACCATCGGTGGTTTTGTTACTACCACATGTTCAAGACCTGATTGCCCCTGAATCGTGCCCGTTCTTATTGATGAATCAAATAAATCACCAGGACGATCGGCGAATCTGATCGGAGCGTTGCGGTAGAGTTCTTCTAACTGTTTGACCTGAGCAGGCGAACGAAAGCTGCCAACGGTTGATTCGCCTAGTTTTGTTAGCTCAGATGGTAGGTTTTTCGCAGACGAAGATAGCAGCATGCCTACCTCCTCAGTCAGCGCTTTACCAGCACCGGTTTTACCAAGGGCAATACTCTCTTTTAAAATCTCGAAAGCAACAGCCACTATTCTTCAAACCTTCCGCATTAGGCAATTAGCAGTTCCACGAAAAGAGCTACCGGAGAAGCTCACAATAAGACCTCAGTACTATGATATTTCAGTATGGCCCGTCTGCAATGGGGTAGCTACGAAAGATCGCCCTCCGCGACTCGCAACCATTCGTGGGGCGAGCCAGCTGCCTCAGGCGCGCATCACTTGACCACGCCCGACCCCGCGATATAATGGGGTCGTGATACCTGAATTCGATGACAATAACAACCTGCCGCCTGGTATACACGACGCCACCATGGCCGAAGTGCAAGCCCGGTTTGCCCATAACGAAAAGCGAAAGCAGCTATTTGCCGGCTTGGAAGAAGTTATTTCTATCCTGAAAGACTGCAATTGCCCAGAGGTGTTTCTAGATGGAAGTTTTATCACGCAAAAAGAACAACCGAACGATTATGACCTCTGCTACGAACCAACCGGAGTTGTGGCGACAGAGCGTTTCAGTGAATTTCTTAGAGGCAGATCGACAAACAAGGAAAAATACTTAGGCGATATTTTTGTCCACATGCTAGTGCCGCCCTTTTATGTTAATCACGTGAACGACTGGCAGAAAGACGGAAGAAATGACGACATGGCAAAAGGAATTTTGCGGATTGATCTGAGGCAGGACTGAGATGCTCAAGAACGAAAAACAATATAGAAGCGCCAAGACGTCACTCAATAAATGGCGCAGCAACTTAGACGTATTAAATTCCAGAGCTGAAAGTGGTGCTGTAGAAGCTTGGCTAATTGAAGAAGAGCGTTTTGCAATTCAACAACAAATCAAACAATTGCAAACCGAAATCCAAGAATTCGAGGATATCGTGGAAGGCAAAACCCAGCTTGCGAAAATTGTTTCACAGGTTGACGCATTGCCTAGCCTGCTCATAATGTGGCGTCTAGCCAAGCATTTGACGCAAAAACAGTTGGCCGAACGTGCTGGCATCCACGAGAATTTACTGCAAAAATACGAATCTGAAAATTACAGCTGCGTATCGCTGCATATTATTTCGAAGATAGCTCACATTCTGGAAACAGATGACAGTTCCCCAGCTCCAACTACGCCACGCCGCCAAGTGTAAGTCTGTGACTTGTCTTTGGCGAGACGAAAAAAACAATTACCCCAACATCTGCGACAAATACAGCTGCACAAGCTCATCGGAAGGCGCAGGGCACTCAATACCCAACGGGTCCAGAATACTCTTTGTGTTCCTATCATCAAAGACAACATCGGTGGCTTGAAACAAATCCATCGTGCGGAAGAATTCAAAATCGCTGCCAGTGAGTCGACAGAGCGCCATGCAAGCAGCTGATTCTGCCCCGCCAAGAATAGACACACGACTGAGCAACTGCTTCTGAAACTGACTAGGCGCGACAATCTCAAAGGTCTGATTTACACTTTCCCCAGTACTTTTCCCAGCAACTCCCCCAACACCTCTATCAATTGCCTGCATGCCTGCAAGCAATCGCTTCAAAGTCAAACTCTTAGAATTAGCGATGTGATAAGTATCAAACTTACCCCTAGCCATGGCGGCCAAAGAAAGCATGATCACAGCCTTAGCAGCGTAGTCTACAGGGGTAATATCAACGCTTATCTCATCGCTCACTTCTGGGGCACAACCTAGCGAAGCCAGCCCGTTCACAAACAAATTGAGGAAATCGTGATCAGCACTCTTGCCGGTCACACTATCGCCAGTGATTAGACCCAAGCGATGATAAGTAATTGGTCCCGCCTTGCCCGCAAGACTGCGCAGAAAGACCTCTGCGGCCCATTTGGTTTGAGCGTAGCCGCCATAAACAATACCAGTTTCATCTAGGTGATCCGACTCAAGCAGCACACCTTGGTTCTTATCAGTGGCCACAAAGACAGACAGCGTGCTGATGTAGTGCAGACACTTACTGCGGCCAGCACAGAGCAAGCGCACAACTTCTTGGGTGCCGACCACATTCGATTGGCGTAGTTCGGCATAGGAAGCCAGGTTATTTACTTGAGCGGCACAGTGATAGACAGTATCAACTCGTTCTGCCAGCTCATTCCAAATCGGATCAGTCAAACCGAATTGCGTAATTTCTATCGAGCCGCAGATTACTCGCAAGCGCGACCGGTCGGCACCAAACGAAGCGCCAGAACTAGTTCCAGAACTAGCTCCAGAATCATAGCCTAAACTCAATCCATGCTTGCCTAACGCCTTTGCAATCCGCTCCAATCCGGCTTCTTCCGAATCAGCACGAACGAGGCAATGAATCTGAGCGTTGGTGTCCTGCAGCAGTTCAGACAAAAGCCGAGCACCGAGAAATCCAGTCGCGCCAGTCAAGAAAATATTGGCAGGCGTTTTCTCAATCACTTGCTTGCGCCCAGCAGCAACATCTAGCAACTGCTCAAACTCAGCAGTCAGGCTAATGTCCTTGCGAATATCAGAACAGAGCATGCCGCCAGATGCCGCAAGTGACTGCTCACTAGACTCTTCACCAGACTGCTCACGAGATAAATTGCTCAGCTCCAAAGCTAGTTCCGAAACAACTGGATGTGCAATCAATAGAGTTGGCGGAAGAGCCAAACCAAGGGCCGAAGCCACTACACAAGCTTCAACCACCGCAAACGAATCGCCACCGAGATCGAAGAAATGATCATCTTTGCCGACACTATCGACACCAAGCACTTGTTTGTAAACCTGGGTCAACAGCCGCTCTGCGGCCGACAGAGATCCAATTAAAGCAGTTCCAGTCGAATCAGCTCTAATCGGGTCTAATCCAGTCGAACTCGATCCAGTTGAATCATCCTCAGCTAATGAATTCTGTTCCAGAGGCCGCAGACGCAGAGCGCTAAGATCTACTTTGCCCGTGACGGTCAAAGGCATCGGATTAAGCACTTCAATGCGCTGTGGCAACATCCACTTAGGCAGCACTTGCGCCAGATGATCCCGCAAGTCATTGAGATCGAGCTGGCGGCTTAGATCCAAACCCAAGCTATAATCTAAATCTAAATCGGTGTCCATGTCTGAATTAGAATAGCGACCTGACTCAAGACCAGAATCGTTGTTTGGCTCAACAAAAGCCACTAAAATCTCGCGAGCCACACCAGCTTTAACAGGGCGCTTGAGCACAGCAGCACGTTTCACTCCAGCGAACTGCAGCAACCTAGCTTCGATTTCTTCTGGCTCTACTAACATTCCGCGCAGCTTCACTTGTCTATCTGTTCGGCCGAGAAACTGATACTGACCATCTTCTGTGCGCATCACCAGATCGCCTGTGCGATAAAGGCGC
Source organism: bacterium (assembly GCA_018062085.1). Classification (GTDB taxonomy): domain Bacteria; phylum Cyanobacteriota; class Vampirovibrionia; order Obscuribacterales; family Obscuribacteraceae. Next base: position 4,953 of record JAGOSY010000059.1, on the reverse strand, counting down.
TCATCAGTATGGGGATGCTCGATGAACTTTGCCTCAGTCAAATCTGGCCGATTGAGATAGCCGCGAGCTAAACCAATACCACCAATATGCAATTGCCCAGGCTCACTTCCAGTGATTTCATTGAGGTCTTCATCCAGCAAATGATAAGTAATTCCCGGCAAAGGCAATCCAATTAGAGGCCGACTCCAATCCACTCCACACTGACCAAGACTGGTACAAACAGTTGATTCGGTCGGACCATAAACATTTACAAGTTTTACTGTCGCAGCGAATGTACGCACTACATCAAGTGCGCAAGCCTCTCCACCAATGACAATTGTTTTGAGTGAAGGCGGCAGGGCAGCCGGGTCTAGCAGTCTCAAAATCGAGGGTGGAATATCCACATAAGTGATGGCACGGTCAGCCAGAATCTGCTCTAAACCAGTACCAGGCTGCAACTGCTCCGGCGGCTCAATACAGATGGCCGCCCCACTGAGAAAAGCAGTGCCAAGATCTGAAACGGAAGCATCAAAGCTTGTAGAAAGATACCAGAGAGAGCGGCTTTCACTATCTAAATCAAAGGCGGAAATCTGGGCATCGAGAAAACTGACGATACCACGGTGCGTCACCAAGACGCCTTTGGGGCGGCCGGTTGATCCCGATGTAAAAATCAAATAGGCCAGATCATTAGGACCGACCGATTCATAGCCAAACGATTGCTTTGACTCTGATTGCACAAATCCAGACGCACTATCTAACCCTGGAAGACCGCCATCAATATCTGAAACATAGAGAACCTTCACTCCCGACTTACCGGAGAATGCACTGACTGCCGATGCCGCTCCCGAATCATTTACCACTACAATTTTGACGCTGGCTTCGTCTACCATAAAATGCAACCGCTCAACTGGCAATGCCGGGTCCATTGGTACAAAAGCTGCACCGGCGTACCAAATAGCAAGCATGGCACAAATGTAGTCGGCTGATTTCACAATCGAAATACCAACAATATCACCAGGCTGCACGCCTTCAGATTGCAGCTTCAAAGCAATAGAGTGAGCACGGGCAGCCAATTGCGCATAGGTATAAGCGACCTCGCCAGCTACAATGACAGCACCATTGTCTGGATACTTTGCCACAATAGACTCGAAGGCTGGTATAAACAAAACACGATTGAACAAGGCTTGAGTTACTGAGGAAGAATTAGATTTACTCAAAGCTTGTATCTCTCATGCAGAGCGGCTGCCGACATTGCCGTCATCAACACTGGGTCTACGGCACTGCGATCTTCCGGCTTCATTTCTGGCAAGCTATCGAGCAGTGCTATTACTTTTTTCTGGTCGAAATATGGCACAGACTGAAAATTCTTGCTGCGCAGAACGTCTTGCAGAACAGCATCGGCCTCACTATTAGAGAAGCGGCTGAGAGGCGGAGCAACAAATGGATGTTTCTGTCTTTCATAAATGGTCTTGCTAATAACAGGCTTAACCGCTTCTCGTAAGACATACTTTTCGGTTGTGCCCTTGATTTTAAGCGACAGTGGCAGTTTGCGCACAAACTCAAAGAGATGATGATCCAGAAACGGCAGACGACCTTCCACCGAGTTAGCCATTTCCATGCCATCACCCAAGGTGCGCAAAATATAGTTAACTAGAGCAGTTTTTGACCACAAATAAAGCGACTGATTAACACGATTACGGCCAGCTAGCTGCCCATCTATGTCGAAACAATCGATTAGTTCGCGGTAGGCATCACGACCAACAAATTGCCCCTTAAACTGGTCAGTCAAAACACCACAGAGTTTGAACCCAAGCGTGCCTTTTGCTTCTAAAAATCCGGGCACATAACCAAGCTTTTCCTCCACGGCAGCCAGCGAAAGTGACTGGCCATGCTGCAACATGATTCCAGCTGAGGCCTTATTAGTGGCGTGTAAATTAGCAAGCAAGTTCTGGCGGCCATCAGATTTGAACAAATCGCTGCGCAAATGCGGGTATCCAGCCACAACTTCATCGGCACCTTCACCAGTGAGAGCGACTTTGTAGCCGCCTTTGCGAATAGTCTGGTTCAAAATATACTTGGCTGGAAGGTGGCCATTCACAGCAAAGCCTTCACTGTAGTAAACAGCATCGGGCAGACACTCAACCAATTGTTTTTGACTGACAAAAATGGGCTCAAAGTCAGCTCCAGCAAACTCAGCCATTTCTTTGGCGATGGTCAGCTCATCGTAGCTCTCTTCTTCAAAGCTTATTGAGTAGCACTTTAATGGCTTAGAGTGGTGCTTCATGGCCAAACCTACTACAGCACTTGAATCGAGCCCACCGCTCAGATGGGCGCAAACAGGAGCTTCCGCTCTGAGACGCACACGCACAGCATCTTCTAACTTGGCGCCAAACTCAGCAATCAGCGATTCTTCATTGCGGGCGCTGCCAGCAAAAGCATCTTCATCAACACCATAATCAAGATCCCAATATCTCTCAATAGTAACTTCAGAGCCGCGAGCCAACAAGAAATGACCTGGTGGAAGTTGCTTGATGTCCGCAAAAAGCGTACGATCAGGCAAGACATACTGCATATTTGCTGAATGGAAGAATGACTCTTCATCCCAGTTGGCGGCAATTCCCGCGGCAAAGAGCGCTTTGGCTTCAGAAGCTAAATGCAGAGAGCCATTGTTTAGGTGGTAAACAATGGGCTTAATGCCAAAGCGGTCCCGAGCAACAAAAAGCTGTTGCTTATTTTCATCCCAAATCACTAGGGCAAATTCGCCACGCAAATGCTTGAGACAATCAATGCCGTATTCTTCATATAGATGCAGGGCAATTTCGCTATCGCCAGTGGTTTTGAACTTGTAGCCTTTGGCTTGCAGCTCCGAGCGAATACGCTCGAAGTCATAAAATTCGCCATTGACGATCATATGAATGCGGTTGTCTTCATTGCTAATTGGTTGAGCGCCAGTAGCAATGCCAACAGTAGCTAAGCGAGTATGACCAAGAGCAACAGTGCCGCTGCGAGAAATATAGATGCCTTTACCGTCCGGGCCGCGATGATTGATAGCGTTGAGAGCGGCCATAATTACCGGTTCAGAAACGGTTGCCCCGCTGTCTCGGGCGCCGATATGAACTGCAAAAATTCCGCACATTTAGTAATCCGCCTCTACTGCTGTTTACCTAATCCCAGGGGGCAAAGAATGGCTTGAGAGACTCACTCTCTTTTGAGCTGGCAAACACCGAAGCATATTTCTCTAGGGTATAAATGCCGTCTACCAAGTTGGAAATGTCGAGCTTTCCGCTCGCCAATAAATCAATTGACTCTTGAAAGGAGCCATAGTTGACCAGATGGAAAATTGGTTCTTTTTTGATCACTTCGTTCATGCGAAAACTAACTGAATCATGATTGCGACTCTTCAAAATGATTTTGCCGCCTGGTTTTACTTTAGCCACCAGCTCGCTAAATATCTCGGTATTTATAGCAGTTTCAATGACATAGTCGTATGAGCTGTCTTCTAATTGGCCCTTCTGAGCTACCGGATCGTATAGATCAATATTCTCAAAACCATACAAGCGCATAATTCTTTGCATCAGCTGAGAGAAGCGATTAGCACCGAATATTACACCTTTCTCACCGGGAACAATACCGCTCTTGAAGACAGCAAGTGAAGCTGCAACTGGCTCAGCGTAAGCGGCTTCGAGATAAGGCATGGCCTGCGGAATGCGAAAAATAGCTTCTTGGGGAACGACAATGTAGCCAGCAAAGCAACCGTTGCGGTCGATTCCTATAAACTCAGCTTTAGCGCAGGCCCCTTGAGAGCCTCTATGACAGTGGGCACACTGGCCGCAAGAAAGCAGAGGATTAACACAAATGCGATCACCAGCCTTAAAACTATCGGTTTGAGCATCAGTGACAATACCAGCAAACTCATGGCCTAAAATCAGTTTCTCTGGTGTCTTCAGCTTCCCTTCGGCAGCATAGAGGTCAGTGCGGCAAAGACCAGCCAGCATCACCTGAACAATGACGTCGCCATCTTGGGCCAACTGAGGCTGAGCAACGTTCATCACAGCAAGTGATGAGCCGTCTTTTAGAATTGCCTTCATTTTCTCTGACATCTATTTCTCGAACATCTCCAGCACAGAATTTTTTTACCCGGACAAGTATATACTAATGGCGCGATTATCTCTCAAAATCAGCCTTCCAACAGCATTTTGCTTGGCCTCACCCAATTCTTCAAGTCAGCAATCTCATCGCTTCTTTCTGTACTAATTAGAAGCGACTCAAAAGTACTCAACAAAACTGGGCCATCGCCATGAAAAGGATGGACCTTCAAAATTTCGTAAGCGATCTCTAAAAAACGCTCGGCCGATTGATTATCACCAATGGCCATAAACTCACAAGCAAGGTAATTCAAACCAGGAATGCTGTAACCAAAAGTGGGATAGAGACCGCCATCGTGACCACTTAGAAGAGCTGCGCTAAGCTGTTTTGCTTCTTCTACTCGTCCTTGTCGAAAACAAACAATGGCTTTGTAGAGCAAGCATTGCACATAAACGCCAATACGACTTTCAGGAACAATATAAATTGGTTGGTCTGGCTGAGTGGAAAGAGCCAAGGCCAAGTCGGCATCGCGCTCACAGGCGGCTAAGTCATCATTGTGCAAATGCACTTCTAGCAAACTTGACAATGGATAAGCACGGCCAGCTTGATCGTTGCCTTTAGCTGCGCTCCATATTTGCAAAGCCTGATTGGCTAGTTTCTCAGCGCCGTCAAACTCAGCTTGATGCAAATAGACCATGGCCAAATTGTTGAGATAGACAGCCGCTAAAGGATGTTTAGCTTGAGTGGGATTTTTCTCAATGCGATCGATAATTTCGCCATACAAATTTTCAGCTTTGTGATACTGACCTGAAGCCATATATGTCAAAGCAAGGTTTGATTGCAGTGTGTAAAACGTCCAGTCTTTGCGGCAAGGCATGCTCTTCCATA
>JAGOSY010000039.1 GCA_018062085.1 bacterium | reverse complement strand
AAGTAGGCCGAGGCGGCTGTGTACAAGAACAATTGCCATCTGGTTTAGACAGCTGGCGCGTTGTTGATGACCGTTTTGGTAGGAGAGAAAGGATTGACAGGGAGAAGTAGCAATCGAGCAACCCTACGCCAGTTACTTCCGGTACAGGCGATTTGTTTTCGAAGTGTCGGCCCTGTCGCGTATATCGAAACGACTACTAAGGGCGTATTTCGCATATACAAAACCCTCCTTTTGGATGTAGTCCTGCTCTTGTGTGGGGCTGGTTGCCTGACATGGTGTAGTAGTTCTGGGCCTTCAGATCCATTGACTTCTGCTATTGTGAAAGAGGCTCCTAAGTCCCGAAATCGAGGTTGGATATGAACAAAGCGGATCTGGTAGATATATTAGCTCACGAAGTTGGCACTACTAAGAAAGAGGCTGAGATGGTGGTGAATGCCTTCATGGATACTGTTGTGAGAGAAGTGGCGCGTGGAGAGAAGGTGACATTAGTTGGTTTTGGCACCTTTGATGCTAGTCAGAGAAGCGCTCGCACTGGGCGTAATCCGAAGACAAATGAGCCGTTGGATATCCCGGCAAAGAGAGTCGCTCGCTTCAAAGCGGGCAAGGACTTTGCTGTAGCGGTCGACAAAAAGGCCAAGTAGTTCACATCTGTGAGAGCTGGTTGTAATTTCGGCAGTAAATTGCATCTTTGAGTTTGTTTCTTAAATGGCAGCACTGCTGATGGTGCTTGTTTCAAGATTTAGCCCTTTCTTTTGACGTTCTGCGCTATTTCCTAATTTTACCGTCGCGGCGCCACCACAGCGCAAGCGGCGGTATTTTTGCTGGTGGTTTTTCTCAAGGCTTGCCCTGTCGAGCCGCGCCGGTTGGTCTTCCTCAGTAGCGCTTGCTGCAAAGCAAAGAGGAGGACCGATGAAAAAAGATGACAGTGACCTCGGGTATGGATTGGCCTTAACGAATAATAGTAAAGTTGGTTGGGCATTTAGTTTGCCTAGGACTGAGACCTGTATTAATGCCACCAAAATATGTCGCGCTGTCTGTTATGGCAATGGCATTAGATATCAGTCTAAGGGCCAGAGAGAGAAGAGAGCACGCAATCTGCGGACAGTAGAATTCCTTCTAGCAGAAGGTGGTCCGGAGTTGTTGGCCGAGAATCTTTCGATGTTGGTCGAACAGGCGCGGCCACGAGATTGGCTTACTGCCAGGGTAACGGGCAGGCGGACAGTAATCCCATTCACGTTAAGGCTAAATGATATAGGTGATTTCTTTTCGGTAGAATATGTGCTGGCCTGGGTTTTAGTGGTTCGAAAATTTGTAGATTGTGCTTTTTGGTTCTATTCCAGGAGCTTTGTGGAGTTAGATATGTTGATGGCACTAACTGAGCTAGCTGCTTTGCCTAATTGCCAGGGCTGGCTGTCGGTGGACTCTGAGAACTTTTCACAGGCGATATTAGCTAAGTGCAATACACCAGTTGGCGTCTGGAAACTAGCGTTGATGCAAGACAAAGACTTGTTGCCTGAGGTTCTTGTGTCGTTGAAGGAGTCGGCTCCTTTGGGAGAAGTGGTGCACTTCCCTGTTCACCGAGGTGGTCATCATGTTGAGCCGATTCGAGACAAAGTACTCACTACTTGCCCGGCAGTGACTGGTGTGTACAAGCTACAGAGCAATGCTGCTTTGGCTCGTCCTTGTCAGATATGCAGTTTTTGCTTGCCGTAGATAGTCGAGAGGGAGTGGTTACTGCTCTCTTTCGTGCTCTTTATTGCAGGCCTAAATTTCGTTTGTTTGTTGTATCTCTTGGCTAGTTTCTTTGACGGCTCTAGCTCTTTGTTCGTTGAAGCTTCTTGCATATATGCGGTTTGGATTTTCTACTATCGATATGTTCTTCAAGTGTGAACAGGTGCTAGTCTTGCTTCTCTGATTGCGCTATTGCCTAATCGATTTCTCTTGTATCAAGCGCTGCTTTGTTCGTTTGCGTTGACTTCTCGTTAGTCGGTTTTGTTTGCTTTGTGTAGCTGTGCTTTTGACAGCTTATTTGCTTTGACCGTATTGCAGGCGGGTGCTCGGTGGTTTTTTGCGCGCCGGATCGGATGTCGAATTGAGTAACTGTTCAGGTGTCTCTCCGTGCGGTGTTAATGAAGTGCGAGAGTTGCACAACTTTGCAGTAGCGCAATGGCAGACCCTTACAGGGCGCTAGCTTCGCATGCGTCCATGCACCACGGCAAAGCCGTGCCTCTGTGATTGCACTTAAACACAGCACTGGAGGTGCCTTCAAATGAACAACCAAATCACCATCGTCGGACACGTCGGACAAAATCCAATTGAGCGCTCTGTAGCCGACGACAAAGTGGTCAAATTCTCAGTAGCGGTCAAGGAGTTCTCTACTAACAACGAAAAGAAAACCATGTGGATTGATGTCGATGCATGGAACAAGCTAGGCGACTTAGTCATGGAGAATGTCACTAAGGGCCGAGAAGTTGCAATTACTGGAAGGCTAGCCATCAACCAATTCACGAAAGAGGAAGATGGTGTTCTAGTTAAGATGTCCAAACCGGTGATCAAGTTGACGAGCTTCCATCTCTGTGGTGCACGGCCGATTCCTGTCAGTGAAGCCGTAGCTGAGGAGAAACCGGTCAAACGCAAAAGGCTAGCTGCAGTGAATAGCTAACTTAAAGAGAGAGGCAGTAACTCTGCCTCTCTTCTTCTCTCTACTTTTCAGCTGGTCTGCTTGTGTGGTTTTCCTAGTTTTCTATGAGCAGTTCTGTGGCTTGCGGAAGGAGAAGCTGGCTAGCGATCGCTGCTAGCTGCCTTCCCATGCCCGGCTTCAAGCCTAAACCCGCACCCCAAAGTCCATGTCCGAGCCCTACGGGTGCGCTCTGCTGCCGCTTATGCAAGCGGCATCAGAACGCAGACAGGACTTTGGGACCCTGGTGCGGGTTTTACCGGCATTGCCGCATGGGGTGCGCTGCACCGAGAACGTCTGCGAGCTGTTAATGGGAGGACAAGAGACTATGAAATCGGAGAATAAGAGAAGGGTAGCTAGAGCCTTGGCTGCATTGCGTGGAACACCAACCCGCGGTCTAGCGGCTGGATACTACGATCGTGCAAGCCGGTCAGATTGCCAGAAGTGCCCGGCAACTGGGATATTTGAATTGTTGTGTGATCTTCGACATCTGTGTGACACCTTAAATCTTGATTTTGAGATTTTGGATACGCGGAGCGGCTATCAATATCTGATTGACAGTGATTGAGCGGCCAAAGGCCTCTCTCTTCTCTCCTCAAATAATATTGCTTTGACTTGGCCGTTTAGGACCAGGGCCGCAACTTCCCATTGGAGGTTGCGGTTTGCTTAGTAGGCGTGAATTTTTTAGTTGTGGCTTCTGGCTCAGAAGTCGTAGTTTTTTGTATCTAGAGACCCTGGGCGCCACAGATTCAGTATGCCTTTAGGTGCTTGAAAGTCACTAGTGATGTTCCTTTGTCTACAATTTTTTTTGAACATTGACTTGATGACGTCTATGAGTAGCACAGGCCTAATTTGTTTTTTCCTTCTTTTGTTTTCCTGGTTTGCTGTGGCATTCATGCCTAGTAGTCGAATCGAATCTTTTGTGATTTCAGAATTAGCTGCCTCCAGGAGCTAACAGCCGAAAGTAGTGCAGATCTGCGCTCGCACCAAGGGGCAAGCCTCGCGGTGCTCGGTCCTGCGGCCCCCTTTTTACGTGCTCGATATGCCCTTTGAGATTGGCGTTAGCACCAGAAGAGGGCAGGCAAATGGAAGAAATGCAAAAGAAACTCGATCAAACCCGGGCCGAATTCCACAGAGCAGTAGAGGCAAAGAATAAGGCCGAACAAGACGCAGCCTGGGCTAACTACATGACCGTTCTCTTCCAGGCCCAAGCCTACAACAAAATCCACGGCACAGAAATACGCCACACTCTCTAGGGCGAACACAAGCCAGAATACTGGCAATCGATCAATCAACCAATGACCGCTTGCTACAAATTCGCCGGACAGCTGAGCACCTTAAAGATTGAGCAAGGGGGTTTCCAATTTAGTTGATTGCTCATTTACTTCTACTCTTTTTACTTTTATCTAGCTTCAACCTTTGCTTGGGTTCATTCCCCGGTTATTTATTGGGTGCTCGAACTTCTTAGTTCTTGGTTCTGCGGCTTTGTTGTATTTGTTCTTTTTGTTTTAGCTGGTCTGAATGGTCTTTTCTTCTGTAGTAGTTGATTCCTTCTTTGTTGCTGTTTTTAGACGGCCGTACTGGGGGCGTAATAGCTCACTTATTATTTGTCCCTCGTCATGTGGAGCTGTTGCTTGCTCTAACCCGTCCAGGTGCTTTGGTACACGTCCATTAACCACGAGGCTTGCTGCCTGCGAAATCGACCTCTACGAGGCGCTGCGCGAATTTCTGGTCAGCTGCGACTCTTGGTTCTTTTGGCGCATCCCAGAAGCCCAATGGAGGGTCAAGAAATGCAAGACAGACAACCAACCACAACCCCGTGGGGACAAGTTCAAGAAGTGAGAACAATCGCCCCTGGTATCTCCGTCCTATCAACAGCGAGCCATGGTGGAATCTACCTATCTCCCGAGCTTAACGACCAAGTTCCAGACCAGGTCAAGGAACAAACCTTCAATGGCCTCGGCTTCCAAGGTTTCTACGAAGAAGACGAAGATGCCCAACTCATCCGGGGTTTGTTCCCCCAGCTTAGGTTCTAGCCGATAGCTGCAAATAGGTTCGAAGTGCCGATGAGCAATCATCGGCAACTTCTCAAAGGTGCAGGCCTATCTATCAAATGCTTTGAGCGGCAGAGATACAGACCAAGCGATGGAGCATAGTTGCGATCGACTTGGCTGTGGGAGAAGTCAGCTCCTTTGGCTTCGGAGGCTTAGTAAGAAAAGCCGCAGAAGGCATTCGCTTCAATCATCTCGACTCAGTATAGCTAGGTCTGAAGCCGCATTGGTTACTTTACTGACAGCGGATATTTTGAGATTTCCGCAGAACCCGCGGCTCAGCCGCTGAGGGTTACGTGCTGGGAGCACTATAGCGCTCGCCGCCTGTGTTCCCTCAGGGTAGCAATATTGGCACCACCGCAGTGCAAGCCGCGCTTTGCTCTTCGGGCTTGACTGCCGAGCCAATTTGCTTCCCTGTCCACACGAGGCAGGGAGCCTCAACACAAGGAGAGAGACAATGAGCCTAGAACGCGAATTCGAGATCGAAGCTGGCAAGTTCGTGAGAGTGGGTACTCCGGAGTACCGAGAGATGCTCGAGAACTACCGAGACATCTTCATCGATAACCACGAAGACATGGAGCCCGGAGACTTCGCCTGGGAGTTCCGCCACGAGATCGTCGAAGAACTCCTGAAAACGATAGACGATTTCTCGGATTAGCCGAGTCGTTGAAACTGGGAGGGGCATTGCTCCTCCTTCTTTTTATTTGGCGCCCCGAAGTTAGTCAAGCCGTGATGCTGGTAGTTCTGTGGTTCCAAGTAGCCATGGAATTCCCAAGGCATACCACGAAAGTCAGTTCCACGGCCACTGCCAAAGCCACAGCTGTCGATTTTGTTTTTGGCAACGGTCCAGGCCATGGGCCGCGATATTTGTAGCTGTTGGTTTCTTAGTTTTGGGATCTTTAGATGAGTTGTGAACAGGACTTTCATCAGGTTGTGAACTCAACTTTCCGAAAAGACACCATGTTGTTGCCAGGGGAATTATCGGTGAGATAATGAGGGGAGAGGGAATCTTAAGCACATGGACGTAGTTGATCTCATTGTGGAAAAACGGAAGGCGATAATAACTACGTGCCAGGAGTACGGAGCTACGAATGTGCGAGTGTTTGGTTCATGTGCTCGGGATGATTATCACGCCAAGAGCGACATAGATCTTTTGGTTGATTTTCCCGGTGGCTATGATTTTGGGACGCTATGTGAATTGCAGCACAGCCTGGAGATGTTATTGGGGCGCAAGGTCGATTTGGGGACTGAGCCGATGCTGCGGCCGAGGATAAAAGAGACTGTTTTGTCAGAAGCTGTAGCCCTATGACCGAAGAGCCTGGAGCGAAGCGGTCACAAGAGCGAAGGGAGCTTGACCGGTTGTTAGATATCCAAGAGGCGCTTGAAGAGATCCAGGGGCATCCGCGCTACGGCGAGGGAGAGAAAGCCTGGGATGAGGACAAGTATTACCGTGGGTATTGTGAGCGCCAGCTTGGGATTATTGGAGAAGCCGCGACCAGTCTCACTAGGGATTTTGATTATGAGAAGAGGCATCCTGAGGTGCCGTGGCGGCAGATAAAAGGGTTGAGAAACATTTTGGTGCACATGTACTGGGGCTCGGACCCAAAAGTACTGTGGTCGATTGTAGACAAGCGGGTTCCAGAGCTGAAAGAACAAGTCGACAAATGGGTCGATGAGAAAGAAAGGGCTCTAGAGCAAGAGTTGCCGTCAGTCAAAAGTGACTCGAAGGAAAGCAAGCTTTCTAGACGGGTAAGGGAATTGGCTGAAAAAGAGCGGGACAGTAGTGATGACTTGAGTCCGTAGCTGTCGAGCTGTTTCAGGTGGCCTAATCGAAGGGTGGTCGAGCTTATTCATGCAGTCGAATTGCTGACTGTGACATGGATTTTGTGACATTGACTATTGAAAATTCCAAAAAAACATATCAAATTAGGACCTTGGGGCTTCGCCCCCTAACCCCTCAAGAGGGGTAGTGCCCGCCTGTTCGGGCAAGGCATTTGTAGCTAATGTCATTCTAAATTCGGCCCACTTTTGTGCGGCGGCGCGGAAGTGGCACTGACGAGCAACAAAAAATTTTGGCCGCGCAGCGCCGTCACGAAAAGTGGAAGGCAGGATAAAGGTAAAAGTCAAAAATTCGGTATTGGCCATATATTCAGAATATAGGCGATACGTGAAAGCTAAAAGTGGTGCTAAAACGAGTCAAGAATTATTGAATTGGTAGTTATTGCCGGAAAGTATGAGAGTCAAAAATTCAAGAAAAGCACTGTCTTTAATATTTTATACACAATTGGGCGAAAATGCTAATTTTTGGTGACCTGTTGGCCGTGATGTTCGTGAAAGCCTTGCCAGTGTAGCAGTTGGGCCGTTGCTTGTCCTAACTGCTAGTTGATTTCAGTAAAAGTGGGGTCTGCTATTTTGTTGATTTTGGCGGTAGGAAAAAGGAGTCAAAAAATACCTTAGCCCTGATTATTGGCGCAAAAAAGGTGACTCTCTTCTTCGGGAAAAGCGAACTTCGTTGTGGTGGCACGAAGAAGTGAAAAAGGAGTCAAGAATTCGAAAAGGCCTATGAACACTAGGCATTGGGAGGTTCGGTAATTTGGAAAGTGGCAAATTCGTGGTGCAAAAAGGAGTCAAGAATTCTGTATTGGCCGTATGCTGGGAATAGTGGAGACTCTTAGATTGCCAGAAATCACGATATTTGGAGGGTAGCATGCCGAAAACGCGAGAGGCCTTTAAGGTGCAGGCGAGACTGAGCACCAGGGATGAGAGGCGGTTGAAGAAGCTGGTTGAGGCGGAGAAAGTATCAATTGCCGATTTTGTCAGGGCGGCTTTGCTTGACTACATGACCAAGAAAGAGACCAAAGCTATGGATGAGACCGAGCGGGAACTAGTGGTTGAGTTTAAAAGAGGTGTGAACCGACTGGCAGGTTTGTTGGTTCAGAACTATCTTGAAATCGGCGAAGTGCGGAATGTTTTGTTTGAGCGCTCGCACCCGAAAGAGCGGACAAAGGATTTTCAAGCGGCGCGGAAGATGGCTGTGCAAAGATTGAAAAAGACCGCCCTGGACAAGGACGACGATTCAGAAGAATTGCGCGGGCAGATAGCCGATGAGATCAGTAGTTAAGGCCAGGTTTGTTCGTGGTGAGCGTGGCGTAGGCAAGATGGCCGCGCACGTTGACTACATCCGGCACCGAGCTGGGCCAGACAGGGGCGGTGGTGATGGTCGTCCTATCTTTGATGCTTCTTTGCGGACGGACATCGGAAGCGACGAGGTCAAACGAGGCTTCAGGGAAGTTCTGGAAGATAGCAATCAGCGCAGCCCACTTGTAGCTCACAAGTTGATTTTGAGCCCCGGCCTAAACGCTGTTGACCTGAAAGATTACACGCGAGAGATCATGGACAAGCTTGGCAGTGAGAAGGGCCTAGATTTGACCTGGTATGCAGTCAAGCATGAGAACACTGAGAATAATCACGCTCACGTTGTGGTTTTAGGGCTGGACAAAAACGGGGTTGAAGTATCGTTCAACAGGCGGGATCTGGATCGAATCAGAGATATTGGTGATCGATATATTGAGAGGGAGCACCAGCTGGAGAGATATCTTCAGAGGGAGACGGATAGGGTTCTTTTGAGCCGCGACCATTCATATGAACGCCAGGGCGACCTTGAATTTCAGAAGTTGGTTGGTGATGTTTACCGCAAGCGCGAAGAAATAGAACCAGCCAGAGAGTCAGACGACCGCGTTGATTCTAGTTCTAATTCTAGTTCTAATTCTGGTTCTGGGGCTGATTCTGTCACTAATAAAAAGCGCAATTATATTGAGTGGTCCCAGGCGAAAGCGGTAGAGAAGCTACCAGCCGATGAGAAAATTGTTGCTAACGGCAAGACATATAGCCGCTTTAGTTCATCGGAAGACCTAGAGAAGCTGGATGAGTATCTGAAAGAGGACCACTCTAATTACCTGCCAAAAGAGCAGTATGGGATGCTTGGCACCTGGCGGAAGACAAAGGAAAAGTTCGGAGAGGATTTCTACGAGAAGCAGGCTAAGTACAAGCACGACAAGAAATACAACAAAGGCTATGACAAGGAAGGCTATGACAAAGATAGCAAGGCTGCCCGCGACATTGAAGAGCATCGCTTGCTTGATAAAGAGCTAAGGCGCAGCTTGAATATTTCAGATAGCCGCTACCAGAAAATGAGCCGCCAACAGTACAAGTATGTAAGCCGAGGGCGACTAACAGAGGAGCATGTGCACTATTCGAGCATCCAGAATATTGCGAGGCTGGAGCTTCTGAAAGAGAAGTTCCCTGAGCGAGCCCAGGAGTTTGATAGTGAAATTGCAGAAGTGCGCAAGTATGACTTTCAGCAGTTGAGAGATCGGGGCTGGGAATCTTTTGATGAGCTCGTGAATGGCAAACCGGCGGAGAGGGCAAAAGAGCGCAAGCGAGGCGACGAGAAGGAAACACCGGACGGCCAAGAGGCAGGCGAAACAAAAGAACAAGACAAACAAGACAAAGAGCATGAGAAGGAGCACAAAGATCCAAGCCGTGCCAGTCTTGAAGGTGATAGCCGAGAGGAGAGCAAGAGCAAAGAAGGCGACAAAGAAAATAAGGAATCAAAAGAAGAAGGTGAAAAATCGGCCCAAGAAGTAGCCAAAGAAACTGCAAAAGAACTTGGTCGTTCTGAGGGCGAGCAGCTTGAAGGGCAGCCAAAAGACAAGAATGTTGGCCAGCGCGATGCTACTGCCAATGCCGAGGCTAGAAATTCAATGGACGCGCACGGGCGGGTGGAAAGTATCCAGCAAGACCAGAATCGAGATGACAAAGAGCAGGATCGAGGGGATGATGATAGTGATGCCCGAGGTCGTTGATCCGTAAGGCAAGGAAGCTAAGGGACAAAAAGACATTGAGCTAAAAGCAGGAAGCCCAGGAGACCTTTTGATTTCGTAGAAGAAATTGCTCTTGTGTGGAGGCTTTTAAAACATGAATAATCGGCTCTTTGTGCTTGGTTTAGCGCTGGCTCTTCTGACTGTCCCCGCCGTTCAATGCAAAGTTCGTAGGCTGCCAGCTCATAACGTTGAGTGTGGAAGAAAAGCAGAGTTGGCGATGCTGCTAAATGTGGCTAATTGTCGGCCGTACTTTGGCCGTGCAGAGGTTGGCGTTGATGAGTCTGTGACTGGAATTAGAGGCGGCAACGGCTCAAAGAGACCGCTGGGGCAGTACTTAGTTGCGCCCTATTGTGAGTTCTCGTCGGCATACACAAAAGAGTCGGCAGAGACTGTGTGCCAATTCGCCTATGCGTTGCACAGATTTGTAGGGTTGAAAAATCGAGACTACGATAGTTATCTTTTGAGTTTTTCCAAGAATAGGACAGGCTTCAATTATCTTACTGTGAGTGACCAGCGAGCTTTCGCTAGGTCCTGGTGGGAGCAGCAGAGGAGCTTCAATGGCTTGAATGAGGCGCAAAAGTGCCGGTTTCTTGATGAGGCAATAGTTGATGCCACCAATCTATACGGCCATTACGCTGAAAGAATCTATGCCACCTCAAACTATGTGGCTTGGCAGAAGGGAGCGCTTAGCGCGCTATTAAAGCCTAAGCAGTATCAAAGTTGCGACTAAAAATTAACGACTGTATTAGACAAGGAACAACAAAAAGTCAATCAACAACCAATCAAGGTTCAATTAAGGTCCGATCAAAAACTGAGCGAAAACCAAGCGAATATGAGGCTGAATGTCAACACAAGCACGTGGCAAGCAATTTGTAGAGGCTCCGCTAGAGAGAGTAGCTGAGCTGCTGAGGACGGCTTTAGCAAGGCACAATTTTAGAATTGAGCTAGTGAATGATGAGCTATGCGAGCTGGCGGCATCGGCCACAAAGACAGAGCGCATCAGGACGACGAATTGGACGTATGACTACCGAGTGATTTGCAACTGGGAGCCAGTAGAAAACGGCGTAGAAGTAAATATCGAAGTTAACGAACTGAAGAACAACGGCAGCACAGAGAAGTGCTCGGCAATCTGGAAAGATATAGCTTCAGTGTTGGTTGAGAAAGCGGCGTCGCTGAAGAAATTAAAAGAGACTCGGCCGCCGGCAAGCAAATACGGCTCGGCTAGATTCGCCACGGCAAAAGACATTGAAGCTGCCGGGTTGGTTGAAGCCAATAATCAAGTCAATAGCAGAGATGCGAGGCGATTTGTGATTGGGCCAAATATTGAGCTTGGGGCAATGATGACACTGCCGACAGAATTTACTAACATGCATTCGCTTGTCTGCGGGCCAACTGGGTGCGGTAAAACTACAGCGCTATTCATCCCTAATTTAATTGAGAGGCTGGGAGCCAGCGCGATAGTGACAGAAGCAACTGCTGGCAGCGAGATGCCAGATTTGTTTCTCAAAACTTCGCGCTACCGGCAAAAAGCTGGGCACAGAATTTACTATTTCAACCCTGATGACATGTCATCAGATCGCATCAATCCAATTGACACCGTTAGAGGGGTTGATGATGCTCAAGCGCTGGCCCGGCTGATTATCGACAATACAACGGGCAAAAACTTAGGAGGAGATCCTTTCTGGCCAGATTCAGAGAGGCAGCTTCTTTCTGTACTGATTGCTCATGCTAAGTCGATAAATTCGCATCTTGGTTTTGTGCGGGAACTCTTGAATGAGGGACCGGACAATCTGACGCCGATTATTGCAAAGAGCCCTTCGGCCTGGGCCAAGGAGCAGTATAGAGGGTTCAGCAATACCGCCCAGGAGGGGGTGAAGCGAGGAGTGTTTTCGGGTCTGATGACCAGGCTTAGCCTGTGGACTAATCCGAAAATAGTGGCGCTGACAGAGAAGACCGACCCTGATTTAGCAGCATTGCCAGACCGACTTTTCACTTTCTATTTGGCAGTACCAGCTCACCGTCCGCACATGAAGCCACTGGCAGCCATGATCTTCAATTACTTCCTAAATCTCGCGCAAGAAAAGGAGTTCACTCATCCGCTGTTTTTGAGCCTGGATGAGTTCACTAACTTTGGGGTAATTAATGCCATTGCTTCTAATTTGACGATCATTAGGCACCGGGGCATACCGGCAATGATTGGCGTCCAGGACTACATCCAGCTGGAGGAGGCATATGGCCGCAATGACGCGCAGTTGCTTTTCAATCAGCCAGGTTTTAAGGCTTTCTATCGCCCGAGAGACTTGAAGACGGCCAAGCAAATATCGGAGATGCTTGGCAGGCAGACGATTGTTGAGCGCAAAGTGACGAGCAGCGGCCAGATTACTGAGCATGAGCGGGGCCGGGAGCTGCTCGATCCAAGTGAACTTTTGGCTCTTGATACTGGAAAGTACATAGCTTTCACGCCGGTGACGCCGCCAATATTGGTGGACAAGTTCACCTGGAGGGACTATGAGGAACAAACTGCTGAGCCGCCGCTGCCGCGCCTTAAAATTGAGATTGATGACCGAGTAGTGAAGGCCTGCGCTGAGGCTCGCAAAGAGCCAGATTGGGCGAAGAAGCCAGGTGGCCAAAGGGAAAACAGTAAGAATGAAAACAGTAAGAAGGACAGCAGTCAAAAAGAGGAGGCTGCAGTCTCTGTAGCTGAAGAGGTTGCTGCCGAAAAGGAAACTAGCAAAATCGACGAGGACTGGTTGAGGCACTCTGCAATGGAGCAGCCTAGCACAGCGTCATCTACTTCTACTTCGCCTTCAGCTTCTTCCGTGGAGCTAGTTCCAGAACTTCTGGTCGTCGACCACCAAGAAGCAGTTCAACTAGACGGTCCAGATGACGAAGAGAAAAGACTGCTTGAGGCCATTCTGGGCACAGCCAAGGCTCCAGCTGAACCTGAGGTTGGTACTTGGGAGTCTAAGGAGGTGAAAGCACCTGAAAAAGGCAAGCAGAGGCCTGAGCCGCCAAAACAGATAGAAGCAGAACCGCAACCAGAGCCAGCAATTGTTGAATCGGTGGTTTCAGCCGAGGAGCTAACGCCAGTAAAAAGCCAGGCAGAGCTAGCTCAGTTTATTGAGCCAGTTGTAGCTAGTTCTCTTGAAGCTGTTATAGAAGGTGAGCCCAAGTCAGTAGATATAGCAAGTGATTCAGTGGTAGAGACGCCTGTCAGCTCTACTGCGGCGCAGGGAGAGCCTGAGGAACTTGAAGAATCTTATGGCAGGGGCCGATCGATTGCAAAGAAGCGTGGTCGAAAGAGGAAGATTGAAATTGAGGACGACCCTGAAGAACCCGATTAGAACAAGCTGAGAACGAGAGTCGAAGAGGCAGAACAAAAGGTGAATCAAAAGTGAGGTTGTATGGTCGCTGCATTTTTAGGCATCCCGCTGGCTTTGATGATTTTCTTTGTGGCGCTAAAGTACGTGCCTGGCTACAACCATGACGGTGTGACAGCGGCGAGCTTTGGAGCGGCGTTAGGGATTTGCGCCTGGTATGCCTGCCGGGGAGTCGATATCTTGCTGGATCGCAAGAAGGACAAGCCGCCTCCGTTCTTTGGCAGTCTAGCGTTGGAAGAGGCGTATTCTGAAGCCAAAGCAAGGCTAGTTGAGATGCATGTTGGGCCCTTCTTTATGGTTCTCAAGCATGATGAACCAGAAGCAGGGAGGCTGGTATTTAGTTTGATGTTCAGTGAAATGCTCGGTGGTTTTCTGTCGCCGCCAACAGAAGCAAGAAGGCACATGATGCTGGAACTGCTCGTTGAGGCAGTGCCTGAAAGCGAACAGAAGCCAATATATGAGCAGTTTGCAGACAAGAACGTACCGGGGATATCTGAGCTAGTCGGTAGGACCAAGATTACTCAAAGATGGCACGTGGACTCGCCTCTAGTTAGAAGCAAGGCCAATGAAATTATCAAAGAGACGGCATACGAGTTAAAGCGAGCGGTCGGTATTCCGCTGCCAGCAAAAGTAGACAATACGTATGCAGCCTTGCGGCCACCGAACTGGGCGCTAGCGATTTTGGCGATGACTGCTGTGGCGATAATGCTTGAGGCAGAGAGCGTTCAACGAAAGGAGCTTGAGGCACGAACTAAAATCCACACTCAGTTTGAAGATACAAGGCCAGAAGAAAGCATTCTGCCGTGGCAGCAACCAAGACAAGAAAAAGAGCATAGAGCTAACAGCTCTAGCAATAGTGCTGAGTCTCGGCAGTCTCAACAGCAAGTAAATCAGTCCAATTATCCATCGCAATATTATCGGCCACAACGTCGAAATCTTCATTTGGAAAGACCACAACCAATGGAACAAGCCCCACTAACTCCAGAAGCTAGCCAGCCGGTGCCGGTGCCACAAGTTGACCCCAACGACTCAATTAGAATAAGGTTCAGGCAAGGCATTAATTCGCGGGGTGAGGAATGAAGCTGTTGAGCCAGATTGAAATTTAGGGTGCGCTAACAAAATTGAGAACTCAAAATTTAAGTGGAGCTGCGCGGGAATGAGTCAATTTATGCCGTCAATGGCAGCAGTGAAAGCAAGACGAATCGCTGAACAAAATAGAAGCAGAAAGGTATTGAGGGGGCACGTTCTGCCTTGGTCTGTTTGGCAAGAGAGATTGCCATCGATGCAGAGCTTGAACCGCCAAGACGTGCGAACAATAGCGCTGGCAACCAGAGGTGTGTTTCAACATGCCACAGCTTCCACAAGTTACGTGTCGGCTCTGGATGTTTTCAGGTTAAGGCGGCAGCTGAGGTCGCAGGCGATATTGAAAACGCAGCTGTTTCCCCTTCGAGTGGAGTTGATCAAGAAGACTCATGGCTGGCTTTTGGACGAGAGCGGAGCTGTGCGACTGAAAAATGCGCCAGGTCCAGATATTGCTAGCGAAGTCGAGAGGATACTGGCCACTCTTAGAGTGTTTGAAGAACGCGAGGTAAATATTGAGCAGGCCCTTCGAGCCATGCAAAAGCGCTCGTGAAGCGAAAACCGGAAACTGGCGTCCCCGCCCTTGTGATTGTTAAAAGCTCTTTTTGGTCGATGAAGATCTGCTTGGCGATTGCTTCTTGACTATGAGCCGTGCATCATTATCGGGGGCTAATTGCAAACTGTTGTAATATTTGATTTTTCCAACGCCTGTTAAAGCCTAACAACTACGGCTTTTCAGAGTTCTCGAAATTTTTTGTGCTTTCTAAAGACAATCCGAATAAAGTGTCAAGTTTTGTTTGCCTGCCATTGCCTTGGAGCCAGGCGTCTAAATACTGCCAGCTTTTGACGCATGACAAAGGTTTTGTCACCGCCGATTTGTCCGGAGCATTTTTACAAAAGTTAGCAGGGCTACTCGATACAAGACATTAGGCAAATTGCATTTTTTATATAGTGCTAGGTTTTTCTGTGAGCGCTTTCATGCTGATTGGGTAATAAAGGCAAAAGCTTCAGTATGATTGAGCAGTCGTGATCGAAAGTAGGTTAGAAAGCACCTAGAGCAGATGGCCAAGAAGAAACTAAAGGACCTACCGAGATCGAGCAGTCGAGTCAAAACGATTGGGCAAGATCCGCTGATGAAGGTATTTCGCGGTATTCCGCTAAGGAGGAGCCACCCGGCGTTAGCATGCGAATACGAAGACCTTGGGCCTTACTCAGCTGATGATGTTTCTGCTGGTTCAAACCGAGTGGTCCGCTGGCGACATGGCCGCTGTGGTGAATTTATCGAGGTTGCAATAAACATCAGAGCGCGGGCCTGGGATGAAGGTACTAAAGACCAAGGTTGTTACATCTGTGCTGGTCGCGACCCTAGGCCGAAGCCGCCACAAGTCATCCCGAAGTGGCTGCAGAAAGAAATCGTTCGAGATAGAAGGCGAGCTACCAGAGTCAAGGATATTTCGCCTTGGTCGCAGAGCTATTGGCTGTTCAAGTGCCCTAGTGGAGGGGAGCTTGTGTATAGTTCGCGGATAATGGACCGCCTTAACCCCATTAGTCAGGAACCCAAGCAGGGCTGTCCGTGCCGCAAATGTTGTAAGGATAAGCGGGTAAATTTGATGGCTGAGAGCGTTGAAAGAAAGCGCGGTCGGCCGGATGTCTGGAATATGTTTCTTAGAACGCGAGAAAATGTTGGTTTCGACCCGAAGAGACTGCCTGTCAATCATCGAGTTCGCTGGAAGTGCGCGAAGAATGCCGGTCACCGATTTGCTCGCAGTTTGGCCGAATTGTACAAAGATGGCTGCCCGACTTGTGCAAAGGAGGATGATGAAAATTCACTGGCGGCTCTTAAGTATAGGCACATAGCAAGAGAGTTCTTGTTTGTTCCAAGCGATCCCGAGCTTAGTCCAATCAATATCAAGCCCGGTAGCCATGTTGTAGCTGCTTTCCGCTGCTCTGAGGGGCACACATTTAATAAGGCTGTGTGTCGCCGCACACAGCCCAACCCTGAGAATTGCCCGTATTGCGCTGGCAAAAGATCGGATGCACCGACTCTACTCAGCGTCTCTCCCTATATCTTGAAACGCTGGCACCCAGAGAAGAATGTCGCAATTGACAGCAAGAGTGGAGAGGAGAAGCCGATAGATCCAGAGCTGATATTGGCTGACTCGCGCAAGAAATATTGGTTCTATTGTTTCTATGAGCATATCTATCAGGCCTCGCCAGCGGAGTTGCTGGCTGGAGTTGATCAGTGCCGCAGCTGTGCTTTACTGCCCGACAATGTGGACAATGCCAGAGAAGGGCTAGCTGAGCAGTGGTTTCAGGAGCGAAATGGCGATCGCACGCCCTGGAATACTGCAGCAGGTTGCCGCAGTAAGGTTTGGTGGAAGTGTCAGGCTGGGCCAGATCACGAGTGGATGGCCGAAGTCTATCAAAGAGCGATAAAGGGCACAGATTGTCCGTTTTGTGCCAACAGACAAGTTTCAGTCACTAACTCTTTAAGGACCATCCACCCTGAGCTAGCGAAGTTGATGCATGCCGATGACAACGCTGGTAGAACAGCCAGTGATGTCGTTGCCACGACTACTAAAGCGATTAAATGGCGCTGTCCATGCAGTAAGACCTATGAGCGGTCAGTACAACATATGCTAGAGCGCGGTACTGGCTGTAGTGCTTGTCGAAAGATAGAGGCTTTGGCGATAAAGCAAAAGGCCAAAGATTACTGCTAATTTATTGTGAAGCGTTGTTATTATTCACGAGTTGATCACTCTGCAAGAGGCTGATGAATAAGGCTTTTCGAGTATCTAAAGGAAAAGCGAATAAAATCACTCGTCTTGGTTGGAAGCGACTGCTCGTTCGCTAAGACTTAGATTATTGCTTGGGAAAGGCTTGTTGTCGAGGGATATTTCTATCTAGAAAGGAGATGCTGGGTGAAGAAATAGCTAGATCATTTTCAATGATTCTGAAATCGCAGCTATTGAAAACGCTATTGGTAAATGCAAAGGGTCCCAGCTGTGAGTGTCAATTTCGGTAGCTATAAGTTAGGTTTGACTACTCCAGCTGTTGTGAAAATATCAAACGACAGCTATTTCATGTGGATTTATCGACTTTATGAATAACCCATGAATTGGAGGTGATAACTCAATGTGGTCCCCTGCTTGAAAACAGGAAAGTAATTCAGAATCAGGAATATTGCCTATATACAGCCATTTATTGGCGGCCAAGAGATTGGAAGTGGTCAATAAAAATACTTCGGCAATGAATGGGTGTAATTAATGCATATAACCGAAGCATCACAGCTGGTGACTAGCGCGAGGGTTTTTCTTTACTTAGTTCATTGATTTTGAGTTCAATAGCGTTTCAAAGCATCAGATTTTAGCTTTGCTTGATCGTCGCAATTGCTCAAATAGCAAGCCTTTTGCTAATCTATGCAAAAGGCTTTGGTGATCTTAGCGCTAGGGGTAGAGCTGAGGTCGCTTTTATTTTGTGTTAAAGATTCGGCGCTAACGAGAGAATGAAATATTAGCGTCAATAAATGAGTGAGAATTGCAGCGAATGAGGAACAAGAGACAAGAGCGCAGGGGCTGTATAGGTTGCAGAGCTAAGGTCTTGCCCGTTTGAATTTACTGCTTGGTAAATAGGCGAGCGAACGGGGCTGCATTTTTTGTGGTGGCTTTTGAGAATGTGGGGACTCTATAGTGAGGAACAATTTCAAATCAGTTTTTTCAAAGGCCAACACCAACACCTCTCCTATTTCCCCCTTCGCCTCAAGTTCACTTCATCCTTTACCGGGCGGTAGCAGCACAACTAAGACTATTGCTAGTAATTTTGAATGGCCGAGCGAGACGATACTAAGTAGGTTGATTTTGGTGATTCATGGAAAACGCCATCGGCAATCTATATTGATTGAGAACTAGCTTGCGTGGTTTACGCGACTCCGTCTGCTCGAGTATTTTCTGCTCCATGGCCTGAGGCACTTCCAAATTGCTAACGTCGTTCATGAACCACGGTCAATGAGTTGAGTCTAAGGAAGTTGGTCTATAGACGAACATGAGTCTGAATCTTCAGTTGAAGAGGAAGAAATTGAGCTTGTCGCGTCAATAGCACAACTCATAATGCCTGGATAAATATAAATTGCAAGAAGCCTAACAACTAGGGCTAGTACTTCATTCTGTCTTGCTTGGCTTGCTTATACCGAAGCACTTGGCAGGACTTGTTGACAACCGCACTTCGATCAAAAATCTAGATCGAGATCAATATATAAAGGAATTCCACATGCAAAATAACTCAGTCCCACAGCCAGCCTTCCTTATTGAAATGAGCCACGCTCTGCGGCACATCATCATGAAGCGCAGCTACTTTCTACGTTCGGCAAGAGCGCGAACACTCTTCTGCCTGGAGAAGATTGCTGGTAAATCTTGGCTGGAAGTAGCTTTGATAGAGAAGCCGAAAACCGATCTTCTTCCTTGGGACCAGGCTCACAATCTTGCTGAGCGCTTCAAGGCGGAACTCAAGAGTGATGTTTTCGTCGAGCCAGCTCACTCAGCTGGTCGGCATCACCAGCTCACTGCTCCTAAGAATTCGGCAAGTCCATTCGCTTACTCTGAGCAAGGCAACCAAAGCCGCGGATCATTGGGCTTCGACCCTGCCGCTGGTGCTGGAATGGATATGTTTGGCGGCTCTGTGCGCAGAAGCGGACCAGGTGGTGGTCAGTTCGGCATTGGTGGTGCGAATGTCGGTATGGGCATGGGTTCAGGTCTGTCCAATATCCCGGGCATGCCAAATATCCCCGGTATGCCAAATATCGCGGGGTTTCAAAATCCTGCCGATTTCCTTCCGGCCCATGTGCGAGAAGCACTTTCGTTTGGCGATGATAAGAAGAACAGTGAGATCACTCTTCCTGCTCTGCGGGAGCTGCCGGCCTTTGGCGAACTTCCGGAAGCCACCAGGCTCATGTTTGAAGTGGAAGCCGTACAAGTTCTCCAGGGCCTGATGGCTCAGGTTGGACCTTCTGAGCATAGTGAAGGTAGTCTCGTTGCTCTGACTAAGCTCGACAATGTCTCAAAGCGGCTCAAGCGTTTCTTAGCAGAAGCGTTGCCTGTGGCTGCTTGATTGACAAAATTGGCTGAAATCTGAAAGGGGAAGGTCGATTGATCTTCCCCTTAGTTAGATTGAATAGCGTTGACACAAGCCATTTGAACGTGGTTCTCGATGGTTTCTGCCAGCGATATTGATTCATCTGTTTTATATAGATGCGTCGAATGCAGTTGGCCATTGCGCTGAGCGGTTGATTAGAGGCTGGTTTCGACTTGCCTTTCAATCAGGTTGCTCTGCTGAAAGTCTAATTGAGCAGTGGCCAAAAGTTCACTGCTCTAATAATAAACAACCTAAAAAGGAGAACTATATGTTCAATCCTTTTAAAAGGCTATTTGCTGCGCAGGAGCCGCCTCCGAATAGCAAGGACACAGACTCTTACGCAGAAAAGTTAGTACGCTACATTCCAGCGGATATTCTTGCTGCATATATTGCTATCTCTGGTATTACTGAGAGCAACAACCCGCCTCTGTGGCTCAGTTGGGGCGTTTTCGGTGTGCTGCTTGCACTGACTCCGCTGTATGTTTGCTACGTCAAAACCCAGCCTGCTGGTTTCGTTGCAAGTAAAATGTTCCACTGGCTCACTGCCTGCCTGGCTTTCACGGCCTTCGTGTTCGCGGTCGGTGGCCCATTTGCCACGTTTGATTGGTACCAACCGTATCTTGGCTCGGTAGTTCTGATTCTAACGACGCTGATCATCCCTGTGTTGGAAGGGCAGTTCTACCCTGGTAATCCTCCGGCTGAGCCTCCTGTAGTACCTCCGGCGACTCCTCCTACATTGCCCCCGGCACCTCCTGCCGATCTGGCAGCTCCGCCTGCAGATCCTGCGACTCTCACGGAGCCGCCCAGTTCTTAACTCTGAATCTCAAGAAAGAGACTTAAACATGGATCAGCCTGATTTTGCTCCTCTGCATGAGGCGGCTGCTCAAGAACTCCTTCTGGACCAGCAAGCCCTCACTTCTGTACAAGTTGGCTTGGCTGGAGCCACCAAATCTAATTGTACCGATTGCGACTATTCCAAAATGGCGCAACCGGATTTCTCGCCTTTGTTTGTTCCCGCTTCCAGTGCTCTGGAATTTAGTGCTAGTGACAGCAAGGCCCCATTTGCCAGCCTTGTGGAGCGAAATAGGTTCCTCTGGTGAGGCAAAAGAAAGGAAAACGTATGAGAGTATCCTCTCTAATTCTCGCGGCAATCGTCGCGCTTACTCTTGGCGGCTGTGCTGTGGCTCCGTCAGTGCGAGTACACCCCCTCACAGTAGGTCAGCCCACTGTCGTTGACTTGGACGCTTCGGCGCGGGCCATCATCATGGTTCCAAAGCCTAACGGTGCAGGTATGGCTGTTTGCTCGGAGCCAAGTCCTGACGTTGCGATGTCTGCTGTGGCGAGCATGCTGGCCCAGGTCAAACTCGACAACCCCAATGTTGATGTTAAAACGCAGCTGGAGTTCCAGACTGCGGTGATCGACTTGGCTCGAAGGTCACAGTTCATAAACTTCCAAAGGGAGAGCCTGTTTAGACTTTGCGAACAGGGCATGAACCAGAACTTGAGTTCTGAACAGATCTTCGTGTTGTATCAGCAGGTGCTGCAGACTTCGCTCAAGTTGGCGGAAGCTGAGCTGGCGAAGAACAAGGCGGACCTGGCCAAGGCGCTGAAAGATCCGGCTGTTCGTCAGCTGTGGAATCAGCTGGTTGATGAGCCGGTTGCACCGACACCAGTTACGGTGCCGAAGAAAAAGTGATTCTTCAAGGCAAGAACTTAGTAGGGAGTGGCTGATAGGGCTAGGAAATCAAGATCAGAGGCGTCTGATAGAGCGCGGAAATCATGAGACTGAGAACAAGGCATTATGGTTCATCGACTTCTCGGCTAAGTCTGAAAACTCAAACCAGCCCCGCTTCCCTCTTTTCCTCGCCCCCATTTTCCTAACTAAGCACCTTCTTTTAAGTGCGCAGTTAGATTCGATTGACCCCCAGTTAACAGATTCTGCGCTCTCCGATTTCTCATCGCAGGCGCCAGATTCTTGTTGCGAATAGAAAAGTAATCGTCTGCACACGCAGATTCAAAATACCCGCGACTTACAAGGATTGAAGCCTTGCAAGCGCAAATTCATCTGGCAAATCATTTCGATTTGCCAATAAACCAATTCAAAGGAAAAATAATGGCTAACAAATTCGTAGACCTCGTCGGGGGCTCAGACGCCTCAAACGGTTCAACATTCGCCCTCCGCAAGAAAACCCTCGCGTCGGCCGCAGCGGTTGCCGCCGCCGGTGATACCATTCGCGTTATGGGCAAGCCCAGCACCAGCAGTGGTACCGCAACTTGGACCAAGGGCTCGCCTCTGGTCACTCTCTCGGCAGCAATGAACCAGCTCATCTACGGCGATGGCGCCTGGACGGCAGCTGCCAACGTCACCGCCACCGCCAACACCACAGCCCCGACTCCCAAGCAAGGTAGCAACAGCTCCAAGCTCGTCTGCGCCGCTGGCTTCACCACCGGCAAGATGGCACACTTTGCCACTGGCGCCCTCAACCTATCGGCTTACCAGCAGTTGTCGTTCTGGATTTACAGCACAGCAGCTCTGGCGGCCAACACGCTCAGGCTTGACCTCTGTAGTGATGCAGCGGGCAACACGGTTGTTTCGTCCTCCACTATTGGCATTGCACTCAACGCGAACCAGTGGACGGCCGTCACGATTGACAACGGCGCAGCACTTGGCGCGACCATCAACGCGGTGCGGCTGCATGCGCTGATTTCGATGGCGTCAAAGACAGTCCTGCTCGACAATATTTTTGCCGCCAAAGCTCCATCTGCGGCCGATTGCTTGACGCTGAACTCGCTGATTTCGCCGGACAATGCAGTTTGGTATCCAGTGCAGAGCGTCAACGGCACGACTGTGTATGTCGACGCTCAGGCGACCACTGCTGCCACTCTGGCCAAGGGCTATCGCGGTACAACCGGCTCCAGCACGTTCTACATGCTGCAGCCGACGGTTGTTTCTATCGGCACCGGCAACACAGTCTACGACCAGGTCTTCTCTGGCAACGGCTCGGCTGGCAACCCGATCACCATTTCTGGTGGCTGGAACACCACTGACATGAGCACCCAGGACGGTCTGACTTTGATCGACCGCAGCGACTGGAAGGCATCTGGCATCAACCTCACTGGCACCACTGGTTACATCACCGTCGACAAGATGATGTTCGGCCATGCGGCTTTCCCGCTTGGTCTGGTGGCTACGGTGCGCGGCTACACTGTCAACAACAGCGGCTTTGCTGGCACTAGCTCGTTCTCGACCATGCCGACTCGGGCAGTCACTGTGGACGCTTCCAACTTCATCAACTGCACTGGCACGACTGCCATCCTGAACATTCCAGCCACAGGCAACTACAAAACGGACAACCTGAACTGGAGCATCACCAATACCAAGGTCTGGGGCGCTGCGGTTGCTGGTATCAAGGTGCCTCTGTTCGTTGCTGCCGCTCCGGCAACCGTCACTGGCTGTGATTGCTCCGGCAACACCGGCCTCGGCTTCGACATTCAGTCAATTTGCAACTTCCGCTCCAACACGGCTGAAGGCAACACGCTGGGCGGGATTAACTTCCAGGCCATTCAAGGTCAGGTCTCCTACAGCCTCACTGCTCGCGGCAACACCGTTGGCGAGGTTCTCTTGAACAACGCCGATGTTGAAATCTATGGTCTTGATACCAACACTGTGGGCGGCTCTGCTGTGCCACAAATAATGGTGCCGAGCAACGTCAGCGGTCGTGCTGTTGTTTATGACTGGACCCAGTACACCGGTGGTGCCCCTGCTGCTGTTCGCACCTCGCTGGGCAGCCCCGGCACTGGTCGTACTGCTGGCAACTCCGTCAGCTCGCAGAAAGAGGGCGGCGTTGCCGGTAACAACACCACCTACACCGACTACGGCACTGTCACCACCACTGGTGTGGTTGGTCAGCCTGGCTCCGGCATTGCCTTCAAGCTCACTCCCGATACCGACGCCCTGTCTGGTAGCCCGCTGAGCATCAATGTCGGCAAGATTGCTTGCCCGGCGAACGTTCCGACCACGGTCAAATACTGGGCCAAGTTGAGCGCGGCTGGTCCGACTGCTCGTCTGCGTGTGCCTGGTGGTCGCTATGCCGGTGTTGGCTCTGCTGGCACTGACGTTGTCTCTGCTGCCATCACCGGCACGTCCTACGCTCAGGTTTCGGTGACCTTCACCCCGACTGAATATGCGGTAGTGGACATTTTTGCAGACGTCTGGGGTAGCACCACTCAGAACCTCGTGGTTAGCGGCCCTGTGGTCGTCACTCAGTAAATAGAAACAAGCACAGAAATAGGAAAAACAAATGACTACAAAAAGTTTTGACCTTGGTAGCTTCGCGTACCAAGGCGCCCCGTTCATTTGGGGATCACTGGCAGATGTGAGCGGCATGACCGCTGTTGGTGGTGCTGCTCCGTTCCTGGTTGTCCAGGACATGCCTGGGGTTGCCTACGTCACTGACACGCGCGGCAGGCTCACCAACGCCAATCTGACCAACGGTCAGGGATTGGCTTACAACCTCGACGACGGCGGGAATCGCACCTCAGTGGTCACTTCGTGACCGCCGGAAATGATTCAGCAACCACCAATCAACGAACAAAGAACAATTTAAAAGGTAATACAAAATGAGTAATCACTCAAATGACAAACATGACGCGGCTTCGAAAGAAGACTGCGGCTGCGGTTGTGGCGGATGCGCTGACAGCAGCAATAACGGCAAAGATGATTCTGGCAAGCCAGTTGTAAAACTCGTCAAAGAATTCACGCCAGAAACCAGTGCCATTCTGATTGCTGCAGCTGCGGCGGCTGCTAGCAGCCAGAAAGAGAGTTTTGACGGCATTATTGACACTGGCGAGACTATTGCCGCTCCGACTAGGCCTGTGCCTCCGACAAAGCCCCAACCGGGCAAATGGGTGCCTCTGCCGCAGCAGCCCAGCGTGGATGTTGATACTGCTCGCAGAGACATCGAAAGTCGGCCACTGCCGACCAATATCTACAAGCCTGTTTTGGTTGAATCTACAGCGGCTCCTGAACTTCCTGGAGTCAAGTCTCTGGCGATTGGCTTTGCTGGAAACACCGTTGCTGGGCCAGCATCTATCGTTGAGCTTTCCCGGGCGCTGAAGTCAAACGTTGACCTCATCTATGAATGGGTCTTCAACAATGTAGAGAATCTGCCGAGCTATGGAATTCAAAAATCTGGACTAGGAGCCATTATTGATGGTCTTGGAAACAGCTTTGACCAAGCGGATTTGATGATTCAGCTTCTGCGTCAAGCTGGCTACACGGCCAACTATCAATTCGGTACTCTGCGCATGACCGGTGCTCAGGCTGGCGCTTGGCTGGGAACTGACCCTGCCAACGTTTGGGCGGCTAACAACCTTTTGGCCAACAGCGGCGTGCCGACCTCTGTGGTCAACATCTCTGGAGTCGATGGGGTTGAGTTCAGCCACTGCTGGGTGCTTTGCAACATCGGAGGCACGAATTATGTGTTTGACCCGGTGCAGAAGACCTACACGACTAAGTCGGCGATTAACCTGGCAACAGCCATGGGGTACAACGCCTCGACCTTCTTGACTAATGCGAAGAGCGGCGCCACTGTTACTGCCGACTATGTGCAGAACATGAACCGGGCCAATATTCGTGCCGACTTGGCCACAATGACCGACAATCTGGTCGATTGGATACGGACGAATGACCATGCGGCTTCTATGGATGACATTCTGGGCGGTCGCAGCATTGTGCAGTACGATGCTGCCACTCCGCTGCGCCAAACAGTTCATCCGTTCCTCAAGTCTGGTTCGACGGTGACCACCTGGACGAGCGTGCCTCAGGCCTACAAGGCCACGATGCACGTTGTTTATGACACCATTGACGTCACTTTCAACACTGAAGACCTGGCAGGTAAACGCCTGACGCTGACGTTTAACGGCAGCCTTCAAGGCGAGCTGCGTTTGGACGGCACGCTGATTGGCACCAGCACGGCTCAGGGTGTGGGCACCTGGAACTCTGTTTTGTTCGACATCGTTCACCCTTATGCAGTTACCTGGGCGAATCAATATGTCTGGCAGCAGGTCTGGGCTGACAAGCCGTATTTGCTCTGCAACTCTTGGGGCAACTTGTCTTCAAGTTCCACCGGCGTTCATGGGGTCAAGTTGGGAGAGCTAACTGCTGCGTTTGCCTCTCCTACGAGCGAACCGGTCCTTGGTGAGACCATGGCTCAGATGTGGAAGACGATGGATACCATGACTTCGCGCATGGCAGACATTATTAACCGCATGAGCAACTGCACCAGTGTCATGCACCACGCATGTGGTTTGATTGGTTGGTTTGATACCACGTTCACGGACATTGGGGCCGTCAGCTGGGGTACTTCAGCGCTCGATAACAACTACAACCAGCAGCAGGCGAATGACACTGCTCTGGCCATGCACGGCGTTGCATTGGAAGCGCAAATCATGCGCGAATTCCAGACATCGCTTGGTGTGAGCACCACCCCGATTATCGACATCGCCAACTCTGCTGGTCAGAAAATCTACGACGCCAAGACTGCAAACTGGCTTGGCACGGTCGAACCAGCGCTTACCAACTATTCGGCTGGTGACAAGAGCAACATTGAAAACTGGTATGTCAACAACGGCGATCGTGTTGGTTTGCCTGAAGATGGTTCGATTACGCTCAATAGCTGGACTGGCCTTGGCTACTATGTCATTCCGACCTGGGGCACATTTGGCATCATTGGCGGTGGCCTAAAAGGTGGTTCTGCGTCTTGGGGTAATTTGCAGTCTGAAGTAGCCCCTGCTGCGCTGTATCAGAACTATGACAAGACCTACAATGGCAACACTACGCCACTTTGTAGTCCTCCGCCCGCTTACAATCCTTCTGGCACCTCGCAGTATGCTCCAGCACTATGCAAAGGGGATTATAGTTCTCCCGCGGGTCAGTTAATTCTGCCTATTGGCGGTCTGCCTGGATCTAGATCAGTAAATGGCGGCGGAGGCAGTTATGTACCTGGAACCGTTACTTCTTCTGAACCTATCGATTTGATCAGTGGTGCGTTTCTGCTTGATGCGACCGATATTTCAGTGGGCAGCGCTGGTTTTCCGTATGGCCTTTCGTTCGCTCGCACGTACTCTTCTGCGCAGAAGAATCAGTTTGGTCCCTTAGGCCGGGGCTGGAGACACAATTATCAGATCACTGCGGGGCGTGATACCGTTGGCCTTGCTGGCATGGGAAATCAGACCACCATTGGCGCGGCTGCCACGATTGTAGAAGCCTTCGTTTCTTATGACCTCCAGACCGACTTGACCAAGCCGTTCGACAAGTACATCACCAATGCGCTGATGAATCAGTGGTTTGTGGATAACCTGTCTGACAACGTGGTTACCATCAACAATGGCTTCTCTAGCCAGTTGTTCGTCAAGCTTCCTGATGGCACCTACGCCAATCCGGCTCTTGATGCTGGCACTGTCACTCTGGCCGCTGGCTTGTATACCTA
Organism: bacterium; assembly: GCA_018062085.1. GTDB lineage: Bacteria > Cyanobacteriota > Vampirovibrionia > Obscuribacterales > Obscuribacteraceae. The sequence continues at coordinate 12,719 of JAGOSY010000039.1, read as the reverse complement.
CACTTCGCTGACTGGCATGACGTTGAACTTCAACTCAAATGGCCACATTGCCACTATGGTTGACCCTGCTGGCATGACCGTGACCTTTGGCTACGACACTGCAGCAAAATTGACCTCCGTGACAAATGGGCTGGGACGCACCCTCACCATTAACTACGGCACTGATAACATGATTTCAACCGTCACTGATGGCACCGGTCGTAGTGTCGTATATACCGTTGATACCAACGGTGATTTGACCACGGTCACGGACCCGAACTCCAAGGACTGGACCTACGAATACGACATTCCGGGCCGGATGATCAAACTGTTCAAGCCTGCCAACCCAACGGTTGCGATTGTCACCAACACCTATGACACCATAGGTAGAGTAAAAGAGCAGGCTGACTACCAGTCGAATGTCTGGCAATATTTCTTTGCAGGTTCTCGCACTGAAGAAGTGAATCCGAACTCCAAGAGCGGCATTCTCTACATCAACAATTTGGGTAAGGTCGTTAAGGCGATAAACCTGGTCGGCAAGATTTCGACTGCAGTTTTTGATGGTAGAGGCCGCCCGATCAAGAATATTGCTCCAGAAGGCAACTCTGTCGAGTTTGCCTATGACTCGAAAAACAGAGCCACACAGACTACTTCAAAGGCCAAGCCTGCTTCGGGCCTACCAGATATCGTGAGCTCGTCCACTTATGATGCGACTTGGAACAAACTGAAGACAGCTACGGATAACATGGGTCGGGTAACGACCATGAACTATGATGTGGCGAACGGCAATCTTCTGAGTGTTGTTTCTCCGAGCGTTACTGGTCTTGGTTCTTCCACTGTCACAATGACTTACAATGCACGAGGTCAAGTGCTGACAGTCACCGGCCCTGATGGCATTGTCACGAAAAATACCTTTGATGCGACCACTGAGAAGTTGCTGTCGACAGTAGCTGATTTCGGAGTTGGCCGCTTGAATTTGACTGTCAATTTTGGCCATGATTCAGTTGGAAACGTGACCAGCGTTCAGGATCCCCGAGGGTTCACTTCGACTGTTACCGTTGACGTTTTGCGGCGAGTAACCCAGGCGACCTCGACCGCTCCATTTAGTTTTGTCACGAAGTTCACTTTCGACGACAATGGCAACACCACGAAAGTCGAGCGCCAGACTAGTGACCCGCTTGACCCATGGCAGACTTCGCAGGCAAGTTACACAGCTGACAACAAGGTTTTGACGACAACTGACCCTCAGGGGAACGTCACGTCAATAACCTATGACAATCTGCAACGGCAATGGAAGGTAACGGATGCGCTTAGCCGCGTAGTGACTACTAACTTTGATGATGGTAATCGCATTATTTCAGTAGTTGATCCTGCCAGCATCACGGCTGTGACCTACACCTACACGGACAATGGCAAAGTCGCGACTATCAAGGATGCTCGCAACTTCGTCACAAGTAGCACATTTGATGGCCACAACCGGCTGCTTCGCACGACCTACCAAGATGCCACATATGAGGAGGTAAGTAGCTACGATGGCAACAGTAATCCGCTGGTTCTGCGCACTCGTTCGGCTGCTACAGTCACTCTGACTTATGACGAACTCAATCGCGTCAAGACAAAAGCGCCGACTGGTCAGGCTGTTGTCACAACAGTTTATGACATCGCAGGCCGTGTAACAACGGTAAGTACGCCGGTTGTGGCAGGTGACCCGAGCTCTGGAACGTTCACAAACTTCTATGATCTTGCAGGGCGCTTCTACAAGGAACAGTATCCCGACGGCCTGTCAGTGACCCACGTGCTCGATGCGAGTGGCAACGTCACCAAGACAACTTACCCTGACGGATACTTTGTTGATCGAGTCTATGACGAGTTGAACCGAATGACCGACATCAAGCTGAATGGCTCGGGGTCAAGTGCTGTTCAATTCCAGTTCGATGCTTTGTCGCGTCGCACCAAGCTCATTTACGAGAATGGCTGTACGACAAGCTATGCCTTTGAAGTGGACAACGACCTCAGCAGCATGCTGCACAACTTTGTCGGCTCGAATGTTCAGTTCAACTATTCGTTTGACACTGCCAATCAAATGATGACGCATCGGGTAAGTGATCCAGCTAACTTCCGCTGGACACCGCCTGCTCCGGCCACCACTTCTTATGGCACAGCCAACAACATTAACCAGTATCCGACAGTCGGAGGCACCGGATACAGCTACAGCACTGACGGCTGTTTGACTAATGACGGCACTTTCAAGTACGAGTTCAACACCGAAAGAATGATGACTCGTGTGCGCGACGCTGGCACCAATGCCATCATTGCTGATTATCTCTACGACCCCTCATTGCGACAAAGGCAGAAGAATGTAAGCGGTGTCAAAACCAATTACTACTACTCTGGCTTCCAGCGCCTTGCTGACTATGACGGCTCTGCTGGCACCCCTGGCACCTTGCTAAACCGCTATGTCTATGGCCTAGGCCTGGACGAAGTGCTGATTCAGATCACTGCTGGTGGTACTAAGACTTACTACCATCAAAACCACCAAGGCTCAGTCATTGCGACTACAAACTCAACTGGCGCAGTACTCAACCGATACACCTACGGCCCTTTCGGTGAATCAGCCGCGCTAACCGGAACCACCCACGGGTATACCGGCCAACGTTACGATTCAGAAACTGGGCTCTATTATTGCAAAATGCGGCAGTATTCCAGCAAGCTAGGCAGATTCCTACAGACAGACCCAATTGGCATGGCAGGTGGAATTAACCTCTATGCTTATGTCGGGAATAGCCCGCTGCGAGCGAGTGATCCGATGGGGTTAGCGGCTGATGGTGGTGGTAATAATGGTGGCGGCGACGGTATTTGGGGTGGCTACAGTGGTGGTAGCTACCATGGTGGTGGCGACGGCTGGGAGACCTATGATAGTGGAGCCTATTCTCCTACTGCTTTTGCTGGTTCAACCATATATTACACTCCAAATGGATACGATGTGGAATTCAATGCCAAAGGCGAGAAGATTACTACGAGCCATTACGTTCGGGACTACGTTTGGGATACAAGTCACAATGGAGTTTTCATAAGGGAAGATACGCAAAAATGGCGACTGCCAAGCATTAGTACTGGTTATGAAGGCTGGTGGCAGCCAGGAATGCCGTTTGGTGTCGGCCCTGGCTACGATGCGAATAAAGACTTCTTCGCACTCAGTGCCACTGATGGATGGCGTGCTAATTTTATGATCGCTAATCGGGATTTGATTCATCGCCATAGCTATGATCAGGACTTTAACGACCGGTTTGGAAATGCGTTCAGGCATGCTTCTGCTGCAGCCCTACTTATCTATTACGGTTTCTCGTTGGATCAGGTCATGTATCTTGGCTTTTACAATGAAGAGTATGAGTCGTTGCGTGGATCTGGTCATTTTACTGATAGCGCGGCTGATATAGCTCTAAATGGGATAGGCGCAAAGTACGCTTTGGCGCACAAAGGTGAGTCTTTCTACACTCTGTTGACAGGGCTTGCCAATCACCTAGTAAATTTACTAGGTGGATAAACGGAGTATCAATTGGGGTTTGTTCCCGCCGCATGCGGCGGGAACTCTACTTCAGATTTTTTAGAAGTAAGCTAATATAGAACTTATTGGTTAGCAACGGTGTATTGCTTTGAAACGACTTATTAGCTGGTGGCGCCAAAAGTCCGAACTGAACAGAGTTTTGATAGCTTTCATTTTGTCATTCGGATTATTGGTCGCTTCAGTACCAATGATTATTAATGAATTAAATTCTTCTCGGGCCAGTTTCACGGAAGGAATCCCTTTCTCACGTCAGGGATGGATCACTAATAAACCTTTTGGTAGTCGTTTAGCAATGGCAAAGTATCTATCTAGAAATCGCACTCTAAGAGGAATGAGTGAAGGTAATGTGAGAAAACTACTTGTTTTCGGTCAATATCGAAATGATTATGAGGTACATGAAGACAGCAACACAATTATTCTGGTGATGAATTTATCAGGCCCCTCTTCCTGGGGTAATTTTTACGTTACTATCCAGGATGGAAAAGTAGTTGAAGAGTCTTTCTTCGAAGATTGATGTTCAAGATAGGAATCAAGGGTAAGTAAAAGCCTGCTGCACAACTTGGTGGGTTCAAACGTTCAGTTCAACGATTCGTTCGACAATGTCAATTAGATGGTGCCGCACCGGGTAAGTGACCCAGTCAACTTCCACTGGACTCCACCCCCCCCCCCGCGGTGGCAGTATGTAACCAAACCGCCGCAAGCAGGGTACGCAAGCTCACAATCTCCAATCGGAGTGGGAGAGCAAGAGAAAGATTAGCAGGATTAGTGCAAGTGAATTGTTACAGCTCTGCAATCGTGCTTGCTGGTTCGTTCAATCTGGCTAGAGGCAGACTATCTCTTGTATAGGCGTCGGAGAAAAGAAACCCGTCTATTTTCTATGCTCGCATAAAGCTGGCGTCGCTAACGAGTATCTTTACAGTCGCTCATCTCAGTTAAGAGATGAGCGACTGACTTTTTGTGCCACCTTAACCGGTGGCACTTTTTCTTTACTTTCTGAAAATTTTCTACTATAGAGTGTTTTAGGTTGAGTCGAAGTTCGCCGAAAATGAACGCGATAGGCTATCCTTGGGAAATTGACCCTTGAAACACTGGTTAACCATGCGTGTTTTAATGGTTTGGAGTAAGGGGTGCCAGCAAGCGATTTCCGCTATCTTTCCTTGTGCTGGTTTTGAAGCTGCTGATAAATTGCAGCAGCTTCAAAACCAGCTTTTACAAATTTGCCAATTTGGGTACGATGAAATCGTACCGTCAAGGTAACCTCCATAAAACACTCAGCATAGGGCAATCTCGTTGATAGGCAGGGCATGCAGCCGAGAGTGCCATGCGGACTTTGCAGCTTACCGCTTCTTTAGAAGTTTCTTCCCGTCCGGCCGTAGAGCCCCAATCGGGCTGACATAGCGGTAGAGTGTCTGGCGGCTTATGCCTAGTTCTTGGCACAAATCATTGACCACCGTGCCTGGATTGCCCATTGCCGCCTTGGCCAAATGTACTTTCGCTGGCGTCATCGTGTGGCGGCGGCCGCCGACTCGTCCACGGGCTCTGGCGGCGGCTAGCCCGGCCAGTGTTCGCTCAGAGACCAGGGCCAGTTCATATTCAGCTAGGGCACTGAAGATTCCGAAAATTAGTTTGCCAGAAGCCGTGCTGGTATCAATACTGGCACCCTGGCCGGTTAACACCTTTAGTTTTACCCCGCGTTTTGAGAGGTCTTGAATGAGATTGACCAAGTGAGTTAGGTCGCGGCCAAGGCGATCAAGCTTCCAAACAAGCAGCGTATCGCCTTCACGCAGCGCTTTAAGGCAAGCGTCGAGACCAGGGCGGTCGTCTTTTCTGCCTGAAGCTTGGTCTTCATACATGCGCTTCTTCGTGACGCCAGCGGCCACGAGAGCGTCCTTCTGTAGGTCGACGGTTTGGGAGCCATCGGCTTTTGATACCCGCATATAGCCTATTAGCAATTTTTTTTGCCTCTCTTTTTGTGGTGTCACTTATACGGCCGTTTGCGTGACAACAAAATTTCAAGCAAAATTAGTCGATTTTGTGTCACTTACCCAGTCACTTAATCTATGTGACACAAACCCCCAGCATTAGAATGGCATTTCTTCATTATCTCGATCGATGTTGTTCAGCTCCACCGAATCTTTGTCTTCAAGTTTTAAGTCTTTCAATATCCGCGCGCTTTGGTCTAAGAATTCTGCGCGATCCATGAAAATTAGGTGACGTCGCTGTTCCTTGTCCAGATGTTCCACAATCCAAGCGCGCGCCGGTCGCGTAATATCACCGGCTGCGATTATGTATATGTGGTCCAGAAGCACCTTCCGGTTGGTATCAGGATCAAAAATTGGGTTATCGATTGCCATTCTGGCTTGATTTAAAATCTCAGTTACGTTGCCCAGTCCACCAGTTCCACTTGCATCTATCTTGCCTTTTTTGATTTGCGCACAAAAATAAATCCAGTGGCCTGTTGGGAGCAAGTATTTCATCCACAGATCTTTGCCGAATTCTAAGAGCTTCTCGTTGTGTCCACCTGGGCTAACTCGATGAAATCCGTGTCGTTGGAAAAATGGTACTAAGAGCTTTTCGGTAAATTCGTCCTCACTTGCGGTTTTCAGAAAATCCGAAATTTTTTCCCTTTCTGCAATCTCTTCCTTCGATAGCGGGCGTGCCACTAATCGCTTCCCTAAAGATGAGCTAATACCACTACCTGTGTTACGAACATAGCACGAGCCAGTCTCGTCGAAATAAGCTTCCAAGCCCTGGCGTTTTATAAGTTCATTTAATGCAACTAGGGCTGGCTCTCGGTCTAAGCGCTTTCTGTCAAAGTGATCTTGATCGAAGAGTTCAAAAATAACTCGCAAGATTTGTTCGTTGGGAAGGTCCGCCGAGTCACTAGGAAGCTGGTTCAATTCCTTTAAAACATCGGCTGTCCAGCGCGGACGCGTTGTTCCGTCATGTTGATAATCTAGTTCGCAGCGTTTGAAAAACTCCGTGATGAAATAACTAGACCTATACGGAAAAGCGCTATTGTCACCAACTACCATGTTGGCCAATTCTTCAAGAACAAAGTCACGTAATCTCATTTTTCCTGGCGCTGCTAAAATCAGTAGTGGCGGTCATTCAACGTAAATAGTCATCCCAAAAATCGCGGTTCTCAACGTCAAATTTATACTTATGTTTTTCATTAAACGTTTGAATAAAGTTGCTTTTCTGCGCTTCATCTCTGATGAATTGATCAATCTCTTTCAACTTGTCTTTTGCTTCCTCAATCTGTGTGTGGGAATCATCGCAGGAGATAGTAAAACCGTTCTCCTCATCGCCGTCGATGATTAACAACTTTCGTTCAGCTGCTTTCACAGCGTTATCCCAAGCATCTCGATCTTCATTTGTATTGGGTGTCCAAGAGCTTTTTCCACAATAATCTTTATACACAGTTTCCCAGACTATCTTAGAAAAACTGCGAGTTATTTTTTTGAAATCACTTAGCAGTTCTTCAAATGGATCTTTACCAGAGAATTGCGCTGTGACCTTTTGAACCGCTGCGGCAGGCCGGATTTTCTCTAATTCCTTTATCTGTTCTTTCAGCGCAATTACTTCACTGGATTGTTCTCTGAACAATTGCTGTGATGCTCTATATTTTTCCGTTAGCTCTGAGAATTGGTGAGCGGCCACATTCGTCGCCTTAGCTATTTCAATGGTTTTTAAGTCTTCGAGGAATTCGTCTTTCATTGCGTTCCAACGAGCAGTGTTTCCTATTCCCCAACCGGCATCCATTAGGGCTTGATGCAAGTTGTCTAGCGACTGTTCACTATCGATTTTTTCTGCCAACAAACCTGTCGAGACTGCTTCTAGTTCTTTATATGACTGAGGGGGAACAAGAAGCGGAATAAAATTGGGCTTTAAAACCCAAATTGCACCCAGCTCACACACGCAAAATGTGGATTCAAAGTAGCTTGGGCTTATCAGGGCGATAGCAAAGTTGGTTTTTAATAGTTCATTCTCAATATATTGCTTGAACTCTCGTCCCGATGGTACACCTGTGCCCGGTCCCGACGAACAGAAAATTTCTGGATGCGTGATGCTTAAACCTGTTTGAAGGAGCTTGACGAAGCGGCTAGCCAAAGCCTTGTCAGCAGTTGCATGACTGATGAATATTTTCTTGGCATCATCTTGGGCTGGCATTCTGAGTTCTCGTATGCAAGGGAACCCAGTATATCCGAAACATTTAACTGCCTAGCCATTTCGCTCCATTCAATCAATAACCTGCAACGATCCATAGTTATCTGCTTTTGCGCTTACTGGTAAATCCAAAAGATGTGCTGAAAGAATTGCCGACCTGTGACATTGACCAGCCCTTCTTGTCTTCAATAGGGTCCTCTGATTCATCCAGCTTAGTTGTAACTAAGCTTAAGGCAGTCTCGTTTATATCCGGATATAGGGCTTTAATAACGCCTCTGCGTACGATTTCAAAGGCTTCGTCCTGCTTAGCTCTCTCCTCGCCATTCATTCCGATCTTTTCAATTGTTATGCCGTAAACAAGTTGACTCAGTTCGCTGTGAGCAGTAATTGCTACGTCCCGTTGCGCATTGTCAGTTTCCGTCATTGATAGACCAGGCTCCATAAAATTCCAGTACCACAACGTCATCGGAGGTTTTGCGTAGTCATTGTCGCCTTTCCACTGTCCAATTTGCAGATTCGAATGTTTTGTGAAAGCCATTATTTTGTTGAAATCTGTTTTCCATTTGCTTAAAGATGGGCCTGGCGGCGATTGTATCGCCACATAGAAAACGCCCGGAGCTAATATCTTCGAATTATCTTTCAATAGCTGATAATCACGAAAACGAACGTCCCCGCACTCTCCTCTTGTTCCTAGTGAGTAGACTGGTTCGCCGTTGCGAAGTTTTACAGCTTTACCGTCGCGCAAAAGTACCAGTTCATCTTGTTCAGATAGGTTTCCGAAAGCCAAATTGTGCAGATCGTTACCTGGTCTAAATGCAAGGATATAGCTTCTGCGCTTGCCGTAAAAACATGAATTGGAGCCAACTGCAAGATTGCCAAGTCCAATGGGTATTCCAGAGTCTCTCTCGTTTGGTGGAGTAAAGAATAACTTGTCGAAATTGCCTCTCTCTGGAGCACGTTCTGTTAGCGATGCGTTCTGTGATGGCAGGTTGCCGACATCCACCGTCTTATCTCTTTCTTCGAGACTGTTGTACGAACAACTGGTGAGCAATGCAATGCTACCAAAGACTAAAGCTAGTGCAGGAGCTACCTTGGATGAAATTTGCTTTGCTGCGCTTATTAAGAGTGGCATGATTGATTGACCCGTCTGTGTGGTTGCTGCCTATTTGGCACTTGTTTTTGCAGCGAAAATGACACCATGACAATGATTGTAAGCACGACTTGCTTTAAAGATCTTTGCCGAATCCCTTAAACCGCGATGGATCTAACTTAGTATAGACCACTGTGTGCTGAATATTTTTGTGTCCAAAATAGGCTTGGATAGCTCGTGTATCAACGCCCTTTGATGCCAGCTGGTAGCCCTTTGCGTGTCGAAGCATGTGAGGATGGATTGGAAACTCCATTCCGGCCAGCTTGCCGGTTCTGGCTACTAGCTTGTGCACAGAGCTAGTTGTAAGCGGTCCTTTTCGCTCAGAGCAGAATACAAATGCTGATGTTGTCGAGTCTCTTTTCAGCTTTCTGAGTGCACGTAATTCATCACCCTCTAAGTAGTGAACTGATGAATCGCCGTTCTTGAGCCTGTTTACGTAGAGCTTTGCGTTGTCCATATCGACTTGGTCCCACTTCAAGTCAACGACCTCGCCGACACGAAGGGCGTGTCGATAGGTCATTAGGATCAAGAGAGAATCACGGATTCCGTATCGGCCTTGCGCCTTGGCGGTGGCGATCAGCAGTTTGACTTCATCGGCAGTTAGAAATTCGCGAGAGCGTCTGGCTAGGTTCTTTTGTTTGACGGGAGGACCGGCCGGGTGGAATTGCAACTTTCCCGAAAATGATGACTGGGACTTTTTCATTGTTGATTACCAAACGCAGTTGACCTGTCAAAAAATTTTAGCAGCTTTCCCGAAAAAGGTTGTTTTCGGGAATGTATTTTCTGTATCAAGTGAGTTTGTCTAAAGCGCCGATAGTGATGATATAAGTTCGGTGGAATATAAGTACAGCCTTTGAAGTTGTCAAATTTGGTAAATCTAACAGTCCTGCCTTGGACACCCGCTGCTGTCTAAGTGCGTCAAAGGAAACTTTAGCAGCTGCGATCATATTTGCACCAAGTAACAGTAGCTCGTCCTTTTTGTGAGGAGCTAGAAAATGATTGTCATCTGCTATGCCCGGTATTTGTGCTTTCACGTATGTCTCCAAGTTTATTGGCCACTTTCAAAGCAAGTTACGTTTGTGCTGCTAAGATCTTCAGCCTTAACTGTAAGAGGCGCAGCCAGCCATGCGAAACGATTTTACGAAAGCTACAAAGAAGACAATCGCTTCGCGAGCTGGATTCCAGTGCAGTTACCTTAATTGTCCCATCCGAACAGCTGGGGCCGACCCGGCTACCGGGGGCTCGCTTCAGGCAGGAATTGCTGCGCATATCTACAGTGCTTCTCCAGATGGCCCACGAGGTCAAGGTGGACTTAACCGACAGGAGTTGATGCATCATCAAAATGGAATCTGGTTGTGTGCAAAGCACGCAATACTAGTTGACGCAAATGGCGGAGTTGGACATCCTTCTGGGAAGCTCTTCAGCTATAAGCGATTGCACGAGCACCGTGTGCAAAAGGAAATTCTCGGTGTTTGCTCTACCATTGGCTGGATTGAAGAATTTGAACTAATTCGAAGTCCACTGTTTGTCTCCGGTGCCACAGTTAGGCTAGGTAAGCTGACTTTGCTTTTCGGCAATAATTCAATTGGGAAAACCAGCTTTGGGCGGTATTTGGGTGGTGTTTTTGACACTAGGCAGCTCTTAAACTGGCACAAGCCAGGCAAGATTGATTTAGAGTTTCGGCTGAAATACTACAACCCAGATCCGGTATCGATGAGGTTTTCTGTTAGCAAGGAAAGGCCAGTTCAATACGAAATCAATGGAATTGCTACGTCCAGAAATCCTATCAATTGCAACGTGATAACTGTTCCTGAGTTCGATGTTAAGGCAGAAGGAAATGATAAGTCCTTTATTGCGGACATTTTGAAATTGCCTGAGTGGGAGATAGATGAACTTGTCAAATCAGTTAATTTGTTTCCGCACTCTAATTATCGAGACTATCGATTTGAGGTCGACGAAGAGGAGGGTACTACCACACTGCGCTTGAATCTTAGCCGGGATGAATATGCTCCGCGTGTATTCGCCTGCCTTGCCAACACAGAGCAGAAGCTGGTTCTCATCGATTTCGCCACGGCAGCTGCTCGTAGATCAGCTAATTTGGAGCCTACGCTACTTGTACTCGACTGCAATTTGCTCTTTGGTGTCAAATACTTCGACAAGCTTGAGTCGCAGTTATTGGCTCCGGAGAACCACTTTCAGACAATAATGACAATGCGACTGGATAGCATTGATTTATCTGATGTTCAGTGGAGGGGCTGGGAGGTTGTCAGGCTGTATCGCGAGAAAGACCACCTGACATTGTTTTCGCAAGACCCCAAAATGAAAATTGAGGCAGAGCCCTGGGATTTGTCTTTCCTAAACTCGAGAGGGAAAAGGTTGCGATAACTTAAGCAATTTTAGGAGCCATGGTCAAAAACTGAGATTTTCAATTAGTTGAGTTGGCTTACGCGATGGTTTTTACTTTCATCATGAGTATCTTTGCAAATCTAATTTGATCGAAGGAAAAGGTCAAGCCAGTGCTGGTCATAAGCGTTTACCTTATTCTTCTGCCTAATAATTCTTGCTATAGACGTCATTGTGGATTGGTCTTGTGAGTAGCCACCGTGAGTAACAGCTCCAGTTTGACCTGTGAGGGGAGAACCATTCGGAGATGAAAAAATCCTGCCGCGATATTTTGCAATTTCGGCTGTGAGTGTGTCGTTTGCTAGTGACATAGAATGATCAGAAAATTTGGAAAGGCCCAGTAACGGAACTTCTCCTGGGAAATCTTCGTTGTCTCCATCCTGCTTGTTCTCTAACCCCCTAGAGACCAGGTACAATAGTGATTTGTGATACTTTATTCCTAAGATGTCACAGCTATCTTTTCGTTCAAATCTATCGCTCAAGTTGAAGACAGAAAAAGTCTTTACTGTCGAAAGATTTGGTAGAACAAAACGTTGAAAGTCACTGACTCTGAGAGCTGGTGCAAGAAATGATACGCTAGTCGCGTGCAGCCCTTCTCGTTGCATTGCTTGTAGTATTCCAGCACAAAAAATAGAACCAGCGCTGTGACCCACTAGATGAATTTCTGTTTTTGGATTTTCCGTGACATATTTTCTAAGGCGAGAGATTAGTAATGATGATGCAGGCAAGCTTGAGGGAATGGTATCCGGCGTTTCCCATTCTTTGTTTGTAATTGGACTGCTAAATGAAGAGGCCGCTAGCGCCTTAAGTTTCATTTGAGACCAAAATCGTATGAAGTCTGAATTTTTTGCGAGTTTCTCAATCTGATCGTCTAGAGGCAAATTGTCTGCAATAGGCTTGATAAAAGGAGGGACAGGCGGCGGTTTTGAATCACCAATTCGTATGCTATACAGGTCATGAATAATGTCTGAAAGTCCGGTATGCCAAACAAAATACACCGGATAAATATTGTTGCTTTTCCACCACTCAATGTGTGACGCAGCATTTTCGAGCGCTGCGTAGTCAGGGGTTAAACCTCCATGTGCATAAATTACGATGTGGTTTGCTTTTAAGTCGGGATTAGCTTTTAGCCAAGCGGAATGCTGCACTTTCATCGCTTGAAATTGACGATCAAGCTCCAGTGCTGTAGTCGCGCCAAGTTCTGTTTCCTGCGAGCGCTCAGGTTCATACACGTTAACTACATACTTATTTGCCTTAGAAATTAGATTAGCTCTTTTGGCCATCACTTTCATAAGTTGTATTCTGTCACTACTTGTTTCCGTGCCAGTCATTATCGAAGCGTTATATATTGAGTCGTACTTTGCATTCTCCTTCTTAAGTTGATTGAGATCGGAATACGCTTCAGCCCACAATGTTTTCGCGCGGTCTGCTGAACCGGTTTTCTGACTAATT
>JAGOSY010000004.1 GCA_018062085.1 bacterium | reverse complement strand
CTCGCTGTGGCAATGCCTGTGGCAGTCTTATTTGCTCATGCCACCAGGTCGCTGGCGTCGACGTCTACAAATCGTCTACACGCGCCCTGAAATGGCGGCAGCGTCTCTATTGTAAGAGTTCCTATACCACTCTGATTTGTGATACGCTCGTCTGAAAATAGCTCCAATCTCAGGAAGGTTATCCGCCAAGAGCGGTACGCTCTGTGTTACCAATCAAAGCCCAAATGCAATTCGTGAGCTTATCGAATGCGATTGAGCACTTCTAAGAAGACAAAGCTAAACGTAATTCCTAGTAGGAAGACACTGAGTACGATATGCCAAATCAGAGCTGCTTGACGCTCGCTCAGTGTTCGCATAATACCAATACGACTGAGTACATAATAGAGCAAAGCAGCTAGAGCTAGAGTTGAGACAATTAACCTTGCCCAGCCGCCGATAGTTACTGCAATGGTTAGGCCGATGCAGGTGACAGGAACTAAGAGCGAAGAAATCTTGTCTTCAACTCTTACGCTTCGGCCTTGAGTTTCAACAGACTTGCCGACGTGTTTTGCAGATTCTTTGATGTTTTCGAAGAACCCGAGTCTTTCCACTTTGGTTTTAGATTCGACAGTTTCGTCGGACATTACCATCCCTCTTTCGCCGGTCACAACTTACTATACCTGTTATTTAATGCCCTGAATTACCCATTAATACACCTTATTTGGTAGTTGCTCAATTTATCAGCTACTCGGCCTGGCCGTAACCACTCTTCTCGGCTTCTAGACTTCTGAAGATGGGCAAAGTTCTTGCACTGGGCAAGAGCCACAGTTTGGCTTGCGAGCAAAACAAAGACGGCGGCCGTGCCAAATTATTGTGATTGATAATTTCGACCAATCTTGCTTGGGAAAGACTTTTTGCAAATCTAGCTCAATTTTGTAGGGATCGGTCTCTTTGGTAAAGCCGAGACGCCTTGATAGTCTTTGCACGTGGGTGTCAACACTCCAGCCTGAGACCCCGTGAGCGACTCCAAGCACCACATTAGCTGTTTTTCTTCCCACACCAGGCAGTTCAGTTAATTGTTCATGCTGAGTAGGAACTATGCCGTTGTATTTGCTCACTATTGCTTGAGCGCAAGCCTGAATGTTCTTGGCTTTAGCGTTGAAAAATCCACTTGCCTTAATGAGCTTTTTGATGTGCTCTATATCTGCTTCGGCTAGATCCTTGGCTGTCGGATAATATTTGAAAAGTTCTGCACAGACTTTATTGATAGTGACGTCAGTGCTTTGAGCTGAGAGCACCACGGCAATGAGAAGTTGAAAATCTGAGTCGTAGTTCAGTTCACATTCTGCTTCAGGGTAGGTGTGACAAAGAATATCGATGATGCGCTGAGCCTTGGCCTTAGGCACCAAAGTAACTTTCTCTGGGCCTTTAATCTTAACTTTAGAAGCAGGCTTCTTTTCAACAACTTTAGTCTTGCTGGTTACCGTCTTCTTACTAATTGCTTTAGCTTTCACTCTTAACCTCTAATACTTGAGCACCACGTTCAATAGTGCTAGCCACCCAAAGATCGATAGGGTCGTATTTGGTGGCGCAGGCAATTTCGTTTACTTGGCAGTAGTTTTCGTAAAAGTCTATCTTGAGTTTTTCTGCTGCCTCTCGGTCTGCCGTTACAGCAAATATTGTCGGGCCGCTGCCGGTCATGTGACAGCCCATGGCCCCCAGTTTTATGAAAGTTTGTTTGATGTCTTTCAGCTCTTGATAGTGAGGGAAAACCACTTGTTCAAAATCGTTACCGAACGCTTTGAGCGCTTCCACCAGATTGCCTTGGGCCAGAGACTGGCTGGCGAAATCGCAAGGCAAAGTATCGGTCATATAGCGATCACGCAGTTTTTCTGCAAGATGAAAGATTTCAGGACATTCGTCAAAAGCACCGTAGACCCAGGGAGTGGCGATAGAAAGATTGCGTGGTTTGGCAATTACTAAAGCTAGTGAATTTTCGCTGCTCAGCTTTTCGCTTAAGATATCCCCGCGCCCTGTGCCAACTCTGAGCCCGCCTGATAAGCAGAAGGGAACATCGGCTCCTAACTTGGCAGCAAGTTCAAGCAATTGAGCCCAGGCTAGCTCACCTTTGAAATATTGATTCATGGCCAAAAGCGCGGCCGCGGCGTTGGCTGAGCCGCCTGCCATACCGGCACCAATTGGTATTTTTTTGAGTATTGAAACGTCAATTTTCAGACTTATTGGTTTTTCAATGGCCGATAGATACAGACGAATGGCTTTAGCAATTAAATTGTCACTACCTAGAGGAAAACTATCTTTTTGAATTGCCCCAAGATTGTTGGCAATAGTTATGTTTATTGCTGGCTCGCGACTTGGGGTGAAGGTAAACGTCAGAGTGTCACTTAAGTCTATTGCGGCCATAAGCGATCGGACTTCGTGGTAGCCATCATCGAGCAATCCTAATACTTCAAAAGTAAGATTGAGCTTGGCTGGTGCTGTTACTTCTATTGAGGTTTTGTTCATATTAGATTGCTTTTGCTTTCAGGACTAGACTGTAGCTTCTCTCTATACTGTCTCTTCTTTTTATACTGCTTCTTCTCTTTCTTCATTGTTGCGCCGAGCTTGAATGGCGTCTGCTAAGAGTGCAAAAGTGGATAGAGGCAGGTTTTCTGCCCGAGCTGAAGGGGCCACTGCTAACTCTTCAAATATTTCAGCCAGTGTTTCTTGGCTTAGCTGGGTGAAGGCTAGATTGTTGCGCAGCATCTTTCGGCGCTCTCTGAAGCCACCAGCAATTACCTTGCGAAGAAAGAGAGGGTCGTTTACTTTTACGCTGGGCTTCAAGAGTCTAGTCATTTGTACTACAGCTGATTCAACATCTGGCTGGGGCACAAACAATTCTTTGCCTACAGACATAATCATTTTACAGACACTGTAGTAGTTACCTAATAAAGTTAGCTGGCCGTAGGTCTTACTACCTGGCATTGCTGAAAGCCGCAATGCTACTTCGCGTTGTATGGTCATGGTCAAGCTTTCAACTGAGGAAAGCCAGGCTTGTGGTTCGCCAATTTCACCGAAGACATGGGTGATGATTGGTGTAGTGATTTGATAGGGAACATTCCCTACGATTTTAATTTTTGCCCCGGCCGCCACTGCTGCTGGTGCTATCGAACTAATGTCAAAGTCTAAAAAATCGGCGTGAATTACAGTGAGATTGGGTTGCTTTATTTCTTGCAGCTGTTCAACCATTTCGCGGTCTAGCTCAATTGCGAAAACGCGAGCACCAGTTTTGAGCAACTCTTGCGTTAAGAAGCCAAGGCCGGGGCCAATTTCAACTACGAGATCATCGTTCCTTAAATTGAGGCTCTCGACGATTTTAGTGAGAACTGAGGGCTCAATTAAAAAGTTTTGACCCAGACGTTTTTTTGCTCTTACTTTTGAAGCTTTCTTTAAAAGTAGATCTCTGGTTGATGAAGACAATTAGTTATTTCCGTTTTTGAATTTCTATTCTTATTGTTATGGTCAGTTATTTGCAGAAGGCATACCTTGTTCGGTAGTCTTTCTGCCGTGCCCGTTTTTCAGGCTATTGTGTGTCACTGCTTGTTGATCGCGGCTGTCTGATTTTCCATCTTTCGAGTCTTTTGCATCTTTGCGAATGAGGCGCAGCTTTATGATGCGATGGCGATCTGATTCTAGAACACGAAGCACGAATGTTTCAGATTCTATTTCGTCGCCGGGAACTGGTTCGCGACCCAGTGAACCAAAGACGTGTCCGCCAATGGTGTTGAATTCTTCGTCTTCTATTTCAAGGTCTAGTTTTTCATTGGCTTCTTCTAGTGTAAGTTTGGCGTCCAATACGTAAGTACCATCGGCCTCTTCGTGAATGAACTCTTCAACCACTTCATGCTCGTCTGCAATGTCGCCGACTAATTCTTCTAACAAATCTTCTAGCGTGACAATACCTTGGGTGCCACCGTACTCGTCCATAACAACGGCCATGTGAGTTTTAGTCAGTTTAAACTCGGTGAGCAGGTCTTTGAGATTTTTGTTCTCTGGCACAATCAAAATATTGCGGGTAAATTCACGCACATGTGAATTTTCTTTGTGTTCCACCATGGCCCTGAGGCCGTCTCTGATGTGTACCATGCCAAAAATATTGTCCATATCTTCTTCAAAGACAGGTATTCTTGAGTGGCCCCACTTCAGGGCCTCGTGAACAAACTCTTTAATAGTTGCAGTGGCTGAGACACAGACCAAGTCGATTCTTGGTGTCATCACTTCAGAAGCAACGGTGTCAGAGAAATCAAAGACACTATGGAGCATCTCTTCTTCATCTGGCTCTAAGATTCCCTCATCGTGAGAGGCCGTTACTAACATTTTCAGCTCTTCTTCTGAGTGCACTGAATGTATAGACGGCGGGTCTTTGATTTTGAGCAGCTTGACCACAACCTCGGTGGTCTTTTGCAGAACTACTAAGAAGGGAGAGGTGATAAAGCACCAGAAGTGCATCGGATAAATAGTAAAGAGTATTACTGTTTCGGCTCGGCTATAGGTAAGCATTTTGGGCAAAAGCTCACCGCCGACAGTCTGAATGTAGGCTGTCAATGTGAAAGCAAAGGCGAAGGACAATAGTGCCAGAGTTTTTAGCGACGATTCAGGCAGGCTGGCTTGCACGCCGAGGTGCCGTGTCCACTCTGAAATGTTTTCAGCCAGAGCACTTTCACCCGCGGCACCAAGAAGCAGGGTGGCGATTGTAATACCAAGCTGACAGGCTGATATAAAGCGTTCAGGGTCGCGCAAATATATTTGTACTTTCTTGGCGAAAAGATTGTCGCGTTCTGCTAGTTGGTCTATTCGCGTGCGGCGCACACGAACGAGAGCCATTTCTGCCGCTACAAAGAAAGCGTTGAAGAGAATTAAAACTGGTATCCAGGCAATTTGGTACAAAATAAATTCAGACACCGCTAGCTGCGTTGTCTGTCTCCTTTTTTACCGTAAGCATCGCTGAGCAAAAGTTTTAAAGGTCCCGGAAGAGGGTCTTCGGATTCTTTGACGGTGCCGTTATTGTTGCTACTGTTGCTGCAGCTGCTACTACTTTGCGAATCTTCCATCGTTACTGTCTAGTTTTCTATCGTCTTTTTAGTCAATGATCGGAGCGAGATACTTCATTCGATCGTATCACATGGTTATTTGGCTTTATGCCCATAACTTACCTTATCATCTGCGACTATACCTGATAATCGGCCGTAGTCAAGTGGCTGTAGGCTGCCCTCTGAGCCGGTGAGGCTAGGTTATCAAGAAATTATACAAGTGGTCTTTCTCCAAACCCTCTTTGTGACATAATCTTGGGCTTGCGAGGTGAGGTTAATCGGATCTTCTTCGTGATCGCTAGGGTTGAGGATTTATGAGAATTAATAAAGCTTGTCTTTTTCTATCGGCAGTGCTAGTTGGAGCAATTCCGTTGTCAGCGCCCAATGCCGTGGCCATGTCACCAGAGACGCTCAATGACAATGCTTCGAAAGACACTTGCGGCAAGAAGGCACTCGGCAAATCCAAGACTGCTCGTAAGACTCAAGAGGTTGACAACACTAGTCGCAAGTTGGCCCTGTCGATACCCGGCCTTGGTACAGCCAATATCAGCCTTACTCCAGCTGTAAGCAATTCTGCCAAAACGTCAAAATCTTCAGCCAAAGCCCCTGACTATCCTTATGCCATCAGCCGCAGCGGTAACAGCATCACGGTGAGGGTGCCTGAAACAGTAGATGAAGCTTTTGACTATGCCCATGTGGCATCTAAGCAAGTGGGCAAACTGGCCAATGAAGGCGGAACGCAGCTGACAAACTTGGCAAAATGGATTGGCATTTACATCAAACAGCTCAGCCACAGCACCACTGTCACACCTGCAGGCTATCCTTACATTAATACGCCACCAGTTCAGGCGCCCACTCAAATCGCGGCTGGTCACAAGCTCTATTTGACTACTGAAGGCCGATTGAAGACTGTTGTGCAACGCTAGTTTTGCCAGCTAGTTACTTTTAGATAAATCTAGTTTGTTTATATAGGCCCAAGTCTGGCCAATCATTCTGGTGCTTATAATTTGCGCTAGAAAATAGCAAAATGGTGTAAGCAAAGCCCCAATCAGGCTCATGGGCGGTAGCACTAGAGCCATGAGCGTCAGCGCCGAGCCGGCTAGCCACACTGTAATTAGCTCTAGAGGTGCTTTAGCTATGCGCCTTAAGCTTTTGCGCCAGGCAAAGCCAGCGGCCATGCGCTCTTCTTCGGCAAAATTGGCCATTAACACTGTGAGAAAGAAGTTTTGAGCCAGGCAGAGAAAGAACAAGCCTAAGAAAGTCGCTTCAGACCAGACCAAAAAGTTCGGTTTGGATATGTGTGAGATATCGAAGCCTACTCCAATCAATAGGCTCATGGCCAAAAGAGACAAGGCAAAGAAAAAGAATCCGGCGGCAATCGACAACCAAGATAGGCCTGAGATTATCAGGTCAAGCCAATCGCTCCAGCTGGGTAGCTTCTCTAGCTCACCGGCGGCACTGAGCCTGATGCTGCGCAGTAGGTAACCAGTAGAAATGGCCCAGAGCACAAAGCAAAGTGGGATGAGATTGGGATTGTAGAGAAATGCACCTAGGGCTGTGTAGTTAATAAAGCCGCCAATGGTCGTCTTCAATGTCCATTCGGGGTCTTTGAGAATGGCCTTATAACTATTTGCTAGATCGAACGTGGTGGGAGAATTCATTTACAGTCATCATCTCATGTAGCTTTGCTAGTGTATTTTGGTCGGTCATATTGAAAGAAACCGGCGAGATCGTTATGTAGCCATTGGCTAAGGCCCAGACGTCAGAAAGTTCTGATTCACCCTCTTCGATAGGACGGCCAGAGAGCCAATAGTAATCGCGGCCATTGGGGTCGTGGCGGCGCTCAAACAAATCTTCGTATTGGCGCTTGCCAAGTTCAGTTACGCGCACACCTTTCAGCTGTGCGGCACTGCAGGCTGGAACGTTGACATTGAATAGTCCACGGTTTGGCATGGGGGCTTTCGGTAAGACGCGGAGGAAGTCGACAATGAAATCAGCAGCAAGGTTAAAGGCCAGTTGATTGTTCTTCTGGGCACTGACGGCAATGCTGGGAAAGCCCGAGAAGGCGCCTTCCATGGCTGCTGCTACTGTGCCCGAATAAAGCACATCGGTGCCTAGATTAGGGCCGGAATTAATACCCGAAAGAATGACGTCGGGTGGCTGCGGTAGCAACTGTTTGATTGCCAATTTGACACAGTCTGAAGGAGTACCCGTGGTTGACCATGCGGCCTTGATGCCCCCTTCGAGGTCAACTGTTTCTACTCTTAGAGGTTTGTGTAGCGTTACTGAGTGACCAGTGGCGCTTCTTTGCCTGTCGGGGGCGACGACATAGACCTCGTGCTCGCCAGTGGCAGCTAGTACTCTTGCTAGTGTGCCTAAACCTGGTGCAAAGACCCCGTCGTCGTTTGAAATTAAAATTCTCACTGATACCTTCTTAAACTGAACAGCTTATTGCCTCAGGGTAAATTATAGTTTGCTGCTATCCTATATATGCTCTCTTTTCTATTTTGTCCCCTTTTTTGGATTATTAGCCAATGTTGGATTCTGTTTTTGAGCGTTCAAGTGATTCACTACTGCAAGTATTGCAACTTGCTTTAGACGAGTGCATAAATTTCGAACATAACTATATCTGTACTGATCATATTCTGGCTGCCCTGGCGACTGAATATGGTGGTGTTGCTAACGAAGCCCTTGCCACAATGAAAATTGATGAAGACTCTGTCAGCAAAGAATTGGAAAATCAAGTTAAGGGTAAAACTGAATCAGAATTGCCATTTTCAGGCCGGCCAGACCTTTCATCTGGTTTGCCATCGGTTAGTCTGCCTGTGGTTGCCACTGGTGCTGGTGGCGCCACTGCTAGCTTTAGTGAGACCAGAAAGGCCTATGGCCTTAGTGACCTAACTGTGCAATCGTTGCACCGTGCCTATGAATATGCTCTTTTCTTTGGCCTTAATTTTATCAATCCTGAGCATCTACTTCTCGGCATCCTTGATGCGCGCGAGTCGACAGCTGTAAAAATGATTGAAGAGTTGGGTGGCAACATCGATTATCTGCGCCGACAAATCATGCAGTTGATGGCCAAGAGTTTGAATACTGGTTCAAGCAATGCCGAAGTGCCTGGTCTTAATCGCGCTGTGGTGAACGGGTTAAAAGAGCTTATTGACAAACATTACCGAGCTGTTAGCACTCTGCAAGGTTTGTCTGTTCGCAGTCGTCATGCTCTTTCTTCGCTGCCTCCCCGTAGTGAAATTGTACACATGGTGTGCACTGGTTACTTCCCTGATTTTCTTCTCAATCAAATAGCATTTCGTCGCTATCTGCTTGAAGAAACACTGGCTCAGCTTAATTTGCGCGTCGGCAATTTAGACAAAGAATTGATTGCCACCATTGTTTCTTCTGCTGCTCAAAGTTTGAGGCAAGAAGTGCGCACCGCAATTGAGTTTATGCTGAGCAACGAGTATCGTTTGTTTAGTCAGATGCTCGATGAAGCAGAGCATGATTTGATTGGTTCTGTGGTTGAAGACCTTTGGTGGGCGCAGGGTGAAGAAATTGCCCTTAACGCGCTCTTTGCTGATGCTTTAGATGATCATAGAAGAAAACATTTGCTCAATCTGCAAAAGCGTAGACTAGAAATTTCAGAAAGATTGAACAAGCTCAAAGGCAGACTTGATGAAACTATTCGTCAATGTTTTGTTAAACGATCGGTTTCAGCCTAATAAAGAAGACGGTCTGAAGTGTCTGTCTACTTTGAAGTCTATGAAATCGTCAAAGGCATACCTAGTGGCCGCATACTAACCTATGGTTTGATTTCCAATCTACTAGAAAAGCGCCTTAGTGCCCAAGGTGTTGGCTGGGCTCTGCGTGCTCTCTCCAGCGAAAAGACCGATAAAAAATATCACTCTGGCAACGTGCCTTGGCATAGAGTCATTAACTCGACTGGCGGTGTCAGCACTAGTCGTAATACCGAGATGCCGCCAGATCTACAACAACGTTTGCTTGAAGCCGAAGGAATAGTGTTCAACTCTGAAGGAAAACTGGATATGCAAAAGTATCTCTGGGTAGAAAAGCTGGTATTGGCAGTCTCGTTATCGTTGCTTGTTTTTTCTTTATTGGTCTCGTTAGTGGCTCTACCTGCTTATTCAAGACCAACGCCTGAGCAAGCATTGCGAGAACTGAAGAGCGGCAACAAGCGCTATTTGTCTGGCAAAACCAATCACTTTGAAGTCGATTCGGTCAGACGAGAAATGACAGCAATTAATGGTCAGAAGCCTGTTGCCATTGTTTTGGGATGTTCGGATTCGCGAGTGCCGGTGGAGATGGTTTTTGACCAAGGCTTGGCCGAATTGTTTGTGGTGCGAGTAGCCGGGAATGTCTGCGCTACTTCAGAGCTGGCTTCAATTGAGTATGGCATCAAATATCTGGGCATTCCTCTGGTAATTGTCTTGGGTCACTCTGACTGTGGTGCGGTTAAGGCTGCTGTAGATAGTGCTGTGAATGGTTCGCTTTTGCCAGGCAATTTGCCAACCATAATGAGCAAAATAGCACCAGCTGTAGCGGCTGCACGAAAAAAACATCCAGCCGAAAAGGGCGATCAGCTCGTGCATTCTTCTGCCATTGCCAATGTTTGGTTGTCGGCCAACGACATGCTCAGCAATAGCACTATAGTGAAAGAGGCTGTCTTTTCAGGCAAAGTGAAAATTGTGGGAGCCATGCGCGATTTGAAAACCGGCACCATTACTTTTCTTGGTGAGTATCCTCAACCAGCTCGCTTGATGACGAAGTAACTGACAACTGAGTTTACTTAAGGATGAAAGGGCACTTCTGGCAAAATGCCTTGGCTAGATAAATTGGTTGTTCGTCGATGTCGAAACCTTCTTGTACGCGACAGCGCAAAGTGTTTCCACATTGTGGACATTCGTGTTCTTTGACACCTTTCAATATTGAGTCTGTTAGGTCGGCCAGTATGGCAGCATAGCGAACAGGGTCATCACTTTCTTCAAGGCGCGGCCGGGCTTCTACTTCTTGAATAATGTACGGATCGACTGCTAGTGCTCTGGCCAAGAGTTGTCTATCGGTTGATGAAAGCCAAGTCTCTAAGCCAGATTCGATATCTTCGATGCGCTCTTTCGAAAAACGTGAATCTTTGGCTAAGTCTTTCACAGTTAGATTCTTTCGTTCTCTCAGCGCGGCAATGCGACGAGCGAGAGTCGGTGGCAATTCTTTTGCTTCAGTGCCGGCATCTTTTAAGGTATCTTTGGCCTGGCGGTCGTTTTTGGGATTCACTGTTTATTTGCTTTCCAATTGAAATCTGAATCTTTGCTTTGAATCTTCATTTTTAATCTGTGATTCATCTAGTAAAGTATAGCGCTATCACTGTTCTTCTCTCTTCTCTCTTTTCACTTATCTCTTCTCTCATAGCCGGTTTTGCCATGCTCGATTTTATGAAGCTCTCTCAGCTTGTTTCTCAGATTGGTGCTGATGCGCTAGTGGAGAAGCAAGATTATGAGCGGGTTTTGACCAGTGCCTTGGCTGCTTTTTCTGGGGCCGAGAAGAATAGTGCAGGGTTTGAGCAGAAACTGGCTGAGAATGCCCCCTGGGTACTCTGGCCTACGGCCAAGCCCCTTGAGGCCATAGGAATGAGAGAAGTCATTCCGGCCATCGACACAGCGCACCAGCCATGGACTGTAGTGGCGGTGGATGGCTCGCAAATAATGCCATCCCATCATGAAGTACATAATTGCTATCTTCTCAATGTCGGGGTGGCGCGTATTTCGTACGGCCTTTCTCTGGCGCCCCTTCTGTATAGTGAGCCGCGGTTACATGCCCGGCCCGATGACCTCTACCCGTTGGTAGATCGGCGGCGAGTGCATATAGATGAGCTGTATGTCTCTCTTGAACGCAGCCTTTTTGAACTAGAATTGTTGACTGGAACGGCCTGTCAAGCTGCTACACACGGTCCGACTTTGGCGATGTACGACGGTTCGCTCATTCCATGGTCGGTGGAGAAAATGAGTAGCAGTTATCAAGAAAGTTATTTCGCCCGCGTCGAAGCGCTTATGGCCCAGCTTAGATTGGCGAAAGTGCCAATTGTGGGCTATCTTAGCCACAGTCGCAGTGCTGATTTGATTAACTGTTTGCGCGTTTCAATCTGCCCATACGATATCAGTCATTGCCGCGATCTCTGCGGCAGTCTCAATGAAGAAGAATTTCCCTGCTCAAAGGTCTGGCCTTTAAGTGACCGTAGTTTGTTCGAGCGTCTGTTGTCTATTAATCAGCGCTCGGCCGTTTTTGTTAGTGGTGCCTCTGTCGTAAAGTTAATGCCTGAAATTGACCGCAGTTGCTTTGTCTACTGGCGTGGTGCTAGTGAAGTGGCCCGCATTGAGCTGCCTCGCTGGGTTTTTGCTGATAAAGAGCTATTAGACTTTGCTCTCAAAGCCGTGCGCACTCAAGTAGAGAAGGGCCAAGGCTATCCTGTGGCGCTGGCTGAAGCTCATCACTTGGCTGTAATTAAGGGGCCGGACCGAGAGAGATTCTTTGAGTTAGTTACTAATCAAATGGTTAGTCTTGGGGTTGGTCGTATTCGGGTCAGTCCAAAGGAAAGCCAGAAACGTAGCGGCTTTGTATAAATGCCTATACTTGATAGAGCTAGCTTCAGATAGACATTTAATATCTGAGTTGATAAATTAATAAAGTGGGCCTGACTTGGGGGAATTACCCCATTGAGATCAGGCGGTCACTGAACTAATCTCTTGGCAAGTCGGAATTAGCATAAGTTTTTCAATTGGCGGGTGTGAAAATTGATTTCAAATGTATTGCTTCTAGTCAAAAGTTTGAGTTCGTCAGTGACACGAGCAAAAGACGGTTTGATTCTGCCTAACTTCATTGATATTGACCGCAACAAGCAGCGCTTAGCGCAAATGAGAGCGCAGACACATCAGGGTGGCTTCAGCCTCAATGATGCCAGGCGTATGGCAGACACTGAGAGGGCCGACAATGTTTTGTGCCGCGAACGGCAGAAAGAATCGATGATGCATTGGTTTGGCGGTACCCGTCGTGGTGAAGTCGAAGCGATTGAGCAGCGAATCAACGATATTGACCG
Organism: bacterium; assembly: GCA_018062085.1. Lineage (GTDB taxonomy): Bacteria > Cyanobacteriota > Vampirovibrionia > Obscuribacterales > Obscuribacteraceae. The sequence continues at coordinate 328,402 of JAGOSY010000004.1, read as the reverse complement.
GGGACGTCGAGCAGGCATGCCCTTGATTGAACCGTTGCCCTCAATCGAAGACAGCTTTTTGGCCTGGACCAACGAAGACGAGTGTCTTTTCGATGTTTCAATAAAAGAATCTTGGCGCGATTTCGATGACGACCAAACCGCTTTGGTTTTGGCCTCACCTTATTCGCTTGACGATGATTTAGAAATCGATGCCGATTTGCTGGTAGAAATTCTTGCTCATGAAGACAACAGACGACCAGTTTTCGTAGAGTCTGCTGCTCCGATTGGAGCCAATTCCAGTTTCTGGGTCGAGTAAAATACTTAGAAAATAACTAGTTTGCTCGAGAAAACCATGCAAGATTTGACCGCACAGAAAGCCAAACTTCCTACGCTCAACACCGGAAGATGCGTTGTTCGCTTAGCTCAGATTGAAGATGTTGATGCCATTATTGAGTACTTTAAGAACAATAGGGCTCATTTGGCCGATGGTGGTCCTGCTTGGTCGAGTGATTATCTGACCAATGCCTATTGGGAAGAGCAAGTAAAGCAGAACCTTGAAGATTTTCATGGTGATGTGGCTGTTCGCTTCTTCCTCTTTGACCGAGCTAATCCCTCTGTGGTTGTTGGTTCTGCCAATCTCAACAACATAGTTCGCAGTGCTGCTCAATATTGCAATTTGGGTTATTCAATTGCCCAAGATCGAGAAGGCAAACATATGATGAAAGAGGCTTTGCAGTCAGTGATTTCTTACGGCTTTTCGGCACTTAACTTGCATCGAATCATGGCTAACTATCAGCCTTCCAATCAGCGCAGCGGCTGGTTGTTACGCAGTCTGGGTTTTAATGTTGAAGGTTATGCTCGTGATTATTTACTCATTAATGGCAAGTGGTGTGATCATATCCTGACATCAATGCTCAATCCAAATTGGAGTGTCAGAGAATAATCTAGGCTTTGTGCCGGCCTCTTGTGAACGCTTGTGACTAGGTCACTAGAATGTGGACAAAACCGATTTTTATCCTGTTAAGATTGTTTTTTGTGATCCCCTTGTGATTAGTACGGGCCACTTTGAGTAGTCTTTAGAGGTGTCAATGTCCGCTGTTATTGAAAATAGAATTTTCACCGGTCATCCCCTGGCTGATGTGGCCGAAAAGGTTTACGCCGGCAAGCGCATCAGTCGCGAAGATGCTATTCGCTTGTATCAATCTGACGACTTGGTGGCTATAGGCGCTTTAGGTGAGTATGCTCGCCGAGTAAAAGCTGAGCCCGGCCAAGAAAATTATGTCTATTACATTCATAACATGCACCTCAATCCAACCAATTTTTGTGTTGAGACTTGCCGCTTCTGTTCTTATGCCAACCCTGAGGAACGGGGCAAGGCGTACACATGGGGCGTCGATCGTGTACTAGAAGAGGCTGGTAAGGGTGCCGCTTTGGGCATCAATGAGATTCATATGGTTGGTGGTCTCAATCCGGCTTGTGACTTGGCCTACTACGAAGAAGTACTACAGCAGCTCAAGAACAAGTTTCCACATGTTCACATGAAAGCTTTTACTGCTGTCGAAATTGAGTACTTGGCCAATCTTGATGGCATTAGCTATGAAGACGTCCTGACACGGTTAATTGCCTGCGGTTTGGGTTCGATGCCTGGTGGTGGTGCCGAGATATTTGATGACGCTGTGCGCGAGCGCATGGCTGTGAAGAAGACACCAGCACCTGTCTACTTAGAAATTCATGGTATTGCTCACAAACTTGGTCTCAAATCTAATGCCACCATGCTCACTGGAATTAGCGAGAGTATAGAAAATAAAGTAGACCACATGCTACTTTTGCGTGAGCAGCAAGATAAGAGCGGTGGCTTCCAGTGCTTTATTCCTTTGAAGTGCTATTACGACGGTACAAATATTCGAGATGAAGTGACTGAGCCAACTCCAGCGGATTTGCTCAAAGATGTGGCTATCTCGAGAATTCTGCTTGATAATTTCCCTCATATTAAGGCCTATTGGATACAGCTAGGAGTGCAGTTGGCTCAGCTGGCTCTCTCTTTCGGTGCCGACGATATGGATGGCACCATTATGGAAGAGAAAATCACTCATGCTGCTGGTGCCAAGTCTCCTTTACAGTTAGCGCAAGAAAAGATGGAAGAGTTGATTGCCTCATCTGGTTACAAGCCTGTGGTGCGTGACACTGTCTACAATATTCGCCAGGTTTCTGAGCTTGAGCCCGCTAAAATTTCAGAGAGTTTCGCTGAAAGACTGAGCGCTCTTGTTCAAGACTCCTAATTTTAAAGTCTAGTTAGAAGCAAGACTAAAGGATTATTTGGCCGATGGCGCCTTTGCGCTCAATCATGAGCTGCAACGACTGCCCTTGACTCTTGCCGCCCATTACTTGCTGGAATTGGCTGACACTTTTTATCACCTCTCCGTCAATTGCTCTAATGACGTCCCCTCGTTGGAGCCCACATTTAGCCGCCCTTGACGCGATACCGATGGTGGTGACAAGCACCCCTGACTTATTGCTCTTGGCTAGTATGCCAAAGGCTGCTGATGGCGGTGGTGCGTTCTTGTCGCCACCCAATAAACCATTTCCGTTGTTATTGTTATTATTGTTTCTTTGCTGATTTTGACTAGGTTGCTGATTGAAATTTTGATTGCGATTTGAATTTTGGTTTTGGTTCCGACTCGGATTCTGATTTTGGTTCTGATTTTGGCTTTGGTTTTGGCTTTGCCAGGCTCGTTCAGAATTAAGTCGTTCGTTCTCTTCTGTCTGTAAGTTTCCTTCTAGTTGAGCCACTGCCTTTTGATAGTTGGGCTCCTCGGGCTTGAGCTTGCGCGCTTGTCGAAAGAAATCTAAGGCCTGCACTGGGCTTTTCATGGCCAGATAAATAGTGGCAATGTTGTATTTCACCAGAGCCTGGTTTGGTGCTTTACGATCAAGTTGTTTGTAGAGGTCAAGAGCCGAGATAAATTCACCCCGGCGATAAGCGCCCGAGGCGTTCTCTGCCAGCATGCGCAATTCTAGTTTTTTGCCATCATCTTGTTCTTTAACGACTGCTTTCTTCTCTACTAGAGTTACTGCTTCTTTGTATTCGCGCTTGTTAGGCTCAATATCTGCCGCTCTTTTGTAGCTGCCCAGGGCTTCTGTGAAATTGCGTTGGGCTTCATAAATAACACCAAGGCTGAAATGGGCCTCGGCATTATCGGGGGCGAGGCGCACTACTTGCTCAAATTTCTCTAGGGCTTCATTGCCCTTGCGCTCTTTCCATAAGCGCACAGCATCGCCAAACATCTGATTGACTTCTTCGTCGCGGGCTGCCATGGCTCTTTGTCTGGCCCGGTCGGCTGCTTCTTCTTGCCTGAGGGCTTGTTCTTGTTGCTGTTGTTCTATAGTGGGCTGGGCTGGACGCGAAGAACTAGAAGAAGAACTAGAAGAAGAACTAGATGAAGAACTAGATGAAGAATTAGGCTGCTGGCGCTGTGTCGGTGGCTTATCTAAGGGCTTTGCTACTTGTAATATGTTGGCTAGGCGAGGGCTTAGGGGGCCATCAGCTGGCTCACCGAAAACTCTCTTCTCAATACGCGCTATACGTGCTTCGGCGCTGTCATCGTCGTAATTTTTAAAGAATAGGTTTTGCTCAATTAGTTTGAGCTTGTTGCCTTCTTCAGCGTTCAAAGCCTGAGCTGACGCTGGGCTGGCTGCCATGACAATTCCTAGAGCTAAGCACAGCATTGCCTCTAGGGTTCTGCTGAAAGATTTAAAGTTTCTGGTTCGTTTTTGCACCATAGAGAATTGAATTTTTTTCCTGGAGAGTCTGTTGTTAATGCTAGCATCATTATTTGTAGAGGGCTGAAGGCGAAAATGCAACGAGAGGGTTGGTATATCTGATTATGCATCTTATCGAAGATCCCATCAAAATGTGGGGCAAAGAGGAGCTGAAATATTGGCTTGCTCTTGATTTGTGCAATGGCTGTGGACTGCGTGCCTCTCGCATGATCAAGCTCTACGATCGCTTTGAGACCATGAAGACTTTTTGGCAAGGTAGCCCTTCTGAGCTAAAAGAAATGAGCCGTGCGCCTTATTATCTAGGCTGGATCACCGACGAGCTTATCGCTAAATTTGTAGCGAAGCGCTCTGAGATTGAACCTGATTCTTTGCCTGATATCTTAGAGAAGGCCAATATCAGAGCTTATCCCCTGGCTCATCCGCTCTATCCCCATACCCTGAGAGAGATACACGACCCTCCTTTCGTACTCTATGTCAAAGGTGAGATGAGTATGGAGAGCCTAGTCTATGGCATAGGTGTGGTGGGTACTCGCACACCATCGCACTATGGGCAAAAGCTAGCCAAAGAGTTTGGTCGCGAGCTGGCCCAAGCCGGTGTGACTGTGATTAGTGGTATGGCAGTTGGTGTTGACTCATTTGCTCATTATGGTGCCATTGAGGCTGGTGGCAAAACCGCTGCTGTGGTCGCCTGTGGTCCCGATATCTGTTATCCCAGTTCAAATAAGCCCCTATTTGCAAAGTTAGCCGAAGATCCTAAAGGCTTGATTCTTTCTGAGTATTTTCCTGGTACAACTCCTGAAAAATGGCGCTTTCCTGCTCGCAATCGCATTATCAGTGGCATCGGACAGGGTTTGCTTGTAATTGAAGCTGGCAAGGGCTCTGGTTCTCTAATCACAGCAAGGCAGGCCTTTGAGCAAGATCGCCAAGTCTTTTCTATACCGGGCAGAATTGATCAGCCGACCTCGGAGGGCACTAATAGACTTATTGCTGATAATATGGCTCAGCTAGTCACTAGTGTGCCAGAAATTATGAATGCTTTGAACTGGGCAACTAGCACCCGACCCCGAACTGAACCAATTGTATTAGAGCTTTTTGGTCGAGAGAAAGAAGTTCATGAATTGCTTTCAAATGAGCCTATTCATTTTGATCAGCTGGCAGAAAAGACTGGAATGACAGCTGGAGAACTTTCAAGTACTCTGACCATGTTAGAGTTGGCTGCATTAGCTGAGCGTTTGCCGGGCGATTGGTACGTTCGGGGTTGATCAAGCAATAAATTAACCTTGGAGCGATGGCTGATAACTATTGTTGTTGGTGTAGGGCTCATGTCTATGGGTAAGTATCTGTAAGGGTGGTATCTATTGGTACTGCTTAGAAATGGTTTTCAGGGAGTCACGGACCAAAATTGATTGGCAGTTCTAAATGAAGCTTTGTTTGCGGTGCAACAACTATTTTGGTGACGAGGTTTCAACTTGTCCGCGGGATAAGGTCGCCCTCGAACCGGTGGGCAAAGACCCCTTGATTGGCGCTCTCATTAACAACAAGTATGCTGTTGAGACTGTGGTCGGCAAAGGAGCCAGCGGTATTGTCTATCGAGCCACGAGACTGCTAATGGGAGGTGCCGTTGCCGTCAAGGTTGTGCACAGTTACCTCGGTGCCGACCCTAAGAGCATGGAAAAGTTTTCGCGTGAAGTAAGAGCCTTAGAGCAATTGCGACATCCGAATATCGTTAATTTGTGGGAGTCTGGCATTACTGATGATGGTCAGCCCTATCTCGTGATGGACTATTTGCAAGGCACACCATTGTCTTCGCTAATTACTGTTGAGGATACCCTTGCTCCCTCTCGCATGCTTGAAATCACTCGCCAGGTCTGTAACGGTTTGCAAGAGGCTCACAGTCAAGGCTTTGTTCACCGCGATATAAAGCCCGAAAACATAGTGCTAGATTCGACTAGCGAACAAGATTTTGTCAAGGTTTGCGATTTTGGTATTGCTTACACTGTTTTTGAGAACGGTATGAACACAATGGCGAGACCAACAACTGTGGCTGGCTCTCCTGCTTATATGAGCCCTGAACAATGCCGTGGATTGCCACTTGATCACCGCACTGATATTTATTCGCTGGCTTTAGTCGTTTTTGAAATGGTTACTGGCAAGCGCCCTTTTGAGGCTACTACCTCTAAAGAGTTTATGGTTAAGACTGTTAACGACAAAATGCCATTAATGTCTACCGTCAGGCCAAGTTTAGGCATACCTGAACCAGTAGACTTAGTAGTGGCTAAAGCCTTGCAGAAGAATCCTAAAGACAGGCACGCATCAGCCGTCGATTTTGCCAAAGATTTGAACCTTGCTTGTCAGGCGACTGGTTGGTTGGTTAAGGGAAGTGACCAAAAAAGTGATGGAAGGTTGCAAAATCAGTCCCAGCGGGTAAATGAGCGTACGAGGGGTCCGCAATAGAAATATTGGCCTAAATTTTGTCGGTTTGGCTACCTAATCTGGGTGAAATCAAGGACAATTGAGCACTGTGCAGCCATAGGCTTTGAGAGGAAGAATAGTTTGAAGGACGACTTGCCAGATTTGACCCCTTACTTAAGTAAGAAAGGTGGCAACAGCCAAGGTAAAGCTGCTGATAATTCAGCCGGAAAGACCGATATTTCTTCCAAACTTTCGGCTCTGGTAAAAAAGACCGGAACTCTCTCTGGCTCTGATGCTGATGTTCTTGTTGACAGTCAGTCTTCTGCTATTGAACAAGCAGAACAATCTACTACTTCTACTTCTTCTTCTGATAATGCTTCACTGGGTCAATCTGGCTCCAATGCTGCTACGAATTCAAGCAGCTGGCAGCAGGTTGATTCTTTTTCTTCTTCAGCAACAGCTGCACGACTTGAAGCTCAAGCTGAAGCCCTGGCGCAAGAGAAGATGTTCGCGCAGGTGGCAGCTGGTATTACTCCAGAGCCTGAATATGCTCCAGCTGTGAGTGATATATCTGTAAGCAATAACAGCGAGGTCAATCAGTCTGCACCGCCAGCAGTGGCGATCGAAAGCTATAACGAAGCTCCTGTGTCAAATTCTCAGTCTGGAACATTCTCGACATCAGGAAACTTTTCTACCTCCGGCACGTTTTCTACAAGGCCTGTCGCTAGTCGTCCTGGTTCCGCTCCTTCGATAGACAAGTTCAAGGCACCACAAGCCAGGCCTATGAATACTCTTTCTTCTGGTGCACCACCATTGCTCAAGGCACCCGAGAAGGAACCTGTACGATCGCCTGCGCCTTATACTTTTCAACAGGCGAACGAAGCACCGCGAGAAGCGGTGGTGCCAAAGTCTATGCAACTTCCCACCCCTGCGGCTCCCACTTCAACAGCTCCAGGATCGTCGGCTCAGGCTAAGAGAGCAGCTGAGATTGCAAAAGATCCTCCACCTTCCTGGCCCGCTCAACCTACCTCGCCTCCTCGCATAGTCGAGAAGATGGAAAAACCAGAAAGAAAAGTTGAGTCGCAACATCAACCCCAGTCTCAGCCTCAGCCTAGCCTGAGTCAGCAAGCCCAGCCAGAGAGCACAGCTGAGATTCTTGCTAAGGCCTTCATGGAAGAGGCGAAAGCTCTAGAGCAAAATTCTGACGATATGCTTGAGCCGCCAAGCTCTGTTCAGAATAATTTCTCTTCAGAAGCTGAATCGCAATACGACTCACCTTACTTTGAGCCTAAGCAGAAGGGTACTGTAGGATTCGGCAGTTTGCTCAATGCTGGAAGTACTGCACCTGATTTTGCTGCTAATAATGAGCCTGCAGAGCATAGTAGTTTGGCCGATTTGATGATTCCAACAGGTGAACACCAGGCTCTTTTCGCTCCTGAGCGTCGCGGCGATGACGGTATATCACCCTTTGATGAAGTGCAACCTAGCGGCCAAACTGATAACTTTCATGAGAGTGCATCCAGTTCTGCCTTTGTGGCTGAACAGGCCGATGCTGCCGTCAATGAGTCTGTACGAGTTGACGAGAGAGCAGCTGCTCCTGCTTTCTCATCTTTGTTTAGTACTGAAATTGTAACTTCTGGCCAAGACTTCAGTTTTAGAGATGATAAGCCAAGCGACTTTGGTAGTGACTTAGCACAGGCGGATAGTCAGCATAGTCTCTCCCCTGAAGAGCCAGCCGTTCAGAATTCTGGTGTTTTATCCCAGTCTGATGCCATTAGTAAGTTGCTGGAAGCTGTAACCAAAGAACAGCAGGGCGCCATCAACAATGATCTAGCTAATAATTTCTCTAGTCAGTCTTATCCTGAAGGTAATTACAGCGAACCCGATGATATGCGAACGGCAGACACTATGTTTGGTAGCGGTGGTTCTAACAAGGGTAGTGCAGAAGAGTTGTCTGCTGCTGACGCTGTATTCGGCGCCGTTCCTGACTTAGCTGCCCCAGCCATTGAGTCTCCACTTTCACCTGCACCGCCAGCCAATTCTAGCTCCAAGTCTAGTTTGTCTTCGTCCTCCTTTCCAGAGCAGCCGGTTTTGGGCAAAGACTCTTTGCCGATTGCCTTTGCTAATGCAGAAAACTTTGAGCAAGAGAGCTTGGAGAGCATCAAGTTAGGTATTCGCAAAGCCAAAGCCGAAGAGAAAGCTCGGAAGAAAGCTGAAGAAGAGGCTAAATTAGCTGAGGCAGAGTTCACTCAAGCAGCCAATGCCGCTCCGCCGGTGGTTGAAGAAACGGTGAGTAGGCGTGACGATAGTGCCGAGCCAACTAAGACTTCTGAGCAACAGTCTCCTAAGTCAACGGCCAAACTCTCACTAACTGAAATGATAGAGCTTGCCAATTCAGCTAAACTTGAACAAGTGCAAGATGGCAAACCAGCGCCAGTAAATGAGCAAGCAGCTCCTGCTCAATCTGGCTTATCGTCATTGTTGTCTGCTGCAAGTTATGATCAACCTGTTTCTAAAGTTGCCGATGACGAAGATGATGATGGTGATAGTTTGGGCGGGGCGATTTCCGACGCTTTAGATAAGCTATTGTCTGCAGGCCAAGAAGAACAGCCGCAATCGGTTGCCACCAACAATAGTGCACAAACCAGCTTCGCTGACGAACCAAGCTTTGCTCCGCTCTCTGAGAGCGTTTCGAATATGCCTCCGCCAGGTCGTTTAGAGGCATTTGCTTCGACCTCCAATCAAGTAGAAGTAGATTCACCTCTTACCCAAACTCAAGCCAACAAAGTAGATGCTCTTTCTCGCCTGCTTGAGGTGGCAAGTAAAGCACCGCACAAGGCTTCTGATGATAAGAGAAGTCCGAGTGATTCGGCTTCTAAAATTGCCGCTGACATCAATAGGCCACCCGGTAGAGTCAGTCGTCAGGTCGAAACTATCCAGTCAGGGGACTACAATCAACAGCCGAGCCAAGTTGAGGCTATGAGTTCACCGTTCGGTGGCTCCTCACCATTCTCGTCGCCGTTTAATTCTCCATCTTCGTCGCAAACTGGACAAGCCAGCCAAGGACAATCGCCGCTTGGTTCAGGGTCCGGCTCAGGGATGGCCAATCCATATGATGGTGTATCTGGCATGCCTCAAGCAACAGTTTCTAACGATGCTGTCAGCGCTAGAATTGCCGCCCTTAACCGTAAACTTGAAGAGCAAAACCGGCCACCATCTGCGTCGGCTGTCAACATGGATGCCATGGCTCAGATTCAGCAGCAAGCTGAAGCCCAAGCCCAGTCTCAGCAGTCTTCTCTAGGGACGGGTACCTCTCCTTCGGTCAATTCACTCAGTCAGCTTCCTCCACAAGTTGATGATTCGCCCTCTACCCGGGCTGAGTTGGTCAATCGAATTCTTGGTTCTGCCAAAATTTCACAGCACGGTACGAAGATGCCGGAGCTACCTATTAGAACAGTGGCGGAGACCATTTCGCCTGAGCAAACTGCCGCCATTCGTGGTGGCAAAGGTAACTCGCAAGCACCTCCTCGCAACAGAGCACGCGTATCGAGAATGCCCGGGATAGATCTACGGCCAATTATTGCCATAGTAGTTCTGCTCGTTGTAATCGGCGGCGGTGCCTTCTATGCCTATCAAAGCGGCATAATAAAGTTCAATTTGCCAGACTCGAAACCTGGATCAGAGGCGAAGGCTTCAATTGATCAAATGATCAAAAACGGTGAACTTGATCGGGCCAGAGAGCTTCTAGAGTCGAAGGTAAATTCAGGCAAAATCACAGCCAGTGAAGGCGAAAAACTTCATTCAGTCTATTATCAAATGGCTAATAAAGTTGATGATGAAGATCCGTCTGAGGCCATAAAATTACTGGAGAAGATACCTAGTCGCTCTAAAAAGTATAAAGAGGCTCAAAAGCTTCTCAGGAAGCTTAAAAAGAAGGTGAAGAAGAACTGAGATGAAGCTTTGTCTTCAGTGTAACACTCACTTTCAAGGCGATTTTGAGCAGTGTCCCGATGACGGTGCAAAGCTTATTTCGGTGCCAGACGATCCTGTAATTGGCAAAGTCTTGGGTGAAAAATATCGCATTCTCTGCCCTGTCGGTAAGGGCTCTATGGGTGTGGTTTATAAGGCCATTCAAGAGTCTACTGGGCGCGAGATGGCAGTTAAATTGCTGCATCATTTTCTCGGTAGTAATTCAGATTCTGTTAAGCGCTTCCATCGCGAAGCTAAGGCCGTAAGCCGTCTGAGTCATCCGAATATTATTCGGCTTTATGACTTTGGTGTTGTTGATGAAGGGCAGCCTTATATTGTCACCGAGTTATTAAACGGGGTGACTCTCTCTGACGTTCTTCGTAAACGTGGTTTTGTTGACCTTAAACAAGCCCTACCGCTCTTCTCTCAGGTTTGTGCCGCGGTTGGTGAAGCCCATCGCAGCCGCGTAATTCACCGCGACCTTAAACCAGAAAACATCGTGCTTGAAGAAGTCGATATTGATGGCAATCTTGATGCCCCTGATCTGATAAAGAAGAATGCTGTTAGAGTGCTCGATTTTGGCGTAGCAAAAATGTGGACCGATACCGGTGCCACCTCGGCTTCTTTGACTATTGAAGGAAAAGTTTGTGGCTCGCCTGCCTATATGAGCCCAGAACAATGCCGTGGTGTTGATGTTGACTATCGCACCGATATTTATTCGATGGGTGTGGTTTTCTTTGAAACTCTAACTGGAAGGAGACCGTTTGCTGCTGATGATTTAATGGCCTTGATGTTGATGCATGTCAATAATCAGGCACCATCTATGGGGTCAGTCAATGAGCAAGTGACTTTCCCTAAAGAAATAAATGACGTTATCATGAAGGCCATGTCCAAGAACCCAAATGATCGACAGCAGAGTGCTGAAGAACTTTGGGAAGATATTCAAGCTGCCTGCAACGGTCGGCAGAAGACTGTTAGCGTTGCTCCACCAGAGAATTGGATTCCATTTCAGGGCAAGGGCGGCTTGGTATTTAGAACTAACGATGATGGTATTTCTGCACCAGAAACTTCAGATAGTTATTCTGCTCTCAATGATCCCAATGCTCTGCTTGATTGGGGCCCACAGGCTAAACCGGTGAAAAACAAGAAGGGCCGCGGATCAGCCGCTAAGACCATGATGGTTCTTCGTTCCCTTGCACTAGGCGGTCTCATTGTCTTTGGTTGCTACCAATTTGGTACCTACTACAAGGCCAATGACGAGGCTAAGAACGCTTCTATTTTAATTAGTCGTGGCCGCTGTGAAGAAGGCGTGACAGTGCTTGAGCGCTTGCAGAAAGAAAAAGCCTTGATGCCTGAATACAATGATACTCTTGCTGATGCCTATGTGCAGATGGCAATGCAGTACGCCAAAAATGGCAACTACAACCGGGCCGTTGAGCTTTTGAAAAAGGTTACGCCAAAAGCAAAGTCTTCTGCCCAAGCGCAACACTTGTTGCGCCGTTGGACTCCTCGAGTGCGCAATTAGGCTTGAAATTTGTCGGCATATTATCGGTATTTTGTCAGCTATTTTCTGCCAAGCCGATGCGGATAAACTAGGGATAGCCAACCTTCATTTACCCCAGTTCATTCAGAGTCTGCTTAGCTTCCGCCGCTGAAGCTGGTCTTTCTTTGTGGTCTTGTGCTGTCAGGCTTTGCACAAGCTTGTCGAGCTTATCGCTTACATTTATCTCGACTTCGCGCGGGGAAGACTGTGTTAGTGGTTCAGGGTCGCGACCAGTGAGCATAAAGAACAGACTGGCACCGAGGGCATAGAGGTCACTTGATTCGTTTGGATGGCCGCGAAATTGTTCTGGTGATATGTAACACTGTTTACCTACTAAAGTGCCTGTAGCTGTGCCTATTAATTCGTTGGCTGCGCCAAAGTCTATGAGCATCAGTTTGCCGTCGCTGTCGACAACTAGATTGTCTGGTGTAAGATCGCGGTGCAGAATCACGGGCTCTTGGCTATGGAGAAAGTGCAGCACGTCACAAAGTTGTTTAGCATAGTCAATGACATCGAGCTGGTGGTAGGCACCCTGTAGAGTGACTATCTGTCTGATGTTCTGCCCACTAATATAGTCGAGCAAAAGATAGTGTCGTTCATCTTCAGTAAAGTGTTCGTGCACTCGAACAATTCTTGGGTGTTCAAGTTTGAGCAAGAGGTGAGCCTCTCGCAGGAACATTGATTGGGCTTTTTCTTTTAACTTGGCGTTGACCCTTGGTGGTATGACCGACTCTTTTAAAACACGCAGTTTAGTATTTGCTTCTTGCACCAGATAAACTGCCGACCAACCACCTAGAGCCATTTGTCTGATTACTTTGAGATTGCCATCTTGCAGCTTTTGGCCGGGGTTGAGGGGTACATAGGCGCTCGCGGCAAAGCGGCTAGTGAGCTCGTCTTCCCACATGCTGGTAAAGCTCAGCAAAGTGCCTGCTTTGGCATCGCCTGCGGAGCTTGAGTTCCAGAGCAGTTCTTTAAGTTGCTCTAGTTTGCTGTCTAGTGCCTTTGCTGGTAGCCAATTGGCCATACTGACTAAGATATATTCGATGTCGTTAGCCACAAGGCCATTTAGACCAATCACTGCAAACCCGCCGGATTGAACCTTTATATGCAGCTTCAGTGAATTCAAATTGGTCAAATTGTCTCCCAATAGAGTGACTTTCTCTACATCGCCCCATTCTATGAAGCGGTCAAATTTATTGGTGAAACTAGTGAGAGCTGGCAGCGTAAGACCTTCTTGGCTGACAGTGATGTTGCTTTCGCTAAAGATACCGGTGATTAATACCCCGCCTAAGAAGAATAGGGCAAGAGCTAGGCAATTGCCCATGATGCCGATTGCTTGGGGTAACACACCGTAGAAAAGAGCAAAGAGACAACCAATTGAAAGTACTGCAAGTATTACAGGGGCAATTAGGCCCCAAAGTGGCAGTGTCAATGTGCAAAGAGCTAGCCCCGCTTTTGCTGGTAGTGAGTCATAGATAATGATTTTTTCTTGAGCCATTATTCTGCTATTTCTCTTCCAAATCAGTTTTAAATCTCATCTAGATCTTGGCGCATATCAGCGATATTGCGAAAGCGCCGTTTCAACTCTGGTTCAGTGCAACGGGCAACGAAGGCATCTAGGCGATCTGAAACCTTGTCAGTGACATATTGTGGATGACACGAGTCTAGTGCATCCGGTTCTCTGGCGGTTAAGAGAAAATAGAGCGTGGCACCAAGGGCATAAATATCGCTTTGTGGACAAGGATGTCCACGAAACTGCTCAGGGGGCAAGAAGTTTTGTTTGCCGACAATAGTTACTTTGCTTTTTACTGCCTCCTCTGCTTGAAGGGCAACGTCGAAGTCTATAAGTTTAACCTCACTTTCGTCGTTAACCATCAAATTATCTGGAGTAAAATCTCGGTGCACTACTGGCGGTGTGCGGCTGTGAAGGTAGTCTAGAATGTCGAGCATCTGCCGAGCCAATTTGAGAACATCAGCTTCAGCTATAGCCCCATGTAGCTGTACTTCTTCTTGTAAAGTTGTTCCTTCAATATATTCCAGCATAAGAAAGGCCCGATGTTCTTCGATGAAGAAGTCGTGGAGTTTGACAATTTTCGGATGGTCTAGGCTCTTTAAGAGTTTGGCATCACGCTCGAAGCGTTCAGCCACTCGCAGTCGAGCTTTTTCAACATAAATTGGGATGATTATCTCTTTCAGTACCACCCTCGGTGAGTTAGGCTTGTCGCTCCATCGGGCTATATAAGTAACACCTTGGCCACCGCTTGCTAAGAGTTTTTCAATTTCTAGGCCGTGGTGGCTTAGCCTTTCTTTCTCATTTAATGGTGTCAATTGCTTCAACTGTGGTGCCGCATCTAGGGAGGCCAGCCAAAGCTCTGTGTAGCTGCTATCTGTTTGACTAGCTAATGCTTCTAGTAGTTTGGGATCAATTGTAATTTTCTTGCCCCACGACTCTAGAGCCTCCAGAAGCCGTTCGCGGTTTTCGCCAGAGAACGCTCGCAAGGGTATTTCAATCGGCAAGCGGTCACTGCGCGAATTGAACTGCACAGTGGAGCTAGCTTTTGATTCACGCTTATTGGTTAGTAGCTTTATTGAGGCAATCGACTGCCAACTCAAGTGCTCTTGAGGGACGCTACCGGTGGGAGTCTTAAGCTGAGCGGTGATGCCTAGATGGTCAATAAAGGCGCTGTCTGGTTCAGACCAGGTTCTAATGGTGTAGTAGCAAGCTAGTAGTATCAAGGCAAAATAGCCGCAGGCGCCAAAAGCATTGGCAAATATAACCTGTGTCAGTGCGATTGCTGGTTCCCAAATCGAGAACAGCCCTGCAATAAACTGTTCAAGCCATTGTGCCGCAAGTGAGCCTTTTAGTGCAGTAAGCATACTTGGCGGCAAGACCATGCGAGCGAGCCAGGCTGTGGCGGCCAACCCGGCGCTGCCAAACCAGAATATCGTCCAAGTGCGGTAGCCAGTGGTTTCATAAATGCTCATATATGAAAGCATCTGTTTGAGTCGGCTATGAGCTTTAATATCGACTAGAAGCTGCAATTCGCGCGGAGCTGGTTCAATCATGGCCATTTCTGCACTAGCTGGCAAGATTAAGTTCAGATTCTCAACGGCCCCTACCCAGTTTTTGCAGCGCTCACGCACGCTAGAGCTAATTTCAGCTGACCTAAGTTTTGTTGCCAGCAGTGCCCACAGGATCTCGGCAGATTCTCGAGATAGGCCACTGACTTCGACACGCTGCTTGAACGGACCAATTTCAGTATTTGCTTCTATGCAGAGCTTATTGAAGCTTTCGAAATAGATACGTTTGATTTCACTGTATTTGAGAGTGGGTCCCCAGAAACCGGGCAGTTTGAGCTCGTCTTGGCGGAAGGTAAGTTGGTTTTTGAGAAGGAAGACAAAGCTCATGGCGCAGGCCACGACTACAACAATTATGCCAAGTGCCCAGAGTGTGTCGTGGGTTACAACAAGAATTCCAGGCAGCACTAACAGCCAGATTGGAATTAGGACAGTCAAGACTCGCAGCTGAAACTGCTCGCCGCTGCCGCTTAGATTTATTTTTGAATCTCTAGATTTCTTTCTCGCCGTGATCTTATACTCACAGATAACTCTCTTCTTTAATGCCCTTGCCACTTTCGTTTAAAACTGCCGTGAGTCTGGCCTTTAGCTCATTTGCCGAAGCGGGTCTATTGGCTTGATCTTGTGCTGTTAACTCTTCTACAAGTCTGTTTAACGTTGTCGATATAGCTGGCTCTAGCTTTTGCGGCGAAGACTGAGTCATCGGTATTGCTTCAACTCCAGTCAGCATGAAATAGAGGGTGGCCCCAAGGGCATAGAGGTCGCTCTGTGCTGTGGCATGGCCTTGAAATTGCTCCGGGGCAATATAGCTCTGTTTGCCCACCATGGTGCCTGTGGCCGTGCCGAGCATTTCATTGGCAGCACCAAAGTCGATTAGTGTCAATTTTTGCTTGTCTATAATTAAATTGTCTGGTGTCAGGTCGCGGTGCAAAACAGGTGGGGTTTGACTGTGCAAATAGATTAAGATCACAGCCATCTGTTTACCATAGTCGACAACGTCTAATTGATGGTAAGGACCTTGAAGTTTAACTGCTTGCTTTACTGTTTGGCCACTAACGTAGTCGAGCAAAAGATAGTGCCGATTGTCTTCGACAAAGTGTTGGTAGACTTGCACGATTTGCGGATGGCTAAGTTTGAGTAACAGTTGAGCTTCACGCAAGAACATCGATTGTGCTTTCTCTTTGATAATTTCACTGGTGCCCGGTGGAATTACTGACTCTTTTAATACCTTGAGTTTAGTATTAGCTTCTTGCACTAGATAAATGGCACTCCAGCCGCCTAAGGCTAGTTGCCGCACTACTTTTAGATTGTTGTCTTGTAAGCGCTGACCAGGATTTAACGGAATGTAAGCAGTGGAGGAATAGCGACTAGTTAGTTCGTCTTCCCACATTTGTGTGAAGCTCAGTGTCTTGTTTTGATTCGATCCGATGGCTAGAGCATCTGCATTCCATAATGCTTCTTTGAGTTCGTGAATTTGTGGGTCGAGGATGCTATCGGGAAGCCAGTTAGCCATACTGACTAGGAGATATTCAATATCATTGCCGCTCAGGCCGTTGAGCCCCAAGGTGACTACTCCACCACCTGCGGTAAGCATTCGAATTTTCATTTTGTCGATGTTAGTCAGTTCGCCTTGCAGAATCACTTTTTCAATGTCGCGCCATTCGATGAAGCGATCGAAGTGATTGCTGGCACTCGTCAAAATCGGAATGAAAAGACCGTCTTGGCTGACTATGATGTTGCTCTCTTGCAATAGCCCGGTGGCGACCGTGCCTAGTACAAGTAGAAGAGAGGCGAATATAACTGAATAGGCTCCGCCTGTAAATTTTTCTATGGTCAAACTGTGACTGCCTAGCAAAAATAGCAGTGCTATTAATGCAAGGATACACCAGATAGCTGGCATTAGAGCCCATATTGGCATGGTGGCTTGGCAAGCCGTCGAAGCAATTTTGGCCGGCAGTGAGTTGTATGCAATGATTTTCTCTTGGGCCGACATCGTCAACTTTTCTCCTAGTTTAGCTCTCTAGACTTGGCAAGAACTTCTATCGTTGCAGTTAATTCGCTGGCAGTTTGATAGCGCTTCTCTACTTCTGGTTCGGTGCAAGTAGCAATAAATTGATCTAAGCTAGTCGAAATTTCTGGCACTACTGTTTGGGGTCGATTGCGCTGCATAGGTTCTGGATCCGTAGCTGTAGTGATGAAGAAGAGCGTGGCACCCATTGCATAGATGTCGCTTTGCGGGCAGGGTTGACCACGAAACTGCTCTGGGGGTAAGTAGTGTGTTTTGCCAGCGGCGTTATGTTGTTCGTTTAAGTGATCTGCTTCTAGGGCAACATCGAAGTCAATCAGCTTTAGTACACCACCTGCGTTCAGTATGAGATTTTCTGGAGTGAAATCGCGATGCACTACTGGCGGTGTGCTGCTGTGTAGATAGCTTAGAATTGTTGCCATTTGCAGAGCTAAATTGATGGCTTCTTGCTCAGTTCGCTTGCCGTCTTTGTCAATTTTTTCTTTCAAACTTATTCCTTCAATATATTCAAGCATGAGGAAGGCGCGCGAATCTTCGATGAAAAAGTCATGTAGCTTTACAATTTGTGGATGGTCAAGATTTTTTAGAAGTTTGGCATCGCGCTCAAATCGTTCTATTGTTTTCTTGCGAGCCGATTCAATAAATAATGGCAAAAGAAATTCTTTCAGTATTACTTTTGATTCTGATTCTAGAGTTGCTAGATAAGTGACTGCCTGACCGCCCGTAGCGAACTGCTTTTCGATCAATAAATTGCGATGTGTAAGTCTGCTGCCTGGTGCCAGGGGAAGCAGCTGGCCTAGCTGGGGAGCTGCTTCAATGGCATTGAGCCAAAGGCTTGTGTATGACTCTTCAGCACGTGGGCTCAATGTCTCTAGCACAAGTTCGTCTATCTCTGCCGCTTCATTTAGATTGGTTAGTAATTCCAGAAAATGCTTTCTTTTCACAGTACTAGAAAAAGCACCAATTGGTATTCTGATCGATGCCTGCGTCTCTTTGTCAAATGTCATTATTTCAATTGCAGCTCCTCTCAGCTTGCTAGAAGAACTTTGCGGCATTACCATTTTTACTGCCGTGATCTTTGACCAATCGGTGGCACGCAGATGGGTTTGGCTGAAAGAGGTTCTTCTTAAGAGAACAAACCCGATATCGTTGAAGGTTATAGTGTTAGGTTCTTGTTCATTCAGTGCGAGATAAACGAAGAGACCAATTGCCATAGCTGCTAAAAGGATTGTGGCGTAGATATTGGCAAATTGAGAAATTGCCGTCGAGACAATAAAGTAGATAGGCAGGGTGAGGATGAACAAAATATGAATTACTAGGTCTTGCACTGATTGTTCAAGGTTGAAAGCCTCTGCCGAAAAGAGGAATGATATTGTCCCTATAATTCCAGCAAGTAGCCAAAAGGCTGTCCAGCAGCGCAGAGCGACTTTCCCGCAGGCATTTAGATAGACGCTCATTTGCGAATATCTTTCGTGCTCGTTGAAGTTAAGAATCAGAACTTTGTTGCTTGGTTTAGCTGGCACAACAGTGCTTGCTGAACTAGCGGCCAAATTATCAGCTGTTGATGAAATAACCGATATTTTAGCTGTGTGATTGCTCAAGCAAAGGCTCTGGTATCGCCAATTGATTAGGCTATCTCTAACCTCACTGTCGATCTTAGCATTGCGAGCTTTGGTAGCGAGCTGGGTCCAGAGAGCAGCTGCTGATTCTTCGTTTAGGCCCGATATTTCAACTTTTTTGATGGTGAAGTTTCCAGCGGTCATTGTTTCAAATCTTAGAAACCTGCCATTGTCCTCCATCGCTATTCTGCTGATGTCCTTGTATTGGCAGGTTTGCCTAAATGGTCCTGGTAGAAGTAAACGATCTGCTTTGAAAATTAGATGATTGCAGGACACGCACAGAATTTTGTAGAAGCCTATTAGACCCACGGCAAAGGCCCAGGGCACAATGAAAATTGATGCCATCCAAATGGGCATGCAGAGAAGAAGACCAGTTAAGAATTTTCTCTCGCCCGGCCCGTTAAGCTCGATTTTCGCAGCAGCCTTCATGGCAGCCGGAACAGCGCTTTGGTATTGGCACTAACTTGTGCCGCTGTCTCGTCGAGGCTGCTGCCGCGTAAGGTCGCTAGTTTATCTGCTGTCCACCAGACAAAGGCTGGCTCGTTGCGTTCACCGCGAACTTTCTGCGGTGACAAAAATGGGCAGTCGGTCTCGACCAGCATGCGGTCTTGAGGCACGAGGGCGGCAGCCTCTTGAATATTGGTGGCTTTGCTATAGGTAAGAATGCCTGAAAAAGAAACATAGAAATCAAGCTTGGCAATTGCTTCAAGATGTTCCGGCCCACCAGTAAAGCAATGGAAAACTCCGCGTACCTTGCCGTGAGCTTCGCCAAGAAGAGCAAATGTCTCTTCCCAGGCGTCGCGGCAGTGCACAATTACTGGTTTGTCTAGCTCAACTGCTATGGTAATTTGCTCACGAAAGGCCTTGAGCTGCTCATCGCGGCTGCTATTGTTATAGTAAAAGTCTAGGCCGCACTCGCCTACCGCCACCATCTTCTTGTGCTTGAGCGCTGCCAACACCTTTTCTTTGTGGCTATCGCACCAATGTTTGGCTTCATGGGGATGCTGCCCGGCTGCTCCGTATACATTTATATTTGGTCGCCTTTCGATTAGGTCTAAAAGCTCATCGAGCCCTTCGACTGACACCGCTGGATTAATCAGAGTGTGCACTCCACTGGCAAATGCCCGCTCTAAGGTCTCTTCTCGCTCACCTTGAAAGTATTCGTTGACCACATGGGCGTGGCTATCAATAATTCCTACTGGCGACTGAGGGGCAATTGGTTTTTCTTTGGTTTTCTTAGTGGTTGACATCGTTCCTGAGTGCAATTAATTGGGGGGCCTAATATAATTGTGGTAATTGCGAATTGCCTTTTGGCAGATTAGTAGTACAGTAGCCTTAGGGAGCTATTGACAAGCATTAACCTTTTGAGTTAGCCATGATTTTTAAACAAATTACCAATGTTAAACAAGTTACCAAAGTGCAACAACTTACCAAATTTTTTTCACTGACAGCAGCCTTGGCACTGACAAGCATTGCTATGAGCACTGCCTTTATGCCCTACGCTGCGGCCGATGTGCTTAAGGGAGGAGTGCTGCAAGAAGACCAGTACAAAAATAGTACTCCCGGCTTGAATCGCAAAGACATTGAGGGCGACCCCTTTAGCGAGAGCGCCAGCAGCAGCGGTGGCCCCGTTGATCAAATGTTAGAGCTTCCGCCAGGAGCTATGGACATGGGTGGCTTGCGTGCGCCTGCTCCACCGAAGAAACCTATGAGTGGCAATGTTCAAGATGCCGGCGGAGATTTTAATGGTCAAAAAATGATGCCGGTGCAGGAAGACATTCCGCCGCCGCAGCAACAGCCAAGACAGCCAAATTTACAGTCGGCTACTCAAGCCAATCGCAGCAATGACCCTGATGGTGGCTCAGCTGAGATGCAACTACTGTGGGATGCTTGGCACAAACGGGTAGCCGAGTCGATTTTTACGAGGTTCAACAGTTTGGCCCAAATGGCATTTAAGCACAGCCCCCCGCTGGCATGCCAGGTTAGTTATATGGTGGCTCGCGATGGTCGGGTTGGCAACGTGCAGGTCTTACAGAAAAGCAGCAACCCAATTTTCAACACAATGCTGCTCGGAGTCATCAATTCAATGAACGGCAACCCCGTGCTTGAATATCCACCCAACTCTCGCCGTCAATTTGTAGAGAAGACCGGTACATTTACCTGGAACTACGGTCAGCAAGGCTTTAAATACACCACGGGTGACCAAGAGCGCATTCAGCAACAGCGCAATCAGCAGGGTCAGAACAATAATATGCAGCAAATGCAGAATAATATGCAGCAGATGCGGCAGCCTAATCAAATGATGCAGAATAACAATATGCAGAACAATAATATGCAGCAAATGCAGAATAATAATCAGATGAGACAGCCAAATCAGATGATGCAGCAAATGCAACAGCCCATGCAGATGATGCAGCAGATGTTCAGGTAGAGCTAAAGTCGCTATAGTTGTTTTTTATGGAAGCTCTCAAGCCCTTAATTGAAAAATTAGTTGCGATTGTCGGCATTGACTATGTCCTTACCGATAAGATTGATATTGGTCTATACGATTCTGATGCTGAAACGTTAGACAAAGCAGCGCCCGATATAGTGGTGTTGCCTGCCACCACAGAGCAAGTAGCGGCCGTAGTGAAACTGGCAGCGGCTGCTAAAATACCTATTTCTCCTCGGGGAGCCGGCACTGGTTTGTCGGGGGGAAGCACTTGTGTGCGTGGCGGCATTAGTTTGGTTCTGACTCGTATGAACCGTGTCTTGCATGTTGATCCCCTTGAGCGCTTGGCTTTAGTTGAAGCCGGTGCCACCAATGTTTCTGTTTCGCTGGCAGCGGCTAAACACAATTTGTACTTTGCCCCTGATCCAAGCAGTCAAGTAGCCTCTACTATTGGTGGAAATATAGCTGAGAATGCTGGTGGGCCGCATACACTTAAATATGGTATGACCACCCATCACGTTGCCGGTTTAAAGGTGGTGCTTGCTGACGGCAGTATTGTCACCTTAGGTGGTGCTGCTCGAACCAGCAATGAGATTGATCTTTCTGGATTTTTCATTGGCTCTGAAGGAACTCTTGGCATTGCTTGTGAGGCTCTGGTAAAGCTAGTACCGCGGCCAGAAAAAGTAGAGACACTGCTTGCCTATTTTCAGTCTGTCGGACGAGCTGGCCAGGCAGTATCAGATATAGTGGCAGCTGGGGTGATACCGGCGGCCATGGAGATGATCGATCAACTTACAATCAATGCAGTAGAAGACTATTTGGCAATTGGTTTAAATAGAGCAGCCGCCGCCCTTCTTATTGTTGAACTTGACGGGCCAGGTGCTGCCATATCAGCTCAGCGCAAAGTGGTAGAAAGCTGCCTAGAGAGTAATGGTGTGATTTCATTGCGTTGGGCCCTCGATGCCAAAGAGCGTGCCATCATATGGAAAGCGCGAAAGACTGCCTTTGGGGCTCTTGGCCGTATCGCGCCCCATGGCTATGTATTAGATGGTGTCATACCGCGTTCTCGGTTGGCTGAAGTTATTGCTGGTATTGAGCAAATTGCCCAACGCTTAGAATTGACTATAGCCAACGTTTATCATGCTGGTGATGGCAACCTTCACCCTTGCATGCTTTATCATCGCGAAAACGAAGATGAAGTGAGGCGGGTAATGTTGGCTGGCAAGGAAATTCTAGAACTCTGCGTTGAAATGGGTGGGACATTGTCAGGTGAACACGGCATTGGCATTGAAAAGATGATGGAGATGCCTCTTGTGTTCAATGCCCTTGATTTGGCCATGATGGGCAGATTAAAAGAGGCCTTTGACCCAGAGGGAATTCTCAATCCGGGCAAGGTTATTCCCTACCTTAAAACCTGTGGCGAGTCAGGAGCACGGCCGCTTTTGCGCCATAAGATCATGGCCGGTTGCTAAATAAAAACGTCAGTGCAAGTTTGATGAAGGCTCCAGAGCAAACAATTGATATAAGATTTATCTTAGTACTGCTAAATTTACTACTGCGCGCCGAAGCGTCACACAGCAAGTGTTTATGGAAAAAATTGAGAACGAAAACGAGAATATCGTTGAGCCTGAAAATTTAGCCACGAAAAAACCTCTTTTTGCCCATTTTGGCAATGATTTTCTTGCCTCTGTTGTAGTTTTCATTGTTGCTTTGCCGCTTTGTATGGGTATCGCCATAGCCTCAGGGGTTGATCCGGCAAAAGGCATACTCACTGGTGTTGTCGGCGGTCTTGTGGTTTCAATCCTAGGGGGTAGCCAGCTTCAAGTTAGTGGCCCTGCTGCTGGTTTGGCTGTACTTGTGCTTGAGTTGATCCGCGAGCATGGCATCGAAAAGCTGGGAGTTATCATTTTTCTCGCCGGACTAATTCAAATTGTGGCTGGTTTGTGTCGTTTTGCTCCGTGGTTCAGAGCTGTTCCACCAGCGGTTATTCACGGAATGCTATCGGGCATAGGTCTGCTTATCTTGGCTGCTCAGTTTCACGTCATGGTAGATGATACGCCCAAGGGCAGTGGTATCAACAACCTCCTTTCTATGCCTATGTCAGCTTACAAAGGGCTGAACTGGATGGCTCATGATGGCGATTCTACTCATCACATAGCTGCAGCTATTGGTGTTTTGACTATTGTAATATTGGCCCTGTGGCAGCGCTTTGCCATTGGTCGTATGAAAGTTTTGCCAGGCTCTTTGGTGGCAGTAGTAGTGGCAACTTCTGTCGCTGCTTTCTTACATCTGACGGTACGCTACGTCACTATTCCAAGTAACCTATTTGCAGCTGTTTCTTTGCCTAGCCCTCCGCATTTGCTCTCAATCTTCAATTGGGAAATTTTCTTTGATGCCCTGGCTATTGCATTTATTGCTGCGGCAGAGACCCTTTTGACATGCAGCGCTTTGGATAAAATGCATAGCGGTCAGCGTACAAATTATGATCGTGAATTGGTCGGACAAGGCATTGGCAACACTTTGTGCGGTCTGATAGGCGGCTTGCCGCTTACTGGAGTTATGGTGCGCAGTGGCGTTAACCTGAACGCTGGCGCGCGCACAAGAGCATCAGCTTTCATGCACGGCTTGTGGATTCTTATATTTGTAGCACTCTTTCCTAACATACTTGAGTTGATACCAACTTCAGCATTGGCCGCTTTGCTTGTCTTTACTGGCTACAAAATGATTAACTGGAAAGTCTTCAAAGAGATCAAGCAGTATGGTCGCTCAGAAGCGGCAATTTATGTGATCACCATTGTTTTGATTGTATTCGTCGATTTGCTTACTGGGGTTATTGCTGGAGTAATCTTCTCTATTGCCAAGTTGCTTTATATTTTCTCTCGCCTTGATATCAAAATCACCGAACATCCTGAGCGTAACCGCACCGATGTCTCGCTCAAGGGGGCGGCTACATTTTTGAGTTTGCCTCGTATCGCTGAAGCTATTGAGTCGGTCAAACCAACTACCGAACTTCACGTTCATCTAGAAGATGTCGAATACATAGATCATGCTTGTCTCGACACCATGATGGGTTGGGACAAACAGCACCGGGCTCAAGGTGGAACACTAGTAATGGACTGGGGCACACTGGGAACTGTTTTCAAAGAAAGGCGAGGCGGCAATCGCGAACTAGCCACTCTTGAGTTTAGACCCGTGCATGCTGATGAAGTAGGGGCCGATCAAAAGTAACGGCCAAAAGTAAGGCGCCAGAAGTTAAAGGCTAAGACTAAGTGGCCAGAATACAGCGCATATCTTAAGACCCTTATCACTAGGCCCTTGGTATACATTTGATATACATTAAATGTGGGTGAAAATAGGCTGATAAACGGGTATGATCCGAGTGGCGCTTGTGTTTTTAGGTCATGTTTATTTTTCCAATTGGAATCCAATTTTATCCCCTGTCTGAGGTTCACTGATTGCACGGCAAACTTGACTTAGGTAAGGCGAAAGGCCTGAAACAGTCTGAGATTAAGAAGCTCAATCGCTTGTTGCAACAGCGTATTCCTAAAGACAAGATTCTCACGATAGAACTTGCTGATGCAGTAGCCGAGCTTTCGCATGAAACTGGCTATCCTCTTTCTCTTGTGGTCAATCGTCGTGGTCAGGTAGTGAATGTCACAGTTGGTCAGCCCTTTGAAGTCAACATGCCTGAGCTTCGTGGTGTGCGCGTTGGCCCCGGAAGGCTCTGTGGCCACCGCATTATTCATACTCGGCTAGATGACCGTAAGCAGAGTGTTGACGACAAAAAAACTAGTGGAGAGCAAAAGCCTACAGATGGTAGTGAATTTGTATCAAAAGAAAATCTTCAGTGTCTCGCCCGCAATCGCCTAGATTTGTTAGCACAAGTCGGTGTAAACCCCGCCGGTACTTTCAGCCGCAGCAAAGGTGAACAGTCCAAAATAGCCGATGTCGTACATATTGCCCACTTGTTGCCCGGGCGCGATGCCGAGGGCAAATTGTGGAAAGTCATGCCTGGTTCGACGGCTAGACGGGCGCAAGATGATAACTTCGAAGAGTTGATTAGCGCCTTAGAGCAAGAGTTTCGTACTCAAGCCCCTGGTTTGGCTGTGGCTGAGGGTGAAGAGCGCGCCTATTTAATTGGTTTAGTCAGTGACGGCACCGATGCCTGGCAAGTCGAAGACGATCTCGACGAATTGGCAAGGCTTGCTCGCACTGCCGGGGCAACTGTATGTGGCCGGCTGATGCAGACGCGGCAACAGCCAGATCCTAAATATTTCTTTGGCTCAGGCAAAATGCAAGAAGTTGCCCTGCACATGCAAGAGTTGGGCTCGACCTTGCTTGTGGTCGACCAAGAATTGACCCCAAGTCAAAAGCGTAACATCGAAGAAGTTGTTGGAGTGAAAGTTATAGACCGCACTGAGTTGATCCTCGATATCTTTGCCCAGCGGGCTCAGACCAAAGAGGGCAAGCTGCAAGTTGAACTAGCTCAGATGAAGTATCTCTTGCCCAGGCTGATTGGTAAGGGCGACAATCTTTCTCGTCTGGGCGGTGGAATTGGCACGAGAGGTCCTGGCGAAACTAAGTTAGAAATCGACCGCCGACGTATCCGTGAAAAAATTACTTTGCTTGAGGCCGATGCCGAGCGCATTGGCAATTATCGCGATGTGCAACGCAAGAGGCGCATTAATGAGAATTTGCCTGTTGTGGCTTTAACAGGCTATACGAACTCTGGCAAATCTACTTTGCTCAATGCTTTAACCAAGTCTGACGTCTTCACTCAAGACAAGCTGTTTGCCACCCTCGACCCCACTACCAGACGAACGAGTTTGCCAGACCACAGCCCCATTCTTATCTCTGATACGGTAGGTTTCATCAAGAAACTGCCCACATCACTTGTTACTGCCTTCAGAGCAACTCTAGAAGAAGTAGCAGTGGCCGATGTTCTTGTGCATGTGGTCGATGCATCACACCCGAATGTACTTGAACATATTAGTGCTGTGCACGATGTGTTAAGTGATCTTGGTGCGGTTGACAAGCCAATGATCACGGTTTTGAATAAAGCGGATATAGTGCGTAAAGAGGATCTTGCTTGGCTAATTGCTCAGGTGCCAAATCCTGTTATTGCATCAGCCAAAATACGTTTTGGTCTGGGTAGCATTCTCAGCAAAATTCAAGAAGTGATTTCAGAAGTGTGTCCCGAACGGAAGAAATATAGCGCATAGAAGAAGCTTCCAGTGAGGCGAAAAGATGGTAACTAACTATGGTTTCTAGCGACAGCAGCAGTAGTAAAAGTAATTCCCTTGAAGCGAATGAGCATTTGCGCAAAGCTTATCTCATGCGTGAGGTTGCCGACTTTGATGGTGCCCTAGCCCAGCTCAATGAAGCTCAAGCTGGCTTAGATGGCAGCGAAGCTAGTCTGGTACTACTAGCGGTGAAGGCCTGTCAGGCGGCTTTGCATAGTGATAATCAAGCATTGCGTCAGGCCGTTGATTCGCTAGATTTGAAGAGTAAAGAGATAAAGGCTAAGGCACCTATTCCGACCATGCTCGTCTTTCGTGCTATGTGTGAGTTAGGGCGTGCTCGACTAGCGGCTGGTGACGGCGAGTTAGCAGGTCAAGCTTTTCGTATCGCCTTAGGATTAGCCCAAGATGAGTATGGCAAGCATAGTCTTGAGATGATCTATCCGTCGCTGTGTTTGGCCATTTATCACGAAAGTCAAGGGAGCAATCTTTTGGCTCTGGCTCTGGCTCGTGATGCTGTCAATTTACTGCGTGAGCGGTCGAAACAAATAAATGATCCCTCACTGCTACTGGCTGGTTTGATTGTAATTAATAGCTGCTCGTTTAAAGAGCGGCGCTTCCAGCAGTCTCTTGCTGCATCTGATGAACTGCTAGCGATAGGGGAAAAACATTCACTCTCACTAGCTTCTTGCGAGCGATTACAAGAGGCTGCAGTAGTTAAGATGATGTCTTTGGCTCAATTAGATCGATTGCAAGAAGCAAAAGACCAAGGTGAAGTTTTAGTTGAAGCTATGGAAAAAGCTCAAGGTCGATACTCGGCTCAGCTGCTTGAGCCACTCTGTCAGCTCGCCACGGTTTATGAGCGCATCGGCTCGCGCGATAAGGCTTCTAGATGCCTTGACCAAGCTTTAGTTGTTGTTAGTCGCATAGTAGAAGAAACACCTTTCACAAATAGTGCCAGTGGTGCTAGTAGCGCCTGTGGAGTTACTGCTGAGAATCGTGCTGAAAGTCATGAGAAGGCAGCTTCGATGCCGTTCAAAGAGTATCAAGTGCTCAATCGTCTCTCTGAGACTTACTTTCTTCAAGGCAAATTCGTCGATGCTCTAAAGCTTTATCCTTCTTCAATGCGGGCGCGCTACACAACTTATGTGGCTTCATCCACAAATATTATAGACATGCTCGCCAAGCACTTGGCAGAGTTTACTGAAGAGCACCAGCGCAAGCAGAAGCGTTTAGACTGATTAGACCAATTAGACAGGTAGTTATTGCACCAGCTTTTACTACTCTAGAACCTAATGGCGTTAACACCCCTGAAGAGCATTTGATTGACGCTGCGATTAACAGCACGATTGACTGTGCGGTTAACTTGCTTGCCGACCTGCTTCACTATGCGTGGTGTTTGCATGGGCTGACTAGGCCGTTTCTGAACCTGTTGCTGTGGAACAAATACTGCACCTGTGCCACTATTCATGGTGCCGCCGGTGCTTGATCCTAAATTGGGGTTAAATGTATTGCCTTTTTGCGGCATGACATTTTGCATGAAATTCATGATGCCAGGAAGCACACCAGCAGCAGCGCTCTGGTTGAATGCTGGCATGCCACCACCCATTCCGGTTCCCATTCCTGTACCCATGCTACCGCCACCACCATTGGTGTTGACCATGCCACCACCCATTCCGGAAGAAGCGTTGATTTGTGCTCCACCCTGCAATTGCTCTTGTTCAAGCACTGCACCAAACGATGGTGCCCCTCCACCTGAACTGCCAGAAGAGCCGGTGCCGAAGTTGCCTCCGGTACTTTGTGATTGTTGATACGAACTCTGGGGAAATGGTGGACTGCTCTGGTTGTTGTTGTTGTTGTTGAAATTATTTCCGCCACTGTTGTCGCTAGCACCTGGCGTTGTCCATTGTGATTGTCCTACGCCACTGCTCGTCTGTTGAATTGGCGGGAAGCCTGGCGACTGATTGGATTGCATGGACTGATTTTGCTGCATAGACTGATTGGAAAAGGCCCCAGTTGGACGCGATTGCTGCTGCCCACCACTATTATTGTTGCCGCTAGAACCACCACCGGGGGAGACCCATTCGGATTGGCCGATTCCGCCACCACTGCTCGAACTCTGTGATTGTGCTTGGGGCTGACTCTGGAAACTATTCTGCATTGAGTTCTGAGGTGATGATTGCCCCGGATTATTCCACTCTGATTGACCGATTTGGCTACTCCTGCCGCCGCCCTGACCCGAGTTTTGACTCGAGTTTTGATATGTATTTGTGACCCATCCTTGCCCATTGTCTTGATTGCTTTGGTTGGAAGATTGAGTCGATTCGTCATTGAATCCGTCATTGGTGGGCGCGACCCAATCTGAGGAGCCCAACTGGGTATTGTTGGAGCTACCTGCACCGGGCATCTGCTGCCAATCAGATTGACCCATCTGCTGATTTTGTTGACTAGCCTGTTGATTTAGTTGTTGGTTCTGGGGCTGGAACTGCCCTGACGACTGATTGCCGCCAGTACGAGAAAGAGTAGGTTGGCTTTGTATATTTGGTTTTAAGGGGGCAGGCTTGGCTGCTGTTTTCTTAGCGGCTTGAGTGACAACGGGCTTTTTGGCTGCCGGTTTATTGTTCAAAAATGCCCCTGGTGGTTGACTGGCCCAGGTTTGATTGTCATTGAAAGGATCTTGACACTGACCGGGAGTACAACTAAAGGTGCAATTGAGTGCGGCACACAATATTAGTGTTGTGCTTGTTAACGCCGCTTTCATGGCTGAGCCATTCATCTCAATACTCCTATTTCTTTCTGGTTTGTTCTCTAGCTAGTGGTTGATCATATTCTTCATCAGTGAGCCGAACATGCCACCACTATTGTTGTAACCGTAGGGTGAGCCATAACCGCCCATTCCTCCCATTCCTCCGTAGCCGCCCATGCCACCCATGCCGCCCATCATCGGATTGTAGCTGTTTCCGCCCAACATGCGACCAATGGTGCTGCCAAATCCGCCGCCGCCCATCATTGGATTATAGCCATATCCAGAACCGTACATGTTATTGGCGGAGCGCGCTGTCATTACCGCTCCTAGTGTTTTTACAAGTGCTGAGCCGACGGCTGCGACAGGGCTGGGAGCCCCAGTTTGCGCTGTTTGTTGCCCGCCTGCATCTTGAGTGGCCGCGCCATTCTTCGGAGTATTGGAGAAGTCAGTGGGCCAATTGGGATCGCTTGCAATAGGAGTTTGACTTAGTTCTTGTTCTAGTTGGTTTTCTTGCACAGCTCCTTGCACCGGCGCTGCGCTCATGCCCTGTTGGGGCTGCTGAAAACTCTGCTGTATTGGTGGCTGTTGGAAGTTTTGCTGCTGGGGTTGCTGAAAACTCTGCTGCATTGGTGGCTGCTGGAAGTTTTGCTGCTGGGGTTGCTGAAAACTCTGCTGCATTGGTGGCTGTTGGAAGTTTTGCTGCTGGGGCTGCTGAAAACTCTGCTGCATTGGTGGCTGCTGGAAACTTTGTTGCGGGGGCTGAAAATTTTGAGCTTGTTGCAGTTGTTGCGGTGGCTGATACTGCTGGTTCGGCTGAAATCCCTGATTCTGCTGGAAGCTTTGGTTGGGTGGGTATTGCTGACTAGCTTGAAACTGTTGACTAGGCTGAAATTGTGAATTGGGCTGATACTGTGGGGCCGGCTGGAAACCTTGCTGCGGCGGCTGGTACTGGCCTTGATTCTGAATCCGATTCGGAGCCTGAGGCTGAGTTTGATTCAGATTCAGACTTGGATTTAGATTCAGATTTGGGTTGGCATTGGTACTCTGCACGAAACTTCCAGGTGGTGCATTTAGTTGATCCCCGGCCCAGGCTGGCGAACCGTCGAGAATATGCAGCGAAGCGCCCGTCATTGAGACGAGCGCCAAGCAAGTGAATCGTTTGAGGTTTAGCATGAAGGCCTCACTAAGCACCTCTTTTTATTATTATCTGCTGATAGACAAATTGCTTGTGCGTACTGGCTTAAGGCTGGCAATTTTTTCTCTCAAACACGAGAGGGCAACTTTCATTTGTTTGTCTTTGTCAGTTTCGGTGATGTCTGGAATGACGCCGACTTTGTTGATATCAGTGCCAGCAGCTGTGAGGTAACGGCTGACAGTGATGTGAATAGCAGCTCCTCCAGGTAGTCTGTTGATTTCTTGAACCAGGCCTTTGCCGTAGGTTTTGTTACCGACCACAACAGCGCGACCATTGTCTTTGAGGGCACTAGCGAGAATTTCGGAGGCGCTGGCTGACTCTTCATCAACTAGAAGAACGATTGGTTGATGAGTAGCAGGTTCGCCAGAGGCAATATCAGTGTGACGGCCATGACGGCTAACGGTGCTGACGATGGCGCCACCTTCAAGCAACATGTCTGAGATTTCTAGAGCGTTAGAGAGTAATCCTCCTGGGTTGTCGCGGAGGTCGATGATCAGACCATCAGCGCGGGAGAGTTTGCTCAGGGCAGCCTTGAATTCACGGGAAGCATCGTTGGAGATAAAGGTTGAAAGATTGATTAGGCCGATGTTGTTGTCTTTGAGCATTTTGGCGCTGACAGCGTGGATAACAATTTCTTGACGGGTGATGTTGACTGCATGTACTGGGCCATTACCTTCAGACTTGAGGCTGAGCTGCACTGGGCTGCCAGCTTTGCCGCGAATTTTATCTGCAGCTTGCTCAGGAGTCATACCGATAGCTGAGGTGCCGTCAATTCCGACGATTTCATCTCTGGTTCTAACACCAGCAGTTTCGGCCGGTCCGCCTTCGATGGTGCGGGTGACAATAAGTTTTTGTAGGTCTTTGCTCTGCTGTAGATTG
The DNA here is from genome assembly GCA_018062085.1 of bacterium. Classification (GTDB taxonomy): domain Bacteria; phylum Cyanobacteriota; class Vampirovibrionia; order Obscuribacterales; family Obscuribacteraceae. Next base: position 297,505 of record JAGOSY010000004.1, on the reverse strand, counting down.
ATACCGATGCCAACAATGCGAGCGTCAATGGCGTCGTTTTCGTCTTGGAAGGCACGGGGATCTAGGTAGCGAGTGTAAGGATCGTTGAGCGACTCAAGCATTACTTTGATGTATTTCTGAGCGTCAGCTGGAGTCTTGATTTGATTGTCGAACTTGTGTTCGAATTCGTTCCAGTTTTTGCCGTTGAAGTTGCCGTCATAGTAGTTGTCGTGCACTAACTGCCAAGCGCGGTGGTAAGTGTCAGCTGGAGCGACACGATGACCGGCGGCTGGCTGCTGGTAGACCGATGTGAAGGTCAAACAAGCAAGCACGACAAAAGTAGCTATGCGCTTCAACTGGCTCATAGAGAACACCTGAGTTATAAGGTAAGACCGAACCGTTCTACGCTTAGCTTTTTGGGCAGCGTCACTATGTTCGTATTTCTTTTATGCCCACCAACTCAAGTTTTCATCGCCTGAAGATTAAACGTTTCCGCTTGACAACTTACTTTTTTGCTTTTGTGCTAAATCCATACTCTGCCCAGCGGCCACTGACCTGTGTTTTGACTGGTTCAGACATAATTATCGGAGTGGGCCATTCTCTCTCAAAACCTTCTGATTTCCACTTGCGGGTGGCATCGATTCCAACCTTAGAACCGTAACCCATGAGAGGAGAGGCATGGTCGAGAATATCCACGGGGCCTTCGACAAACATCATGTCGCGCTTAGGGTCGGTGTTACCAAAGACATGAAGAGCTACTTCTGACAGGTCGTGCACATTGACGTCTTTGTCGACGATGATGGCAAATTTGGTGAACATCATTTGCCCCAAACCCCAAATGGCACTCATTACTTTGCGGGCGTGGCCAGGAAAACGCTTGTCAATTGAGACGATTACACAGTTGTGAAAGACACCTTCCCAAGGCAGATTCATGTCTGTTATTTCTGGCACCAGCATCTGTACCATGGGCATGAAGATGCGCTCTGTGGCCTTACCTAAGAAGCAATCTTCTTGCGGCGGTTTACCCACAATAGTGGTCTGATAAATTGGATTTTTTCTGTGGGTAACGGCGGTTACATGGAAGACTGGAAATAGCCCAGCCAAACTATAGAAACCGGTGTGGTCGCCGAACGGTCCCTCGCGCCGTAGCTCTTTTTGGTCGACATAGCCTTCAATAATGATTTCCGCGCTGGCTGGAACTTCAAGGTCAATGGTCTTGCATTTAACTAGTCGCACAGGGCTTTGACGCAAGAATCCGGCAAAGATCATTTCATCAATTTCAGGCGGAAGTGGTGCTGTGGCAGCGTAAGTAATTGACGGGTCGGCGCCGAGTACCACAGCCACTTCTAGACGATTGCCTGGCTTCTCGTACTCGGCTTTATCGAAGAATGTTCCATAGTTTGGTGGCTCTGTGGGCTGGTTTGCTGGCGAATCTGGGTGGTCTGGATTGGCAGAACTCATAGAGTCACGGCGGGAATTTTCGAAGTTCTTGGCACCATCATGGTGTTTATGCCAGTGCATGCCGGTTGTATTGTTGTCGAACTTTTGCACGCGATACATGCCGACGTTGCGGTTGCCGTTGTGCGGGTCTTTGGTGATGATGGCGCCCATGGTAATGAAAGGACCACCGTCTTCGGGCCAGCAGGTGATGATTGGTAGTTTGTCGAGCATCGGGTCGGCAGGATTGGTAATCACAACTTCCTGACAGGGAGCCGGCCCAGTCACAATTTTGGGCGGGAATTTACCGACTTCCATAATGGTTGGCAGGAAGGCCAGTTTAGCCATAAAGCTTTCAGGTACTTTGGGTTTAATGAAGACTCTTATGCGGTCGGCAATGGTGTTGAGGTCTTCGACTTCAAGCGATAAGCACATGCGCTTCATAGAGCCTTGGGCATTGATTAGAACCGGCATGTCATAGCCGATAACATTCTCAAACAAAAGGGCTTTATTCTCAGAGCCTGGCAGCTTGCTCACCCGGTCGGTAATTTCAGCAATTTCTAGATCTGCTGAGACTGGCGCGGTGATGCGCATTAACTCCCCAGCTTTGTCGAGAGCTTCAATGAATTCGCGCAGGTCGTTATAAGCCATTTGGGTGCCTTCCGCCACTAACAGATTTAATTCTAGAGGGTGGAGACAATATCACCCCAGGTTTTTCCTTTATATGAACTGATTCCAGAATTGATTCCAGAATTGATTCCAATGTTGATTCCAATGTTGATTCTCTGAGCACTGTTTCCAAGTGAATGGTAAGCTAAGTCTATCTATTATTAGATTGAGGGGGCCTTATGAAACGCATGAACCGCGTCTTTGCCTGTTTCTGGTGCTTGCTGGCCGCCTCTTGGTTAGGCTTCCAATGTTTGACCACCGGCATGCTCAACGTGCCTGGGGCTTAGCAGGGCTAGTCACTTCAATTTGGATTTAAAAGCTGTCAGATTTTTTGAAGAAAATATGACAGCTTTGGAAAAGCAAAAGGCAATACAGGTCAGTTCGCATGCCTGTGCATAACTCGATATACAAATGAATATGCTGATGGTGGTGCTGTAGTTCACGCGCTTGGCTATTAGATGAGATATCGATAGTGAGGCTAAGAGCAGCCTTTCGAATTGTCAGTGGATATGCAAAGTATTTTCAGCGGGGGACTTCCAATAGATTTCTGCTCGGATATACTAATTACATAAGCGGTGAGCACCCACCAATAAATAAGTTGGGTACTTTGAGCCGAGGGGTTAAGTGGAAACGTCAGGTCTGCGCAGACCGGAAACTGTAGTGATAACCCGCTAGCTGTGGAATGACTTGAAGCAGCAAGAAATATCGAGCCTACGCAATAGGCAGTCAGACGATAGTAATTAGACCGCCGCAGAGCAATCTGGGCGGTCTTTTTGTTTGACCATCCTCACTGTTTGATAAGATTAGCCAAATTCTTCCGGCAATATGGGCTCCTATCATTATGTCGTTGACCAAACAAGACAAAGCTGCCCTGCGCGCTACGATATTCCGCCATTTGGACGGAATCGCAACGGCACCAACTGCCTATACACTGCTTGAGAAGGGCGTTTTACAACACCTGCTCGATCACAAAACGGCAGATGTCACAGAATTGGCCGCCAAATTCCAAGCCAATGAGGGATATCTCAACGTTGCTTTGCGCATCCTATCTTCTCAGGGGTGGCTCGATGTCGAAGTAGATAATGTCAACAACAAAGTCAAATACAGTCTCAATGCAAAGAGTGCTGTGGCCTTCGAACATTGTCGGCTCTACAAAGATGTAGTGACGCTGCTTCGCCTTTCCGGTCAATTTCACAGACGCAAATTCGAAAGAGCTCCCTTTAGCTTGTTGGAGGGTATTTTCAAAAAATACCGCGAGAACTATGGCATCGAATTTTCCAGCGACCCCGACACAAAGTGCGTCCAAGAACAAGTGTTGACGCACATTGAAGGCATTGCTATTGGTCCTACTATTGTCTCACTCGGCATGGGCGGAATGTTTCATAAGTACTTTATGGAGGCATCGTTCAAGGCGGACGAGTTTCACGAAGACACAGAGAGCTTCGGCAAAATCCTCGATTTTTTTGCATATCTTGGTTGGTTCGAAAAGAAAGCACAGACATATCGATTTACCGAAAAGGGCTTGTTTTTTGCCCGTAGGGCCAGTGCCTACGGAGTAACAGTTTCCTATATTCCTACTTTCCGAAATCTCGAAGAACTCATATTTGGCAATGCCGAAATTTTGACGAACGCCAAGCCCGAACTGCCCGAGCTGCACGTAGACCGCGAAATGAACGTGTGGGGAAGTGGCGGAGCGCACATGAGTTATTTCAAAAAGATAGATGAGATCATTATTGAGCTATTCAACGGTCCTCTCGACGAGCAGCCAAAAGGCATAGTTGACATGGGCTGTGGCAATGGCGCATTTTTGCAGCACATTTTCGAGGTAATCTCCCAGCGCACTCTGCGCGGCACGATGCTGGAAGATTACCCTTTGTTATTGGTTGGTGCCGACTACAATGAAGTCGCCCTTCGCGTCACTCGTGCCAACCTTTCCAAGGCCGACATCTGGGCTAAAGTCACTTGGGGCGACATCGGGAGACCCGATCTCCTGGCCCGTGACCTCAGCGACAACTACGGCATAGCGCTGGAAGACCTTCTCAACGTGCGCACCTTCCTTGACCACAACCGACCATGGGAGCCACCGGCTCAGCCACTGGCAAGTATCAGTCAGTCTACCGGAGCTTTCTGCTTTCGGGGCAAACGATTGAATAACAACGATGTAGAGGCCGGCCTGTTGGAACACTTCCGCCGTTGGCAGCCATACGTGCGCCGCTTTGGACTTTTGGTCATTGAACTGCACACCATCTCACCGCAGCTTGCTGCTGCAAATATCGGCCTGACATCAGCCACTGCGTACGATGCTACCCACGGGTACTCGGATCAGTACATCGTGGAAGTGGACGTTTATAACCAAATCGCTGCCGAGGCAGGCCTCCACCCCGACCCGGCGCATTTTTGCAAGTTTCCCCAATCAGACTTGGCCACAGTTAGCATCAATTTATTGAAAGGCAGTTAGCTACGAAAACAAGCAATAGCGCTACCCAGACCGCCGTAGAGCAATCTGGGCGGTCTTTTCCTTTGCGTCCTAGAGTCAGTATTGGTCTCGTTTCTGTTTCTAAAACTGTCAGATTTTTTGAAGAAAATCTGACAGTTTTGGAATCTGTGAAAATCTACTATGGGGATTTTAATAATTTGATGAAATTGCCACTAATTCGCCACACTTGCAGAGGCACAATGAAATCTCACCTTTGTGAATAGGCATCCTTCTACTTTTTACTATTTTTCTAGCCTTTCTTTCTAGCCAACTCCAATATGGGGAGGATTCATGTCGCAACTTTTGAAAAATGCTTGGCAATCTTTTATTGAGGCCGGTGAAATTGCTCAACAAGAAAATCGACTAGAAGATGCTGCGGTTCTTTTTCAGACTGCTCTTTTAGAGGCACATTGTTGTGAAAATGCCGAGCAATGTTTTGCTACTACTTTAGACCTGCTGGCCGATACTTTTCAAAAACTCAATCGATATGAGCAGGCTGAAGAAGCCAGTTTGCGTTCGCTGCGAATAAAGCAGAACTGCGAGTCTTTCACAAAGGCTGATGTGCTGAGAGCAATGCTAAAGCTTTCCAAAATTTACTATGCTCAGTCTAAACTCGGAGCTGCTGCATACACGACTAATCACGTTTTGCAGCTAAGCGAACAGACCCTTGGCTTTGATCATCCTGCTGTGGGTTTTGTTGCCCAGCAGTTAGCGGACTTATACAGCGATCTTGGTTCGCATAAAGATGCACAGCTGCTCTATCAACGTGCTTACAGGCTACAAAGAAAGCAGTTTGCCAGTCAGGCAGCGAGTTATGCAAGTTACTCTTCTAGTTCTTCGCGCTCCTCTGAACTAGCTTGTGCTTAGTCATGCGATTACTTCCATGTTTGTTAACAGATCAGCGGATCAGTCTTACTGTTGTTGGAGAAAGGTTCTTTAGGGCCGAACTATAAGTTCCTACTGGCGGGTCGCCTGAGCGTCCAAGAACGGCAGGTTTAACAATAATGCCGCTCATCGAAGCTACACCACTTTGCTTACTGATTCCAGTTATTTTTAGAGCGACAAAACCAATCACCATAGAAGATTGGTTTAGTGGTGGTGCGCCTTGAATCAGCGGAAGCAGTATATAGGGTTCAGCCAAGATTTTGGAATAAAATTCGTGGCTCATTGCCTGATAGCCACCTTCGCCGGTGTTTAGATTGATGACACTGCCTACTGATACTGATGGAATTACCGCTGGGTTTGAATGGGTGAGACCCAATGCTTCGCTCATTGCCTCTCTAAAGTACTGCACATTGGCTGACTCCGTGCTAAACGAAGTGAAGGCAGCATTCTGATTTTCTTTGTTGTCAAAGTATAGAGTGAAAACCTGTCCAGGCTGGCAGGCCATTAATGGAACTTGCGCTCCCCCTGCCTGGGTTGCGACATCAATGCTGATGGCAATGGGAAAGGCGGTGCCTGATGGTATTTGAGTTACTTGCCCGCTACCGCCAGCGGTGGCACTGGCGTAAACAACGTCGGTGCGACGACCAAATATCTTAGCGAACAAGTGAGTTATTCTTTTCTGGGCGCTAACGGTGATTGTTCCTCCTGAATTAGTCGTGGCGTTTGTAGTAACTACGGTTACGAGCGTTCCGGGCACTTCGTTAGAGACCCTTGAACCGTCTGCTTTGTTGCCAGCGGTGATGGATAGAGCTTCAGTAACGGCTTGGGTTTTATCTGGCTCAGATAAGTGTGGCCCACCGGCAAGAGCACCGGCGTCAACTGCCGTTTGAAGCTCTTCAGTAGTGCAGACAATGTGGGCAATATCGACGCCCAGTGCGCCCATTGCAACCAGGGATGCAACAAGAAAAACAAGAACTAGTATTGAAAGTTGACCAGTTTTACGGCGCACGTCTCTCATTCGTTTTACTCCAGCGCATGAATTGTCGATGAAGACAATCTGAAGTAAGCACCGAGGCCTAGTGGGTCTGGTTGCGGAAATGGCACGAGGCCATACAAGCCGCCGCTATAAGTGACTGTGACCGAGACTGTCGGCGGTACCGCGGCTGTATCGAAAGTCGCATCATTAAATTGCCGCGAATCGGCAACAACTCCAGTGATTCGAATGCGATCAAAGACGAGAGCGTTCTGTAGTTGGCGATTATTCGCTATAGATTTGTCTTGCCAATAATCAATTGACATGTCCCGAGCTGCTTTACTCGCTGCTTGGGTAAGCACGTTCTTAATGAGATAAGCCTGGACAACTTCGCCACCGACGAAAATAATCACAATAAACAGGGGGAGCATTAGTGCCATTACAGCTGCGCCCTCCGCTAGTGATTGACCAGCATGCGTTCTGTCTTTACTCCGCCAGTCGCGCATGCTTCCTGACTCTCCGGTTTGGTTATCTTTCATTTGAATGAGCTTGTTTAATCATGACAGTCTTGTCCAGAATAGCCATCCCCCGTCTGGTTGATTGCATGGCTGGTCCCGCTAGCTGTGCAATGACTTGAAGCAGCAAGAAATATCGAGCCTACGCAATTGAGATCGTTGGTAGACTCTAGTGCGATTTTCTTCTCGACTTCGACAACGGAGTATACGACTGGTTCTGATCTTCTAGTTCTGGTCCGACCACAGCCGGTGCTGTATGAATTTGAGGAATTGGTTGCCTTGCTTCATAAAGTAGGTCAGCTAGTTTGATTTTAATCTGCTGTGCGCTCAGCGGTCCGCGCTCAACATTGCGTGCCAGAATAACACCGCGATTGCCCGGAATGAAAACGTATGTTGGTGCAGCTGTAACTTTGAAGTGTTCGGCCATGTCTTTGTAAGTGCCGTCTGTAACATCGCAGCTAATTCTTGTGATTTGAATATGCTTACCAGTTTTTTCTTTAGCGTCTCTTTTATTGAGTACTTCTATAGCGGCTTTAAGCTCTTGGTTCTCTCCTGTTTCTTTTGCAAAAAATTCAAGGACCATTGGCCCTTGATGCAACTTGTGCATGATCAAGCTGGTGTACGAGAAATCATCTGCTCTCGCTAAGGCATCACGTCGTAAAAGAAAGTCTTCCTTACTTAACTGCGATTGCTCATTGAGGTAGTTAGCATCAGCTTCCTTGGGTAAGTCAGAAGTTTGGATACGCATTAGACTGCGCTCTAGTATTGAGCCATCATCGCTTTTGACTGTTACTTGCACTGAAGAGCTTGGTTCTCCGCAAAGCTCTTTGTGAATGTCATAGTCACCAAGCATTGAGGCGTTTTTGTGACCTACCGACAATAAGAGATCGTCTTTGGCGATTCCGGCAAGTGCGGCTGGTGATTCTTCTATTACTCTTGTGACTACAGGATACTCTTTGTCGAGAAAAGCATACTGCAAACCGACCACGCCGATATTCGAAGTTGATGCTGTTACATCCTCGGGTTTGCTCAACAGCAAAGGCAATGCCACCACCACTGAGGCTAGCAGAATTAAAACCACAGGAATAATTATCGCCGGTCGCACAAAGCTCCTTTGAGAACGCTTTCGGTTAATTTGAAAAGCTGCCTCGATAACGCTTTAGTCGTTCCCCGGACGCTCTTAAGTCAAACGCTGCTTGTTCCACTTGAGGAAAGGCTCATTTTGTCTGTCTATCTAAATGGTATAACTGCATTTATTTGCGGGAGCTTTTGAAATGATTAGATTGTTGGCAAACAGTGCTTTGAGTTTTCTAACCCTTTTAATTCTTTTAGGAGCAGCAATTGTGCCAGTTGCGGCCGAAGGTGAGGGCGGAAGTCTCACGAAAAAAGCGGCAATTAGTTGTGAGAAGGCAGAAGCCATTGCTCTGGCGAAGTACCCCGGCGCTACAGTAGAAGAAATTGAAATCGAGCGCGATGAAACCCCCATGAATTGGGAAGTTGAGCTGCGCAGTGAAGGTATTTGGAAAATTGAGCTTGAAATTGACGCTCAATCAGGCGAAATTTTGAAAACCCGCAAGAGCAAGGCCAGAAAGTAAGGTCTACCGATAATATCGCCGCCTGCCGGGGCTGAGCTCTTAATAATTTGTGTTGATCTTGCCACAGAATCGACACAGTCTTTGTGCATAATCAAATAACTGATAACTGACAGCAGAATTAGCTGCTCCGCTTTTACTAATAATTCAAATCCTCTTTTTCCCTTAGCGGCAGCCACCCCATCCCGAGGAGGAATCATGGCGCAATTTCTAAAGAATGCCTGGCAGCCGTTTATCGCTGCTGGTGAAAGGGCAATGGGCGAAAATCGACTGGAAGATGCAGAGGCCAATTTTCATGCGGCTTTGTTAGAGGCTGAGCTAAGTGATCAGTCTGATGAGCGCCTTGCTGTGACTCTAGATTTACTGTGCGAGCTTTATCAGCGCACTAATCAGCTAGAGCTGGCAGAAGAATATTGCTTGCGCAATGTTAGGCTCAAGAAAGACTCATCTGTCTTCTCTAGTTTTGATGAAATGAAAGCAATGTTGAAACTCTCAAAAATTTATTTTGTTCAATCAAAATTAGCTCAGGCAGCGTTTTCAACTAAGTGTGTCCTTGAATTGAGTGAGCGAACCCTTGGCATGAACCATCCAGCCGTGGCAGTGGTGTCACAACAGCTAGCTGATCTATATACCGATCTCGGTTCTTATGCTGAGGCTGAATATCTTTACCGCCGTGCTCTGAGTTTTCAAAGAAATCAGTATTCTGCAAACCGCTGTGCTCCTCACCTGGTGCAGACTTTGAGAGGCTACGCCAATTTACTTACTCGCACTCACCGAGCAGCAGAGGCGCAAAATTTAATAGAATGTGCTGCTTCTTATCTAGCGGCGTAGCTTTAATCAAGTTATTTAGTAATAGCGCCTTTTGTCTTCGAGCAAATTTAGTTATGCTGTAACAGTAATTTCTTCGCCCTTAAGCAGGCCTATGCGCGTCCGGCTATATAGCTTGAGCCTATGTCTTCATGCCATGGTTGGCCTTAGTCAGCCAAGCTGTTTCTCTGCGGATGGTTCTACTTCTTCACTGATGACGCAATCTGAGCCGGTGCTTCTCGATAGCAGTCGTAGGCAAGAACACAATAAGCAAGAACAAGATAAGCAAGAACAAGATAAGCAAGAACACAAGGCAATTGAACATGAAGCCTGGCAGCAAGCCACCCAGGCTGGAAAACAAGATTTGCTCTCTGGTGATTTAGAAGGTGCCAAAACTTGGTTGAAGAAGGCTTATGAAATTGCTCAAAGATTTGGCCAGAGCGATTCTCGGGTGGCTGTTAGCCAAAGCAATCTAGGGCAACTGTATAAGGCTCAAGGCAATTATCTGTTGGCAGAAAAGGCTTCACGCCGGTCGCTTGAGTTAATTCGTCAAAATGAGCCAAAGGATAATTTCGGCTTCGCTGTAGAGCTTAGTAATTTGGCAGGAATTCTAAAAGATGAAGGTAAATACGGTGAGGCCAAGCCGTTGTATGAGGGCGCCATTGCTATTCTTGGTGAAATGCGAGGCAAAGAATCGGTGGAAGTTGCGACCGTATACGATAACCTTGCTCTCTTATTTCAGAAGCAAGGTGACTATAAAGCTGCAGTGGGTGTACAACTTAAGGCCATTGCTGTTTATGAGCATGAATTAGGAGTTGATAATCCTGACCTGGCAATTGCTTTAGGAAATTTGGCTGAAAGCTACCGTGAATTAAATCAGAGCGATAAAGCAGAACCTCTTTATGAACGCTCTTTGGCTATTATGCGCAAAGCTTATGGCGATAAGCACCCATCGGTGGCTACAGCCCTCGATAATTTGGCCGGACTTTATGTCAAGGAAGGAAAGCTAAAAGAAGCTGAAGACCTACAACTAAAGGCCTTGGAGACTTTTCGCGAAACTCTTGGTGGGCACCATCCAGATGTTGCCATTTGTCTTGATAATCTAGCCGATCTCTATAGCCGCCAAGGTAAGAGTGCATTGGCTCTGCGTAAAAGTGAAGATGCTTTTGAAATAGCGGAGAAGACTTTAGGGAAGGAACACCCATTGTCAGTCGGCATCAAGCATCGCCTAGAAGACTTAAAATCTCAAAAAGCTAGTCAATAAATCTAGCTACGTGGTTAATTGTTATCGCCATAGGGCGGTAGGCGCAGCTCTAGGTTGGCGAGCCAGAGAAGAAGTTCTACTTGGCGGTTCGCCCTCAGCTGAGAGCTATCTGCTAGGTTATCCTCTTGCTTCAGCGCTACGACATTGCTCACGGCTGCTGCTGCTGCTGCGTGCTGACCCTGAGCTGCTGTATAGATGTTAGCGTTGCCGTTGAAAACGAATTCCGCCACTGCCACTCCTGCATGTACGAATGTTAGCTAGATAACAATGACAGCTTAGCTCTTGTGAACCAAATTTTCATGTACCCTTTCTCATAGCAAGATGAAGTTTTTTTTCGTTAGCCAGCTGGCGGTGATAAATCTGGCTCGGCGGGCCGCTTTTCTCTTTTTTTAGATTGGCTTGAGTGTTGCTAGATGGTTAAGAAATCGTCGCCAGGCCTGACCACGATGGGATAGTTCGTTTTTCTCTGCCGGTTCCATTTGAGCTGATGTGATGTCATAGCCAAGGGGCACAAACAGCGGGTCAAAGCCAAAACCATTGTTGCCTATTTCACTTAAGGCGATATGGCCTGGCCAATGCTGCTCACAAGTGAAAAGTACTTCACCATTACTAGCGACTAGGGCAATGGCGCAAACGAACGCAGCTTTCCTTTGGTCAAGCGGGACGTTCTTAAGCTCATCCAAGAGCTTCTTTCTCCTGTCACCGTCGCTTCCTTCGCAATAACGCGCTGAGTGAATGCCTGGTTTACCGTCCATGGCTTCAACGCACAGCCCTGAATCGTCAGCAATAGCCGGTAGCTGGCAGAGCTTGGCTGCTTCTCTCGCCTTAAGCAACGCATTGTCGATAAAAGTTGAGCCTATTTCTTCAGGGTTGAACCCTGCTGGTGCCAATATAAGTTCGAGATTTTTAGCTGTTAGGCTAAGTGCTTGAAATTCCTTTAGTTTGCCTGGATTGCTCGTGGCCAGAACTATCTTCATGATTAGTATTTTGCCTATGGTGTCATATTCTCTAAAGGCGTTTTACTTAGCCTTTTTCTTGGCTGTAGTCGTTTTACTACGAGCAGCTGCTGTTTTTTTGCTGCCGTTGCCGTTACCGTTGGTGCTGCTATTGCCATTATTTGCAGAGCTACCGTTTTTCGCTGCGTTTGACTTGGAGCTGGCAGCCTCGGCGTTGGGGTTGGCATTGGCTTTGACTGTTTTTATGCCGGTCACACGTGCCAGAGGGTTGGTGCCTGCGACGCGCTTACGGTGATCTTTTCTGTGCACTCTTATAACGTCTGAGATTTGTGAAATTGCTTGCGATACGCGTGCTAGCTGGTCAATATCAAGCACATCTAAAATCAAGAAAATAGTGGCAGTTTTCTTGTCTCTATGCGTATCTACACGTAGGTCTCTTAAATTAACTTTGTGATCTGAAACTTTCTTTAAGATATCGCCCGCGATACCAACACGATCAAGGCATTCAACTTGCAAACCAGCAGGGTACTGGGTATTGCGTTCGATTGACCAGTCAACGGCCATGCGTCGACCTTCTTCAATTTTAGCAAGCATGGTGCAGTCCGCACGGTGTACAGCTATGCCACTGCCTCGTGATACCACTCCGGCAATTTCTTCTCCTGGCACTGGTTGACAGCATTTTGCTAAATGGTGAAGCAATCCACCCAGGCTCGATATATTGCTTGGTTTGTCGGGCACCATTTGCGGAATGGTGTAGCCTTTCAAGGCTATTTTCTCAGCATTGTCAACTTCGCGAATACGGTTAACTACTTGCGCTACTGACAGATCGCCGTAGCCCACGGCAGCTAGTATGTCTTGTGGATCTGATATATTCAGGCGCTTTCCGGCCTCTTTCAATTTATCTGATTTGAGAAACTCATCTAAATTGCCTTTGCCCAATTCAGCTTCGAGCATCTGCCGGCCTTGCTGAATATGCTCTTCTCTATGGTGCTTTTTGAACCATTGACGAATGCGATTTTTTGCCCCATGGGTCTTGGCAAAGTTGAGCCAATCCATTTTTGGTTGGCCGTTCTTGCTTGTGAGAATCTCAACGATATCGCCGTTTTTCATGATCGTGTTTAGTGGCACGATGCGTTCATTGATGCGGGCCCCAACGCAGCGGTGGCCAATATCGGTGTGTACACGGTAGGCAAAATCGATAGGGCACGAGCCGTTAGGTAAGTCGAGAACATCTCCCCTTGGGCTAAAGACAAAGACTTCATCAGCGAAGAGATCCATCTTCACTTCTTCAATGTATTCGCCCGAATCTTTGAGGTCTTGTTGCCAGTCAACTAATTGGCGCAACCAGGCTAGTTTCTTGTCGGCAGAGCCGTCTGCCTTGACAGCCTCGCCAGCCTCTTTGTAGGCCCAGTGCGCGGCGATACCATATTCGGCGATGTGGTGCATGCGCTTGGTGCGAATTTGAATTTCAACTGGTTTGCCCTTGGGCCCTATTACCGCTGTGTGCAGAGACTGGTAGCTGTTGAACTTGGGCATGGCAATGTAATCTTTAAAGCGGCCTGGAATAGGCTTAAAGATTGAGTGCACAGTACCCATTACTTCGTAGCATTTTTGCGTATCAGGATCAGACTCTAATTCGCAGAAATTTTTGTCTGGGTTGCTATCGATGATAACCCGCACAGCGAGAACATCGTAAAGCTCTTGGAACTCTTTCTGCTGGCTCTTCATTTTGCGCCAGATACCAAAGAAATGCTTCGGTCGACCGATAATGTCGGCTTTGATACCACGACTGTCGAGATCAACTCTTAGCTTTTCAACGACTTGTGCTAGGTGGTCAGCGCGATCTTCGCGACTGTCTTCCACCAGTCTCTCAATTTCAAGATACTCATCTTGATGGAGATACTTTAGACCAAGGTCTTCTAGTTCCCACTTCATTTTACCGAGACCGAAGCGGTTGGCCAGTGGGGCAAAAATTTCTAGGGTTTCTTTTGCTTTTTCTGCTTGCTTATGGGGCGCCATGTGCTCCATGGTGCGCATATTGTGCAGCCTATCTGCTAATTTTACTAAAACAACACGCACATCTTCAGCCATGGCCACAAGCAATTTGCGGAAGTTTTCAGCTTGCCTCTCTTCTTTAGAGCTAAAGCTGAACTTACCGAGCTTGGTTACGCCTTCAACGATTCGCCTGGTATCAATGCCAAAGCGCTCTTCGATTTCTTTGGGCTTAACATCGCAATCTTCAAGCACATCGTGCAGCAAACACGAGCAAACAGTGTCGATATCAGCATTAATATCAGCCAGTATGCAGGCGACTTCTACTGGGTGAATGATATAGGGGTCGTCTGACTTGCGCATCTGGCCGTCGTGTGAGGCGTAGGCAAAGTCATAGGCCTTATGGGCGATGGCAAGATCTTCAGCCGGGCGACCCTGTTTCTCTAAGATGTCGAATAAGGGCTGACCGATTTGATCTTTCATCGCTACTGCTTATAAGGGTGAATATTAATTATACCCAGCGTGTCAAGTACTTAAGAGTTCTGTTGCAGCAGGGAGCGCACTTGTAACCAAATTGAGCCTATATATTCCTCATAAAGACTGCTTTGCCATCATTTTGACCAAGGAGTGCTGTTCAAGTCTTTTGGGAAAGGGCTGCCAGCTCCACCCCAGTAATCTTTTTGAGGCTTTGTGTGGTCGCTATTGCCGTAACTTGCCGCTTTTGACCGCCTGTAGCCACTATTGTTTCCACTATAGTCGTTGTAATCTTTGTCGAAGACTTGATTACGGGGTTTTGGGGTTGGTTGACTTTCAGCGTAGTAGCTTCCTGCAGCTGTGGGGTCTGCTGTGGCTGGGGCGTAGTAGTTGCCAGCGGCCTTACTTGGGCCTGTTTGGATAAAACTTTGATTCGACAAACGTCCGAATGGTCTTGCCCAGTTGTAGGCTGAGGAATAGCTGGAGCCAAAACCAGAACCTAAGCCCGAGCCGTAACCGCCGAAACTGTTTAATCCGCCGAAACTGTTTAATCCGCCAAAGCCGCCATAGCCTCCGAAAGAGCTACTGCCTCGATAAATCCGGTATGGGTCAGACCACGAGCCTCTGCGCCAGCCGCTCTGTCCGATCAGGCCGCCAATGCTGCTAAGGCTGTTAAAACCTCCCACGTAAGGTATTGAAATTGCTGGCACATGTGAGCCTATGTACGGAATTGCCACATTCGGAATTCCCGCATAGGGAACTCTCACATAGGGAATACTAGAGTGCCTGACTGCACCTAGACCTTGATAGCTGCCTAGACCCAAACCACCAAGCGACTGGCCGAGAGCTCCAGGCCAGGCCAAAGATGATTGCGACAGTGCTGGAGGTTGGGTAAAGGGAGACTCCACAATCTCGACGTCGTGATCGTGAACTGTCGGTATCTGACCATCTTGGCTCAAGGCGCAGTTGGGAAATGCCAGAGAATGAATGAGTATTAGGGCTAGGGTTAGGCCTAGATTTTGGCCTCGATTTGGTATTAGTTTGGCAGCGGGCCTTGGAATTTCGAACATACGACACCCTAGCGAAAAGATCTAAGCAACTAAGAGTTTACTACTGCTTTTTGGTTATTAGGGAACAGGGCATAGAAATGAGCGTCTTTAGCTTTGTGCGAGAGAAGAAACACATAGTGTGGTGCTCAATATGAAACGTTCGCTGTCAATCCCACTGCTTTTGATGTTGGCATTTAGTCTGTCAAATATTTTGTTAAACACCCAGGCTGTTGAAGCAAAGACGTTGAAGTACGGCACCACTTCTGGCATCACAAGTTCTGCTAATATGGCCAAAAATGCTGGTATCACTAAGCCAGTTGGTTTTGATGGAATGGAACATAAGATGGAAAAGGGCATGGTTTCAACACAAGAAACGATCGATGGTAAGGTTTTTCATATTGGTAAAACTATAGCTAACGCACCACCAGAGCAAGTGTTCTATGTCTTGACTGACTATGCTAATTCCACCAAGCTATTTAGCAATTTGAAGCGCTCGTCTGTTGTTGCTAGTAGTGTTGAAGATAGTACCACTGACGTCAGTTTTAGCTTAAAAGGCATGGCCAATATCTGGAACTTCGATTATGTTTTGAGAATGACAGAGACATTTCCTTCAAGAATCGATTTTCGCAGGCTCAGTGGTGCTTTTAAAGCTAATGAAGGCTATTGGAAAATTGAGCCACTAGATGGCTCTGGTAAGAGAACTTTAGTTTCCTACTACAAGCATATAGATGGTGGCCTGATTCCCCAATCAGTGATCAACAAACAGTTGAAAGAGGCAATGCCGGCGGTAATGGCCAATGTTAAGGCTGGCGCTGAAGCCAGGGCATTGCAGGTCTCATTGAAGCAATTTTGATGCTCAGAACTAGTTTGTTCTGATTACTTCTGCTCTCCATGTGTAGTTGAAAATTTTCCAGACGTCATCTTCTTTGATCATGACTACATCTATGGTGCAAGGTACTTGCTTGCCTCGGTCTACTACAATAGCTTGACCTTTCATGATGCAGCGATCACCTTCAATAAATTCTATTGTGATCTTAGGATTGTAGACATAGCCTATCTTCAACCGTGTCAACTCGGCATTCGCTCTAGTGCCGTTTGTTTGATTGAGGGGCAGGCGCGTACTCTTGTACCAGTATTGCGAGACCTGCGGCAATTTAGTTGCATAGTACAGATCTTTAATATATCTGTAGTAAGTCAACCTTGGCAGGCTGTCACAGAAGGCTGGTCTAATTGTGCCCAGCAGCAATGAGGTGAGGGCAAATAATACAACCAGAGATTTCATTGCTACCGACATCGTCAAAACCCCTTGCACTGACTAGTTTTTTGTCTTCGCCAATTTTCGCGAATACACTGGTGTCAACCAATGGGCGTACTGTTCTACTTCTCCACGACAAATCTTGGTGTACTTGTCTTTGATCATCGTTGAAATAGGACCCGCCACTCCGCTACCAACTGGCCGTCTATCTATTTCAATAATAGGGGCAATCTGGGCTCCTGTGCCACAGAAAAAGAGCTCGTCAGCAATATAAAGTTCACTTCTGTCGATTTGACGAGATTCTGCCTTGAGGCCAAGCTCAGCTTCGGCAAATTCCATAATGGTGCGTCGAGTAACCCCTTCTAGAATGTTTTCATAAGATGGAGTAGTGATAAGCCTGCCGTTCTTCACCATAAAGACGTTCATGGCTGAGCCTTCTGAGACATGGCCGTTTTCAGACAAAACAATACAATCATCAAAGCCAGCCATGACAGCGTCGGTTTTTGCCAGAGCGGTGTTGGCATAGGCGCCAACAATTTTGGCTCTTGCTGGAATGGCGTTGTCTTCTACACGTCGCCAGCTGGAGACTTGTACTTTTAAACCACCAGCGCCATGAAAGTAATCACCAAATGGCACTGTAAAAATGCACATATCTGATGGATTATTGTCGAGGCTTGGACCAACGCGGTGAACAGTCTTGTAGGCAGTTGGACGAATATAAGTATCAGTTCTCGGTGCGTTCTTTTTGACTAGCTCAACTACAATTTTGCATAGTTCATCAACCGACTGTGGCACCTGTAGGTACATGATTTTCATGCTGTCCGACATGCGCTCGAAATGCTCTCTTAGTCTGAAGAGGTACATTTCTTCTTCTTTTTCGTTCCAATAGCCTCTAATGCCTTCAAAGACCGCTGTTCCATACATGAATGAATGGTTCATGATACTTACTTTGGCATCTTCGATTGGAACAATATTTCCTTGGAAGAATGCGTACGTCTTTTGCTCTGTCACCGGCATCTCCTTTATTACTCTTTTTGTCCTTTGCAGTACAAAATACGATCTTCGACGGTTCGTCTTTGTCCTGAGTCAGGTTTTAGTTCAACATAACGGGTAAAGGCGTTGGCTGCTTCAGTCCATTCTTTATCACTTTCTTGCAGCACGCCAAGTTCATAGAATCCGTCTGCATAATTTGGTTCTACTTCAGTAGAGCGCAAAAATTCGGTTTTTGCTTGATCAAGTTTGCCTAGGCGTTTTAAGGCCCGGCCAAGAGCTGTATGACAGGCTCCAGAATTGGGATACTTCTTGATTTTGCTTTCGAAAATAGCGGCGGCCTTTTCTGATTCACCAATGGCGAGAAGATGATTCGCGTCTTTCAAGGCGACATCCCAATTAGGGTCGCCCTTCGCCTGAGCAGGCAGGCGAAGGGGCAAGCTAATAAAGCTTCCTATTACAGCTAGAACCAGTAATTTTGCCGTTATTGCTTTCATTGTTCCAAATTACTTTGTAGTAGGTGTGGTGACCGATCTAACCGCTTCTTTAATGACATTTTTAGCGCCAGTTTTGAGAATGGTACCGGTAGCATTGAAGGAGCGGCCCACAGAACTTGGTTCGCTACCAGGTACAGGTGATACCACAATGGCCGAAACTTCCATCGAAACTTTTTTAACAGCGTCGCCGACTCTAGCGCCAGAGCCTTTGACTATGCTGCCAGTAGATGAATCTTTCTCTACTGCATCAATGTTGAGAACAGCAATGGTATTGGTCAAAGTTTTGATTACTTTGCCAGTGTCTGGGTCGTTAATAGTTTTGTATGGGCGCAATACTTGCAGCTTATCACCAATTGCCAGGCCGTTTATTTTGCCGACGTTAAGAGTAATTTGACCACCGGTGACATCGGCAATTTTGCCTTCGACGTTAGCCGCAGCAATTGATTGACCATCAGGAACTTTGTTGGCTGCAGCAATTAACTGTCCGCCCATTTCTTCAACTGATTGTAAGGTGGCTTCACCAGCAATTGAAGAAGCAAAATCAGATGAATCCATGTCTATGCCAAGAGCGCCAGTGCTACTTCTCTTCGATTCTCCCGCGCCGTGCACGGCCGCCAAGATCTCTGAAGTATTGATATCTATGATTTTTGCATCTACAGCAACTTTAACTTTGCTTTTGCTTGATTTGAAACCACCTAACATGCCGCCAAGACCACCGACATAAGGAACACCAGGAATGTATCCGGTCGGTAAACCGCTGGTGCTCATTGTTTTGGTTTCATAGCCAAATTGAGTAACTGTGCCGGTAATGATAGCGTCAACGCTCAAAATTTTACCGATTTTACAGGCGGTGGCTGGGTCAGCCCGGTCTGAGACAGAGAGATTCTGTTCTTTCAGCAGCGAATCAAGCATTTGTCTATCGACCACAGAATATGTGCCATCGTTGACGAGCTTGGTTGTGAGCAAGCTGACGATACCCTTGCCCACATCATAATTGCCGGTGTACTGGTTCACGGCGCCATACTCGAACGGCATAATAGCGATGCGGCGCTTCGTCGACGCAAAAGCCTGAGGTATGTTGCTCGATGCCATAACAAATAACGCTAGTGCTAGCGCTGCTGTTTTCCGGAACTTCATCTGTCACTCCTTATTCTTGCCCAAGTTGTAAGCTTAGCGTTACGCCAAGCAAGGCTCTAAATCTCTGCTTAGAGTCTACTGGATTAACGTCCGTACTCTGATTAATAGGGATAATCAGAGTATTTATTTTTGGCTAATGTATTTTAATGGGCTTTTTTTGCCGGTCTGGCCATCAGGGCCCGGTATGAGGCAATTTTTTGCTTGGCCATTTTTGAGCGCTTGCTTTTGCTGCTGACATCTTTCAGTAAGCCAATGGCCTCGCTGTAGCGACCCTTTGAAGCCTTTCCAGCCGCTGCTTTCAGTCTCTCTAAGGCATCTAGCTCCATCTCAAATTCGTCTATTAGATCTCGCACATCTTTAAAGTGTGTTGTATCGGGGGTGATCGGTCGAAGCAAGCCAATCGCTTCGTCGTATTGGTCGCTATCGGCGAGATTCTGCGCTTTGATGATTCTCTCGCGGGTTTCCATCTCTACGATTACGGCATTTTGGATTGGACCGACAACTCTCTGTGAAGCAGAGTTGATGACATCCCTGGCGGCATTGTCTACTAATTTCTTATTCAGTTGGGCGGCACCACCCACTGAAAAGTCTTGATTGTATTTCTGCACTGCTACTGTGTTTAAGACCTGCCCGCCAGCAGTCTTAGTTATTACTGACCCGTTGTATCGGATTGAACCAGATCCAGGATCAAGCTGTTCAGTGATATTGCAGACGATGTACCAATCAGGGTTGACTGTGCTGACGACAACGTCGCTTAAGTTACTAAGTGAATTAGTGACGCGATCGACAATTTCTTGTTCAATACCACTGCCGCTAGCTGAGACCACAGCTATTCTCACCGGGGGCGCTGCCCAGGCAGAGGTGATGGTGTAGGCGCTGGTTACCATGACTGTGGCTGCTGTAAGTAGCAGTTTAGCTAGATTTCTCATCCTCGAAACTTCCTTATGTATTCGCCTTGTTATCTACTGGCCTTTGTCCATGGCCTGGTTGGCTAAAAGATCGGCTTCCTTGTTGTATTCACGACGCACATGTTCAATATTGAACTTCTTAAATTGGCGTTGTAGTCTCTTCGCTTCATTGAAGAGCGGAATCAGACCTTCATTTTTGCAGCGGTACTGGCCTTTGATTTGTTTGACGATAAGCTCAGAGTCCATTCTTACCTCTACTTCAGAAAATCCCATGGCTAGCGCCTTCTCAAGGCCAATTAAAAGCCCCGTATACTCGGCAACGTTATTGGTGGCGATGCCAACAAATTTAGAGAGATTGGCTACTACTTCGCCGTCGATGCCGCCAGATTTTACTACTGCGCCGCAGCCCGATGGTCCAGGATTTCCTCTAGAGCCTCCGTCGGCGAACACGACTGCGACTAAATTTGCCTTTACTTCTGCTTCTAGATCTGAGCTTGTCATTTTTTACCGGTGGCTCCCAGCTGTTCTGCAACAATATTTTTGAATCTGGCAATTGCCTCGTTTAATTTTGCTGACTCTTTACCGCCGGCAGAAGCAATGTCATCGCGACCTCCGCCTTTGCCGCCGACAATAGCCGCTACTTCACCAGCGGCTTTGCCGCTTTTGAAGCCTTGTTTGACTAATTCAGGCGAGGCTGCCACCACAAGGCTGACGTTGTCGCCTTGTGCTGAAGCTAGCAGGCAGAGGGTGTTGGGGTGGTTGGCCTTGATACTTTCAGCGATTAGCTTCAACGACTGTGCGCTTAGCTCAGGAATTGCGCAAGCAATAATCGAGGTGGAGCCAATTTTTTCCGCCTTGGCCACGATATCAGCCACGCGACTGAGCGCCAGCTTTTCTTCTAGCAGCTGAAGAGCTTTTTCTTTGGCTTTCAGGTCGCTTTGTAGGCGTTCAATTTGCGCCACCATCTCGGCTGGTTTAACTTTGAGCTTGTCTGTGGCATCGCCGAGATATTTTAGTTGATCGGCAATATAGTTCCATGCTCTTGGCCCTGAGTAGGCTTCGATTCTACGAGTTCCTTGAGCGACGCTGCCTTCGGAGATTATTTTGATCTGGCCGATTTCGGAGGTGTTGGCGACGTGAGTGCCACCACAAAACTCTAGGGAGAAGTCGCCCATCTTTACGACACGCACCACATCACCGTACTTTTCTCCGAACATGGCTATGGCACCTGTGGCCTTAGCTTCGTCGATTGACATTTCTTGAGTAACAACATCACTATTGGAGCGTACCCATTCGTTCATCAAGGCTTCGACACGAGCTAAGTCTTCTTTGCTCGGTTGCTTGTCTAGGGTGAAGTCGAAGCGCATGGCATTGGGGCCAACTTGTGACCCAGCTTGAACTACTTGCTTACCGAAGATTTCACGAATGGCTGCGTGAAATACGTGAGCTGTAGAGTGGTGCAAAATGGTGGCAATTCTTCTGGCTTTATCGACTATCGAGTGCAAGGCTTGACCAGCTTCAATAGCACCGGCCATGGTGCGTACTCTGTGAATATGAAGACCTTCGTGCTTCTTTGTGTCGAGCACTTGTAGCCTGGCATCAGGGTTTTCGAGTATTCCGGTATCGCCCAGCTGGCCCCCAGATTCGCCATAAAAAGGTGTTTGATCGAGAATGATATCGACCTCATCGCCTTCATTTGCTACATCTACTAGCTTGCCATCTTTCAATACTGCTAGCACATTGCCAGTATCATCTTGCTTCGAATAACCCGTAAATTTCGTTGTGCCGTGCTGCTTCAAGACCTCGCCTAAGGCATTTTCGCCCGTCATGATCACATTGAATTTGTTTACTGACGAGACCGCCTCATGCTTGCTTCTGGCTTGGGCAAAGGCTTCCATGTCGACTTTCTTGCCACGCTCAAGGGCTATTTCAGCAGTTAGTTCTATGGGGAAGCCAAAAGTGGCATACAAATTGAAAGCTTCTTCGCCAGCTACAGTTGTCGCTGGGCGGTTGAGAATTTCTTCTAGCAGAGCAGAGCCTCTGTCAATTGTTTTAGAGAAGCGCTCTTCTTCTTCTTTGATTACACGTGTAATTTGCTCTTGGTTCGTTGCTAGCTCGTTATAGACTTTGCCGTAAATATCTACAACCACAGGCACGAGTTTGTAGATGAATGGCTCGGTAATACCTAGTAAGCGACCAAAGCGTGCTGCTCGCCTCAAGATGAAACGCAAGACATAACCGCGTCCAATATTGCTGGTTCTAACACCGTCAGCAATAAGAAAGCTAATGCAGCGGGCGTGGTCAGCAATAATTTTTAGGTAGCTGTCTTGCTTCCAAGTTGGTGATGTTGCCTGTGACTCCCATGAGCCTGATATAGCGCCGCCGGTATATTTAACGCCAGAGATCTCACTGACTTTTTCGAGGAGTGGCATAAACAGGTCAGTTTCGAATGTATTGTTTTTGCCTTGTTTGACTAGGGCGATGCGCTCAAGGCCAGCACCAGTGTCAACGTTTTTGTTGGCAAGGGGAGTAAATTTGCCATTTTCATCTTTGAACAGCTCCATGAACACGAGGTTCCAGATCTCTAAATAGCGATCTCCATCGACTCCGTTGTAACAATAATCTTCAAAACTTTCCGGGCCATAGGCTTCACCGCGGTCATAGAAAATTTCTGAGCACGGTCCGCAGGGGCCAGTGGGGCCAGGAGGCCCCCAAAAATTATCTTTTCGACTCATTCTGAATATGCGATCGAGGGGCACGCCCACTGTTTTGTGCCAGATATCAGCGGCTTCGTCATCAGCAGGGTTGTGTTCGTCTCCCTTGAAAACTGTGACATAGAGCTTCTCAGGCTCTAGGCCTAGCTCTTTGGTCACAAACTCCCAGGCCCAAGGAATCACTTCTTTTTTAAAATAGTCGCCAAAGCTAAAATTGCCAAGCATCTCAAAGAAGCTATGGTGTCTTGATGTGCGGCCAATATTCTCGATATCAGAGTCTTTGCCGCCTGCCCTGGCGCACTTCTGCACTGTCACTACTCGAGGAGGGTTGGTCGGTTCAGCTTGACCTAAGAAAATAGGTACAAATTGCACCATGCCCGCTGATGTGAGTAGTAAAGTGGGGTTGTCGGGGATTAAGCTCGAGCTGGGCTTGTGTAAGTGTCCGCGTCTGTCTTTGAAGTATGAAACGAACTTGTCGCGAATCTCGCTGCCCGAAAGCGTCATTAGGTCCTCCCTGACTCTTGGTTGGCATCAACTGTGATCTAGAAGTGTTCTAGGGTTGTTTAGGAGCTACCAATCATGGTCGTATTAAGTCATATGTTTGCAAACAGCGATTATAGCTCACATTGATTTTACTTAGAGTCAATTTAGAGGCTCTGCAGAAAGAGTCACTAGATGACTGTTACTCAGGGCAATTCACAGAGTCTTAATTATGTTGAAAATGGCCCGCTCAATCTGCTAACCTCTGTTAGGGGCATCCAGAGGCTATTTTCAGTTGAAGCTCAAGAAAGTCCTTGTCGTTCATAAAAAATCCACTTACCAGATTCAGGCTGAAGAACATAAAGAATCACGCTTTCTCAAGTTGATTGCGGAGGGCAACGAGGTTGTTAATCGTGTTCGTGTTGCCCACGAAGAGCACGTCGATACTCTCGCTCGGGTTGAAGACGAATTGTCTAGTAGGGGCATAGCCTATCAGTCGTTGAGCCGTTCACAGGTGGCTGAGACTGTCGAAGACGTTGATCTCTTAATCTCAGTGGGTGGTGACGGTACCTTTTTAGATGCTTCGCATGCCCTCAAAGATGTGCCAGCCCTTGGCGTCAATTCATCTCGTTCTTCAAGCTTTGGCCACTTTTGCATGGCAAATCGGGAGAACTTCTCTTCAATCTTGGACCAGATTGAAACTGAGATGATTTCGCCGTTCAGTATTTTGCGCTTGGGCATTGTTATTAATGGTCAGCCCGTAAAAGAGCTGGTCTTGAATGAAGTATTGGTCGCGCACAGCTCACCAGCAGCAACAAGTCGCTATTTGATAGAAGTTGGCGAGCACAAAGAAGAGCAGCGTTCGTCAGGTATCTGGGTCAGTACTCCGGCTGGTTCTACTGGTTCGTTGCGTTCGGCTGGTGGCACCATTATGAGTTTGTCCGAGCGTAAGTTTCAGTATAAGGTGCGAGAAGCCTGCATGAGGCCAGGGCAGAGCTGGCAGCTTATGGACGGTTTTCTAAATGAAGATCAAAGCATGCGGATTGTCAGCGAGATGCGCACCGGTGAAGTTTATATTGACGGTCCACACATTATTCATACACTAACATTAGGTGATGAGTTGGTGATTAAACCCTCACATGATTTGAGAGCCTTTATTCATTCAAGTGTCAACGATGTCTTCTTGAAGGCAAAGCAATAGGTATTTAGTTCTGGCTTGCAGGAAAGAGAAATGACCGACGACGGCAAATTAACAAGCTCAGATCATGCCGCCATTTTGGTGGCTCAGCTAGCCGCTGCTACTATTCGTCGTTTGGGTCTAGGTCTTGGCTCTAATTTGCCCGGTCGGTTGGCAAGAAAATTGTCACCTACTGTCTTGAGTCATCTCTCTGCTCAGACATCTCGAGGTGTCATTGCTGTGACGGGCACCAATGGCAAGAGCACTACTAGTGGGATTCTCTCGTCTATTCTCCGAACTGCTGGTTTTACTTTTGCTCATAACCGTCAGGGTGCCAATCTTGTTACTGGTATTACAGCTTCTTTGATTGAGTCTTCTAATTGGAAAACTGGAATTGCAGCAGATTTGTGCTTGTTTGAAATAGACGAGGCTGCCCTACCGGTGGTGGCTAAGGAAGTGAAAATTGATAGTGTTGTTGTCACTAATTTGTTTCGCGATCAACTTGACCGCTTTGGTGAGCTAGATACCACTGCTCGATTGATCAATGCTGGAATTAATCAGAATAAGTCAATAGCCATTCTCAACAGCGATGATCCCAACGTTAGCCAGTTAGCCCCTGATGTTGAGCATCTCTTCTTTGGTCTTGATTCGCTTGTACAGTCAGCCTCTGAAGCAGCTAGCAGTATTTCGCCTAGCGCTAACATGGAGCTTTCCTATTGTGGTAAGTGTGGTAAGGAAGTTAGCTATAGCACTGTCTTCTATGGTCAGATTGGTCATTGGTACTGCCAGGGTTGTGGCTTTAAGCGACCGACCCCTTCAATAATAGCCCGCGATGTGGAAGTATCGGCTACGCAGAGTCGCTTCAAGTTAGTTATAGCAGGCAAGGTTGAAGAGTGCGTTTTGCCTCTACCAGGTTTGTTCAATGTCTACAACGCCTTGGCTGCTGCTGCGGCGGCGTATCACCTTGGTGCCAGTCGCGAAGCTATTCGTTATGGCCTGAAAGAGTATTCAACTCTTTTTGGTCGTTCTGAAAGAATGACCATTGAAGGTAAATCAATAATCGTACAATTAATTAAAAATCCGGCCGGGGCAACCCAGGCTTTGGCATCATGTGTCAAAGACAGCAAGGCTAAAGTCTTGATTGCTATCAACGATAACTTAGCTGATGGTCGAGATATTTCTTGGCTTTGGGACGCTGACTTTGAGCAGCTTACTGCTCTCAACAATGGAACTATGATTGTCAGTGGGCAAAGAGCGGAAGACATGGCCGTTAGGCTTAAATATGCCGGTATCAACTCAAATCAAATTGCTACAGTGCCGAAATTGGCTCAAGCTTTGCGTCAGGGCATTGATGGCCTGGCGGAAGGTGAAACCCTCTGGTTGATGCCAACCTATACTAATTTGCTCGACTTGCAAAAAATTCTCAAGGCAATGGGATATTCGATGAACTGCACATAGGTATTAGCTTTTCGGCTTTCTTTTGAGTGCTTTTGTGAGCCCTTACCTGAGATTGTTTAGGGAATTTTTGCCGCGGCATGTGCGCTTTAAGTTGAAATCGGGCAAAACGATTATGACTGCTGAATAGCGGAGTCCGATAATAATCTAAATTGTAATCTAAATGGCAATCGAAGCGGGGATTTGTTTGGCATGAGCCCAGGGGCAAAAAATCCGAAGACAAAAGACAGCTCACTATTTGGTGGCGGCGAGAGCCTTGTCGGTAAAACTATTGATCGATTCGAAATTGAAGAGCAGCTTGGTGAAGGCAGCTTGAGTGTTGTCTATCGCGCTCACGACAATGAATCACAGGGCACTGTTGTTATTAAGATTATTCACAAGCAGCTCTTGGCCAGTATCAAGAATCTCAAAAAGTTTGAGCAAAAGTTGCGGGCTTTGATGGCTCTTGATGATCCTCACATTTGTACTTATCGTGATGTTGTTATAGTTGAAGGTCGAGTTATTTTAGTGATTCGCCCTATGGTCTTTGAGAGTCTCGAAGATCTCCTCTCTAAAACGGGGCACATAGGACCAGATCGAGCGGTGAGCATCTTTAGCCAAGTAGCTGAGGCTTTAGAATCAGCCCTAAGGCTTGATATATTGCATCGCGACATAAAGCCCAGTAACATCCTCATCCTTGATAATCAAAAGTTTGACGATGACATTATGGTGATGGACTTTGGCATCGCTAAGATTATTCAAGATGAGAGCGCTGAGCACAAGTCAGATCAGTATATGACTCGTTCTAAGGAGACTTTTGGAAGTCCTCTGTATTTAAGCCCAGAGCAGTGTGGTGGTAAGAAGGTAGATAACCGCTCTGATATTTATTCTCTTGGTTGTGTCATGTATGAGTCGCTTACTGGTAAGCCACCATTTGTAGGCAAGAACGTTTTAGAAACTGCTTACAAGCACATGAACGATACTCCGCGACCGCTAGGCTTAGATCCTAGTATGGAGCCGGTTGCTACTCGTTTTGAAGAAGTAGTGGCTAAGTGTCTGGCAAAAGATCCTGATAATCGCTATCAAAGCCCAGAGCAACTGCGCCAAGATTTAGAGCTATTGTTGACTGCAACCGATACAGAGTGGGCCAATTCAGCGAATCTCTATAAAGAAGTAGCTCCACGAAAGAAGCGCGGACAGGGTGGTGGATCTTCTGGCAGTAAGAAAAGGGGCTTCTCTATTGAGTCAGCCATTTGGATTGCTGGCATTGTTTTGCTTGTTGGTGTTGTTGGTTTTTGGTCTTGGATTATTCTCAAACCAGAAAGTAAGAAGTATCCGGCCTTTGATAATAATTTGTTGTGGAATGTCAAGGTCACAGGTAAGCCCACACCAGTAGAAGACTTTGGCAACAAAGAAGAGGCTGCCAAAGTAAATTTGCAGAGCATTGAAAGAGATATAGGCACGAATTGCCGCGAATATGCCGATGCTCTCCTTGCTCTGGTGACTCTCTATCATGAGTCACAGCACTGGTCTGATGCTCTCACATATGGAAGAAAGCTTACTCAGACTACAGAGCGGTTAGAAAAGGACGGTCAGGAAGGACCCTGCCAACTGAGCGAGTGTTATCGATTGGTTGCTTATGCGGCCTTCTGTTATGGTGCCTTCGAAGAGGCCGTACCTGCTGCTGAAAAGGAACTAGAGTTGGCCTCGGGAAAGCCGGCTCTCAATGTTTCAAATATTCAGTGTCTGCGAATTCTTGGAGACATTTATTCGCGCCAAAATAATCTTGGTAAAGCAACTGAGGTGTTTAAGCGCTTCTTTAATTTGGCGGAAATCGAAAAAGAACAGCGTTCGCAAATGTACTGGGATGCCTGCGGCAAGCTGGCTGATGTTTATCGCCGCGATGGCCTTTTGAAAGAGGCCCAGACAACCTACAAGCTTGGAATCGACTGGTGGAAGGCTCACGGTAATCCCGATACTCCGTGGGCACCGAGAGCGCTCTACGGTTATGCTTTGACTCTTCATGCTCAAGGAGACTACAAAGGTGCAGAGGAAGCGCTTAAAGAAGCGACTTTGTTGTGTAAAAAAGTGGGTCCGGTCGACCCTGCTCTGCAAGGAGCTATCCGCAAAGTGTACATTGATACTCTCTATCACACCAATATTCTTCATGCCATTTCTGTGCAATTGGGTGAGGGCGAAGAAAAACATTAGAGTAAGAGCAAGCACCCTAATAAAGAGTAACCATTCAAAAAGACGGTTGGGGGCAGGGTCACAACAATGCGAATGCCAGCAATAATTCTGTCAGTCTTTTTATGCTTTTGTATCACTGTGATGCCTGCTCCTGTTTTAGCTAAAGAGAACGCTCTTAGGTTTGATCAAATTCATGGTTTTATGGGGCGAGGGCAGCTTACTGTCAGTGCTAAAGGCGTTCGACTTGAGAACAAAGGCAAACTGAAATTCAACTTGGTGGCCAAAGCACCAGATTGGCGGGTGACGATCTTTCGAGATGATGACAAAACCTATTTTTCTGAAAGTTTGAAAGAATTTCAAGGTAGTGGACTGTTCTCTGGTTTTGTTATGTTTTTAAAGTCTCGCTATCTTTCTGCTGCTAGATATAAGAAGTCGAATATCAGGTTTCTTGGCCGTGATGCTATTCTCTGGATTGGCAAAGGTCAGACTTTGATATGTCTTCCATTTACTAGTCTTGCTCCTGAAGCTGAGGAAATAGTCTTGGCTGCTTACAAAATTCCTACCAATGGCTGTCTACCGTTAGAGTGTATTAAGACCCAACGTGGCAACGATTACACCACTGGTGCCAGTCAGGAAGGCGACGTGGAAACAATCTTATGTACCACTAAAGTTGAAACTATTGAAGACAATCCCAAATTTTACATTGCGCCAAGCGGGTATAAGTTGGCAAAGTCTCTAGGAGTAGTCTTTGCCGGAGCGTCAGTACGCCATGACAGTGTTGAGTTTCAAAACCTATTTGATATGAAGCTACCAGGTGGGCGGAAATAGAATGGCTTTTTACTTCTCCTTCTTCTCCTTCTTCTTTCTTGTTCTTCTGAACATTCAGCTACCCGCGTATGCTCGAGAAGGTGCCCTTAGGCTCAATCAGACCCACACATTCATGGGGCAGTGCCAACTAACAGTTAGTGCTCATGGTATTCGCATTGAAAATCGAGACAAACTAAAATTTGTGCTTGTGGCTCAAGCACCAGATTGGCGAGTTACACTGTTTCGCAATGACGATAAGACCTATTTTTCGCAGAGCCTCAAAGAATTTCAGAACACTGGTCTGATGTCAGGCTTCGTTATGGTGGACCGACCTCGATTGCTCAAGGTTGGCGAATTTACTAAGTCGTCTTTCAAGTTCTGTGGCTATGACGTTTTTCGTTGGACTGGCAGAAACTCTACCTTTAAGTATCTTCCTCTAGGCAAAATTGCATCACAGGCGGAGAGCATAATTTTTGCTGCATATAAAGTTCCTACTAACGGTGGCTTGCCTGTTGCCTATGTTAAGGCGCAAAGCGGTAGAGACTATACAACTGGTATCAGTGAGGAGGGGCGTTTGGAAACCTTGCTTGATACCAGCAAAATTGAAAGTGTCGCTGATGATCCCAAGCTTTTTCTTGCTCCCAGTGGTTATACAAAAGCCAAGTCTGTTGGAGTGGTCTTTGTCGGAGCAGCCGCACGCAATGAAAGCGGTGACTTTCAGAATCTATTTGAGATGAGGCCCATCGGTAAACAGAAGTAGACAAAAATAGCCTAGATTTGCTTGAATTTGCCATTTTAGGACGATGGTTGACTATTTCTCGTTGATTTCATCCACCTTTAGGACGATAGCTGGCCGGAATAGGGTTTTCTATATGTAGAGTTTGGTACAGATGGGCAGCCGTTCTTGCATTTTGCTTTGAAGCTTAATTAACTGATTGAGCAGTGCCTAATGGGTGGCTCAAAGGAACGTCAAGCTGAGTATATCCTTTGACTGATTTGAAATTTTTCACCAGGGTGTCTAATAGTGGCAATGGTAAGCCCTTTTGCTTGCTCTCTTGTTAAAGGAGGCATTTATGTCATGCATCAATCAGATTTGAAAATTGATCTCGTGGTCGGCAATGTCTATGAAGAGGTCGATGTATTTGAGTTGATCTCATTGGTTCGAGGTGATGTCACTCTTCATACTATTCCCCTGCTTTGCTTGTCGAGAGAACGCTCAGCTAGGGCCTCAGTGCTCGACCCGATCCTTGAACGAGCGGCACTATTGTGTGGGGCTGACAAATACTTGAGCATGGATTCGTTTTGTGGGTTCAGGGCACAAGTCTCTGCTTGTATTCAATGCCCATTTTTTGAAGAGGGCTGTGACTACAAAGGTCTGAGAGAGACGATTGACGAAATGATCGCGCTATCTCAAAGAAAAGAAGAACTCGTGAATGCGAATAGGGTAGTTGCTTAGTGACTGAAAAATGAAAGGCTGTACCAGCAACATTGACTACTGAAGTTATGAATGGCGCCAGTCAAGCCCAAAGTCTTAAAGCCGTTTAGGTAATCAGTCAGATTGGGCGCATTGCTTATGCCAATGCGACTCCAAAACTGTCATTTTTTCTTCAGAAAATATGACAGTTTTGGAATATCGAAAAGAAGAGTAGCAGCAGATCTTGTTATTTGATTTTAGTCAGCTTGCTCACGCCTTCTTGGGCAATTTTTGAATCTGGTTTGATTTCTACAGCCTTCTTGTATTCGGTTAGCGCGGGAGCACTTTGGCCTTGCTTCTCTAAGAATTGAGCGTACTCTACGTGGGCTGTAACATCACGCGGCGAAGCCTTAAGGGCATTCTTGAATTCGACTTCAGCCTGCTGATTGTCGCCTAAGGCAGCAAGAGCGGTAGCTAATCTTCTTCTTGCTGGAGTGAAATTAGGCTGCATTTTAAGAGCTTTTTTCTGCTCGGCTACGGCGCCTTTGTAGTCGCCATTTTTCTGCAGCATCCAACCTAAACCGCTCAAAGCATTGGGATGATTGGGCACTAGTTTGAGAGCGTCTTTGAAAGCCTGCGTTGCTTGTTGAGTTTCGCCAGATTCAGCAAAAATATTGCCGAGGTTGATATAGGCTTCTGGCAATTTACTGTTTAAGGTTATTGCTTCTTGTTCTTCTTTGATTGCTTGCGGATATTTTTCTTGTTGGGCATAGAGTACGCCCATATTCAGATGGGGCGTGGGATCTTTAGGATTGATTTCGGCTGCTTTCTTATAGGCAGCAAGGGCTTCATCTACTTTGCCTACATGGGTATAGGCAAAGCCTAAGTCGCAGTGGGCACGGAAGCTTGTGGGTTTGAGTTTGCAGGCTTCTTCAAACTCAGGCAGCGCCAATTCTACTTTGCCTTGGTTGGCGTAAATTTGGCCTAGCACCACATGTGGTAGGAAGTACTTGGGGTCGAGTTTGGCTGCTTGCTTTGACTCTAGTATGGCTGTTTCGTAGTCTTCCATAGCTGCCAGGATAGCGCCAAGTCGCTGGTGGGCTTTAGCATTGTTTGGCTCTTGTCGAATGGCTTCTCTGAAAGCTTCAGCAGCTTCTTTAAATTTGCCATGACCATACAAGCCTTCCGCCTTTTTCATTATTTCAGAGTCTTGCTCGTCAGCCCATGAAGCAGTGGCAAAAGTAGTGTTTAAGCTGAGAGCGACACTGCATGCTAACAGTACTGTGCTGACGGCTGAAAATACGGATTTAACAGAAACCAATTTGTTTTCCCCTCTGAAAATTTTAGAAACTTAGTTGTGGTTAGTAGGCAGCTTTGGCTGGCTCAGCACCCTTAAGAATGTCTACACCGGCTGATGTACCTAGTCTGGTGGCACCAGCATCAACCAGTGATTTTGCTTTGGCCAGATCGCGAATACCAGCACTAGCTTTGATACCAAGTTTGGCACCAGCTAAGGCTCTTTTAATAAGTTCTATATCGGCAACGGTGGCACCTTTGCCGTCTTTGACAAAACCGGTAGATGTTTTCACCATAGCTGCACCGGCTTTGACACAGCACTCTGTGGCAATCACTTTTTCATCGTCTGAAAGTAAATCGCACTCAATGATGACTTTGACAGGATTTTCTTTTGCCGCTTTAACCACAGCTTTGATTTCTTCTGTGACAAAGTCGACGTCACCACTCTTTAGCGCGCCAACGTTAATAACCATATCGATTTCTTCAGCGCCCTCTGAAACTGCTCTTTGAGTTTCAGCAATTTTTATATCGGTGAGATTGGCTCCCAGTGGAAATCCAATTACAGTCGCTACTGCTACTTTTGAAGAAGCCAGCTCTTTAACTGCTTGTCTGACAAACGATGGGTTAACGCACACGGCGTAAAAGTTATTCTCCATGGCTTCTTGACAGAGCTTGGAGACGTCAGCTTTAGTTGCTTGAGGAGTCAACAATGTGTGGTCAATATATTTAGCAAAATTATTTGCAGGGCTTGCATTTTTAGCTCCGCCAGTTTCATTGCTCATTGCTTACTCCAATTTGTGCACTAGTCTTTTTTATAGGGCTTACTTGTTGGCTATTACTATTCATAGGCCATTATTCATAGAAGTGGCGACCCTAGATCTTTTCTTATTGAAATCTAACCGAACGGCTGCTAGAGCTAGTGGTTGATTCCCAGTGGGCAATGCTCTGGTGATACTCCTGCAGGCTCTTTACGCCCAGGGAGCCTGACTGCAAGGCCCCGATGGCGCTAATTGTCGCCCAGGCGCCTGACATGGTGGTGACCACAGGCACGTTGTAGCTAATGGCAGCCCGTCTAATTAGCTGGTCATCGCCCCGAGCCGTGCGGCCAGAAGGAATGTTCAGAACCAACTGAATTTCGCCGTTCTTTATGCGGTCAATTAAGTTGGGGCGGCCTTCTGAGACTTTATTGGTGACCATTGAAGGAATGCCAGCGGCTTTCAAAACCTGTGCTGTGCCTCTAGTAGCAATTAGCTCAAAGCCAAGCTGGTAGAGGTTTTGGGCGACGGCTACCGATTCTTGTTTGTGATGGTCCGAAACACTTATAAAGATGCGGCCTTTAGTAGGAATTTGCTGGCCAGCGGCAATTTGTGCTTTAGCGAAGGCCAAGCCAAATTGGGAAGCTATACCCATGACTTCACCAGTGGAGCGCATCTCTGGCCCCAAAGATATCTCTGCGCCATGAAAACGCTTAAATGGAATTACCACTGACTTGACTGAAACGTGAGGTGGCAGTAAGCGCGGCGAGATACCCAACTCTGAGAGGGTGCGACCTACCATAACTGAAGCTGCAATTCTGGCCCAAGGCACACCGGTGGCTTTGGAGACAAAGGGAATTGTGCGGCTAGCCCGAGGATTGACCTCGAGTATATACAACTCGTCATCCTTGACGGCAAATTGTATATTCATTAGGCCTACAACTTTTAACTCTTTGGCCAGTTCATCCACTGCTCGGCGAATTTCTTCGACTAATTTGAATGGAATTGTTTGGGCGGGCAGTACGCAGGTGCTGTCACCCGAGTGGATGCCAGCTTGTTCGATATGCTCCATGATGCCGGCAATTATGGTCGCTCGGCCGTCAGAAACAGCATCAACGTCGATTTCTACAGCGTTCTCCAGAAACTCGTCAATTAATACAGCCATCTCACCCGATACTGCTAAAGCGCTAGAGAGCCAGCGCTCTAGTTCGTCTTGGCCATAAATAATTGCCATTGCTCGGCCGCCTAGTACATAGCTGGGCCGCACCATTACCGGATACCCTAGGGCATTCGCTTGCTCTATGGCCTCTTCAGCGTTGTAGGCAATTGCTCCTTTGGGCTGTTTGAGGTTGAGTGAGCGTATGAGATCCCCAAATCTGGCCCGGTCCTCGGCAATATCAATTGATTCGGGCGAGGTGCCGAGAATCTTGAAACCACGCTCTTCTAAACCTTTTGCTAGCTTGAGTGGTGTTTGACCACCCAGCTGGACAATGATCCCTTCTGGTTTTTCTACTTCAGCAATGTTGCAGACATCTTCTAAAGTTAGTGGCTCGAAATAGAGTCTGTCTGAGACATCGTAGTCTGTCGATACTGTTTCTGGATTCGAATTGACCATCACAGCTTCGTAACCAAGATCACGCAGGGTTAGGCTGGCGTGCACGCAACAATAGTCAAACTCAATGCCTTGGCCGATTCTGTTTGGCCCACCACCCAAGATCATGATGCGCGGTTTCACTGCCGGTGGTGCTTCTGATTCACTTTCGTAAGTCGAATACATGTACGGCGTGAAGGCTTTGAACTCGGCTGAACAAGTGTCAATCATTTTGTAAGAAGGGCGTAGATTATACTTCTGCCGCAGGTCGTAGATATGTTTTTCAGTGACACCAATTAGGCGTGCTAGTTGCAGATCGCCAAAACCGCGTCTTTTTAGCTCTAAAAGCAGGGTCGGATTAAGTTTGTCGATGGTGTCAACTTTTTCTTTTAGCTCCTCAGACAAGCTGTAAATGTCTTCAAGATTGTCGATAAACCAAGGGTCAATAGATGAGAGCTCAACTATTTCTTCGGCTGATATGCCAGCTTTGAGAGCACCGTAAATGTCAGTTAGGCGGTGGTGTGATGGCACTGAAAGTCTTCTGCGCCATTCCCAGAAGTCAGCTTTTGAGCGTGACGGCACATCAAGGAAACCAGGTAGACCGACTTCCATCCCTCTTAGTGCTTTTTGTACAGACTCTTGGAAGGTGCGGCCAATGGCCATTACTTCGCCCACAGATTTCATTTGGGTCGTAAGAGTAGTATCAGCTCCCTTAAACTTTTCAAAATTGAAGCGTGGAATTTTTGTTACTACATAGTCGAGAGTGGGCTCGAAGCAAGCCGGTGTGTCTCTGGTTATGTCGTTTGAGATTTCACCAAGGGTAAGGCCAATTGCAAGTTTCGCTGCGATTTTGGCAATTGGATAACCAGTTGCTTTACTGGCTAGAGCTGATGAGCGCGAGACCCGAGGGTTCATTTCGATGACAACTATGCGGCCGTCGTGGGGGTGAATACCAAATTGAATATTAGAGCCACCAGTTTCTACGCCAATGGCGCGAATGATCAAAATGGCAGCATTTCGTAGTGCTTGATATTCGCTGTCAGAGATGGTTTGCATGGGGGCGACTGTAATGGAATCGCCAGTATGCACACCCATGGGGTCGAAGTTTTCGATGGCGCAGATAATGACGACATTGTCTTCGCAGTCGCGCATTACTTCGAGTTCGACTTCTTTATAGCCAATAACACTTTCTTCTAAGAGAATTTCATTGACCGGTGAAGCGGAGATGCCGGCGTTAGCAATGTCGTCTAGTTCTTCTTGGTTGTAAGCGATACCACCGCCAGCTCCACCTAGGGTAAAGGCCGGTCTAATGATGATCGGGAAACCGATTTTTGTGCCAATTTCGCGCGCTTCTGAAATGTTTCTGGCAATGCCTGAATTAGGCACATAGAGCCCAATTTCGATCATCTTTTGCTTGAAAAGATCGCGGTCTTCAGCCAATTTGATCGCAGGTAATTTGGCACCAATTAGTTCGACGCCGAATTCAGCGAGCACTCCACTTTCAGCCAATTCTACAGCTACGTTGAGGCTGGTCTGTCCGCCCATAGTCGGTAGCAGGGCCTGGGGGCGCTCTATGGCGATCACTTCGCGAGCTACCTCGGCTGTGACCGGTTCTATGTATGTGCGGTCGGCTACTTCGGGGTCGGTCATGATCGTTGCCGGGTTTGAATTGATTAAAACTACTTCGTAACCTTCGTCTCTGAGAGCCTTACAAGCTTGAGACCCAGAGTAATCAAACTCACAAGCTTGGCCGATCGTAATCGGTCCGGCTCCGAGCACCAGTATCTTTTTGATATCAGTTCTTTTTGGCATTGTTCCTGAGTAAGTAAGGCTTGCTTGAGCAAGTCGGGGAGATATCTAAGGTATATTCAGTCTGTGTCTAGCAACTGGCTGTGTTTAACACCCAAGTGTTTAACATCCAGCTTGAATAAGGCCTATCTTCTCATCTTTGCAATAGCCTTGTTCTCGATGACGACTGAATGTTTTAACTAGTTATGGTTTTAATCCGTTTCCCGCTTGGTACATATTGTTTAGGGAATGGATCTGTTTAGACAGATTCACTGTAAAGCAGGTTGAAACTTGAGGCACAGGATGACTATGTTTAATCGTCAGCTTTGCTTTGGCAATAAAAACCTAGAAAGGACATTTGGTGCGGCTTTGGCTGCATTTTTTAGTACTTTAATTTCACTTCAGAGCTTGCCAGCTTTAGCTCAGTGTCAAGTTGTTCGCGACGATGCTCCCCTTGAGCATGGTATGACCAACCTGCCAAATATTCCTATTTGTGTTTGGCGCAGTAAAGAAGAAGTAAAGCCACAGGCTATTGCTATTGCTGTTCATGGCATGGTGATGCATGGTGGCGTTTATGATCATCTTGCCAATGAGCTGGTCGGTTTGGGTTTTGAGGTTTATGCACAAGACCTGAGAGGTTACGGCCGCTGGCAGTTTCAGCCTAGCGGCAAGAGCGGCCTGAGCTACAAGGCCAGTTTGGAAGATTTGAAGGCCCTGGTTCGCGCTGCTCGCAATGAACATCCTGACCTACCAGTTTTTCTCATCGGCGAGAGCATGGGAGCTGGCTTGTCGCTGCGGGCTGCTGAAGCAATGCCTGGCGAGATCAGTGGCTTAGTCTTATCTAGCCCCGCTCTCAAGCGCCGCAACTATTGCGAACCAGAGATGGTGAAAGACGTGGCGGCCCTGTTTGCTAACCCAGTCAGACAATTTGACATGGTTCCGTACATAAGAAAGTTTGCCTCGGATGATCCTCAGATTGCTCAAGAAACCATAGAAGACCCGATGGTGCGCAAAACTCTGAGTTTGAGAGAATTGTTAACTACTGCTTCTGTAATTCGCTCAAACATCAATCACGTTAAGAATATCCCAGCCAATATGCCTGTTTTGGTGATTCAAGGTGACCACGATCGCATGCTTCAGCAGAATGCCGTTGTTACTCTGCTCAAGAAACTAAAGTCAACTGACCAAACGGTTAGATGGCTGCCAGGCAAAGGTCATGTATTGATTGAAACGACCCATATTGACCCGACTACTTTGTTTACGGTCAAGTCGTGGTTGGTTGGTCATTTGCCAAGTGGAGCTGAGCGGATTGCTAAAGTTTCAACCAAAGCCAAATATCACCAGTCTGATTTAATGGAATTAAGCTCAATTGGCAACTATTAGAGTCAGCTCTAAAATGAACCTTCTGACCTTAACTTAAAGCTCCAAAAGTGATTCTTTATATGTTTGTTTGTAGCCCACATAATTTGCAGCGCCGCGCTCAATCATCTCCCGGTCTTTGGCATTAGCCTCGCGCACGACCTTGCCAGGTACGCCCATCACTAGGCTGCCAGGGGGGATTTGACTATTTGGGGCCACGATTGAACCGGCGGCAATAATTGTATGAGCGCCAATTTTAGCTCCGTCTAAAATTATGGCACCCATGGCTATAAGACAGTCTGATTCGATGGTACAGCCGTGCAAAATGGCGCCATGGCCAACGGTTACTCTATCCCCAACAGTGAGGCCGAGGTGATGGGTGACGTGCATGAGGCAGCCGTCTTGAATATTGGTACTGCGCCCGATGCGAATGGCATTAATGTCTCCCCGAGCTACGGTGTGAAACCAAATACTGGCATCTTCTTCCACTGTAACATTGCCGATTAGGCAGGCGGTTGGGGCAATAAAGGCACTTTCGTGCACGGCAGGGCAAAATCCTGCATACTTGTAAAGGGTGTTCATGTATTTAATTATATATGGGTATTGCTTCATAGCCTGCAATAACCCCCTCAGGATACCCTTGTCAAGCTGGTAAGATTAAATAGCACGTTTGTAGGAGTATTAGATGATGCCTGTTTTCGAACAGCCGATGCGCAAGTTGCTGGGAACCCTGTCTCCAACTATTTCTTGGCTTAACGAGAAAGGCTGTGTTGATGTTGCTTCCGTGCCAGAATCTCACCTTGAAGCTATTAAGCAATTAGAACGCATTGGTGTTGTACACAAGCGCAACAATCGCAGCTACGAATTGCAGAAGATTCGTCTTAGAAAGTTGCTTGGCACAGATACTATTGAAGAGCTGACAGAGCAAGCCGCCCAAATGGCTGCTCACATGGCTCAACTTGCTGCCATGCCTAAAGAAGTTGTTGAGCCTGTCACCACAGCTGTTGTTGCTGGTGCTGCCGCTGGCGGTATTCCGTCAGAGCTCAACTAACATTAGTTAGCAATATTCTTTTTTTTGAAAGATAGTGAGTATTGAGCATAGAAGTCTTCGTTCTCTTGAATGGGAAAGGCTCACTACTTATCTTGCAGAACAGAATGAAACAACTGAGGGTACGAGGCGTTCATTGCAACTCGTGCCCTCTTTGGGCTTTGCCTTCGACCTAGATACTGAAATTGCCAGTGCTCAGATTTTGTTAGATCAAACCGAAGAGGCTTGCGCACTGATTTCGAGCCGTACGGCTTTTAGTTTGGCAAAGCTTAGCGACGTTCGTGAATCTATTGCTCTGCTTAGGGCTGGTGCTGTGATTACGGCTAGCGAATTGGCTCGTATCAAGGCACTGCTCGTAGTGGCGCGATCTGTGCGCGGTTCGCTCGCCCTTCTTGCTGCCGCTCAATTTCCTCATCTACATCGCTTTGTCTCAACCTTAGTGGCCCTGCCTAAACAAATTGATGCCATTGATTTTGCAATAGATGATTTTGGTGCTGTAAAAGACACAGCTTCTAGTCTTTTGCGCTCTTTGCGTCGAGAGAGACATAAGCTCGATCAGCATATAAAAGACGAGCTGTCGCGAATTATTCAATCACAGGCTGGCACAAAGGCTTTGCAAGAGCCAATCTATACTGTGCGCGGTGGGCGCTTTGTCTTGCCCGTTATGGCCAATATGCGCTACTTGCTTGATGGTATCGTCCATGATGCTTCGCAGTCAGGATTGACCGTATATGTAGAGCCCATCACCGTGGTCGAGCTTTCTAATCAGACAAGAATTAAAGACTCTGCCATAGAAAGTGAGATCGAGAGAATTGTTGTGGAGCTATGTGATCAGCTTCGGCCCTTTGCCGATCAAATAGCTGATTGCTATAGTGCTCTAATTGATCTCGATTGCATCATGGCTCGGGGCCGTCTATCTTTGCTCTATAGCGGCATTAAACCCACCCTTAGCAATCAACCTATGATTGAGTTGCGCGGCGCCCGTCACCCACTTTTAGTTTTGCAAAATCGTCAAAATCAAGAAAAAATAGTTGTTGAGAATACAGTAGTAATGCAAGAGGGCGAACGAACTCTTGTAATCACTGGCCCTAACACGGGTGGTAAAACGGTCTTACTAAAGTTAATTGGTATCTATTCTTTGATGCTCCGTTGCGGTCTTCTAGTGCCAGCCAAGAACGGCTCTAAAACAGCACTGTTCCCTCTTGTGTGTGCTGATATTGGCGACGAACAATCACTTGAGCAAAGCTTATCTACGTTTTCTGCCCATATGAAAAATGTTGTCGAAATAGTCAATACAGCCAAGCGTGGCATGCTTGTTTTGCTTGATGAAATTGGTGCCGGTACCGATCCTAAAGAAGGTGCAGCTTTAGCCAGGGCTATTCTTGAGCATCTACTAGAACGTGATGTAGTCACTATTGCCACCACTCACCTCGGTGAGCTGAAGATGTTGGCTTATACCAATAGTGGTTTTGTTAATGGTAGCTTTGAATTTGATGAGGCCACTCTATCTCCTACCTATAAACTTCGTTTGGGTGTACCAGGCAGCTCAAAGGCCAATACCATAGCGCAGAGACTAGGCTTAGATCAGGCAGTGGTGGCTCGGGCGCGGCAGCTGACTGTAGCTTCTGAGCATGAACTTGAGCAAATCATTGAAAATCTCAATAGCCGCCTTGCCCAAGTAGATGCGCGCCAAGAGCAGTTGACTCAGTTGCAAGAAAATTTGGAAGCTAAGCAAGTCAAGCTCGAGCAGAAAGAAGAAAAACTCTTGCTAGAGCAAGAAAAAGTACGGGGACGTATGGCTTCTGAACTAGAAGAAGAGCTTAAGTGCGCTCGCGAGATCATGAAAGAAATGATTGCTGGACTGCAGCGCGAGCCCAGTATCAAGGCGGCACAGAAAACCGCTGCTGAGTTAGAGGCTTTGAAGGCAACGGTAAGTTTCCTGCAAGAGCGCCAGAAAATTATTCCAAAAGGGCCAGACCCAAATGTCTTGGTTGTCGGTATGACAGTGCGGCTGAAGTCTTTGAATAGCTCTGGCATCGTGCAAGAAGTAATTTATTCCGACAAACAACAATCCAAAATTGATCGGGTTATGGTGCAGGTCGGACCACTAAAGGTGAAAGTGGCGCCAAGCGATCTAGAAATTAGGGGAACAGCCAAGGTCAAGGCTGGCAACATAGCAAATAAGTCTAGTTCGAAGAAAGCGGCTAACTCTATTCAATATAATGATCCTGCAGTTTTTGTTCGCACTCAGAGCAATACCATTGACTTGCGTGGTAAGCGGGCCGATGACGCATATGGTCTTGTTGAGCAGTTTGTTGATAGCTGTGCCCTTAATCGAGTTAGCCCGCTAATGATTATTCATGGTCATGGTACCGGTGCCATAAAGTCTGTTGTCCGCGAGTTTCTTAGCAGTTGTCGCTATGCCAATCGCCAGCGTTCGGGCGAGACCTTTGAAGGTGGAGACGGCGTGACAATAGTTGAGCTAGGCGAGTAAGGCGTGTAAGGTCTACTTACGGCCGGCTTTCATTTCTAAATTTTTGTCCAAGAATTTTGCTGCCTGTATAGATGCAGTTGAAGCCGGGGGGCTTTAGCTTTTTCTTAGTATGCACTCTTTGGGGGCCTTGCCAATGGCGGACGTCGCTGAATCAATATTATCTAAAAAGGCAGATGCTGCCGCTGCCGATCCTGTAAAAACAGACTTTGGCACTATTTTTGAACCACCTAAGCTGTCACCGAAACCAAGTGCTGATAATCCTACGGCTAAAGCTCCTACTGATGCAGCAGTCCTTCCGTCTGAAAAAGTTATTGGTTCCGAGAAAGTTGTTCCTGTCGAGCAAGCAGCTCCAGTAGAGCCAGTCACAACTCCTAAAGAAGTTCCCGCAGCCACAGATAAGAGCGCTCCTGCCCTAGACCTTGCTAAGCCGCTAATCCCTGAGTTGGTTAACGGTCTTGCTTTGTCTAAGGAAGTTGCTCGCATACTTGATAATGACGTGCCGGTCGCTAACCGCGCGCAGAACATACCTGAGGCCGAAGCCGCTTACAACAGAGCAATCGAAATTGCTAAGCAAGTTACACCCGAGCAAATTGCTGCTGCTAAAGCTGATTATGAGGCTGTGCTCAAAGCTAAGGCAAGCGAAAAAGATCCGGAGAAGTTGCGGGCATTGGCCGAGCGTCAGGCTGCCGATTACACACTGATGCGCGTTAGTGATTGTGCCCAAGGCAATAAAGCACTCTGGCTCTATCGTCAAGGCCGCATTGAAGAAGGCTCTGCTCAATTTTTACAGGCCGCAGGCCTTTCTCCTGAAGATGCGAAGAATTTGTCTAAACTGACTCCTGAACAGAAATCAATGTTGGGCGAGAAACTAAATGCTAATGCCACGATTCTTACTGACCCAAATTTCATGCGTCAATATATGCGCATTATGGAAAGTGGCCAAAAGCTTCCGCAAGAATTTGTGGACATTCATCAATATCTAAGAGATGAGCAAGAGAATGCCGCTGCCGTCAAGGTTTCTGATACTCCTGTAGATCCCAGCCAAGAGACCAGAATAGCAACAATTCAGCGGCTTTTCCCCAATGAAGCTGCTAATCTCGCGGCGGTCCAAGAAGGTAAAAAACTCTTCGATACATTGAACGGCGAGGGTGCAACAGCACTAACGGCTGAGCAGCGAATTGTTTTAGCAGCCAGTGTAAAGGCTGCCGATGATAACTTGCTGCTCAACAAAGCTAGATATGAATTTACTACTGCTGAGCTTGAAAGGCTTGTGCCCGTTGAAAAAGCACAAGCAGTTAGTGCCGCTATGTCGACACTTGATGCCGAATTTATAAAGCTAGAAGAGAGTAGTCCTAAGGGAGTTGATGGCAAGTCAGCTATTAGCCAGGCCGACAAAGAACTCTGGCAAACAATCACTAGTGCCGAGGTTAGCTCTGTTGAGCGGGATGCGGCTATAGCAAAAATGGGGCAGGCTCATCCTGCTCTAGGCGCGGCCCTCAGTGAGCTTGTCGGTAATTTTGATAGTACTGAAGATTGTTTTTCTGCTATGCGCCTGCAAGTTAGCATACCTGAAACTCTGCAGAAATTTGATGAGGCTGTCTTCATTCAGGCTGCCTCTCACTTAAATTATGCACTACTACTCAATAACATTCCTGGCAAAGCTGAGGATGGCAGTGACAACAAAGACACAGCCAAGGCCGTTCTAGAGTCTAGCTTTGCAAATTTGCCCGATGAGACTATTCAGCGTCTGGTAGCTAACCCACTAGTCGTACAGCTTGCCACCGAGACTGGTGCTAAGCTCCCTGAAGTTACTAAGTCTGCTGAGTCTGCTGAGTCTGCTGCTGAGCCCGCTAGTACCACAGACGCTCCTGCATCTACACCAATTGCCCCTGACGACGCTGCTGCCCAATTGGCTGCTGCCACTCCCGAGCAGTTGCTTGATGCTGCTCGGGTTTGGTCGCAAAAAGGACCAGACTATATTCCGCAGACGATGGCTGCTTACGAAGAACTGATTAAGCGCCTTGAAGACCCAGCAACTATCGAAGCAGCAAAGAAACAATTAGAGAGTAATGTTGTTGCTTTAGAGAAAGAGCAGACTCTTGATGGTAAGCCAATGGATGCTGCCACAAGATTGCAGTATCACCAAGATAACGCTGAAGTGCTGAATCTCTTGAGCCAAGGAATTACTTTTCGTCGAGAGTATGCCGCTTACCTTGGCGGTAAAGACGCACTGGCCATAGATACGAAGAAGCCTGAAAACCTGCAGCCAATGCTTGGTTCGAAGGACGAACAGATGAATTTGAACAAGTCTATGAACGACCAGCTCAAGCTGGTCTATCAGGCTGCTGACAATATGCCTGTTGATCTAATGAAGCGAGAGTTGGCCAATTTAGAGAAGAGCATGAACACAATTGGTTCAAGCGACACTGATGGCTTAATTGCTAAAGCTATAGATATCTTACAGGGTAACAAAGATGTACCAGGTGCCATAGACATTTCGGTCACCACTAGAACAGCTGCGGCGATGATGTATATTTCGCAAGGGGCAGTATTCAACAAAGAGACGAATGTCTGGGAGCGCCGTTCGTCTGGGGCGGTCGACTCGCTCTATCAACCAACCATGGCTCTTGAGTTGTTGAAGCAAGCTGACGCTAAGTACAAAGAAATTCATGGTGCCAATGCTACAGACCCGGGCCTGGATAGAGTCAAAGCATTTGGTGCTCAACTTGCTCCAGAGCAGTTCAAAGTTATTAGCACCAAGGCAAACACTGAGATGTGGAGTAATGGTGCAAATCTCTTTGATTTTGGTCTATCGTTTGCAACACAGCTGGGTATGGCCGCACTGCTATCAAAAACGAGAATGGGATTTGCCGCCAAGCACGCTGTTGCTGATGTTACTTCGATTGGAGTTAACTATGCCAGCCGTGCGGCAATGATGCGATATGGCACTGGTGAGTGGGAAGATCCGGCAGATACAGCGGTAAATGCAGCAGCAGCAGCAGCTTTTGTGGCAGCCTTTAAGTATGGCGGTATTGCTGGCAAAAATTTCAGGCAGGGTAATATAGCCAGCTATCAGAGCGTGGCCGATGCCGCTCGTAACATGGACAATCAGGTTGGTAAAGTCATGACCTTGGGCGAGTATGGTGACCGTCTTGCAGGCATAGGTATGAACACTGAAGCTCAGGCTATTAGAAGTAGCAGTTTCGCTGGACGAAAAATTGCCGAACTTACTGATGATCAGCTCAAGGCCATCTTGCCCACCTCACTAAGTAGACGTGGGGCTGAAGCCATGAGCCGGATTCAGGCAGGTATGACCCCAGAACTAAAAGCTATTATTGAGTTGCAAAAGAAAGGCATCAGTACAGTTGGTGACATGAAGGCTGCTGTAGCTAAAGATTTGTCCAGCACTCAAGAGTTCGTTCAGGCCGCTAAGGCGCTACCTGGCTACGAGAAAATGACTCCCCGTCAGATTATGGAAAAGCTTGCTGCCTCTGGTAATAGTCGCTTCGATACTGCTGAAAAAATTACCAATGAATTGGCTGGGCTTGCCTATGGTGCGAGACTGCCACGCCTTGGAAATGTAGAATCATTTATTCTTCTCGGCGACCGTGGCCGAAAAATAGCTACCCGGCAAATCAACTCAATTGCTGACGTTGAAGCATACCTCGTCAAAGCA
Source organism: bacterium (assembly GCA_018062085.1). Classification (GTDB taxonomy): domain Bacteria; phylum Cyanobacteriota; class Vampirovibrionia; order Obscuribacterales; family Obscuribacteraceae. Next base: position 253,427 of record JAGOSY010000004.1, on the reverse strand, counting down.
ACCCCAGAAGGTGAAGTGGCTCGCTTATTCCCAGGTTTGAAAGGTCAGGCTGATGACGCCATTCTTCGTCAAGTTGAAGGGCAGGGTAAAGGTATCTTTGGCAATCTTTCGCGAAATCGAACTGATGGGCAGGGCTGGCGCAAACTTGATGGTATGTCAGATCAGATTGAAAAAATACAACCTAAAACTATGGCTGCTAAGGCTAGTGAGATTGCTTGGACTAACCGCTTCTACTCTGGTCTTAGTATTCCCAAAACAACCAATGCCAGCGTGGCTGATGTTCAGGCCCTAGCGGCCGGTATGAAGCGTCGGGCCGATGGTGTTTCGGTGGCATCGTACATTGTGGGCTATCACGCCTACGAAAGTATCACCGGGGTCTATGACCGGCTAGGAAAGGGTGTTGATGAAAATGGCAAGCCGAGGTCATTTGCTTTTGGCGAAGCTATGCTTGATGCCAATTTTGGCAGCACTAATCCAACTGCTATGGATTTTCTTGGTACCGCTGGTCGTGATTTTGCGGGAGCTTTCTTTGCCGGACCAAGCTTCCGTGCCCTGTCTCGGGTGGGTATGGCTGAAACCCGTGATCTTGGCTTCAACGGTGTGCGTGAAACTGTCAAAACACTGGGTAATCAATCACTTGGTGCTCCTCCCTTTGTACCGTTTTGGGGTGCCACTATATCCACATACCAGCAGTGGAAAATCAACAACGGCGCCGATCAGCCTCTTGCTGATAAGGATTATGGTTTGGGGCTGACAGTCGGCCCAGACGCTATGACGCCAGAGTCTGTTGCTCCTCAGCCAACCTATGAGACACCTAAGCAAGTTCACGAGGCTCCAGCGACAACTCATGCTGGTTCGGTGGCTAGTCCTGCTGCTAGTCCGTAAATTGGTGTCTGTACTCTCTAATTTCTGCGAAAATTGGCTATCAATTTGGCGGACCGTGTCTAGGAAATTATCGGCTCGTATAGATATAGATTGAGCAAAGGTTGACAAGATAAAAATATAACCACTTGACTTCCCGCCTACGTAGTTTCCCCAGTTTCAAAGGACGCTAAAGCTGGAATAAATTAATATGGCGCGCTGTATAAATTGTCGCTACTCACTAGGGGTTCTTTCTTATGGCTGATGTTGCTGATTCAATCTTGAACAAAAAACCAGAGGCTGAGGCTGCCGACCCTAAGAAGGTCGACTTCGGCACTATCTTTGAACAGCCTAAGTTAACGCCAAAACCAGAGGGCGAGACTGCTGGCGCAGCACCAAAGACTGTCACTGGTGATAACAGCGGTTCGGCTAAGCCTCCAGCGGATACCACACCGAAGGCAACTGGCGATAGCACCGGTTCGGCTAAGCCGCCGGGTGATACAGCAGCTGTCAAAGAAGCTGCACCTGCTAAGGATGTAGTACCGGCCCCAGTCGAAAAAGCTACACCAACTGAAAAAGCTACACCTGCAGAGCAACCTCAAGCCAAAGATGCTGCCCTAGATCTGACTAAGCCACTCAACCCTGAGTTGGTTAAGGGTCTTGCTTTGTCTAAAGAAGTAGCTCGTATTCTCGACAATGATGTGCCAACAGCCAATCGGGCGCAGAAGCTTACTGAAGCTGAAGCAGCTTACGATAAGGCCATTGCCATTGCTAAGCAAGTTACACCAGAGCAGATAGCTGCTGCTAAAGCCGACTACGATGCTGTTGTAAAGGCAAAGGCCACTGAAACCGATCCTGAAAAACTGCGGGCATTGGCCGAGCGTCAAGCCGCAAGTTACACCCTCATGCGTGTTAATGATTGTGCTCAAGGTAACAAAGCCCTTTGGCTCTATCGTCAAGGTCGAGTTGAAGAAGGAACTACTCAGTTCTTACAGGCTGCTGGTCTTTCTCCTGAAGATGCGAAGAATCTCTCAAAACTCACTCCTGAGCAGAAGGCCCAATTGGGTGACAAGCTAAATGCCAATGCCACAATTCTCACTGACCCCAATTTTATGCGCCAATATACGCGCATCATGGAAAGTGGCCAGAAACTGCCACAAGAATTTGTGCAAATTCATCAATATCTAAGAGATCAGCAAGAAAAAGCTGCTGCAGCTAAGCCTGCAGACACCATCGTTAACCGAGCAGGAGATGCCAGTACTCCGGCTGGGGCTGAGACTCAAGAATCTAGAATAGCTACTATTCAGCGCCTTATTCCTAATGAAGCTGCCAACATTGCCGCTATCAGAGCCGGTAGTGAACTCTCTAAGCAACTGACGGATAGTGGTGCAAAAACGCTGACACCAGAACAACAAAAAGTTTTGGCCGATAGTGTCAAGGCCGCTGATGACCACTTACTTCTCTCTAAAGCCAAGTATGAGTTTAGTGCTGCTGAACTGGCTAAGCTTGTGCCAGCAGATAAGGGTCCTGCTTTCACCACAGCCGTTGCTAAGATCGATACTGAATTCGTCAACATGGTCAATAAGAGTCCTAAGGGGGCTGATGGTAAACCAGCTCTCAGTCAGGCTGATGCTGGTCTCTTGCAAACAATCACTAATCTTGATGTCAGTGCTGCTGATCGCACCGCTGCCCTTGCTAAGTTGGGTCAGACCCATCCTGAATTTGGCAAAGCAGTAAGTGATGCTGTTGCTGCCGTTGGTACTCCTGAAAACGGCCTCAATGCTATTGCTCTACAATTTGGTATGACTGGCCTGGCCAAGAACTATGAAGAGGCAATTTACGCTAAACCAACGGCCCACTACAACTATGCGGCTCTTCTTAATTCAGTTGGTGGCAAAGCTGCCGACGGCAGTGATAACAAGGCCACAGCTAAAGCAGTGTTAGAAGCTAGTTTCGCCAATTTGCCAGATGAGATGACAAAGGCTCTAGTAGCCGATCCTGTAGTCGCTAAGCTTGCCACCGATACTGGTGCTAAGCTTCCTGTGGTTGCCGCCTCAGCTGATGCTGCTGTGGGTCCTGCTACGACCACTGATGGCGCTACTGTTCCTGGTTCTGGTCAAACTACTGACGCAGCGGCTGTTCCTGGTCAAACCACTGATGCAGCGGCCAAGCCTGCTGCTCCTGGCGACATGGCGGCTCAGTTGGCTGCAGCTACACCAGATCAGCTAGTTGGGGCTGCTCGTGAGATGGCTAAGCAAGGTCCAGATTACATTCCGCAGACGAAGGCACTATATGAAGAGCTTTTGAAGCGCATTGATGATCCTGCTCGCGTGGCTGAACTGAAGAAACAGCTAGCTGATAAAGTGGGCGCCGTTGAGAAAGGCCAAACACTTGATGGCAAACCTCTTGATGCTGCCACCAGATTGCAGTACCACGCAGAGAATGCTGGTCTGATTGATTCATTGAGCCTAGGAATTACAATTCGTCAAGAATATGCCGCCTACCTTGGTGGTAAAGACGCTCTGGCGATAGATACCAAGCACCCTGAAAAACTCCAGCCAGTTCTGGGTACTGGCCCTAACCAAATGGACTTGAACAAGTCCATGGACGATCAGCTCAAGCTTATTTATGCCGCTGCAGATAATATGCCTGTTGATCTAATGAAGCGTGAAAAAGCCAATCTTGAGAAGAGCATGGCTACCATTGGCTCCAGCGATACTCAGGGTCTTATTCCCAAAGCTTTAGACTTCTTGCAGGGCACTAAAGATCGAGCTGGTGCCATAGACATTTCTGTCACCACTAGAACTGCTTCAGCAATGATGTATATTTCGCAAGGGGCTCAAGACAATGGCAAGGGTGTCTTGGTGCACCGCTCTTCGCCACAAATAGATTCTCTCTATCAGCCAACCAAAGCTCTTGAACTGCTTAAGGAAGCCGATGCTAAATACAAAGAAATTCACGGTGCCAATGCTACTGATCCAACTCTTGATCGAATCAAGGCCATTGGTGCCCAACTGGCTCCTGAGCAATTCAAGGCAGTAACTACAGCGGCTAACACCAAGATGTGGAGCACTGGTGTTGATATTCTTGACACAGGCTTGTCGTTTGGCACGCAGTTGGGTGTCGCAGCCTTATTGTCAAAAACAAAAATGGGCTACGTTGCTAAGCACGCCATCGCCGATGCTTCGTCATTTGGTGTTAACTTCGCTACTCGTTCAGTGGCAATGCGCTTGGGTACTGGTCAATGGGAAGCGCCTACTGAAACTGCTGTGCATGCTGGTGCTGTATCAGCTCTGGTGATGTCCATGAAGTACGGCGGTATTGCCGGTAATAAGCTCTTGAACCGCAACCTCTCTGGCTACGAAAGTGTCGCTATGGCAGCTCGTAACATGGATAACGAGGCCGGCAAAGTTATGACTTTGGGTGAGTACGGTGAACGATTGGCTGCTAAAGGTCTGAAAACAGAAGCTGATGCCATTAGAAGTAGCAGCTTTGCCGGACGCAAGATTGCCGATTTGACCGATGATGAGTTGAGAGCAGTATTGCCAACTTCGCTCTCCACACGTGGGGCGGAGGCAATGACTTTAGTTCAAGGTCGAATGTCTCCGGAGCTGAAAGCCATTAACGAACTGCAAAGAAATGGCATCAGTACCGTTGGTGATATCAAAGCTGCTGTAGCCAAAGATTTGAACGCCACTCAAGACTTCGTTCAAGCCGCTAAAGCTGCCGGCTTAGATCCTAAATTGACACCACGTCAAGCAATGGAACAGCTTGGTATCGCTGGAAATCCTCGTTTTGATACTGCTAAGAAAATCACAGACGAATTGGCTGCGCTTGATAACGGTATGAGAGTATCGCGGCTTGGCAGTGTCGAATCTGTAAAAGTCCTGCCAAAGGTTGGCCCATTTTCAGGTAGGTCCGTTACTGTGCCAACCCGTGACGCTAAGACAATGGGTGAAATTGAGAGCTATGTTGCCAAAGCAACTCCCGAAAGCGAAGTGGCTCGCATGTTCCCTGGACTTAGGGGCCAAGCAGACGATGTTGCTCTTCGCCAGATCGAGGCAAACGGAGCCGGAATATTTGGCGACATTTCGCGCAAGGGTGTCAACGGACAAGGCTGGCGTGCGCTGGATGAACTGGCTCCTGGAGTCAGTGACATCACCAAGAAATCAAAAGGTCAGTGGTTGAAGGAAGTATTCGTCACCGATCGTTTCTACGGTGGTCTCAGTATTCCTAAGACAGCTAGAGCTGACTTGGCAGATGTAAAAGCTCTTACTGATGGCATGACCCGCCGATCCGATGCAGTAGCTGTTGGCTCATACGTGGTTGGTCTGCATCTTTATCAGAGTATGACCGGCGGTTACGACAAACTGGTAAAGGGCGTCGACGAGAATGGCCAGCAGAAGAAGTACAATTTCAACGAAGCTATGCTTGAAGCTAATTTTGGCAGCACTAATCCAACTGCCACTGAAGTCGTACTTCGAAGTGGTGTTCTGGAAGGTCTATTTGCTGGAGCTGCTTTCCGTGGCTTCTCTAAGCTAGGTATGGCCGAAAGTAGAGACTTGGGCGTGAAAGCGATTCTTGGACAGAATCTCAATCGCAAGGCACTTACCTATCAAGCCTTGAGTTCTCCGCTCATCGCTCCGTTTGCCGGGGCTGCGCAAGACTCATGGACATTGAGACCCATGGTTAATGGGGCTGATCAGGAGCTTAAAGATTATGACTATGGTCTAGGAACCGCTATACCTGCTGCTGATGCCACACCAAAGGCCCCAGTCGATACGACTCCAAAGGCCCCAGTCGATACGACTCCAAAGGCCACACCTGAAGCGGCTGCCGATACAACCGCTAAGCCTGCAACACAAGCTGACCAAGTGGCAAGCCCAGATGCGAGCCCATAATTAAAAAAGAAGAGCGCAAGCCTCGCTTGATTACCGCTAATTAAAAGGAAGGCGCTGTCTCAGACGGCGCCTTCCTTTTGGGGTAATCAATAGGTCAATAGATGGGCTAATTTTGTCTGACTTTGTCGAGAAAAGGGAACAATCTGTATAGTCCATATTACTGAGGCCGTGAATGTTTTCAATCAGTATATGACGTAAGAGGTTCAAACCATGACCGAGACTAAGGCTGAAACTACCAAGGTAGTCGATTCAACTCCTAAGAAGGCTGATGAAGCAGGTGATGCCAGCCTGAAGCTGAGCTTGGCCGGAAATGTTCCTAAGGAGCCTAGCGACAAGACTAAAGTGACAGATGCAGCTGCCAAGCCAGCTGAAATCGACGTTAAAAAGCAGACTGAAGAAATTTTTGGTCGCATTAATACAGCAAAACAGTCTGCTGATGCCCTTGCTGAACTAATTGTCAGCAAGAAGCCGATGGACGAGAAGCTTACCGTTACCGGTGCTGATGGTAAAAGCCAGCAAACTACCGTTGGCGAACGCATCAAAGAGTTAAAGCAAACTGTTGACAGTGCCGCTAATCAGGCTGTGGTGATGTCTAAGTCTGTTGATCAAGCCGAAGTTTCGCGTCAACTTAATAACAATCTTGCCGAGCGCAATAGCATTGCCAAATCGCTTGGTCTTGATACCAATAAACTATCTTCTGCCAGCATCACTGAAGCTTTGAAAAATCCCGGTGATAGTGCCACAAAAACTAAGCTTGAAGGCTTGCTCGCGGCTCAAGATAAAGTCGACGGTTTGAAGACTCTAGAGAATGCACCGGCTTTTACCAAGCTGATTTATGCTCAACTTAAGGGTGGTGGTTTTACCAATCCTGATACACCAGTTGAGATGATGGCCAACGGTAAACTAAAAGTAGATCGTGCTGATGTCACCGATGCGATGTCACTTATTGCTGAAGCTGGTGCTAGTAGCAAAGAATTGCGCAATCATCCTCTCTATCTCAATGCTGTAAACGAAGTATTTCCTCGCAATGAAAATGGCTCGCAGAAAGTGCAGGTGATTACTCAAGAACTGCAAAATGCCATTGAACTTGGTAGCAAAGGCAATAAAGCTGAGCAAGAGAAAGCTCTTAAAGCTGCTGTTGCTCAAGCTGATAACATCAACGTGCCTTTGATCGCTCAAATGGTTAAAGACCCTGCTTTTGCTAACAGACAAAGCCCTGAAGTTTTGAAAGAAATGGCTAACACAGTGGTTATGGCTGAGACAGCTAGATTGCAGTATGCTCAGTTCTTGGCCGAGCAAGGTCGCTTTGGTGAAGCTCAAGCACTGACCTTAAGAGTAAAAGCTGAGTGCCCAGATGTTATGTACAACCGGGGCGCCGACGGTCAAATTCATTATAACGACAATCGTTTTGTTGACTTGGCTAAACTCGATAAGCAGATGGCTGCTTCTTCTACTTTTGACCCAAATAAACTCAACACCGATATCAATAATTTCCGCACTCAGTTCCAGCGATTGCAAGGCGGCAATACCGACTCTAGCACTGAGACAAAAGAGTCTCTATATGGCAAAGGTATGAACAATACCCAAGTCAAAGCCGATTTGGAAGCACTGGGTCACTCGATGGACGGTCAGCTGGCGACTCAGAAGCGCGAACTAACTCAGTCTAAACAGGCTCTTGATGCGGAGAAAGCAAAACTAGAAGCTGAACAGAAGGGGCTTGGCTCTAAGACTTTCTTGACTGAAGAAGCCGGCAAAATTGAAGCCAAGCGTATAGAAGATCAAATCAAAATGATTGATATGCAAAAAGGACAACTCGACGAGCAAATAGCTAACAATACTAAAAACACTCAGTTGGTGCGCTTGCTTGAAGCTAGTTATGATTTGTCTCGTGAAGATAGAAACGCTGCTAATGCTAAGTTGGCTGAAATTGAGCGTGGTGATCCTGAGTTTGTGGCTAAGAACAGAGAAGTTCTGGACCAGATGAAAGACATGGCTAAAGAGCCAGGTTGGTGGGATAGCTGGGGCAAGAAACTTTGTATCGTCGGCGCTGTAGTTGTCGGAGTAGCTGCTGGCATTTGGCTTGGACCAGGGGCAATCGCCACTGGAATCGCCGCTGGTTCAGCCGCTGCCACCGCTCTAGGGGTTGGTGCCGTCGGCACCTCGATGCTAGTGACTGCGGGCGCCGTTGGCGGTGTGACAGTTCTGGGGTTAGGAGCTGGCACCGCAGCCGGTGCCATGACCTACGGCGCCAGAAAACTTGCCGATAACACTAACGGCTTAGCGCTAGATAAAGCAGGCAACCCCATATTCACGAGAGAGACCGCTTGGCAAGACGCTGGTGATGCTTTCCGTACAGCTGGCTACGCTGCTGCATTTACTGCTCTGCCAGGGGCCGCTGGTGGTATTGCTAAAGCCACAACCGTGGTGGGTGAAGGTACTGTTGCTGCTGCCACCACCACTGGTGTTATCGGCAGAGTTGCTCATGCCGCACCAAAAATGCTTACTTTTGGTACTACTATGACTGCTGGTCAGACCGCCATAGACGTAGCCTCTGGTCATGGTTCGGAGTTAACCTTGAAAGGCGTAGCTGGGCAATTGGCACTAAACAGCGTGCTTGGTGTGGGCAGTGCCATTAGTGAAACTGGTCTTATGGCCAGAACTCTAGGTAGAGTTGTGTCAACAGAAAAACTAGCACCAACGGTCGGTGCACTGACTTATGTTGGCATTACACAAGGAATGAGCATCTATAGCGATCGCGCCGGTGTGCAAGAGTACGGCGCTGCCTATGACGGTTTCAGAAACTCTCCAAGTGTCATCGGGCCGTGGGGCTATACTCCACACGATGTAAGCAAGTCCACTTTCCAGGCAGCTCAAGTTAGAGCAAATATGCAATCACTAGATCAAGGTCAGTTGTATTACACTGCTAAGCCCTATAATGCTAGTACCTTTACAGGCAGCAATTCAGTGTTCGACAATGCTGCCAGATTGGCCGCCCAGCGTGAGGCAAATAAGTAGGGCAATAAATCAGGGTTTCCCTGTGAAGATGGTGCATGCAGGTATCGGTAATAATTCCGGCGTACAATGAAGATAGGCGACTTCCTATTACTCTAACGTCGGTCTACCGCTATCTTTATCAGTCGGGTTTGAGCTTTGAGATCATAGTAGTCGACGATGGTTCATACGATGATACGGCTTCTTATGTCGAAGAATTTGCTGAGCAGTACCCAGGTGTAAGATTGCTTTCTTATGCGCCAAACCGTGGCAAGGGCTACGCCGTGCGCACTGGTATGCTGGCTGCTCGTGGCGATTATTTGCTCATGAATGACGCCGACGGTAGTTCACCCATAGAAGAGATGCAGAAGCTCTTGACGAAGTGTGAAGAGGGCTTCGATGTGGTTATTGGTTCGCGTGCTTTGGGTGATCCTGGGGCCGTCGTTAAGGCCTTGCCTCATCGAAAATATATTGGCAATACTTTTAACCTTATTGTGCAGAAATTGATTCTTCCGGGAATCAAAGATACTCAGTGTGGGTTTAAATTATTCCGTCGGCAAGTGGCCCATGATATTTTTTCTGTTTCGCGTTTGAATGGCTATGCCTTTGATGTAGAACTTCTCTATATCGCCCGCTTACGCGACTACAAAATTGCTGAGATTGCTATAAACTGGGCTAATGTGGAAGGCTCAAAAGTGAATGTATTAACCGATTCACCGCGCATGTTGGCAGAAGTCTTGCGCATCACTTTTGGTGCCTGGTTTGGTGATTACCGTAAGTTAGTAGTTAAGAAGAAGTCTTAGCGAGAATTTGCAGTAGCAAGTGCATCGACAACTTGCTGGTGAATGCTGCTATTGCTAGCGAGAATATGCCCACTCATCATGTCTAAGGGGCCGGCTTCAAGGTTGCTAACTTTGCCACCGGCTTCTTCGACAATAAGTGCTCCGGCCGCTACGTCCCAGGCTGATAGCTTGCGCTCCCAAAAGCCGTCTAATCGACCGCAGGCGACAAATGAAAGATCGAGAGCCGCTGAACCGTCGCGCCTGACGCCATGACAGACATTGGTGATGTGCTTGAAGCTGTCCATGTTGTTAAAAATATTGTTCACGGTGTCAGGGGGAAACCCCGTGGCTAAGAGACCATTGTCAAGAGAGGCGCAGCTGGATACATGAATGGGTTCATCATTGAGAAACGCACCCAGGCCTTTGACTGCTCTGAATAATTCACCTGACATGGGGTTGAAAATAACGCCATGGGTGACTATGCCGTCTTCTTCGGCTGCTATTGAGACACAAAAGAAAGGATAGCTATGGGCATAGTTTGTTGTGCCATCCAGTGGGTCGATGATCCATCGTCTGCTTGGACTTCTTTTGGGGTTTCCGCTTTGGTCTTGGCCTTCGCCATCTCCTTCGCATTTAGCGGAATTTTTACCGTGGATAATGCCGCCTTCTTCCGCGAGGAAACTGTCTTCAGGAAAGGCTGCCTTAATCGTGCTAATGATTAGTTCTTCGGAGGCTTTGTCTACGTCAGTGACAAGGTTGAATGCGCTCTTGTAATCAACACTCTTGATCTTGCCAATGCGGGCTTTCAGCAAAGCTCCACCCGCTAATGCTGCTGCTTTCGCTACTTCGAAGACTTTGGTCATAACCGCCTTTAGTTAATTTGTGGAGTACATTTTGAGTTTACTCTAAAGCCATCAATAAAGACTTGTTTAGCCGAGAATATGCGTTTTGTTGACGAAACTAGGCTCGTCGCTCTATCCTCTATATGTATTTTGAATAACCCCTTGAAAAAGAAGCTTTTATGAAACTTGGCAACTTTATTTCAGTAGAAATTATTACAAGCAAGTAGAGGCGTGGGTAAGTGAATTTGCCACCGCCAGCATCACTGTTGGCGGTTTTTGTTTTAGAACTAACTTAGAGACTATTGAGGACATACTGTGGCCGACGATAAGAAGAAATTTCCAGTCAATCTTCCTGTTACTGCTTTCCCTATGAAAGCTAACAGCACGGTTCGCGAAGTCGAAATTCAGAAGTTCTGGGATGAAAAACAAGTTTACGAACTCAATTTAGAAAAACGCAGCGCTTCTGAAAAGTTCGTCTTGCATGACGGCCCTCCGTATTTGAGCTCAAGCAAGATTCACATAGGTACAGCTCTCAATAAAATTCTCAAAGACATCATCACTAAGTATAAAGCCCTTCACGGCTTCTATGCCCCTTATGTGCCGGGCTACGATAGCCATGGCCTGCCCATCGAAAATGCTGCACTGAAAAATGTAAAAGGCGGACGAGCAGCCATTACGCCAGTTGAGCTAAGAAAAAAATGTAGAGAATTTGCACTCTCAAACCTTAAGGGTCAAGAAGATAATTTTAGAAGACTTGGTGTTTGGGGCGATTGGGCTCATCCATACATCACTCTTGATCAGCATTTTGAAGCGGCGCAAATTAGAGTGTTCGGCAAGATGGTAACCAATGGTTATCTCTATAAAGGGCTCAAGCCAGTTTACTGGTGCCCTACTTGCGAAACAGCGTTGGCTGAAGCTGAAGTTGAGTATGCCGATCATACTTCTAATTCAATCTATATCAAATTTCCTGTGCCTGATTCTGAGCGCAGCAAGTTGCCTAAGTTTGTTTCTGATGCAAAGAATGGTGTTGCCGAATCTCCTGTCTCGTTTGTTGCTTGGACTACTACTCCATGGACACTTCCTGCTAACTTAGCCATTGCTCTGCATCCAGATTTTGTCTACGAATTTATAACCACTCCAGAGCATGGTGTTTTAGTGGTGGCGCAGAGTCTGCGCGAGACTTTCTTGCAAGCAGCTGATATCGATGCTACTGCGGTAACTGTGCTAGGCGAAGCCACTGGTCGCGAGTTGGAACTAATAGAAGCACGACATCCGTTTATTGACAGGGCCAGTCGAGTAATCAATGGTGCTCACGTTACAAATGAAGCCGGTACTGGAGTGGTACATACTGCTCCTGGCCACGGTCCTGAAGACTTTGAGGTCGGTAAACTCTACAACCTCGGTGTGCTTTCACCTGTTGATGGCCGCGGCATCTTTACTGATGAAGCAGGTCTGTTTGCCGGTCAGCACTACGCTAAAGCTAATAGTGTTATTGTGGATCATTTGAAAGAAGTTGGTGCTTTGATCAAGCATCAAACGTTCAGCCATAGCTATCCCCATTGCTGGCGTTGTAAGAATCCTTTGATTTTCAGAGCGACTGAGCAGTGGTTTGCCTCAGTTGAAGGCTTCCGCCAAAAAGCACTTGAGTGTATTGACCAAGTTGAGTGGTTGCCAAACTCTGGGCGCAACCGTATCTTCAATATGGTGCAGAACCGCTCAGATTGGTGTATCAGCAGACAGCGTGCCTGGGGCGTGCCCATCCCAGTTTTCTATTGTAAGAAGTGCAATGAGCCACTGATGAACGAGCAGAGCATTGAAGCTGTTGCCAAAGTGTTTGATGCTGAAGGCTCGGATAGCTGGTGGGAAAAGACACCGCAAGATTTCGTCGGCGATATGAAATGTGGTAGCTGCCCTGAGACTGATACTAATCCTTCTGAATTTGTTCGTGAGACCGACATTATGGATGTCTGGTTCGACTCTGGTGTCACTCACTCTGCTGTACTTGATGCTCGGCCAGAGCTGCGTGGTTCACCCTGTGAGCTATATCTAGAGGGTTCAGATCAGCACCGTGGTTGGTTCCAGTCGTCGTTGCTAACAAGTGTTGCCATTCATGGTCGTGCCCCATATAAAACAGTATTGACTCACGGCTTTGTCGTTGATGAAAACGGCCGTAAGATGTCTAAGTCTGTGGGTAATGTGGTTGATCCTGATGAAGTAATTAAGCAATACGGAGCCGATGTTTTGCGACTCTGGGTAGCTTCAGTCAACTATACTGACGATATTCCAATCGGCAAGAATATGTTGGCTCAGCTAGCCGAAGTCTATCGTAAGTTGCGCAATACCGCCCGTTATATGCTCGGCAATTTGTATGATTTTGACCCTGCTGTTGATGCTGTGCCCTTTGAAGATCTCTCTTCGTTAGATCGCTTCTTGTTGCACCGCCTCAATGAATTGGTGGAAGAAGTAACTCGCGACTTTGATCGCTTTGAATTCTTTAAGTACTATCAATTACTGCAAAACTTCTGTGTGGTTGAGCTTTCTTCGTTCTATTTCGATATTGCCAAAGATACTCTTTATACTGCTGGGCCAAAATCATTGAAGCGCCGTTCGGTGCAGACTGTTCTTGCTCACATGCTGCAAGCTCTGGTTCGGCTTCTTGCTCCAGTTACGCCGCACATGGCTGAGGATATTTGGCAACACATGACTGAGGCCATGAAGACATTTGGTGGGGGGCATCAAAGCGTCTTGCTCACTGACTTCCCTAAATCAAACAAAAGCTTTGAAAATACACTAGAGTCTGATTTCTGGCATGAACTAATTGATGTGCGCATTATCGTCAACAAGGCCTTAGAGACTGCTCGTGCTGCTCGTAAAATCGGTAGTTCTTTAGAAGCCAAGGTTGAATTGGCTTTTGAAGATCCGGCTTTAGCTAAGAAAGTTGCCGCTTTAGGTGATGACTTGCCTGGCTTCTTCATTACATCACAAGCCGTTATTGGTATCACTTCCACCGTTGCAGCACTTGCTGAAAACAATGAAAGTGGTATCAGCGTCAAAGTAATTCCAGCATCGGGCACTAAGTGTGCTCGCTGTTGGAAATTCACTGAAGATCATGGTAAGGGTAAGTTGCCAGTGCTCTGCCTGCCTTGCGATCAAGTTATAGCCGAGTATTATCCTGATTTTGATTTGGAGCCTGTGAGCTAGACTCGTTGCTTACCTGGTTTTAGTGTTTCTGCCAAAACTGTCAGATTTTCTCAAGAAAATCTGACAGTTTTGGCAGCGCATTGGATGACAGACTTAGGTAATTTAGTAGTTTAATTTGGCCATCAGTATTAGAGCTGCAGCTGCTTTCGACTTAGCTTTCACCTTCGCTAAATTGGGTATGGTAATTTTGGTAATCTCTATTTGTATTTAGACGTAGTTAGGTCTAGTTAAGGACGGTTCGGAGGAGTTCTGTGAAACCTGAAGAGCGGAAAGAGCAGCCGGAGCTAAAAGAGAAAATTGAGTTTAGAGAAATGGAGCCAGCTGCGACCAACAATTTGGTCGAAGATTCTTCTAGTCTTTTGCCGTCGTCATATCAAGCCTATTCTCCAGAGCCCTCTATCTCTATGATGGTTGAGCCCCAGGCTCCTGAATGTGCCCTTTCTCCTGAGGCGACCCAGGAGCAATTTCCTAATCTTGGCGATCGCTATGAAGTTCTCGCCTTGGTTGGTCGCGGCGGTATGGGGGTCGTTTACAAAGTTAGAGACAAAGCAGTCGACAAAGTATTCGCCGTTAAAGTTCTCAATCACGATTTGGTTCAAGACAAAATATCGGTTAAACGCTTTGAACAAGAAGCGAAGGCGGCCAGTGCTCTCACCCATGCGAATTTGGCAGCGGTCTACGATTATGGCGTTGGTCTTAGCGGTTGTCCCTTCTTGGTCATGGATTATTTAGAAGGCCATACCCTAGAGCAAGAGCTGGCCCAGGAGGGCTATTTTGATAGTGAGCGGGCTCTCGATATATTTATCCAAGCAGCGGAAGCTATGGCTGACTCTCACCTCAAGGGAGTTATTCATCGCGACATTAAACCGGCCAATATTATTTTAGAGAAGGCCGAAAATGGCTCTGACTTTGTCAAGCTAGTAGATTTTGGCATCGCCAAAGTTTTACCCAGTGAGCAAAAGGCCCATGAAAATTTGACTCAAACAGGAGACATTTTTGGCAGTCCACTTTACATGTCACCAGAGCAGTGCGAAGGCAACATGCAAGACCGCCGCTCAGATATTTATTCGCTTGGATGTTTGATGTACGAGACTCTCACTGGTGTTAAACCCTTCGCTGCGGAGAATCCGATCAAGATTATTCTTCGACATATTCAGGAAGATCCCAAGCCAATTTCTAGTCTTGCAACGGTTTCTAATCGTCCAGCTCAATATAAAGTGCCATCCGATCTAGACAAGGTGATTTTGCGCTGCTTAGCGCGAGACCCTAATTGTCGCTACCAGTCTGCTTATGAGTTAGTAACCGATCTTAAACTTATCCGTGATGGTGAGAAAGTGAAGTTTGCTCAGCCGTTGGCCATGCCACTAAATGAGAAGCATTCTAAACGTGAGAGGTTGGTTGTTCTCACACTGTGTTTGGTTTTGTGCATGGTAGCCGGCATCTTCATTTATCGGCTTTCCTCTCTCTCTCCACCGGCCACCTCTCTTGGCCATCCTATTGCAGCACCGAATGACCAGTTTGCCGACGCCCTCAATTTTGACAGTAAGTCTTATTCGTATTTTGTCTCTGGTGAATATGACAAAGCTGCACCGCTGCTTGAGTTTGGCACTAAGGTCTATAGAGATAGTATCGCTGCTGCCCTTAAGAGAGGTGACGACGCTGCTTTTCGTCGAGACAGTGCTCTGCTCAATGAAAATTTCCAGCACCTAGGCAAGTGTTACATGATGATGGCTCGTCAGTCGTCGAGCAAGGGGCAGGCCAGAGAAGCAACTGAGTTGCTCAATAAGGCTAAGGCTAACTATGACCTGGCCATGCCCTTTTATAAAAAATATGGCAATTATTCTGGTGGACAGATGCCTGAATTTGTCACTGATTTTTCCGAAGTTTTGCGCAAACTCGATTTGCAGACTGAGCTGAAGCAACTAAAAGCTCTAGCTAAAATAAACAAAATTGACATTTAGTCGCTAGTTTAAGAGTTTTAGGGCGTAACTA
The DNA here is from genome assembly GCA_018062085.1 of bacterium. Taxonomy (GTDB): domain Bacteria; phylum Cyanobacteriota; class Vampirovibrionia; order Obscuribacterales; family Obscuribacteraceae. The sequence goes on along the minus strand of JAGOSY010000004.1, from coordinate 237,857 downwards.
TTGATGGCTAGTACGCTCAAAGCATCGGTTATTTCGCCTTTTTGCACCATCTCAACTGCTTCAAAAAATGCCAGGCGACGCACTACCAACTTCTCACTGCCTTCGGGCTCCGCTTCACCTAAGGTAAGCCCAGTGGCCAAATACCAAATGGCTTCTTCGTCGGATACTGAGTTGGATAAATGGGCCCGACCGAGAACTTGATAATGAATTGCCTCTAGACCGGTCTCTTCTTTTAATTCGCGTTTAGCAGCGTCAAGAGTGTCTTCATCTTGAGGACAACCGCCTTCCGGTATCTCCCATGAGTAGAAGCCTAGGGGATAGCGATACTGTCCAACCAGATAGGTATAGCCTTCTTCGTCTATGGGTAAGACACCAACAGCTTTGTTCTTAAAGTTGACCACCCCATAGATGCCGTCTTGTCCATCTGGGCGAATGACTTGGTCTTCTTGTACTTTGATCCACTGGTTTTCGTAAACTACTGACTGCGAGATGGTTTTCCAGGGGTTTTCAGTCATGTTTTAAGGTCCTATTTGAACGTGTTCTGATGTACTCAGCTGTCAGTGTGATTATGAAGGTCGCAGTTAGCATTAGAGTTGATAAAGCGTTAATTTCGGGGCTGACACCGAATTTAACCATGCTATAGATGCGCAGTGGCAGAGTTGTAGCGCCAACACCGGCTGTAAACTGAGTAATAACAAAGTCATCTAAAGAAAGTACAAAAGCAAGAAGTGCACCAGAGATAATACCAGGGGCTAGAATGGGTAAGGTTACTTTGTAAAATGCCTCTATTGGCGTTGCCCCTAAATCTAGTGCGGCTTCGGCGAGTTGCGGGTTGAGCCCTTCTAGGCGGGCCGCAACTGTTAAGGCAACATATGAGAGGCAAAAGATTATATGAGCGACGATTACGGTTGCCAGACCAAGAGGTAGTCCAATGGCAATGAATAGAATGAGTGCTCCCACTGCCATGGCTATTTCGGGAACAATAATTGGCAGTACAATCAAACCACGAATGAGAGCGGTGCCCTGGAAGCGAGCTTGGCTTAAGCCCACTGCTACTAACACACCCATGAAAACCGATACTATTACTGAAATTGATGCTACCAGCAAGCTGTTAAACAGAGCCGATTTTACTGCTTCGTTTTGAAAGAGCTTCTGATACCAGCTCAGCGTAAAGCCATGCCATTCTACTGCTAGTCTTGAATTGTCGAAGCTAAAGACAACAAGGATAATGATTGGTACATACATAAAAATGTATACCAGTGCAGCAAATAGATTTAGTACTCTAGATTGGGGCATTGCTAGATTCTTGTTTAGAGTCTTGTTTAGATTCTGGTTTCGCTAATAGACAATCTAATCTAGCCTGCATTGCTTTCAGTGGTGTCATGTCACCTTTTTGAGCGGCTACGTCAATGCCTCTTTTGAAAGTCTCTATGGCCTTTTCTATTTGGCCTAGGCCTTCGTAGGTGCGACCTAGCTCTTGGTAGGCAACGGTATGATTGGGCTTGATCTCAATGGCTTTTAGCAAATATGGCTCAGCTAGCTGATATTGCTGCAGTATGTTGTAGCAATTACCTAATCCGTTGTTAGCAAAAAGATCATCACTGTCGATTTCTATAACTTGCTCAAACATAGCTTTGCGCTCAAGAGCTTCAGCTTCAATTTTTGCAGTGTCTTCTTTTTGTAGGTGCTCTTGCATTGCTTCTTTGGCTGCCAGCCTCATGCGGATGCTCATAGACTGCGCTTTAGCTTCTTCAGCTTTCTCTTTGCCACCACCTTGTTCAAGATAGAACACCGAGAGATTGGCGTAAGCCATAATGGAATCTGGATTAATGCGAGCTAGGGATTCCATTAATTCCACTGCTTCATCTAGCTGATTTTCTTTCGATAGAATTACGCCTAGTGCTTCGTAGGCGTCTTCTAAGGTGCTGTCGAAAAGCAGAGCTCCACGCAGCTTGATGATCGCTTCTTCGGTGTTTGAGCTTTCGCTTCGATTTTTATTTTCGCTTTCTCCTCGCTGATTGGTATCTGCCGCGGCATAGAGCCTCAGCGCTTCTTCATAGAGATCTCGGGCCTTTTGTTTTAAATCCTCAGGTTCGATAAAGGGCAGCATCTTAATTGTGGCTTGGCCAGATGTTTCTAGAATGGCTTGATCTAGACTAGAATCGGCTAATATAGAAACATCTAGCACCCGGCCTGGTGTGCGGTAATCTCGTTTAACCATAGCCAGTGCGATGTGCTTTTGCATGCGCTTCGAATAGCCATTTGACAAAATTTTGGCAACTTCTTGCCCTGCCACCATAAGCGGTGTGCCTATCTCAATTTTGGCATTGCTGTCTTGATCTGAGTTGCTCTTTAGCTCTAGAATCAAACCTGCTAGTTGCTTGTTGGGTGAGCCGTGACCTTTTACTCTTGCCAGAACCTCTTGCCCCTGGAAGCAGCCCTTGGTATAGCTAATGGCCTTGTCTTCTAAGCCTAATTCTATAATTAGATTTTCGCTAGTAAAGTCTTTGGCAAATTGCGGCAGACCAGCTTCAACGCGCTCGACTAGTAAATCATCTTCAGTGAGCTTTCTGGCGCCATTTTTGTTAAGTATGGGTAGAAGCTTTTCAATTAGTGACTCAAATTGTTCACCAGCGCAATAAATCAAGAATGCTTCTCTGCTTGAAAGTGGTGCTCTGAAAATATGTACATTGATGCCACAGAGGTCGCCGTCAATCAGGTCTCTCTCGAACAGCGCTGAGTTCTTTTGGCCGAGATTGTCATTGATGATTATTCTGGCATCAGAGCCAATCAATGCCAGCATTCTTCCAGCGCTTAAATTTAGAAGTTCTACTTTGTCAGAAAAAATGTATTTGTCGAGATGTTCAAGAATGGTGGCCACCTGACACTCTTCGGCAATGATGCGGTAAGAGTGGTTTTTGCGATAGAGGTTGAAGTAGGCTACCACATGGGCCTTGCGGTCTAAGAGGGCGCTAGGTTGCCACTGGTAGGGCCTTAGTGCTTTAACATCGCTTGTCGTTTGGGAGTTGATAAAGCGCTCAGCGTCCGCTCCGTAAATCTCGATTAGGCTATATTGAGCGCTTGCAGAATATCCGCAAGTATCGTTCTCGGGGCTAAGTGCACTATTGATGCCGCTTTGAGAGTGGCGCTGTGCGGCTTCGGATTTCTGTTGACCGGCCAGTTTGAGCTTGTTCATTTTTGTACTCTTAAAATTATCTAGAATGAGAAACGTGCCGGACAGAATTATTGCCGGCACGTTCCAAATTACCTAAGGTCAGTAGTCTAAATTCTAGACTTTGGGTTCTAGACTGAGAATGAATTGCCGCAACCACATGAGCCTTTCGCTTGTGGATTTTTGATGACAAAGCCCTGTCCATCAAGACCACTCTGGAAATCCAGAACTGTGCCTTTCAAATAGATAGCGCTTTTAGGATCGATGAAAAGTTTAACGCCGTGTTCTTCAATTACATGGTCTTTCTCTTGAGCATTGTCGAAGCTCATGCCGTAAGACATTCCTGAGCAACCGCCGCCTTTGATCTCCATACGCAGACCAGTCTTACCTTGCTCGTCAACCAGGAGTCTTTTTACTTCTGCTGCCGCGGCTTCAGTCAAACCGACAATCGTGGTGGAAGTAGGCGCTGTGGTGGTGTCTGCCATACTCGATACCTCATTAGTGCTTGTATTGCGGGATTTTGAGTATTAGTTCAAAACTACCCACAAAGTAAATTTATCACATTGACCAGAGAAAGCCGCGCACCGTAACAATCTGTTTCTCTTTACTTTTGAGCTTGAAGCCCACCAGGCTACTGTTTTGGGTTGGCAAGAGATTTTCGGCTTAAGTTTTAGCCGATAGTCACAGCTTGAGTTTCTAGGCTAGGCTAGCTTTGAGTTTGGCTGCTACTCGACTCAGTCGTCGGCCATAGTCGCCCGTGGCCAATTGGTCAATGGTGACCCAGGTGTATTTCGCCACTTCATCCTCTTGCAGCACTATGGGCTGAGCAATTTTGTGGTCTAGCTGGTAAATATACTGAAAGTCGTGGTGCCGGTGTTCGCCTTCACCTTTGCCGGGATTAGCGGGAATGTCGTGGGTGTCGACATCAAAAGGTAGTACGTTGATTGCTGAGCTGTGTGGGCTATGCATCAGAGTTATCTCGCCTTGACCGCCTAGCCCAGTCTCTTCCAGCAGTTCGCGCCGGGCTCCAGATTCTGGTTCTTCGTTATGATTGAGGTGACCACCTGGTTGTAGCCAGCGCTTCAGGCCGTTGTGGTGAATCAGCAACACCTTGTAAGATTGGTTTATCACTAGGGCGCTGGCTGTAAGGTGGCCGACCATATTTTTGCGATTGGTCAAGCGATAATCATTTTTCGCCAGTTGTTCCAAAAGCATTGGCATTCTGTCAGCTTCTGTCGGCAAATTACTAAGATAGCGCCCTAACAATTGCGCTATTGAAAGAATGTAATCGGCTCTACTTGTTTCGTCTTCAATTGTATTTGTCACTGAATTAAAAGGCCTCGAAAACTACTTGAGCAACCTCGCCGAATACCCGGAAAGTTTCCCGTGCGGTATCTATATCTAGCTTTTCTATTGAGGTTGGTTGAACAAGAACCACTCCATATCCTGATCTGATATGCAGTTCTGTGAAATTAGTGTATTGACTAAGCAGCAGCAACTTATCAATCATTGATGGATATTGGACGAAGCGCAAGGCCTCCTCATCATTGTTTGTTTGGGCTATATATTCACTATCAAATCTTTTCAGGCCCAATGGCTTGTCGCTATGATCGACTAGAAGGATGCGGCTGAATTTAGCCCAGAAGCCTGTGACTATGCGGTGGCTAATCGTAAGGGTGAATTCTCCGTTGCTTTTATGTTTCTTATTCTCGTTTAGAACATCAGTTTCTAGAAAGAAAGAACAACCAAAAGGAAACTTCACTTTTAAGGCTTCAATGGTAGCTGGAAAGCCGATAACAGTGCCTTTTATGCAGGCTTCTACGCGAGTGGTATCATCCACTATCTTGCCTTCGATTAGCTCTGCTAAGGCCTGCAGCTTCGCGTCTTTGTCAAACATGGTAATTACTCAGTTCTGTACTATTTGCTCGGTGCTATTCTGGCTTTTGTTCGCTGCTAGCTTGAGGTGGATGGACGAACATTTTCAGTTCGCTTTTTGGTTTGCGTTTGACTAATCCGAGGAGACCCCCCTGGCGCTCTGACGGATTCTCTTTGGCTTTTAGTGCTTCAGCAGCTTTCTTTTCTTTCTCTAGCTTTTTCTTTTCAACGGAACGAGCAGCTGAATCAATGATTTCTTGTCTTGAGGCACCAACTGATGGTGACTGACTTCTGGTTGGTGGCAGGTCGCTGACGACTTTGTTCTTGTTATCTTTACCTGAGTCTTTACCTGAATCTTTAGCGGCATCTTTTGCAAATTGATTTTCAATAGAGAGAATCTGTTTGCGGGCATCTCTAGCAAATTCTGATTCGGCTGCCAGGTCCACGGCTTTTCTCAAGAGCACCAGGGCTTGGGCCGGGTGTTTTTGTTTGTTTAATAAGCTTCCCATGTGATAGAAAGCATCTGCCATATCTGGTGCAATTGTCACTGCCTTAACGTATACAGCAAGTGCTTCATCGAATTTCTTTTGTGACTCGAAAGCGGTGCCCATATTGAAGTAAGCACTAGCAAATTTAGGGTCAACTGAGACTGCTTTTTGCCATTTTTCAATGGCTGGCTCTACCTGGCCGCGAGCAAATAGCACTGAGGCTAGGCCGTTCAGTGAAGTTGGTCGATTTGGTTTTAGAAACAGGGCTTTGTCGAAAGCATCTTGGGCTAAGGCAAAGCTCTTTTGTGAAATATAAATCAAGCCCAAATTGCTATAGGCCTGTTCAAGCCTATCATCAGAGGCTATGGCTAGTTTGTACTCCGCTACAGCTTTTTCAAAGAATCCAGATTGATGAAACTCTAGGCCTTTGTTGTAATGCTTGATGGCTTCGGCTGAATAGGCGCGAGGTTTTGCTTCTGCAGCCGGCGCGCCGCTCGGCTCTTGGCAAGGGGCTGGCAGCCAGCTAAACGAGCCGGCTAAAAAGAGAACCAGCAAGGCCGGAAGTATATTGAGCCTGCTGGGCAAAGCATGTCTTGGAGATATTCTGCTATCTCTCTTTAGGCTGCTAATGACGGTGTCTGTGCGGTTTTCCATAAGAACTTATTGTACTCCGAGGGCCATTATAGCCTTATGCGAGTGCACCTAGATGTTCACTATTTAACGGCATTTACAATTAAGTGGTCGTAAAGGGCTCGCAATCCCAATTCGTAGCTATTGGCACCGAATCCGGCTATTACACCTACAGCGACGTCGCTGAGATAGCTTTTGTGCCTGAAGGGCTCGCGGGCATAGACATTAGAAACATGAACTTCGACAAATGGTAAAGCAACCGCGAGAAAGGCATCTCTGATGGCTATGGAAGTGTGACCGTAGGCTCCAGGATTGATCAGCACGCCGCTCATTTCAGCATCTGTATCCACAACTGAACGCGAACGCATACAAGACTGAATGATATTGACTAGTTCACCTTCAACGTTTGACTGTTTGAATTCTAGTTCTAGATTGGCCCACTCGCCTTTGCCAGTCGAGTCTGATGAAATTTCTTTGGCTAACTTTACAAGCCTGCTTTCAATTTCGGCTAGGCTAGTTTGGCCATAGGTGGAAGTTTCGCGAGCGCCTAGGAGATTAAGATTCGGACCATTGAGAACGAGTATTTTCAAATGCTGCGACCTGCCTAACAGTCTAGTTTGAAGCTTCTGCTGCAGCCTGTGCGGCCTCTTCTGCTTCTTCTGCGTCTAGCTCTAATGCTTCCATGGCGCATTGTGCTTCAATCAAGAAGGGATCGTTACGCGTTAGTAGGCCTTCTTGTCTGACCATTTGCAAGAATTGACCGAGCAAATCGCGCAAAGGCAGGGGCTGTTCGCCGTACATAACTTGGTCGGCAATAATAAACATGGTAGAACCCAGAAGCACTCTAGCTTCTACTGCTCTAAGTTCTTTTGATGAAATAATTTCTTTGAAGAGCACTGGGTCAGCCTTAGTCTCGGTAACTAGGCCTTTGCATAGTTGTAAAACAGAGTTGAGGAGGCCTTTACTGCGTTCTTCAGGTAGTGACGCGGCTGCTCTGATTAAATTGAGCTTGTTGCCAGCATCGCCAAGCGATTCAGCACTATCAACCAAGTTTCTTACTTGGTTGGCTTTAGTATTGAACTGTCTGCGCAATTCGGTTTCAGCCACCGATGAAACTGGTTTTGTGGCAGCGTCAAAGCGTTTGTCATAGTAATCTTGCACGTGTTGGCGCTTGAGTTCGATGCCAAAAGGCATGAGCTCCATAAAAATAGACTCGAGCCCCTCTAGTTGGGACTGCAAGTACATTAGTTCATCTTGCGTCACTGCTGACAAGATCCACTCCTCCAAAATTCAGGTACCAATCAGATACTATAGCGCGCCCGTACTAAAGTGTTGTATTTGTGAGGATTCTTTGAATCTCGGCGACCACTTCAGCCACTGTTTTGGCTTCGGTGTCGATTGTCAGGTGCGCTTGCTCATAGATTTTTTTTCGCCTTGTCAGGAGTTTCCGGATCTTATCAGTTAGCTGCTCTGCTTGATTTCCTGCCAAAAGCGGACGACTTCCTTGACTGCCGATGCGCTTTGCAAGGGTCTCAACTTGGGCGGTGAGGTAAATTGTTTGGCCCAAAATTTTAAGCTTATCCATATTGCCATCACCCATTGGCAGGCCGCCGCCGCAAGCGATCACTTGGTTGCTATTCTCTTGTGCCAATAGCTCATCTAAGAGCTGATTTTCCATGGCCCGGAAAGCTGGCTCTCCTTGCTCCTTGAACAATGTAGCAATAGACTGCCCCGCTCTTTCTTCAATTGTTGTGTCGCAATCAAGGCATGGGCGTGAAAGTTTTTCACTGAGCAACTTAGCGGTGCTAGATTTTCCCGCACCCGATGGTCCCAATAAAATGATGTTTCTAAACAAGGCTGTTAATTAAGTCTCTGCGCCAAATTTCTATTGCCGGCTTCATCGATTGAAGAGCTCATAGTTACTTTTCTCTGCCGCGGTCTTGGCACTTGGTCTCCTGAAACACCAATCATGCTCAAGCGCCTACCGTTCTCAATATTAACTCCAGACCCGGAGGTGGAACTTGCTCTTGAGCCAGAAGTGTAATTTGAACCAGAATCGGGGTTATATGCAGCGCTTGCGGCTGATCTTGGTCTGGCGCTCGGGTTGCTGAGACCAGGGTTGCTGTTGCCAGCGGCTAGGTTGCTGTCAGAGTTTTGCTGGCCAAATTGTTTACCGTTTAGACGCTGACACAGTTCAATTTTTGAGTGGGCATCAATCAAATTTGGATTAATTTGCAAGGCAATTCTGAATTCGTGGGCTGCATTGGTGTAATCGTGTTTGTTGAAACGAGCCAGACCAAGACCATAGTGGGCCGATGCCATATTTGGTGCGAGTGATAGAGTGTGTTCGAATTGTTCAATCGCTTGATCGTACTGTCCTTCGAATGACAAGACTGTGGCTAAATTGTTATGAGCTACAGCCATTTCTGGCTTAAGTTTAATCGCTTGCTGGAAGAGGCGACGAGCATCGGTGTTGTTTCCTTGGGCAGCAAAGGCATTACCCAAATTGAATGCTGTCAGGGCATCTGATGGATCAATGGCCAAAGCCTTATTGAACTCTTCGATTGCTTCTTGATTTTTGTTGCGACATTGATAGCAAATGCCTAGGCTAGCATGAACTGTGGCTTTGTCTGGTTCGAGTTGGGCGGCTTGTTTCAACTCTTGGGTGGCTAAGAAAATGTTGCCACTGGAGAGGGCCGCTTTGCCCAATTTCTCGTGGGCTTCAGCTATGCTCGGGTCAATAGCGAGAACTTGCTTCCACTGCGCCATCGCTTGCGGTAGCATGTGGGCTTGCATCAAGGCTTCTGCCTTGGCCATGCCATCAACTATTTCTGCTGAAGATTTAACTGTATTTCTTGAAGTCGCTGCCTTGCCCGCACTGAGGCCAAGCGATTGAGCCAAGTTACCGTTGATGCGAACATCTTGATTCAGTTGCTCTAGTTGAGCGACCACTTTAGACTGTTGGCCAAGCTTTTCATACACGCGAGCTAGGTTGCTGTGAGCCGTAGACAGTTCGAGTTCGGCCTGCGAACCTTTGAGCATCGATTCACTTGCTAGCGTTAATTGACCAATGGCCTGGTTAGCTACTACGGCTTGCTTTGATTCGCTTACACCCGCACGGGCGATTGCGATTGCTTGTTTAAACTGATTCTCGGCTTGGCTTAATTCACCTAATTCGGCATAAATAAGACCGAGTCTATTATGTAAGGAAGGATCTTTTGGATTTGCCTCAATTTGGCCGAGAAGAAGCTTTACTGCTTCGTCCACGAGTTTGACATTACTTGCTGTTACCCCATGTCTGACCATTTCCCCTTTGGCCACTGTAGAGCTAGGGGCAGTGTTCTGCGTGATATTGCTTGCCCCCGACTTTTCGGGGTTCGTTGACGATTTTGACGTCGCCGTCATTTTAAATAGATTGCCGATGGCTGAAGTGGAAATATTGCTTGTCTGGTGGCTCAGGCTGGCTAGCCCTTCGCCCAAGTTGCCACAAAGCTCTGAGCGCTGGGCGCTGTTCTGGCAGACAAAATAGACACCCGGTACGACGACGAGGCTGACACCGCCCAGCACAAATCCCATCAATAGAACCGAGTTACGGCGCCGATTGGAGTGCATTGAGTTAGAAATTTGACTAGTGCTAGCCAAGGCTTATCTCTGGTGATTCCGGGAATTACTGGGTGCTTCGATTGGTTGATTTCTAGGCGTATGTCAAGATTAAGCGCGCCTAAGGGGGGAGTCAATACGGGTTTTACGCATGTGAGGGGCCGTAATCCAGTAATCCAGATTAATGCAGTCTCATTTGTACCCTAAGCTAAGCCCAGTGGCATGCCGATAACCAATTTATTTGGCTAGATAATTGCTACTTAGCTCTGACATACAGAATTATGCCGCCGAGGGTGCCTATAACTATATTGGGCAACCAGGCCGCCAACAGCGGCGTAATGCGACCAGCATCCCCAAGGGCGCCTGAAGACGATTGTAGTGCGTAATAAAGGAAGACGACCACAGCACTATAAATAAGACCGAGGTTACTGCGCGACCTTCGGGCTAAGAGGCCGAGGGGGGCACCAGCCAGGGAAACAATCAAGCAGGCTAATGGCTGAGAAATTTTTTGATAGTAGCGCACCAAAAGGTCATTGCTCAGCGAATTAGAGCTTCTAAGAATATCTAGATAGTTATTGAGCTCGATCAAGTTCATTTCTTTGGGCGAGACCTTGCCCGTGGTCAGTGCCTTTTGCACTTGACCCAAGCCGGGAATAACCATCTTGTCAAATCGGCTTATTCTGGTTATGTCTGAGTCGCCTGATAGTACGTAGGTGCGGCCAGAGTTTAGTGTCCAGTGGCCGTTGTCCCATAGGCCACTGGCAGCACTTATGATTTGCGTTAACTTCGCTCTAGTAAAGTCGAGAATGATGACATTACTGAGGTTTTTACCCTCATAGTAGCCAATGAAGAAAATGCGGTCGATGTTGAGATCTTTGCCCCGCTCCATATAGGTGAAGTTGGCTTGACCGGCTGGCAATTCGGCTTTGTAGAGGGCCAGAAATTCAAGTCGTTTAGAGGTTCGGTTGGCTGCCGGTACAACTGCTTCGTTAAGGCCAAAGCTAACAAGCGAGGTAAATAAGCCAAACATCAAAGGGGCGACCATGATGCGGTAGAAGCTAACACCGCTCGTACGCAAGGCAATAATTTCAGAATCACCAGAGAGGCGGTTGAAAACCAAAAGTGTGGCTAGTAGAACACCAATAGGAATCGTCATAACGATAACTTCTGGCAAGTGCAGGCCAAGAATAGTAAGGGCCATGTGAATAGGCACGCCTGACTTCATCACTAGGTTGAAAATTGTCTTTAGTTGCTCGGCACCAAACCAGACACCAGTGACGATACCAATACCAAACAACAACGGTTGCCAGAATTCATTAGCGATATATCGGTCAAGAAGCTTAATACCAATGCTCACAGAGTGAAGTCCTCTCCCAAATATTGTTTGCGCGCTATCGGACTTTCAGCTACTTCTCTAGAAGTACCGGCTACGAGAATCTTGCCGTAGTCAATTAAGTAGGCACGATCTGTAATTTTAAGTGTGGCCCGAGGGTTGTGGTCGGTAATTAGAACCCCTAAATTCCACTCATCTCGTAGTCTGCGAATCAGACCCTGAATATCTGAAATCGAAATCGGGTCAACCCCAGTAAAAGGTTCGTCAAGCAAAATGAACTCTGGCTCTGAGGCCAGACAGCGGGCTAGCTCAAGGCGTCGTCTTTCACCACCTGAGAGCTGAACTGAAATGACATCTACTAAGTGGGCGAGACCAAACTGCTCAAGTAAAGCTAAAGTGCGCTTCTTATGCTCTCTTGCTGGGAAATTTCGTAGTTCAAGAATGAGCTTGATATTGTCACCAACAGACAATTTGCGAAAGTTTGAAGCTTCTTGTGGCAGATAGCCAAGACCCATACGGCTGCGAATGTGAATAGGTAGTTTAGTAAGGTCTTTGTTTCCTAGGGTAATCGAACCCCTTTCCGGCTTAACCAGACCAAGCACCATATCGAATGAGGTGGTCTTGCCGGCTCCGTTTCGGCCTAGTAGGCCTACTACTTCGCCGCGATTAAGATAGAAGCTGACGCCGTCTACGACTCGTCTTCCACCGTATGATTTTTGCAGGCTCTCGATTCTAAGTGTTCTAGTATCGCTTGATTGATTTGAGCTTGATATTGGCGCCGCCGAGGTCATTCTGGTCTATCCACCTTGGTTGTACTGAGCTTGCCGCTAGAATCACTGTCAATAGAATTTCTATCGGCAGAATTTTTATCAGCTAGTTTGAATTCTGGTGCCGATTCAAATGGCACAGCTTGAGGGGGAGCTACCGGAGCTTCTATTTTCTTCTGCAGAATAAAGGCTCTGGTGTTACCTTCGGCAAGCACTCTGCGATCATTGATAATCATAGTGATGCGGTCGCCAATCCAGCGTTTCCCAGGTTGGGTTATTTGTGAGCGGCCAATAAAGACAACTTTCTCTGCTTGGCCATAGGCATTGCGCACCATTACTATTTTGGGGCCGATACCAACAGTATCTTCGTAGAAGATTTTGCAGTTGCCGACGGCGTCAAGGCGACCAGTCTCTTTGTTGTAGTCTTGGGTATCTGAAACAATAATTACCGGAGCACCAGTATTGGTTATTGCTGGAGCAGCTGTACTAGCTGTATTAGCTGCTATGCCACCATTGACGATTGGCTCAACTTTACCTTCGTTGGCTGGAGCTGTAATCGTATTTGATTTGGAAGCAGTGCTGTTTGAATTGTTGCTTTGAATTACTTTTGAACGCACATGGCCTGTGGCCTGCAAGCGTTTGGTGTTGAGGAAGTAAGTCATTGTGTCTGACTGGGTATTGTTTTGACCTTGAGTAGCCGACACTTTACCTGTAAAGACTGCAGCTTCTGGTTTCTGGTCAGCGCCGTAGGCCATGCGTAAATGATCAGATACAACGTCGATGTCGCCGGCTTTTACTTTGACGTGTCCAAAGGCTTCAAACTGACCAGTAGAACGGTCATAAACTTGGCGATCAGAGTCAGTAATAATTGTCGATGGGCCTTCTGCGGGGCCACCTAAGCCACTGGCCGTGGTGCCGCCAGCACCATTAGCACCAGCGCTGGCTTTGGTTTCTGGTTCAGTGGAATCACTAGAATTGAGTGAACCCTTAGTTGCTGCCGCTTGGGCCAGGGCGGCTTCGGCACTAGATGCTGGTGCTACTTTCTTTGTCGGCTTTTTTGTATCGCCTTTGCCAGCCACTTGCTCCGCAGCAGGTGGTGGTGCTTCGTTTACGACTTCTGAGTGAGCATGGCCGTCGGCCATGATTTTTGAACTAACCATTTCAAAAGTCAAAGTATCGGCATCAATTTTGTTGTTGCCCTGCACTAGGTGCGGGTGCCCGGTGAATATTGCTCGTAGGGGTTGACCAGTATTAACATCGCGGTAGAGCGTAGCTACAGGAGCGAGAATCACACTATCTTTGTATACAACGCGCACGCGGCCACGAGCGATAATGTGGTCGCCAGCAAATTCTTGTTCTTCAGCTTTGATGTCGATAGGGCCGCCGCCACCCATGTCTGGTGCTTGCGCCATTGCCGCTAGTGGCACTTGCATGGCAAGCAAACTAGCTAACAAAGGTAAGAATGAGCGTTTGATACTAAGGCCGTTCATTGTTTTGCTGATTCCTTAATAACTGTTTTCATCATCTATTGGCTCGCAATAATGGCGTGGGTATTTCCGATTATTTTGAGATCTTCAAGATCTTTCTTGCCAAAGCGGCCAGTAGCATAGTTGCCAGTCACCTTGGCTACCCCCATGGCGATGTTAACACCACCGGTGGCCTTAAACTGATTTTTTTTCTCTAATTCCAACTTTTCCATATCCATTCTTGACTTCCCTGCCTCACCCTCGGCTATTACCCGCTGGCCTGGTCCTGAGCAAAGTTCAACTCTGCGCGTCTCAGTGTTGGCGCGGCCCACTGGGGCCGAAATCATCATTTTTACGGCATCACCGTCCAAAAACTTCATGCTTATGCCGCTTAGGTTTACGTCTTTTGAGTCTTTTATTAGGGTGCCAGTCTTGGCGTTGAGAATCCAGCGCACATTATTGGCGTCATCAACTTCTTTTAGTTCGTAGTTTGTAAAGGCTATATTACTGGCAGTTGGGTTGGCGTCTCGTTGCGCCTTGAACTTCGCCTCTTCGATTGTGGCGCTCCACTGAGCATAGTAGAGCAGCCCGACGATGCCACCCAATATGCTTAGGGCGAGCAGGAGCTTGAACCAGTCAGATTTTAAGAAGTCGAACATTGAACTAAGTTACCTGGAATATTCAGTTACCTATTGCCCTCAGGGCAATTGCTTTTGAAACGTTTGTCAGGCTCTCTTTGAGATTGCCCTTCTTAAGATAACCCTCGCCGAGGAAGAAATAGGCGGCGGGATTCGATGGTGAAGCCTCTTTTACTTTCTGCCACTCGACAATAGCCTGATCTATATTGCCTGATGACTCAGCTTGGAGGTGTGCCCGATAGACGCGAGCCCAGACGTCATCAGGTTGACGGGCCAAAAGATCGTCTAGCTTGGTCAGAGCCAGTTCGTAATAACGCTTAACTTGTGGCACCGCATCTGGTGAAACTTGTGACATGTCTTTGCGAATTTGAGTTAGGTTGCCGAGTGTTTGGCTGGGAGAGGCTACTGCTTGAACTGGAACTTTCTCGGTTGATTCGGGCTTGGCAGCGTCTGTGGTACTTGCCACTGTTGTACTTGCTACTGTGGTACTTGCTGGGCTTGGATCTGCTGGCTTTTTCGCCTGGGCAATCCATTCAGCATACTTTGGATTTTGGCCCGCCGCTTGACCCGAATACTTAGCTAATAGATATGCCTTCATGTAATAAGCCCATGCCAGGTGATATCTCACTTGGTTATCTTCTGGATAGTAAGTAAGCATCTTTTCGTAACTGCCAATCATTTGGTCGAAATAGGCCGGACCGCCATCTTTTTCGGCTAGTTTGCGCGCCCTTCTAACTTCTTGCAAGGCGGTTTCGACCTGACTGGTGCGGCTCAAGGCCACAGCATAGATAAAACTGGCTTCAGGGCTATCGGGATAGGCCTCGCGCTGCTTTTTGGCTAGGGCCAAATCGTTTGTGCAAACTATGTCTTCTGTGGCCATGCTGACTGAAATAGATTGGCCTGGTTTGATTAGCCACTGACTGTTCAAAGCTGGATCGGCCGTGTTGGTTTTGGGATCCGGAGTTTCCGGCGCAGCCATGACCTCCGTGCTAGCACAAAGCAACAGGGCGCATGCCGCAATAACTGGATAGCCGTGTCTTTTGACCACAGGGCTGGGAAAATATGAATAAATGCTCGAAAAAATGGCCTTCTACCTCTTGAGCCGACTAATAATAACAGACGACGACAGGTTGCCAACTGGTACCGCCAGTTAGATGAAGTTTTCTGCATAATTGTCAGAGGGGCTAACCGGGTTTATTGCCGTTGCGCCCCTTGAGAATAATGGGCAAGACTTCGTGCAGGCCATCAACTATATGAGTAGGTTCAGACTTGGCCAGCATCTCTTTGCTGTGTAAGCCAGTGGTAACGCCAATGGCGTCTACTCCAGCATTCTTAGCCATGTCTAGGTCGAAAATACTGTCACCAATCACCACAGCATGATCGAGGGGTATAGAAAGCTGTTCTAAGGTCATATGAACCGACTCAGGGTGCGGTTTGTGATTCTCTACATCGGCTGCACCGACAACCATTTTGAAATAGTGAGCAACGTTGTGGTGGTCGAGAACTATCTCAACTAAGTTACGACGCTTAGAAGAGGCAATGGTGATTACTACCCCAGCTTCTTTGAGGCTCTGTAGCATAGTGAACATATGAGGAAAAGGCGGGCATATTTCAATGGCCATGGTGTCGTATATGGCGCGATAGCGGTTTGCTACTTCTAAATGAAAATCGGCAGATTTCTCAGGCATGATGATTTCCATTTGCTTAGGCAAGGGCACGCCTACCAAGAGCGCCCATTCATCCAAAATCTCCGGTGCAAAGCCATATTCGTCCACAACCACTTTCATCACATCGACGATGCCGGGAGTGGAATCTACCAGGGTACCGTCGAAATCAAAGATTGCTACTTTATACAAATGTCGCCTGCTTTCACTTGCTTGCTTACTTAGTTACTTTGTGATGTGACTCGATTAAAGACAAGAAACGGTCAAATAGATAATTAGAGTCGTGCGGTCCTGGATGGGCTTCTGGGTGGTATTGAACGGCAAAAATTGGCAATTCTTTGTGGCGGAAGCCTTCGACTGAATTGTCGTTTAGGTTGATGTGAGTTAGTTCAAGGTTAGCTGGCATTGATTTTTCATCCACAGCAAAACCATGATTCTGACAAGTTACTTCGATTTTTCCGGTGGTTAAATCTTTGACAGGATGGTTGCCACCACGGTGACCAAATTTAAGCTTATAAGTACTGCCACCAAGTGCAATAGATAGAAGTTGATGGCCCAAGCAAATACCGAAAATAGGTATGCGCGAGCCTATCAGTGTTTTCATTTCAGCAATTATGTCTTCGCAGGCAGCGGGGTCTCCGGGGCCATTTGACAAGAAGATGCCATCAGGGGAAGTGGCAAGAATATCTGCTGCTTTGGCTCTAGCTGGATAAACAGTTGCTGTGATGCCGCGGGAAATAAGCTCGCGCAAAATATTTTGCTTGATACCAAAATCGAGAACAGCAATTTTAGTCTGGCCTTCTCCGATTGTATATATTTCTTTGGTTGTAACTTCGTTAGTGAGGTCTTGGCCCGCCATTTGCGGGGCGCTCTCTAGTGCAGCGAGAACTTTCTCGCGTCCGCCCTCAGTCAGTACATCATCTTCAGTTGATACAGCGCATCGCATAGCGCCTTGATCTCGCAATCTGCGAGTGATTGCTCTGGTATCTACTTCAGATATGCCGGGTATATTGAACTTCTTCAAGAATCCATCTAATGTGCCACTGGCGCGGTGGTTGCTGTGTTTTCGTGAGAGATGGCGCACTACTAGTGCACGAGCAAAAATAGAACGTGACTCAATATCTTCATCGCAGACGCCGTAATTGCCGATTTCTGGATAAGTTAGTGTAATTACCTGACCGGCATAACTGGGGTCGGTCAAAACCTCTTGGTATCCCATCAGCGAAGTATTAAAAACCAGTTCACCCACTGCTGTGGTGTCTGCTCCAAACGCTTTACCTTCAAAGGTGGTGCCGTCTTCCATAATTAGAAGAGCCGGTCTTCTGTTGTCGTCTAATTCCAGCAAGCCACTGGAGTTAAGGGTCAGCCTTGTGCCTATTGCCATTTTTTTACTTTTGTATCTCTAGGACGCCGTTTTAGTAGGTATATCACAATCTTACCCCACAGGGCTGTCAATAGGGGATATTGCCAAACTAAAGCAAAGCTTACTTACAGATTGGGTAATCCTTACGATTCTTCCCTATTAGCTATGTAGAATTAAGAGCGTCGGTGAAGACAAAAAATTAAACGCGAACTTGGGGACTTTTAATTCAAATGGGCGATTATCAAGATTACACGCGGATGTTAACGTTGCTGGCTCCACAGCTCATACTGGTGGTCGGCGTTCTATTTGCGGCTCTGTGGAACTTGTTTGCTCCGAAAGCAAAAGGTCTAACGCCCATCGTTTGTCTGATCTCACTGGCCATGTCAGGTTATGTGCTCACCACTCAGTTGGGTCTAACCGAAGTTCTTTGCAACGGGCTCTTTACTATTGACCCGCTTTATTCAGTCTTCTCTCTGATCGCGATTGTTGTTGGCGTCATAGTTGTCTTAATAAGTATGGGTTACGACCATCTCTTCGGCCGCAACCGAGGCGAGTACTATGCAATTTTGATGACAGCAATTTTGTCGAATCTGTTCTTGGCTGGCTCCACCGATTTGATCATGCTTTTCGTCGCCCTGGAAACACTGAGCGTTTGCTGTGTGCTCTTGACCAGCTTCACCAAGAAAGATGTCAGAAGCGGTGAAGCTACTCTCAAGTACCTACTCTCAACTGCTGCCACCACCGCTACCTTGCTTTACGGTCTATCTTTCCTTTATGGACTGACTGGAGCTACCTCCTTCACTGCTATCCGCGACGCCCTTTCTATGAGTTCTCTGGCTGCCCCTTCCTTCTTTATGCTGTTGCTTCTGGCTTTGGTAATCAGTGCAATTTGCTTTAAGTTGTCTGTGGTTCCTTTCCACATGTGGACTCCAGACGTTTATGAAGGCGCCCCAACCCCGGTCACTGCTTTTCTTTCAATTGGTTCGAAAGCTGGCGGTTTTGTTGTTGCCATGCGGCTTTTGTTGATTGTCTTTGCCCAATCACAAGCCCAATGGATGGTTATTCTAGGCGCCCTGGCCATCTTCTCGATGGTTGCCGGTAACTTGATTGCCCTGGCCCAGAATTCATTGAAGAGAATGTTGGCCTATTCATCTATTGCTCACGTTGGCTATATTTTGATTGGCCTGATTGCTGCTTCAGAATCTGGTTTGTCTGCTCTAGTGTTCTATGTCATGGTTTATGGTTTGATGAACCTTGGTGCTTTCGCCGGTGCCGTTCTCATAAGCAATGAAACTGGCTCTGATCGCATTGAAGATTACGCTGGTTTGATTCGCAAGCGCCCCCTGACAGCATTGGCCATGGGTCTTTGCTTACTCAACTTGGCTGGTCTGCCCATTCCACCAGCTGGCTTCTTCGCCAAAGTCTTTATCTTTACTGCTGGCGCCAATATTCAAACTCAATTCATGGGCTTGCCCCTAGGTTGGGTTCTTGTTAGTGCCGCTCTAATCACTTCTGTGCCTGCCATCTATTACTACACCCGCGTAGTAATTCTCATGATTGTTCCTGAGCCATCTGAAAAAGTAGCAGCACTGCCTGGCCCTCAGGCTCCAAGACCATGGGTAGGCAGCCCTCAAGAAGCTCCAGCTTTGGCTTTGCTTATCTGTACTGTATTGGTCGCTGCAGCCGGTACGATTTCAGTCAATTCATTGATGAACGTTTCTCGTATGGCTGTTGGCACTATGGCTCTTCGTACTGAAGCCGGAGCACCGATATCGGTTCTGCCTAAGGCTAATTCGGTTCCGATTGCCAGCCGTCCAGACTACAGCGCACCACTCTTCCAATAAGTTTGCGTGCGTTCTGAGTTCTGTGTTGCCAATTAAGGTGTTTTGGACTGAGCGCAAGGGTGAGATAGTCTCGTTGTTGGTCTGCTTTCTGGCGCTTCTTTTGGCGCTCACAGCATATTATTTTCCGCTGTTGGTGGAAGGGCGTGAATACTTCGTCTCTGACCACACCTATTTCTTTGAACCATTCGCTAGGCTAATTAGAGAAGGCTGGATGGCGCAGAGACCGCCTTTGTGGAACCCCTACATATATTGCGGCTCACCACAATTAGCCAACCCATCTCCGGGTATGTTTTACTTTCCCAATTTTTTGTTCGTCGCCTTTTCTTATAGTACGGCGCTGGCCCTGATTCAATTTTTTCATCAACTGGTAGCCTTTGCCGGCTCTTATTTATTCTCACGTATGCTGCGCTTCAGCGTTGCTAGCTCAGCATTTGTGGGCCTCACCATTGCTCTGAGTGGCTATTTCTTTTCACTACCAGCTAACTACACTTTGCCTGCCACCTTTGCTTGGGGGGTACTAGCACTGTACAGCCTAGCTTCAGTGGCGCAGAGACACAATTGGCTAGCCTATGTGGTTTTGTCTATTTTTGCTGTGCACTGGATGCTTATGGCTGGGCGCCCGGAAATCTATGTTCCCTTTTTTGTCATGTTTGCTTTCTTGATACTGCTAATGGTGCTGAAGCTATTTGAGTTGCCTGGCGAGGAATTTACAGTTGGTGGACGTATAAAAATAGCATTCTGGCAAAGTCTAGCTATAGGCCTAGGAATTTTAATGAGTATGGCCATGCTCTTGCCTGTTTATGAATGGAGCAAACTGTCGCCCCGAGCAAGTGGTTTAGATCTCAATCAGGTCTTCAACTGGAGCTGCAATTGGTATGACTATCTCTGCTTAGCCTTTAGCCAACCCCTGGGTGATTTACAACAACCACGCACCCTATTTGGTGGTGCAGTAGCCAGTAGAGACGGTTACTTTCCATTTCTTCCCTCAGCTTATATTGGCCCGATTGTAGTTACTCTGGTATTCTTTGGCCTAGCTGATAAGACTTTCAAATATCGCTTTTATGCTTTGGGGGCGGCACTGGTGGCGGTGCTTTTGTCTTTGGGCAAGTATGGCCCAGTATCAGCTCTTTTACTTAAAGCCCTGCCGTTTCTTTCTATTCTGCGCTACCCGGTCAAACTTTTGATCTTTGTCATTTTATTCTTGGCCATATTGGCTGGGCGCGGTTTGCATTCATTAGAGGAAGGCCAGCGTAACAAAGTAGCGATCATTCTTAGTCTCTCATTCTGGAGTTTGGCTACGGCCATCGCTACCACATTTAACTTCGCACCAGACTGGGTGCACAGTTTACTACCGCGCTTTAGCTCGGCTTTTTATCAGGCCCTTGGCCATCCAATGATTTTTACCTCATTGATTGGATTGATTTTTTCGCTATTTATTGCCCTCTCAAACAAACTGAAAATTGTTGACAGACAGGCTATGGCACTAATAGTGGTGGCGGCCTTAATTGGCAGTTTGATTGTGCCAGCTTTTCAGTGCAGACAGAAGACCGCATTGCCAGGCTATTTTGACTATGAAGGCGTGCTGCTGAAGAAGTTAAAGCTTTTGCGAGAAGCTGAACCTGATTCTGAGGCTAATGTACAAACCCGAAACCAAGCTTCTACCAGTAGTCAGTCTACGATTCTTCCACCGCGGCTATTGACAGTATATTTCGACCCCTTGAAGATGCCCCGTCTCTATCAAGCCGGATTACAAAGAGAGTGCATTAACGGCGAAGCATACATGCAGTATTGCCGCGAAATGCTTTTGCCCAATATTTGTATCGATTGGCATCAGCCGGTTACTTTTGGCTATGAGTCAGCCGAAACAAAAGATTATCGTGCAACTTTTCTCAAGTTTTTGCACCGCTCGTCTATTGATAAAAAAAGTGCTAGCGACGATGAGTTGGCACGTTTCTGTAAGATTACTTCTACTCGTTATGTCGCTAGTTCTATAATCGGTTCTGGCAAGAAAGGCCCCACGCGTCTCTTAAGCAAGCGTTGGTTTAAATTGCTTGATGAAGAGCCAGATTATAATTTGCGACTGTACGAAGTGCTTGAGACTTTGCCCCGAGCATTTGTCGCTAGCTCTTGGGTAAAGCGCACTCAAGAGCAGATATTAGGTAGTTTCCTCAAAGGGCCGTCATTGCCAGGTGCTGGTGTCTATATCGAAGAAGACCAGAAGTTGCCACCGGCCAGTGATTGGTTTGCCAATTTCGATGGAGCTAACGGTGATACGGCTGGCGACATAGAAGTGCGCAAAGTCAGTGGTATCGCGCCTGGTGAGCAGAACTTGCCGTCCACTAATTCGTCGGAAAGCGAACCTGGTCAGGCCTCAGCCAACAAAGTCACTTTCTTGCAAGATCAAAATGAGCACGTCGCTCTCTCGGTGCAGTGCGACAAAGATAGTCTAGTGGTGCTAAACGACCGCTTCTATCCTGGCTGGAAGGCAAAAGTTGATTCTGTGCCAGCTACTATTTATCGGGCCAACGGCTTTATGCGCTCTGTTTATGTCACTAAGGGCTCACATCTGGTTGAGTTTGACTTCCGCCCCGATAGCCTGCGTTTCGGCTTCTATTTAGCGGCTTTGGCGATATTGATAACACTAGTGCTTGCCATGATTTCCCTAGCCAAACCTGCGAGATGGCTTTTTAGATTTCTCACAACTGGTCAAAAATAAGCGATACTAGAGAGATGAATATGCAAAAAATAGCAGTCTTAATCGGTTTGATGGTAATGGTCGGCATGGTTATCTATCCGCCATGGCAGTCTGTTGATGCCGATGGTAAAGCCTCAGCTATGGGCTATAGCTTCTTGTGGAAGCCTCCTGAAGTGCAAAATATTGCCCATGCCAATTTGCTTGGCCTTGACATAAATGTCAAGCTGAAGTCGACTACTGCCGATTCCATCGATTACGGGCGCCTGCTCGTGCAAGAGGCTGTAGTGGCGGTGGTTATTGGCGGCTTGTTTGTACTTGGGGCTAAAAGTTCTAAGTAGTTGTAAAAGCCGAAATTCGAACGATAGGCTAGAGGAACCTGTCAATTGTTTTGAGACACTGTTTCAGTATAATTTAGAGTCAGTGTAAAGACAAACCTCGCCCCTGAACACTTCGTCAGTTTTCGATAATTTCGTTGCTGAAATGCCATAGAGCATTTTAGTCGGTTTTGCCGATTTCGGTCCTTTATGGGTTCCCCAAAAAGCACTTCGTGCTTTCCACTTCTTCTAAGACGCCTATAGGATGGATGTTTCAGAGAAAACGGTATGCAAGATAACCGAAAAATCAGATGCTCAACCGTTCTTCGCCGCCATTATCGCGGCATCCAGATCATTCCAAAGATCCTCTGCATTCTCGATACCTACACTCAAACGCAAAAGAGAACGCGGCAAGTGCTCTTGCCCTGGAATGGCCGCTCTCCGCTTCATCGTCGATTCTACGGCACCAAAACTGGTGGCGTGACTAATCAACTGAGTATTTTGACAAACCCTATCTGCAAACTGGGCATCACCATCAAGATCAAATGAAATGATCGTGCCGAAGCCCTTCAGCACTCTCTTTGCTATTTCATGCGTCGCGTGCGACGGTAATCCAGGATAGTGCACACAAGAGATAAACTTGTGCTTCTCGAGGCGCTCAGCAAGCACTAAAGCGTTGTTTGGTCGCCGATTGCAAAGAAACGGTTGCTCCAAATTTGAGCGGCTGCTGATTTAGGGGCGTTGCAAAGGTATTATCCACTGCCAAAATTGCATCGGGCTTACCTTCAGCTGCACAAATGATTTGAAGATGTGCAACACACAACAGGGGGTTTGAAGGTGATTCAAGCCAAATCAAATCGGCTGTGCGGCATGCTTTTATCCAGGCATCGGTGTCTTCAACCGGAACTCGATCTACCGTCCACCGCCCTTTTTCAGCACCGGAAGCAACCAGACCGGCCGCTCCTTGACAACAGTCATCCGGCAAGGCTACAACCGACCCCGTCTGCAGCTGATCAAAGACTGCTGCAATTGCTGCCATGCCTGACGCAAATGCAACGGCCTTGCCATTTTCAAGTCCGCCTACTACAGTCTCAAGTGCTTCCCAAGTTAATGAGATAGCCAACCATCGTACTCGAAACCACTTGGATAGGCATACCTCGTAATACGCGCCTGCGTTTCTATTTCCACGAGGAAAAAGTTGATACATTCAAATTCGAAGCAAACCATTATGATCCCACCACCTAAAGCAAAGTGAGATCGACTAAAATACAAAATCGCGATTGTCAAAGCAGGAAGTTATGCAAAGTAGAAAAGGTTTTTGGTTAGGATTTGCCCCCGCCCTATTATCGACCATTGTATCCATCGTGACTCCAGGAGCCGCTCTGGCCGCTGAAAGCACCATGCCTGCAAGTTATGTCGAAATCATCAAACCCGAGCTTGCCGCCAAATATGCATACACTGAAGACGGCGAATATACAAAAGCTCTAAACATTCCAACCTATCAATGGATGCCGGTGGGCACACCGCCCAAGGCAATCTTCATTGGCATTCATGGCCTAACTCTTCATGGCAGGCGTTTTCGTGTGCTGGCTCGCAGCCTGGCAGTCAATGGCATGGGTTTCATCGCCATAGACATGCGAGGATTTGGCCGCTGCCATTTCGACCCAAAAAAACAATTCAGTACTGCTGATGATGACCGAACCAAAGTCAATCACGAGAAGAGCTACGAAGAAATCGTAGAGCTGGCGAAACTGGTCAAAGCTAAATATCCAGAAACCCGCGTCATCGCACTGGGTGAGAGCCTCGGCTGCACCTTCTGTGTGCGCCTGGCAGCCGAGCATCCTGAGCTGGTCATGGGCACTGTTCTATCGGCTCCAGCAACTGCTTTGAACAAAGATATGTATGCCGGACGCGGACAAATAAGACAAGGCATTAAAGCTGTTGTTAAGCCGTCTCATGAATTAAGCCTGAAATTATTTTTTGCCAATCTCTGCTCGTCGCGCGTAGAAGTGCAAAAAGAAATGACTGAAGACCCATTGACTCGCAAAGAACTGACATTAAAGGCGCTTCTTTCAACCGATGCATTTTGTGCAAAAACCGATAACTTCGGTAAATCGACTTCGCCTAAACTAGCAGTGCTTATCTTGCAGGGTAGCGCAGATGGCTGTGTTTCACCGGAGCACGTGACCAAGCTGATGAACGCTATGCCTTCTGACGATCAGACTTTGGCCTGGCGTGGAAATTATGGACACCTGCAGTTAGAAACTATGTATTTGCGCGCAGCTTCGGTGAGCGCTATAGTCAATTGGTTGACCGATCACAGCCATGATCAATTAGCAAAGCTTGAAGGTTTGAATCAAAACATCACGGACCTTGGTGGCACCGTCACCAGGTAGTGACAAAAAAACGAGATGCCGATCATGCGCTTCTCGCCTCTTTTTCAAGCATTCCAAGTTCGATAGCGCTATGAACAATAACACTCCAATTTTTCTATAACTGACAAAGATTGATCACCATAGCTTCGCAACGAATGCCATCATGAGAACAACTGATCGAAAGGTCTCCTTCAAGCGACTTCCGTTGCTCTTTACCGGTCAGATGTTGCTGTAGACGGTGTTTTCCTTTTTGAGGCGAATTAGTTTTAGTATATTTCTGGCGCCACCGCTGGTGGTGAATATTTGGTTTTGTTGAATTGAGATCAGCTCAGAAATTCTTAGACCTGTGTAGAGGCCGGTTAGAAAGAGTGTTTTGTCTCGGGGATTTTTTAGGGCGCTAAGGACTCTTTTGACTTCTTGGGAACCCAAGACTTTTGCTTTGAATGTCATGTAAACAAAACTTCCTGAAGCGGTGGTTTTTCCAGTATTGCAGCCGAGAAGTTGATTTCTATTTCGGGTGTTTTCCTGAAAGGGCTTGGCTGGAGCATGTTAATGACGACTGTAAAACTCTGAGGAAGCAATGAAGTGATGCTAATGTCAAGTTCTGATTGTGCCTATTGATTACCATTCGGATCTCAAGCTCATATCGTTCATGTATATGATTTGAGTCTAATGGCCGAAACTGTTATGCTTTAAAAATGCCCTCGTAGTTCAGTTGGATAGAACACCTCCGTCCTAAGGAGGGTGTCGGGCGTTCGAGTCGCTCCGAGGGTGAACTTTTCAGGGAATAGCAAAATGGCGCCCCCACGCTGCCCCCACATTTCTCAGTAACGGAAACTCAATTTTTATTGGCTATTTACGATCTAAGGGCAAACGGTTGACTATGACAGTGGAGGCCGTGAGTGATATTGGTCCGCAAAGGCATTTTAAGTTTGGCACTCGGGGCTTTTTTGGGCGTCAGCTTCAATTTTAGTTTTAGCGCCATTGCTGCTGAATCGAAAGCCCTCGCAGAAGGCAGCGCGCCAAGCCCTCCAATAGATGATTCAGAAGTCGGCTCCAAGCAGCTACGCATCCCGACAAAGGCTGCAAAAACTGCCCCGTGCCTTTCTTGGCTGCTACCGGGTGATGTCAAGCCACGGGTCGCTTTGCTCTGTATTCATGGATTCAGCTTGCACAAAGGTTGTTATGCTGCCTTTGGCAAGGAGATGGCCAAGAATGGCATTGCCACTTACGCTACAGATTTGCGCGGCTTCGGCGAACTAAAAGACTACAATAATCGCGAAGGAATGGATTTTGACGGCGATCTGGTCGATATCAAAGCGACGCTCCAACAAATTCATAAGAATCACCCTGGTATGCCGGTGATCTTATTAGGAGAGTCGCTGGGCGGTGCCATTGCGCTACGAGCTGCAGCCCTCTATCCCGAACTGATTTCAGGGCTCATTTGTGCGGTGCCTGCGCGTGATCGTTTTTCTATGAGTGACAGCGAAAAAAAGGTCACCAAGACTTCCATCTTGAACACTCTCACCGGTGACTATAGTAAGCCGATGGATGGTGCCGCCTTCGCTGCCGTGCAGAAAATTTCAGCTAATGAAGAGCTGCGCAGTGAGTGGAAAAACGACCCGCTGATGCGAACCTACTTTTCGGCAAAAGACTTTGTGCAATTCGACTTCTTTATGAAGGGTAATCTAGAAGTTGCCAAATTTATAAAGGATACGCCAGTTCTGTTTTTGCAAGGTACGGACGATAAATTGATTCGTCCTGAGGGAACTTGGAGGCTCTTCGAGCGCCTTGCCACGCCAAATCGTCAATTGGTTTTGAGTAAGAACTCAGAGCATCTGCTATTTGAAGAAAATCAGTTCAGACCTGATGACGTTGGTTTCGTGACGACGTGGATCGACAAAAATGTATCTCCTTTAGATCCAACTGTCGCTATTTCTATGGCTAAACTGCCTGTGGTGGCATCTATGAAAGAGTACTCGGGCAGCGAAATTGCGAGCGCAAGTTCTTCTCCGAATGGAACAACCAGCACTACTCCTGCTGCTACTGCTCCTGTCGAGAAAGTCGCGACACTGCCGCCTCTGCCACAACCGACTGAATTTAAGCATCGACTAGCGTCGCAGTCTCCGCAAATCAACTTTTGGATTGAACTTGACAGAAACGGTAAAGTCTTCCGCTGCAACAACAAAATGCAATTCAAAACAGGCGATAAGATTCGCTTCCATTTGATTCCGCAAAGCGATGGTTATGCCTATCTTGTCATGAAAGCAGGTACAACCGGCAAGAGCGATGTTCTCTTTCCGAACAGCCAATACGGTACTCAAAATTTTCTATCTCGTGGAAAAGATTACCCCATTCCGGCAACTGGATGGATGGAATTTGACCAACATCCAGGTACTGAGCAACTAGGACTTGTGTTTGCCAGTGAAAAAGTTGATGTCACGCCAGAGTCGCTTAAAAACCGTACTATGACTGCCTTTGTCTCTGCCGATGAGACGGGCTCAAAAGATCTTTGTCCTACGCGCATGAAGCTATCTTGGGATGATCCAAGGCCAGTGATGATTCCTGATGATTTTTCAGCACTTGCCCAGCTTACCAATTCCAGCGACAGCAGTTTGGTCCGCCTGATGGCTTCACCGGGTGGAATGGTATCAGCAAGCATATCGCTCTTGCATGAAGGTAATCGTTGAGGTTAAGTTGATGCTGCGTCTTGAGTGGCTATTGCCAATTGTGCTTGTGATTTCTACGACGAATCTTTCTGCCTGGTCTCAGGCCGCCTGGTCTCAGACAGCCAACTCTCAGACAGCCGGCTCTCAGGACGTGAACAGTGCGCCAGCAAAAACGGTGCCAGGAATTGAATTTACTAAGATTCAAGATTTGAATCCAAATGCGCGCGGCACAAACAGACCGATCAAACAAAAATGGGCGGTCGTGATTGGCGCGTCCAAGTTCAAGGAAGGCAGACTGGCATCTACTGCGGCGACGGGCATGGCGCAATCTGCCAAGGAGTTCCATCAGTATTTAGTTGATCCACAGGGTGGTCGATTCGATCGCAATCACGTCAAGTTGCTGATTGACGCTGATGCACCGAGACAAAGCATAATGACAGCGCTTGGTCCAAGCTTCCTCGGTAATGCTGTTGGTCCAGACGATCTCGTCGTTGTCTATATTGCCACTAGTGGTTTTCCAACCACTGATGGCAATACCTATTTGTGCACGTATGATTGCGCCCTCGACAATATCTACGGCACTTGTATCTCGATGCAAACATTGATGAGTACGTTAAAACAGAATGTTCATTCTGATCGCATTTTATTGGTCTTGCAAGCGGCATACAGCGGTGCCGCTGAATTAGAAGCTGGTTCCAAAACTCTCATAAAGGGGCCACCAACTTATAATCTCGATCCCACCAAACTTCTTTTGGGCAACGGCTATATTATTCTGTCATCTAGCCAGCCCAACCAAATTACTTGGAGCACTGCCTTTTCGAAGAATCTTACCAGCGCCCTTCGCCAGGAAGATGGGATGATTTCTCTCAATAAAGCTTTTGCAATCGCCAAGCAAAAGACCGAATCAGAGACGGCCGCAACTGGTCTAAATAAGAAGCAAGTTCCAGTGATGAAATCTGTATGGAAAGGGGCTGAACTTGTTCTTGGGGCACCACCAGTAGAGCGAGTGGCCAATCTTCCTGCATCTTTGAATTCTTTTCTCTCAGCTGAGGGAGCCTATCTAAAGGCGAGTAAACTTATCGCCGAAGGAAAAACTGATGAGGCATTAGATCAGTACAAGTTAGCCATCGCAGCTGATCCTAAATACGCCGATGCGCTGGCGGATTGTGGCGCTGCCTTCACCTTGAAAGACGATTGGAAATCTGCCGCTGACATGTACAAAAGAGCAATTGCTATCAATTCAAGCGATGGGCTATTCCATCTTAATTACGCCCGCATTTTGGACAAGCTTGGCGAGAAGGACAGCAGTTTAGAAGAACTGAACATGGCATACAGGATAAATCCGAAAGACATGTCAGTGCTGATCGCGCTTTCCAATCAATCACTGGCAGTCGGCAAGGCCGATGCCGCTGTTCGTTACTTAGAAGAAGCCGTCGATTTGTATCCTTCCCGAGCTGATTCGCGAGAGCGGCTTAGTTACGCGCTCATGAAGAGCGGTGATGTCGGTCATGCTGTGGCGCAAGCAAAGGAAGCAGTGCATCTTGATCCTAAATCGGCGTCGGCTCAGACATTATTAGGTTCATTGTTGATGGTTCAGGGTTACGTTGGTCCCGCTGTTGACGCCTACAAAGAGGCGGCCAAGCTTAGTCCCAACGACCTCGACGTCATCTGGTTATTGAGCAGATCAATGGAAAAAAACGGCGATCGCGAAGGTGCCATTGCCCAATTAAATCTCTTCCTGCAGCTGTGCTCGCCCTCCGATTCTCGCGCACTAAAAGCCAAAGAGCATCTGGAAGAACTGAAGGCGCGCTAATTCGCTAGAGGCTGTCGCTCAGCAATTATTTTCTCCGCGTTTAATCTCAGCTATGTAGGCACCGGGCTAGTGAACCTGGGTCAAATAAATGTTGGGACCAAATTTTACGACAATTTGGCATTTCACCCAGCCGAAATTGACCGTTTAATTCCTACTGATTCACAAACCACCACTTGATGAAAACCTACTTTCCAATAGTTCTTTATCTGATTTCAATGCAGCGCGGACTGCAATGACGAGTCCGGCTGTTCCCGGTGAATTTGGGAATGTGGCAATTGATTTCGGTGGCAACCAGCCTCGCTCTGATGTCAAAATGGCAGCAGAAGAGAACCGACCACCGACGGTGTCCGGCCCAGGATGCCAGTTTGTTGTAAGGCAAGTTCCAGTTCCAGGTTTTCCCAATGAGCATGAGGTAGATGTTAAACCTCCGCAAGACGGCGGTAGCTGCGTAGTTGTAATTCCCCGAGCGGTGATGGAATGCCGCCTTCCGATTACTGAGGCAAGTATGAACGTCAGGTTATTCCTTACTGATTTAACCAGCCGCGTATCCAGAGTGACTCTTTGATGGGAATGTTGGCAGTCTGATAGTCATACATTGCCACAATAAGTTGTGAAATTGAGATTTTTCCTTGATCTACCAATGCTTTGCAGTCATTGTAAGTGCTCAGCAATTCCGGCCCTATTTCATCATGTTCCTTCAAGGCATCGCTAAGAGACGCATTTTCTTTCAAGCGCTGCAGAATCTTCTTATAGCCTGAGTCGGTAATTTGTCCAGAAATGACTAGCCCTTGAACTAGTTGTTCCTCGAAGCCCATGTCTTGATGATCAGCTTCCTGCGAATCTGCCTGCTGCCTATCTTCCTGCTGCCTATCTTCCTGATTCATCAACGTCACCAACGTGGCTAAATTTCAATAGACCTGTGATTTCTACGCTAAGGCGCTTATAGCGATTGTATCACCGGGCCAGGTTGCCTGTTTTGGGCAAGTAATCGTCTGTTACAGTATCGGCTTTGGACATTGAGAGAGAGCGTTGCAATTTAACTCTTAGATTCTTTTGGAAGCCCGTATTGTTTTCTATCATGCCTTATTGTCTAGATTCAATTTGAAGACGTTCTCTCCTCTCTCTCTCTTTCTGTTTTTCAAATTGTACTTCCAATATCCTCTCTCTCTCTAGCTCTATTTCTAGTTCTCTTTCTTCCCACCTTTCTTGTTCTTCCGCAGCCAACCGTTGGCTTTTCGTCATTGGGACTGGTTCGACATATCGCGGTCCTTTTCCCCCATAATTTTCATAAGGTGCTTTGGCAAGTTGAAACAGAGTTTCGCGCGCAGTATGTTCTGATGTATTAAATGGGTCTGAGAAGATAATCTCTCTATTAGAGCCAGACAGTGATTCAATTCTGTTATCTTTAGTGGCTTGGTTCATTACTAAGTTTGGTCTTGTCGAATCTGCTAAGAGTTGCAGGGCCGCTAAATTAGAATGCTCTCGCCCCAAATCAGGAAGGTTTTTGGTGCTATCAGAAACCTGATAATTACTTACTAAATCTGGCATCAACCTGTACCTCTTGTGCGGTTATCAGTAGAATTTAGAGCAATCTTGTAACTAGGTTGTGACTATTTAGTTCTCAGTCTTGCTCTCTGCGCTCAAACCGACAAGAGCGAGCCCATCGCTAAAAGAGCGAGCGTGTTCAAATGTAGTTTTAAAAGCGTACTGACCACTCTTGTTGATGTAGCCATATGGGCCACCTTTGGTCTCTTGGACAAGACCCATGCCGCTGTGGAAAGGGGCTGCATCATAAAATCTAAAGGCAGTGTTGTTCCA
Organism: bacterium; assembly: GCA_018062085.1. Lineage (GTDB taxonomy): Bacteria > Cyanobacteriota > Vampirovibrionia > Obscuribacterales > Obscuribacteraceae. The sequence goes on along the minus strand of JAGOSY010000004.1, from coordinate 207,333 downwards.
GATACCGTCGCCTTCTTCTGGCTTGCCACCTCGGTAGTCCATCTTGCCACTATTGGCGTCTGAGTAAGCGACAAAGTAGTTTTCAGATACAGGGAAAATATAGTCGTAAGACCCTTGAAATGCCCTGGCTGAAAACTGCTGGTCTATACTAAATTTATCCTTTACCTGACTGATTGATTTTGATTCGCAAAACCCCGGTGAAGCAAAAGGACTGAGCGGTCTGATCAAATTGTCAGCACCATTATTAGTATCACTATTACTCTTTACCCAGAGTGGTGGTTTGAGGTTCTTTAAGGTAATACCGTGAATCTGTTTGGTAAGAGAAAGATGGCCGGATTGGTCAAGGCAGTCGAGTGTCTGGTCTGGGTTTTGACCTGATAAGCCATCTCCTTGAGCTGCTACAACTTGCCCGCTATCAGCATTGTAGACAACATCATATTTTGCTGGTATGACCATATTGCCGTTACCATTGATGGCGCCAGCGTGACCCTCGTATTTGACTACGGCTAAGCCCTGAACAAATGGCTGAGCTTCCTCATAGGTCTCAGCAAAGACTTGTTTGCCACTCCTATTGATGTACACCCAACTCGCCGAATCTTTACCAGCTTTGCTATCTTTGCCATTCTTGCTGGCAATGCTTGCCTTTGCTAGCTTTACAGGAGCAAGTCCTTGACTAAAAGTTTTGGCCGCGTCAAATCTAGGTTTGATAACAGTTAGTCCGTTCTTGTCGATATAACCCCATTTTTCATTGGCACCAGAACCGATACTATATGCGGCTAGGCCTTCGCTATATGGAGAAATATGATTGCAAGGCAGAGTAAAAGCAAGCGCACCGTTTTTGTTGAGACAACCCCACTTATCGCTATATTTGACCGGCGCCAATCCCTCGTTAAAATCACCAACAGAGATCGGCTTTTCTGCCATCTTGTCAAGATCGATAACGATGTGCCCGCTCGTGTCGATAAATCCATTAGGTTTGCTAGGTGGGGTGCAACCCGTGCAGCTCAAGGTGACAAGAGAAAGCACACTAAATACCGCCAAATACCACTTTCGCATTCTTACTCCCAGGTTCTCGGATATTTTAACTTACTTCGTTCCTTCCACTAATAAGCCTCTTTATTCCCGCTATCCAAGTATGTACGTCAGGTTGCTTGTCGGCATAAGCACTGCGCGGCAGAGTCTTCCAACAGCGTGTATCGACTTGATGCTCTTCTGTGATCGGAGTTTTGTCTCTGAGATGCTGAACATCTTTCTGCAGGTGTTCAAGATCTTGGTAACGTCTAGCGGGATCTGACTGCAGACACTTCTTCAAAATGCGCTCCAACTCTCCGCCCGTGAGGTCAGGCCGCGCTTGAGAAAGAGGCACTAACTTATCTGCCGCTTTATTGTTAAAGATTTCGATAACCGCAGTGCCATCAAAGGGCAAGCGGCCTGCCACCATTTCATAAAGCACTATGCCAAAATTGTATACATCCGAGCGCTTGTCGACCTTGTTGCCATCAGCCTGCTCGGGGCTCATGTAGTGAACAATGGCTCCCTCGGCAAGCATGGTGCGCGAATGTAGATGAGGCGCACGAGGATGAACGACCGAGTCTAAATCTATAAGCTTCATTTTCGACAAGCGCTCACCATCGAGCACCATAATGTCTGACGGTTTGAAGCTAGCATGAACGATGCCGACATTGTGCAAGTGAATCAGGGCGTCGAGCAACTGCAGGCCGAGATCGAGCACCTTATCGAGGGGGATGCTGTGAAAGTCTTTCAGTATCTTCTTTAGTGTGCACCCTTCGAGCAGGTCCATTACAAGAAACCCCTCGCCCTCTTCGCTTTCGCCAAAATCAAACACTTTGACAAAGCAGGGGTGATCGACGTCCATTAGTGCTAGCCCTTCTTGCGCCAGCATCTCTTGACCAATGGCTGTGCTGCTGTGAGAGCGCAGAAGCTTAATTGCCACCATGGTATCGCCGGGATAGACTTTTGCTGAATAAACCCTGGCTGATGTGCCAGAGCCGACCATCTTTTGAATGAGGTACTTTCCGGCGATGCGTTTATTCAGGTGTGGTGGCGCGCAGGCCTCGTCGTTCAGGTCTTGCTGCTCATAAGGATCAAACATACTCACCTTTCAATAACTCTTTAACCGCGCACTGCCGCCTCTATCGTAGCGACATCTATTTTACCCATTTCCATCATGACTGCGAAGGCGCGCTGCGCCACTTCACCGCCTTGGGCCATGGCCTCGATCAAGACCCGTGGAGTTATCTGCCACGACAGGCCCCATTTATCCTTGCACCAGCCGCAAGCACTCTCCGCTCCGCCGTTGCCTACAATTGCATTCCAATAACGGTCTGTCTCTTCTTGATCCTCGGTAGAAATTTGAAAAGAAAAGGCCTCGTCGTGGTTGTACCACAGACAAATAGTATTCTTGTTCATAGTTTTGGCCCTCCGGTGTGGCGGGAATTATATCTCGATTCACGACTGGATTATGTGCAGATATTTTTCAGCGTTGAGCCGCTTGGCTGCCTCATCACGTAATCGTTCCGAACGGCACAGTTCAGGCAGGGTTGAGCAAGATGAAAGAGCCGTGACTAAATGGCTAAATACCATGGAGGCTAGTCTTGCCAATTCAAGAACTCAATTTTCAATGACTGATTTTTCTCCGAAAGAGATTCGGGCTATCAATTCATATATGCAGAGCCATCAAAAAAGTCTGGGCCGCTACGAACAATTCCTGCCACCCATGCAAATAGAAGACGCATGCAAGAGATAAAAGTGCCTGATTGCAAGTCCTAACTTTGCTCCAGGGCCACCCTGAGATCTTCGATGATGTCATGCCAATCTTCCAGTCCTATGGATATACGGATGCCACCAGGGGCCAGACCTTTTGCGATTTTCATTTCTTCGGGCAGGGCTGAATGAGTCATAGAAAATGGTGCCTCGATCAAGGTGCGAATTTGGCCAAGGCTAACGGCTAGGGTAATGCTGTAAGCGTTTTTTGCTATGTAATCGATACAGCGCTCAGCGGCATTGCTAGAGGCTTTTGTATCACCTTTTAGAACAAAATAGATCATTGACCCTGGTGCGAATTTACCATCGTAACTAGTCATTTGGCGCTTTGCCAGCTTGAACTGAGGGAACGACTCAAGCCCAGGATAAATTACCTGTGCGACTTTTGGATGCCGCTCCAGGTATTGAGCCACTTTTAATGCACTCTTCTGTTGATTGACGGTGCGAGCGGCCAGTGTGGGTAGTCCGTAGACCAAAATAGGCCAGGCGTTCTTGGGCGAGAGAACACCGCCGAAGTCTTTGCGATACATGAAAAGCGGCTCGTGGTAGTGCTTAGGACCGATTACAACGCCGCCCATATCGGTGCCGAAGCCACCGATGTTTTTGGTCAAGCTGTGTACAACCAGATCGGCGCCCAGAGAGAGTGGCCGCTGGCAGTAAGGTGTGGCAAATGTATTGTCGACTATGATTACTATTTGCTGGTTGAGTGGACGCTCGGCGTTGATCTTATCAACTAGGTTTCTTAGCTCAGCGATATCGATCAAGTCAAGGGTTGGATTGACAGGAGTCTCCAAATAAATAATCCGGGTGCTGTCGGTAATGCTTTGCTCGCACTTTTGGAGGTCACGCAAGTCGCTAAAATTCGTTTTGATACCAAAGCGAGGGAGCCAGTTTGTAAGCAAGCTGTAGGTGCAGCCGTACAGAGTGTGATGCGCCACAATTTCATCACCAGCTTTGGCTACTATGCATATTGCTGCGCTTATTGCAGCCATGCCTGTGGCAAAGCAAACAGCTATTTCTCCGCCTTCTACGTATGCAAGATTTTCTTCGAGAAGCCCGCGCGTGGGTTCGTCTAGCCGGTCGTAAATATAAATGGGCGTCTCGCCTTCTACTGGCTCTGATGCATACTGGGTAAACCCTTGGGCACCACGATGCACTGAGTCAAGTCGATAAGCTGCAGAAGCAGACATTGGTGGAATGATGTGATGGTTGTAGTCCCAGGCCTGGCTGTGGGACATACCGTGAATGAGGTGAGTCCTCATGCGGTAGTCTTCTTTCTTGATTTTCTTCTTATTGGCCATGCAGCTTACTCCAACAAACAACAATTTTGACTATTTATGCATCTTGGACTCTTGAGTAGCTATTTGACCTCCACCAAGAGAATGAAGTCAGAGTTTAAAAAAGTGAATTATTGTCGCATAGCTGTATCTGCACTATTAGGTGCAAGTTGCTTTTATTCATTGATGAAGTAGTTGCCGGTGCGTGGATTGCGCCCGAGATTGCCCCATTCGTGCGAGGCGGTAACTATCATGGGTATCGGCGCGGTTATTCCAGGAACAGACAATATGAATCCAGGCATTAGTACAGTGGGATACATATTAGATTGCACGCTCAATTCTAGGGAAAACAACCGAGACTGGTTGTCGGCGCTGGGCAACCAAGCTGCCGGTATGCGACCGGGCTGGCTGACGATATAAGACTCGGTCTCAGATTTTAGTGTTGAGGTGCGGCTTATTTTGACATGCAGGTCTATCGATTTTACGTCGACACCGCCAATATTTTGCAATAGCACCTTCAAAGACGGATCGGCTTCCATGGTTGCGTATGATTGGCTGAGAGTTTCACACATAGCCAGCTTTCTTGCGTAATTATTGACTATTTCCTGGGCCATCATCCAGCGAACTGGTACGACTACAAAGTCGAGCATTGGTATCAAAATAAAAATTAAAATGATAAGCCCGACTCCGAACTCTGAGATCTGACTTCCTGCTTGAGTTCGCCTGTGATAGCGTTTTATGCTATGAAAGTGCCTTCTTTCGGGCCGGTGATATACTTTAGAGATAGTAGGCATGGGCTTTATACTAGCATGGCACTAGCAGGGCACAAACATGACCGGTAATCGCCAATCACGTGGGAATATGACTCTTCTTGTCAGCCTCACCATTGGTCTTGTAATAGTCATTGCAGTTGGCGGACTGATGTTTAATCGCGTCTTGCTTGAACGCACTAGAGCGCAGTATGCGCTTGATGCTCTCGCACTTTCTCTGGCCAGCAAGATCAATCCGGGCGACAGGGTCGGTCAGGTCAATCGTTTAGAAGAAGCTTCCAGAGAACTAGTCTTCACGTCACGCCAGGCAGTCAATGCCTGTGCAAGTCAAGACTTGTCGGGCTTTACGAGATTATCGAATTTGCTTCTCGATGAGGCTAGGGCCGGTCACGTCCTGGTCGATAAAGAAAGAAGTAATCAAGTCTCGGTTATTCGCCGAGAAGTTTTAGAAGCTGTACGTAGCTATGAGAACAAGCGAGACGAAAATGGTGGTCTCGGATTTCTCTCCATAAGGACCAGTGATCCGAAGGTTATTAGAGTGGCTTTGGGACGCATTAAAAATGTAGATTCGAATATCGAATCGCTAGATGCGATTCCCGAATTGTATGAGTTCGATCGTCACAACGGATATGTAGACGCTCCAAGTAAACTCTACAAGAGCAATCTCAATGCCAAGCTACCTGCTCCCGACTCAGATTTGTCCTTCCGATTTTGCTCACTTCCTGCCTATGTAGGAAAGACCTGTGCGCCACCGCGGAATACCAATTTCGATGCATTCGAGTCATTTGGCAGCATATTTGTAAATGGAGTCGACACGCGCGAGGCCTTTGATGACATTCCAGACGCGCTTCAGATTACTTCCAACATGGATGTTGATATGGCAGATGCGGCCAAGAAACAATCGAACCTAGCGACCCTGAGTGCCGTTTCGACTGGTGTCAGCAGTGGTGCCTCATCAGAATCAGAATGACGATTAGTAATTGTGCAAAATCGCTTTCCAGACGAAGAGTTGCGGCTGCTTCGCTAGTCGAAGTCACTTGCGGAAGCGTCGTGTTGTTTCTTGTTGTCATTATACTTGTCGATCTGGGTCTTCTAATTTACGGAGTCTCTCTCAATGATTCTGTTTGTCGCGACGCTGCGCGAAAATCTGCTTCCGGCAATCCCATTCAGGCCGAGTCTCGAGCGCTATTGCTAATTTCTCAAATGAATAGCAGAAATAGTGGTCTGGTATCTCACTTTCGTCTAGTTCCGCCTGTAGAGATCGAAATTACCAGTCAGCCAAAATTACGACGCAATCCAGAAAACGACGTACTCGTCAATCCCGGCGGACTGGTCACAGGTTCAGTCACTGTCACCACACAAGTTGAGATAACACCATTTGCTCTCCAGTTTGTCCTTGGTGGCAAGGACCCACTAAAGTTCCAGTCAAAACAGACCTTTCCTATCAGCTATGTAATGCCACCAGATTGAAATCTCGCTAGCCTGAAATCTTTACTTCTTGAGATACAAAAGCTTTTCAGCGCCAAGAGGATAGCCCCGAAGACGCAGGCTGAGTGCTAGCTCGTTGAGATTATTGCTCAATTTGTCTTCGCTATAAAATCCATACCTCTCAAGCGCTCCAGCAATAGCTTGAAAGTCTGCATCTGGAACGACCACGAGACTGGTTGTCGCGCCTCTGAATTGCACATCGAGCAGCACTCGCACTAAGGCATTGGTGATGGCCGACGAGCAGTCAGAACTCTCGTCCTCTTTTCTTGGGCAAAGTATGACCGCTCCATTGCTACCGGTCACCAGTCGAACTTGATTGCGGCGGCGCATGCCTAGTATTGTTTTTTTGTGATACCAAAACTCTTCATAGGGTTTGGTCTCGACTGTGCCAGCCGCTATATACTCATTGAACCTTACGCTTACTTTTGTGAGCGGATAGAGAGTTGATCCCTTGTAGTTCAAGCTATCTTTTACATCCGGTAAGTAAAGAACCATCGACCACTTGAACTCAGTTCCTAAGTAATCATCAGGAAGATACTCGCTCATATCCTTGATCGAGGCAAATCCAGCTGTCTGGCTCATCAAGATCAGGAGAATGGCTGCAAACCAAGGCAGCGCAATTCTCTTGTGAAGGACTGCGTTTCTCAAGGTTCCGCTTCCTTAATTCGTGGTTTAGGGTTGTCCCATACCTTGGCATGCCGGGGTTGGAACTGCCGGTGATAGATAGCTAAACTCTACAGTGCCTCCAAACCGAGCAGTGACCGGATTAGCTGTCTGGGCAGCTCGATTGAATGTGCAACCAGTATTGGAAGCCAGGCCATTTTGTGCCGCACAGAACTGTCCACAGGGTGGTTTTGGGTCTGGATTAATATTGCATTGCGTACAGCCGTAGGGGAAAACTCCGGGACGGTCTGTCTGGACACCGTTTACAAGCTTGTAGCAATTGTCGTCACACTTATCTGCAATATTTACCCATGAGTTAGTTGTACTGAAGCTTTGTCCGGCACCGATGCTACCGGAGGCGTCGTATAGCCAGGCAAGAGCCTGCGAACCACCTGCTGGAGCCTGAGAGGGCGAGGTTATCGTCAACTTCAGAATAGAGTTGGCTCCATTGACACAAGTAATGTCGCATACTTCAGTCGATCCCGTTCCCGTGACAGCAACACCGTTGATAGTACTGGGGATGTTCAGAGTGGGCTCGGCTCCGTTGCTGCCGTTTGGTATAGCTGGTCCGGCAACAAACGGTATTGGGAAGGCCGGTGTGACGTTTGGGGGTATGACTGGGCAGTTGTTCCACTGACCAAAGCTAACTATTAGACCCTGCAAGCAGTTCTGCTGTTGATTTGCGGGCACTGAAAACGGGTTGGCCTTTAAATTAACAATCTCATATTGGTGCATCGAAGCAAGGGCATACGTGCCCTGTCCCGTACTGAACGTGGTGAAAGCCTGAGGAGTTGGAGTTGCACCTGAGGTCACATCTATTATTGCCATGTCACTAATATTAGTAGTGCAGCCATCTTGAACAAGTGCCCCCGGAAGTTGGCACTGTACACCGATGGTCACAGGACTACCGGTTTTGTTCGAAATAATCAAGTGTGTAACTGTTGATGGAATCGTAGTTCCAGAAATAACAGGACCTGAGCTCGTAGATTTACCGCCAGAAGAACTGCCTCCAGAAGAACTGCTTCCAGAAGAACCAGCACCAGTACCAGTACTTGATGAGCTAGAGCTTGCGTTAACGCCCTTTGACAAGCCTCCGGAAGAACCAGAACCTGAAAGACTGGAGGTCTTGGCAGTCGCTCTTATAGGATTAACGGCCAAGAGATGTTCATAAGCATCAGAGTTGGAAGAAGTTGATTGGTCCGAAGCAATAGCCGGTGACCCTGAACTCGTAATTGTGGAAGCCACCAAGCAGATAAACAGTTGCTTAATTATTGACATTGCACCTCCGGACAAACCCTTGCAATTTAACTGCTCGAGCGCTAAAAACTTATACATATAATCATTCCACATTAGAGAACAAACAGACTGCCAAAATTCAAAAACTCCAAACAACTAAAAGCTTTTACCTCAGCCAGTCGATTAAAATTAGCGCTTGAATGTGCGATATATGTGAGAAGAAGAGAGTTAATCGACGATGAGTCCTAAGAAGCATTGCTGTATGCTGGTGTTTTTGAACTTGTCATTTATCATGATGTCTTTTTCGGGAGCTTTTGCCACTACCGAGGTCACATCTCTTCAGAATAAGGCTCTGACGAGTGAGCAACCCGATTGGCTGGCACATGAAACGATGTCGTGCTCAATGTGGCGACAAGCAAACTTGTACGAAGCGATTCGTGAAGGGAAAGAAGCTTGTCGGCTGGCTCCGGAAAATGCAGTTGTCTTGATCAATTTGGGCCTGATGTTACAGGCAACGGATGATTCTGACGCGGCCATAGCTTGTTATGAACGCGCTGGGCGAATAGATAGAGCAAACTATTTGCCTTACCTGGGCATAGCACGTTGTTGGATAATTAAGGGAGATGAGGCAAAGGGTATCAAACTGCTCGAGGATATGAGCAGCAGGCAGGATGCTGGCTTCGACTGGTACTATGCAGCCGCACAGACTTGCCTGAAAATTAAGCAGAATGACCTTGCTGAACGTTTGATTAGAAGCGCGATGAGCGCCGCCACAGCCCCTGAACAACTCGCTAATGCACGCAATTCGCTCTTTCTCATTGAGCTGCGCCGCAATCGGCTAGAACAAGCCAGAGAGCTGTATAAAAAAGTATTTGATGATTGCCCGCCCACAGAAGCCGAAATTTATGTGCGTGCGGCATCGGCAGTTCTGAAGACTGATGACCCAGCTTCAGGCAAAGTGCTTCTGAGCTGCGCGACAAAGAATCTCAAGACGATACAAGACTCGAAAGCCTTCTTTATGCTTGGAAGAATCTTCCAAGACAAGGTTCGAGAAGTATCTGCCAGAGGTCGCGCCAAAGATCTTAAGGCTAGGTGGCTTGTGGTTTCTCGCGATGCCTACAGTCAGGCCATAGTAATGGCTCCTAAGGTATCTGAATATGTTCTGGCAAGAGCTGACGTACTTATGCAAGAAGGTAAGCTAAGCGAGATGTTTGCTGATTTAAAAGCTGCTAGAGATCTAAGTAATGTCGATCCGCTGCCTTCTTTTATTCTCGACAACCTAACAGAAGGCAGCAGCGCTAACATCGTTCGATTGAAGAGAACCAAGCTTGTCAAAGCAAAGCTGTCGATTGCGGGGTTAAGTTGCGACTGCCATCTATCCAAATTTCTTGGAACTATGCGAAACAACAACGGTGTCGCTTTCATCAGCGCTAGTGGCAGGAAGGTATTTTCCGGGGAGATTATCTATGCGCCGTCGATTATTTCGATTGACGATCTGATTTCGAAAACTAGAGAAGAGTTTTTTAAAGTGTTACCACCAAAGAAATCGGCCGAGCCCCTTAGCATTGCAGTGTTGGCGGAAGAGCCAGTAGCGGGCCTGGCGGACGTGTTCAAGCAATCTTGTGAGGCGAGGCATGGACCAGTCGTGTCATTTCAAGAATCACTCGTTGACTATTACAATCGTTTCAACGACATTCAACCGACCTTCTCCATTGGCGGCACAACACCTGCTGGCCGAGGAGAGAGTCCGAATGCAAAATATTAAGCACCATCAAACTCTGAAAAATATCGAGGCTATGTAGAAACATAAGTGGTTGCAGAATATGTGGTAGCCGAAATGATACCTCTTTTTAAAATCTTATACGTAGGCCCTTTGGGTAGTGGCAAAACTACTAACCTCAAATATATCTACAGTCATTTAGCTCCAGGCGACAAAAGCGAGTTTCAAGTTAACTTAACCGAAAACGGAGAGGTTGTTTCTTTTGAATTTCGCATAACTTATCCGCTGGTGTCGTTTTTGCTCTTAACTGTAAAGGGTGAGCACAATTTCAAAAGAACCAGAGCGCTTCTTTCGGAAAGAGTTGATGGATTGGTGTTTGTGGCAGATAGCGACATTGAGCGAATGGAAGACAATCTAATAGTGCTCAACGAACTTAGCGACCTTGGCGAACTAAACAAAGATAGACCTTTTGTCTTCCAATACAATAAACGGGATCTTTCAAACATTGCTCCAGTCGACAAAATGGAAATAGCTCTCAATGAGGATCAGAGATTAAGTATTGAAGCAGTTGCCTCTGAAGGTCTGGGTGTGTTTAAGACTCAGATGAGTATTTCAAAGTTAATCACAGATAAATATTGCAAAGGGCAACACAGCGGCCGAAGTTGAATTAACCTGCGGCTTTAATGCAGTTGTCCATTTTTTGTTCGGCCTCAATTGCCGACGCGTGTCCAATCTATTGGCACTTCTACTGATCCCGCATCCCAGGTTTTGGAACCATCATAATATTGATAGACCGTTTGCTTGCCGCTCACCTTTTGGCCGTCAGCCGATATTGTCAGCTCCATACGGCAAGAAGCATAAGGAGCTAAGTTGTCTCCTTTCTTCGAATAGCAGTATCCATTGTCTGTTTGTACAGTATTGCTAGATTTTGCAAATCCCTTCTTAAACGACAAAGCACCTGGGGTAATGGCAAAATTGCAGTCAGCTGGAACTTTTTCTATTACCCCGCTTAGTTCATTTGATGCTGAACAAGCAACTCTCATTAAGCGGCCGCTTGAGCTACGCCAAAGGCCAACTAGTTTGCGCCAGGCTTCTTTGTCTTGACCACAGCAAGTTGGCACTTTAATTTTGTTTGCCGGCACTGATAGCTCAGTGTAGAACTGGGTTTCTAGATAAGCGTCCCCGGGGCGAACGTAGCGCTTGGCTCTCATAATTTTGCCAATTTGCAATGCCCGGGTGGTAATCGTTGCTGAAAGTGTTTCCACGACTCCCTTCGGGTCGCTGTTTGTGCCAAGCATTTCTGATCTTGTTGCGTATTTTGGTCCGATGGCGCTGCCACCATTTACACCAAGAAATGCCGTTGCAAAGGTTTTCATCATCTCTGTTTGATCTGAATGACCGGCATAGCAGCTATGCAAAATAAGCTGGGCGCCAGGAACCAGAGCAGACGCACCTTCGTAAATCAAGTCAACTTTGTCGCACAACTCTTTCTTCTTGGCCGGATCTGCTCCGGAGGCTTCTAACTTGGCAATTTCGTTTTCTAGTGCCACCGTATTTAGTACTGCTGGCGTTAACCTCTGACTTTCATCAGAGCCAAGATTAATTGCAACAACATCGTCATTTTCAATTTTTTGCAGACCATGGCCGGCAATAAAAAGGAAGTCTACTTTTCTGCCAGTTGATTTTAGGTATTTCAAGAATTTGGAAAGGTAAAGTGGATCATTTGGTGGCATGGTTATTGCCATGCTAATCGCTGGAATATGTCCTATTAGTTCTGCTATCGACTTCTCTCCGCCATCTGATTTTGCATGCAACCGCGGAATAATTGCTAAGCCAATGGTCTTTCCACTTCGTCCTTCTGGAATATTGGCATAAGCATCAGGATGAAACAGTCTTGTCGCTCGGTCAAATTCTGGTGACGGAGTGGCAGTAGGAGCAGGAGCTTTTTTACCTGAGATTGGAAGAGCATGGCTGGGTGTCGCCGCAAGTAACAATGAAATTAACGAGAAGGTTGAGATTAAGGTTAGTGCCTGGCGTGCCTGACGTAACGTGAATGTCAAAAAAATGCCTTGCATTTTGCCCCCTCTGAATATCGATGTCTATATATCTTGATACCTAGAGCGCTAGTGCGGTTCGGTTGAGTGAGATTTCATCCGTTTGGCAAACCGTAAATTATGCCAAGTAGAGCCTGAGCACATCGTAAATGCTTTGTTCTAAGGCTTCTCTATCTGACGGGCGCGCCGATAGTGCTTCAAGCTCAGCCGTAATCTGTTTTCTCTGACCAGGGTACAAAATTGCTGCATATTGAATCTCTCTGCCACCATCGGGTGTTTGGCTCCGCTCCATGCCGTGGAGAAGTTCGTCGATATCTTCTTGCATCGGTGCGATACCGCTAATTATGACAGGGGCATCTTTCTTGATAGCTTTTAGTTTCGTATTTGTTTTTGAATTTGCTTTTTTTGCCACAGGTTTGCTGGTGCCTTCTTCAGCGACCTGATATTTAGCATCGTACAGTAGCACCACAGGAGTTCTCTCTGGCGTGTAAATGGCGATGGCTAGGGCAGGGGGCAGGTCTGGGCCGCCACCTGCTGGGGTGGCTCTGCCGCTGTTTGTTCTCCATGGTACAACGCAGACTATCCTTCCTGTGGTTGGGCAAGATAATCTAATTCCTGCCTCTCCTTCTTTCATAACTGGAATAACAAGTCCCGAATTATCTCTCGTGATCCATGAGTGACCGACGCATTTATAGTCTAATTCGGCACAGACTTGCAGCAAGACGCTAACAACAATGAGATTTGCCCAGCGCTGATAGAGACGGGTGAAGTTGCTCAGCGGCGCAGCCAGGGCTGGTTCTTCAAGTCTTATCGGCGACTGTTTGAAGAGGGCTAGGTAACCCTCTAAAATCGCGCGGTAGGCAGGGTTCTTTAAAAGCACCATAGTGACACGCCCGGCCGAGACAAAAGGCTGTCTCACTTCTCTCAAAAATGATGCTCGTGTGCAGGCCAGACGATACTCGCTAAGTAAGGTCTCTAACTCACGTGCTATAGCCGGCGCAGTTGCTTCGGCTTCTAGTCTGGCTTGCAGCCTAGACATTTGACTTTGCAATGCCTGAACATAAGCTTTCACCAGTCGATTTTCGTGTGTTTCGAAAGAGCGTTCAACGGTCATGTCATACATTTGTTTGAGCGCACCGCTGGGAAAAATATTCCCTGGCATGGCGATAGCCATGGGCAATTTTGAAATGTCTGGTTTTCTCGCTTGATTTGCCTTACGCAGCTCGTGCCGCGGCACCAACACTTGGTAGCAATCGCGTTGAATCATGGGCAGAAGCTGTAAAACTCCTAACTTCTCTTTGGTGCCCGCAACAGCACGACGTAATCTGACAAACTCTTGCTCGATGGTTGGTTCTTGATCTTGCACCAGATTCTCGCCCACTAGTCCACCGCATTCTTGCAATTGCGTTGAGACTAACTTTGGCATTCGATCTTCTAAATCTTGAACGATGGCAAGTAAATCACTCTCTCTGAAGTACTGGGGCAACACCTTAATAGTAAGGCGCTCATGGATGTCGCCGCAGGCAAGGGTAAGTTCGTAGTAGCCGGGGGCAGATGCTGGCCATTCTGCATAGGCGCTGCTTGTCGCTTGATCAAATTGCAAAGGCAGCGTTGCTGTATCTAACTTTAACGTGATCTGCGGCCAGAGTTCTTTAGGAATAGCCAGGGCAATACCACACTTATGCCCTTCGACGGGGCCGTGGATGATTGCTCCAGTTTCATTAAAGAAACTGATCCTAGAAGAAGGAGACGATTCCATAAGTCTGGTAACCATAATTTAGCTGCTGAATCTTACTATGGCTCCGCGGGAAGCGGTTTGCGGTTACATCATTCATTCTCTGCAGCATGACACCAAGTCTGATATCAGTGCCTTTGATGCGTGGCAGTATCTTTTGAATTATCTGATCGTCAACTGCTTCTTCCCAGTTCATGCCTATGCGCACAGCTTCATCAACGTATCGATTAATTTCATCAATTATTCTGATTGAAAAAGGCGAGACTTCAGCCACGGCATCCCAAATAGCCATCAGTACCTGACGCAGCTCTGGCCGTTCAATGCGCGAGGCAATTTCGTCTCGATGGTGCGTCACTTCAATTACTTGAGCACGGTCATAAATTTTATCGGCAAAACCTTGTGTGGTTTCATCAACGTTGACAGTTCCGATAAAGAATAAGTTGGGAGTCAAGTCGACTATGTCAGCTCCGAACATAGTCACCTGAGCCTTGCCAAAACTAGTGAGAACTTCCATGCCAGACAAAAATTTGGCAAAGTAGTACTCAACGCGGGCCAAATTCATTTCATCGAGCACGAGGTGGAAAGGCTGGGGCTCTTTTCCTACGTTTATGGCCGACTCGTAAGCCCTGGCCGCTTGCCGGAGGAAAAGGCTGAAGTCAGTATCGTAGTACTGTTTGCTCAGGGGATTGTAGTATCCCAATAGATCTTCGTTGGTCGTCCAGTTCGGGGCAACGGCCACAAGGCGGTACTGGGCATCTACAGCGTTGGAGTACATGCGTGTGAGTAGGGTCTTACCGCTACCGCTCCCGCCGCACAGAATGACAAATCTTCGGGTTTTCAAGGAAAGATGATAACGCCGCAAGAGGTCGGAGCTATAAACTGCGCCGGAGGCGTCGATTGCTTGGCGAATCGACTCGAAATCGGGTTCTATGTAGGAGTCCATGGTGTTTTATGCGTGTTCGAAGGGGCTACATTAATGCCCTAAAGGGCGCCTTTAGGATATCACGGTCAAGTGGTAAGACACTAGTTTTGACATCTAGAAGCGGTCGAATATGCTTGAGAGGCGGCTGGGTCAGCTCCCTAGCTGTTCCGGTTTTCAGCCAAGCTCGGTAAGAAAAATTTTTAGCAAGCTGCGAGTCAGTTTGCATCAGAAACGACTTTCCCCCAAGCGTAGACTTTTATCTTTGCGAGGGCGGTTGAGTTGTGGCCGAGGGGAGAGTGCAGAAACTCTTGGATTCGTTTTCGATCTAAATCCGCTTGCAGTTATTGCCTCTAGCGGTTGCCTAGCGCCAGAACAGCTCCAAGAAGTTTTCCGTTGGATCAGTTCATTCTACCACCGGCAAAGACCTGAAGGATTCTCCGGTTACTCGAAATAGTAAAAGAAAGCCCAGCCCTGGCGATTGCCTGAACTGAGCTTTCTTCCGAATCGACCGAGGGAAATCTAAATGTTAAACCAGCGCAGGCACTAGTTCACTAACTTCTACTATTTCGCTCACCTGCACCACGTCTTTTGCTGAAGTTCCCCCCACAGAACCAGCCACTTGAAACTGCTCTTCTTCAGTTGAGCCTTTAAGAGCACCAGTTGAAGCTTTGCCACCAGATACTGCCATCAGCACTTGGTCAAAGTAGCCAGTGCCAACTTCGCGTTGGTGTCTGACAGCTGTGTAGCCCAGATCTTCGCTGGCAAATTCTTGCTCTTGCAGTTCTACGTAGGCAGACATGCCTTTGCGAGCAAAGGCGTGAGCCAGTTTGAAGGCACTCATGTTGGTGGCATGCCAGCCAGCTAGTGTGATGAATTGGAAGACATAACCAAGAGCACCCAACTGTTCGTTGAATGAAGCAATAGTTTTGTCATCGAGATGATTCTTCCAGTTGAACGATGGTGAGCAGTTATAGGCCAGAAGCTTACCGGGGAATTGTGCGTGAATGGCTTCAGCAAATTGCTTAGCTTCTTCTAGATCTGGTTTGGAGGTTTCATACCAAAGCACATCTGCGTATGGTGCATAAGCTAGGCCACGAGCGATTACTGGCTCGATGCCGTCTTCTACTTCAAAGTAACCTTCTACGGTGCGTTCGCCTTTGATAAAGCGACGATCAGCTGGGTCAATATCTGAAGTCATCAGAGTAGCGCCGAGGGCATCGGTGCGAGCAACAATAATTGTTGGCACATCGAGTACATCAGAAGCTAGGCGGGCTGCTGTTAGTGTGCGGATGAACTGTGCTGTTGGTACCAAAACTTTGCCGCCTAGGTGGCCGCATTTTTTCTCAGAAGCCAATTGATCTTCAAAGTGAACGCCGCTGGCGCCAGCTTCGATCATGCTTTTCATTAGTTCGAAGGCGTGCACTGGTCCGCCAAAGCCGGCTTCGGCATCGGCCATGATTGGTACATACCAGTCGATTTCGTTCTTTCCTTCGCTAACATCAATTTGGTCAGCCCGCATAAGAGCATTGTTCAAGCGCTTCACTAGTTCAGGTGCGCTATTTGACGGATAGAGACTTTGATCCGGATAGGTTTGCTTGGAAGAATTGGCATCGGCAGCTACTTGCCAGCCACTGAGATAAATTGACTTGAGACCGGCGCGTACCATTTGTACTGCTTGTGAGCCGTTCATGGCGCCAAGAGCGACGGTGTAGGCTTCGCTGTTCAGTGTTTGCCAGAAGCGTTCAGCGCCTACTTTGGCAAGAGTATGTTCTACTTTGATTGAGGTTCTCAGACGTACTACTTCAGCAGCAGTGTAGTCTCTTTTGATGCCACGCCATCTTGCGTCTTTGGCCCATGATTGATTTAGTTCTTCGGTCTGTTGGGCAAAGCTTTGTTTGACGCGAGAAGTAGGGCGAGAAGTAGATTGCATATGGCTGAACCTCAAATTAGATGTGTGATTTAGATGTGAAATTTAAATGTAGTTATAGGCGGGTATGGTCAAGAACTCGACAAAGTGCTCGGTCAAAATAATTTGGTCTAGAATTTCGGCGGCATCAACAAAGCGCCTGCCGTCAACTTTTGTTAGCTGTTGCAGGGCAGCATCGCGCAGCTCTTTGTATAGCTCGACGGTGATGGTTTCACCTTCATCGGTTTTGGCGCCACGATGAATGTATTGCCAGATTTGGGCCCGAGAAATTTCGGCAGTGGCAGCGTCTTCCATTAAGTTGTGGATAGCTGCTGCGCCCACCCCACTTAACCAAGATTCAATGTATTGCAAGGCTACGTCTATGTTTGCTGCTACACCAGCTCGTGTTATTTTTCCGCCTTCAATACTTGTATTGAGCAGATCTGAGGCTGTTACAGCGAGGTCTGGATGGAGAATGTCTTTTTGGTCAGGGTTGGTGCCTAGAGTCTCGTCAAAGACGACTTTGGCCACAGCCACTAGATCTGGGTGAGCTACCCAAGTGCCGTCAAAGCCTAAAGATGCTTCGCGATTTTTGTCTTCGCGCACTTTTGCAAAGGCGATTTCATTGATCTTTTCCTCTTTGCGACTCGGTATAAATGCTGCCATGCCACCAATGGCATGGGCGCCTCGCTTGTGGCAGGTGGCCACTAGTAGTTTGGCGTAGGCACTCATAAAAGGTACAGCCATAGTCACTTGGGCGCGGTCAGGTAGAGCCGTTATTTCGTCTCTATCGCTGAATTTTTTGATCATGCTGAAGATGTAATCCCAGCGACCAGCGTTGAGGGCGACTATGTGTTCTCTTAACTCATAGAGAATTTCTTCCATTTCAAAGGCAGCCAAGATAGTTTCGATTAAAACAGTGGCTTTGATTGTGCCTCTGGGCACACTGAGGCGATCTTGGGCGAAGTGGAAGACTTGGTTCCACAGCCTTGCTTCGAGGTGACTTTCTAGTTTTGGTAGGTAGAAGTAGGGGGCTGTGCCGCGCTCCACAAGCTCAGAATGATTGTGATAAAAGTACAGGCCGAAGTCAAACAGACTGGCTGAGATTGGCTCACCATCTACGAGAAAGTGCTTTTCTATAAGGTGCCATCCCCGTGGTCTAATCACAAGTGTAGCTAGTTCGCTTTGCTCTTTTAGTGAGTAGGCTTTGCCTTCGGGGCTGGTGAAAGAGAGCGTTCCTCTCACTGCATCTAGACAATTGATTTGTCCATCAATAATGTTTTGCCAAGTTGGGGCTAGTGAGTCTTCGAAATCGGCCATGAATACTTTGGCGCCTGAGTTTAAGGCGTTGATCATCATCTTGCGCTCAACGGGGCCTGTGATTTCAACGCGCCGGTCGCTTAGGTCTGCAGGAGACGCTGCCACTTGCCAGTCGCCACTTCGGACATTGGCGGTCTTGGGCAGGAAGTCAGGCATGGCCCCATTGCTTATTTCAAGCTGACGCTCGCTGCGTGCTTCTAGCAGTTTTTTGATGGTGGGGTTGAAGGCGTGGTGTAGGGCTTGCAGGAAGTCTTTGGCCCGATCTGTGAGAATGCGCTCGCTGTCAATCTGTTGCTCTGTGCTCATTTCATTGTCTGGGTGCTGCTTTTGCTTAGTAATTGAGCTGTTATCACTGCTGCATTGATTGGCCATTGTTTTTCTACCTAGCATTTGTCTTGAGGGCACGGGGCGAGACTGTGTTGCTTTCAGAGGGTTTCCGCTGTCTAGCCTAGAATGATTGCCTGATGACTATATATTGATATATTGATTGAATAAAATCAAGACATCAATATATTAATCTCGGCTTTTGTGTGCAAAATAGATCATTCAGTCGGTTGTGTTGATATATTGAATACGTGTTCAATACATCATTAACCTAAAGAGGTTTCGCGTGGCTGAAGTGTCCCTTTCTACCCTAGATAGGCCCAAAGTGGAAAAAGTAAACAGTGGACTAGATGGCGTTGTTGTTGCTGAAACAGTGGTTTCAGAAGTAGATGGTAAATTGGGGCGCCTTATCATTAAAGGTGTTGATACTGAAACCCTTGGTTTCACTTCTACCTTTGAAGAGACCTGCAGCTTGCTATGGCAGGGGCTAATTCCCGAGTCATTGACACTACCTGAAATGAAACAAGCTTTTTACCAGGGCCGCTTGGAAGCATTTGCCTTAGCCAAAGAAAATCCCCATCTATTTAAAAGAAGCGAACCAATGGAAGTGCTGCGCACGACAACGAGTTTGCTCAGTGGCGGAACCGAGAAAACAATTGCTGCCTATATAAAGATTGCAGCGGCCGTTGGCTACTTCGCTGCCACTTGGTCACGGGTGCAGAAGGGCCTAGAGCCCCTAGCGCCAGATGCCAATTTGAGTCAGGCTGGCGATTTGCTGCGAATGCTTACTGATAAACTGCCGACTGCTAATGAAATTGCTGCACTCGATACTTACCTCACTACTGTTTCAGACCACGGCATGAACGCCTCGACCTTCACTGCTCGGGTGGTGGCCTCGACTGAATCTGACAATGTCAGCTGTGTTGTTTCAGCCATTGGTGCTCTCAAAGGGCCACTTCATGGTGGGGCCCCCGGACCGGTTTTAGAGATGCTCAATGAAATTGGCTCGCCTGATAAGGCTGAAGCGTGGTTGGTCGGTGAATTGAATCAAGGCAAGCGCATTATGGGAATGGGTCACCGTATCTATCAGGTGCGCGATCCTCGCGCGGCAATCTTTGAAAAGGCTATTAGTCTTCTTGAAGAGCAGGCCGGCGCCAGTAGCGATCGTCTGCTTTTGGCTCGGTCTGTCGAGCGCACTGCTGAGCGTATCTTGGCTGAGCGCCATCCAGAGAAGCCGCTCAAAGCCAATGTCGAATTTTATACAGCTGTGCTGCTTGATACTCTGAAGATTCCCCATCAGTCATTCTCTTCAATGTTTGCTGCTGGAAGAGTAGGCGGATGGTTGGCGCATATTGCCGAACAACGGGCTCTTGGTCGCTTAATTCGACCAGCTTCTCGGTACACTGGGAATAGTCCGAATTGAGAATTGAAGTTATGGCTGAACCAGAAGATAAATTACTGACTGGCGCTCAGGCCGCTGAATTTCTCGGAGTAAAGTCGGCAACTTTATACGCATATGCTAGTCGTGGGCTAATTGTCAGTATGCCTTCAGAGAATGCTCGCGAACGCTCGTATAAGTTGAGCGATTTGATCAAGCTGAGGCAGTCGGCGCGTGGTTTTAAAAATTCCAAAGACGCTGAACCAGTATGGACAGGCCCTGTCGTCAAGTCGTCGATTACTGAAATTCGCGAGGATGGCCACCGCTATCGCGGACAGCGGGCCATTGATCTGGCCCAAGCCAATACCCCTTTTGGGAAGGTTGCTGAATTATTGTGGGACACACAAGTAAGTAGTGAGTCCACTTGGCGGCAAACGAAACCATTGAGTATTCCTCGGCCGCTCAGGGCACTTAGCTCACGCGATGGTAATTTTCTTGATTTGCTTAAGGTGCTGGTTGCTTGGCTTGAATTGCAAGACCCAATTAGCCGGCAGCTTCTGTCTAGTGAAATTTTAGATACCTCAAGGCGTCTAATAGTCACCATGGCCATTGCCACTGGTATCAGTGAAAATCAGAAATATATCACTGAGGGGCCTTTTCCTGTTGCCCAGACTTTATTGGCTGGCCTTACTGGCAAAGCTTCACAGGAACAAGCCAAAGCAATCAATTGCTGCTTGGTCTTATGCGCCGACCATGAACTGAATGCTTCAGCATTGGCAGCCAGAGTAGCAGCTTCGTGTGACGCTTCTCTGTATTCATGTTTGCTTAGCGCCCTGGGCACCTTCAGTGGTGCTCTGCACGGTTCTGCTAGTCGCCGGGCTGAAGAGATAGTGACTAATAGTATGCAATACAAGAGCAGCCAAGCTTGGCTCAAAGACTATTTGCGCAATCATCCTAGCATTCCTGGCTTTGGCACTGAATTGTATGAGGGTGGTGATCCCAGAGCCAGGCTGATGATTGAAGTGGCCCGCAGTATTGCCCCCAAGAATAAATACTTGCAGCGTCTTTTAGAATTGGTTGAAGCGGTGCGTGAGCAGTTGTCGGAAGAGCCTAATTTAGATGTTGGCCTGGCAGCAATTTCGTATGCATTGGCTCTGCCTGCAGGGTCTGGTTCGACCATTTTTGCTATTAGCCGCACGGCTGGCTGGATAGCCCATGCTATTGAGCAGCGCACTTATGGTGCCATAATTAGACCCCGTGCTAAATATATTGGCAAGCTCTAGAGAAAGGGCCAAGACTAATCTTGGCCCTTTCTTCTTTTGTTCTATCTCGTGACTAATTCTAGAATTTGGTTCTAAATTTTAGCGCTGATTCCAATCACCACGACCGCCTGAGCGGTAGTCGCCACCGTATGTCAGTCCGCTGGTGATTTGGGTGTTCAATCTATCCATGTCAGCAGTTAGACGAGTGATATCAGCTGCTGGCAGAGTGGCAGTCGGGCTGTAGGCTGCAAGCGAATAGCCGATTCTATCTAGCTCGCGGCGCAGATTGCGAACACTGCGATACGACAATTTTCCGCTGGCGCTATTTTCATCAATCTTTTTCTGTAGTTCATTCTTGCGTGTGATCAGATCTTGCAATGGGTTGCTAGCACTGCGATCAATTTTTGCACTCAAGCGATTAAGGTCGGCCAGAACACGATCAGCTTCGGTCTTGTCTAAGCTGCCACCCGATTGACGGAGTGCAGCTTCAACTGTAGCAATCCATGACAGGCTTGCACTTAGTCTTTGACCATCAAATCGCTTGATCCTTCCACTGGCAACGCCTTGATCGATTTTTGCTTTTAGTTCTGTTTGCTTGGTATCAATTTCTGGATATTGCACGGCCACGGAGGCCGACTTTTCTTTTAGTTCAGAAATGATGCTCTCTAAGCCTTGTTGCAGCAGGCTTAATTCATTGGAGGTTAGTCTGCCATCAGCGCGGAAAGAGGCTTCGAGCTGCTCTAGTCTGGTGTAGTCAGCCCGTAGATCGGTAGCTTCTGCAAGGTCTAGGCGACCACTAGCGCTGCCTTCATCAATTCTCTTGAGAACGTAGCTTTGACGCATGTCAAAATCGCGGCCATCTCTGTCGCCCATTCTGTCTCTATCATTTGGCCAGCCACCAAAATTGGAAGAGCCAATGTTTGTATTCAAAGAGGTTGAAATGCGTCTGTCGAGGTCTCTCAAACTAGTCGCTAGAGCAAGGGTTTCTTCAAGCTGTAGCCCGTTGGTTCGAGCTAACGTTTCTTGATTGGCAATGCGATTTGATTCTGCTTTTAGTTGCTCGTACTCAGTTCTAGAAACTTTGCCAGCGGCTATGCCGTCGTCAATTCTCTTAGCTTGAGCTGCCTGCTGACCATCGATACCTGGCCAAGCTTGTGTGTCACGATTGTTAGCAGTGATATTGCGCTTTAGTTCATCAAGCGATTGGTTGAGGCGATTGGTCTCGTCTAATGTTAGTGATCCGTCAGCTTTGAAGTTGTTGCGATCACTCAAGACCCGATTGTATTGATTGGTCAGCGAACGGGCTTCATCAATTGTTAGGCGACCAGTTGTGAGATTTTTAGTGATGCGCTGTTTGAGATCGGCAAGGCTGGCATCAAAGTTGTCTACATTGGTTGTGATTGAGGCACCATATGTAGTGCCAAGTATATTGCTGGTGGTGCTGGATGATAAACCGAGCATTGAATTTAGTGAAGTTTCAACTTTGTTTAGTTCAGCATTCAAGGTCGCTGTTTCTATAGCGTCAAGTTGACCACCGGCGCGGTTGGCGCGGTAGCCAGATTCTAGCGACTTAATTCTGTCAAGTTGTGACTTCAAGTTTTGAGTGTCTAACGTGCTTAGCTTGTTGGCATTGATAGCATCGATAATTCTGTTTGTAATTTGAGTGTCGCGGGCTGCGATTGAATCAGTACTGGCGACGCCTGTTTGTGGAATTAAAAGGGTTCTGAACATGTCGGTCCATTGATTAGACCAAGCGGGTTGAGCACATGACAATACTGAGATCGACGAAGCGATCAGCGCCGTCTGTACAAAAGACTTATTTGCAAACATAATTTCTCCTAACTAACCGAATCGTCTGCAATCTCAGGCTAGAGATTAAGCTCTAGACCGAAGGCACTTGCCGATGGCTAATCTTACAACCCCTATTTTCAGTTAGTCTGATTGCGATCAATTGACTTAATTAAGCAATGCTAGTTTGCTTGTTTTAGTTTTTAGGTTTAGTTTGTGTGCTTAACGTGATGGGGCAATGGTTTATGAGCTTTTACCGTGGTCGTATGAGCTCTTGCTGCGGTCGAATGGCCATGGCTGCTGTGGTGAGCGTGTGGTGCAGATTGCAGCGTTCTTTGATGGTGACTCGTGACAGCAGTTGTCTTTCTTTCGTTAACTGGAATGAAAGCTCTCGCTGGTTGATAGCTGCCGTATGACTTTATGAACATAGATCCGCCGGCAACAACTAACACAGTCAGGAAAAAACAGATGTAGGCGTTGAAGTTGAATATGTGAAAGCCATTTGAACGATCGTGTGGAAACAACCAGCCAAAGAGCAAATTGAATACCAGTCGGAAAACTAAAAAGTTAGACATCTAGAATCACTACTCTCTTTTCAATTAGTATTCCGCTATCCTACCCGTAGGCTCTTGATAACCTCTTCTTTCTTAACTCCGTTTTAAGATTGGCTGGTATCTTAATGGCGGAATTGACCTTCGGCTCTGAAACAAGAAAAAGGAAAGGTTGCCCGAACCTTTCCTTCTTCATTTGCTCTTTCCTAACTTGTGTGTGGTGTGTCGGGAGGAGCGATGATCAATCTAACATTTCCAATCTATAGCTAACTTGCCCCCTTGCCTTTGCTGTCAAACTCTGAAGACTTCGGTTTCGGCGGCAGCGAAAGCTGATTTGCCTCGACCACAGGGGTAATTCGGTTCGCGCCATGCTTATCGGTCCAATGGTCCAAAGTAAGCTTGCCCGAGACGGTCACCTGATTACCTTTTGTCAAATACTTGGAAGCAAGTTCCGCTAACTTACCCCAGGTTTCAACCCTGTAAAAATCTGCGGTGGCGGTGTTTTCCTTAGTTGGATCATTACCGTCGGACCTGTCAGACTTATCACCATCTTTACTCTTTGCTCCTGACTTATTCGTTCCATTTACTGCTACAACCAAGGTCGTTTTTATTCTGCCGCTCGAGAATTGAATTTGTTCAGGAGCTTTTACCAGGTTCCCCACCAGTGATACATTGGCAAGACTCATAAATCACCTCCGCTAGTTTCTAGCTTTCTTTAACAACTTGGGTGGGGGAGATTCGAAAATAATACCAACCATACAAACGTATGTCAACATATTTCTGTCCGGTATTTTTGAAGAGTGCAACGTTCTCAAGTGTTGATAAGCAAGATAAAGTCCTGTTGCGGCAATCGGCGCCTTTACAATAAAAAGTGTGATTCCGGGGGAACATAGTTAGAGGTTTGCAGGAGACCTGTGGTGACCGATTCGACCGATCCTTGGTTTAAGCGCTATAGATGGCTACAGATGCTCGGTACTGGCGGCATGGGTGTGATCTACTTGGCCGAAGACTCTGCTGCCGGTAATTCTTCCTGCGTAGTTAAACAGCTCAACAGCAAGTACGCCGATCCCGATGAGCGGTCTGAGGCAGTGCGGCTGTTTAAACGCGAAGCTTCTCTCTTGAAAAGCTTGAATCATCCTGGTGTAGTGCGCTTCTTTGACAGCTATTCAACCGAGGATGGCAAGCACTACCTAGTTATGGACTATGTTCGGGGTAGTTCGCTTGAGTCGGTCATTAACGACTTTGGCGCTTTCAATGACGATGATACTGTCAAAGTAGGCATTCAGATTTGCGAAGTCTTGGAATATTTGCACGACCAAGAGCCTCCCATTATTTATCGAGATCTCAAACCCAGTAACTTGATGCTTACGCCAGAAGGACAGATAGTATTTATCGACTTTGGCATCGCCAGAACTTTTATGCCTAAAGAATCGGCAACAAGAGTAGTGACGGCAGGCTATTCGCCACCCGAGCAATATTTTGGTAAGCCCGAGACTAGAAGCGACCTCTATGCTCTCGGTGCCACCATTGGCCACTTACTTACCGGGGTGCGACCTAAGCCCTTGACTGCAAGTCAGCCCAGTCAACATCGGGCCGACGTTCATCCTAATTTAGATATGTTGGTGAAGCAGCTTACTTCGCACAGCCCTGAAGATAGGCCAGCCACAGCGAGGCATGTACGGCATACTCTTTATCGCATTTATCAAGAGATGCACGCTGAGTTTGAAATTCCTGATGAAGTGTTCTTGCAGCGCTCTAACAGCACCAAAGAAGAGCAGTTTATTTCGCAGAAGATCATGAAGTCCGGTATGGCTGCTGCCGCTAGTGCACTTCGCCAAGAGCAAGATAATGAGCGCAAGAGACAGTCGGCCTCTGTTAATTCAGGAAGGGCCAGCTTCGATCGTCTGCGGGCCTTCGGTAACCGCGATCCTAATCCGTCGTCTACCCGCAACCCCAAGATTTCGCAATCACAAAAGAATAGTGCTCTTAAGGCTAAAACAGGCTCTCAAAGAAGTTCTTCGCAATCTAATCAGAGAATTTCGGCCAGCGATAATCAACAAGTTTCGCGTCCGCAAATGAAATCTGTGCGCGATTTAAAACCTGAGCGTAAAGGCTTCTTGGCCAAAATTCTTAGCTGGTTTAAAAGGTGAGCGGCCTTCGAGTACAACTGAGCCTGGCTCTTATTGTCGGCTGCAGTAGCATTTTGGGTAATGCATTTAGTAATGCTTGTTTCGCCAGTGATTGGCAGACCTTCTCTGATCTAGCGCACGAATTTACTATTGATATGCCTGCGCCTGTCATTACCTCAATTGATAGTTCTCACTTGCCTCAATATGAATCAAAAGATGGAGAGTGCAGTTACACAGTCAGTGTCGCCCAGCGCTCGAAGTTAAGTGAGGATAGAGAGATAGAAATCTTTGCCAGTGAGTTGGCCGATACCTTTGAACGCAGCATGAAGAAGTCTGGCTATCCCACGGTGCGTTCAGTTGATGAGAAGGTCGCTGGTGCAAATTGGCGCGGCAAGCTCTATCAATTTGATAAACCTGATGGCTCGAAAACCACTATACAAGTATGTGTTGAAGACAAGCACAACATCATTCTGTATGTCTTTGGCGGCGCTTTAGAGCAGCCAAAGACTGTTCGTTTCCTGAATTCACTTGAAGTGCACTAGCTAAAGCTCTGTCTTCAGTGGTCAATATATTGGCCGCTGCTGCTGCCGTTATTATTTGTCCAGGCCAGCACTTAGCAAGATGCGCTCTACCAGCTGATCGTAAGATATACCGGCTACTTCAGCCATGGCTGGCAAGTCGGAGGTATCAGTCATTCCTGGCAGTGTATTCACTTCTAATATGTATAGCTTGCCGTCATGACCAGCAATCATGTCTACGCGAGCGTAGCCACTGCAGTTAAGGGCTCTGAAAGTCTTCTTGGCTAACTCTTGAGCCTCGGCAGTGCGAGCTTCTGATAGTTCGGCTGGCAAGACAAATTCGGTCATGCCTTTAGTGTATTTTGCTTCGTAATCATAGAAGCCAGCCTTACTCTTTGGTCTAAGTTCTAAAATCGGCAGGGCAACTAGTTGAGTACCTGTGTGAGCTAATACGGCTGAGCCATTGCTATGGCTGTGGCTGCCGATACCAGCGCTTGCTGAGACATGGCTTTCTTCTAAAACGCCAATGGTTATTTCTTGTCCGCTAACAAAGCTTTCGACAATGGCACCACCAAATTCTCTAAGGGTGTCTTTGACACAGCCAGCTAATTCACTGACATCTTCAATTTTAAATACTCCGACTGAAGAGCCTTCGTTCAAAGGTTTTACCATCACCGGTGGTGCAGGCAAGGTTTTGATGAATTGATCAAAGTTATCGCTTTCATGCTCTTCAATAACATAGCTAGACGGAAAGGGCAGCCCCTGAGCGGTCAAAACACGCTTAGTTAGAGGTTTATTCATGGCTAGAGCAGACGAGAGCACACCAGAACCAGTATAGGGCAGCTTCATCAGTTCAAGTAAGCCTTGCACTGTGCCGTCTTCGCCATATTTGCCATGGAGGCAAAGAAAGGCAATTTCTACCGCATTTTCTTTCAGGTCTTCTGTGAGGTTTTCGCTGACATCGATGAGAACAGTATTTTTGTATCCCAGTCTGAGCAGAGCGTTGTAGCAATTTTTGCCAGAGCGCAGCGAGACTTCGCGCTCATTGGAGAGGCCACCGTAAAGCACTCCTACCACGGTTTCCTTGGTTATTCTTGGTGCTGTCTTCACTGTTTATTCTCCACTACTGTCTTTTTATGCCAGACACTTAATTGGTCGTCTGTGAATGTACCCATGGTCTTCCATTCGGGTACTAAATCCAACTTAAATTTGTCGTGTACACGCTCTTGCATTCGTTTCATCAAGTTAATCACTTCGTCAGAGGTGGCGCCACCTAAATTGACGATGAAGTTAGCATGAATAGAAGATACGGCGGCGTTTCCTTCTTTTAAATCTTTTACCCCAGCTTGGTCGAGCAAGAAGCCTGCCGCCTTGTCAGGAAGTGGATTTTTAAAAGTACTGCCAGCGTTAGGAAAACCTAGCGGTTGAGTCTTAAAACGATAGTCTTCATTGTGCTTGGTGCGCTTTTCTATTTCTTCTGGTACGTCAGTAGGCATATTGAATTTGGCTGAAAGCACAACGTGCCTGGCGGGGTCGAGGATGCAGCGGCGATACTGAAAGGCCATATCATCACTGCGCATTTCACTGACTTCACCAGTGAGGCTATCGAGAACTTGAGCGCTGTCGAAAATGGCTGATATTGAGCTGCCGTGAGCACCAGCATTCATAATCACAGCACCTCCTACGGTGCCAGGAATACCCACGGCAAATTCTAGACCGGCTAGACCTTTTTGCGCTGCATGTTTGGCTAAATGGGGCAGTCTAGCTCCAGCCTCTGCTTCAAGCAGACCAGAATCTAAAATGCGAATATTGGTCATTTGAGTGGTGCGTATTACTGTTCCTTTATAGCCCTGCGAGGAAATCAGTAAATTTGAACCGCCACCAATGACATACCAAGGCTGATTGGCTGCTTTTAATTCAGCCACCAAGGCCACGAGTTCTTCGACATTTTGCGGATGACACAACCGGTCGGCATCCCCACCAATTTTCAGGGTGGTATAGCGGGCTAGTGGTGCATTTTGTACATCTTCCATAATGACGCTATTGAAGTAAAGGAAGCAATTGGCTGCCTACATTGGTGACGTCTCCGGCACCAACCGTTAGAAGCAAGTCGCCGGGTTGAAGATAAGGTAGTAGTTTGGTTGCCAGTTCAGTGGTAGGACCAGAGAGATGATGGGCATTGTCGTGCTTAATTGCTTTGACAAAATGCTCAGAATCAATTCCTTCAATTTTGCCACCACGGGCGATATAGACATCGGCCAGAAGTACCAAATCAGCTTCAGTAAATGATTCACTGAATTCTTGCCAAAGGTCTCTCAAGCGGGCTGGTTGGTGGGGCTGGAATAGGCAGACTACCCGGCCTTTTTCTTTGCCTAGAGTGGTGCGGGTGACGCGCAGATACTCTTGGGCCGCCTTAAGGGTGGCAGTAACTTCAGTTGGATGGTGAGCATAGTCGTCAACTACTGTAATGCCGCCCTTCTCGCCAATCATTTGGAAGCGTCGGTCGACACCAGCAAATGTAGAGAGAGCTGCACTGACTTCATCAAATGATTTGCCTAGCTCCATGGCTACGGCAACTGCCGCTAAAGCATTCATCTTATTGTGCTCGCCCGGCACTTTCATGGTCATCGAGCCAAGCAGCTTGCCTGACTGGTAAACCTGCATCTCAAAGCCTGGCAGGCTAGTCATTCCATAGTCTGGGCCATAGTTAGGCTGAGCAGCAGAGCTATTCTGGCTGTTAGAAGCAATCTGGGTGCCATAGGTAACTATCTTTGCCTTAACCACCTCAGAAGAGGCGCGCTCAAGCAAGTCACGGCAACCTTTGTCGTCGGTACAGACGATACTCATAGCTTTGGTTTGGCTGAGAAACTTGACCATGGTTGAAAGAATTTGCTCTAGCCCACCAGGATAGTTTTCTAGGTGGTCCGCTTCTATATTAGTGATCACTGAAATGTGCGGGAAAGAGCGAATGTGGGTGCCATCAGACTCGTCTGACTCGGCGACAAAATAGCCGCCCTTGCCTAGTCTTGAATTGGAGCCAATGTGGTGGAATATGCCACCTACAACAATTGATGGATCAAGGCCGCATTCTATTAGGGCCTGGCCGACCATGGCTGTAGTTGTGGTCTTGCCGTGGGTGCCGGTTATGGCAACCATTTTGTCGCCTTCTGCTAGATATGCCAGCAGTTCTGACCGGTGCCAGACCGGTAGGCCTCTGCGTTTCGCTTCTTCGAGCTCTGGATTACCATCGACAATGGCGGTAGAAATGATCAGGGCTCCGGCCGAGGCCAAGTTTTCGGCTTGATGACCGATGAAAATCTCAGCACCCATTTCTTTTAGTTCTTCGGTGATATGGCTAGCGGCCTTGTCTGAGCCTGAAACTTTGTGGCCACGTTGCAGCAAGATGCGAGCGAGGGCCGACATGCCAATGCCGCCGATACCAGCCAGGTGCACAGGGCCGGTTATCTTGTGTAAGTCGACGGTGGTTGATTGCGAAGTGATGATTTGCGGTCTCAAGCTGGAAGTAAGAGAAGAGTCAATGTGCGCTTGCGGTTGCGCATTCGAAAAAGCACCAACGTCTACTTCCATTTAGCGTCTCTCAGCCTCTCTATATTGGAATGCTATATTTCCGTATATGCAAAATTGCTACATCCTGCATCCCGACTGGATTTTGGCACAAAAAAAGGAGCTCCAGCCACATAACTATAGCGGGAAACTCCAAAAAGAAACAGAACTGAGGCATTGCTCTCAGTTCTGTTTTTGAATTCTATTTTTTAGGTTGAAGCTTAGCCAGTTTCAACGCCATGCGTGACTTGCGACGGTTAGCTGCGTTCTTGTGGAGAACACCTTTACTAACGGCTTTGTCGATAGTCTGGAAAGCTAGGCTGAGGGCTTTAGAAGTATCTTCTGGATTCTTCGCTTCAAGAGCATCTTCTACCTTAGTACGGGCGCTACGCATTGTAGATTTCCAGAATCTATTGCGAACGTTATTACGCTCGGCTACGGCTACTCTCTTGATCGCTGACTTAATATTAGGCACGGTTCTCTTTTCTCGCCAAAAACACTATATATACGTTCGATACAACTTTGTATTGCCCCCAAAGAATAACACATGCCTTGGGCTGAGTTGGTCAGCTGGGGGCATGTGTTTCTCAAGTGCTTAATAATCTTCAGTTAATATCACTATTTCTTGGAGAAATTGTCCAAGCCAGCTTTGTCATAAGCCTGAGGGAAGAACTCTTTCCACTGCTCCATGACGTTTTTGCCGCCGGCATGCTCTTGAGTCAAGAGCTTCTGCCCTTCTGGGCTGCTATTGAGGCTGTCAATTTTGGCTTTGGCGCTATCAGCTAGGTTGGCAGTTACTGATTGTTCTAATCTAGAGCCGGTCTTGTCGCCGCTCTTGTCATTTCCGGCAACTTGGTCAAGCTTTTCAGTAGGTGCAACTGGCGCATCAGGTGCATTCAGCGCCTTGTCGGAAGCCTTTGGTGGCTGAGCTATTTGTGCGTCAGCGAGAAGATTTTTGCCAGTCTCCTCTTTCAAGTTATCCACTTTATGATTAGCTGGATTCTCAAATTGTTCGCCGTTAGCCATGATTGTGTCCTTCTTTTTTGCCAGCCCAAAAGTATTGGGAGAGAGAATATTAGGTTTAGTAACACCGATTGGGGAGTGTTCGGAGGGCAGTGACTTTAGACTTTCAATGAGTTGCAAGGTCGTTCACTGCTTATGTTATGAATTTACGCTCTGGCCACCCCACCGTCAATGTGGTTTCTACGTAGTCTCTCTTTAATATTCCTCATGAAAACCCTGGCGAGTGCCACAGGTGCCAAAAGCTTGAAAACTATCAGTTGACCTTGTAATCAAATTGATAGCGAATTTGCACGTGTTTTGGCGCCCCTTTTGGCAGCGGCGCCAGTGGTGAGGCATCCTTCAAAGCTTGCAGGGCAGATTTGTCTATTTCAGCGCTACCACTGCTTTCAACCAACTCAGCTTCGGTTATGCGGCCGTCGCGGAGTATAGAGAACACCGCCACGACCTTCTTTTGGTCGAAGCCCTTAGGAGAGGCCCATTTTGACTGAATTGTCTTCTTCATGGTGGCCATATAGGGGGCAAAGTCGACATTAGAGCCGTCACTGTCATCATCTTCATCAGAGCTGTCATCTTGGGTCGGGGGGGTTTTTTGCGCTGCTTTTACTGCTTGGCTGCCTGTCGTCGAAGCCTGTTGCTGCTCTGACTGCAAAAGCTGGTCGATTTTGCTTTGGGGATTTGTAGGATCTGGCATTTCTTGCATCCTGCGGGCGGCAATTGCCAGTTCCGGATTGGTCTCTTCCAGGTTTTCTATGGAGTGGCCAATGTGGACATTGGCTGATGAGAAAGCCGTGTTCTTTATAGGAATGCCAAAGGCAACTTTAACTAGTTCGGGATTCTCTGGATTGGCTAATAGACCGGGCTTTTGCCCTAAGCGACCAGGTTGGTTAGCGCTATTTGGCCCACTTGCACCCTCTTTTTCCATCGATTCAGATATAAAACCAGCGACAGTCTCGATCGGCAGCATACCGCCGCCAGCTTTGACTCCTTCGTTCAAGTATTCAACAAAGCTCGTGCTATTTGAGAGTTTGGCTTCTTTTGATTGCAGGAGGTTGAGGTCGGCCGCCAAGATTGTAGTTTGAGTTTCGACTGCCATCTTCTTAAGCATTTCACTGAGGCCGCGAGGGAATTTCTCTGCGACCGCACCAGCCAGCGAATTTGTCAGAGTAGTATCGAGCAGGCAAACTATGTTTTTAGATTGGGTTCTTCTATGAACTTCTCCAAGCATTCCTGCCAGCGATGTTGCTGTCTTTTCTTTCTCAGCGTCAGAGCCGTCGGCACCAAAGAGAAGCAAGTCATTTTGTGCATCGTTGGGGCTAGATTTCATACAGACGTAGATAACAATTAGATCGTTTGGCAAAGCTTTTTTGATCAGCCAATCTTCATATACAGCTTGAGCAAGATTGGCTTTATTGGCCTTATCCTGGGTGACAACTAGCACATGGTCGGGGGCAAAACGGCCGACATTGGGGTCGACCAAAACTTTGGCCAATTTCAAGACATTACTGGTGGCATATTTGATATTGCCGATGGCGCTGTCGTTGTAGCGACCAACTCCAATTAAAACTGCCCATTTATCTCGAATGCTAGGCACTACTGGCTTAGCTGGTTTGGGCGTAGCTGCTTGTTTCAGTTGTTTGATCTGTTTGATTACTTTCAGTTGCATCGGGGCACTGTGGGCTTCTGCCGCAAAGAAAAGGGGGCAAAGTGATGTTAGTGCCGCCATAAATAAAACAGTGGATTGATATTTCATAGTTGCTAAAGTTTAGCGCCTTTTATGATTAGGTGAAGGGCTACTCATAAGACTTGGTGGGAAATTGCTAGAGATCAAAGCCAAGCAAATTGCAATAGGGTGGCTTCAAAGTGGCTTGGCTAGCCAGCAATTGGCAACAGTATATGTAATCTATCAATTTCGGTAGGTAAGATCGCCCGCTCAATTCTATCTCTCGTAACCATCGGTGGTGCAGTAAGTATTGGTCGATGGAGCAATTAGATGATTTTGCATATCCTCTCAATATTGGTGTCTTCAAGGTATGTCTTGAGTTTTCCAAGAAGTAGATTGCATATAGAAAGCTGGCACTTCGTTATTACCTTGAGTTCCTTCGAAAAGCTATTCGTTAAGCGGGTTATTACAAAGTGATGGGCGAAAAGCGCGAAAGGCAACGAGCACTTTTAAGGTAAGCCTCCGATTCGATTGTGCGGCAAGAGAGAGACGCTTTTTACGCGAGAGCAAGTTGCTCTGCTTAAGCTAGTCAATTAAATTACTTACAGCTGTAGATAACCTGTTCAAAACTTTCCTTGCCAAGTGTAGATAGCTTAACTGCATTCAAAGATAAAATGCTCTAATACTTGTCTGTCTGGGTGTTTCCACCGCCGCCTATTTTTTGAACAAGTAGAGATTGAGGGTTGTCAACGTGTCGGGAAAGTTGTTCATAATAGGAACGCCAATTGGAAATCTTGCAGATATATCTCCGCGTGTAATTGATGCTCTCAGTACATGCGATTTGATATTGGCAGAAGACACAAGAATATCTATTAAGATACTGAACCATCTCGGTTTGAAGAAACGCATGCTCAGTTGCCATAAATTCAATGAGCATGAACGTTTGCGCCTGCTTGAAGAAATCAATAACCAGTCGCAAACAATTGGGCTAATCAGTGATGCTGGCATGCCTTTAATTAGCGACCCTGGCCATCCTGTTGTCGAGAGTGCCATTGCTCTTGGAATGGATATTGTTCCGATTGCCGGGCCATCTGCTTTTGTTCTGGCACTAGTAGGCAGCGGCCTGCCCCTTGATCGCTTTTGTTTCGAGGGCTTTTTGCCTGATAAGCAGGGAGAGCTAAATACCAAGGTGCAGGCCTTGGCCAAAGAAACACGGACCACTGTTTACTACGTTTCGCCACACAAAGTAGAGCGTACTATCGAGGTGTTTTTCACTCACTGTGGCGAACGTAAGGCTTGCCTGGTTAGGGAGTTGACCAAGTTGCACGAAGAGTTCATTCGCGGCACTCTGGCTACAATTCTTGACCATGTCAAAGGGCAGCAAGTTCGGGGAGAATGTGTACTGGTGCTTGGTGGTTGTGAAAGTCAAACTGAAGACATGAGCGATTGGCTCAGCAATGACGAGAAAAGAGCGAAAGTACATACCTATATAGATGATGCGATGCAGTCTGGTGTGAAACTATCCAGAGCCTGTGCTGAAGCGGCAAAAGAGTTCTCGATATCTCGATCAGATATCTATCGGGATGCTCTAGCCAGAGACTAGACTTCTGCCATAATGCACTGCGTTCATTCTTTAAGGTATCAATCATGGCCGAACCTGTCTCGCTGGTAGAAGCACTCACTCTTGGAGTTGTCCAGGGCTTAACTGAGTTTTTGCCAATTAGCTCAACTGCCCATTTGCGCGTGGTGCCAGCTCTCCTGCACTGGCAAGATCCTGGTGCCGCTTATAGTGCAGTGATTCAGTTGGGTTCGGTAGTGGCTGTGTTTGCTTACTTTTTCAAAGATTTAGTGAGCATCTCCACTGGTGCCTTAGGCGCGATTAAAAACAAAGACTATGGTGACCGCGATTTGCGTATGGTCGGAGCCATTATCGTCGGTACAATTCCTATTTGTGTTATCGGTCTTTTGCTTAAGCCTCTGCTTGAGCAAGACAATGGCCCATTTCGCTCGGTCAATGTCATAGCTTGTGCCTCTATTGTTATGGGCTTACTTTTGGTGGTGGCAGAGAAATTTGCTAAGCATGTGCGCGGTCTTGATGACATTACGGGTAAAGACGGTGCCCTAGTTGGTTTGGCGCAAGCAATAGCCTTGATTCCTGGCTGCTCTCGCAGCGGCTCTACTCTTACCATGGCTATGCTCTTAGGCCTAAAGCGAGCTGAAGCAGCGCGTTTTAGCTTTCTGCTCGGTATACCGGCTGTTACTCTCGCTGGCTTGCTTGAGTTGTATCACATGGTCAAAGATGGATTAGGCAACGATTCAACAGGGCTAACCAGCCTAGCTGTTGGCTTGGTATCGTCTACGGTGGTGAGCTATTTATCTATTGCTTGGCTGATTCGTTATTTGCAGCAGCACAATACTTGGGTATTTGTAGGCTATCGTTTGATTTTTGGTGTTTCAGTTTTGATTCTGTCAATGAATGGGCTTATTCACTAATTTAGCGACGCACAAATTCAATGACTTTTTTCTGTTGGTTAATTGTGTATTCATAACCCTGCCAAAACGGCTGGCCAAGCAGGGGTAGCTCAGTGCTACCTGTGCTTGATACTGTGACTGGCAGGTCAGTGCGGTCGATTGGACCCAGCTTCGCCCTTCTAATGGTAAAGGCCTTAGCCACGCTTTGTCCTGTAACACCGCCTGTGATCATGTCTTCAGCATCGTCAGGGATTTGCACACCATATTGTTTTGCCTGGGCCGGGCTGTG
Source organism: bacterium (assembly GCA_018062085.1). Taxonomy (GTDB): domain Bacteria; phylum Cyanobacteriota; class Vampirovibrionia; order Obscuribacterales; family Obscuribacteraceae. The sequence continues at coordinate 172,500 of JAGOSY010000004.1, read as the reverse complement.
GAACATAATGCCGCAAGCTGAGTTGCCTGTGTCGAACATGCATGGGTTTGCTTTGCCGTTGATTTCAACATTGACGATAATGCGACTGCCAGCCTGCCTAAAGGTGTAAGGTACTTCATATGCGTTGCGGTTAGCGCCGGTACTATAACCGCGCTGCTTGAAGTGAATGCGCTTAGCGCCAGGGTCAATTGTGTATTCGAACAATCCAGCATAGCTCTGACCAAGTAAAGGGTTTGAATGATTGGTCTCTACTACTTGAACCATGACGGTTCTCTCTACCTGGCCAACCTTAACCTTCATGGGCAAATTCCAGGCGGATACTAAACCAGCCGTAGAGGAGCCGCCGGTCTTTGAATTGGCCGGAACTTGGGGTATAGCAATGCCAGCTTCTTCCATTTGATTCTTGCCGATAAATACTGTCGGCGCCCCGGTGTCAAAGATCATTTTTACTCGACGTCCTTCGATTTCAACGTCGACCCAAACACCATGATCACCGGGAGTACAGTAAACATCCCATTCCATCGGTATGCTGGGGTCAAGTTTTGTCGACGTTGAAGCCGATGCCATTGTGTTGTAGCTGGCCACAGATGATGAACCCGAGCTTGATGAAGTGCCTGACTGACCGCCAGAAAAACTGGGATCTATTTGTCTCAATACTGCTTTGGCATAACCGCCTAGTTGGTGATTAGGGGCCAGTGTTGCCACTTGCCGGTAGAATATCTTGGCCTTGCCCATATTGCCCAAAGCTTGGCAGGCAAGGGCATCGTAATACAGAGCGTAGACGTCTTGCGGGTAGACCGTTAGGTGTTGATCTAATAGAACACCAGCATCTTTAAAGTTCTTAGCGTTGTAGAGCTTGATGCCTTGGTCGCGTTTGTTTTCAACGGCTTCAGCACTTAAGCAATTTACACCGCTTATGCTGCAAGCTAGAGCTGTGAGAAAAACTGGCACAACTTTTGAAAATTTTGCAGCGACCAGTTGGGCAATTGTTTTCTTCATCTGAACCCTATAGAACAGCGTTTTCTCTGTAGGCGCCCCAGACATCTTTCATGGCATCGCAAATTTCGCCCAGGGTAGCGTACGCTTCCACTGCTTCCATCAAGAATGGGAATGAATTTTTGCCATCGCGCATACCTTGTTTGAGAGCAACCAAGCTGTTCTCAACACGGGCATTATCGCGGCGTTCTTTTAACGCTTTGATGCGAGCCAGTTGTCTTTCTTCATACTCTAGGCCGATTTTCAGCACTTCAATTTTTGAGCCTGGCGCTTCTTCTTTGAAGCCAGTAAGGCCTACAAAGACGCGTTCTCCTGACTGCATTTTTTGTTCGAATTTGTAAGCAGAATCGGCAATTTCTTTCATGAAGTAGCCTTTCTCGATACCAGCAATGACACCACCAAGTTCTTCAATTTCTTTGAAGTATTCGTTGGCGCCGCGCTCCATTTCATCAGTTAGCCACTCAACATAGTATGAGCCTGCTAATGGGTCAGAAACGTTAGCAACACCAGTTTCGAAAGCAATAATTTGCTGGGTACGCAAAGCAATGTGAGCTGCTTTTTCGGTGGGCAAACCTAGCACTTCATCCATTGAATTGGTATGCAGTGATTGTGTGCCACCAAGCACACCAGCAAGAGCTTCGATGGTGGTGCGGATAATATTGTTTTCTGGTTGAGGCGCTGTCAAGCTGCATCCTGCTGTCTGGGTGTGGAAGCGTAGCTTGAGCGAACGTTCATCAGTAGCACCATAATGGTCGCGCAAACGCTTGGCCCAAATTCGGCGAGCGGCGCGGTACTTAGCAATTTCTTCGAAGAAATCAATGTGAGCATTGAAGAAGAACGAAAGACGAGGAACGAAATCATCGAGTTTAAGACCGGCCTCAAGGCCAGCATCTACGTAAGCAAAGCCATCAGCAAGAGTGAAAGCCAACTCTTGAACGGCAGTGGCTCCAGCTTCGCGAATGTGATAACCAGAAACTGAAATGGTGTTCCATCTCGGCACATTCTCTGTGCAGAAAACCATCATGTCTTGAATAAGCTTGAGCGCTGGGCGAGGTGGAATCAAATAAGTCTTTTGCGCTGTGTACTCTTTGAAAATGTCATTTTGCAGAGTGCCGTTCAAGAGCTTCCAGTCAAAGCCGCGCTTGCGAGCATTGGCTAGAAACATGCAGTAGATAATTACCGCTGGACCGTTAATGGTCATAGAGGTTGAAATTTTGTCGAGAGGAATATCTCTATATAGAATCTCGATGTCTTCGAGTGAATCTATCGCTGCGCCGCAAACGCCTACTTCGCCGTGTGACTTTGGATTGTCTGAGTCGAGGCCCATAAGAGTGGGCAAATCGAAGGCCGTCGAGAGACCGGTTTGACCAGTGGCGAGTAAATACTTGAAGCGGGAATTGGTTTCTTCAGGTCCACCAAATCCAGCAAATTGACGCATGGTCCACATTTTGCCGCGATACATTGTGTCGTGTATGCCGCGGGTGTAGGGGAACTTGCCAGGGTCGCTCAGGGCTGTTTTATAGTCAAAATCTTTGATATCTTCAGGTGTATAAACAGCCTTAAGAGGAATGCCAGAGAGGGTCTCAAAAGTCTTTTCGACTTTCGGCTCTTTCTTACTTAATTCCTTGACCATGAATTAGCCCCTTTTGTTTATGTCAATTTGAATAGGATCGTTTGAACTTGATCTTTTAATTAGTACTGGCGCTCGTGCCAAGCAATTAAGCTATTATTGCCGCTTAGCCGCTCTTTAGCCGCATTTGCAGTAATTCTTTCATAAATTCTCTCATAATTCATAGTTGAGCAAAGGGGAAAATTCAAATGACCACCACCGCGGGTACTTCTAAAAGTGTTTCTTCCGGAGCCGAATTAGTCAAAGCAATTCTTGCTTCAGAACAGGCAATTACCGTGCGTGCTCCCCATGGCGACAAGCTTGTCACCAAAGGCTGGGTGCAAGAAGCCGCTCTGCGCATGTTGCTCAATAACCTTGACCCTGACGTGGCCGAGCGTCCAAACGATTTAGTGGTTTATGGTGGGTCAGGCAAAGCTGCTCGTAACTGGCCTTGTTTCAAAGCGATAGTGAAGGCTTTGGTTGGTCTCGAGAATGATGAAACTTTGCTCATTCAGTCTGGTAAGCCTGTGGGCATTTTCAAAAGTCATCTCAACGCCCCTCGTGTTCTCATTGCTAATTCCAATCTTGTAGGACACTGGGCTACCTGGGAACATTTCCGCGAATTAGACAGAAAGGGCCTGATGATGTTTGGCCAAATGACTGCTGGTTCTTGGATTTACATAGGCACACAAGGCATTTTGCAAGGTACTTATGAAACCTTTGCCTCCCTTGCTCGCAAGCATTATGGTGGCAGTCTTAAAGGTCGCATTGTTCTCACCTCGGGTCTTGGTGGCATGGGTGGCGCTCAGCCACTAGCTGTGACCATGAACGGAGGTGTCGCCCTTTGTATTGAAGCTGATCAAACAAGAATTTCAAGACGATTGGAAACAGGCTACCTTGACCTGCAGGCTGAGACCTTAGAACAAGCTTTGACCTTGGTCAAAATTTCTAAAGAAAAAGGTGAGGCCGTCTCCTTCGGTTTTTGTGGCAATGCTGCCGAACTTCTGCCTCGTATGCTTGAAATGGGCTTTCTTCCTGATGTTGTCACTGATCAGACTTCAGCTCATGATCCACTAAACGGCTATATTCCACTAGCAAAAGACGGCACGCCAATGTCAATTGATGACGCCACTAGTTTGCGTACCAGCGATTCTGCCGCTTATCTGCAATTAGCTGACAGTGCCATTGTCACTCACGTTAAAGCCATGCTCGAATTTCAAAAACGTGGTGCTATCACTTTTGATTATGGCAATAACATTCGCCAAGAAGCTTTCAATCACGGCGTCAAAGATGCTTTTAATTTTCCTGGCTTTGTGCCGGCATTTATTCGCCCGCTGTTTTGTGAAGGTAAAGGGCCATTCCGCTGGGCTGCCCTCTCTGGCGATCCCCAAGACATTGCAGTGATAGACCAAGCCATCCTCGCCAATTTTGCTGATAATGTCGAACTCTGTCGCTGGATAAAACTGGCTGCTGAACGCGTGAAATTCCAAGGTCTCCCTGCCCGCATCTGCTGGCTCGGTTATGGCGATCGCTTGAAAATGGGCCTAATCATGAATGATTTAGTGGCTTCAGGCAAAGTCAAAGCACCAATTGTAATTGGCCGCGATCACCTTGATTCTGGCTCTGTGGCTTCACCTAACCGTGAGACTGAAGCGATGAAAGACGGCTCAGATGCTGTGGCCGATTGGGTCTATTTAAATGCCATGATCAATGCTGTCGGCGGAGCCAGTTGGGTGTCTCTGCACCATGGCGGCGGAGTTGGCATGGGTTATTCTCTACACTCTGGTCAGGTCATAGTTGCTGACGGTACACCTGAAGCAGCAGAGCGGTTGACACGGGTGCTGACAACTGATCCTGGTATGGGCGTGATTCGCCACGTCGATGCTGGTTATGATGAGGCTCTTGATTTTGCCGCTGGGACAGATATCCGCATACCTATGCAAGAGATCTAGTGCAAGAGATTTTGTCGCCAAAGTGAAAAATTGATTAGATTTTTTTGGTAACGCCTTTCTCTTTTGCTTTGGTGCATCCGCTATCATTGTCAGGTGGTACTTTCTATCTATTTTTCCTTAAGTAAGTAATCGAGATTCATGGCCCGTATCGTCCAAAAGTTCGGTGGCACTTCAGTCGCAGACGTAAATAAGATTCGCAAGGCTGCTGAGATAGTGGTGAAAGCCGCTAGCGAAGGTCATGAAGTCACTACTGTGGTATCGGCTATGGGCCATACGACTGATCATCTAATTTCGCTGGCTGAGCAGATTATCCCCACATCGGGTGAGCGTAACCCCCGTGAAATGGACATGCTCTTAGCGACTGGTGAGCAGGTTTCAATTGCATTGATGACCATGGCGATTCAAACAATGGGTCATGAAGCCAAGTCTTTCACTGGGTCGCAAGCTGGAATTATTACTGAGAGCCGCCATGGCGTGGCCAAGATACAAGAGATGCGCACAGAGCGCCTTGAATCGTCTCTCGCTCGCGGCGAAATAGCTGTTGTCGCTGGCTTTCAAGGCGTGACCGAAAATGAAGAATTGACCACTCTTGGCCGCGGAGGTTCGGACACCACAGCTGTTGCACTTGCTGCTGCTTTGGGCGCCGATCGCTGCGACATTTATACTGATGTAAGAGGTGTTTATACCGCTGACCCACGAATTATCTCTGATGCCAGAAAACTGCCATCGGTCAGCTATGAAGAGATGTTAGAACTTGCTGCCACGGGAGCACAGGTGATGAATGCTAGGTCGGTAGAACTTGCCATGGATAACCAAGTACCAATTAGAGTGCGCTCCACATTCGTACCAGAAGATGTCGGCACCCTCATTACTCACCGCGTGGTCTCGCCTGAGTACGCCATTGCAGGCATTTCTTGCGATATGAATTCGGCCAGCGTTACCCTTAAGAGTCTCGACAATGCTAACGAGAACAAACCACTAGAGGGAATATCGGCACTCTTCACTCGTTTGCAAGAGCTAGGTATTCAAACTGACATGGTAATGGTTCTAAAGCATGAAGATGAGCCATCTCAAGAGTTAGTTTTCACGGTAGAAAAACCGGCACTGCCTCGGGTTCAACAACTAATAGAGTCTCTCGCCTTGAGCCTGGGTAATCCACTCATGCAAGTTGAGACCGATATCGCTAAGGTTTCAGTGGTGGGTAGGCGCCTGACCAATAGACCAGAAGTAGTGGCTGGAGTTTTTGAAGTCCTCCACAACGCCAGTATTCCTGTGCAAATGGTAGCTACTGGTGACATGCGCATGAGTGTAATTACTTCTGCCAAACACGGACGAGACGCAGTTAGGCTGATTCATCAGCGCTTCAACCTCTCTGATGGTTCCATCACAGTTTAGGTTTTAAGATAGGTTTTCGGTTTAGTCAAAGCGTGAGATAGAAATGGCTGGTCTAGATAACATTTTCAACAAGGTAAAAGAGGCGACCAAGCAGGCCGCTGATCAGACCAATCGCGCAGCCAAAGCAGCGAAGTTGAAGATGACCGTGATGTCACTGACATCAGAAAAAACGCAGCATCTGCAAACTATCGGGCAACGTACCTATACATTGTTCTTTGAAAATTCCACCATCGATGGCAAGGTCTTACAAGAGAAAATTCAAGAAGAGTTGACTCAGATTGACCGCATAGGCGCTCGTATTGCTGAATTAGAAGCCGAAATCGCAGATATTCAAAGCGGACAACATGTTGACATCGCCGACATAACATTGAAGAATACTGACGCTGATGCAACAGAGAAGTAAGCGTATGAAAAATGGCATTGTCTTTGGTTTAGCTCTGGCCTCTATTGCTGGGGCTATTGCTGCTTGCCATCAGGCAAGTGCTGACACCATTTCGCCACAAATTAATGATGACGATGCCACTTCTTATTCAAGAGAGCCAGCCAATGCTGCTTTCTTTGGCAAAGGCATTAGTGGTCGCATGTCTGAAGCTTCTTATATGCGTTTTGGTGGTGAGCAGGCTTTGGTTGAAGGTAATTTCAAAGAGGCCTATCGAAAACTTTCTAAAGCCGTACAGTTTGACCCGGGTGATCCCACAGGTCACGTACTGCTTGCCCGCTCTATGACTGGTATTTTGCGCAAGTCAAAAGACACTGAAATTGACAAGGCGTTGCTCGACCGTACCATTCGCGAATGGAAAATGATTGAAAGACACGACGTAGATATCACCGAGCAATTTGAAGCTCGTGCCAATCTGCGCAAACTAAGCAAGGTAGTCAAGTTGTTAAAAGAGCGCGAAAAAGCGCTTGCCTTAGCTCGGTCTAATGAAGAAAAACCGCAAATAGCGGATAAAGTTCCTACAACGGGGCCGAAAGGCAACGGTGTGGTCTCTGATGAACTCCCGACAGATCTTTCGAGTGAAGTCAAGGGCAAGGCTCAGGTCGCTCAAAAAGCACCTAAGTTGGATGGTTCTGACGAGATTAGGTAAAGACTGCTTAAGGCATCTTTGCTAAATGGACTTGGCTATGGTTTCAAACGTAAAACCATGCCAAACTAGTACAGTACAAAAGGACCAATTGTCTCGATAAACTGAGATTTTGCGGTCGTAAGAGGAAAATTGACGTGAATAACAAATTGTTTGTAGGAAACCTTTCATTCAAAACTACACAGCAAGATCTTCAAGATCTTTTTGCTGAGTACGGCGAAGTTGTATCAGTAGCGATCCCAACCGATCGTGAGACTGGCAGACAACGTGGTTTCGCTTTCGTAGAAATGGCGACCCAAGCCCAAGCTGAAGCTGCAATTAAAGCTCTCAACGGACGTGAAGTTGATGGCAGACAAATCGCAGTTAACGTTTCCCAGCCTAAGTCCCGCGATGGCGGCGGCGGTGGCGGCAGAGGCCGTTATTAAATTGCAGCCCGTGTGTCGTCTTTAGTGGTTTTCCTCTAAAGTACTAACCAGTATGCAAGCTTAAAAGCTAATATAAATGCCCTATCGGTTTACCGGTAGGGCATTATATTTGATAGGTGCTTTTAGCATTTAGTGTTTAGCTTTTGGCCACAAGCACTTTCTTTTGATTCGATTCTTAGTTGAACAGCGCTGCGTCGCGCGCCGAAGCAACTAAGTAGTTTATGACTCCCGGAACTGCTAGTCCGACAACGATGAAGCCTATTCCACAGGCAACTAGCTCCTTGCGGTTCAGCTCAAATAGTCGAAATAGTTTTACAGTGCGGCCTATTTCTCCTGTTCTCGCTTCACCTTTTCTCGTTTCTCCTTTTGAAATGGCTCCTTTGAACATTACTGCTTTGATCAAGCTCATAACTCCTCCAATCACCAGAATTACTTCTGTGAAATTGGCGACGAAATTAAGCAGAGCTTCGAGGTTAGCCAAGTTGTTGACCCTAACGGTTCCAGCTGTATTCATGCCGTAAACTACAGTCGCCACAGCACCTTGGGGTGCAATAGTTCCAGTAGTTGCACTTTGAAGAATCGGTGAGCTGTGAGAAATATCGTCTGGGCTGGTAACTTCATTCTGATTTGCTTTAAAGGCATCTTCAAAATATGTTCCACTGCCGACTACTACTACTCGGGGATTAGGATAGAAAAATATAGAGCTGTTCAACGAAACGATGCCAGCCGCTGCGGCAAAGCTGGCTGATTCAGCAGTGGCATTTTGAGCAACTAGCTCAGAATTGATACTGCGTGCGAGTAGAGAATTGACCTCTTTCTCCACCTCACTTTTTACTGGAGTGGCATTGGCCATTGGGCTGCAGCTCATTTTTGAAACTACATTGTATTCTTTCCGGCCTGCTTGCCAGCGGCGGAAGAATCTAGTCAAGTCACCAATTTGATTGCCGCTTCTTGTTACCTGAGCAAATGTCGACAACTCACTATGGTTTCTAAAGTAGCTATCTTCAACTGCCTCAGCTTGATCATAGGCAAACTCATACAGAGCCGGTTTGAAGGCAAAAGGAGAAATGATATAGATCTCTTTGTGGAAGGCCGGTTGTCTTCCGTGTACCCATAGCACTACTCCTTCTTTTGTTTGTCCGGCAAATTCTGCTGCCTTTACCAGTGCCTTGAGGTTCTCCTGGCCTCCAGTGAAATTAACGCTCTTGAGTTTGGCCAGGGCCGTTTTAAGATCTTCTGGCTTAGTGAAGGTTTTATCTTCAGTGCTTGCCACCATTACTGAAACTGGAATGCCGCTAGGAATATGATTGAGAGCATCTTTTATCTGATCAAGATATTTTGAGGTTTCGACAGAGCCGTCCAATACCACCACCACGCGCCCTGGGGCACTAGCAATGGTTTGCTCTATTTGTCTAGTTAAATAGAGAGCGTAGTTTGGAGTGCCAGGTTTCTCCTGGGCAGTTGTTGGTTTAGCTTTGTAGAAGTGCTGTTTGAAGACACCTTTGTCTTTGCAAGAAGCAAGAGCTGTTATTGGGTGTCTTTTGCAGAGTATGGTCAGTGGCGAATTTTCGATTTGTTCCGATGTCAGTGAACCAGACAAGAAGGTGAACCCGTCTGCTCTTTGCCCAGTGGTAAAGGCAGAGGCTGAGTTTTCAATTTTGTTATCTGATAGCAGCTCCAGGTTATGTTCACCCTCAAGCGAGAAATTGCTGGCAATAATTTGTGGCACTTTGATTTGAGCATACTCTAACTGTTCTAGTTCCATAGGCAGTACCATTGTCATCTGCATTTTGACTTGGCTATCGGGGGTTAGTGACTTGCTTTGTAGCAGGTACTTTCCTTTGCCTAGTTCTGTTAGAAGGCCATCGAGCCCTTGCCTATAGGCGATTTGCGAGGAGCTTCCCTCTGCAGAGAAACTGCCATCAATGCTTTCACCATCTTGCCAAACTTTGGCACCAGTGATTGCTGCACTCTCAGGCAGTGATATTTCAGCTCTCGCTGTTCGCAGCTCTTTGCCTTCGTTTTTAAAGACCATGGTCCAAACCAATGTGGCAGAGAGATTGTCCGGGTGGAGTTTGCCATTGATAGTGGAGCGAGTGAGAGAGACTCCTGGAATTTTTGCTCCGATGGCAAAGTTCTTCAGTTGTTCAGCAGTCATTTGATCGGTGTTGTTAATTGAAGTGAACCCTTCAATCGGAACTACCTTCGCGGTGTCAGTTTTGTTTTCGACGACGAAGGGCTTGCCTTCAAGCATGAAGTAGAGCCGTTCAGCTTCGCTTTGCTTTATTGGAATGAAGAGGCCAGCGAATCCGGCAGATCGCGAGTCAGCGCAGAGTAATCGCAATTGTCTTTCACTCTTTATTTGACGTAAAAACGAAAGTGCCGGCAAGCTAGTCTTTTGATTCGAGTTCAGTGCTTGCCGTTCATAGAAGTGGGCAACAATCGTCTGAACCTCGCTACCAATCAGAATTAGGGCAGCGGTCAATGCACCAAAACAGAGATAAGAAAGTATCCTTCGTCTTGCTGAATCTAGTTCTTTTGTCTTCCTAATAGTCAGAACCAGATGCAGAGAAGCTAGAGCAGAGTTGAGATAGAGCAGACCAATGACCCACATATTAGCTAGAATCAACGAATCTTCGCCGAATCTCAGAGCTTCATTGCTAGTGCCTACCGCAGTGGCCGCTAGACAAGCGACGGTGATCGTTAGGGCCGTACCCATTGCCAGCCCGGCTGCCAGACCGGGTTTAAGGCCGAATACGAAGTTGTTTTTGCGAATTGCCTGGTGCATTTTTAGATTTGTAAGTGGTATCGACAGGCATAGAGCAACTGCCGCCAAAGTCTCAAGCGGATGGGCAAGCAAAAGCAGCACTAGTCTTTTGTGGCTGAAGATGACAAACAAGGCTGGTAGCAAAATTGGAATTATTATTCCGAAAATCATGACAAGGAAGCTTGCACCGGCGAACCAGAGACCGTGGCTTGACTGGGCTGAATCGTCATCTCCGCGGTCATCTAGGTCATCTTCTAAGTTATCCGCTAGGTCATCGTCTGAGTGTGCGTGCCTTTCTCTTTCGAGGGTTTGAGTGCTGCGGCGAGAATTGTCATGTTTATTAGTCCGCGCCGAAGCGCTGACGTCCGAGTAATCGGGCGCCTCAATATGCTCAGTCATTATTTGAGCCCTCCATGAGTAATGCAAGCGTAATTCGCCAGGTCAAAAAGACGTGGCGAATGGAAGTGCTTCTCTCAACGAAAGAAGTGCCGCTGCATATTTTGTTGTAGTTAGTAAGAGATTCCTGTCACCGGTGAATTCTGGATTCTATGTTCTGAATACAGATTGCTCACAAGCGGCTCGAAAAGCCGAGCGACCCTAATGTACTCTTGATGTCGGTGGGCTGTCAAGTAGGGTTTTGGATAGGTCTTGTGCTGGTTTAGGTAGCTAGTGCTGTTTTTTCTACTTCTATAAAAGTGTCTGCGTTAGTTAGGTAGTTAGGTAATTGGCTTTTGTAAAATGGGTGTATATACACCTATTTCTGATACCAGGGACAAAAGCGGCTAGGAGTGGTCGAGCATTTGTCTCGGTTGCCAGGTGAAAATTCCAGAAGTTAGTGGCTCCACAGCTGGTGCCTGATGCTCTTTTTTGATTGCGACAGTTGTCGTTAGTATATATAATTCGCCTATTAATTGGATTTGCTTTTGTGCTTTTGGGTTAAAACTAGCAGGTAGGGCTTGAACATTTGGGCCATCGGCACTACGATTAGCCTAAAATTAGCCATCAATGAATCGTAATTATAGATTGCAAATTTAAGGCACTAAATTTGATGGCATTTTACAAAGTAGAATAATTGTCATTTACCAGCATTAGCAGAGGGTTCAGTCATTACTACTTCTCAGCCACCGTCTACCGTTGCAGCGTCTGCTGTATCTTCTGTTGGACCCGCCGTTGTATCTGCAATTCCGTTGGATTCAAAGACACTCTTTCTCAAAATGTTTTCGTCAAGATTTGGCAGCTATGCTCGCACTGTTGGCGGTGCTACCTGGCGGCAGTTGAGTCAGTTCCATCAACTGAGCGATGAAGAACTACTTACATCTATATCTAAAGAGTCGAAAGCATATAGAGCCCTTAGCGTCGATAAATCCGAGTCATTCCTCGTTTTGCAATTCAATGCTGAAGACCGCACCGCCGATAGAGCTGTATGGGAGAAGCTGAGCGCTGCCCTTTCGGCTGCTGGGCTATCGGGTCTGAAGCTGTTTCAAGTATCTGAAGGGTCTACCTATCAGGTATTTATCTGTTTTTCTAAGGCAGTAAGTATTCTTCCTCTGTCTAAAGGCCTGACTAATCACTTGCTGCAAGCTGGCGTTACTAATGTCGAGGTTTTGAAGCCCGGTAATCACTTTATCTTGCCGCTTCAAGAGGGCTATCGCTGGATGAATGACAGCGTTTTGCCGGTGATTGCCCGCCATGAGATGTCTGAGGATATGGCGCTGAACTTCTTTATGGGTGAAGTAACCAAGGTGACTGTTTGCCCTGAGCAATTTGTTGAGCAATTCAAAGATTTTCTTGAGGCTGAGCGCAAGAGAGAAATTATGGAGATTGTTCCGCCAGAAGGCCTCTCTCAAGAGGGTGCAAGCGACGAAGAGGGTGTAGAGGGACAAAATGGCGTCAAGCCCAAACGCAAAGAGCGTCGTCTGAGAATTTTGCCTTAGTCTTAGTCGTCATGGTCACAGAACAGTCATTGATTCGTCACGAGTCGGTTTGATCCGATTGTTATTGTTGTTGCATAACCGAGACGCGGGAGCCAATACTCCTTACTCTAAACCAAATCGCAACTAATAACACTGAGGAAGAAACCATGGCCAACGAACTTACCAACTTAGTATCTGACGCTTCCAATGAATCCAAAGCTGCGAAAGTTCAGGATGCAAGCGCTGCTCTGATTGAAGCTGCGCTGACATTCTATCCCTGCAAAAATGGAGCCCTGGTGCAAAATCCTAGAGATTGCGAAGGCACAATGCTGTCTTTACCTGAATTGACTATCCAATCTTAGTTGCCGGATGCTCAGCGAAGTTCGCATCGCTGCTGCTGTCTTCTAAAATTTGACTCGATACTCAAAGGCAGCGCCTTTTATTAAATCTTCGAGCCTGTCTTTGCGGGCAGCACCAGTTGATAGACGATCTTTGTTTGAACCGCCTGGTTCTAAGAATTTGAAGCCGAAGTGACTTTTGCCTGGATCGTCATAGAGTTTAAGTAAGCCATCTTCATAGATACTCTTGAGAGAGTCACCTTCCTTTCCTACAGATAGCATTTCTGGTTTCTTGCCCTGTTCTGCTCTGAGTTTTGAGACTGGGCTGGAGACGGCAATTTCTGCAGCTGATGGTTTCCCAGCGTCAGCGATTGCCTTCCTCGCGTCGATGCCAGCAATCGAAAGTAGTGAAAGGGGTTCTTTGTGCCGTTCACCCGGGTCGATTACAGTCAAGTCAAGTTTCAAGGCCGATGAGTCGCCCTTTTCCTTTGCTTTAGGTTGATCGAAGAGATTGTCGGCCATGGTAAACCCTATCGTGGCGCCTATGGGCATTTGAACTAGTAAGTGGACATTAACTTGAACCGTTAAGCCTACGTTATACCCAATTTGGGCATTTGTCAGCAGGGGAAATACGAAGCCGGCAGAGGTCGTTGGTTGTTGCCAGGTTTCCAGATAGCTAGATTGCCGATGCCAGATGGATCCGAATAAACTAGTTACTGTCCACCTGGAAGTTGGGAATTAGCTTTCGTGCTATTTCATTTGACCATCTGCTGAGTATTTTGAGTTCTGCTTTGTCGTCAGTCCCGCGCCTAATGGCGTCGAGTAGCAATTGAGCCAAGTTGCATTGATCATGTTGGCATAAGTCAGCAAGGGTCAAAAGAGCCTGTGTATTAGCGGTGACATGAGATGGATGCTCTGAATACAACTGCTTTAGCCGTGCGATTCTTTTCTCGGCTGACTTGTATTTGCCCTCGATCACGTCAAGCCTTAACAGGTAGGTCTCTGCAAATTGTCGGCAGAGAAGATGGGCTTTGTAGCGACGTAACCTCGTTGCATATTGTCGCGCACGATCTAGATATCCATAAGTGATCGCCACTGGGGTGAACTCAATCAGCATAGTAATTGGCTCATCGAATGCAAAATCATCGTTATGTCTAAGGGTGAGTGCTAAATCAAGAGTATCTAAAGCAAGGCGAACCAATCGTTTCTTTTCACTGACTATCCCGGTGCGTGCCTTTCGACGATAGAAATTGGCCAGGTCTCTCACTGGCGGAGCAAAGTTCGAATCAGCTTTGCTAGACTTTTTCCACAGGGCAATTGTTCGAGTTGGTTCTACTTCTTCAAACTGAATACCAGCATTGAAGAGAATTCGAGCATCTTTCGGATGTTTCTTTGCTTGCTTTTTCCAGCAATCCAATGCCACTTGCGTCATTTCAGGAGACCAGTTTCTGCCGTTTGATGTTGCTCTGGCGATACTCGTGAAAAAGTCAGCCGGTCGGTTCTCGATAAGCCAAAGAACTTGAATAAAGCGTTCTTGCAGATACCGTTTTGAAAAGCGAAAGCTATTGTAATAACCCATGAGCAGCAGTCGTGAGTTTAGATCCAGCGGTTCAAGCAGCAGCTTTCGTTTTAGAAGTTTGGCTTCTGTGGCTGTTATTGATTCACCATTATAAACAATACCCGCATCTGCTGCTGAGCCATTAGGCTTCCTTCTCTTTTGCTTGGGCACGCTCATAGGATAAATCCAACTGAATTAAAGAATCTGATAGCGACTCTTGTCTTTCTTCAATTCTGCCACGAATTCCATTTCTTCGTCAGTCAGCTCGTAGACGGCAAAATGGCAATCAAATTTGCGGGTGAAACCGCGACCAATAGCTTCTTCTAAGGCGGTGCGATCGTAACCACCTGCGAGCACGTCTATTAAGTTGCAGTGGCGGTCAGCTTTCCCTGCAGCAGCATCAGTGAACTCACTATCAGCCAATCCAAAAATCTCAGATAATTTAGTCTGCGATTGATTGATCATAATTGAGCCGTGTTGCAGCACACCATGCCGGCGTCTCAGTTGGGCGCTACCAACAATTTTCTTGCCATCAAATTGCAAGTCGGCTTGAGTAGTAGCCTGAAAGCAGTCTTCGTAGTCTTTGTAGGCACTATTGCTGCGGCCCAGGCTGGCTGCTACTCCCAATTCACGAAGTCCATAAATGAGAGCGTCGCAAATTTCTTTGTAGGCTTGGTTAATTGAGCCTGGCAAAAATCCTTCGTATGGGCTGCCTTGCTCTAACCAATATGAGGGCGCGCTCTCAATTTCTGCGTCTGGTCTAAAGTCTATGCCGTCTTGTTTTGGACCGGCACCAACAAAGCAATAGGTCAGTTCGCCTTCGTGTAGAACGGCACGGCCACCGGTGGGGCGGCGCACCGCGTCATAACCAGCAGCACGAACTTTATCGACTGTTCGCTGGCTCACTTTTTGTGAGTAGCCAAACGAAACAGCCGGGGGCTCCCAGCCATAAAATCTTAAAGTAGCAGGTGTTTTTCCTTGGAGGTGCAGCTCAAGCAGCGCTTCATCGATGGCCATATTAGTTACAGCGTCAAAGACACCATAAGGAATCAGCCTCAAGGCCCGCGCTCGTACCGATGTCATCAAGAAATGCTGGCCTTAATTAGTTTGGGTTTGGCAACAAATTTATCTGAGAAAGTAAAAGCTTCAAGTAGCTTTTTCGAGGCCGCTTCAAATTGTTCTTCAGTGTCGTAGTGCACAATTGCTGCAGTCGCTCCACCGGCAGTTTCATCACCAGCTTTAATTTGCAGAATGACACCTACAGCTAAGTTTACCGGGTCGCCTTTCTTGGTGCGGCCAGCTCCCATTAGTTTGCAAGCTTCTGCTACTTTTTTGCCGTCTAAGTGTTCGAGCCATTTTTTGCCGCTACCTGGCACGACAAATGGTTTGGTGTGCTTGGCAGTTGGCATCAAGCTGTAGTCGGTCAAAACTTTGTCGTCGCCGCCCTGGGCTTTTATCAATGTTGCAAATGTGCTGAGAGCCTTACCGCTGCTAATTAACTCTTGCAATATTTTTCTGGCCTCAGCATTATCTTTGGCTTTGCCAGCGTGCACCAAAGAAAGGGCACCAAGTTCCATGCACAGTTCTGTTAGGTCGTCGGGGCCATTGCCTTTGAGAGTCTCTATTGCCTCAATAACTTCTACGGTGTGACCGACTGCCATACCTAGTGGCTGCTCCATATCGGTGACAACAGCTGTCACTGGGCGTTTCAAGATGCGACCAACTTCAGCCATGGTTTGAGCTAGTTCAGTTGCTTTTTCGTCAGTTTCCATAAAGGCACCGCGGCCACATTTAACATCGAGAATAATAAAGTTGGCACCAGCCGCTAGTTTCTTAGACATGACCGAGGCACATATGAGGGGAATAGATTCAACTGTTCCAGTGACGTCACGCAGGGCGTAAATTTTGCCATCGGCTGGGGCAAGCTCGGCTGTCTGTCCAGCAATCGCCATGCCAATTTCTTTTACTTGCTTGATAAATTGATCAATACTGATATCGACTTGGAAGCCAGGAATTGCCTCAAGCTTGTCGATGGTGCCGCCTGTGTGACCTAATCCGCGACCGGAAAGTTTGGCCATGGGTATACCAGCGGCTGCTAACAGTGGCACAAATACCAAAGTAGTTTTATCACCAACACCGCCTGTGCTGTGCTTGTCGCCAATTACTGGTCCGATGGCTGAGAGGTCTAGTATCTGGCCAGAGTGTCGCATGGCATCGGTGAGCCAAGCGGTTTCTTCTAAGCTCATGCCTTGCCAACAAACAGCCATGAGCCAGGCTGCTAGCTGATAGTCAGGAATGCTGCCGTCCATGATGCCGTCTACAAGAAAGCCAATATCACTTTTTGTGTGATGGGCACCCGTTCTTTTAGCAAGAATTAGGTCGATCATGCGCACCGGTTTTGTTGTTACCGCAACCACTTTTTACTTAACCTCTTGACGACCGACGTTAGACCTGCATAATTGAAATAGGGAGTGCGGCCGCAAGAAATATACTAGAAAACTCTAGGTCCACTCCCACTTTTTTTTGCTCAAATTATTTTGGCACTGGAAACCCCAATTAGTAGTTTTCTATTGAATCGGCCTGTGGTCTTCGGTCAGATTGATTTCGTCAATTGTCTGCCCATCACTTTGCCATTTCTCAAAAATATGCCTGGCAACCTTAAGTTAGCCATGGACACACCCGGCGAACTAAACCGAGCCTACCAACGAGGCGAGCTAGATTTGGGGGCGATGAGCGCTCATTTTTATCTCGAAGACGGCGGCTTCAAGCTCTTTGACCAGCTCTGTATTGCTAGTCGAGGAGCTGTCGGCAGTGTATTGTTTTTCAGTAAAAGGCCACTGCCTGAGCTAAAGGGCGCTCGTATTGCTCTGTCTAAATCGTCAGCCACCTCCAATAATCTTGTAAAGGTGCTTTTGGCCGAAGAGTTTGGCGGGGCCGATGGAATAGACTTTCTCAGTTCAATCGATTTTGTCTCAGACATTGACGCTTGGCCTACTGACGAGGCTTTTGATGGCTGTGTCATTATTGGTGACCGGGCTCTACAGGCCGATCAAGAGGTTGCGAGCAGCGAGGCTCAGCAGTTTGAGCGCAGAGACTTAGGCCAGTGGTGGTTTGAGCGCTATAAGCTGCCTATGGTTTTTGGCGTCTGGGCGGCGCGCAAGAGCTGGGTTGAGGCTAACCCGCAAGATTTTGCCACACTGAATCAGTTTCTCCATGACTCACTGGTTCAGGGCTTGAGCAGCGACTACTCGGCAGTCTTGGCAGAAGCTGGCCAGCGCACACAGATGCCCAGAGAAGAACTAAATAGCTATTTCACAAAAGAGCTTGATTACTCATTTTCGCCTGCGCATGCGGAAGGTCTAGAGTTATTTAGACAACTATGTCTAAAATATCTTCTTTTGTATTAGATTAAATGTTGTTATACTAGATTTCTTATGACATCCAGTTTCGAGCATGGACTACCCTACCGCGATCCTCACAAGGATGGCCCATTCGTGCTGCGCGGCCGTTGGCAGGTTGTCGATTATCTCGGTCAGGGCGGCATGGGCACGGTTTATCTTGCTCGCGACCTTAACCTCGATAACCGTAAGTGCGTTGTTAAGCGCTTGCGTGATGATTTCTTCCGCGATGAGGATAAAGAGAAAGCACAGCAGTTCTTCTTGCGCGAAGCGAAAGTGCTGAGCAAGCTACAACACCCCAATATTGTTTTGGTGCTCGATTCGTTTCGTGAAGACGAAGAATATTACCTGGTTATGGAGTATGTCGAGGGCCATAATCTGCACGACATGCTCAAAGAGCGTGAAGAGCCATTTTTAGAAGATCAGGTGCTGACCTGGTCTAAGCAAATCTGCGACGTATTGCACTATCTCCATGCTCACGATCCGCCCGTTATTTACCGAGATCTGAAGCCTTCTAACGTCATGATTGATACCAAAGACAACGTTAAGCTGGTCGACTTTGGTATTGCCCGGCTCTATCAAGATGACGGCGACAACACCCATGTGGTCTCGCAGGGATACTCGCCGCCTGAGCAATACTGGGGCGGGGCCGACCCGCGCTCTGACATTTATGCTCTGGGCGCTACCATGTATTTCCTTCTCACTGGTCAAGAACCACTGGCGCTGACCGTTTGTTCGCCTCGTGACGTTGATGAGGAGATATCTGAAGCGGCCGATTTAATCGTCAGCCGAGCTACTCAGCAAGACGTCTATTTGCGTTACCAGTCAGCCCTCGAGATGAAAGACGAGCTTGACTATATTACCTCGCCTCAAGTTGAAGAGAAGAACGGCTTTAAGTGGCTTGAAGTAACAGTTGGCGTGCTTGTTATGTGTATTTCGATCGGCGGTTGGTTTGCTTACACTAAGTATCTTGAACTAAAAAAGGAGAGCGAATACCAGCTCGGCCAGAATCGTGAAGAGAGGGTGATTTTAGAGAAGCGTCTTGAAGAAGTTAAGCGCAGAGAAGCGACTTTGAACAAGATGGTCGAAGACAAGCTTAATAGAACTAGTGGCTCTGGCTTGTCTCAAACTTCTGGTAAGAAAGATTTTGCTAGCCCGTTTCCTGATTCAGGTCCGAAGAGCAATGATCCTTTTGCCACTTTTGGTAGTGGCATAGCTAATTTTCGCTTTCCTGGCCTGGGTTCAAAGCCTGCGGCCAATCAAAGCTTTGGCAGCTATGCCAATCGAGGTAATGGTCAGAACTTCGGCGGTCAGCCTGGGCGAAGCCAGTCTCCTGGCAATCAGGGCAATCAGTTTGGCGCCATCCACAGTGGTGCATACACGCCTACCAATCCGACGGTGTTGAGATACGACCCTTATAAACAGACCCCGGTTTCGAATGTAGCTTCTGCCTCAAGCTCACGTAACAATCTTGGCGCTGACACGCCAATGGAAGATCGAGATGAGAGCCAACTTACCGATCCCGATGGGCTAGCTCCTCTTGAAGAAGATACTCAGCGCTGAATTTAGATTAATTTAGGCGAAACTAGCAGCAGAGGGGCCTATTTTTGGCTTTGTCTCAGTAGGTTTTTCTGTAAATCAACTGTGCGGTTAGTTCTCGAAAGCCAAGAGGTAGCCTATAATGAATATAGCTCTGACCATATCTCTGACCCTACCTTAACTGTAGGGAACATTGACCACTAAAACTTGTCTTAAAGTCTAACTCTGCTTTTTCGACGGAAGAAATAATGGACAAACAAAATAGTAAAGGCGGTTTCTCGCTATCTTCCCTTCCTCGTCCTCGCTGGAATGTGGTCGATATGATCACCTTCATCGGCAAGTCTTCAGTGCCCACTTATTTGTTTATCGATGTCGATATGACATGGGTGGAAGAAATGAGAGCGCAATTGAAGTCTATGGGTTCGAAAGTGACTGTGACGGCCATACTGCTGAAGGCTATTGCCATTGCCCAGCGGGCTCACCCAGACAGTCGCACGGCTTCACTTCCATGGGGGCGTACCGTCACTTTTAACGATATTGTTGCTGGCTTTACTGTAGAACGTTTTATTGGCGAGCAGCCTGCTGTATTTTTCGGCGCTATCAAAAATCCAGATACTAAGTCGGTTGAAGAAATCGCATCTGAGTTGAAGCAATATTCTGAAGCCGAAATGGATGCCATTGAGCATCTGGATCGTCAAAATAATTTCAATAATATGCCCTGGTTGTTCCGTCGCATCATTCTATGGTTAGGTCTTCGCTATCCAGCTGTGCGATTAAAATATCTTGGGGCTACTTTTGGTATGAGTTCAATTGGTAAGTGGGGCGCTAAGGCTTTAATTCCGCCTTGTGTTTCAACTTCAACATTCGGTATCGGCGAAATTGAACAAAGAGCTGTTGTTCGCGATGGCAAAATTGTTGTTCGTCCGATGATGACCATCACTCTTAACTTTGATCACCGCATCATTGATGGCGGCCCCGCTGCTCGCTTTGTTGGCGACGTAAAACGCTTGCTTGAGGGCGGTCTCGAAAATTATATACAGATGGATACCACCGAACTGAACACTAAGAAGCTCAGCCTAGATACCGCTCTAACTAGCTAGTAAAAGTAGATTTGCTAGTTCTGCTGCTTTTGAAATTGTTCAACTATTTCGCGAATAGCTGGGATGGCGCTTCTTGCTGCTATCTCACCAGCCTCGATGGCTCTTTTGGCTTCGCTCGATTTTGTTGATACCAGGCCAATGCCATCTACATTAGGGCGAATGACATAGTCAGCCTGTGCCAGTTGGTCGGCATCTACTTTTTTGAAGTGCAGTGTAATAACTCTGTGGCTAACGCTACCAATTTTGTGAAAGTCCTTTTCTGTCACGGCCCCAAGTGATTCGTCCACACTCACAGCAATGACAATGTCGGCACCTAGTTTTTTCGCTTCAGTTACTGGAATGTTTACGAGTACACCGCCATCAACATAGAGACCCTCATGAATGCCGTCTGACAGTTTTACTGGTTTGCGCAAAGCTGGAATAGCTGCACTTGCTTGCAATGCTTTACCGAGGTTTCCCTTAGATAAAGTCACTGTTTTACCGTCCAGCAAATTGACTGCTACTGCACCAAAAGGAACTTTTAAATCTTCAATATTGCGTTCGGTTTCGGGTACTTGTTTGTTTAAGTAAGTGGCAAATTTCTTACCACGATAAAGGCCATCGTATGGTTCTATACCAACCAGCCTTGGCGTATAAAACAGAGGAATGATGAGCATTCGCAGCTTTAGTGGTATGGTCAAATAAGCACTCATTAGTTTTTTTTCGGTGAATTGCTCTTCAATGTGTTGTGGAGTTACACCAGCACTGTAGAGGCCACCTACTACCGCTCCCATACCACTTCCAACCAGTACATCAACTGGTATGCCTTCATCGTCTAGTACTTTCAGGACACCAACGCAAGCTGCTGAGCGCATGCCACCGCCGCCTAGGGCGAGGCCTATTTTGGGGCGCGCTTTAGTGATTTGTCCGCTAAGCTCGCCAGCAGACACAAGAGGGCATGCTTGAATAAGCATGCCCAAGCCTAAGTATGCACCAGCCAGTTTTTTTAGCACCATATCCATTGCATGCGAGCAGGAACGTTCCATCCCATTTTCGCTAGGGCCTCATCTAGAGTTATGTTTTCGTCTTTGCATTTCTTTAGAGCACTGGTTGCTTGGTCGCAAGAAATGAACCCTTGAGTGTAGAGTGAATAGGTGCGCAAGGCAGTGTAGAGAACGGGTTCGCTCATGGCACCGGTGGAGAGAACCTTCTTTCCAACTTTAATAGCACTCTTTTCTTTGATATCGACTACTTTCTCAATTTCAGACGATGAAATTAAACCCGATTGCACTAATAGGTCAGCAGGCAAGAACTCTTTGGGTTGCGCTTGTGCTGCTGAGTAATTTTCTGCAATAGCCTGATAAACAGACACTCCACGCGCCTTAACTTGCTTAAGTGCTTCGGCTGCCTGGAAGGCTTTGACAGTTGAGTTTGCCACCATGTCTTGCAAAACAATTGCTGCTTCAAGCAGGTCGTGTGTGACTAAGCCTTGTTCTAAGAGAATCTGTCCGAATTGTTTTTCTTTGACTAGTTCAATCTCAACGCATTCAAGCATGTCTCCGTCCGAAAGAAAACCTGCCATTAATACTAGTTCGCCGATTCGAACAGTCTGACCTGCTTTTTCAGAGTAGAGCCCTAGTTCAAAAAGTGCTTGCTCTATACTGATGCGTCTTCTGCCTACGGTGAGAAGAGCTTGGATAGCTTGATCTTTAGTGACCTTGTTGTCTCGCACAAGAAGCTGAGCTGTGAGAGCAGCGTTCATCATCCAGCTCGATAAATCGCGGTTGAGAACGAGCACACGACCCATTTGCATGCCTGTATCTTTTGCTTTGATAACAGCCCGGCCCAGTTGCTCAGGATTGATCAAATCAGCAGAAAGCAGCAGTTGTGTGAGAGGATTGGCAATACTCTGCACTGTCTGCGTTTTTTTATGAACCGAATTGAGAACACCGATGGCGTCCTCCATGGTCATATTGTTCTGCCTTGCCAGTCTCAATGCCTTGAGGGCAAGGTCTACTGTGGCTTTGTCCGAACGCACCAACTCTTCAGCTTCTAGTACGACCCTCATGGTCGTCTCGCTGACAGTGTTGAGCATGGCCAATGCGCGGGCAAGTGGCACGTTTAGATTTTTAGCGGTAAGCAAGGCCTCATCAAGCTTTGGCTGTGAGACTATGCTAGCCCCTAACAAAAGTGTGGGGAGGGCATCTGCGATTGCCTGTTTTTCTATCATGTATCCTGGTCTTTCGGGCGTTAGGCTAGATAACTAAGTGGTCAAGGTGTGTTATCTGTACCATACCAATTTAATCAAGCGTTATAACGGTTTGTCATCGGTAGATTAAGTGATTTAGCGATTTGACGATTATGCTGGTTGAATTTTGATGGGAGAACCTGTTGGTGGGTGTGCGAATTCGTCACTAGCGCTGCCACCGCGCTTAAAGATCTCCCAATAACGCTTGTCGTGGCCTGAGCTACCAGGAGAAAAGGCCAAATCTCCTTCCATTATATTAAAGCTGCCAGTTGCCACTGTGACTGTGCTGATGTGGCCACCGATGGTAACTTTTAACCTTGTTCCCGGTGTAAATGTCTCTAGTTTTTGGTCTCCAGCACGCATGGTCGTTTTGATATTGCCAAAAGAATCGATATAGCCCACTACATCTTTGGGCGCCTCTGGCACAATTTCATCAATTGCGAGTTTGTGATTAATAAACGAGAAATCGCTTCTTGAAGCCTTGCTTACAGCTAAAGGAAAATAATCTCTCGAGCGAAATTGACTACCTTGTTCTTCTACGTTGGTGCTCCAGAGTTCTTGTATCTCACTGCGAACAAACGAAAGTGAATTGCCTGAATTAACTGCAAGCACCTGAACACCATTTTTGAGCGTGGCAAAAAGCAAGCCTTCGCCTTCATTGTTTGGTCGTGCTTCTTTCTTGTCTCTTCGTGGTGCTGTGTTGGCAAAGACCAGCATGTTTGAGGGTCTTAGTTTACTGCCAGCCAGTGCCAACTGCGCCACTATGAAGCCGGTTGAAACCGTGTCAAATGGATGAACCGATGTGGTGTGTATGCGAGTGTCGTCGTGAAGCTTGCAAGAGAGCGCGGCGATGATTTCAGCCCAGGCCAGGTCGCCCTGGGCGTAGTCACAGACGAGGTGGATTAAAGAACTCATTTATTCACTTCCTTATTACTGTCTAGATTACGTTCTAGATTACTTTCTAGGCAAGATTGTTTAAGTCTTCTTTGGCTCTAATGTTTCTCGAATTACGGCTGATAATTCTTGCAGGCGAAATGGTTTTTTTAGAAACTTTGTAGCACCAGCAGCCATACCAGCTTGACGTGCTTCGTCAGAATCACGACCGGAGAACATGAGAACTGGAGTTGCACCACCGCTGGCTCGATAGCGCCTGAGCACATCAATGCCGTCGATATCTGGTAAATACCAGTCGAGCACGATTAAATCAAATTGGCAGATACTAAGTTGCTCCAATGCCTCTGGTCCAGTTATGGCAATTTCCACTGTATGGTTCTCAAAAATGAGCCAATCTTGCACTGTCTCGCGCAAGTTCTCGTCATCTTCAACTACCAGCAATTTTGCCATCCTTACTCTGTCACCATACTGTTTGTGCCCAACCGATACGTTTATTAGTCTTCACTAGACTTTGTTTTTATGCTTCTAATTTTTCTTTTGCCACTAGACAGTTACGCCCATTTTTTTTGGCTTGATACAGGCGCTCATCTGCCTTGCGAATTAGAACTTCTATATCGTTACCGTCATCAGGGTATGAAACAAGCCCAGCGCTGAAAGTAATGCCAAAGCTTTCGTCGTGGTCACCGTTAAATTGCATGGCTCGTAATTCTTCGAGGGCACGGTGCAGAGCGCCGTAAGCCGTCTCTTTCTGAATGTGACGAAATGCCACCATAAATTCTTCGCCACCCCAGCGACCACGAAAGTCTTCAACTCTAAATCGCTTTTTCAGAAGTTGGCCGAAACTTGCCAGCACCCGGTCGCCCGCCAAGTGACCATATTGGTCATTGATTTTCTTGAAATGATCGACATCGATGAGGGCAAGGCTAAAGATTAAACCGTTACGTTTAGATTCTTCCGACATGTCATTCAGCTGTTCCATAAATGCTCTTCTGTTCAAGAGCCCAGTCAACACATCTTTGTTAGAGCGCTCTTTGAGCATGCGGGCGCGCTCAAGTCGCACTTTGACACGGGTAAGCAATTCTACTCGGGCAATGGGCTTGGGCAAATAATCATCGCCACCAGCTTCAAAGGCCGCTAGCCTTGTCTCTAGGCCAGTTTGTCCTGTCAAAAACAAGATTGGTAAATCTTGAAAATGTGCGGCGGTGCGAATCATTCGACAAACATCATAGCCACTTAAAATTGGCACAGTGACATCAAGCAACACAAGATCAGGATGAAATTCTTGGATCAACTGTAGCAATCCTGTTGGATCGGCCAGTTGCCGCACCAACATTCCTTCTTGACCAAGGGCCGTAGAGACGATTTTGACGAAGTCATCATCGTCGTCAACGATTAATATGCGCGGCCGTCCACCTTGTCTGGCATTGACTAGATACTCAATGGCATCATTGAAAATATCAGTCTGCAAAGGCTTCTCTAGCATGAGAGAGGCCCCTGCGTGGGTAGAATCTTCAATATATTTTTGTTGCTGCGAAGTCGAAAGAAAAGCCACAGGCAGCGTTTCATATCCAGGAAGTGAACGCAGCTCACGGGCCAAATTTAGAGCTGGTGCTGGTTGTGTTACGTCTATATCAATCAACACTGCATCAAGGGAGAGTTTACCTGCCTTTGCTAGAGCGTCTTCGTGGGTCTGGCTGACAATCACTTGCACCGGTATTCCAGTGTCTTTGTTGCCAATTCTCTTGTGGGCAGGCATTACATCTGAGCTGAAGACCATCACTCGCACCGACGAAGAATCGTCGTATGTATCAAAGTTGTCTTGGGGTTCATAGGGAACCGCCGACTCTGGTGGCGGAATTGGCGCGTTCATTTCTTCTAGAGTTTCAATCGTAGCAAAGGCACGCTTATCTACCTGGGCAACTGGGTCGCCAGTGAGAGATTGAGCGTTGCCTTTAACCAAATTAGCAATCAGGTCAATTTCTTCCCATGCTGTTTCATTGTGAGTAAGGTTATTATCTTTGATGGCATCGAGTGCTTTTTCTAAAGAACTAGCTGATTCTCCGAGCACGCCAAAGCCGCATGAGGCAGCAGTTCCTTTAAGGTTGTGCGCTAGTCTAATCGCTTCTAGCAAACTAGCGGCATCATCGGGATTGCCTTTTGATTGGGTGATGGCAGCTTCTATCTTGGCAAAGCGTTCTGGCAAAACTTTTAGATAGTTACCTTGTAGTGTGTTGATAATTGCTTCTTCGTGTTCAACATGAGATTGAATAGATTTTTCAGACGAGGCAAAAAGGCTATCAATTTGCGCCCCAAATAAACCGGCTTTGAGAGGTCGATGAATTACCAGACTGACTTTAAAGTCTTGGGTGAGGCGCTTATAAACCGCTGCTTCTCGCCAGGTTTTTGAAATAAATACAAGCGGAATTTGCGAATTGACAGCGCGAATTTTGACTATTAAACCAATTCCGTCAATGTCACTTAGTTGATCGCCGACAATCATCAAATCAAATGGCTGGCTTCTAATTAGCTCAATAGCCTCTTTGCCGTCAGACCGTGTCTCTACTGTGTGACCCCGGGCTGCCAGCAATGTAGAAACCAAAATGGTGACGTTGTCGTCAACTTCTGCCAGCAAGATTTTGCTCATACTCGGGCCTCAGTGATTGTTTCAGTCTTTGGGCTCAAGCTCTAGGGAAGCTGAGTTTATGCAGTAACGCAGGTTACTTGGTTTTGGGCCATCAGGAAAAACGTGTCCAAGGTGGGCACCACACTCTTTGCAGGTAACTTCGGTGCGCAGCATGCCATGAGTCATGTCTCTGTGCTCAGCAATATGTTCTTCTTTTAGAGGAAGATAAAATGAGGGCCAGCCTGAGCCGGAATCAAATTTGTGCTCAGAACTGAATAACTCGGCGCCGCAACAAACGCAGAGGTAGACGCCTTTTTCGTGGCAGTCCCAATATTTTCCGCTGAAGGCTCTTTCTGTGCCCTTCTCACGGGCAACATGATATTGCTCGGGTGTGAGCTTCTCTCTGTACTGAGAATCTTCTTTAGCATTTGAGTTGGCTTCGGCCTGGGCTTTTTGTTCTTCGTTTTCGCTCATAGTCACTATACTTTTTGTTGGGAGATACGCTGTACATAGTCGATTATTTCTGCAGCCGAACTAATTCTAGTCTCTACTTCTAGATCAGTGCAGCTTTTAACCAGATCATTTAACTGGGAAGACAATTCAATTCTTTCTGCAGGCTCTGATTGACTGAGTGCTTCGGGGTCTTCTCCCGTAAGTAGATAGTAAAGAGTTCCGCCGAATGCATAAATATCGCTTTGCAAGCAAGCTTTGCCGCGAAACTGTTCTGGGGCAATATAAGACTGCTTGCCTACGAAAGTTCCGGTGGCGTTGCCGATAAATTCGTTGGCAGCGCCAAAGTCGATAGCAACAATTGTGCCATCAGGGCGCAAAACTAGATTGTCAGGAGTGAGATCGCGATGAATTACTGGCGGCTCTTGCTTGTGCAAATAATCGATGATAACTGCTATTTGATGAGCCCATTGTAGTACTAAGCCCTCGCGCACCCGACCACTCTGTTTGACATATTGGCGTAAGTCTTGGCCACTAATATAATCAAGCAAAAGATAGCTGCGGTTATTCTCGACAAAGTAATCGAGCACTGGCACTATATTTGGATGTTGTAGCTTAATTAATAAGCTGGCCTCGCGCGCAAACATCTCTCTGGCTTTGTCTTTGAGTTCGGCTTTGGCATCGTCAGGCACAACTGACTCTTTTAACACCACCAAGCTGTTGTTCTCAAGTTGACCGAGATAGACTGCCGAGAGGCCACCAAGGGCCAGTTGTCTAAGTACTGTCAAGCTGCCGTTGCGCATGATCACACCAGGCTCAAGGGGCATGAAAGCGGCGGCACGAAAACGCCTTTTTAGCTCGTCTTCCCATAGCTCTGTGTGACTAAGCACGTCACCTTTTGTTAGTGCCGCCAAATTTTGGTTTGCTTGATCGCGTAAGTGAGATCTTATGAGATTGCTCAAGTCGCCTAAAGATTGACGCTCGGCTGCGCCAGCGAAGACATCGAAGCAAACGAGTAGCTTCTCGCAATCAGCAATGTCAAGGCGATCTAGTTTTATTACCACCGGCTGTTGCTGCTTTAGGTACAGCACAATTTGTTCATTCTTTAACGGTGAGTCTTGGTTTCGCTTTTGGCCCTTGTCGCTTGAATTAAAGGCAATTTTGTTAACAGTATTCCACGGTATGTATTGAGGCTTGAGCCTGGTACAAAATAGATCGGGCGGAATCTCTAGGCCGTTCTTGTCTAGTAGCAGAGACGATTTGCTCAAGTTGCGAATGGTAATTAAGACTAGAGTTGGAATCAATAGTCCAATCGACACCAAGGCCCAATCGTGCAGGCTGTTGCTTGAATCGTGACTAAACATTGAAATCAGTAGGCTGATCAAGCCCAACGCGCAAATTACAGCCGGTACAAGACCCCACAACACAATTGACATGCGTAGTGTCGTCAAAAGCGCTAGGCGGGCTTGATCTGAATAGTCTAGGCAAATTGTCTGTGAATCGATATCAGCGCTGCTCAAAGCATTTAATTTTGCCATGGCTGCTCCTCTGCAATCTTAATCGGTTGCTTAGGTTTCTTTGTCTCGATGCTTGTTGCTTCGCGGTTGCCGCTATTTAGAGAAATCGTTACTCCTGAGTCAGTGCTTTTGTCTGTATCAGCTTGGTCAGTGACTAACTCTGACTCAGCCTTTGTGCTTGCATCAGATTCTCTCTTTTCGAGGTTTTCCATATTGAGAGCATTGCTCAATTCTGTGGCATTGCCTAGTCGTGTTTTCAGTGACATTGCAGTGCAAGCTTTTATTATGTTGTTCAATTTGCCATGCTTCTCAAGTGACGACTGTGAAATCGGTTCTGGGTCTTCGCCAGTCGCTAGATAGAAGAGAGTAGCGCCAAGAGCATAAATATCGCTAGCTTCGCAGGGCTTGCCTCTAAATTGCTCTGGTGGCACATAGGCATGCTTGCCGACAATGGTGCCTGTCTTGCCGTCGTCTTTGTCCCACTCGCGGGCAACGTTGAAGTCAATGAGCTTGAGCTTGCCGTTCTCTTGCATGATGAGATTGTCGGGAGTAAAGTCTCGATGAATAATCTGTTTGCTATGCAAGAAAGTCAGTATGTCTGCCATTTGCTTGGCTAGTTCCAGTACTTCTTCTGATTCAAGAGCACCTTTTTCTGCCACCAGCTGTCTCAGGCTCTGTCCTCTAATATATTCAAGTACTATATAGCAGCGCTTGTCTTCAATGAAGTAATCTCTTAGGCCGACGATATGTTCACTTTGAAGTTCTTTGAGTAGCCGAGCTTCTCTCTCGAAGCGTTCAACACATTGCTGTTGAATTTCTTTGTCTATATACGCTGGAATCAATGTCTCTTTTAGCACTACATCTGATACTGTACCGTTTTCAACCATTCTTAGATCGTGAGCAAGGTAGGCAATGCCTTCGCCACCAATGGCCAGGGTGTTAATAACTTCATAGCTACCTGATTTTAGTGAGTGACCGGCCTCAAGTGGGTCTAGATTTGTGCGCGAATTGCTAGACAATGATTGAAGCCAAAGTTCTGTATACGATTTGTCTTGCTTGGGTCGCAGTGCCTCGGTTAATTGCGCTTCTACTGTTGATTTGGGTGCAAAGCGTTCGATTGCGGCTGCTAGCTTTGCCCTGTCTTCACTACTTACTGAAGAGAGCGGCAGTTTGGCTAGCACTTTATTGTTTTGCCCAGAGAATACTACTTGCCATTTCTTTGGGTCAGCACTGCCACCTGGTGCGCGCAATGAGACATTCTCAACTTGATTCCATTTAACGGTGGTGGCATTGTAAGACCAGAGATGCGCCCACATGTCGAGGGACAGTTCTTCTCTATTTATCGTCATTTTGTTGGGGCTGAGCAGACCAGCAAGAAAGAGCCTGAATACACCATAAGCCACTAGCAGACCGAGGCCAATGGTGACAAAGGGAGATGCGGTAATCATAGCTAGAAACTGCTGAAAGGCTGAAACCCCGGTGCTAGCGACATTGGTAAATGTGGTGACAATTCGCACTAATTCGACATAGAATGCTCGTTCAGCCTCGATGTCACTATAGTCACGCAGGGCATTGAATAGAGCTAAGTTAAAGTAGACCCAGATTGGAGTGCTGATTAGTAAGGTGCCAACTGGCCCCACTACCCGAGACCATTCATAAATAGTATGTTCAAGTACTGCTGGCAATTCTTCTGCTAGGTGCATGCTATGGTATTTAATTTCTACATGATCGGGATCTTGTATCGGTGATACTACTAGTGGTTTGCGAGAACGCAGGGCCCGCTCTACGTCATCGTCAATTTTTAGGTGTGAAACTTTTCGGCTCAGTAGATCAACCAAGGCTTCACTGTCTTGTCCACTTATCGACGCCAAGTCTAATTCTAGATGGCGAGTTTCTCCATTTTCTTCAAAATCTAAAACTAGTTTTGATGGCAAAATGTTGAAGAATTGGAAGGCGTAGCCAATTTTGATGCGTCTTAGATTGTTTAGGGCGTAGCTGCCCATACCAAAATAGACATCTTTGTCGGCGACTGTGACAAAGCGTCTGTTGAGGTCGCGACAGAAGTATAGAAGCCCTAGCAAGATCACCATTATAAAACTGGCGAGAAGCATGTCGGGCATGTAGAACCTAACGAAGGCCCCCAAAGGCATAATTAGAAGGAATGCCCAGATTGGTGTGAGAAAAATTGCTTTCCACCACGTTGCCATGGCTGCAATTTCTCGATAGTGGTGAAATTTGATTTCACTTTTCCGGGCCATCGACCACAACCGTAGCTAAGAGTACTTATTGTACCCTTTGGTGCGGTTGCGACGTTTAGCCAAGTGCTCTTCTATTGGTGGCGATAAGCCTTCAAGTCTCCGACTATGACTTTGATAGACTTGCTTTTACCCTGTCTGAGAACCTGAAAAATAACGCCTTCTCCAACTTTGTGGTTGCGCACATTGGCTCTTAATTGCTCTACCGAAGAAATTTGTTTGCCATCGATACTTGTAACGATGTCGCCGTCCTCAACTCCAGCTTCAGCAGCAGGGCTTCCTGGGGTTGCCCGGCTCACTCGTATCCCTTTGAGAGTTGGAGGCAAAGATAGCTCTTCTAGCAATCGAGGTGAAAGCTCTTGCATGAGCACGCCGACATAAGGTCGCTTTACTTCGCCTGAAGCAAGCAATTGTTCGACAGTATCTTGAAAAACTTCAGAGGGAATGGCAAAACCAATATTTTGAATCTGATGCCCGCCTCCCATTGAGCTGCTTACAGCCGTGTTGATGCCAATTACTTCTCCTTGAATGTTGAGAAGTGGCCCACCCGAGTTACCGGGATTGATAGCAGCGTCAGTCTGAATTAGCTGGCCTCGCTCAGAAATCTCAAAAAGAGAGCGCTCTAAGGCGCTGACGATGCCAAGGGTGACGGAGTGGTCTAGGCCAGCTGGCGAGCCTATGGCTATGGCCCAGTCTCCAGGTCTGACATTCTTACTGGCGCCGATTCTCGCCACGGGCAGGTTCTTAGCGTCAATTTTTACGAGAGCCAAGTCGTTGTCGGGGTCTCGCCCAACAATCTGACCATCAAATTCTCTTTTGTCTGAAAGGGTCACCTTAATTTGATCTGCCCGCCCAACCACATGGTTGTTGGTGAGAATGTAGCCGTCTGCTTTGATAATTAGGCCAGAACCAATTCCTCTTTGTTGTGTGACTTGAGCTGGTTGCTGCACTACAAATTGTTGGTCGCCGTAGGCAAAAACTTCTGGTTGTGGCGCGTAGCTAATGACTTTGGTGGTGTCGATATTGACTACCCAAGAGCCAGCCTCTTGAGCAATGTCGGCTATTGTGCTGGCACCAATTGCTCCACCAGAGGCTCCTTTTGCCCCACTTATCGATAAGTTTGAAGCTGGGTGTCTGACTGTGATAACTTCGTGGCCAGCCCGATTTGCCGAATTTGGGTCACCGCTACTACTAGAGTCACCAGATTGGCCCGATTGGCGGCCAGCATAAAATGCTGTGGCTAAGGCTACTCCTACTGCTAGTCCAAGGAGCAAAGATGTTCGTTGAATCTTTCCTTGTCTATTCCTTCTGATTTTGGACCGTTTTTGATTTGTTTCCATGATTTGCTACAAGCTTGTGCGGTACACCAGTATGATAGAGACTGTCTGTAAAGGACAGCGCATGCAATTCATTATATTGACCTTGGAAGATTTCGCCTTGCTTGGCAAACTAGTTTTTAGGTTCTAAATGGCCAAGATACCGCTAGTACCGATAGTTACTGTAGTTATTGTGGCTGCTTCTGGGCTAGCTGCTTTTTTTAACTACAGCAGCCGTATGGGCTCCAGTAGGACAGAAACCCCGAAGAATTTGCCTTTTAGCTCGAGCAAAACAGAGAAGCTGGCAGAGCTAGTTAACGAGTGCGATGGTTATATTAGATCTCAAGAGTGGGCCAAGGCCATTGAGGTCATGAACAAAGCAATTGATATTGATGCTAGCGACAGTCTGTTGGTAAAACGCGGCGATATTTTCATGGAGTGGCAAAAGCACGAGCGGGCCATACCTGATTTTTCGCTGGCGCTAAAGCTTAATGCTGAGAATGACAAAGCCCTTCTTGATCGGGCCGCCTGCTATTACGCAACTCGCTTTTATCAGCTGGCTATGGCCGACTATCAGACGATACTGGCCCTAAAGAAAAGCGCTTATGGCAAAGAAGCAATGCTCGGTCAAGCGCTCTGTCACTATAGCCTGGGTCAGTATGGCCTGGCTATCCATCAATGTCGCGAGCTACTCAAAAGTAATCCCAAATATTTGAAAGCCATAGAAGTTCTGGCCAATTGCCAGTTGCATCAGGGTAGTTATCTTGATGCTGTAGATACTTATACCAGCGGCTTGAGGCTCGATCACGATGCCGGAGGCCTATACTTCGGCCGCTCTTCAGCTTATTTTAAAAACAAAATGCCTGAAAAGGCCTTAGCCGATTTGCAAAAAGCGACTCAGTGCAGTCCGTCAAATATTGAATATCATCTCAAGTGCGCCACTGTGGCCAAAACTTTAGGCAAGAACGATTTGGTCAAAGCTGAGGCTGAGTCAGTGTTGAAGCTCTCTAAAGATAACAAAGAAGCAGCGGCCTTGTTGCAAGGGGCGAACTAAAGCATTTATAGACCGATCTTGAAGCAGTATTAGATTGGGTAAAACTGCTGGAGTGGCTGTCACAATGTACAGATAGACAAGTATTTGTAATATGAAAGTTTTTTTGGAAGCTAAATGGCGGAAGATCTAGTACGAGTAACAGAACAGGGCTTGTATTGTCAGGCCGGAGATTTTTATATTGATCCTTGGCGGGCAGTCAATCGTGCCTTGATCACCCACGGGCATTCTGATCACGCTCGCCCTGGTTCAGCTGCTTACTTGGCTCAGCGCGATTCAAAGGGAATTTTGCGGCTGAGGCTAGGGGAAGAAGCGAAGATTGAAACTATAGATTATGGCGTTCAGATTGCTATCAAAGATGCCATGGTTTCCTTCCACCCAGCCGGTCATATTTTGGGTTCATCGCAAATTCGCATTGAGCATAAGGGCCAAATTTGTGTTGTCTCCGGTGATTACAAAACTCAGAGTGACCCTAGTTGTCAGGCAATCGAAGCCGTGCGGTGCCATACATTTATCACTGAGTCTACTTTTGGTTTGCCGATTTATCGCTTTCCTGCACCAGAAATTATCGCTGCCGAAGTGAATCAGTGGTGGCAAGCCAATGCTAAAGATGGCAAAGTTAGCATTTTGTATGCTTACTCTTTGGGGAAAGCCCAGCGTTTACTAATGAGCGTAGATCAAACTATTGGCCCCATCTATACCCACGGCGCAGTAGAAGCGCTGAATGCTGTTTATCGCGGTTGCGGTGTGCGCTTGCCCTGTACTACTTATGTTGGCGATATTAGCAAAGACTCAATCGATCGCAGTGCTTTAGTGGTGGCGCCTCCTAATGCCCAAGATAGCTTGTGGTCGCGCAAATTTGGTAAGAGCTCTGATGCCTTTGCCTCCGGCTGGATGCGTGTGCGTGGCGCTCGCCGTAGGCGGTCGCTTGATCGCGGCTTTGTCATGTCAGACCATGCTGATTGGCAAGGATTAACCGAAACAATAGCCGCCACCGGCGCCGAGCGAGTACTTGTCACTCACGGGTATACACCGCCGTTGGTGCGTTACTTAACTGATCTTGGTATTGACGCCCATGCTTTAGAAACTGCCTTTAGTGGCGAAGACGGCGAAGTAGTTGAAGTCAGTGAAGCCCCTAGCGTCGAGAATCTTGAAGTTGCAGTAAACCCAGAAGCAGGTTCTGAGCAATGAGAGCTTTCGTTGAGCTTTATCAAACCATAGACCGCACTACCAAAACTAGTGAAAAGTCGGAGGCCTTGGTTCACTATTTCAAGCAAGCATCTAGCAGCGATGCTAGCTGGGCTGTCTTCTTTCTCACTGGTCGTAAGTTGCGAAGGTTGGTACCTACTGCACTTCTTAAGCAGTTGACTATTGATTTGTCTGGTTTGGCTCCTTGGCTATTTCAAGAGTGTTATGACAATGTTGGCGACCTGGCAGAAACCATGGCATTGCTTTTGCCTGAATTTAATGGCGAGCTTGACGTCGAGCTGACAGGGTTTGTTGAGACCTATTTGCTGGTTTTGCGCAGCTTAGATGATATCGATACTGCCGCCCATTTGGTTGAAACTTGGGCTAAGCTTTCGCTCGATCAAAAGTTCATTTTCAATAAACTAATTACTGGTGGCTTTCGCGTTGGTGTTTCTCAGCAGATGGTGACCAAAGCACTAGCAGTAGTTAGTGGTATCGACCCCAATGTGGTGGCGCATCGCATGATGGGCAACTGGGAACCATCGGCTCAATGGTATGAACAGATCATTGCCCAAGAAACAGGCGATGCTATGGCCTCTACCCCCTATCCGTTTTATCTGGCCTATCCTATACAAGAAGAAGTTTCGAATTTAGGCGAAATTCAAGATTTTCAAATTGAGTGGAAATGGGATGGTATAAGGGCTCAGGTGATTAAACGCGATGGCCAGGTATTTATATGGTCCCGTGGTGAAGAGCTTATCAGCGAGCGCTTTCCTGAAATTATGAACGCTGCTTCGCGCCTGCCCAATGGCACAGTTTTAGATGGTGAAATTCTTGCCTGGTCTGAGGGCGATGTCTTACCATTTGCTCTTCTGCAACAGCGCATCGGACGAAAGACAGTGGGTAAAAAAATTCTGTCAGAAGTGCCTTGTGTCTTTATGGCCTACGATATTTTAGAAGCCGCTGGTCAAGACGTAAGACGAGAGTCAATGACTGAGCGCCGAGAAAAGTTACTTTCGATTTTGATGCCGGGTCAGTGCGACGTAGCACCAAGCTGTCGCGGCACACTTAGTGAGCATCTGCGAATATCGGCTGAACTGCTTGCCAATAGTTGGGAAGAACTCAGTAGCTTGCGCCTTGATAGCCGTAAGCTAAAAGTGGAAGGAGTAATGCTGAAGCGGCGTGACTCTGAATATGGTGTCGGTCGAAAACGCGGTGATTGGTGGAAGTGGAAGATTAACCCCCTTTCTATGGACGCTGTGCTTGTCTATGCTCAACGCGGCCATGGCCGCCGTGCTAGTTTGTATAGCGACTACACCTTTGCTGTCTGGCAAGACGACAAGCTTGTGCCAATTGCTAAAGCCTATTCAGGATTGACTGACGAAGAAATGAAGTTAGTCGATGACTATGTGCGCAAAAATACACTAGAGAAATTTGGACCGGTGCGCACGGTCAAACCAGGCTTAGTATTTGAGATTGCTTTTGAAGGTATTCAAAATTCTCCTCGACATAAGTCAGGCATTGCTGTGCGTTTCCCTCGCATTGCTCGTCTTCGGCCAGACAAACCCATAGAAGAGGCTGATACCCTAACTAATCTACGCGAAATGCTTGAACTATATGGCAAATAGAATACTAAGAAAGTAGCGCTTCGTCACAGTGCGTTCATGCTCACTCACGTCATTTTCACAAGATGTTTGCGTTAATTGCTGGCAAGCGTTACTAATGTGTTTGCAGTTTTTTCGTTCTAACTCGCTAACTTAGCAATTTACCAAGTGCATAAATTTTTTTCTCTTTCTTTCTTTGTTTCTTTTTTTCATTTTTCAGCTATTCGGATTTCAGCTACTTATATAGAAAATACTTGAGTCCTCAAGTATTTTCTATATGAGTGGAGCCAACTTCAGCTATTGCGGCTAAAATAAGAATTTAGAATATAGATCTAGAAACAACAGTTAGCTGGAACAATAATAAAAGGCCGTCATGGTAGCTTCGTCAGGCAATCTCCGACCAGTGCCCAATCCCCAAGGCTCACAGCCAATTGTCGACTGGTTTGAAAAGAAGAGCTGGCAGGTTTTTGACTTTCAAAAAGAGACATGGCAGCGCTACCTCGATGGTTATAGCGGGCTCATTCATGCTTCTACTGGTACGGGTAAAACCTATGCTATTTGGCCGGCGCCGCTAGTAGAGTGGATGGCCCTTGGCGATCTTACTGGCATGATTGTCAGCAAAAAAGATAAACGCGGTCACTTACCACTTACTGTTTTGTGGTTGACGCCACTGCGTGCTCTCGCCAATGGCATTGCTTTGAGCTTGCAGGAACCAGTGCGCGATCTTAATTTGCCATTTACGGTTGAAACACGTACTGGTGATACTTCTTCAAGTCGCAGGGCCAAGCAGAAAGATAATTTGCCATCGGCATTGGTGACAACTCCTGAAAGCCTTTCGATTCTGCTTTCTTACGAAAATAGTGCTGAGAACTTCAAGCACCTGAAGTTAGTAGTGGTAGATGAATGGCATGAGTTGATTGGTAATAAGCGCGGAGTGCAAGTGGAGTTGGCCCTGGCTCGACTGCGCAAGCTCTCTCCTGATTTGCGTATTTGGGGCTTGTCGGCCACTATTGGCAATCTAGATCAGTCATTAGACTGTTTGCTCGGCAATCATGATAAAAGTAAATCTTGTCTGGTGCAGGCCAAAATAAATAAAGAAGTGGTGGCGCAATCGGTCTTACCTGCAAGTCTGGATAATTTGCCGTGGACCGGTCATACAGGTCTGCCCATGATCGAAGAAGTGATTAAGCTTATCGATGGTGGAAGAACGTCGATAGTTTTCACCAATGTGCGCTCGCAAACTGAGCAGTGGTACCAGCGCATCATCGAAGCCCGTGAAGACTTCTGCGGCATAGCGGCATTGCATCACGGCTCTCTTGACGCTGAGGTGAGGCGTTGGGTTGAACTGGCCCTGAAAGAAGAACGCTTGAAATTTGTAGTATCAACATCGAGTTTAGATCTTGGTGTTGATTTTTCACCGGTAGACCGAGTGGTTCAAATCGGCAGCCCTAAGGGTGTAGCGCGAGCTATGCAGCGAGCTGGTCGCAGTGGTCATAGTCCCGGTCTGGTCAGTAAACTATATTTAGTACCTAGTCATGCTCTTGAACTTGTGGAGATGGCAGCTGCCCGCATTGCCATAAGCAAAGGCAATGTCGAGTCGCGCTATCCACTATGTAATTCGATTGATGTGCTTTGTCAGCATGTGGTGACAATAGCCCTTGGCACTGGTTTTGAACCTGAAAATTTATATGAGGAAGTTAGACGAACTCACGCCTTTCGTGACCTTACTAGAGAAGATTGGAATTGGGTACTAAATTTTGTCGGTACTGGAGGAACCGCTCTCAAAGCCTATCCTGAGTATCAGCGTATTCGCCAAGAAGGTGGTTGTTTTATAATTTCAGATAAAACTCTTGCTTTAAAACATCGCTTGTCGATTGGCACCATTGTTTCTGATCAAGCCATTGAGGTCTGTTTTACATCAGGCGAACGAATCGGTCAGGTGGAAGAATCTTTTATAAGTCGCCTTAAGAAAGGTGATCGCTTTATTTTTGCCGGGCGCTATCTTGAACTCGTAGAAGTGCGCGGAATGAAAGCACGGGTGAGAATCTCACCGATTAAGTCCGGCATTATTCCCCGTTGGATGGGTGGTCGTCTGCCACTTTCTAGTGAACTTGCCTACGAAGTGCGGCTGCTCATCAGTCAGGCCAGTGAGGGTGACTACGGCAATATTGAAATGACTTTCTTGCGGCCACTTTTAGAACTACAGGCCAAACGCTCAAGTCTTCCCGAGTTAGGGCAAATTTTGGTGGAGACGTATAAGTCAAGGGACGGCTATCATCTTTTTGTTTATCCTTTTGAAGGCCGCCTAGTAAATGAAGGCATTGCTATTCTTGTGGCCTATCAGTTGTCGCGCATCAGTCCATCTACCTATTCTATAGCTATGAACGATTGGGGCTTTGAAATACTTTCGGACAGGCCGATTCTCTTTGGCGATCAGGGTGATGAAGAAAATGCAGCGAAAGCCTCCCACTTTTTTAGAAACTTTCGCTACGACAATTTAGCTGATGATATTCGCGCCTGTCTCAATTCTACTGAGATGGCTAAGCGCCAGTTTAGAGAAATTGCCAGGGTGGCAGGCCTAATCTTTCAGGGGTACCCGGGAGCTAATAAAACTGTAAAACAAGTGCAAGTTTCTAGTGGGTTGCTCTACGACGTCTTTGTTGACTTTGACCCGGGCAATTTACTTGTGCGGCAAGCCCATGACGAAGTGTTAGAGAGACATTTGGAGATTAGTCGTATGATTAGAGCTTTGAGTCGCTTGGCAAACTCAGAAATTATAGAGATGTCTCTAACTAAAGCCTCGCCTTTTTGTCTACCCCTAATGGTGGATAGATTGCGCGGCAAACTTACCTCTGAAAAACTGGCTCAACGCATTTTGCGCATGCAGCTTGATTTGGCTAAAGATATGAGGCGCTAAATTTGCAATCTGGCAGTCTAAATACTAGTGATTTAAAATCTGGCAACGAAAATTCTAGCAATGAAATATCTAGAGAATCGGAAGCATTTGTTCCCAACGGCGCGCAGTCAGTCTTACTGGCTGGGCAAACAGTAATCTTGCTGCCGCAGAAAGCAATGTATATTCCCAGCTCTAGCACCCTTGTGCTGGCCGACGTGCATATTGGCAAGGCTGCTTCTTTTCGCTCGCGAAATTTTTTTGCACCAGATGGTATTAGTGATTTTGACCTTTTGCGCTTAGGCCAATTGATCAAAGAGCTATCAATCGCTCGCCTGATTATACTTGGTGATCTTGTTCATGCCCAAGACGGCATGACTGACACTGAAGTTGAAGTATTCGAGCGCTTCAGAGCGGAGCATGAGAAACTAGCTGTTACTCTAATACTTGGCAATCATGATTGTAAGGTGCAGCTGCCGCAGTCATGGAAGCTCGACTTAGTTCATGGGCAGATGGTGGAAGCGCCTTTTCTCTACTCTCATGAGCCGATCAGAAGTAAAGATGGTTACGTTCTCTGTGGTCACGTTCATCCTTCTGTTACGCTCTCCGGTCAGGGTAAACAGCGCGAGCGCCTGCCTTGCTTCTGGCTGCGCTCCAACTCAGCGATATTGCCAGCTTATGGTGCCTTTACTGGCTCTTATACGATTCGGCCGAGTCGAAATGATAGAGTTTTTGTCATTGCCCATGATACTGTTGTGCCCGTGACCTGATAGTGTAGAAATAGGAATTAGAAAAATGAGTACAGTTTACGAATACACTGCCAAGGCCCTTGATGGAAGCGAAATCAAATTAGAGCAATACAAGGGCAATGTAATGCTGATAGTCAATACAGCCAGTAAGTGTGGTTTTACTTCTCAGTACGCCGGTCTTGAGAAACTGCATAAAGAGTATTCAAACAGAGGCCTTAGTCTTCTTGGTTTCCCTTGCAATCAATTTGGTGCGCAAGAGCCCGGTGATAGCACTGAAATTGGTGCATTCTGTCAGAAGAACTATGGTGTTGATTTTCAGATGTTCGATAAGATTGAAGTAAATGGTGAACATGCTCACCCGCTCTACAAATATTTGACTGACAAAGTTCCCGGCTTGTTGGGTTTGAAAGACATCAAATGGAATTTCACTAAGTTCTTGGTTGATCGCGACGGCAATGTTGTTAAACGGTATGCACCAAATGTTGAGCCTGCCGATATTTCGGCCGACATCGAGAAACTACTTTAGTTAATTTCACTAGTCAGCTAGCAGCTCTAGCTCCTCTTCTACTTCGGCTAGCTTTGCTATCACTTTGACTAGCTCTTGTTCGTTGCCCATTTTTCGCAGGCAGTCAGCATAACTATTGAGGGCAAAGGCCAAGTCTGGGCTGGCACCGCCGTTGTCTGTAAAATAGGCAATTGACAGGTTGTAGAGTTCAATGGCGACATCATACTTGTCTTGATCGCGGCAACAATTTGCTAAATTATTTTGGGTAACGGCCACAAGCTCATGGTCACCCCAGATGTTCTCAGCTGCTTCTATGGCCAATTTGTAGTAACACTCAGCTTCTCTCAGACGATCGAGCTTATAGTAGGCACTCGCTAAGTTTGAGAGAAATACTGGTCTTTGCTCGTCGCTAGATTTCCCCGCTAGTTCAGCCACTCCCCAGGCTTTTTCGCAGAGTGGCAAAGCTTCGGCAAATTTGTTTTCGGCGAGAAAGCAACTGGCACGATTCGAAATCAATTGCGCTAGAGTTGAAGGGTGTATGTGTTTATCTTCTTCAAGCACATTGATGCAGCGCTCTAAGCACAGCTGGGCAGTAGAGAATTTGGCCACACTCATAAACGCCATGCCGAGATTGCCAAAGGCTTCTGCGGTCCAGCGATCAGCTAAATCAGAAGGTTCTTTAAATGCTAGAGCCTGCCTGCTGAAGGTTTCAGCCTGGTCATGTGCCCCTCTGTTAAATGAAGCAATCGCTGCGGCTATTTTTTCTTGCAGCAACTCTGTGGGCATAGATACCTCAAATTACTAATTATGAGTGCTAAAAAAAATGAGTACTGACTATGAGTAGTTTACTTCGCGGTCAAGCAATTGAATCTTTGTATTAGGTAAAGCAGCTTTTAGAGCTGCTTTCTCAGCGCGAGTCGCTTCTACATCATGAAAAATCAATGTTTCAAGTTCAGTTAAATCACTAAGTTTGGCTAAGTCTTTGTACAAAATGTTTGTGCCTAGCAAAACTAGTTTTTTCAAGCTCTTAATTTGCGCCAGGGTCTCTAAGCTCTCAGCTGTAATCAGGGTGTT
This sequence comes from bacterium, assembly GCA_018062085.1. Classification (GTDB taxonomy): domain Bacteria; phylum Cyanobacteriota; class Vampirovibrionia; order Obscuribacterales; family Obscuribacteraceae. Next base: position 132,079 of record JAGOSY010000004.1, on the reverse strand, counting down.
TCTCAAGTCTAGCTCTTCTAGCTCAGGCAGTGCGCTCAGGTAAGAAATGCTACTGTCAATAATGCTACTTGATGAAAGTTTCAGATCTTTCATTTTTCGACAATTGACTAGATGCTTTAAGCCATCACCGGTAATTTCTAGATTTTCGAGATCTAAGGCGCGTAGCTCACGTAAGTCACGCAACACAAACAGACCGTTGTCTGTAATGTGGGTGAATGAAAGACGAAGTGTCTGAAGCTTAGAAAGCCTGCGAACACTAGATAAGCCGCCATCAGAAATTCTAGTATTAGAGAGATTGAGCCATTGCAGGTTGTACAGTGAAGCAACTAGCGATATACCCTTATCGCGCAGACGCTTGCAATTTTCGAGATCGAGCGCCTTCAATGATGTCAGGTTGGTGATCGCTGCAACCCCTTGGTCACCAATATCGGTACCACTCAAATTCAGTGTGGTCAAGGCTTTGAAGTTGCTTATAAATACCAGGCCTTGATCCGAGATGCCTGTATTGGCAAGGTTCAGGGTTTTCATGTGCGTGAAGTTACGTAGGTGTGAGAGTGTGTCGTCGCCGACATTCGCTCCGGCTAAATTGATCTCGCCGATAAATGTCAGTTTAGTTAAAGCTGCCATTCCAGCGTCTGTTACTGCACCAAGTCTAACGCTGCGCAACTTTGTTAGTTCGCTTAGATTAGGCAGATCGGCGTCAGTTAGAGGCTTAGGAAACTCAATAAAACGCAATTCGCGCAGGTGTTTGATATGAGCAAGTGCTTGATTGTCGGCTGCTGTTGAAGCGATGTTGAGATAGCGCAGCTCATGCAGATTAGATAGTTTGCTAATACCTTCATTGGTAATGCGAGTGAGCGATAGATCAAGCTCTTTGAGATGACTTAGAGTTCCCACTTTGGTAAGAGTGTCGTTGCCAATGCGGTTGCATCCCTTGAGGTGTAGTGTCTCAAGGCTGGTAAGTCTATCAATGCCAATGAAGCCCTTATCGCTAACTGAATTGTTGCTAGCGTCTAGCACTTTCAGTTTGGGCAGATCATGCAGCTCAATGGGGGCACCATCAGAGCGAATAGACATTTCTTCTAGGCGAGGAAGAGCGCCAATAACCAGTTTTACTTTCTTCTTATAGGTCGAAAACTCGGGTTTGCTGTTGTCACTGTAGGCACTGAGATGAAGGCGTTTCAAATTGGTCAAGTGTGAGAGGCTAGATAGCCCGTCTCCTCGTAAATCAATTTGTCTAATTGAAAGTTCTTCTAGTTCGGTCAATGCTGCAACTGAGTGGAAGAAAGTCTCAGCGACATCGTCGGCGCGTACTACTAAGCGACGCAGATGTTTTAAATCACTTACTTGTTCAAGTCCAACTTCAGTCAGTGCGTCTATACGCAGCACCAAGGTGGTTAGCTGCGGGAAATAGTGCAAACACTCTAAACCCTTGTCTGTGGCGGCTGAAAAGACTATATAGAGTTCTTGAAAATCAGTGATTTTGTTGATTGTTCCAAGAATTTTGTCGTCAATATGGGCCCCTTCTAGTAAAAGTTTCTTGGCTGGTGTATGCGAAAGAATATCTCCGAGTTTGACACTGTCAAACTGGCAGTGAGAGATACGCAACTCTTTTAGGGCGTTCAAATTTTGGATTGGTTTTAGCGCCTGGTCTGAAATGTGGCAAGATGTAAGCTGAAATGTACGCAATCTTTGCAAATTTGATAAATCTCGCAAGCTACCTTTTGCTAGTTCTACGCCACCTAAGCGCAGTTCTCTCAGGCCGCCTATGCGATTAACGCAATCCCAGTCTTCTTCGCTTATTTCGGGAAAAAGATAATCTAGCGACTGAATGTCATCGGGTTTGAGGCGGTTGCATTCTTTTAGTGCCGCTCTGTCTAAAACTTCTAAGCGCACAAATGCCCGTCTAGAAACTTCTACTGTGCCTTGGGCAGTACCCAGCTCTGTCCAGTCTCTCTGTCCGTTTACTTCGGCTTTGGCCAGCCACAACCGCCCCGGTGAGCACTCAAAAGGGAAGGCTAGAGTGCGGCCGCCATGTAAAACAATATGGCAGCGAGTGAGCTTTCGATTTAACTCGATTACTCCCTCGCCGGTGACCATGGTTGAGTCTAAATAGAGCTTGCGCAAGTCAGTTAAGTGCTTAAGTCTGGGGAGACCAAAATCTGTGACCTTTGTCGCCCCAAGATCAAGAATGTTTAGATAGATCAAATTACGTAGAGAGGCCAAGCCACTATCGGTGATATTGCGATCAGGCAAAGTGAGATAACGCAGCCCTGATAGATGCGCCAAGTGTTCTAAGTCTGAATCAGTAATATCTATTTGGCGAAAATCGATAGACTGCAAATCGTTAGGCTTTAATTGTCTCAGCCTCGAGAGATCGGCATTGCCATCAAGAAGCAGGTGCAGATTAGCATCTGCCGGTATGCTCACGTCTCCAATGGCGTCGCCCAACTTTTCTTCCCACCAACCGCTTTGGCCGCTTGAGCGTGTAATCAGAAATAATAGACCAAGAGATTTATCTGACGGGAAGGAAATTGTCCTGGTCATCTAATGGTCCTGGTGAAGGGATATTGTGGCGGGTTATTTCGTCGGTTTGTTGTCGATCAAAGTGGGTCTTCCTATATTTTCCACAGGTACACCTAAATTACTCTCTAAATCTCGAGCATATCGCTCTGCTGTTTCAGGATCTGTACCTGTGCCAATGAATACTTTTTTGAATGGATGTGCCTTCTTCATGTAAATTAGGCCGTCTACCAAGGTGTCTGGCAAAATTTTAGTGGTCAAGACAATATCGTGATTTTTGAAACTCGGCCCAATCTGTTGTGATACCACCCGTTGCAACAATTCATGCATCATGCCGCGCCGGGCCGATTCTTCTTCAGCATGGAAAATCACAATCTCTTTGGGGCCGGGTTCTTCACGCTCTAAGAGTTTAATAAGCATGGTCGCCAGGCTTCTGGCCTTAGCTCCACCGGTGCAGAGTACATAGATTGGCAAGTCTTCTGGAATTTCTTCCATCGTGGCAAATTTGCCCATGCCCAAGCGTAAGTCTGGTAGCTCGCGCAGGCGCCCTTCCAGTACGCCCATGCGATAGAAACACATGACAATTAAAATTACTCCAAGAATCTGGAAGCCCAGCCCCCTAGCGCCTTCTGCTGAAAATAGCAGGACGATTTCACAAAACAACAGTGTGACCAAACCAATCGCCGGTGGAATTGGCAGCTGATAACCCTTGAAGGGGAAAGTCCATTTGGTTTTGTAGGGTGAGCGCTCAACTTTGAGAGGCATCTTGATGCGCAGCATCAGCACGCCAAAACAGAAGGAGCACATAACTGCCAGAAAGGCCATGCCATAGACCTGGCCAAGATTGTCTACCTGTCCAGGTAGAAGCACAATCATCAAGGCGCAAATAGCCATGAACATAAAGCAGACGTAGGGATAACCTTGAAGAAAAGGGAATTTGTGTGCCCAGCGCCTTAAGAAGAACGCTGGTAAATTGCCCTGCTTGGCCATGGTGGTGCAGAGGCCGATGCAGCCGACATAGGCTGTGTTAACTGCTGCAAATAGCATCAGGGCCGCGTCGACTACCAAAATGATAAGAAGTGGTTTACCACCTTCGACAAAGGCCAAACCAGAAAGCAAGCTGTTCTTGTAGTCGTTCAATTGACCAGCGTCGAGTAGCCCAAGGCACAAAAATGAGGTTATCGGGGCCGTTACTCCAACTAGAATAACCACAGACAAATAAATATATTTAAGCGTTTTCCAGGTCGGCGTCTTTAGCTGTTCAACAATCTGAGCAGCTGATTCAAAGCCAGTAATGCCAAGAAAGGCTGCCGCAAATCCGTGAATAAAGTGTGCCGGGGTGACGACTGCCAGGCTGTGGGTAAAGCGGGTCAGGTCAATATGGCGCTCGTAGGCCATGATTAGACCTTTGACGTCGAGATAGAGCAACAGGCAAAAGTGGAACATGGCAATGAAGAAAACAATCATTGCCGGTTCTTTAATGCCGACTATATTGAGCAGACCGAAGACGATAACTGGGGCGATAGCTGCTGCAACAATGTTGGTGACCGGCCAGTTCATAATATTGTCGACTGAATCAATATAAAAGGCCCCAGAAAGGGCACTGACGGCTGCGGTGGCTAAATAAGACAAAATTGTTAGGGCGCCAACAACGATGGCAAAGCGCTTTCCTACAGTCTGTAAAACCATGATGTAGGCGCCGCCGTTGAAGGGGCTGACGGCGCAGCCTTCTTCATAAGTGGCTTTGAAGACCCACATTAGTAGGCAGACGATTAAAATAATGAATGGGGCGGCAAAACCGACCAGGGGCATAATTACCCCGGTGGTGTAGAAAACTGATGTGCCTATGTCTGCCCCGACAATTGCTGCTGCTAACCACCAAGCCAAAAGAGCGTCGCCGTGATGGTGCTGCACGGGCTGCTGTGCAGACGCTGGTTGCATAGATCCGCCTGAAGCTAGGCTTGGCTCAGACTGTGTCAATTGGAATAATTTCCTGAATGGATACCGTTAAACTCGTTTCAAAGCTAGGTTGGCAACAATACACTAAGTAGCCAGCTTGCAAACAGTTAGGCTACTACATCTTTAATATGCGTCAACAGTCTCACCGAGAATAGTCGTCAATCTGATATCGTTTCGCAATATGTTGGAGGGGATTGAGCTAGTTTGAACTAGTTTGAGCTGTTTTCAGCTGATTTTAGCTTTTGTCCTGTCGACCTAGTTAGTTAGCTAGTTAGATAGGTGTCTGGAGGCTAAGCCTGCCCTAAACGTTAAGAGCGAGTTCCATTCTGAATTGAAAAGGACGAGTTATCAAGATGAATTCTGTAAGTACAACCACTAGCTCTCTCACACAACAGCTGCCAGCCAGTATGTCTGATGCCGTTAGCCAATCTCTATTGTCGTGGACAAAAGAGAACAAGGTCGACAAAATTTGGCAGAAGGACGCCACTTTGTGGACCAACAAAGACGAAGCTAAATGGTTAGACTGGTTACATGTAGTGGCCGACCAGCAAAAGGCCTTAGCTGAATATGAACAATTTGCCAAAGAGATAAAAGAGGCCGGCTTCACTGATGTTCTGCTTTTGGGTATGGGCGGCTCAAGCCTGGCGCCAGAAGTATTTGCTGTCACCTATGGTTCAAAACCTGGTTATCCGAGACTGCGCATCCTCGACTCTACTGATCCTCAGCAAATTCGTCACCTTGATGCCACAGTAGATTTGAAAAAAACACTATTTGTGGTCTCTAGCAAGTCAGGTAGCACTCTTGAGCCAAATATTTATATGGCTCACTTCCTCGCTCTTGTAAAAGAGGTGATGGGTGAAGAGGCTGGCTCGCGTTTTGTCGCCATAACTGACCCAGGCTCAAAGTTGGCCACTGTCGCAAAAGACGAAAATTTCCGCCGGGTATTCTGGGGCTATCCTGGCATTGGTGGCCGTTATTCGGCTCTTTCGCCATTTGGCATAGTGCCGGCTGCCTTGATTGGTCTAGATTTGCAGACATTTCTTGCTCGGGCCCAACAGATGACTATTCTCTGCCAAGAAAAAAATGCCCAGAATAACCCTGGTGTTTTGCTTGGAACAATTATGGGTGTTGCCGCTAAGGCTGGCCGCAACAAGCTAACTATTGTCACTTCAGCGGCTTTGCATGATTTTGGTGCTTGGTTAGAACAACTAGTGGCTGAGTCAACTGGCAAATTAGGCAAGGCTATTATTCCTGTTGATCTGGAAGGACTAAGCGGAAATACTGAGGTTTATGGTGATGATCGCCTCTTCGCTTTTATTAAGCTGAAGGGTGATAATACTAAGTTCAATGGCTTAGACAACAGCATTATCGAAGAGCGCTTAGCGCAATTGGTAGCTCACGGTCACCCAGTAGTTACCATTGAACTTAGCGACAAAATCGACTTGGCCGATGAATTCTTCCGTTTCGAAATAGCTACAGCAGTAGCTGGAGCGATTATTGAAATTAACCCATTTGATCAACCAGATGTTGAAGCGAGCAAAATAGAGACTCGTGAGTTGACTGATGAATACGAAAAGAATGGCAGCTTGCCTGCTGAGAAGTCGTTCTTCGAAGAAGGTCAAATTAAACTGTTTAGCGATGACATCAATGTCGCCGCTCTAGAGAAATCATCAGCAGATAAGACTCTGGTTGGCATGCTCAAAGCTCACTTGGACCGTCTTGGTAAAGGCGATTACTTTGCTCTGCTCAACTATATCGAGATGAGCAAAGAGCATGTTGAAGCCATGCAGAAAATTCGCTTGAATGTACGCGACCAAAAACATGTGGCAACTTGTTTGGGTTTCGGTCCGCGCTTCTTGCACTCTACTGGTCAAGCTTACAAAGGCGGCCCTGATACTGGTGTGGTTTTGCAGTTGACCTGCGAAGACAGCAATGACTTGGCAGTTCCCGGCCAAAAATATAGCTTTGGTGTGGTTAAATCGGCTCAAGCAAGAGGCGATTTTCAAGTTCTCACCAGCCGCAAGCGCAGAGCCTTGCGCGTGCATATTAGCGGCAATCTTGAAGAGGGCTTGAAACAACTTTCTCAGGCCGTGAATCAAGCGCTCGCAACAGAATAAGAGTGGCAATGCGAGAATGGCAAAAGTAGAAGTTCTATCTGAATTTTGTACAGAGAATACTAAGGGAGAGAACATGCGGGCAACAAATCAAAAATTGAGTCAAGTCTCATTGGGCTTGCTTGCACTAAGCCTTCAGATGTGGTGCCCAGCAATTGCGCAAAACGGCCCTGTGCTCACTGTTTCACCGAGCGCAGCCAATTCAACAAACCCAGCTAATTCGCCTAGTTCGATCAAACCGACTGCGCCTTACTCTGCTCAAAAACCTGCTGTCGCTCCGGATCTTTCCGCTACTCCTTCATTGGCTGGTCAAAATGCTCCGTCTGCTCCTCTTTCGCAAGCCGAGATTTGGGTGCGCGATAGGTTTAACCCAGGTGGCCAGAGTGCTGCTCAGATGCTGCAGGCAAAGAAGCACCCAGTGAAGGGTTTCTTCAAGTCTATTGCTAAAGGTACTGCTCAAGAATTGGGAGCCAGCGCCCACGACATGGCCCAAGATATGGTCTTTGTTTTCTCTGTTCAAGACATTGACCCTTACGATAAAACCAGAGCCCCAAGCAACAAGCAATGTGTGGTGATGGAATTTACAATGGTTGATGGTAGTACTGCTTATTTACACCAATTTCCTGATGGCAGTTATGCCATTGAGAACGGTTTCGCTGATGGCACAGTTATGGTGCCCACCAGCCCAACCAACTACATAATCAAATATCCCAATGGTGTCAGTGGCACAGTAGTGAGACAGAGTGACCAGGTTACTGTTTATCGCCCAGATCACACCATCACTACAGTGAAGAAAGAGCCATCAGGTAATTACCAAATTTCTAATAGTAAATTTGGTTATATGGGTGAGGCTCGACCTGATGATACCGGCAACCAGTACGGCGTGGGCGCTTGGAACTACCAGTAAGTAACCAGTAAGCAGGAGTAAGATTTGTCATCTAAACTGACTGGCTTCACTAGAAGTTCCTCTAAGCCTCTTTCTGGATTAGCCTCGAAGCCACATTCAAAGCACTATTACGCTTTGCTTGTAAACGTCATGGTGCTGGCATTTGTCGCGCCTCTGGTTGACCATAGCGTCTTGTCACATATTGGCATTGCCATTGTTTTGCTTGGTGCTCTCGTCATTTCGACTTTGTCGGTACGACGAGAAGAAAAATTCGATTGGAAGTCTATTGTCTTGGCTCTTGCAGCTGGTGCTGCCTGGACTTTGGCATTTTGTAGCAATCTAGCACCGTTTAACCATGCCAATTTTCAGATGCTTGCTCTTGTCACTATCCTCGTTTTCTTCATCTATATTGTGCGCATTATGGTGCTCGATATTCTCACCGGTGAGGTCAACTCTAATCGCATCTGTGGTGGGGCCTGCGTCTATGTTCTCATTGGCTTTTGCTTTGCTCTCATTCATATGATGATTGCCATTGATAATCCTTACGCTTACAAAGACAACATAAAAGCAGACGAGACCTCCGTTGAGCATCAAGAGAGATACCCCCTGCTAATTTATTTTAGCTTCTGTACTCTTTCTACGGTTGGCTATGGCGATGTGGTACCACTGAGCCGATCTGCGCGGGCCTGCTCATGTCTAGAAGCTCTTTGTGGGCAGCTCTATTTGGCCATATTGGTTGCGCGCTTGGTGGGTATGCACACTGCTGTTAAAGCAGAGCCCAAGCGCCTAGAGGCTGAACGCCAAATCGAGCATTCACTCTGATTTGAAACACTACATAGGAATTTGCTTCCATGGTCGCTGGGGGAGGTTTGTTCTAGAGTACGACTTGATCGCTCTTACTGACTCGACAGCATCATTTGCTGCTTTGAGTTCATTCATATAAACAATCGAAGAGGCAAGGGTGTTCAATTCGAAAAACCAAAAGAGAGTCATCAGTGGATTGATGAAGAGTTCGCTTCCGACCGTACGGTCTGTAGCGTGGAAATTTCCAAATTCGCCATCAAGAGCAGACAATATGGAGCTAATAACTATACTAGGATCGTCATCTTTCATACGATTGAAAACGAAACGCATGGCATTCGAGAACTGCTTCACTTCTGGCATTGATTTCATTAGACTTAGAGCACCGAGAAATCCTTTTTTCTTTGTTTGCTCTGCAATGGTGCCTAAAACATGGGCGTGACAAACTCCATGGTGAGCATCGATTCCAAAACCAAGACAGGCCAGAATTTTCGTTTTAACATCCAGCAGAGCAACTGCAGCTACGCTGGTCATGTCTTCTTCTGGTGTGCCTAGATCTGTTTCATCACCACGCAAAAGACTATCTGTGCCGCCATCGACCAAAATAATGGTGTCTATTTTGAGGCTTTGTAAAAGAATCTCATAGCTGCGCTTTAACTGCTGGGTTCCAGATGGCTCGAAGCAATAGACACTAAGATTCTCACCCTTTGAGCGAAACCATTCACAAAGATATCGCTCTGGAAAGTAATACTCTCCTATCGAGTCGGCATCAACTTTCACAAGATGCTCTGCCAGTCTGGTTGGTGCACCCGGTCCAGAGAGAATTTGGGAGAACGTCCAATTAGCTAAGTAAACTGACTTGTTCTGTTGCTTGAGGGCAAAGTAAAGTGGGAGTCCTGAAAAAACATCAAAACCACCGCCAGCCCCTGCAATGAGAACAATGCTAGACTCATTGAGCTTGTCGACAATGGGAAGACAAAACATTGACAAACTCCTTGCAGGCTGGAGGATTGTACATTTCTGGTTTCTTTGTTGTCTAGTTAATTCCACCAGCTTTTCTATGTTGCATTTCTCGTGTTGGTATGGCTAAAAAGATCCTATTCTTGTGCACAGGTAACTACTATCGAAGCAGGTTTGCAGAAGAGATCTTCAATCTCAAAGCATCAAAGCTTGGACTTCCATATGAGGCTGATTCTTCTGCCCTGGCCTTGGCCAGGGGCAAAACGAATTTTGGTCCGATTTCTTGGCATGCTATTGATGGACTGCACTCGCGAGGCATTGAACTTGGAGAAGCTGTAAGGTATCCCAAGGCGCTTTCTCTGCATGACCTAGAAACTTCATTTCAGGTAATTGCCATGAATAGAGGCGAGCACGAGCCAATGGTGAACGACCTCTACCCCGAGTGGGCTACGAAAATTGTGTATTGGGATGTTGCCGACATAGATGTTGTTGAACCAACACCAGCACTTTCCAAAATTGAACAGTTAGTTGATGCTCTCTTAAAATCGCTAGTCAATGCATGCTAAATGCAGCAGTGTTACTTAAATAAGCTCTGCATCGCACTTGGCGCACTGCCAGCGGCTTTCTCGTTATCGGCTGACAATGTCGCTTGAGTGTAGTCTTTGAAAGCGTCAAGAATTTTGGTGTGGAAAGTTTCGGTGGCTGAAATTTGACGGCGGATGCCGCTTGCTTCTGGAGTTCCAGGTTGTATCTGGGCGGCGCTAGCATAGAGGTTTTTTAGTTCTTGATCAATAATTTCATCGACAATGTCGCAAGCTTTAGAAATTACATGCTCAGAAGATCTTGCTGGAGTCGAAGATACAGACTCAGTCGCAGACCCCTGCGGAGCACCCTGTGTAGAACCAGAGACTTTGCTCGGACCATCGGCTGGTTGCTGGTAGCCTACCGCTACGTTCTCACCCAGTGTTGGGCCCTTGTCTGTGCTGAATAGTTCAGCTTCAGTCATAACCCCGCTCGATACTCTGATCAAATCGCCAAACAGCTCTTTAGCCAGAGGCGAAATCGAGCTTAGGCTCGTTGCTTCACCGCCAATCATCCAGGTAATAGTGCCGCCACTAGCAGCGGTGCGTTCAATTTCCATAAGGTGAGGCATTTCGTCTTCGCCAATTGATTCGTTGTCAAAGGCCATGACCATTGATGAAGGCACGACAAAGACAGCAATTTTGCTATCGTGGCCCCGTACAATCAAGGCCCAATCGCGAGTTGTTAGGCGACACTTGTAGGTCTTATCAACTGGCCTATACCAGACGTCTTCATCGCGCTTTTCGAATAATTTTGGTTTTTCGTATGAGATGTAAAGATTGGTGCCGACAGCCTTTTTATTAAACTCGTAGGCCAGTTCGACAAACTGTTCGCAGAGTAGGTCTATCCACTTGTTTACATCTTCAAAAGCCGTGGCAGCTGCTGCTTGCACTTCTATCGGTTTCTCAACATTGGCGGGTACCAATCCACTAAGCCAGCGACCGGTCTCTTGACCGCGCTTTGCCTTGAGGGCGTTAAAGATTTCCTTTGAATCAGGATTGATAGCCATATCGGGTGCTAGCTCTTGAGCGCGCGCTCTGGCCTCTAGCATGCGCGACTCATCGGCCTCTTGGTTTCTCTTTACTGCGAACTTGCCTGATAACCAAAGATCATTAAACCGACCCATGTCTTCACCGCCTGTTTGTTGAAAAAGCTAACTTATAATACACTTAACTGGCTGTATAAGAGATAAGGTTTAATAATGGAAGATGACGGCACCAAAAAAGTCAGTATTGAAAAGAAATACTGTCCTCAGTGCTTTCAGCAGTACGAAGGTTTTATCGAGAATTGTCCTGCCGACCAGACAGAATTGCGCGGCCCAAAGAATGACCCTTGGATTGGTAAAACTTTTGCTGATCGCTACATTATTGAGTCTGTTCTCGGCCTAGGCGGTATGAGTGTTGTCTACAAGGCAAAGCATAAACTGATGGACCGTACTGTCGCCATCAAAATGATGCACAATGTCTTGAAGCAAGATGTGACCGCCCTTGAACGCTTTAAATTAGAAGCACAGGCATGTAGTTTGCTTAGTCACCAGAATGTAATTACTGTTTATGACTTTGGTGTAACACCTGACGGCGAGCCATTTTTCGTTATGGATTGCCTTGAGGGCGAAAGTCTAAAGGATTTAATCGAGCGTAAGGGCCGCATCGCCTACGATCGCGCCCTATCTATATTTAAGCAAATTTGTGAAGGCCTTGAAGCTGCTCACAAAAGAGGCATTGTTCATCGTGACTTGAAGCCTGCCAATGTCATTGTCACTAAACAAGATGATGGTTCAGAGCACGTTCGCTTGGTTGATTTTGGTATTGCCAAGATGCTCAAGCAAGATGGGCGCCAGCAACAGCAGCTCACCAAGACCGGCGAAGTTTTTGGAAGTCCAATTTATATGAGTCCAGAACAGTGTCTTGGCAAAGATATCGATGCCCGTTCCGACATCTATGCCCTGGGTTGTCTGATGTACGAAACTCTTTCGGGAGAGCCTCCCTTCTTAGGTAACGGTTTTCTTGAAACCATGAATATGCATGTTGGTGATAAAGCTAAGCCTCTGACTGAGGTGGTACCTGATGCCAATCTACCGGTTGAATTGGTTGAAGTAATCAACCGCTGTATGGAGAAAGATCCAGACGCTCGCTTCCAGGCTGTTGGTGAAGTACGCGATACTTTGGTTTATATCACTACGGCTCTGCTCGGCTCTAGTCGCACTCATATTTCCAGTATCAGTGCCGCTCGCCCAGCAGTTTCACAACCAACCAAAAGAATACCGATAGCCACTATATTTTCTGTTGGTTTCGGCTTGCTTTTCGTTGGTCTTCTTGCCTTCTCAATACTTTGGCCTGGTCCTGAAGATGATCGCGGCACTCCGTTCAACAAAATCGCATGGCAATTGACTCTTGCAGAAGTAGATGAAGCTATTAAGCGCAAGGATTATGCGACAGCAGAAAGTAAGCTCATTTTTGCCGAATCAAAAGCTCGCACATTCGGTGACAATAGAGCGCGTTTGATGGGCACATTGAAATCGAAAAGTGATCTCTACGACAGCTGGGAAGGGCATGCTGAAGCCCTAGAGAAGACCAATCGTGAAATCACAGAGATTGAATTATCCAGGGTGAGTGCTGATGCAAAAACGCTGGGTGCGATGCTTGATGAAGTTGGTGCGACAACCAATTCTTCTGTGCAAGAAAGTCAGTCGAGACTGCGTTTTGAGGCGCAAATTCCAAGAATTCTCTCCACTGCTGTTAAGTTAGCAGGTCGAAGTATGAGTATAGAAGAAGACGCTTTACTAACTAAAGCGCTATCTGTGTCTAAGAGAAAACTGGGCAAAGACTCAGTGCAAACGGCTAAAATTTCTTCTCTCTTGGCCGACTGCTATTCTGATCAAAGAAGATTTGATCAAATGCGTCCTTTGCTTGTTGCAGCCGTGGAAGTTTATAAAAACAAATCTGATGTTTATCCAGCAGAGTATGCTCGGGCACTAGCAAAGCTCGGGCAGTTCGATGTTGATCGCACTGATATGGCTAAGGCTAGCCCTGAATTAGAAGAAGCATTGAAAGTGGCTCGTTCGCTCAAAGACAATAAAGAAGTATTGATTCTTTGTTTGCGCAGCAACTGCGATTTTCTCAATCAGACTGGCAAAAAAGCTGAGGCTGACGCTTTGCGCAAAGAAGCAGATGCTTTAGAGAAACAAATTAAACAGTGATCGTCTCTCCGGTTTCTATTTGCCGTGGCGCAGCCGAGCCAGCACTTCTTTGGAGAAACTGCTCTGCGAGCCTTGGCTTGACCCTGGGAGCAAGCTAGACTGGCTCGGGCCGTAAGTGGCAGCAACGGGAGTGCTTTTATTGGAGGCTAGAGCAGGAGCGGTAAAGACATTCTGTTTGGCTATTGGCGTTCTGCTTGAGCCGACAGGACGTGGAGGAGCTGCCGCAGGGGTAAGACCACCCATTTTCACTTGATTTAAGGGCCGTACATTTTTCTGAGCTGAGATATTTGTCTGGAAACCAGAAGGTGTTAGATGATTAGACATCATTCTCACCGATTGGTTGCCGCCAGATGACGAGCTGGGTACCGGGCCAATGGGGATAACAAAGTTTTGCTCCGCTTCGTCGGCATGACGCAAGTCTCTTACCCGTGGCCGCTCGTCTGTAATCTGAACATTCAGGGGGGCCTTGAACCATCCCGCTTGTTGTAGCTGGCCTTTTCGCAAAGTGACTGATTGCTGCGCACCGGCTGGATTGGTGCAACTCAAAAGAGCTAACACAGCCAAAATAGTAAGTGTTTTCATGGTGCGTCTCCCGAGACTGAGGTTACAGGATAGCTCGGATGCCAAGTGGGCGAACTGGGGTTTACCCTGAAATTGGAGAATTGAGCGAGGCAGATGGTCTAGAGAACAGTTGTAAGTGGTCTTTAAGACAAAGTTGTACACTCGTTGGTAAGTTCCCTAGAGAAAATGCCATCAAAACTCAATTAAACTCTGAGCGGCGAATACCAGCCCACTGTATTAGTTTACTGATGCTGTCAACCACGGTAAATTTTGCGCTGCTTAATGTCTCCCCCTGCTATTCAGACAATTTTTCTGTTTCATCCACACCCTACCAAGATGCTAGTAAGGGTGTGCCAAACCATCCGGTACTTGGTATCAAGCCTTTTACCCAGGCCGCCGATACCGAACCTACCTCAGGCACGCTAAAGCGGATGTGCGGATTGCTTGATAAAAACAAAGGACACCTGCCATTTTTTCGCTCTACTTTTGAATACTCTGAATTCGAGTTAGCTTTACGATTTTCTGAATCTATCACTGGAAGTACCATGCGACAAATTGAAGACCTCGCAGGAACTCCACAGTATGTGGAAGTATGTAGCCTGGGAAAACCGGGAGACAGCGCAACTGACGAACAGCAATGGACTTATGTATTTGGAGTAACTCCAATTCTAATAAGGCTCAATTTCCGAGGCGGAGTGTGTAGTGGTGCCACAACAAAAGTTTATTACGAAGATCGAGTTTATCGTGCGCGCAGGATATCCGAATTAGAAAAGAGTGTGATTGGCAAGAGCGTCAGGGAGATAGTAGCAAACCAGGGGTTGCCATCTGATTGTGACAGTAGGCTGTCACTTTCTGAACTCAGCCCAAGTCAAGCAAGAAAATTTTGGGAAACTGCACAAATAGTCCATGAAAAACTATTATACAGATTTGGAAGAATTATATTCGGGGTGACCATAGACAATAATAAATGCACAAAAATCGAGAACGATTTTATCGTCGGGAAGATTAGAATTCCTCAGGCAGAATTTATGTCGTCAGGCTTGAAATGAAACAAACTTACCGAACTGGTGGCATTTTATTTGGTGGTACCAGCATCAACTAAACTAGCCGAGAGAGTGAATTCGATTGGGCCGCGAGAATCTCACGGGGCTCATGGTATAAGCATAGATGCATTGATGGCACCAGTAAGGAGCACTGTATGGTTACTACCCGTTTGCTTGGTCTTTGTGCCAGCCTATTGATTGTCACGTCTTGGTGCGCACCGACTCAAGTCTACGCCCACTCACCATTGCACTCACTGGATGCAACTTATGTGCCCTGGGGTGTAGATGAAGACGAACTTATTGGACTGACCAAGGCCGACATAGCAAACAAATACAAAGATACATTGGGCTTTGATGCAGTGGAATCTAGAGTCTTTTTCGTCGACTACAATCGGCCGAAATTTGGTCGTCCAGGCTTCACCGTTACTTTCGCGGACGGCAAGATAGTGGCGATCAAACGTCTTTTCATAGACGGTGGCGGTTGCCACATTGTCGGACCAGTTTTTAAAACAAAAAAAGAGGCTTTGAACTTTGTAATTGAGGGTTTGTCAAAGCTAACCAACCGCAATGCAAAAGACGAAGCCAGATTGAAAGAAGCTCGCAAAAGACTGACTGCCGTCGATAGTGCTGCGAGGAAATGATCTCTGTCGCGAACTAAGTGTCAATACATCTGACTAAACTGCGACTGGGTATAACCTGGGAAAGTGCTCTGATTTTGGGTGAGGTGTACTCGTGGGAAAAGAGGATCTCAAAGACCAGCTGCTAGTGATGGCGCGAGTCGGTCTGTCTCTGGCGCTACTTATTATAGTGATGGTGGCGGGGCTCGTTTTGAGCAAGAAACTGATTCCCGATTTGAATCCGTTTCTCGTCTTAGTGGCTGCAATTGGCTCTGCCGTCGGCACGTTCATCGCTTTTCCTAAGGTAGTAAGACGTCAGTCCAGCGGTGCCCCGCCCGCGAAGTTTGCTATAAGTGACGACTTCAGCGTCACTGAAAACGCGGTGCCATTGGCGCTCGAAAAGTTGGGGATTTCTATAGATTCCGTGCACTTCGCAGGCATACCTGGGCTCCACCTCGTGGAAAAAGATGCTAGATCGGTTATGTGGCAAAACGACGAAGGAGATATTGTCTTTTTGCGTTTCATCCCAGAACCAACTAGAAACCCCGTCCCATTGAGCGATATTGGTGGTGTGCGAGAACAATACAAGGAGATGGTGGCACAGCAGGGTGCGGCTATGATTGACCTCGATATCCTTCCCTACAGCGACATCCCGTGTATGGAGATGATTTCCAAGACCAGGATGCAAACCATGGGTATGGCGTACGCTGCCTCTGCAACCCTGTTGTTGCGCGACTTTTCATTCAACATCGCCTTTCATTCGCAGGAGCGCGGTGTGACCGGATTTCGCGATGCAATTGTGGCCGACAAGTTTCTCGCGAAGTATGCAAGCACGCCGGAGTTTGAAGCTGCTTTCTACGACAGGTCGTCGAACCCAGAGGCGGCACAGCGCAATCGTTCGGATGATCAGTGCTATGACGTCGACTTCCCAGACCACCCTCTGAGCCGCTGTCGCAAATTCTTGCGAGACCTGCGTACGCACATCATTATCATGCCCGAAGTCAGAAACGCCAAGCCTTGCCAGATGTAGGCTTAGTCGCCGGCTTAATTAGAGGGCGCCATAGGGCTACATATTATTTGTTGTCGGCAGCTAGTTTCTCTAAGCCGGCCACCCAGGCTTTGTTGTTGGCTTTTTGGGCGGCACTTATTAGCATTGAGTATGAATTTGCTGACTGCTGATAGGCTAGATATTTGTGCATGGTTTCGCGGCCAATATCACCTTCGTTGAGAGCAGCGGCAGCTTCAAATAGTTCAAGCGCCAGTTCTAGAAGTGCTTCAATAGCTTTCTCAAGGGCCTCTTCTTGTTCTTCTTCAGAAGAGCCGTCAGCTTCTGTTTGAGAAAGTAAAACCGATTCGTGTAGCAAAATTTTCTTTTGCAGAAAGGCCAGAGTCTCTTGATCTAATTCTTGGTACAGACCCTGCCTGATAAATTGTGCCGATTCAATTTGGCGAATTAGGCTAAGAGTTGGACCATTTTGATCAGAGTTGGCCTGTAGTTTGAAATAAGTCTCTATTGTTCGCTCGGGAGCTAGCTGCCGATTAAGAGCGGCCCATTCGTTGACGTTAGTCCAATCTATTGTTGCGCCAAGAAGCGCTGCCTCTCTTTGATCTCGCATAATCGTGAGTGCCTGCATGGCCGGCTCATAATCATCCGCCAGCGCTGCCATATCGGCAAGTAAGATGGTCAGCCGCTTGCTCTGCCATTCTGCCAGCCCTCTGCTGCCTTCGAATACTGCGATGTAGTGCATCAAAGCAGCTTCATAGTTGCCTTCATCGAAGTCGCTCTCGGCCTGCATGTGCAGCTGGACTAAATCAGGCGCTGGAGTCTCTGCTGTCGCTTGGGTCGGGTCGACTATACTAAAATCAAGTTCTTGATCTTGCACTGGTCTCGAATTCCTAAATACTAGTATCTAAGTATAATTATCTCACCGAACCCATGAGCTTTTTGATGAATGGGGTTAGTGCCGCTAATAGACCTGCCGCTGTAAGAGCTGCGATAGCCATGGCGCCAAACAAGTACGACATTGCTCCACTTGAATCAGATTGCAGATAACCGCTGAAATGGCCGGCCATCCTATTACCGATTGCTGTTGAAACAAACCAACCGCCCATAGTCAGGCTGGCCAATCTGGCCGGGGCTAGTTTTGTAACTGTACTTAAGCCTACTGGGCTGAGGCACAGTTCGCCAAGGGTTTCAACAAAATAGACAACAATTAAGAAGATGGGGCTGACTTTGCCCTGAGCTGTTAGTATCGCTGCTGGTACCATGACGGCAATACCGATACCAAGGAAGAGCAGTCCAAGAGAAAACTTTCCTGGGCTAGAAGGCTGTTTCTCGCCCAGTTTGATCCAAAGCCAAGAGAATACTGGCGCTAGCAAAATTACATAGGTTGATTGCAGTGATTGGAACCAGCTTGAGGGAAATGACATGCCAAAGAGAGTGTTGTTAGTCAATCTATCTGCAAATATATTCAGGCTTGAGCCACCTTGTTCATAGATGGACCAGAACAATGCGTTGAAGACAAAGAGACAGAGCAGTGCTCCTAATTTCTTCAGTTCATCAGGCGTGAACATGGCTTTGTGAGGCGCTTTAGCCGACGCATTAACATCCCCTTTCGTCGGCTCTTTAGCCGGTTCCTTAGTACTTATTCTGTTGGCGGCTTCAACTGTATCGCTTTCAAGATCTTTGATGTCATGGGGGGCAACTTCTTCTTTCTCTATTTTGCCGCCAATTTTATCTAGCAGCTTCCATTGCATGACTAAATGTACTAAGCCTATGCACATGCCCACGCCAGCGGCAGCAAAGCCGAAGTGCCAGCTTGATTCGGGCGACAAGCCTAATTTCGCTAGGACCTCCTTAAAATGTCCGCTTTGGGCCAGATAGCCACAGACAATTGGTGCTAGTGTGGCACCCATATTGATGCCCATATAGAAGATTGAAAAACCAGCATCTCGTCTTGGATCGTTCTGGTGATAAAGCCGGCCTACCATTGTGCTGATATTGGGCTTAAGCAACCCTGTGCCTAGAACAATTAATAGCATGCCGCCGTAGAAGGCACTTAAGGCTGGTAACACCATAGTAAAGTGGCCTAGGGCAATAACTATTCCGCCAAACAAGATTGCTTTGCGTGCACCGAGAATACGATCAGCGATGAAGCCGCCAGGTATAGCAGTGAGATAAACGCACATCGTGTATGTGCCATAGATTTCACTGGCGTGTTCTACACTAAAGCCTAAGCCACCTTGCACCACCGGCGCTACCATGAATAGCACTAGAATGGCGCGCATACCGTAGTAGCTAAAGCGCTCCCATAATTCAGTGAAGAACAAGACGTTGAGGCCGCGTGGATGCCCACCGATACCGCCTGTCTCTAGCATCTGGCTGTCAATGGCTGCATTCATTTATAACTTCGTTAACCACCATACATAAGGAACTGTAGATCTTTAGAGCTTGCTACGAAACCCTATAATACAGCCACTTTGAAGCCAGATGATTGAACAATAAGGTGGGTCATTAAGCATATGCAATTGACTCAGGCCTCATGTCATGGGCGTTAGAACCTTGTCTGCGAGCGCTTAAACGAGGTTGTAAATTTCTTTGATTTGAAACCCTTGCTCTGTGACGCATTGGAAGAATTTATCTTGACGGGTCTGCGAGGCTTGATAGTGGGCGTTTTCAGGAGGTTGATGCTTGTTGGGTTTCAGGGCTTGTATATAGCGCCGTTATATAAAGTGAGTCATTCATGCTGTATTGCGTTAAGTGTGAGAGCGGGCTTATGATTGCTGCATAGAAACGAAATCGAATCCCCTTGGTTCACTCCCCGCACCTTCATTAAGGTCGTTGTTTGTAACTTTTGGTGGAAACTGCAAGAGAAGCTTCCCCAAGCCCCTCTGACAGAGCTGTTTGTCTTACTGACATTAGCAAGTTTCGCTTTCTGCTTAAATCCCACAACAAACATACCGACTGCGCTTCAAAGCTGAGCTTTGTGGTGCCACCGTCGGCAATACTAGGAGAAGATCATGAGAAATTCAGCAGACGTTTCGGAAAGAGCCGAACTTCATGAAGAAAAGGGTAACTATGTAGAAGCTGAAAGACTCTACAAAAAAGCCCTAGTGCTGAAATCAAAAGAAACTGGTGAAGAATCTTTCGAGCTCGTTCCTTATCTCTACAACTTAGGTATGACACAGTTCGCCACTGATAAGCATGACGATGCGCTTACCTCTTTCAATCGCTTACTCAATCTCTTGACCCTGCAACAAGCTGAAATCAGCAGCGAAATCAAAGAAGTTCGCTATTTGATCAGCGAAGTTTATCGCGAGCAAGATGAAGAAGCGATGCCTATTTCAGTTAGCGCCTAACCTTTGTCTTTATGTGGCGGGGATTACATCCCCGCCTGAGCAGCGGTGGGCAGCTTGCCAGCTTTAAAGGCTTGGCACTGTTCTAGGTTGGCAAGGTCCATTTTGAAGTCTATCCAGTTGTTTTGTTCATCGAGAACGGCCATCTTCCATTCACCAACTGTTCCAGTGGGAAATTCCCAGGTGATCTGCGCGCCGGCCTCGTTAGTAAATCCTTCACCTTGTACGTGAACGATGCCTGGTTCGAGCTTTTTCAAATTTGTCCAAACTTCATTGAAAATAGCCCAGCCCTTTTCATCATAGAAAGCCTGATGGGGCTTGAAATTAAAAACAACCTGTACCGAGTGCATATACTGACAAAGCCAGCGTACCGCTGAATGCGGCATGACTGGTTCTTTGTCGTCCAAAAGGGCACGTACAGCATCAGCAATATAGTCGTCAAATTCTTCTTCGCCGCGCTCATAGCGGTCAATTTCGGCTACTGGGTCGCCGTTATCTAAATAGAGGGCAATTTGCGACCAAGTGCCGCTGCCTTCTTCTTCGTCGCTCTCAATTTCGGCGTCTACAAGTGCGTCAACTAGCCACTGGGCGACAGCGTCTGTTGATAGGCCTACATTTTTTGTGCCAAAGAATTCCATTCTGCTAGTTATAGCCTTTTGGCCCTAGTTCCGGCAAGTGCAGCAAAGGTTTTACCAAGGTTGTTGACCAGTTCTGTAAACATACCGAGATCAATTTTGTCTGGGGTATCTTCTGCTAAGTGGTAATAGGGATAGCGAAAGGGTGCAGTGTCTGTAACCATGATAGCTGGATATTCCATCTGCCAAAAGCACATATGATCTGAAAGTGACACTCCGGGCGTGCTTTCAGGGGCAGCTATTGTTTGAAAGGGAAAATTTGACTGCTTTTGAAAGAGCCCCTTTGTTTCCTCCAGTAGATCTTTCGATTTGATATTGGCGACGAAAGCAATGAAATCGCCGGTATCGGGAAAACCGCTTACACCTGGCGGATATTTCTGACTGCCAGGCTCTTTGCTGAAATAGCCCATGGTTTCAAGAGAATACATGGCCACGATTTTCTCACCTCGCCCTTTGCAGGCTCGGGCATAGTTGAGACTTCCCATGCCGTCACTGGCAAAATAGGGCGATTCTTCATTGGCGAAGGCGACTAGTCGAATATTTCGTCTGGGCTGGCAATCTTTTAGTATATCGGCCAAGGCAAGCACGGCAGCAACTCCGGTGCCATTGTCATTGGCCCCCGGCGAGCCCGGCACAGTGTCATAGTGGGCGCCAATTACTATTGTTTCTTGGATTTCTTGGTGTTTTTGAGTTGTTTGAGGTTCGGAACTATTGCTTGTAGCTGAGCCGGGTACGAGTACTTCGACATTGGCAAAGTTTGTCCCCTCAAAATAAAACTGCTGTCTTTGTGGTTGCAGGCCAGTTTGAGCAAATATTTCTTCAATATATTGTGCTGCAGCTTCAAGTGAGCCAGGGTTCGAAAGGTTGCGTTCGCCTATTTCTAGAGCCAAGTGATTGAGGTAACTTAAAAGTGACGACTTTGGATTTTGCTGCAATCGATTTAGTCTTTATTCTTATTTGAGTTCAGATTATTTGAGCTAAGTTTAGTCGAGTTCTTCGTGGCTGCGGTCAATTAAGTGCTCAAGGGCCAGAAGAGTGTAGCGTTCGAAGCGATCGGCTGAGAGCGGTTTGCCCTCGACGCTCCAAGACAATTGGGGCTGGCTTTGAAAATTACTTTCAATGGTTCTATGAGGGTTTCTCTCGCTATTTAGCTCAATGTTTCCAGTCAGGCCAATCTCGGCTTCAAAGACCATCAGGGGCTGATGGCAAGCTTCTTCATTTGATAGGCCCATCACTCGGTCGGCGGCGAAAATGAAAAATTCTATTTTGCCTTGCAGTCCTCGTACTACCAGGCTCAATTTGCTTGTGGAAAATCGACTGCGGTAGTAGCAGGTTGATTTGGACGGCTGCCGTTGTCTATCAAGCTCAATAGCTTCGCAAGAGCGAGTGGGGGCAACGCAGCTAAGGTGAAGTTCTTTGACGCGATTAATGCGATTAATTTCTTGGGTGTAAGGCTCAAGTAAGGCGAAGATGCGATCAACTAAAGCCATGGTGCCTTGATCTATAGCCGCTCTGACCTGCTCAGCAGATATTTCTGTTTGCGCCACCCGGTCAGAGTAAGCCAACGATTTTTGCGTCAAATAGGCAAGGTAGTCGGGGCGCACGTTTTGCGACTGCGAGCGATAGTTGTCAATTATGGTTTGTTTTAAATCGACACTGCCGTCAGAAGCTGCTCGCATTGAATACTCATTCGAAAACAGAAGTTATTACTTAAGAATACCTATAGTCAAGCGGTAATCGTAGTTAATAAATGCTCAGAGTCTGATGTATATACAATTAGGTTAGAGCAAGTCTCGCGCAGTGTTTGAGCGATAGATTAAGACAGCCAATCAAATCAAAGACAGCTAATCAAATTAACGGCTGCCAAGCAAGTCGGCTGCAGCAATGGCATCTGCCACCGCCTCAGCGGTGACAACAAACGGTTCGTTGTGGGCTGTCTCACCAGGTGCTGTTGCCCGCGTAGCAATTTGCATGATTTGAGAGCGGTTCAAATTGGCCAAACCGACAGCTGCCAAGTTGGTCGGGAGGCCTACGCTCCAGCAAAATTCAAGAACTTCTCGGAGCACGTCTTTGCCCTTGCCTTCTAAGACCAGCTGCACAATCAGGCCAAAGGCAACTTTCTCACCGTGCATATAGGCGTGGGTCTCTGGCATGGTTGTGAGGCCATTGTGTACCGAATGGGCTACAGCCAGACCACCAGATTCAAACCCTAAACCTGACAGCAGTGTGTTGGCTTCAACGAGACGTTCTAGGGCTGGGGTTACTGAATGGGTTCGCACTGCATTTAGTGCTGCCAATCCGTCTTCTAAAAGAGTCTCATAGCATAACTGGGCTAGAGCTGCAGCACTAATAGTAGTGCCACCCCCTACTTGGTTGGCCTTTTTTGCCTCCATTACTGTTCTTGCTTCAAACCAGGTGGCAAGGGCATCGCCCATACCTGCCGTTAGTAGTCGTGGGGGAGCTTTGGCAATGACAGTGGTGTCGACTAGAACGAGATCGGGGTTGCGTTTATAGAAGAGATAACGCTCAAAGGCACCATCTTCTGAATAAACCACCGACAGTGCGCTACATGGAGCATCACTAGAGGCAGCTGTGGGGCAATTTATGGCCGGTAAATCAAGTTCAGCTGCCACAGCACGCGAGGTGTCTAATACTTTGCCACCACCGGCACCGACAACTGCCTTAGCCGAGAATTTCTGAGCTGCCTTTTTCGCTCTATCAATTTCTTCTCTGGAACACTCACCAGCAAATTCGAATATCTCATATTCAATCTCAGCTTTTTTGAATGTCTCCTGCCAGGCTGCTTCAAGATGTCTCTTCGCTGACTTACCTGCAACAATGAACACCGGGCCATTCAAACCTAGTTTGGCCATCTCTTGTCCAAGAGAATGGGTGGCATCTCGACCTTGTACATAGCGGCTTGGAGCACAAAAAATTGAGAGCATTACAAGTTATCTCCAGTCATCAATCACGAAAGCACCTGGTCGATTGAAACCATCATGTTGGGCTCTGAGCATGGCTACCCCAACCACTTTAATTTTGAAGCCATTCTCAAGCATGGTCTTGTATGCTTCATGTCTAGCCGTGTTTGTGCCGGCCAATATATGAGTAACACCGACTTCACTACTGAGTTTGAGACACTCTGATAAAAGTCGAGAAAACTGCTCTTCATTGCTTGCTGCAGCAAATTTGATGTAACAACTATTGCTCGTAGCTTCAGAGCCATGGCCATAGTGGCAGACGGCAAAGCCAACGGTTGCTCCATTTTCATCCTCAATGAAGATGGTCTCGCCAACTTTGCAGCTCGCTAAAGCCTTTATTTCAACACTCAAATCGAGGCCCGGATAAATACCATCGCATAAAAGCCTGGAAGATTCTAAATGCACCTTTTGCCCGGCGCTATCCAAATGAGAAAATGAAGTCGACTGGTACTTGGCTGCTGTTGTAGCCTCTGGGTGTTTGCTACCATCGTGACTAATTACTTGGCTGACATCCTGGCTTACTTCTTTGCTCATCAGCACTGTTAGCTGCTTCGGCCAATAGCCAAACTTTTGATACAAAGCTAAATGCTTCGGGCTATTAGAAAAGGTATAAAGCCCGGCTAAATCGATGTTTTTATCAATGAAAAACTGATCTGCTTTTGCGATCAATGCCTGAGCCAAACCACTGCCCCAATACTCGGGTAGCACCACTAGCGGACCGAAAAATCCAAACGAACCCCAAGGCGTGCAGAAAATTGCTGCCACTAATTTGTTGTCAATGAAGGTTCCGAAGGCACCATCGGCTGCCACTGCAAAGCGGCTTGCTAGGCTGGCACCGCTGTTAAATAAGTTAGGATCGACAATGCCAATGTGCTTGGCAAATGCCACGCGCACAAGGGCTTCTATTTCAGGCAGATGGCTTGTATCTAAAGCTTTAATTTCCATTGGTTTATTTCAAAGCAAAATAGACTGGTTCGTTTCCCACTTTCCATTTTATGTTGCATCCAAGGCTGGCTTTTTGATCTTCTGATACTGGTTTGTCAGCTAGGGCAGCATCAATGGCGGCACGCAAATCATTGCCTGTTATTGGAATGTTATTGCCTGGTCGGCTATCGTCGAGCTGGCCGCGATAAATTAAGCTGCGATCCCTCGAAAAGAGAAAGAAGTCTGGGGTGCAAGCTGCACTGTAGGCTTTCGCCGTTTCTTGGCTAGGGTCATAACAAAGAATGAAAGGAAGCGATTCTGCTATGGCGAATTGTCTTAGGCTCTCAGGCGAATCGTCAGGATATGCCTCAGCGTCGTTGCTTGAGATTGCCACTATGGCCACTTCTTTTTCAGAGTAATCGCGAGCTAAGCGCAATAGCTCGTCTTTGACATGAACTACATAGGGGCAATGCTTGCAGATGAACATTACCAATAAGACTTTAAATTCTGAAAATGTTGCCAGAGACGTCTCTTGATTAGTGACCACATCGCTTAGATGAAAATCAGGCGCCTTGGTGCCGAGGGCCAGCATTGTCGACTCAGTTCTTGCCATAATTCACCTATCTCTGTATTTCGAACTCTAAGACTATACCTTGCGCGATATACCTTGATCGATATAGCTTGCCAAAAGTTCCAGGTTGCAACTACTAAACCCGCCAAACTGGCCGTGAATGTAGTAAAGTTCGCAGCTAGGTTGTAAGTTGGGTTGTAAAAGGAACGATTTGACCAATGTCTGAAGTTAAGGTGACGCTGCAGAGTGCGGCAGAGAAAGAGTTGCAAGAAAAGCTCGAAGAGATGGAGCTGCGCGTTAAAGGCATACTTGGGGCGATTCCCGCTGGGGTGGTCTTTATAACCATGGATGGCCGCATTGAAGCCATAACTGAACAGTTTGAAATGCTCTCCGAGTATGGCTCAAGAGATATTTGCAACCGCAATATCAGCAAGTTTTTACAAACTGAATTAAGCGACTCAGAATTGGCCAAGCGCTTGGCTGATTGCTGCTCTGAAGGTTTGATCAGTGCCGAAGGTCTGAAGAAAAGTGGTGGAAAGGTGCCCATTAGGCTGACTGTCTCTATGATAAACACAGCAGAAGGCGTGGGTATGATGCTATGTGTTCTTGATGCATCCAAGCAAGGCGTTTTGTAGAGTACTAATTTGTAGAAAAGCTACTAGGAATTAAAGGGAATCAATGGCATTTGAAGTTTATATTGCCCTCGGCGATTCGATGACCATCGACGACTATCCTGCCGGCGACGCTGAAAGGCTTGGTCTCAATTGTCGAAAAGATATTGGTGCCGCTGCTCTGCTTTATAAAAATGACCCGCAGCTCTTTCCTGAACTTGAAGGAAAGGACCTGGCATCGGCTCATCCGCGAATCAAGTTTGCCAACTTGGCTTACGATGATGCTACTACTGAAGACATGCTCTCTGAAGAGAAGATGCGGGCTTTGCATCAGTATTCTACTGCTCATTGTCTTGTTACTCTAACAATTGGTGGCAATGACATGCTCAAGATCTTTAGAACAATACCAGCAAACAATGTCAAAGCACTTACTAGTGCTACCCAAGAAGTGCACACTAGATATTTGCAACTACTGAAGCTGATTAAGGCCACTGTGCCAGCCAGTACTATTCTGCTCACTACGCTTTATGACCCTACCGATGGTACTGGCATATTGCCCACTACAACCATGGGAACTGGAACTCTTCCAGTTACATTTATCGAACAGTTCAATACTTTTGTTGAGTCATGTGCGAAAAGACAGCGTGCCGCTTTCGCCGATGTCTATTCCCATTTTCGTGGCCATGGTGCTGAGTGTGGTCGCAAAGATAATTTTTGGTATTGTCCCTTGCAGCCTATTGAACCAAGCTATCAGGGTGCCAGCGAAATTCGCAGAGTTTGGTTCGATACATTGCAGGCCGAGAAATTTATTTAAGTGCATCGGCTTGCTGTCTGTTTGGATGCCACGTGATTTTTTTCGTATTGCCACCATTGTTTAGAACTTAGTTTCTAAGTACTCTGCTTTAATTACTGCTTATTTGTGGGACGCCCATGACTGATCGCACACAAGAAATTACAGAACCTCTCCGTGAACTAAATGGGATCGTGCAAGCTGCTCAGCAGGCCTATGACTCTACGGTTACTCTTTCTAATGGTGACCGCAAGCTTGCTAGTCTCAAGGCTGTGGGCCCGGTGCAAGTAGATTGGAGCACTGCCAAGTCAGATACTGAAACTCCCTCGGCGCAGTTGTGGTTCAAGCAACCATCAGATGCCCTTACAACGCTTATAACAAATAAACAGACATTTTTTCAAATTGACACTCCACTGGGAAGAGTTCCAGGTGGGCCGAGACACCATCTCTATTTCTATGATGAGGCGGGTAAGTTGCTAGAGCAATCTAAGGCTGCCGGACCAATCTTCGATGGTGTCGGCAATAAATTTGGCAGCAGGGGTGTGGCCGTCGACAGAAATAATTTGATTCTTTGGACCGATGATAAGGGTGTATTCCATAAACGCTCATTGAACAATCAGCAATGGGTGGTTTCAGACTCACCGCTAAAATAATTGCAAAATAGCAAACTTCCCTACTTGCAGTGACTATTTCTAGCGCGCATTCTTGCAAGGCAGAACTGTTAGATCGTTAAAGCCGAGCAGCCCTGACCGTTCTCTAGAACTTGTTCTACTGCTTTTGCCCGCTCTGCAAGATCCATCTGTGCTACTCCCAGTGATTGCCTGACCGGAGTATAGGCTTTCAACTTGGGCTTTATCTTGGCATTTTTTAGGTAATATGATGCGGTCCTGGGTCGTCTCCGGGGTTATGGGGCTTTGGCCTGCCTCACTATTACTTCTAAAACTTGGCTGCGCACGCCAGCGCCGTACTTACCTTCAGCTGTATTCTTTTGCCTAGCAGGTATTTCGTCTGTGCTATCAGCGATTCTTAAGTACTCTTGCATGACCGAAGTTTCGTGCTGAGCTGTTCCACAATTAGGACAAAAGAACCAATCTGGCTGTAGTGATTTTTTGCAATTTTTGCAATTTTCGAAGTTCATGGTCCGCTACCTCATAGTTATTCTCTAGCGGCCAAATAAATCTTCAGCGCCAGCCTGAGCACCTTTGTCCATGTTGAGTTCGTTGAAAGTTTTCACGGCCTTGAGGTTGACGGGTAGGTCGAGCCAATTCTTTGGTGGTGTTGCTATCTGGCAAGATGTTGTCTCTAAGGCAATGTTGGTGTTGTGTGTCATTTTCTTGTAGGTAAAACGTATTGGTAAGAGCGAACAGGAAGGCACGCCGTAGATTTGCTCTAAAATTTGACAAGCTGGTTTTGGTAGGCTGACGTTAGCGGCTTGATACTCAGCTGCATATGGAGATGTTCTTTGTATAAGGCCTTGGCTGTATTGTTTGAGCTGATCTTTTGTCCATGCTTGAGTAGTACTAAAGTTATCGCAAGTAAATCCCGATGCCTCTTTGCGGCCGATGTGCTCAACAGGAATTAACCAAATATTTGGCAAGCCGAGCATTGAGAGCGATTTGCACATATCGTTAACGGGTGCGAAATTTTCTTTCTTTGGTCGCCAGATGTTTCCTGAAAGCGTGGAAAAACCAATTGGATTCCAGAGCGGCGCTCGAGCAATAAATGTAAGTCCTGAGCGCTTGCACGATGCTCTTAGGCCGACGTTGCTCACGAAGACTTCATATTCGCCAAGGATTAAGCTCTTTTGCCGCAGTGACCACGCCTTTCCTGGTGGCAGATTAGTAGGCTTGCCATTGAATTGAGCAACGGCCGCCTTATAGGGCGGAGCTGAATAAACGGCCTCAAGACTAATAGAGAGAAGCACTATTAAGAGTAAGGCTAGTCTTGATTGCATCAATTGGCCTACGACCACAAATATATAGATTACGAGCTACCTGGCTATTTAATACCCATTTTGACTGCCAGCCATTTCTTTGTGCGGGGGAAGTAACGCAGTACATTGTCAGTCATGTCGTTGTAACCCCCAAGCATAAAACCAAACAGCTCCGAGCAAGTTTCGCGTGGCCCCCAATCATCTTCTTTCATGAAAGTAGCAAGTGTTTCAGACATGGGTGAAGTAATCGTTGACTTGTCGGCTTCCCACTCTTTGCGCAAGGCGGGGTCTTTAGAAATAACCATGTCGTCATCGAGCAGTTGAAAACACATATTTAATGTTGTTTGACGCAGATGCTTTGGTGGTCTTGGGTCCTTGAGTGATGTGGTGCCACTGATTCTGGCCCGCTCATAGATACTCATATCTTTGCCGTAAATGCGACCAGGCAAAGTGGCTAAATCTACGCCTGATTCATCTGGAGCTTCTTTAGCTGTATCTGGCCAGCGGTCAATCAGGTTAGGTGAAAGAGTAACATGGGCTTCTGCTGTATCATCCAGCTTTTTTCTCAGTGGTGCTGGCAAAGCTGCTATAGCATCTTTTACTGCTTTGATGGAGACAGCGCTCACCGGTGGGTGGCCAAACTTAGGTGCAATAATATCCACGCGAGCCATCAGGCCCTCATCACCGGCTGTGGCTGTGCTTGTACCAGTGGCACCGCCGGCAGGGGCAGTCGTCTGAGAGGCGGCTACTGCGGGCAAACCTAGGCGCGTACGCAAAGAGTCGACTGACTTTTCAGCCGTAGCGGCTTCACTGGTTCCTTTAAAAGATTGGGCGACGATTTCGTATGTCTGTAAGGCGCGCTTGTACTGTCCCATGGCGACAAAGCAATGAGCACTGTATAGCCATACAGAAGCACTCTTGTTGCCTCCTTGGATAGATTTACCAAAGTGATCAGAGGCGCCTTTGAAATTCTTGGCGGCGTAGTCCTTCACTCCAGCTGCAAATTCACTGTCGTTAGCTGCTTCTAGTGGTAAACCAATTAGAACAGCAATAGAGCTACTCAACAGTGCCGCCGGAAAAATAGCGGTTATTAACTGAATTTTTTGACTTGTTTTCAACTGCGAGCCTCTTCTTTGGCAACCACTGGTTTGCTAGAGCAAATTATAGACCGAAGTCTGGAGCCAATGTAGTCAAGCGCCTGGCCGTCGATTTGTAGATTTATAGATTGGCTGGTCACAGTTCGGTCACGGAATCGTCACCGTTCGGTCTCGTGCCATCGCTATTGTTGATGCATGTCCGAACTGGACGGTTCACACTTACTAGTCGGTTCAATCAAAAGCAGACGAATAGCAGACCGACAAACTTTCTTTGAGGGCTATACAAAATGTATGACAGCTTAAGCGCTACAGATAATGTAGTTCCGCAACCAGAGCAAACAGCGGATGGCAGTCTTCGCCTTCTGGATGAGGCGAGCACTTCAACAATTTTTGCAAACCCTAGCGAAGGTGCTCAGGCTACTCAGCAGCTTGTCGATGCCGGTCAGGTTCCTGCCCTTGAGATTGTTTCGTCTAACACTAGTGAATCTTTCAAGGCTATGATTTCAACCGATGGACTTAACATCTTCAATAGACCCGGCCGCGGCCATTCTGACTATTTTGCTGAAGTCGATGGTATGGATGATCAAGGTTACATTTGGAACGGCACCGACGGTGCTATTACCAAAACAGGTATAGATAGTTTTATTGCTGAGGCCGATGCCACTCCGCGAGGACGGTCTAGTAATCCTGTCAAAGACTCTTATGTTGACTCACTGAGACAACTATCTGAGAACTGGGATAGCCCGGAGATGGCACCATTTAAGGAAACGCAAGATTCTATGACTAGAGAATCTTTTGCCGCTGGTCTAGAGTCACTGGCCACAGATGTAGAGTCCGCGCCAGCCGATTTAGAGCCCGTGCCGCAGGAACAAGTACAAATTGCAGAAGATTTTGACCAGTCGCAGGTACCGATCGTCGAGGGTATTAACACCGACCCAGCAGAAGTCTCAGCAGAAGTTTCTGGAGAAGTTTCAACAGAAGTCTCTGGAGAAACCCCAGCCGCCGTTTCCACCGACATTCCCGTTGACGGTCCGGTAGATATGCCAGTGGATGTCGCTATTGATACTGCAACAGAGACTCCGGCAGAAGTTCCAACTGAGGCTCCAGTTGAAGTTCCCGCAGAGAATCCAATAGATGGACCAGTAGATATGCCAGCCGATGCCGCTGTCGATACTGCAACAGAGACTCCCGCAGAGGTTCCAGTTGAAGTTCCAGCAGAGAATCCAATAGACGGTCCAGTAGACATGCCAGCTGAAGCCCCGGCTGCGAGTTTGGCCCTAAGCGAAGAAACAACTGAGCTATCACTTGTTCAATTGGGCGAAGGACCATACCAAGTTGCTGAGCGTCTACTTTCTTCAGGCGATAGCGCCACCAGTCACGAAGAAGTGATGGCACTCGTCCGGGCAATGCAAACACAATACCGAGAAGAGTATCCAGAAGATCCAAATTTGGCCAGCTTGAAAGTAAATCATCAATTTCTTTCACCAGAAAAACTAGACTCGCTGTTGAATTCGATATCTGATCCGGCAATGAGAGAAAGTATTGCCGCAAAGCTGCTAACACCTGCCGAGACCTCAACGCCTGATGGAGCAACTACTGATTCAGCAAGTGCCGAAGACCAGTCAGTCTCGCAAGAGACAGAGTCGGTGGCTGATCAGTTGAACGCAGTAATTGACCGCGAGCGTTTCAACACCATGATCGCTGCTGACGGCCTCACTGTTTTCGCTCCTCCTGTCAGTGGCGGAACTGACTATTTTAGTGAAGTTGACGGGATAGCTCTTCAGGGAACTGCAGAAGAGCTCAATGATGGAGCTATAACCAAATTTGATATCGACAGCTTCCTCAGTGCAAGTGTTGCAAACAATGATATGTCGTCAAGTTCCGGCGACCCGCTAAGAGATCAGTTTGTAGAGTCTCTCAGGTCAATCTCCGAGAATTGGGACAACCCAGAAATGGATCTCTACAAAGATGCTCAAGGTGCAATGACAAGAGAATCATTTGCTGCTGGAATGGAATCTCTGCCACTGCGGCAAGAACAAATTGCAGCGGAAAAAGACGCCCTGGCTCTGCCTGCTTATGAAGGCTCGAATGAGGCTATTCCTGCAGTTTCCACCGAAGTCTCTACAGAAGTGTCTTCTGAAGCTCCCACCGAAGCTAGCGATGCCATCACTGAGCATATAGATGCCAATCAACCAGAGGTTTCTTCTCTAGTACTCAGTGAAACAGCTGCCGAGTTGTCTCAAGTTCGTAAAGGAGAAGGCCCGTACCAAGTCGCTGCTCGCATACTCGCATCTGGGGGAAGTTCTGCCAGCAATTCAGAAGTGACGGCATTGATGCGGGCAATGCAAGCTCAATACCGTCAAGAAAACCCTGGTGATGCCAATATGGCTGGTCTAAGACAAGGCCATCAGCTTCTTACTGCAGAGAGCCTAGCAAGCGTACTGGACAACATTTCAGATGCAGCATTGAGAAGCAGTATTGAAGCAAAGATCTCCCAGCAAGATAGCTGATTGTTGATGGTTGCATTGCGCTGAGCTAGGGCCTTCGAGTTTGGTCACAGCTTGGTCACGGAACAGTCACCAATTGGTTTTACTGCGCCACTATTCTACTTACATAACCGCCGCACACCTTACTAGAGGACACACAAATGCCATCAGCTCAACACGAAGTCAATCAAGTTAGAGAAGCTCAACAGAATCCTCAAACCGATTCGATTAATAAAGGTGCTGTAGATCAAATGATGAACGAAGTTCACTCTGATCGAGGCCCGAAAAACCTCAAAAATGATCAGGGACAGGGTCCGAAAGAAGCCTTGAACGGTAACGAAGCTCTTGATAAAGCTCAGAAAATGCAGGAAAAAATGGATAAGGGATTTCTTGAGTTCGCGCCATTATTCCCAAATAAACCGAATGCCGACGGTTGTTTGCCCAATCTAAGAAAGCAAGAAATGATGCAGCAAGCTTACGAGATGAAAGACAAGAAGTTCGATGGCCAAAGTCTTAGCAAGCAGGGTGCACAATCGGTTGAAAGTGATAGAAGATAGAAAAACTGTAAACCATCTGCCATCTTCATGTTAATCAGACAGTCACCGCTAATAACCAATCTCTGGTTTGAGGCGGTGACTGCTTGTATGCGGCTGATAAATTGAGCGTATCCGGTTAAACGGTTTTACCCAATACGCTCTTGGGGATAAACACCTTATGTTTAGACCAGCTTCTCTTAAGTCAAAGATATTAATACTGATATCGGTGCCACTGATTGTGCAGCTGGCCATGCTCGGTACTGTTGCTCATTTGCAGAATCAAGCCGAAGATGAAGCAAAGCGAGCAGAGTATTCGCGCAAAATTGCAGATGAAGTAATAGCCCTAACTCGCGAACTTGTTACTGTGAGAACAGATTTTGGTGACGAAGATTCCCTGAAGGCCAATCCAAATCTAAATTTGGCATACCAAAAGATGAATGAGAACATTAGCAAACATATTCTCAACATCAGAGAGATGACCAAAGACCAGCCAGACCTTTCTGCATCAATGAACACAGCTCTCTATAAGTTACGTCAATCAGAAGACTTGATGACTCAAATAAGGCATCAGTATCGGGCCGCTAAACGTGCAGACAGCGTAGACCGCATGGTTCTCTGGCTAAAGCTTCGCGATGTCTCGCGTGACTTATCTAATCAGGTATTAAGTTTGGGTGATGCTGGTAAGGCAGTGGCTGATGCAAGTCCTGAGAAGCAGAGGCAGTTTCGCGCACAGGTGCAGCAAGTCTTGATGGTCGGAGGTGTAGCAAACATATTGCTAACACTAGTTTTTGGCTTCATTTTGACGCGTAGTATCGTCAACCGACTCAATATCATGAACGATAACAGTTACCGTTTAGCTAGCAACAAGGCGCTAAACCAGCTTGTTTCAGGTGGCGATGAAATAGCAAAGCTCGATAGAGTTTTTCATCGGATGGCTAATCAGTTGCGTGAAGCTGTTAGCAAAGAACGCGTTATTCTAGAAAATGCCAGCGATTGCATTTGTTCATTTGACTCGCGTCTCAAGTTTGTTAGCGCCAATCCTGCGTGCGAAGAGCTGTTTGGCTTGACTGCCGACGAAATGATTTACACTAATTTTTTCGACTATGTTGATCCAGTAAGCAAAGATGAGGCTCGTGCTTACCTTGATCGAGTGCAAGATGGTGCCAACGAAAAAGCCCTAACTCTGACTATCAACCGCTCTGATGGTGAGCAACGGGAAGTGCTCTGGTCTGCACAGTGGGCGCAGCAGGAAGGCACAGATGACCGTGTTAAAGGTGACCGCAGTAAAGATGGGATATTAATTAGCATCTTTCATGACGTCACAGATGAGCGTGCTGCCGAGCGCTTAAAGCAAGAAGTTGTCGCTATGGTTACTCATGATTTACGCACTCCGCTTACAACTGTGCAGAATTATTTGCAGTTTCTAGGCGATGGAATTTACGGTGACATAAGTGAGAAGGCGACCAAGTATCTGCCGGGCGCTCTGCGTAGTAGTGAGCGTATGATGCGGCTAATAGGCGACCTCTTAGATATTGAAAAAGTTAAGTCTGGCATGATGGAGATGAACCGCGAAAGAATCTCGCTGCAAAAAGTCTTTGAAAGTACAGTGGAACAGTCGGCTGGTAATGCTCATGAACTTGGAGTGTCGCTTAGATTTGAAGCTACAAACACTATAGTAAATGCTGATGAGCAGATGCTGCTGCGAATATTAGCTAATTTAGTATCGAATGCTATTAAGTTCTCTCCTAAGGGCGGCACTGTTAAGCTATCGGTAAAGAGCAACAATGAAGTTGTCACAGTAACAGTTGAGGATCAAGGAGTAGGTTTGCCGCCTGATATGCTTGACAGTGTTTTTGATCGTTTTCAACAAGCACCAAATCAAACTTCTCGCACCAGGGGTGGTTCTGGCCTCGGTTTAGCCATTTGTAAGGCCTTGGTGGAATTGCACGGTGGCAAAATATGGGCTGAATCACAGCTCAACCAAGGCACTCAGTTTCGCTTTGAATTGCCGGTAGCGGGTTAGTCACATACCGCTTTTATTTACTTTGCTTGGTTGGCTAAAGTATCACCACTAGCTTTGGTCTTTAGCTTAGTCAACGAAAAAATGTGTGTCTGCCATGGTGGCACATCTAGATACAGCCCTTGTGATACCAGGGTGTTGCCGGCTCGATCATAGATTGCCTCACCGAGCTGATCTTGCAGACGCCATTGATTTTCGGACATATTTTCGAAGGGCAGACGAACATAACATTGACCGTAATTCTCGGAATAATTTACGACAACGAGCAGCATCTCCTCATTGGGCCTTTGCCAGGCATAGCAAATAAATGAACTAGATGAGCTGTTTCCATCCCAGGCTGGCAAGCACTCAAGTAGTTGCCAATCTCCTTCGCGTACAATTGGCTGTCGGAGGACGGCAAGCAATCGATCGTAGAATTTCTCCAGCGTGCCGTTGACGGCTTCTTTAGGGGCGCGAACGAGATGAGGCGAGATGCGCTTTTGTCTCCCCTCAAATTGACCGTGATGAAAGAAGCGCAAACCTGGTGCCAAAAAAGTTATAACTGCGGCAGCCTGATGAACTTCCGGTGAGAATGTCGCTGCTGCTCGTGGTTCGTCGTGGTTCTCGAGAAATCGTGCCATCTTGCGCTGATAGTCTAGTTCTGCCATCAAATGCTGACGCACTGGTTGAGCGTGCCCCTCGCGAAGGCGATCGTAAAGCCGTTTGTCGTAAGTGTAGTCAAAGCCCTGCTGTTGTAGTGCCCACTCCATATCCCAATAGACTTCGGCCATGAAGCAGAAGTTTGGGAAGCTTTCACGAACTCGACTGGTTGCCTTACTCCAGAATGGCTGACAGGGCCGACTCCAGGTGCGCTCAAATACTTCTGGTAAAAGCAGCATTGCCATGTCGCAGCGCACGGCGTCGCATTGAGCGCCTATCCTTAAGAGTTCGCCAATCATGGCTTCCTGCGTGGCTGGGTTGCCGTAGTCTAGTTGCAGCGTGTCCGGCCAGCCATCAAAGTATGGGTCGCGGCCGTGGGCTAAAATCAGGTCGCCGGCCTTACCCTTCACGCGTATGAAATTCTGTGGCGCCTGTGCCAGCTCTTCCTCGCTGCCAGCCACATAATATTCTGGATGTTCTTGCACCCAGTGATGATCGATAGCTGTGTGATTAGGAACGAAGTCGAGCAAGAGCTTCAAACCGCGCTTGCTAAGACGTTCTCGTAGCCTTGCCAGAGCTGGTGCGCCGCCTAGTTCTTTATGCACACTATAGTCGGTGATGGCAAAGCCGGAGCCAGCAATGTCGTCGTCTTTAAGATCTGGCAGCGTCTGCTTGAACTCTTGGAGCCATCCTTCATTGGTGCGAGAAATTTGCTTGCCAGTCTCACCAGTCTGCCAGACACTGAGCAGCCAAACCCAGTCGAATCCGCGCTCTTTTAGCCTATCCAATTCTTCATCAGGAATATCATCAAGGCTGGCGTGGCGCCCAAGCTTTTGCGATATTTCTGTGAGCAACACCCGGGTGTTAAGCTGATAGAGCGATGGATTCAGTGATGTTTTCATTTCACTTCTAGGGTAACTTTTACCCCGTCAATTTTAGCAATGAAATCATCGTGTTTACTAACTAATATTTGCCCTGTCGGCAGGTGCGTTTTTCAGTTCCTGGTAAAGGTCTTTCATTGACCCGATGAACGCTTCGGCTGCTTTTTGGGCACTGCTAATACCAGCGTAAAAGGTATCAACTGTCTCTATGGAGTCTGCTTTGTCATCATTGGCGCTCTGCAGCGCATTATCTGTCTGGTTTGTCATCGACGCTACTCCAACAATATGGTTGTCGCGGAAAAGTGCAACCGCAGTGTCAGTTATGTTAACTCTCACTTGTGTCGGAGGTGTGGCGGATCAATAGGACTAGTATGGAGTTACCTATTGACGCAATTTAGGTCATAACGGAAGTTTCTTGAACTTCAGCTTTCTCCCTTATGCGCTTAATTAGCCCATCTAGCGAAATCGGTCCGGCACCAAAGCAGAAGGCCAATAAACCTGTCAGTAAGAAGAAGAACGGATCTGCATGCAGAAATGGATCTTGTTCCTTGCCGAAGTTAAGGACTGTCTTGCGATCGTCATCGACACTGAGATAGGCCACCGTCATATTGGTGGCGAGAATCAGACCTACTGGACGGGCGGCCAAGCCAGCAATGAGCAAAAGACCGCCGAAGCATTCGACACAGGCAACAAACCAAGCGGTTTCGTTGGGGAATGGTAAGTGCAAGCTAGTGAAGAATTCGACAATGTCTGGGTGATTGATTAGCTTGCCTTTACCATTGACGAAAAATTGCCAGCCCCAATTAAGGCGAAAGAAAAGCAGCAATAAAATCTGGCTCAAATCTCCAGCTTTAACTAGCCAAAGATATAGCTTGACAAGGAGATCTGAGATCGCTTTTCTTGACATGGGGTCACCCTTATGTGAGGGACGCCTGAAAAATTAGCCTGAGGGGCTTCGAACCCTCGACCTACGGTTTAGGAAATTGTAGCAGACCCTCTAATAAGGGTTTTGAGCTATTGGGAAAGGTTGGTAAAAATACTACCAAACGCCCACCTGTTATAAGCCATCTCTATTCGACTAATTCGTAAATTTAGGTGCGAATGCTTCAGTGAACATGCTCACCCTAGTTCAGCTTGTCGACGAAATACTGCGACCTCTGCCAGCGTTCCACTCTTGCTACTCTTGAAGCAAAGCTTTGTTTAGCCGCTTCGTTTAACGGTCCAGTTTTGCTCCAATGTGTTCCATCTGCCACTAGCTTCTTGGCCAAGGTAGCTGCTTTTCCTGAACCACTAACTTGCTTTAGCTGCTCAAGGGCTACTGCAGTCACCCCAAAGCCATATTCTTCTTTCAGCTCCAAAAGTAGTTCGGTGAATCCTATCGGGCAGCTCGGTCCTACTTTTTCTAAAAGAGCGATCAGCACCTGCCATGTGAAGAGTGCGTGTAGTTGCGATATTCTGGCTAGCTCTCTGAAAGACTTTGTCCAGCGCAGAATGGTGAACTTGTGCTCAAGCAGCAGCGCTATGTTCTCCCCAGTTTTTGCAGCATTTACTCTGTTCTCCTCTACTGCCGCAACGAGAACGTCTAGTGTCAATCTTCTAACATCATCATGTTTGGCCACAAGAGCCAAGCTCAATAGCCAGGATCCATTTTCATCAAGAGGAAAATCAGGATCAAAAAGAATCGAGTAATCGTCTTGCCAGTCGTTTCCGATACTGTTGATATTATGCAGAATATTTTTAGCCATGCGAGCGAGCAGCGGTTCTTTGTTTTGGAGCCAATCGAGTGACCAATCATCGAGGTTACTATTTCGAAAAATGCCGTGAATTTTGAGAGTCGGGGTAAGGTGCTGTGGGTACATCACAAATTTTGTTTCGTCCCGATTAGCCTCTATCCCTTCTCCAAATCGCTCGAAAGAATTCTGCAGAGAGGCAGACGCGTGGCCTACCTGCTTAATGGTCAGAAAGTCTGGAAGCCTCAAAGCTATTATCTTATAACGATCGTTCGTAAATTTGACGATCGCATCCGAATTGTAAGTGTACACAGCTGGATAAACGACGTCCGGTAAATGCGGCCAAGAATTATCAGCAAGATTAGGGCACGTCCCGCGTGGTGTGTGTGATCTGAAGGCTGCAACGGCAAAGGGAGGTTTGTCAATCTCGGTAATGTCGCCTTCACCCAAGGCAAAGCGAAGTGTCTTTCCTGCAAGACCAGTTATCGAACGGGCTTCTTCCAATGCAACGGTTCTACCGTCTGGTGCTAACCTCAATAGCGCTTGGATAAATTCAGCATCGTCGTTGCTATAGTCATCCTTTGGTTTGGTGAAAGCCTTGATGGTATTTTGAATGAGCTTTTGCCAACCAGAAGCCTGGTCTGCATCGACTAATCTTCCCTGATCTTGATAGTCTTTCAGCCTCCGAACCAAGACCAGCGGATCTAACCATCCACCACTGTGTGTCGGCGTAGCTAGCATGGGCAATACCAGGCCAGCATGCATACGCTCTGCCAGGCTATAACAGCGAGAGGCCAGGGGAGTATTGCCAAATCTAAGTTTAGTTGCGTCAGCTTTGTCGCCGGCTAGCCAAAGGTGGCCGAGTCGGCCCATTGCGCTAGAGCCAATGGGCTCTTGGGTTAAAGAGTCTATTTGTTCTAGGGTGTGTCTGAGACTTTGAGTTTTTTCTTCAAAATTGCTATCTCTTATTTTCCAAAGCCGAGCAATACCATCGAGTATTAGTTCAAGTTGAAGTGCAGATGGTGCTCTGTTCAAATGTGCCGATAGCAGAAATACTAGGTCGTCCACTGTTTCCACTAAATTGATTCTCTGATCTGCGTGCAGCCTTGGTCCATCCATCGAGACTAAATTAACCGGTGCTATTGCTGCGGAGGCTAAACCTTCCTTAGATGTTGACAGCGAAGCGTCACATAGAGATGTGATACCACTCAGTTCCATATACTTAAAGTGCAACTTTGCCGGAGCATAAAAAACGGTCGTATCTTCGTCGGCAGAACCTGGTGTTTCTTCAGGTGGTAATTGGGTCTTAGCGCCCTGTTGTTGATTTGAAGAAGTCAGCAGCTTCGCAGCCGAGCTTCTGTTGATACCTTCTAGCAAATCAAGACTCGCTAATAATTTCATTTGAGTTGAATCGTTTTTATACAATTCATATTTCTCTAGTAGTTTTATTGCATCTTTGTGAATTGCCTTGCTTCTGTGATTGAATGCATCGATGGCAGCCAAGCCAATTGCTTCACTCGGCGCGCAAGAAGTACTCGCAAGCTTTCTTAAAAGGCCTATTGCGGCCGCAGCTGGAGCTTTGTCACGGTTATGAAAGGCGAGGGGCAGATTCGAGAAAATATCGTCTAATGGAAGATCAGTAGCTTTTGTGTCAAGAAAAGCATTGGTTGCGTAAACTGATACTTCACTATTGGCGGCACCGAGAAGTGAAGCGTATTTCGCTAGGTATGCGTCTTTATCCGGACAAAGGGTGTCATTGAGCAAACAAAGAAATTCCGCAATTGATTCTTTCGGAAGATAGCTTGCTGTGCGTTTAGTCGCTTCTTCTGCTGCATTGGCGAGTGCTTGGAAAGAAAGATTGACTATTAGCTTTCTGTCGAGCGTTCCTTGTTCAACTAGATTAGTGATGCATCGAATCCAACGCTTTGGATGTTCATCTAAATTTGTGGTGTCGCTTAAAGAGGCAGACATGAATCTCAGAAGATTGTTGCTTTCTATCGGACGCAGCACTGCCGATGGTGCAGCCATGGCGCGAATTGTTGTGGGAGATGCTAGAAATTTATAGAACTCTTTTTTCAATGCTGGTGAATCATTGATGAATTTCTCCATGTCACTTCTGGATGGCAGCCCAAGTGCCAGAGCCTGATAGTAATCGAGGGTATGCTTAAGTTCCGTCTTACAAAATTTTTCAAGCTCGACTATAGTGTGCCAGTATTCGGTTGGCCACAGCCTCAATGTGATGCTGCACCATTTATCTAACCAAGCTGGCTTGCGCTCTCGTAACACTTGTAGGGCTGTGTCAGGTCCTGGTAAACCATTTGGTCCTGCTGCTTTCAATTCTTGAAGATCGCAGCAGTAGAGCACAATCGCTTTGGCCGATTCATACCACTCTTTCGTTTGATTCCAGTTGGCATCATCGATAATGCCGTTTGCAGCGCGCAGCTCTGGTATCGAGGGCCTTGCTACGATCTCACGAAAACGGAAGAATTCAACAGTTCTGATAGCTGTCGCTCTTAGGGCAACTCGTTCTTCTTCCGACATCGATTTAAGAGTTTGCAAAACAACGGCAGTTCCATTCTGTTCTACAAATTTCTCAAGGTTCTCAGCTGTAATCATTTTGCTATCTCTTGAGCCTTTAGCTCCACTGCTAGCACATGGCTGCACGGGCCACGCTGACCCTTGTGTTTAACATGCCAATCGCAAGTGCAACGAAAGCTGTGCTCTTTGATTTGCACAAGATATTCTGAACTCTCGCCACGCACATTTGCCGTAATTGAGTTCTCGCTGCTATTTCCTGCTATTTTGACAGCTCCTTGTTCGACAAGCTTTCTAGCTTTATTCAGCCTCGGATGAAGATCTTCAACCACCGATAAATCGAACGGCAGTTCGCGATGGAAATAGGCATTATTCGAGAGATCGAAACCAACGAGACCTCTGGTACCTAAAATTTGCAATGCATTTTTTATGTCAGCGGCGCTGAGGTTGAGCTTTTCAGATAGAAGTTCCTGATTTAAGCTAGATTGCCAAGTAAGTGTGGCTCTGACTTTGGCGACAACGGCATCAGAGACACGCTCGGCAAGGTCAGATAATGCCTGGCCTTCTCCAGAAAAACCGCGGGCAGCGTTTGGGCTTAACACGAGAAAGAATTTGCCCTCATCTAAAGTCAGTTCAAAGGCACTTACATTGGCTTCGCTTGTGTATGTTTTGATGTTGGATACATGCCGCAGAATTGGTTCGAGTGCTTTTAAGCGGCTAATGGCACCTACGGCAACTGATTCGGAACTAGGTCTTTGACTTAGTCTATAACCTTTAGACATTGGTGTTATATAAGTGACGACCCCTGCCTGCATGATGTTTTGTTGTGGCAGAGATATAAGAAGTTTTTGCAGCTCACTGGGTGCTATTTCTATCGAAGGTTTAACCAGTGCTTGGTACGACTGTACTTCAACAAAGCTTCTCAGCCAGCGTACCGGCAGTTTAACTTTGCGTTCGACTACTGCTTCCGAATCTTTTATCAACTCTACAGAATCGCTGCCAATTTTAAGACCGACTTGATCTGAGTTGTTGAGTGCCAAAAGTGAGGCTCTCATTGGTGGGTTAAAATCTACGTTTGTGGTTCCTTTGGACAGCCAAGCACCATCTAAAGCAGTCCCGGCAAGATCAAAGCGGGCATATACGCCACAGCAAACCGAGAACACTTCGAATCTCAATTGACCGCCATCGCAGGTCACTACTGGATCAGCAGCTGCGAGCAGGCGTTCTCTAATGGCTCCGGGAGAGAAAAATCTAGTGCGGCTGATTGCCGAGAGAGTAAGCAAAATGTCTGCAGTTCGCTTAGGATTTTGCAGCCGGCCGTTGAAGAAGTAAGGATTTTTTTCTAGTCCACCACTTGTCGCCAGTTTTAGGCCATGCCGACCACCGTTTAGTTCGACTGCTGAGGCAAAGCGATAGTCGTAGCTGAAATTGATTGCTGATGACAAGCTTCAAGCTCCCGTTAGATCTTCTAGGCTATTGACTCGAAAGGTACATGCCTTGCCAAAGTACTTCATGGTAAATAGGCTAGCAATTGGTTCAACCCCTAACTAGCGGATTTTGATACTCTTCGATTACGCAGTTGCTGATTTTGAAAGTCTTCAAGAGTTCCATGGTTCGCTCTGAAACAATAAGGGGGCATTTAGGCGGCTCATCTCTGAATCCAAAATCATTCTGTCCTGCAATGCCTGTCACTTTCAACCAAACTAGGTTGGGCAAACCTTCTGGGTGTTCTTCTTTCGAAAGAAATAGCTGGTCGCCCTCTAGAACGTCAATATCACCAAGCTCGAAACCTCCTAGGTCGCTAGCTTTTAGTGCACTGGCCAGATTTTCAGTAATAGCATAGCCACCAAGCATTGACTCAAGTAAGTCGTCTTCTGGCCAACGCTCTACTACTAGCTGAAAGTGCTCAAACCTAATTGGTCGGGCGCTCAAATCGACTATCTCTGTGTCATTGCCTAGTGAACCGGGGCATTCAGGTTCAAGGCTGTAGTATTTAGTCATGGTAAATAGCTTCTCCCAAATCGTGCATCCATTAGATTGGCATAGTCCAAAATATCCTGTCTTGTAAGGTTCTCATTCCGCAAGAAGATACGCCATGCCTGGCTCAGTTGTCCATGTGCTCCAGCTCTGTTTGGCAATCCTCTAAGATTTGCTAGAGCATTTACTTCTTCGGCACCAAACAACTGAGGAAACAACTTTAGAACATCTTGCGGTATGCGGTGGTGTACTTGCAAGCCGCCCGGATAGTTTGCATACTGTGGATTTGCCTCTAGATAGAGTTGCCGATATGGCTTGGGCAGGTAGGATAGGCCTGCTTCATTTAATTGCTCCTTCGTTAGGTTTTGTAGGTCCGATTTCTCTATGCCTGCTCTCTTGGCTGCTTTATCTGCCGAGATTGGGTGAGACTTTCCCCTCTCGTACCAGGGCGACATTCGCAAGATATGGTCGTCAGCCTTACCTTCAATCAGCTTCTCTGATGCCTCAACACCGTGTAGTTCAGAGAAGTAACCTTTAGGTATTCCGGCAAATTCAAGCTCAGGGCCAGTCAGTTTAAGAGTCTTAGACAGGTCATAGAGATATTGCTTGCCCTGAAGCGCCTTCTCTGGTGCCGACACTGACCAGCTACTTATCTGCTTGGTCATATGAGCGAACTGATCTATTACGGCCTTATCGACATGCGTGGCAACGTGCTCTGCCACCTTCAGCGCTGCCTGACCGGTCTCTGTGCTGCCTTCTGGATTGACCATCGCAAACATGGCTTTGCCAATTACATGACCTTTCTCTGAGTCTGGTAACTTGTTGTAGCTGTCGTTGGCTCTTATTATCTCGCCGCCCATATGGGTAAGCGCATTGTTCACGGCGTGTTTATCTCTAGCCATAACGTCGAGTGAGCCGGTCACCACTTTGAACATAGGGTCATTGATGGCATTGGGTTGACTGAGGAAGTTTGCAGCAGTGCCATCATTCAGTGCAGTCCAGGCCACTCTTGCCGATGACTTCGTTTCTTCTTTAGCTAGATCCAGGCCTTTATAAATGCCAGTTACTTTGTCAATTTGGCCTTGTATGTAGAGCTTCTTCGCTTCGGGGTCCAGTGCTCTGGTCTGAGCCGCAGTCAAGAAATCAGTCACGACTTGACTAGTTGTTCGCCGCTCCTGATATTCAATTGCTAGCGAGTGAGTCTTTCTGTCTAGTTGCTCAGGTGTGCGCTCGATTATTGGCCTAGTATCTTGAGTGTCGCTTGACCTGGCTGAATCTAAAGGTATCTGCTCAGCTGCTGCTTCAGCCTTAATCAGGTCTTTCTCGGTGAGCTTAGAACGCCTATCAGCAGATGCGCCCAGGCCTTCTATCTGAATACTTTCGTCCTGTTCCTCAATGCGCCTTTGCCGATCTCTGAGAGAGCCATCGCTGGCATTCGTTCTCTTTTGCTCTACGGCACTTAAACTGGCAGCGCTGGGGTTCACTACCTCATGAGCATCAGGCGATTTTAGGACGTGCTGCTCTGGGCTGGCAGGTGGCCTTTGCTTGTTGTCGTTAGCAACCTGTTCAGA
Source organism: bacterium (assembly GCA_018062085.1). Taxonomy (GTDB): domain Bacteria; phylum Cyanobacteriota; class Vampirovibrionia; order Obscuribacterales; family Obscuribacteraceae. Next base: position 88,561 of record JAGOSY010000004.1, on the reverse strand, counting down.
CAATTGAGTAGGCTCCCGGTAGGCCCAATGTATATATGCCCAACCTAAATAATCTCGGGCTTTTGACTTAAATTCTTGACTTCAGCTATATGCCAAGCAGATATAAAAGGCGCTCGATCCACTAATTCAGTCGAGCATAAAACGCTTACAAAGCGCTTACATGCAAAAACTCTGATCCTGTAAAGATAAGCCGACGAGGGGATTCGAACCCTCGACCTACGGTTTACGAAACCGTTGCTCTACCAGCTGAGCTACGTCGGCACAAAAGGCATTATAAGAGAAGGTAATGCCGAATTCCAACTGCTGGAAGATTTCTCAGTGCACATATTGCTAAACGGCAATAAGGACAGTTTTAATCCTAAGATGTGTATTGAATATGTAAAAGAGGTCGTTTCTGCGCATAAAGTGGATGGGTTGGATATCTTTAGGTTTGATTGGCTCTCTACCTCTATTCCAGCTGCTTAGTAAATCGCAATGAACGCCATCGGCTCTAGTAACGGGCTTGAGCAGGCCCAGGGCTGCGATCCTTAAATCAAAAACGGGGTACTTACGCTCGGGCTCAGGGCTTGATAGATTGGTTACATACGGTGAGTGGCTAAGCGAAGTGGCCACTTTGAGCCGAGGGGCGCTGTAGAAACATCAGGGAGACGTCTTCCGGAAACGACAGCAGATAGCCCGCATCGCGTGAAGGACTGACTGAATCGCGGTGAAATACTGAGTCCAGCAACGGACAGTCAGACAGTAGCAATAAAACCGCCGCGACTTGTTCGGGTGGTTTTTTTGTTGTTAGCTATGAACTAGCCATAGTGCTAGAATATTCATTCCCATAAAGCGAAGACGATGATTCGGACTACCTCTCTCCCAAACGGGGCAAGAATAGTGACCGAGGTCGTGGAGTCTGTTTATTCAGCTGCCATAGACCTCTGGATTGAAGTTGGCTCGGCGTATGAAACAGCATTGAACAATGGCGTTTCTCATTGCATCGAGCACATGCTTTTTAAAGGCACTGAAAAGCGTTCGGCTGAGCAGATAGCTGAAGATATTGAAGATGTCGGCGGCATGCTCGGTGCCTCCACTTCAAAAGAACTTACTAAAATCTATGGTCATGTGCTCGGTGAACATTTGCCCGTAGCCCTTGATATTATCTGCGACATGATTTCGGCACCACGTTTTGATGCTGCTGATTTGCGCCTTGAGAGAAAGGTCATTCTTGATGAAATGCAGATGTACGAGGATGACTCAGCAGATGTAGCGCAAGAGCTTACTTATCTGAATCTGTGGCAGGGTTACGCCCATAGCTACCCTATCATTGGTACTGTTGATACCATCAACGGTATTACGCTGCCGATGATTGATGAGCATTATCAGCGTTTCTATCGACCTGAGCGCATGGTAATTTCTATTGCTGGCAATTTTGATGAAGAGGCGACAATTGCTTATTTGACAGAAAAACTAGGCAAGTTGACTAAAGGAAACGGGCCGAAACCACCGACTCCTCAACCTCGTATATTCAATATTGTTCGCAACAAAGATGTTGAGCAAGCGCAAATGATGTTGTCGCTGCCGAGTTTGAGTCACAGCGATAAGCGCATTGATGCCTTGCAGGTGCTCGACTTATGTTTAGCTGCGTCTGCCTCTTCTCGCCTCTTCAGAGAGATTAGAGAGCGTCGTGGATTAGTTTATACCGTAGCCAGTATGCAACATTGCTACCGCAATTGTGGTTTGTTCGGAATTTATGCGGCGATGACCCCAGAAAATACTTCTCAGGTGTTAGAGCTGATTGTCAGTGAACTAGACCGTGTCAAAGCGGAAGGTTTTACTGCTGCTGAAATTAAGCGGGCTAAGACTCAATTGCGCAGTGACCTATTGATGGATTTAGAATCAATGAGTGCGCGCAGTACTAACAATGCTTCAGATTTAGTGCACTACAACCGTATTGTCCCTCTCGATGAGGCGCGCACCGACATAGAAAACATTACCAATGAAGCGGTTATTGAATTAGCCAATGATCTTTTCAAGAAAGAGTCGTTGTCTCTCGTTGTCGTGGGGCCAAAGGAAGAATTGGCTGAAAGCTATCAAATGAAACTTAGTTGAGTGGAGGAAGAACAAAGATGATCGGACCAATAGGAGCTGTGACCTTAAAAGTCAAACGATTGCCTCATTGTCGGGCCCTGCCGAAGTACGCCACTGCCGGTTCTGCTGGTCTTGATTTGACCAATGCTCTGGCAGAAGCTGTAACTCTTCAACCAGGCGAGCGCTGTCGTATTCCGATTGGCATCATCGTTGAGATTCCGCCAGGCTACGAAGGTCAAGTTCGGCCAAGATCTGGCTTAGCTGATAAAGCTGGTATTAGTCTAACCAACTGCGTTGGCACCATCGATAGTGATTACCGCGGCGAAGTGCAAGTCTTGGTTGTTAATCACGGACAACAGCCATATACGTTTGAGCCCGGTGAAAGAATTGCGCAACTGCTAATCACTCCTGTGCCAGAAGTTGAAGTGATTGAAGTAGAAGAATTGTCTGACAGTGCTGAGCGCGGCGCTGGCGGCTTTGGTTCTACTGGTCGCCACAGCGAAGGCCACGAAGTTCTAGTATAGGATTTCTAGTATAGGAGTTCTAGTTTAGGAGTTCTAGTTTAGAAGGGGTGCAGCAGTTGATTATTCAATCGGATGCCAGAATTAAAGTTGCCGTTGCTGGCATCAATGGACGCATGGGTAGAGCTAGTCTTACACCTATTCTTAAAGATGGTGCCTTTGAGTTAGTTGGGGCCTTCGGTCGCACTGGTGCCCCATACGTAGGTTGTGATTTAAGCGAGTTTACTGATGCCACCGAAGATCGCAGTCAGTTAGGTATTCCGGTTTGTTCGTCTTTCGATCACCTGCTAGAGACGACCTATCCTGATGCAATTATTGTGCTCATGGTTGCAGACGCTTCTTTCGCTTGCGCGAAGAAGGCTCTTGAGAGTGGTATTAGACCTGTTATTGGCGCATCTGGTTTAAGCAAAGATCAAATAGCCGAATTGTCTGTTCTTGCTTCTGAGAGAAAGATGGGCGCACTGCTTGTGCCTAACTTCTCTATTGGGGCCGTTTTGATGATGGAGTTTGCCAAGCAAGCAGCGAAATATTATGGTAATGCCGAGATTGTTGAAATGCATCACACTAAGAAAGTTGATGCTCCTTCTGGTACTGCCATGCATACGGTCAACAAAATGGCCAGTGGCGGCAAAAAGTTCAACGTCAAAGAAGTAACTGAACATGAGTCAATGCCTCATGTTCGTGGTGCTGAGCATTCATCTGGTATTAGAGTGCATTCACTTAGGTTGCCTGGTTTGATATCGCACCAAGAAGTTATTTTTGGCAGTGATGGTGAGCTGCTCACAATTAGGCACGATAGCTTTAATACTAATTGCTTCTTGCGCGGTATTGCACTTTCATTGAAAGCTGTAATGCAATTGAACGAACTGAAGATTGGTCTAGAGACTATTTTAGATTAGTGAGGAAATTGAATTGATTAGTACAGATGGAAAACTCTTTGGCAGAATGATCACCGCAATGGTCACTCCTTTTGATGAGCATCTAAAAATCGATTTTAAGGCAGTGGAAGCTGTTGTTGAGCATTTAATCAAAACTGGCACCACTTCTATAATTGTAGCTGGCACTACCGGAGAGAGCCCAACTCTAGAAGATGACGAGAAAGAAGCTTTGCTTAAAGCTGTAATTGCCGCTAGCAATAAACGTGTCAAAGTGATTATGGGCACTGGCACAAATGTCACTGCTAAGTCTATCAAGGCCACTCAAAAAGCCGAGAGTCTTGGTGCTGATGGTGCATTGGTTGTGGCCCCCTACTACAATAAACCTAGCCAAGCTGGCTTGCTTGCCCATTTTTCGGCCATAGCCCAATCTTCTGCTTTGCCACTGATTATCTACAATATACCGGCTCGCACTGGTATCAATATTAGTAGCGAAACCATGATTACTTTGAGCAAAAATGAAAAGACCATTCATGCTCTAAAAGATTCGACTGGCAATGTCGATCAAGCTTCTGACATTGCTGCAGCTGCCCGAGAAGATTTCTTAGTCTATTCCGGCGACGACAATCTCACTTTGCCCTTCTTATCTATTGGTGCATCCGGTGTGATTTCGGTTGCCAGTCATGTAATCGGTAGTCAAATTATGGCAATGCAAAATGCATTCTTTGGTGGCAAACTAGATGCGGCCCGTGAATTGCACTATCAGTGTATGCCTATGTTTAAGGGGCTATTTATTGCACCAAATCCTACTTGTCTAAAATATGTGCTGGCCAAAATGGGTCTCTGCACTGAAAATCTCCGATTGCCATTGGTGCCCCTCGATAGCAAGCAACGCGAGACCATGGACGAGCTGATTAAGACCTACAAATTAAATCAAAGTCTGCAACTCACTTAGAGAAACAATAACGAGGAACCCTGTGACAGACCAAAATACTAAGGCGATTAAGCCAGAACTAAAGACTTCGACGGATGGGTTTTCTACCAGTAAGACGCTCAAAATCATTGCTTTGGGTGGCCTAGGTGAAATTGGTAAGAACACCATGGCTATTGCCTATGGCGAAGACATGATACTCGTCGATGCTGGTCTGGCATTTCCTTCTGAAGAAATGTTGGGAGTAGATTTAGTTTTGCCTGATCTGACATTTCTTGCTAAAAATCAGCAGTATTTACGTGGTTTAGCCATAACCCATGGCCACGAAGATCACATTGGCGGTATTCCATTTCTCTTGCGCGATGTCACTTTGCCAAGCATTTACGGCCCGGCCTTGGCTCTGGGCCTACTAGAGAAGAAACTGTCTGAGAATGGCCTTTTGGGTCGCACTAGCCTCAAGCATGTTAAGCCGCGCCAGCGGGTGCAAATGGGTTGTTTCAATGTCGAATTTATTCGCTGCACCCACTCTATTGCTGATGCTTTTTCTTTAGTCATTAGAACCCCAGTAGGAGTGATTGTTCATACCGGTGACTTCAAATTTGACTTTACTCCGGTCGATAATGAACAGTCTGATATTGCTAGCTTAGCTGCCGCCAGTGAAGAAGGTATTCTGCTTCTAATGAGCGATAGTACCAACTCTGAAAGAGAAGGCTTCACTCCATCTGAGCGCACAGTCTGGGCCAAGATTAATGAGTCTTTTGCCAATGCTAAAGGGCGCATTATTGTCACTACTTTTGCCAGTAACGTCAATCGCGTCAAACAAGTATTGCAGGCCGCTATGATGTACGACCGCAAGGTGGCAGTCTTAGGTCGATCGATGCTCACCTTTGCTAGTATTGCTCGCGAACTGGGCTACATGACCTATCCTGATGGTCTGCTTGTGCCAGTAGATCAAGTAAATCAGTTACCCAAAGAACGAGTGGTGATTCTCACCACGGGCAGTCAAGGCGAGCCAATGTCGGCGCTTACCCGTATTGCTAATGACGAGCATCGGCAAATTAAAATCATAGCTGGCGATACTGTTATCATTTCGGCCACGCCGATACCAGGCAATGAAAGATCGGTGGCTAATACAATTAATGCCCTGTGTGTTAGAGGGGCAAAAGTTATCTACGGTCGTGATGCTGGCGTTCATGTATCGGGCCATGGCTGCCAGGAAGAACAAAAATTGATGATCAATTTATGCAAGCCGAAGTTCTTTATGCCAGTACACGGTGAGTATCGCATGCTGGTGCGCCACGGAGAACTGGCAGTTGAATGTGGTGTCAGTGCTGACAATATCTTTGTCATGGAAAATGGTGAAGTGCTTGAGTTGACCTCTGATCAGGGCCAACTTACAGGGCTGGTCGAGTCAGGTGTGCTTTTGATTGACTTCAATCGCGATTTCTTTATTGATGAAGAGATAGTTGCTGATAGACAGAAGTTGGCTGATGATGGCTTAGTTGTTATAGCCGTTACGGTTGACCCCAAGGGTGCCATTGTGGGTGGCCCAGACGTCACCTTGCGTGGTGTTATTTTGCCACGCGGTATACCAGTTGAAGATTTTGTGCAAGAACTGCGTCAGAGCATTGAAGGTATTATTGCTAAAGCCAATGCCGCTGGACCGGTCACCCCGGATGAAGTCAGAAGCGTTTTGATTGAGAAATTAGAAGCGCACTTTGCCCGTGATTTGAGATCAAGCCCGTTATTGCAAGTCATGGTAATGCGCTCAGCCAAAGCTAGTGCTGAAGAATTGGCTGCTATAAATAATGTGAAAGTTGACAAAGTGGTTAAGTCTCTCAAAGAGAAGTAACAGAGAGTAGATTATGAGTTGGCGCGAAATTACTGCCGAGGATCTCAATAGTCTGAAGAAGGCAGTGATTGTTGATGTGCGCTCTCCTTGCGAATATGTAGAAGAGCACATTCCTAATGCAATCAACGTGCCTTTGTTTAGCGACGAAGAGCGTCAGACAATCGGCACTATTTATGCCTTAGAAGGCGAAGTTGTCGCTCGACGTCAGGGGCTAAAGATAATTTCGCCTAAAATACCAGAGCTTATCGATGAGATATTATCAAAGCGCACAGCCTCGGCACCACTGGTAGTGCACTGCTGGCGAGGTGGACTGCGCAGTGAGTCGGTCGCTAGTTTGCTCAGCATCATAGGGGTTGATTGCTGGCGCCTCACTGGTGGCTATAAAGCATGGCGCAAAGAGCTTCTGAGTGAGTTTGAGGACGACCCCTATGCATTCGCTATGGTGGTTTTGCATGGTCATACTGGAGCTGGTAAGACTGAAATTCTTAGTAAGTTGAAAGAGATGGGCCAATCGGTGCTCGACTTAGAAGACCTTGCCAATCATCGTGGCTCCGTATTTGGTGCTTTAGGTTTGGGGCCACAGCCCACACAAAAGAATTTTGATGCTTCTATCTGGCAAGCTGTGCGCACTTTCCCCCCTGGCCTTGTCTTTGTTGAGGCAGAAGGAAAGAAAATTGGTCGCCTGACATTGCCAAAATTCGTTTACGACCGCATTCAATACGGGGCCAGAGTGCTAGTCGAGGGCAGCCTTGGTGCTCGCTGTCAGCGCATTGTGCGTGACTATACGGAGGGCTCAAGGCAGCTGTCTAGCGCGGCCAAAGAGCAAGCGCTGCATTCTCTCGATGCTATTAAGGAGCGCCTCGGTGGGCAGAAGTTGGCTGAGGTTAAGCGCTTGGCTGAACTCAATGACCTTTCGTCAGTAGTGGCAATTTTGTTGGCCGACTACTATGACCCGCTTTACTCTAAGGGAATTGCCCATTACCAACCCTATGAATTGACAGTAGATGGTGATCAACCCCAAGTCGCCGCCGAGGCGATTGTCAAGTACTGCTCGGCCATTCCGGCCTTACAAAATCATTAGATTTTAGGCACTGGTGGGCATTGGTGGCTGATAAGGTTTCTCTTGGCCGCCCATTGGGTATATATCAGAGGCGAGCCATGCTTGACCTTTGGACCTTTTACTTGGCCCCTCTGCAATTTTGATTAGGGAGACATTATGGGTAACGATAAACCAGTTTGCGAATCACGCGAGCACGTGAAGAAAGCCGAAGCAGTGAGAGATTCAGACCGCGGCTTTGTTGATTGGGTTATGGATGAAATGGGTTTCCCAAAAGAAGATGCGGATTTAAAGAAAGTAGCTTGTATACCGAAAGAGCAATATGAAGACTCGCTTCGGCCGAAGCTTAATAAGGCAGAGAACGCCAAAGTTGATCAGAATGTCGCTGACATGACCAAGGCAATCAATACAGGTGATTTGACTAAAGTTGGTGAGCTCTTTAATCGCTTGGCTCCAAGAGCAGAAAATGGCGCCAAACCTGACGAATTTTTCAAAAGGTCCGGAGTGAAAATTGCTGACGAGACGTTTTATCAGCTCAATAAAGAGCTTGGCAAGCAGGGTATAGATTTCGACTATCGCTCTATGGGTGTGTATTCAGGCGACAGGTCACCATCATTGATTATTTCTCGTGAACATAAAGTTGATAAAAATACTACAGAGCACGTAGAACTGACGCTTCAGGGCGGAACCATGAAAGACTTCATCAAGCACAGCGCAGCTGAGCGGATGCTCATTCGTGATTACGGCGGCCCTGGCGCGCCACCATCTGAGTATATTCGCCAGCCACTCGAAGGAGTAGGCGGAAAGACTGCAGCAGAAACTGCTTATCAGGAAATTATGCTACCCTACCGTGCCGCTCACCGGCAAAAATAGCTCACTGCATTTTTTCAAATAGTTTGCCATTGATCGACAGTCTATCTGGCGACTTCAAACTTCGATTGTCTAGATGTTGAGGGAAGATCGTGCTAGAGGTACGGCCATCGCCAAAGTTGAATTCAATGTCGTTGCCAGACAGTTGATAGGTACCACTTCGTTTTTTGACTGCAAGCCTAGTGTCTTTCTTTTCAAGATTTACTTTGCCATCGGTAGTGAATGAATATATGACCGCGGTAACTACTGGCTTTCCGTCAACGACAATAATTTCTGGATGAGCATAAGTGCCATCTATTTTGGCATTGCTGGGGAATGCGGGGGCCTTATCTGCCACCATACCGTTAAGTTCTAGATTGTTGCCTTTTCGTCTGAGTTTCCAGGTAACAGTCTGAGCGGCAGTGCCTTTCCATTGAAAAATAATGGTGTCGCCAATGATGCCATAGGTGCCGCAAAGATTCGGACTATCTTGGATGGCTTTCGACCAGTCCAAATGGGAGGGCCCCTCTGCTGGAAGTCCATGATAGACACGGCCATCAGGAAAGAAATAGAATTGATCCTCTTGGCAAATCAACCTTTTGCCTTCAAAGCTCTGGCCAAAGCGCGTGAACAAGCCATTTAACACTTTCGCTTTGTTGCCGGCTGCAGCCGATGCTGACAAGACTGTTCTATTTTTCTTGCCGATAGAATCTGTAGCCTTGATATCTTTGCTCTTGCCAAAATCTATATTGCTAGTGCTTTCTACTGCCGCTTGAGCTGGAAAAACTAGTTTAATTTGTCTTGCCGATATCGTGAACCTTTCGTTGCCTTTGAACTGATATGAAGGCAGCATTTCCACTATATATTTATTTTTGACAATTGCAATGATGGTGGCAGGTAAGGGAATGGTGGTATCAGATGTGGTTACTGTCACCTGGTCGCCGACCTGGGCCAGGGAAGATTTTGCTTGGACCGGGTTGCTCTGATCTAGGCTCGCCAATATCAGCATTAGCGAGCCTAGATTAATACCAATTTTCGCTAGTGCCATTTATCCCTCTAGATTTTCTCTAAGCTTAAATGAAAAGTGCTTAAAACAGAACTTCCCCCTCGTTGGACGAAGGGGAAGACATGTTGTGGTGGATTAGGTAAGGAGGAGGCGGCAACAAGCGGGTTTCCCGCTTGTGCTTCGTGCTTTCAATCATACCAGTGAGACTTGATGGAAGCTGTTAAAAAACTTGAAGAACGACTTGGCAATGGCCGCAGGGCGAGAACCTTAGAATTCTTTAACAACAACCGCTGGATTAACTATGAGTTTGTCCAAGGAGATGTTGCTTGGCTCGAACCTTGACTACTTCTGCCTGGATAGAGGAAATCGAGAGCGCCTAGACCGAGATCTGAATTGAGAGATTCAGACGGTGTAGGCATACCAGCAAGGGTATCTCCATACGGCACATACGGTGTTTCGACTACTGGTTTCGCAGGCGGAGTGATACGAATATTTGAAGGGCAGAATACATAAACTTGCTCACTAAGTTTATGGAAATCACCGTCTAGTGCAGCCGAGGCACCAGCGACGAAATCAACTAGGCGACTAGCGTCTAGCTTTTTCATATTTTCTAGCGAAATTGTGGTGGCAGCGCGCGAGCGCAAGCACTCAACAATTTCGAGAGCTTCTTCAAATGATACTGGGCTGAATATTGAAATCTGGGTGCCTAATCTGGTTGGTGCGTTCTGGCGAACGGAACCCAATGCCATCATGCGACGATCTTGCAGGGCTGGGAAGAGATCGATTTCTCTTTTGCCAGACTTGGTCTCGTTAGCAAATATAGGTTTGTCCTGTGGGCTGTCTCTGTAGTCGTCAACCATGGCTTTCCCTTTTTTATGCTTGGAAATAAATACTGATTGCTATCAATTTTAGTCGTTTCTCCAAAATGCGCAAGAGGCACCACAAATGGTGACAACAGGGAAGAAAGTAGCCACTTGCTATTTAACGTATATGCACCGCTGGTGGTTATAAAGGGGTATCAGGTAGATAAAGAGAGGCAAGAAGCTCACAGGCGCGCATGTCATCGACCACAGTAACCTTAATGTTGTTATTTGAACCAGCAAAAATTACTACTTCATGGCCAAAATGTTCCAAAATTGCTGCATCGTCGGTAACACCAATGCCGAGTGCTGCTGCCTCTTGGTGGCACTGCCAGAGCAGGTCAAAAGGTGCCGCCTGTGGGGTTTGAACAGCAAACAAATGCTCTCGGTTAATTGTCTGGCAAATTTTATCTTGGTCCACTCTTTTTAAGGTATCAGATACTGGAGTGGCAATTGTACAGGCACCTCTAGCGGTGACTGTCTCTAGGGCATCTTCGATTATCTTTGCAGAAATAAATGGCCTAGCGGCATCGTGCACCAACACAAAATCAGGCTTGCCAAGCTCAGATAGTTTGTTCAATCCTTTATATACAGATTCTTGCCTGGTGCTGCCGCCAGCAATGACTGATATTTTAGAGCCAAACTTATCGGGAAATATTACTTCTAGTTCTCTGCGAATCTCATCTACGAAGTAAGCAGGAACGGTGACAACTATGTTGGCAATTTTCTTGTTCTTATATATCCTGGATAGCGACCATGTATATAGTCGATATCCATTAAGGGGCTGAAACTGCTTCGGCTCTGCCGGAGTATCAGGTTTACCAGAATTAGATTGACTAGCAAATCTGCTACCAGAACCACCAGCGACTAAGACAGCGCTAAATGAAAACTGTCCTGCTTCTGGAACTAGCTGCAATTATTTGGCCCTAACTAATATCGGTGACTAATATCCGCTGGCTGGCACTTCTTGCACAGGCATTACTGAAAGAGAATCTACTTTTGTATTCTCTTCAGGTTCAGTATTAGTTTTATCTGCACTTGGATCAGTGTCAAAAACATGATTGTCAGCATCAACTACTGCTTGAATTTGAGCTTCAGTATCAGCGTCAAGTCCATTGTTTGATGCTGGAGCATCGAATAGCTCAAGCTGTACATCTTTTTGTAGTGAAACTTGCTCTTCTTCTGGCCGATCTTTGTTGGTGGCAGTTTCTAGTTGATGACGCCAGGTTTGGCCGTCTTTAGACAGCCTGAAATATTCTTGAAATTTCTTAGTGGTTGTGAGCAAGGGAGAGCGACCGTCTTCACGACGATGAATCAACTCGCGTGCAATCAATTCTTTGATGTGATCGTAAGCACCAGCTCCGCGTAACTTAATTACTTCAGACTGGGCCACTGGTTGCTTGATAGCAATTGCTGAAAGTGTTCTCACTAACGAAGTAGGCAATTCAAATGGTGCAAATTCATCAACGAGACCGGAGAACTCGTCTTTGACCTGCAGCATATAGCCGTCTTCATCAGCAATTTCGAGAGCGCTATTGCGAGTCTCGTAGTCGTTGATTAGCTCAAGCATGGCTTTGCGAATGTCTTGCACGTCCTGATTTAGCGTGCGAGCAATTACCGCAGCCTTGATGGGCTTATCGGTTAAAAACAGAAGTGCTTCAATGTGATTTTTTAGACTCATGGCGCTGTCAGCTCTCTGTGATGGTACTACTGCTAGTGCTAATGATATTACTAGAATCACTGGCAGTGCTAGATGGACCGACCGGTAGAGTCAAGAATAAAGGTCCGTAGAATGTCTCTTGCTCTAGATCTATCTTACCTGCATTTGACAAAAATAGTGCGGCTAAAAATACTTCAACCCAGTCTTGCTTTACAGATAGTTTTAAAACTAACTCAAAAACTTCTATACCCTGCCCACTGAGCATGTTTTGAATAATCCACTGTTCAATCAATTCAATAGATTCTTGAATATCTTCATCGTGAGCAAGATCAAGAATATCGTCGTAAGCATTTACTTCATGGTGATCAGATAAGTCGATTGTCGCTTTTGGCTTCTTCTGCTGTCTAGTTTTTTCGACTTTTTCTGCTTCACGCAGAGCAGCGATCAGTTGTTCGAGAGTTACTTTGCGTTCGCGAACCTGGGTCTTCTTCCGCTGTGCTCGTCTAACAATCGCCCCTTCCAAATCTTTGAAGGTAAGCTGTCTACCGACTTCTTGTTTGTTTGAGTCATAGAGAATCGGACCGCCTTCATCATCAAAATCAAGAAAGTCGTCAGCAATCGGATTGAGGCTGCTATTAGCTAAAGATAATAGTGCTTCTGCTTTCATGCGCAAAAGTACTGCCGCATGGAAAATTACTTTGCCACTGAGGCGCAAACTCTCTTTAGGGTTAGCTGCAATGGCCTTGAGGAACTTATCGCAGACGTCGATAATGTCGACGTTCTTTGGATCGATTTCACCTTTCTCGGCCATCTTCACCAGAATCTCAATACCTGAGTCTGGTTCGCTCTTAAAGGCATAATCGTTACCGGCACGAATGACATCGGTCGATTCTGGTTGCATCAGGTCTGTGCCTAAGCCAGCAGCAAGTGGTGCTAAAGCTGGATCAGCAAGTAGCTCACCAGTTAATTCGGCTGGCATTTGAGCAAGAATTTCAGCTCTGGTTAAAGGAGCGAAATCAGAAGTAGGAGATGGTGGGGCAAAAGACTCAGTGGGAAAAGTTCGGGTACTGAGTGGGCTTGCTTTTTTGCCAGCAGGTTTCTTGGCTCCTAGCTTGGGTGAATCAGCAGAGTTAGACGAAACGTCGCTTGTGGGTGTAACTTTTTTTCGGCCTCTAGTAGGAGGCTTTAGTGCCCCTGCTAAATTCTGAATAGTCACATCGTTAAATATGTCACTGCTCATGCACTAAGCTCCAGCTGCAACAGGAAGTTGTGATTCATCAGGCAGCTGCACTTCTTTGATGCCGACAACCCGTGAGAAGCCATCGGCTCTTAGTGATACACCGATAGCATGATCGGCATTTTCAATCATCGGACGACGCAGGCTGACGACCACAAACTGAGCACTGGCTGACTGAGTCTTGACCATACGCGCCAAGCGCTCGGCATTAGCACCATCAAGCATCATATCGACTTCGTCGAAGGCATAGAAAGGAGCTGGGGCGAAACGCTGGAAGGCAAACACAAACGATAGAGCTGTCAGCGACTTCTCTCCACCCGATAGGGCTTCAATGCGTTGCATTTTCTTGTCGCGCGGTTGCGCTCTAATAATTAAACCGCCTTCAAATGGGCTCTCTGGATTCTCTAGCTCTAAGCGGCCTGTACCGTGAGAAAGTTCAGCAAAGATATCTTGGAAGTTAGCATTGATAGCTGTGAATGCTTCCATGAAGTTTTCTTTTTTCAGTTGACCATAGCCCAAAATGCGGTGGTCAATCTGTTCACGTTCGTCACTGAGAGTTTCTAGGTTTTCGGCCAGTTCTCTTTGACGCTCTTCTGTCTGGTTGTAGTCTTCTAGAGCTTTCATATTGACTGGCTCAAGGGCGCGCATACGGCGCTCAAGTCTTTCTACTTGCTGCTTAAGCTGCTCTACTGTGCCGGCATTAGGCGGCTCATAGTTGGGGTTTTCTGCCAAAATCAAAGCAATTTGTTCTTTGACCACCACTAATTGCTGCTCAATTTCATAGTGAGTCATCTTGCGCTCATTTCTATGTTCTTTGACGCGAATTAGTTCTTGATCAATCTTTGTGCGCTCAATTTCAGAAGCAGTCACTTTCTCGTGAATGTCTTCTTTAGCCTTACGCATTGATTCCAGCTCGTCAGAGATAGCCGAGACTTTCTTCTCCATTTCGCCAATGGCAATACGCATGCCAGTGATAACAGCTTCGTGAGTCGGTCTTTGTGCTTCGAGTTCATCTAGCTCGGCACCCAATTCGTTGGCCTGTAGAGTGAGATTCTCGCGGTTGTTGATTTCAACGCGCTCTTCAGTTTCAGTGACGTCAATTAAACGCTGCAGCTCTTTGAATTCAGTTTCAACAGCAATTTGCGCTTGTCTTAGCTCTTCTGATTCGATGATCAGTTTTTCTAAGTGAGTCTTCTTGCCCTTGTCGCGTGCGCCTTCGAGCGAATCTTCGAGCTTGGTTATTTCAGCTGTAAGCAGCTTAATCTGGGCTTCGACTTGCACGGCTTCTTGATCGATGGCATCCATCTCATCGCCTTTGCTACGCAATTGCGGTTTGATGCTCTCGACATCGTCTTCCATGTTTTTGACAGATTTACGATTGTTGTCAAGTTCGGCAGACTTCTGAGCTAAGACTTGGCGAGCACTATTGAGCTTGCCCCGCTCGTCATTCAGTGCTGTCTCTAACTCTTTTAGTGAATCTTTAAGCCAGCGCACTTGGTCAGCCAAACTCTTGGCGGTTTGCTTAAGAACAGCTAAATCTGTTTCGCCGCGATTGCCGAAGTGTAGTTTGCCTTTGTTGTCGTTACCGCCAGAGATACTACCTGATTTGTCGAATAGCTCGCCGCCGAGAGTGACCATACGTGCTTGGTTTAGCAGCTTTCTGGCGTTCTCCATGGTGTCGACAATAATTGTCTGACCACAAGCGTATTGGAAGGCTTTGACAAATTTAGGATTGAAATCAATGAGATTGTAAGCAAAATCGATGATGCCTGGACGATTAGGCAGTAAACCCGGAGGCTGAGTTTGAATCTTATTGAGCGGTACGAAAGTGGCGCGACCAGCTTGATTGGCTTTCAAATATTGAATGCAATCTTGAGCCACTTGGTCGTCGTCGACAACAATATGGCCTAATCTTGGGCCAATAGCTGTCTCTAAAGCAGTGGTGTATTGATCATCCACTGTGCCCAGTTGGCCGATGGTGCCGTGTACACCGGGAATATTGGCCGACAAAATTGCTTCAACGGCACGGCCATAGCCAGATTCACCAGCGACTTCACGGGTGGTCTCAAGCTCGATTAAGCGGCGATTGACCGTATCTTGGGCATGGCGCTTTGATTCAATTTCTTCTCGTGTGCCAGCTAGCTCGCCTTCGTACTGCTGTAGTGAGCGCTCAATACCGGCTACTAGAGCTTGGTGATCGACGAAATCTTTCTCTTGTTTGCTCAGTAAGCCCTTGGTCTGAGCAGATTTTGTAATTTGCTCAGTGGCCTTGGTGCGCATGGCATCAAGCTCACGCTCAAGCGATTCACGTCTTGTGCGCAGTTCTGTTTTCTTTACTTCAAGAGTGTGACGATCGTCTCTGAGCTTTTGCAAATCACCATGCAAGTTCGAGATTTTGTCAGACGATTTATCTTTCTCTTGGCGTAAGACTTCAATTTCGGCCATGACGGCGCTAAAGGCGCCTTGCCGCTCCATCAAGCCTACGCGCACAGCCTGTTGGTCAGCCTGATGCTGCTTCTTCTGTTTTGAAATATCAGAAAGGTGCTTGTCGATGGCCTTAATTTGGCCGCCAATTTGTTTCGACTGCTTGGATTTTTCACCAATGACGCCGTTCAAATTAGAGAGCTTGTTCTCTTCGCGAGTCAGTTCGCCTCGTTTAGTCTCAAGTTCTTGACGCAATAAGAGCTGCTCATTGCCGCCTTTTTCACGAATTTCTTGATCGATGCGACCCATTTCGGTACGCAGGCCAAGCAAATTGACTTCGGTTTGGTGAAGCCGTTCGATCAATTCTTCTTCTTTTTTGTTGAGCTTTTCAATTTCTCTAAGCTCAATGGCGCAGCGGTTCTCTAGATCGGCAGAACGTACAAAGACGAGATCGCGCTCGACTACTTCTTTCTGATTCTTCAGCTCAAGATACTTTAGAGCCTGATCTCGGTCAGTTTTTAGGGTTTCGAGTCGAGAGAGAATCTCAGTGAGAATGATTTTTTGTTGTTCAATTTTTTCGCCTACAGACTCAAGCTCGTTTTGAGCCTGGTCAATACGACGGTCGAATTCAGCTACGCCGGCCAATTCGTCGATGATTTTACGACGCTCGGAGGCGCTCATGGTGACGATGCCGGTGACGTCACCTTGCATGATGACGTTGTAACCAGTGGGGCTGACGTTGTATTTAGTCAGCTCTTCATGCACTTCAGTTAGAGTGGCAACGCGACCATTCAATATATAAGTAGATGTATAGCCGGTATCTTTGACGCGAATTCTACGGGTAACTTCAAGCTCAGCACCGTCGTCGTGGCAGAAGCGCACGCGCACTTTGGCTTCGGTTTTGCCGCTCAAGTTATTGAGCAGATCGGGCAGTCTTTCAGCCCTCATAGTTCTTGTGGAAGATAGGCCCAAGGCAAATAGCAGGCTGTCAATGATGTTTGACTTGCCTGAACCGTTTGGCCCGGAGATGGTCGTGAAGCCATCTAAAAGAGGGACTAACGTTTGCTTCCCGAATGACTTGAAGTTATCAAGTTCGATTTCTTTGATTCGCAAAGATACACCTGAATGATGCTAGAGATGGCACCCTATTGCCGCATTAGACTACACACTGCATTTAGTGTCAAGAGTAAACAATACGTAGCATGACAATATTATCCCGAAATTGCCGTGCTGTCATCATTTTGGCCAAAAAAGCCGATTTTTCTCCGACTTTCTTTTGCTTGAGCACCACTTTTTGATCGATTGAATATCTGTTTGGGTAGATTTGGCAATATTATGGCTGTCTAGCTCCTAGACTGTGTTTATCTAAGCTATTGCACCGCTGGTGGTGAGGGACATTCGGTAGTTGGTCTGTTGTTAGCTGATATTCACGGATATATCTATAGGTGTTTAACAGCTACTTTATGCCTTCTTGCATATGCTGAGCCGATAGCTAATGGCTAGAATTAAGCTAATTTTGAGTTTTACAGGCTATAGAAAGAGTATGGCCAAACAGATATACTTTTCTTGTAGCTATTTGGTGTTCCGGTGTCTCAATCTCATACTTCCAGTCAAATTGGTGATTTGCTCGTCGCAGCAGGTCTTGTTTCTCCAGACAGTATTGAATCAGCCCTAGTTATGTCGAAGGGGCGCAAAAGCCCGCTGGGTAAGGCCTTAGTTGAGTCTGGCCTAGTCACCGAGAGGGAACTTAATGGCACTCTTCAGGCCCAGAACCTAATTAGAGAAAGATTAATTAGCCCGGATAAGGCCGGCGAAGTTTTGAAGCTTATGCGGGTCAATGGGGAGACATTTGTCGATAATCTCTTCTCAATTGGTTGCGAAATTGAGCACATTAACTTTGGCCGCAATCTAGGCAAACTTTTTGTCGATGCTGGGGCGATTTCGCCCCATAAGCTTTCTCTCGCACTTGAGACAAGTATATTATCGGGCCTGCCGATCGTGCGTGTGCTGGTATTGCAGAAGTCAGTCAATGAAATGGTGGCCTATGCTGGTTTAACCGCACAGCTTTTGGTTAATGAGCGCAAGATTGGTTATGACCAAGCCGTTGGGGCGCTAAAGTTATCTCATATGCATAACGAGCATATAGAAGAGATTCTTGAATTTGGTGGCTTGAAGCGCTATCGCGAAGAGAATTCAGTGCGCTTGGGTGAGCTATTTGTACTCTCTGAGCTGATTTCGGAGCTTGATCTACTTTCATGTGTTGAAAAAAGCATGGCTGAAGCTAAACCCTTAGGGCAAGTGCTGGTAGACGAGGGAATTATCAGTGAACTGATTGTTTCGTCTGCTTTGCGGGCCCAAAAGTATATAGCCGAGGGTACTGTAGACCCTGTTCGCGCCGCTCAGATGCTTGGTTTGTGCGCTAAGACCGGCCGGCCCCTTGAATTTTCAGTCGAAGAATTGGCAGCCATGAAACCAGTTATGGTGCGACCATTTAGCGAACTAAAAGAGAATCTTAGCCTCGTCGATATGATCGAAATTATCGGTATCGTCAATAGCGCAGAGCTTGAGCAGGTAAGGCTTGTAGAGCAACGAGAAAGTGAGCAGCTTGAGCAGTTTCTAGTTAATCGCGGCTTTGTAGATCAAGAAAAACTCGATGCCATTAAAGCTGGTCATGCGCTGATATCTCAAGGCGTGCTTACGGCCGAACAGCTTATTTTTGCCTTCCATGTCTGGCTCTGGCGGCGCGGCGACTTTGTTTCGACCCTCAACCTCTTAGGTTGGAAAGCTTGATCGAGTTTTTCTTGTCCATTAGTTCTAATGCTATTCCTTATATAGGGCGTATGAATTGCCCAAAAAAATCATAAAGAACTGCGTCCATGAATTTGCTGTGGCGTTGACGGCTCAATTGGCTGAGCTTGGATTTTGCCAGTTGGCGCCAGTTCTTAGCCCAGCAGCTCTGAGCTTGCTAGAGCTTGAAGACAGTGAATTGATCTACCTAGAGCAGTCAATTCTTGACTGGCAAGTTTGTGGCGAGTCTGTTGCCATAAGTATTCTACGCAATGGCGAGACCGTGATTGTTATTGATGTGAATGTGCGCAAGCCTAGAGGCGGCCGCTATCACTATGGTGTCTATATGACTTTGGTGCACATTCCAACTAATCGAATTCTCTCCCGGATTCAGAGGCGACCCATCGATCCGCTTTACTGGATAGATTTGTGCGGTCCGATTGGGCAGTATTTCAGAACGGTAGCCAATGATTTGCCTGATTTTTCCTCCCGCAATCTATCCAAAGACATCTGGCAAGAGCATGGCGCAAAAGTTGTCGACTATTACCTAAGGGGTATCAAGAACGATTTACTGCCGCAGATTACGGAGCCTTGGCTGGCGAAAGACATTTTTCTCTTCTGTCAAAAACACATAGATGAACAGGCGGTGAGAAAAGTGTTTCCACTATTCAATAAGTATTGTCCGTTTCCTACTCCTTCGCCTTATAGACCTGAGGTAAGACCTGTTGGACGTGTGTCTGAAGTTATTTTGTCTGCTCTGGCTGGCTATCCAGACTTTGGCGTGGAGAAGATAAAACATATTTTGGAGGAGCAGGAGAGGAGGGAGGCAATGGTGCCAGATCCCGAAACGCGCAGAAGAAGCTTCATTCCGGTTGCAGGCGATATGGAATATATCGACGACAACTTTTTGGATCAGTATCTTGATCTGGTCAAAACTGTTCCTAAAGAGTCTTGAATAGTTTCTCGGCCTGTTCTTTTTCAGCCCCATTGCTGTCTTCGATGAAGCGCACTAGCTGTGCTTTTGCTTCTTGTGGCTTTTTCTTTTGTACATATAGTAGCGCTAGGTTATAGCGGGCTTTGCTATATTTTGGTGCCAGTGTAATAGCCTTTATATATTCTTCGATAGCCTCATCGACTAGTTTTTTTTCTGACAGGACGAAGGCGCGGTTATAGTGGCAGATAGGCTCTTGGGGGTATTGCTTGACCCATTGTTGGAGATATTTGAGCAAGTCTTTATCTTCATTCATGATATCGAGCACTTTTATCAGAGGCAAAAATACTTGCCTTTTTTCAGCAAAACTAGAGCTCACTTCTAGTGCTCTCTCAAATTGTAAGCGCCCGCCAAGAAACTCTTTATTGTCCATATGCAGCTTGCCTAGGGCCATATGAGAGTCTGGGCTTTGCGGAAAATCGCGGGTGGCAAGGGTGGCTGTCTTTATTGCTTCATCTAGATCGCCCATCTTCGATTGACATTGAGCAAGCTTAATTAGTGAGTCTGGGCTAGCTTTATTGAGACTGGCAGCCTGTTTTAGATAAACAACAGCTTGTTTGTAATTTTCATTTTGCATGGCTAGGTCACCAGCCATGGTGAGTGCCCCAGGGTTGCTCGGGTAGCGTTTGACTATTTCAACGACTAAGGCTTGGGCCTTTTCTTTCTCTCCTAATTGGCTGTAGGCCATTGTTTTAGCTCTAAGAAGTGCGAGGCCGAGTCGGCCCGGTAGATTACCCTCGAATTTCTCAAGAATATTCAAGGCTGATGAAGCATCTTTATTCGCAAGTAAAATATTGGCCCTATTAAGCATATTGATCGGGTATTTTGCTGCACTTTGTAGCCAAGGCGAAGTGCTGGAGCCTTTCTTTATAGTGGCAGCGGCAGCGTCAAGATTGCCACTCAGTGCCAAAAGGCAGAGTTGATTGTTCTCAATTCGTGCTTGAGCGGTGGCACTAAATTTCTGATTGCCTTTATTTGATTCTGACTGTTTCGCTAAGGCGTCGGCCATACGGCCTGCCAGAGCCAAGTCAAAGGCTTGCACAAGATTGCAATCTACAGCATTGATCTTGTTTAAAAGTGTGCCTTCTCCTTCTGCTACTGGCGGAGAGCTAAATTCGTCTAGTACTTTCACGTCATTGGCAGCATTGCCTAAAATCATTTGCTCTGCTTGAAAGCGTGTCTGAGCAAGTCTTTTGTCGTCTATTGAACCTTTTAGTTTAGGGCCAACCGTTGGTGCATTTGTCTGGCCAAAGGCCTGATAGCGGCCGAGCAGCAGATGCAGCTGTTCCGCCTGAAAGGGCAAGCTGGCATAGACATCGGCGCCCCCTTCTTCTTTTGCTAAGAGATGCACAGCCAGGCGCTTATCGCTCTGCAGCCTACGCTTCAATATGCGATTGGCATATACCGCAGCGCTGTCGGTTTGCTTTTCTTCGCTAGAACCAGGTTCGGAAAATGTAAATTGCGCCCCTGCTGGCAAAGTCCAAGTCAGAGCCAGAATCAGCAGGCAGCTAGCAGTAGTGATTGATTGAGTAATAAAAGCTTTCATCTACCAGGAATTATATCTATACTGAACGTTTTGGGCTAAAGTCTCTTTAGGCTTAGGATTACCTTTTTGAATTACGCAGTAACTTTTGAACTTGAAGCTGAATGCCCCTGGTCAGGGGCAAGAGCAGGTAAGTTTCACACCCCTCATGGCACAGTGGAAACCCCTGTATTCATGCCTGTGGGTACTAATGCTGCGTTGCGCGCACTGACTTTTGAGCAAACCGCCGATTGCGGCGCTCAAATTGTGCTTTCCAACTCTTATCATCTCTATTTGCGCCCCGGCCATGAGCTGATCAAAGAAGCTGGCGGCCTGCACAAATTTATGAATTGGCATAAACCAATCCTCACAGACTCTGGTGGGTTTCAAGTCTTTAGCCTTGATGAATTGCGCAAAATAACCGACAAGGGCGTCTTCTTTAAAGACCACCGGGGCGGCCGTGAGCACTTTATCGGACCTGGTGAGTCGATGACCATCCAAAACGCTATCGGCGCCGATATCATTATGGCCTTTGACGAATGTGTCAAGAATCCGGCCACTTTTGAAGAAGCGCAAGCAGCAATGGAGCGCACTCACCGTTGGCTCGAAATCTGTGTTGACAAGCACGCGCGCAGTTCCGATCAGGCTCTGTTTGGCATTGTTCAAGGCAGCATCTATGAAGATCTGCGGCGCCAGTCGGCAAAAGAAGTAACGGCTTACGACCTGCCGGGCTTTGCCATCGGTGGTGTGGCCGTGGGCGAGGACCGCAAGACCATCGAGAATGTGGTGCTCTATACCACTCCTTTGTTGCCGCGCTTAAAGCCGCGCTACTTGATGGGCGTCGGCACTCCCTGGGACATCATCTATGCCATCAGATGCGGTATTGATATGTTTGACTGTGTCTCACCCACCCGCTTGGCTCGTCACGGTGCGGCCTTTACTAAAGATGGACGTATCTCTTTGAAGAACTCGCCATATAGAAAAGATTGGGGTCCAATCGATAGTGAATGCACTTGTTCAACTTGTGCCAATCACAGCCGCGCTTACTTGCATCACTTAGTTAGACAAAATGAGATGGCCGGAGCAATGCTGCTCTCCATCCATAACGTCAGCTATTTAATTGATGAGGCACAGAACTGCCGCAAAGCTATTCTAGAAGGTCGTTTTCAAGACTACTTTAGTCGTTGGTCTTCAGCTCGTGAACATCCTGAGCTTCTATAGACTCGACATTTTTAGTTTCAAGTAGAACTGGATCAAGGTTATCTTTGTCGCTGACAATGAGCTTAGGTTGATCGCTGCTGCTGCTGCTGGCTGGAGCGCCCATCTGGCCTTTGAGCATCATCAATTCCATTTCGATATCGGTCTTGCCTTCGAAGTTCTTGAATTGTTTGTCGAGCTGGTCACTGCCCAGTTCGCCTAAGGCGGCTGCTTTAGCTTCACGCTCAAGTACTTTGGTTTCCATGCGCTCGATAACGTTCAAAGTACCATTCGAATTGGTTTTTGAGAGAATTTCGTTGGCCTTCATAGTGGCCTTGGCGGCTTTGTCGCGGGCAATTAGAACTTGCTTTTTGGTGTGAGCCTTTTGTAGCTCATTTTCAAGCTCAGTGAGGCGCTGTCTCAGGCCAGAGGTAGCTTCCTTTTGCACTTTGAGCTGCTGCTCAAGGTCAGTGGATGCTTGGGCGTACTGCTGCTTTCTCTGTAGAGCCTGACGGGCTAGCTCATCGTTGTTCTGCTGAACAGCCATAGCGGCGCGGTTCTGCCAGGTTGCCGCTTGGTCTTTATTCTTTTGCAACTGCTGCTCAAGCTGCTTTTCAGTGGCAATCGCTTGAGCGACAGCCTGTCTAACTTGAATTACATTGTTCTGTAAGTCGTTATAGGTCTGTTCTAGCATCATCTGCGGATCTTCTACTTTGCCCAGAATGGCATTGAAGGCAGCCTTGATGATTTGTGCAAGCCGGTCGAACATCTACTGATAACTCCTATCACCTGTCTAGACTAATCCAGACCCAACTAGACTAAAGTCTATTCTAAAGATAAAGACTTAATACTCATAGCATGAATTTGCTCTTAGCATTTCAACTGCCATTGGTAGGTCTCTACATTTTCACTTATGCCCGGTTTTGGCGCTCAAAAGCTACCTAAATCTAAAACAAATTGTTTAGGGTGTACATTAGAAGCAGCGCCGGTATTTAACGCCAATTCCCATAGGTATGCTGAAAACTTTATGAAGAATAAAAGCGACGACGGCATGGGCGGTCTCGGTGCCCAAATTATGATGGCCTCCGAGCTAGGCTCGGCCATTGTTGTTTTGACAGTCGCTGGCTATTTTGCAGGAGCTTGGCTGGACGGGCGTTTTCAGTCTTCGCCCTATGGCGTGATCGTCGGTATTTCGGTAGGTTTCGGCCTGGGCATAGCTTTTGTGATAAAACGTTCAAACGATATGGATAAGAAGTCGTAAGCTTCTCTGCTGCGGTGCTGGTGGCTCTTTAACAAATTTTCGCTGGAATCAAAGCTGCTTTGCTAGCGCTGATTCGCTCAGAGTCCATCTGCTATCATTTGGACGTCTTTACCTTGATTGCCGCTGTGCAAGCGCGGATGTAATCAAGTAGAGATTGGAAGCATTGCTTCAAAATTTTTGTATGACTTACCTCTAAAAGAGCGGGAAATCTGAATGTTAGGCGAGAGTTTACCCTTAAAAGAATTAGTGCACGACCCCTCGATCACCGGCATTAAGTTGCCTTTTGAAATGGGAACCGTGGGTGATATTCACGCCGATACCATCATTCTCAGCTGGACTGCTATGGCTCTGATTCTTTTGAGCTGCTCAGCAATTACTAGCAATCTCACTGTTGAAGGACCTGGCGGCAAAGGCCAAGGCATTCTTGAGGGGCTCTACACCTTCATTCTTGATATTGCCAAGGGTTCAATTGGCGATCATCGCTATAAACCATACATGCCGCTTCTCTGTGGCTTGTTCATGTTTATTTTGGCCAGCAATTTAATTGGCATTCTGCCTTATCAAGTGCTTGAGCACATGTCTTGGTGGCCTCATGTTGACGGCAAGCATTTCGAAGTTGCTGCTGCTACCACCGATTTCAACGTTACAGCTGGCCTTGCTGGTCTGGCCATTATCACCTACTTGGTTTCTGGTGTAATGGCTCACGGTCACCATTATGTTGGTCTTTTCTTCTGGAAGCCAATTGCTCCGCTAGAATGGCTCGACCTTGTGGTTCGCCCTGCCACACTTGCTCTTCGTCTTCTGCTGGTAATTACCGCTGACGAAATGTTGAGAAGTGCTTTCTTGGGCATGTGCCCTGTAATTCTTCCCTCCTTTGTAATGGCCTTCGAAGTCTTCATTGCAGTTGTGCAGGCCTTCGTCTTCACCCTCCTTACATCGATTTATATCGGTGCAGCGGTTGCCGATCACCACTAAAATGTTGACCGGAACGATCCGCTAGTAACTTTCTAAATTTCGATTTTCCCGGTAGCCAAGAACTTCACTTTCGCAGTGGTCTTGGCTACTTGCTTGCTAAATTGGCTGCTAGTGCAGTGTTTAGTTACTAACTTCGTTAGGAAATTGTTCACTTTAATTAGCCGCTTTCATCAGGCTATTTTAGCGACTTGCTTTAAAAGTCGCTTGGGTAGCCAGTTCTGCTAGTGCTTAACCGCTTTTAAGCGCCAATGGGGCGATTTTGGGGGCACTCATCGACTGATATAATCAGTACGCCTTTTGAATTCGTTCCGCTATGGAGCGATAGTTCAAAATAGCTGGCGAAATTTTTCGATTGTGTTAAGGAGATTTTCTGTGGACCACCAACTGATTGCCCAGGCCGGAGCCGTCGCGGGCGGAATTGATAGTCAAACTGTAATCAGAGCAGCAGCCCTAATCGGCGCAGGTCTGGGAGCTATCGGCGTAGGCGTACCTGGTATCGGTATCGGTATCGCTGCTTCTAGAGCTCTAGAAGGTATGGCTCGTCAACCTGAAATGCAAGGCAAATTGCTTATCAACGGCATCATTTTCGCCGCTTTGATGGAAGCTCTTGGTCTATTTGCATTCCTAGTTTCACTTCAGCTCTTCGGCCTTGGCAAAACCCCGTAAACAGCGGTGTTAGAGACCATTTGTTCAAAAGAGTTAGTAGTGGAATCAGAGAGTAATTCAAAAAAATGCTCGAGCTAAACGGTACAGTCGTCGTCCTTTTGATCAGTTTTTTAGCCTTTATTTGGGCTTTAGACTTGGTCTTTGTTAAGCCCGTGGCCAAAGTTCTGGAGGCGCGGGCTGCCAAAGTTGAAAGAGATTTGGAAGCTTCCAAGGCCTCACGTGCCGAAGCTGATGTGGTTCTGGTGGAATACCAGAAGCGCTTAGCTGATGTGCGCAACAAGGCTCAATCGATTATCAATGAGGGCGTCACCGCCTCCCAGAAACTGCGTAGTGAAGAGATCTCGAAAGTGCAAGCTGGCGGTCGTCAGAAACTTGAGGCTGCACGTGTTGAGTTGGCGGATGAGAAGAAAGGTCTAGTTGATCAGCTTGTCGATCGCGAAATCGAGTTGGTCAACATCATGATGGGCAAACTAATTGGTGCTAGTCATGTTGCAACTGGTCTCGATAGAAGCCAGGTGAAGAAAGCTCTAGAGGAGGCCTGCTAATGTTTTTGTTTGCTGAAGTCGAGCATAATCAGCTTTTTGCTATGTTCGAAAATAATCTCATTAACTGGGTTCTGCTCGTTGCATTCTTCTGGTGGGTGATGGCCAAAAACCTTCCGCCTGTCTTCCAAGCTCGTGACGAGAGTATCAATGCCACTCTTGCAGCGGCTCAGAAAGCTCGCCTTGATGCTGAAGCCCTGCTCGAAAAGCAAAAGGCAGCTGTTGCCAACGCTGAGAAAGAAGCTGAGCAAATTATTGAAGAAGCGAAGACAATTGCTAAAGAGATGCAAGCCAATCTTGAGGCGCAGACGAAAAAAGACATTGCTGAAATGTTGGTTAAGTTTGAATCTGCTGTGGCTGGTGAGAGACAACTACTGGTCAACGAATTGCGTCAAGCCTCAGTCAAAGCTGCTATTGAACTGACTCGTGGGCAGCTTGCATCTCAGACCAGTGCTGAAGTGAAAACTAATTTGCTCAATCAGTTTATGGAGCAACTAGAAACTCTCAATACTAAGTCACTGGTTTCATCCGGTGCCCTAGAATCTGTTTCAAAGTAATCTGTATCTAAATAAATAAGGTCCATTGACTAGATGAATACCGAACTACAAGGAATAGCCAGTTCATACGCCGAAGCGGTGCTTGATCTATCGAGCAAAAATGCTCAAGAAGAAAATGTCTTGAACGAATTGAAAATGGTCAATGCTGTCTTTGCTTCAGACAAAGACATGAGCATTATCATCAATCACCCAGCCATTCGAGCCAATCAGAAGAAAGAGATTCTGAGAACGGTCTTTAGTGGCAAGGTCTCAGAATTGACTGATAACTTGATCAATCTTCTGGCTGACAAACGTAGGCTCGACCTCCTTCCTTTTATTGAGACAGGCTACCGCGAACTGCTCAACAAACGCAAAAACGTAGTTAGTGCACTTCTGACCTGTTCTGAGACTATGGCTGATGCCAATGTCGCCAATATCAAAGCGCAATTGACAGAGCATCTAGGCAAGCGCCTTGAGCTCGAAGTTAAAGTTGATTCGACACTTATTGGTGGAGTAATTCTCAGACTCGGTGACCAAGTCATCGATGGCAGCTTAAATGGCAGATTGAAAGCACTAGAAAAAGCGCTCATGGCTGTTTAAGCACTATTTCGAAATTAAGCAATGCTCCTGACAATTTAAAACGACCATTCAAACCAATCAAAAACTGACCAAAACAAGCAAGCAAGTAACTTAGAGGTTAAAGACCATGGCAATCAGGCCCGACGAAATCACATCAGTATTGAAACAGCAACTGGAGCAATACCGTTCTGCATTGAATGTCAGCAACGTCGGTAGCGTACTTCAGGTAGGCGACGGTATTGCCCGCATTTACGGCATGGAAAAAGCCATGGCTGGAGAATTGGTCGAATTTGACGATGCTGAAAAAACTCGCGGCATGGTGCTCAACCTAGAAGAAGACAACGTCGGTGTTGTAATTCTTGGTGAAGGCAGAAAAATTTCGGAAGGTATGGAAGTTCGGACCACCGGTAAGATTGCTTCAGTGCCAGTTGGCGAAGCTCTTCTCGGTCGTGTCGTCAATCCGATTGGTATTCCATTAGATGGAAAAGGGCCAATTAGCGCCACTGAAACTTCACCAATTGAAGTTAAGGCTCCTGGTATCGTTTCTCGTAAATCGGTTCACGAACCAATGATGACCGGCATTGCTGCTATTGACGGCATGATTCCAATTGGCCGTGGCCAGCGCGAACTTATCATCGGCGACCGTCAGACCGGTAAAACTGCCGTTGCTATTGACGCCATCATCAACCAGAAGAACCAGCCTAACCGTCCAATCTGTATCTATGTAGCTATTGGTCAAAAGAGCTCTAACGTCGGTAAAATCCAGAAAATTTTGGAAGATGCTGGCGCTATGGAATACACAATCATTGTTGCTGCTTCTGCTACCGATGCTCCAGCCTTGCAGTTCTTGGCACCATACGCTGGTGTGGCAATGGGTGAGTACTTCATGAAGAAAGGCGGACATGCCCTTCTTGTATATGATGATTTGTCGAAGCACGCTACTGCCTACCGTACAATGAGCTTGCTCCTTCGTCGTCCACCGGGTCGTGAAGCTTTCCCTGGAGACGTTTTCTATCTACACAGCCGTTTGCTTGAGCGTGCTGCAAAACTCTCAGATGCTCTTGGTGCCGGCTCTCTTACTGCTCTTCCGATCATTGAGACACAAGCTGGTGACGTATCTGCTTACATTCCAACTAACGTAATTTCAATCACTGATGGTCAAATCTTCTTAGAAACCGACTTGTTCTACGCTGGTGTTCGTCCTGCTATCAACGCTGGTATTTCAGTAAGCCGAGTTGGTGGTTCTGCCCAGACTAAAGCAATGAAATCGGTAGCTGGTAAATTGCGTCTTGACCTTGCTCAATTTAGAGAGCTAGAAGCATTCGCTCAGTTTGCATCAGATCTAGATAAATCTACTCAAGACCAAATTCGCCGTGGTCAAAAGCTAACTGAAGTTCTTAAGCAAGCTCAGTACCGCCCACTAAGCTTGGCTGAACAAGTTTCAATACTGTTCGCTGCCAACAAAGGCATTCTTGATGATGTTGATACCAAGAACATCACTAAGTTCAAAGTTGAATGGTTCAAATATCTTGGTGCTCAAGCTAAAGATTTAGAAGCTAAACTGCTCACTGGAGACAAGCTCTCTGACGCTGATGAAACTGCACTTGTTGATCACTTGAACAAGTTCAAGACCAACTTCTTCAAACCATAATTTAGAGAAAACAAAAGATGGCTAACCTCAAGGCAATACGTCAAAGAATCAAAAGCGTCCAGTCGACCCAGAAAATAACTCGGGCCATGAAACTGGTAGCTGCTGCAAAGGTCAGGCGCGCGCAGATGCGTGTGGTTGCTGCTCGACCATTTACTCAAGCAGTTGTAAGAGTGCTTCGAGAAGTGGTGGGTGAAGTCAGCCCAATTGACGTACAAGAGTTGCATTTGCTCACTAGGCGTGATGTTAAAAAGGTAGCCATCGTTGTTTTGTCTTCAGACAGGGGTCTTTGCGGATCTTACAACACCACAGTTTTCAGAGAAGTAATGGCACGCATAGCCAAGCTTCAATCTGAAGGTAAAGAAGTTGGCTTGATTTTGGTTGGTCTTAAGGCTGTTTCGTTCTTCAAATCAATCAAGATCGAGAAACTAAAAACTTTTACTCTGTTGCCAGCTATCCCCACTGTTGAAGAAGCAAAGTTGATTGCCAATTATGCATGTGAGCTTTATACAGAGAAGAAAGTTGATTCAATCGAAATTATCGGTACCGATTTCATTTCGATGCTGCGTTCTGAAGTAGTGACGACTAAGTATTTGCCAATTGACTTGCCACCAGCAGAAGCTAAAACTCAGTTGCAGCCAATTCGTCTTTTCGAGCCAAGCATTATTGATGTAATGGAGCGCGAACTACTACCTAAGTATGTCCAAAACGTCGTTTATCAAGGTTTGCTAGAGGCCTCTGCAGCTGAACTAGCTGCCCGTATGAACGCTATGACCAATGCTTCTAACAATGCCCGCGATTTAATCGCTGGACTGACACTTGTTTATAACAAAGCCCGTCAGTCTGCCATTACTCAAGAATTGCTTGAAATCGTCGGCGGTGCCGAAGCTCTAAAAGGGTAAATAAATTGCTCTGAAAGGGTAAGTAAATTGCTCTGAAAGCCTCAGTTATGAGCCCTCATATGCAAATTTGAGAAATTCAAGTGAGCCTATGAGTTCTATGAAATCTTAGAGTTGCCAGTTAGTTAGATAGAGAAATAGGTGTATATACACCTATTTCTTTCGCGAACCTAGTAGTCTCAACAATTTATCGAATTGGTTGGTTTGTGAGAACGCCTATACAAAGTTATTTTCACCGCTATAATTGTGAAGTGGTAGCAATGTCTTTAGAAATTTGCCAAAAAGCGATTTGAGAGCGTTCAGAATGAATTTGTCAGTTACAACGCTAACTACTACGAATACATCAATAAGTACTACAAAAGATTCTAGTTCGGCTGCTGCCAGCGACGATGAAATGGTAGCTATTGCTGCAGCTGTTCAAACTTATTTATTACAAGAGCAAGAACAAGAGAGTTCTGATAATTGTTCTAACGCCCCTCCTATATTGTCACCTTGGGCGGTGGCAAGTCGGCAGGAAGCTA
Source organism: bacterium (assembly GCA_018062085.1). Taxonomy (GTDB): domain Bacteria; phylum Cyanobacteriota; class Vampirovibrionia; order Obscuribacterales; family Obscuribacteraceae. The sequence continues at coordinate 59,092 of JAGOSY010000004.1, read as the reverse complement.
GTGGTCACCGTGATCTCATCAAAGGTTGGCACATGGGTGATAACCAGGGTTGTTCAAAACGCAGTCTTTGGGGTAGCTCTTTTGCTGTGGCAATTAGCCTTGCTCTCACCGGACTATTGACATCGGGAGCGCAAGCCCAGGTCGCCGATAAGCAGATAAGGGTATGCCTAGCTAGTTCTGGTTTTGGTTCTAGTTTTGCTTCTAGTTCGGCGCAGAAAGTAGATCTCGATTTCCCCGATGGTGGCAGTATATATACTGTTGCCGACGGTACTTTGGTCGGTAAGATTGCTCCCCAGTCGGCTTGGAGCTTAAGCCTGGCTCGCTCGGCAACAAAGGGTAACAGCTCCATTGTCTTACTTGGTAAAAGCCGTAGAGACAAAATTTCCCCGGCCTCGACCATTGCCAAAGTAGCCTTCGTGCCCAGCACCGGTAGCTTTTTTGGTACTACTAGCGACTCAAATCAGCTTACTTTACCCGTAGCTGTTCCTCTCAGAAAAGGAGGCGTAACAGCTTCTTCTTCTTCTTCTTCTTCTTCGGTAATTGATGCTTCGCAAGGATATATAGCTGTTCCCGACCAAGTTTCAAACGACGCTAATGGGAGTGAGCAGAGTAGCGCCCCACTGATCGGAGTGAACGGTAAGCTTTATCGCGGTGCAGTTGTGTTGCGACCTACATGCAAAACAGATAGCACTGGTGTTGTTGACACCACTGGTATCAATCTCATAAACGTTGTCGATTTAGAAGACTATCTTTTGTCAGTAGTACCATCAGAAGTGCCTTCTCTTTGGCCTAAAGAAGTCTTGAAGGCTCAGGCTATTGCTGCTCGATCGTATGCTGTAGCAAACTTTGGCAAGCATAAAGCCGAAGGCTATGACGTCAAGGCTACTGTGGACGATCAAGTATATCGCGGTGTCATTGCCGAGTCGGCTGAGACCAATGCAGCAGTTGCTGCTACATCAGGTTTAGTGCTAAAGAACAGCAACAAAGTTATTTCGGCGTTCTTTCATAGCACCAGTGGTGGTAGTACCGAGGTTTCTGAAAATGTTTGGGGCAAACCTTTGCCCTATCTTAAGAGTGTCGTTGACTACGACGATGCAGCGCCTCAGTTTACTTGGCGCAAAACTGTAACATCGCAAGACCTTGCCAAAGCTCTATTAGGCTCTGCTCAAGATAGTCAGGCACTTCTAGGTGTTTTAGTTATTGGCCGCCATCCCGGTGACTCACAAAGAGTGAGAGACGTGTTGGTAGTAGGCCAGAATTCAGCAAGAGTAATTGCTGGCACAGAGTTGCGAAGATTATTTAACCTGCCAAGCACCCAGTTTTGCCTCTTCCAATCAGACAGCAGTTATATCTTCAGCGGTAGGGGCTATGGACATGGCCTTGGTCTTTCTCAATGGGGAGCGAAAGCCCTGGCTGATAACGGATATAATGCAGAACAGATTCTGTCGTACTACTACAAAGATGTCACGATAGAACCTCTGGCCCAAGAAGGTGCTATCTAGCCAAGCTATATAGAACTAAGGCCAGTCACCTCAAGAGGAATTGGTCTTGGAACAAGCTTTTGGTATTTTCATGATGCTCGCCATATTGAGCACATTGATCATCGTTCATGAGTGCGGCCATTTTCTGGTAGCCAGATTTTTTGGTTTCCAGACACCGGTTTTTGGCTTCGGTCTGCCATTTGGGCCATCCTGGACAGTGGGAAAACGCTGGAACACTGAATTTCGCATTCATGCTTGTATGCTAGGTGGCTATGTAGCCATTCCTGAACTTGGTGATGAGAGCAACGCCTCGGCTGAGGTATTTGGTGTTCAACTTGCTCCTTTTAAGAAGTTTCCTATTTGGCAAAGGGCCTTAGTTGCTGTAGCCGGCGTCACTTTCAATGTGCTCTTTGCTTATTTGGTCATGCTGATCATGATGACTGCCCTAGGGCGGCCCATACCCCAAGGTGTGTTCGTTGGTGAACTGCCAGCCTCCAACCCCATCGCCGCCACAGCAGGGGTACAGACCAACGACGAGTTGCTCGGCGTTGATGACAAGACAATTAAAACAGCAGAAGAATTTATCTCTTACTTGGCCGCAAAGAAACTCACACCGATTGTTTTGCATGTCAAGCGCGAAGGCCAGACCATTGATCTGCCGATGACGCCGAACAAAGACGGCAAGGTTGGTATGGGCTTATCGCCTAAAGTGCAATACGTCAAAATTGAAGGTAGTCCTATTGATGTGGCTACTATTGCCGCTACCGAGCTAACTAATTCAACAGGGCAGATGGTTAATTCGATTGGCAGTCTTTTCCAGGGTGTTTTTAACAAAATTATCTCCCCAAATGCCAAGAGTAAAGACGGCAAACCGCAGCCCGGCATTGAGAGTTTTCACGGTGTCATAGCCGTGGTCAAAATTGGTGCCGATTTTGCTAAAGAAGACTGGCGTCAGCTTTTCATGTTCACTATTTTGATCTCGATGGATCTGGCTATTGTTAACTTACTTCCTTGGCCAGCTCTAGATGGTGGCCATTTGGCCTTCATGCTCTTAGAAGCAGTGCGGGGCAAGCCAATGGAAGAACGGGCCCAGGGTGAAATCGTCAAATGGGGCTTTCTCAGCTTGATTGCACTGATGGTGGTGGTGCTGGTCAATGACGTCTCGGCCTGGGTACATGGTGACCTCGACTTTAAGAAGAAAGATGCGAAGCCTAAGACTTCTATTTCGGCGCCGAAAGCTGAGCCTAAGCCAGAAGTAAAGCCTGAGACTGTTCCCGAAACTATACCCGAAACTAATGTAGAGACAAAGCCTGCCCTTAAGCCAGAACCTGCCTCTAGTGAGACTAAATAAAATGCCGAGTTACGATTATCGCTGCCAAGAATGTCGGGTTGCTTTTACTGTCGAGCGTTCTATGAACGACCCATCTGATACTAACTGCGCTGAGTGCGGCTCTGCCAATGTATCGCGCATCTGGAACATGATACTGCGCTCTTCTGGCAGCACTCCAGATGTTGGGCAGAGTTCCAAGTCAGGAAGCAAGAGCGGCGCTAGCTCTGGGTCTGGTGGTGGCTGTGGTTCTTGCAGTACCCATTCGTGTCATAGCTGCTAGCTAGGTTCGTTTTAACTTAGCAAATCTCGCCAGTACTGACGCTCTCTAGCGCTAGTTTGCGCTTCAACTCTTCTTCTTCCTCTTTGGGAAGCAAGAATGATTCTGATGCATTGGGGAAGTTTGTTGATTTTACATCTTCTGCATATTTGCCCACCGCGTCCTGACAGACCTGGCTCAAATCAGCATAGCGTCTAACAAAGCGTGGTAGAAAGTCGGTAAATTTGCCCATTAAATCGTCAGTAACAAGTATCTGACCGTCGCAAACGTTGCCAGCACCAATGCCGACAGTAGGTATTGTCAATCGTTCTGTTACGGCCTTAGCCACTGCAGTTGGTACCATTTCTAATACCACTGAAAAGCAGCCTGCCATCTCTAGGGCGCGGGCATCGTCAATTAACTTTATGGCCTCATCGGCGGAACGACCTTGTACTCTGGCACCACCTAAGCCGTGAATGGCTTGGGGAGTGTATCCAAGGTGCCCCATTACTGGAATGCCCATGCCCACCAAACGCTCAATTATTTCAAGATTGAGCCTGGTTGCGCCTTCAAGCTTGACTGCGTGAGCTTGAGCTTCTTTGACGAAACGGCCGGCATTGGTAATCGCTTGAATGACATCAACTTGGTAGCTCATAAATGGCAGATCGGCGACCACCATGGCATTGCTCACACCTCTAGTAACGGCCCTGGTGTGGTGTAGCATTTCTTCCATCGTCACGGCATGGGTGGTGCGATGTCCCAAGGCCACCATGGCTAGGCTGTCGCCAACCAAAATCAAATCGACGCCTGCTTTGTCGAGAATTTTAGCCATTGAGTAATCATAAGCAGTGAGGGCTACAATCTTGCGGCCATCACGTTTATATTTTTGCAGGGTAAGGGTTGATACTGCTTTTGTCATGGCCAAATTTTAGCACTGCCAGTTCAATGTGAAGATCGAGGTAGTCTCGGCCGCAGCGGCTATGTTATTTATTTTGCCCGCGAACGCGCTCACGAGCCAGTTCTTGCTGTAGCGAAACAATATGTTTCGGGTCATAAGGATATTTGCCTGCAAGCTCATGAAAACGCTTATACCAGGCTCCGGCTTCAGCTTTCATATTGCCTTTTTCAAGCAAGTAAGCCATGTTGTAATACAAGCCATCGTACTTGGGTTTTAAATCAAGAGCTGCTTGATATTGCACAGTAGCATTAGGCAGGTCGCCTTGGGCTTCGAGTATGCCGCCGAGATTCTGATACGCAAGAAATGCCTTAGGATCAAGCTCAATGGCTCTGCTAAAACTAGCCTTAGCGCCGTCGAGGTCGCCATTCTCGGTTTGATGAATGCCTTGCGATACTATCGCTTTAATCTCCGCAGGGTCAACTTCTTTAGAATTTCGGCGACTGCCGCTTTTAGTCAATCGACTGAGCTCAGCGATATGCTTGGTGGTTTGGGAATTGTTGGCTGTTAGACTGGCCACATCTTTAAGTGATTCGACAGCGGCCTCATAGTTATCGGTCAGCTCTTCGCATTTCGCCTGTAGCTGTTTTACTTTTACTCTGTCGATGGAAGGGTATTTTTTTCCCTCTGTATAAATTGGGCTTACTTTTTGCGCCTCTTTTAGCTCAAATAGGGCGCGGTTGGGATCGCCTCTGAGGTAGCGCAGCCGCCCGAGCTCAAAATGGGCTACGGCCAACTTGGGGTCGAATTGTAGGGCCTTGCGAAATTCAATTTCAGCTTCATCAAGATTGCCATCACAGCAAAAAATATTGGCAAGATGATAGTGAATCATAGGATTTTGCGGTACTAGCTGAGCGGCAACTCCGAGTTTCTCTAGACATTCTGTAATTTCGCCACCATCACCCCTCTCGAATTTTTGGAAGATCGCTAGACCAAGGTCGCGGTTGGCTTCAAAATAGCCAGGATCGAGACGAGTGGCAGTGCGGAAGGACTCGATTGCCGAATCGAAATCACCCTGATCAAAATATACTGTTCCTAAATTGTAGTGAGCTTTGGGATAACGCGAGTTAATGCGAATGCAATCTTTAAATTGCTTCTTGGCGTCATCGAATCGGCTCATTTTTTTTAGTAGTATGCCGAAATTGTTGCGGCATTCGACAAAGTTGTAATCAAGGCTCAGGGCTGAAATGAATTGAAGTTCGGAATTTTTGTTGTCGCCTAGTTGCGAATAGGCAAGAGCCATCAAGTGCGGTATCTGTTTATTACGTGCGTCACCAGTCTGCGCTTGTCTGAGAAGATTGACACAGTTTTGGTAGTCGCCAACTGCAAACATTTGGGTGGCGCTGCGATATTTTGCCTGAGCCAAGATCAAGCCATTTGTTTCTTCATACTGAGCCAGAGCTGGTCCACTAGAAATGGAACAGCCCCATGAAAGGCAGATAGTTGAGATTAATGCCAGCCTAGCTAGTCGCAAGCCTATCCCCGTAAAAAGGGTCACTATTTTTCGCACAGTTTTGCTCAAGTTAAAGTAACTAGAAACTCATAATAGCGCGTTTTTGGCTTTATCTTTATCGTGCTTAAGGTCTATTTTTCCGGTTGACCTGCAAGTATCTGCTTACCAGCTTCTCGCATGTAAGAAATATTGCTTAGGGTTCTATCTTTCAGTGGTGTCTTGGCTGGCGCTGTTGGTTCAAAGCTCATTTTTTGGAAATTGTTATTGCTAGAAGTACTCGCTTCTTGTTGCTTTTGGGCCTCCATATTTCTTATGTAACTGCCAATCTCAACTGAACCCAATGCTCCTCCAAGTGATGATGTCCGGTCGCCTAGCCCGTTGAAGAATGCCGGTGCTTTGCCTAGGGCTATACCGGTATTTTCTGTGGCTGCCGCTGCCACCCGCCTGGTTGAGGCTGCAATATCCTTGGGCGAGGTCAGTCTGATTGCTTGTAAGGTGGTTGGTTTCAGTGGGTCAACGTGTGGGTCATTGTCATGGTAGAGAGCCCGCAAGAAGTCTGACATCTTGTTGACTGCCTTGTTGGCCTCTGAGGCGTCCATGCCTTGGGCTACAAGTCTCATAGCTGCTGGCATACCAGCGCCGAAGACCTGGTTAATTGAATAGTGCTGAGTATCGAATGGAATCTCGTTTGGCTTCTTGCCTTTATTGACGGCATCAACCATCAGGCCCGCCAAATTGTCCATCTTAGCCATATGCGTCGGTAGATCAGGCAGTATGTCGCCAAATGTTTTGCCGTGCAAAGCTGGCAATGGAGTGTTCATTTGAGCGTCAATTAAGTGTGGAATAACATCCTCGAGGTCTTTCCTGGTGATTGTGATCGTTTCACCTGGCTTGTCCATATTAGCGAAAACATAGTCTCCAGGCCTAGAAGCTTCATCAGAATAGCGGTCTAAGGCTTTGGCGTGATCAAGTACATTTTTGTCGCCATTGGCCCTTGCTCTCATGGTGGCGGCAACGATTTTTGGCCTAAGTGCATCAAAGGCGTGTACTTCAAACCCGAGTGGATTGTCTGGGGCAACAAATTCCTTGCCAAAGACGTTTCTGGTCTCAAGCTGTCCGCCTTTCCTTAGCGACTGCAACAAGATCCCGAGGGCTCCACCACCGTTGTGTCCTGTCCAAGCAGCACCCCAGATGTCGGCTGTATTTTCATCGGCTTGCGCTTTGAATATATGTTCAATTAGATCTGCTTTGGTCATTTCACCGTGACCAGGCACCGCTACCTTGTCCTGGGCGCGACTGCCAAGGCCTTTCTCAACAGCACTCTTGATGACGTTTTCGCGAATTGATTCTTCAAACTTAAGGATACCGCCGTACTGGTCATGTCCGATTTCGTGACCATGAATACCACTGGTGGTGACGCTTCTAACACCAACCATGTTGCGTGGATAAAGCACATGGTCAACGTTCCAGACGCCATCTATCTGGCGCATGGTGTGTGGGCCGGCGCCGCCGTCGTGCATGATTGAGAAGATTGGTGGGTTTTTCGATCGCAACACTTGGTCAGGGTCAACTCCTGCTTTTTTCATATTGCGCACTAGAGTGCTGTGAATTTCTTGGGCTAGCAGATCTAGTTCACGTTTGTAGTTTGCTGTCTCGCTTAGGCCTTTAGAGATATGTTGGTTAGCTGCTGAGCTAAAGCGTCCTAACAATGGGTCGATATAGCGATAGTCTTGCTCAGTACGCACTTGGCTGCCTAGGCTAACGGCTTGGTTTCTCGCCTGGGTGAATCCAGGATCCATCTTTGTGCCACTAGGAGTAATGGCGGCGTGAATGGGGCCAAGTGACGCTTCGACTGCATCGGCAATCAATACTTTATTGTCTGGCCATTCTTTCATCTCTTTGGTGTTCATTTCAGCCAGTTTTGAAATGGTGCCAACGTTCAGTTCTTGTTCAGCCTTGGTTAAGTAAGGTTTGCTCACAGCCGCCGCTGGAGTGACTTCTAATGGCCCCTCTGGCTTACTTAAATTTCCTGTATCAGTTGGTTTCGTTGGCGGTACCAACTCATCAGGTGTATGGCCGGGGCGGTCGTGTGGCGCAATAATTGCCTTGGCGACGTTATTAGGTACCACCTCACTAGAGTTTGGTCTAATGGTCAGGTCTATGGGTCTAGCTGCGACCGTTGGTTCAGCGGTCTTTAAGAGAGCTAACGCTTCGCTGCTTGATAGCTTGCGCGGGTCATGCCCGCCAACGAGCAAATCTAGTGACTGTGAGAATCCCAGTGGCTTTGCGTCTGCCGTGGCCATACCCTTGAAATGCATGTTGGCACTGAGTGTAGTATAGGCATTTTGCTCTTTCACTTCAGCCATTTTGCGTACTGCTTCATCGAACAAAACTTTTGGCTCTTCTGGTTTGCGTGTCATCCGCTCCGAAACGGAAGCAAGAGCATTGCTTATAGGTCTAGTTATGTTGTTCAATGTGCGGCCGACAATATGTTCGTCAGACGAGAAGAAATCAACTTTGGCCTTTTCAAAATTGGAATAGCGGGTTGTGCCAAGCCTAGCTTCGAGAAAATTACCGGTCCATTTTTCTGCTTTCAAGCCAACTTTCGCACCGACCCAACTGTCCCAGGCAAATTGACCGACTCCGTCTCCCATTATCTGAGCGGCTTTGTGAACCGAAGCCATGTCGTTATTTGAAGTTTCTAAATGATCCATAGCATTCATTATTGGATGCAAGGCATCTTTGACCATGTAGCCAGCCATCACTGTGCCAATTACAGCTTTTGCCACTCCAGCCTTGGGCAATACTGTTTTCATGACAACGCCGATGGAAGCAGCCACCCCAACTTTAGCGGCTAGTTCTAAAGGATTAGAGACATCCTTCGCTACTGCTTTGAGAGCTCCGGGAACGGCGTAGGCGAGGCCTTCGACGCCGGCCATGCTATAGCGTGCCACTTTGGAGTTTTTGGCGAGGCTGTCGAAAATGTCATTACTTTCTGGCTTAGTCCTAATGTCTGCTTGGGCAAGATTGCTCGATAGTCCCCCTAAAGTTAGCTCTGGCTTGTTGCTTGCTTGTGCCGCCAAGCCCATTAACCCAGATAAGTCGTTTCGTGCAGTTTTTTCAGCCTTTACTGGTTCGGTCTCTAAGGTTTCATTCTTAGCTTGCGGAAGAAGGTTTATACCTTCATGAAATTTTGCTGCTACATCGGCCTTTAATTTGGAAGCGTCTTCATTGGGAGCTACAGATTGGTCCAATTTGCCATCAGCCATTTGTTTTGATTCTCCAGATTCCTGTTTTCGCCTTTGAGCAGTTCGATGTTGCAGGGGTGCACGCCATCCGCCCGCCCTTGAGCTAGTGCTAACTAGCGTTATTTGGCTTGGCTTCTCGACCGCTCGTCGGTTATGTCAAGAGATTAAGGCAAAAGATATCTAATGTCACTAAGGGGAAACCTCATAGCCTTCGTATTTCCCCCACTTTTGACGAGTTTTGGCCAAATTTAATTTAAAAGTAGCGTGAGAATTTGGGTTAGTTGGGTATCAGCCTGTTTTGTTTGCCTTTGGAGTAACAAATGGCTGAAAGAATAATCAGAGACGATCTCAATTCGGAACTAAGCCGTTAAATTAAGGGTGCACTTTTGAATCTTAAATAGCGAGAAGGAAAAAAGCATGGGCATGTTAGCCGACCAAGTGGCGGTAGTTACTGGCTCAGGACGAGGAATCGGCCGGGCAATTTCGCACTCTTTGGCAAAAGAAGGCGCCAAAGTAGTAATAAGCGACATAAATGAAGAGCTGTGCAAGCAAACCGCAGCCGACTTTGAAAAGGACGGCTTCCAGGCGATAGCAGTTCCTTGCAACGTTACAGACTCGGCCAGTGTGGCCAAAATGGTTGAGGCAATTGTCGCCAAGTGGGGCCGCATAGACATCTTGGTAAACAATGCTGGAATCACCCGTGACAATCTATTTATGCGTATGAGTGAGGAGCATTGGCAGGCAGTTATTGATACTAATTTGACCTCGGCATTCAAAGTTACCCAGCCAATCATTAAGGTCATGTCCAAGCAACGCTCGGGTCGCATTGTCAATATCGCCAGCACTTCTGGGGTGCACGGTAACTTTGGTCAGGTTAATTACGCCGCTGCTAAATCAGGCTTGATTGGCTTCACCAAAACAATCGCTCTTGAATATGCCTCACGCAATATAACCTCCAATGCCATTGCTCCTGGCTTTATTGATACTGATATGACCAAGGCTCTGGGTGAGGAAATTATAAAGAACATTCTTGACCGGGTTCCCCTAAGGCGTATGGGTACTCCTGAAGACATCGCAGCCGCTGTGGTGTTTTTGGCTGGTCCAGGTTCTTATGTAACCGGCCAAGTCTTGGAGGTTTCGGGCGGTCTTTATACGTAATATAGAAATACACAATTAGAAACTGGTTTTCTGACGTGATATTCTAAACATTCCGGATCGGGCCTACTTGGTCCATTAGTTTTACATGCGGTTTTCAAAGTTTTTTTTAAAAGAGGTAGACAGTACTCATGGAAGAGAAGGAAGCCTTCGAAAGAGTAAAGAAGGTTGCTGTGGCCCAGCTCAACGTTAACGTTGAAGAAGTGACCATGGAAGCTAGCTTCACTAAAGATCTAGGCGCAGATTCACTCGACACAGTCGAGCTCGTCATGGCTTTAGAAGAAGAGTTTGGAATGGAAATTCCTGACGAAGATGCTGAAAAAATCACCACTGTTGGTGAAGCCGTTAAGTACATTGCAGGTCACCTTTAGAGCCAGGCTTTAAAAGGTGATGCGCACGAAAAAGTGAACGGTTTTGTATCCAAAGTGGACCACGTTCAGTGGTCCACTTTGGTTTGGTTTTAACTAGAGATAAAGTAAGTAATGACAAAAGAGCGTGTAGTCGTTACCGGTCTGGGGCCAATATCCGCAGTCGGTACAGGCAAGGAGCAGTTCTGGGAAGGGATAGTCAGCGGCAGATCTGGCGTCAAGTTGGTTCAGCGTATTCCAGAAAAGCTCAGGCCATCCTGCAAAATTGCAGCTGAGATGTATGATTTTGATCCATCCCAGTATATGGATCACAAAGCGGTAAAGCGCACCGATAGATTTATTCAATTTGCCATAGCCGCTTCGAAGCTGGCCGTGGCCGATTCGAAACTTGACCTTACTAAAGAAGATCCCGAAAGAGTTGGGGTTGCCGTCGGCTCGGCCGCCGGTGGTTTTCAATCTATAGAAGATCAGTTTCATGTTTTGATGGAAAAAGGACCAGACCGTTGTTCGCCATTTACGGTGCCTATGTTGATTGTCAACATGACAGCTGGCTGGGTGTCGATGCTGCACAACGCCAAAGGTCCTAATACTTGTACCGTCACTGCTTGCGCTACTTCGGCTCATTCAATCGGTGATGCTTACAGAATTATTGAGCGGGGAGAGGCCGACATCATGTTTGCTGGCGGCTCAGAAGCGCCTATTGCAGCCTTAGTCATGGCCGGATTTGCTTCAGCTCGTACCCTCAGCAATCGCAATAGTGAGCCTGAGAAAGCGAGCAGACCATTCGATAAGACTCGTGATGGTTTTGTTATGGGTGAAGGTGGCGCTGTTTTGATGCTCGAGTCGCTCACTCATGCCCTTGCCCGTGGTGCACACATTTATGCCGAAATTACAGGTTTTGGTAGCACTGGTGATGCTTTTGATATTGTTCAACCTTGTGCCGATGGTTCTGGTGCAGCGAGAGCTATGAAGATTGCTCTGAAGCAAAGTGGTATCACTCCCGAAGAAGTTGACTATATCAACGCACATGGCACCTCTACACCTCTTGGTGATAAGGCTGAAACTAAAGCAATCAAGACAGTCTTTGGTGAGCATGCCACTTCACACAAGCTGGCCATCTCATCAAGTAAGTCTATGACAGGTCACTTGCTCGGTGCTGCAGGAGCGATAGAAGCGATTGTCTGTATTATGGCTATTCAAGACAATATTATTCCGCCTACCATCAATTTGCACGAGCCAGACCCAGATTGCGACCTTAATTACACACCAAATACTGCGGTGCGTAATGCCAAAGTTGATATTGCTATGTCAAATAGTTTTGGCTTTGGTGGTCACAACTGCTCACTTATTTTCAAGCGCTATAAAGGCTAATTTATGTCATCTGCAAAAGGCATTTTGGTAGGCAAAACCATTTCTCAGTTGAAAGGTTTGCTTGCTGCTAAAGAGGTGTCTGCTGCTGAAGTTCTCGACGGCCACATCGCTCAAATAGAAGCTCATGAGGGCGAGATAAAGGCCTTCTTGAGCTTCACTTTCGACGAAGCTCGCAAGCAGGCCCAAGAATTAGACAAAAATTCTGATTTCAAAGAAAACTCGCCGCAGAACTTACTGGCTGGCGTGCCTGTGGCAATAAAAGATAATATGTGTGCCATCGGCACAAAGACTACTTGTGGCAGCAAGATACTAGAAAATTTTGTCGCTCCTTATGATGCTCAGGTGGTCGTAAACCTCAAGAATAGCGGTGCCTTGATATTAGGCAAAACCAATCTAGATGAATTTGCCATGGGCTCTTCTACTGAAAACTCTTCCTATCAGCGCACTAAAAATCCTTTTGACATGGCCTATGTACCCGGTGGCAGTTCTGGTGGGTCTGCAGCGGCAGTAGCTGCCGGATTTGCCACAGCTGCCCTTGGCTCGGATACTGGTGGCTCTATCAGGCAACCAGCCAGTTTTTGTGGCGTGGTGGGTATGAAGCCGACTTATGGCACTGTTTCTCGCTATGGTCTAGTGGCTTTTGCATCTAGTTTAGATCAAATTGGACCTTTCGCCCGAACCGTAGAAGATGTCGCTTTAACGCTTTTGGCTATTTCCGGGCACGACAGTAAAGATTCCACTTCCCTCAAAGATCCATACACGAGTTCTGCCAATACCAAGAATTTTCCTCAATTGACGTTGCCCTTTATTCAGGGCTTGAGCAAGCATTCTTCAGAGGAGCTATTGAAAGGCACCAAAATTGGTATCATCAAAGAATTGATTGGCGCTGGTATTGAAGACGGTGTGAGACAGTCAATTTTGTCGGCCGCGAAACTATTTACTTCACTTGGCGCCACAGTAGAAGAAGTTTCAATTCCCCATGCCAAATTTGCTCTGCCTGTTTATTACATCTTAGCTACGGCCGAGGCTTCGGCTAATTTGGCTAGATTTGATGGTGTGCGTTATGGCTTGAGAGATCGGGAAGCCGCTGACATTTTATCTATGTATAACGAAACCCGTCAGGCCGGTTTCGGCTCTGAAGTCAAACTGCGAATTATGCTAGGCACCTACGCACTCAGCTCTGGCTACTACGATGCTTACTATAAAAAAGCGCAACAGGTCAGACGCCTTATCACTTCTGACTTTGACAAGATTTTTGCTAATTATGATCTTGTTCTCTCTCCCACTGCTCCTTCGACTGCTTTTAAGTTTGATGAAAAAACTGGCGATCCCCTGCAAATGTACCTCTCTGACATTGCTACTATTCCTGCCAATTTGGCTGGCTTGCCTGGTATTTCGCTGCCTTGCGGACTGGCAGCAGCTCAGACTTCAGCCAGCTTACCAGTAGGTCTACAATTACTCGGTGCTCCTCTGTCCGATGCTGTACTTATAAAAGTTGCTTACGCCTTTGAACAGGCATTAAAACTTGATAGTCGAGCGCCAATGCTGACCAATGTATTAGCCTAGATAAAAATTGTAGAGAATCTAAAATATTAGTCCTATTTAGAGCGGCCTCAGCTGTCAGCCTATAGACTATTGGAAAGCACCTAAGCACGAAGGAAATGAGAATGCTCAAGTCAATAAAGCTAATTCTGGCAATTGGGTCAGCAGTTCTGTTTCCGACGGCGGCCCTGGCTGGTGCCAACGATTTCTTCGGCAATTCTCTGCCTGTAGGCGCTGGTGGCGCTGGTGCCACCTCTTCTGAGCCTGCCGGTGGTTCAGCCGCAGCCAACCCGACTGATTTTGCCCCGCCTACTTCCGGGGGAGCCAACGATTTATCTGGCGATGAGAAGCGCATGCAGAAGAAGTACCGCGAAATGCTTAAGCATTGCCAGGGCCTTATCGCCAAAGGCGACAAGATGATTAAGGATGGCGAAGCTCATAAAGATGACAAGATGTTAAAGAAAGGCAAGGTATTGAAAGGCATCGGCGAACGCAAGTATGCCGAGTTTAAAGCAAATAGCCCCCTGCCAGAAGACAAGAAACTACCTGATCTTCCAATTGAAAAGGCCGCCGAATAGAGCAGGTCTTATTACCTGAGACGATCAATCGAGATTTTATGCCAGCAAAAAAACATGTGTTCGTAAACCTTCCCTCGGCGGTAGGTCGTACACCTTTAGTCAAGCTCAATCGTGTAGTAGCAGGGCTTGATGCCACTATTCTAGTAAAAGTCGAATCCATGAACCCCCTTGGGTCTGTTAAAGATCGTATCGGTATTTCTATGGTGCTGGATGCCGAAGAAAGAGGATTGATTGAAGCTGGCCGTACAATTTTGATTGAACCGACTTCTGGCAACACTGGTATTGCGCTTGCTTTTGTTGCTGCAGCTCGAGGCTATAAATTAATACTGTGCATGCCTGAGACTATGTCTCTGGAACGTAGAAAAATGCTCCAGGTTTTGGGGGCACAATTAGTTCTCACTCCTGGCAGCGAGGGGATGAAAGGGGCCGTAGCTCGGGCCGAGCAGATGATTGCTGAAACTACAGATTCATGTATGCTTCAGCAGTTTTCTAACCCCGCCAATGCCAAGGCTCATAGACTGACTACTGCTCCAGAAATTTGGCATGACTGTGGCGGTGACATTGATATTTTTGTAGCTGGTGTCGGTACTGGTGGTACCATCACAGGTGTCGGTCAGACAATTAAAGAAAAGCGCAAAGAGCAGGGCAAAGATTTAACTGTTGTGGCTGTTGAGCCTCTCGATAGCCCGATTCTGTCACAAACTCGGGCCGGTCTGTCTATTAAACCGGGCCCTCACAAAATACAAGGTATTGGCGCTGGTTTTGTACCAGCAGTGCTTGATATGGGTCTGTTGGATGACGTCGTTACTGTGACAAACGATCAGGCCTTTGATATGGCTCGTCGTTTGCCCAAAGAAGAAGGAATCTTAGCTGGTATCAGTAGTGGTGCTAATGTAGAGGCTGCCATAGAGTTGGCGAAACGCCCCGAAAATCATGGCAAAACAATTGTCACAATAATTTGTAGCAGCGGCGAACGTTATCTCTCTACTGCGCTTTTTGACTTCTAAACGAACACTGCGCAGTAGATAAAACTAGCGCTGACTCTGGACCTTCTGGTTGAAGTTTAAATATTTGCGGCACTTCTATAATTCGATAGGTGGCGCGAGTAAGCTAGCTATTGGGGCTTCAAACGTTTAGTTAAGCACTTGGATAACCGATAATAGGAGAGCCTCGTATGCAAATCAAGACACTAGCCTCAAGATGCATTGTTATCGTTAGCCTAGCGTTCTCTATATTTTGTTGGCTAATTGAAGCTTTTCCACAATATGCTCTTCTGTTCGCATTTGTTGGTTTGCCGACGGGCGCAGGTGTTTCACTGCTATACATCCATTTCTGTCGAGATAGAATTATCGACCACGATCAGAGCATAGTCTCGAAGAAGAGCGACGGGCCGTCGAATGTTATTGCAGCTGCTTCAGTTTGTTTACTGTTCTATTCATATGGTCGTGCTTTGTTAGCACTCTGTTCAAGATTCTACGTATGAACATAAGTCTGGTGGTTCAGTTGGGCTTTTGGGTCTTTCGTATTCTCCCGATTGGCTGGGCTCATAGTTTCGTCTACTCTGGCAGAATAAGGTCTCCTTAGTGAGTGACAGCCAATTGCCTGCCCCCGAAAGCAATCGACAAATTAGCGATGTTAACGGCAACAGCCAGGGCATTTTGGCGAGCCAAGAAACTTTGGCCACTAAGCTATCGAGAGAGGCACAATTAATTTCAGCTGCTGCCAGCGACGCCTATAGTGTCACCTGCAAGTCCATTAAAGAGCATCCAGAACATCTAGTCTCAACTTTTGCCGCCTCGGCCGTCGGTGGTGCTGGTCTTGCGCTCTTGCAGCGGCGAGCTGGCTGGATGGCAGTGTCTGCCGAGGTTATTGGTGCTTCCCTGGCTGTTCCTATGTTAATTGATGGTGGCAAACGGGCTGGCGATGGTTTCCGGGCTATTAACAACACATTTAATAGCAAGCTTAGCTTTGAAGCAGACCGCAGGCAGCTCTCTTCGGCATTGGGTTCTCTCACAACTGACTTTGTCGCGGCCACAACTGGAGGACTCCTCGGGGTTTCAAGTGTGCGTTTAATTGGTTTGCGCTCAGCTATGAACACATCAGTCAGTGCAAAATTAGAAAGTCAGGCTATTACTGGAGGGCGGGTCTCTGCCAATTCAGAAACTGCTCTCAAGCCCGGTGAAACTATTGCTTTAGAGCCTAAGGCTAAATCACCAATTTTTGATATCAATCGCATTGACAGCCATCCTGACAAAGCCACAGCCGACCTCTATTGGAAGGCTTGGCCCAGCATAATAAAGGTGGAGACCAGCAGGGCCAGTGGTGATAGTTTCGCCACAGGCTTTTTGGTTAGCGATAAAGGCCACGTCGCTACAGCTTTCCATGCCATTGCTGACGCTGAGCGGGTGAGGCTATATAGGGCCGATGGCAGTAAAGTTCCGGCCCAACTTGAGGCCATAGACCCTGGGGCCGACCTGGCTATTTTTAAAATTGATAATACGGTTTATAAACGCCATCCTGTCACGGGTCGTTCGGAGCGCACAACTGAGGCCCTAGAAGCCTTGCCGCTGGCTAGCACTGAACTGCCTATAGCCGGTGCTAAAGTGGCTAATATGGGCTATGCCAAAGATGTTGAGAATGTCGGCATTTCCACAGGGCAAGTCAAGAAAATCGTTGACGGCACAATCAAAGTCGACGGCTTGCCTGCACCGTTTCACGCCGATCAAGCAGTAGTTAATACTAGTGTTAGCACCAGGGGCGGTTTTTCTGGAGGACCGCTCTTGAACGAGAGCGGTGAAGTCGTTGGCCTGCACTCTGCCAGTGACCGTGGCAGTAACGGCTACGACATTCCTGTGTCAGCGATTTTGTCATCGCTGCACAATCGTGATCTGCGGCGAACTCCCGAATTTTGGCGCGGTATTGTCCCTCTAATAAAGAATGCTCAACGCTCACCTGAAGCAGATGGTGGATTTGCTAGCGATCTCAGCAGTATTTATGCTGGTCAGCACGCACGTGTCTTCAAGATCAAAGCAATTTCAAGCAAATCTGATCAGGTCAATAGCGGCACTGGGGTTTTGCTTAGCGATCAAAATCACTTTGTCACTAGTGCCAAGTTGGTTGAAGGTGCTAAGTCAATTCAACTGAATGAAAACGGTATCTGGAGTCGTCATCTTTCAGTGGTAAAGGTCATTCCAGAATCAGGCCTTGCTATTCTGCACCCAAGCATGGGCTTTAACCCCTATAGCAAACCACCAGTGTTCAATGACTTGCTGCTCGGTAGTAGCGCTAAGGTCCAGGAAAAACAAACGATTGTAGCGATGGGCTACCCAGCCAAACTCTTTGAACTGCACGCCTCTGTGGGACAGCTTGATCGCTTTGCTGGCAAGGCTCAGACCGTTCCTGTAGGCAAACTTTCTATGCCGACAGACCCAGGCTTAGAGGGTGCGCCATTGTTCAATCGCAAAGGCCAATTGGTGGGAATCGGCACTACGGCCGAGAATGCTTCTGGCTTCGAGTCGATAAATTCATTGACTACCCGTGGTTTGCTTGACGTAATGCAAGAAATCGCAGCCAGAAGCGCTATGCTTCGGCGCTAACGGCTTTAATATCGTATTAACTACTGTTTTACTTTTGTTCTTGGGCGGCGATGATTGGCGCTGCGGGTATGTTGCGATAGCACCGCCACTGGTGTCAGCTCGGTCTTGCTCAGGCTTGGGGCCATAGCAAGAGTGGCTGGAACAGCTGTGGCTGAATCAGAAACAATTTCAACTTCCGTTGGCTTCTGTGGTCCTTTGTATTTGGTGTTAATGGTGATTTCATTCATCCAGCTAACTATGCCCAAGGCTTTCATAGCTCTGATTATTAACCAAGAAGGATCAATTTCGCTGGCTTTCAGGCCATGTCTAGCGGAACCAGGGAAGGCGTGGTGGTTGTTGTGCCAGCCTTCACCAAGGGTGAGGAATGCAACCCAGCCAACATTGACACTGGTATCAGCGGTGTTGAAATTCTGATAGCCAGCCTTAGGCAAATGGCAGATTACGTTGAGTAGGAGTGGCATCTGCTGTACCAATAAGGCAGCAAGCAGGCTAACTGCTGCAATTTCCCAGCCCCATACCAATGCCATCACTCCACGCAAACTAAAGTTGATGAATGAATTGAGCAAATGGGCTTTGTGCCAATTTCCACCAGCATCAAGAAATTTATAGAGGGGATCATTGATCATGTCTTTGGAGCAAGTTTCAGGCTTGAGATGTTCAGCATATGATTTATGCAAGAACCAGCCAATGTAAGCTTCCCAGATACCAAAGCGTGGTGCGTGAGGATCAAGTCTGGTGTCAGTGTAACGGTGGTGTGCCCGGTGTAGAGTGGCCCACCACATCGGTGAACTAGAGAAACCAAGGTAACCAGCCATGACAAAAAAGTATTCTATTGCCTTCGGGCATTTGTATGAGCGGTGAGCCAGGAGTCGATGGTATCCGACAGTGATTCCGGCCATGTGCACTACATAGAAGCACACAAAGGCTATTGATAGGCTGATAAGCATTGAATCCATCCTGAAAAGGGCAGCTCTGCCACCGTCTCAATTACGTTTGCTGAATCTAGCGGCAAGCTCAAATCCCGAAATAACGAGGGCTAATGTAATCTTCGCATAGTTAGAAAGGGGATGCCATACATATTGCATTTCCGACATAGATGTTAATGGGCGTCAGGCTAACTTAAGATTTTCTTAGCAGAAAACGCACAATTTCTTGCGCGTTCTCAAAACAATGATTATGCCACTACAGGCAGTGCTCTTAGAAGCCGGCTACTGGAGAGCTTGTTGATGGCAGAGTGAAATTGGACTGCTGACCGT
Source organism: bacterium (assembly GCA_018062085.1). Lineage (GTDB taxonomy): Bacteria > Cyanobacteriota > Vampirovibrionia > Obscuribacterales > Obscuribacteraceae. The sequence continues at coordinate 40,503 of JAGOSY010000004.1, read as the reverse complement.
TTAGTTGGTTGAGCATGCCAGTCGCTGCACTTTGTTGGGTAGGAAGTAAGCGTCCAGTTCTGCCACTGAGAAAATCATTAACACTGTCACCAGGGGCGATCCATCCCATAAGCTCGTTAGTCTGGGTGTTCTGAACTGGCCTCATGTCTGGAGTAACGGCGTAAGGTACTACAGCTGTTGCCCACATGCCGAAGTTGCGAATGAAATCTGGGGCATTGCGGTCGTAGTTAATGCTAGGGTCGGCAATCCGCACCGGTGCCATTTCACCTGGTCTCTCAGTGCCAACACCTAGACCAGTTGTGACAGAATTCAATAATCCACCAGCGGTAAAGGGACTGGTTGGCACGTAGTAGGGCAATTGATTGCCACCTTGGTCGCCAGTTCTCACCCACTCGGTGCCATGGCAGTACTCATCACCACCCCAAGCTGCTGGCATGATGCTGCCGTGACCAGTGGTCAGACCGGCATTTCTGGTGCCGAAAATACCAGAATTAATACGGTTTTGCGAAGTAAAACTATCAATAGGAGGAAGGCCATTAACTCCTTCATCGCCATAAATGTCTTCAGCCCGTCCGCCAGCTTGATAGACGAAACTGTCGAGATTAGTTGGCGGTAAGCCTCGGGCGTTGAGAGCAGGGTTGCCACCGCCTTGCCCTGCCACTCTAACTAAGGCTCTCAGTTGAGGCGGTAATAGGTTATAGACAGCTGGCGAGACAACCTGACCCGGAATAATTGAGTCTATGAAGCTCTGAGCGTTAGCTGGTTGGCTCATGGGGCCTACCTGGCAGATAAGGTATAGCGTTGCTATAAGGGCTAAACCGCGTAATCTCATATTAAGTTGCTCGCATTAGTTAGTAAGTAACTACTAGTAAGACTCTAAAAGTAAGAATCTGACACCTGCAAAAGGCTTGTGGGGGCAATTATTCAGTGTGAACCAATAATACGCCCGCTTTTGGGACTTGTCAACAGAACTTAATGTTCTAATGATTTATGCTATGGGCATCCCAAATTCATAAATCACGTTTGTCACTCCTTATTTTTAAAATTTTATCCATGAATCCTCTTTTGCGCTGGCTTGTATCTGTTCTTGTTGTACTTCTTTTCAGTGCGCCTCCCACGGCTGAGGCTAAGGCCCTATCCTCTGACGTTCCAACCAAAGTGGGCAGCAAGCGGGTTGATGTCCTCGCACTTCGACAGAACTGCCGCATGTTGGGCGACTGTGATGTCTTTCTCAGTTCAGCTGGCATTAAGATGATAGTAAAGAAGCAGGGTCTGGTCTGTTTGTTTCTCCCTCCATACAAAGAAGTGGTCTGCTACAGTGCGCCTTCTGGAAAAATCTTTCGCACTCCTTTTGACAAATTTCGCAATTGTTTCAGTACTTCAATGACTCTCTTTTCTTTCACCCTTGAAGATGTAAAGTTAGAGCCTGTCGGAAGCACTACAAAATTTTCGCTGCCATTGCGTAAGTTTGAAAGTACGGCTGCTTTTGGTAAGTCTCAAAAAGGTAAGTTTGCCAAGCATGAGATCAGTGGTGGATCACCGCTTAAACTCAACTTCATTGGCTCAGACCAGCTTCCGTACAATAAAAGCCAGGCCTCGATGATGGAGAAGCTTTATGCACTGCCTAAGGTGGGATTGTTTCCTCTTAGTGTCGACTACAACAGCGCAGAGGAAGCACACGTTAGTTATTTGATCACGGCAAAAGTATTTAAGACTACTCTGCCGCTGTCTGATTTTGCCATTCCAAGCAATCTCAGACCAGCCAAAGAGATGCAAGAGACACTAGAGTCAGGTAGTTCCAATGAGGCTATGGAGCTAATGATGGGCAAGTAGATACTTGTTTACAAAGGCCTTGAGCGTAGTTTTATATAGCTCTAAGTCAGTGCCGTCCACTATGCCATGTGGGCTGTGGGGCAATGTCACTAGCGTCTTTTGACCTTGGGCTAAGGCAAAAAGTCGATCGGAATGGGTGGTGGGAATGACCTGATCATTGCCTGGCTTGATCACTAGTACTGCATTTTTATAGGCCGGAAATAGACCTTCGACACTGAGAGATGGTGCCAAGATCAGTTGCTCAGGAAATATGTGCAGCGCGGCAATTCGATCTTTGGCCCAGGTGGCTGGAGCTAAAAATGTTGAGTCGAGAATTAGGGCACATGACTCTCCGTATCTGGCAATTTCAGAAGTGACGCCGCCACCAATTGATTCACCATATAGCACTATCTGGCTGGGTTTGTAGTGCATAGTGTTAGTTAGATAGTCATAAACTGCTTTGCCATCTTCTGCCACCACGCTAAAAGAAGGTTTGCCGAGACTCTTGCCGTAACCTGAATAGTCGTACATCAAAACAGAGAGGCCGGCCTCTCTCAGTGCCTCTGCTTTGTAGGCGCGATAGACCATCGAATCAGCATTGCCGTGAGAGTAGATGCAGACCAGGTTAGAGTTAGTGTTTTTGAAAAAGAGAGCCGAAATTCTATTGTCGATTGTCAGTCTTTCTGGTGCAAATTGCTTAAGATAAGCTTCTGTATCTTCTGGCTCGGGAGCCGGGTGAAAAGCAATTTGGTTGACTAAATCAGGATGGAAACGCGGAGCCAGAAACAAGTAAAGAGCAACTAAAAGACACGCTGTGACGGCTAAAATGATATTCAAAGTTTTGCTCTTTAGTAACTTCACTGTTGCTGTTGTCACTGTTGCTGTTGTCTAAGATTAGTGAGCACGGCAATGAAAATATCAACTAAAAAAGGATCAAACTGAGACCCAGCCCCTTGCCTAAGGGTTGCTACTGCTTGGTCGTGGGTCATTGCTGTACGGTAGGGACGATCTGAAATCATGGCATGGTAACTATCTACGATTGCTACAATTCGGGCCGCAAGAGGAATGTCCTCACCTTTAAGACCGCTAGGAAATCCTGTACCGTCCCAGCGTTCGTGGTGATTTTCTAGAATCTCGCAAATATCTCTTAAAGCTCTAATCGGGCGCAGTAGCTCAGCACCAAGCACCGGATGCTGATTGACCATCTCCCGTTCTTCGCTCGTGAAGTGGCCTGGTTTGGTTAGTAGCTCAGTGGGCAACTTCAATGTGCCAACATCATGCAGCAAACCGGCCACACGAATTTGCTCAATTTGAGTGGCTGACAGCCCCATAACTTTGCCTAACAGCTCTGACATACGCGCCACCTCTAAATGGTGCGCCTTGTTGTAATCGGAACGAGCGTAGAGATTCTGAGCAAGAGCTTTGACCATTTCTACGACTTCCGGTACTAGCTCTTCTTTGTTCTGCGCTTCCAGTGAGACAGAGGGGGCGACGAAGTCTTCTAATACCAGAGTGTGTTTACCTTCTGTAGTAATTTGAGACAAGACTTCTTCTGCCGATTTTTCACCACCGGCTTTTAGTTCGCGGGGCTCGAACATGAGGTCGGAGGCCGTATGTACTTGGTTGCGACCAAGCCGCTTGGAGAGATAAAGGGCTTTGTCTGCAAGTTCTAACAAGTGCGCTTGATCGGCTGCGTCGTCAGGGAATATGGCAATACCAAGGCTCGCTGTCACTGACAAGTTGATACCATCGTGCAAAATTACTTCAGTGGCCAGTGATTTTCTAATACGTTCTGCCACCACATGAGCACCTTCTTGATTGACTTCAGGTAAGACAATCATAAATTCTTCGCCGCCATAGCGAATCGGGGTATCGACGTCACGGCAGTTGTTCTTGATTAGCCTGGCCACTGCTTTGAGCACAGTGTCACCGACAGGGTGACCGTAATTATCGTTGATAGATTTGAAGTGATCGACGTCAACCATTAAAACTGCTAGGTGCCTTTGGTAGCGCTCGGCCATACGCAATTGCTCTGTTAGTTTCTCTTGGCCTGTGCGGTGATTGTACAAAGTAGTGAGACCGTCTGTAGTGGCTTGCCTCTGCACACGGGCGTAGAGTCGGGCATTGGTTACACCAGAGGCAACCTGGTCGGCCACTGACTTCATAAAAGCTTCGTTGACGCGGTTCCAGTTAGCAGGAATTTCGCCTTTGTAGCCAACCAGCAAACCAAGTAGCTTTTCACCGTAATGCACAGGAATATAGAAGAGCGAAAGTATGTTATAGCCAGACAAGACCTCGTCTCTGAAGGGGTCAAGTCTGCGGTCGTTAGCGACGTCATTAGCGATGATGGCCTGATCAGCCTGAAAGAGTTTGCTATAAAGTTCAAGGGTTTTTAAGTCGCGACCATATTCGACGATACGATAAATGTCATCGGTGACATACTCAACTCTAAGTGAGTCTTCAGGCTCTTCTTCAGAAGGCAGAACAATAAAACAGCAATCAAGTCCAAAGTAGCCAGACAGCTCTTCTAGCATTTCGGCCAGATTTTCTTTGATGGTAAATGATCGCCTAATAGTATTGCTAATGCGGTGTAATAGCGACTCTTGATTGCGCAAAATATCTGATTCCCGGCGCAATTGTTCTAGCAATGTATTGCGCTGTAGCTGTGATTGTCTATCTTGAGAGAGCTGTTCATGGGCTTTCTCAAGTCTTTGAGCATAGTCTTCTAAAAGTTGCAACTGCACAGCTAACTCTTTCTCTATTTTTCTATGACGCAGTGAAGACTGCACCCTTGCCATTAGTTCAGAGTCAAAACATGAATCAGTGAGGCAGTCATCAGCACCGACCACAAGGCCTTCTACTCTTGCTGCTGGGTTACTATCAGGTGTGACAATTATCACGGGAATGTGTTTGAAGTCAGCCGACTCTTTGATTACTTTGCAGAAACCAAAACCAGTTGAGCCAGAAATATTGCTGTCGACGATAATCAAGTCGACTCTATTTTCTGAAAGTATCTGCAACGATTTTTCTTCTGAGTCAGACTCGAGCACTCTATACTTTTCGCCCAGAGTGCGAGAGAAGCGGCGCCTTACGACTCTGTTTGAGTGCAGAATCAAAACATGATCAATATCGAGCTGCTCTGCTTTTGACGCAGTAGGTTGCAAAACTTTCTCATGTTCGCCAGCAGCCTGGAAAAATAGCTGGGTGCGATTGGCTAGGTGCTCGCCCATCAGGCGCAGGGTCTGCAAATCTTGTGTGGTCACTTCGCGAGAAGCATCAAACGAAATAACCCGAATTAATCCTTTGACATTGCCGGCCCGCTGAGACGAATCGGCCATCACGGGCACAATGGCATAAGGAAACTCTTGAGTGTCGCCGTCAATAGTTGAAAAAGCACGACCTAGCCAGGGGCGCAAAGTCGATTTAACTTTTTGTGCCACCAATGAATTTGCTACTGCTAGCGGCTGTTTATTTTCATCAGTCAGATTCTTTACTGATTTACGTGCTTCTTCTTCGCTCTTGTCACTCTCCTCACCAGAAAAAGTAATGACATTGACAATCTCGTGTCCTGAAACTAGGTCTATAAAACCAAAATCAAAGCCTAAGACTTGGCAAATATGGCGTTGCACAGCATCCAAGAATTCTTCCTTGGGTACTGGCCCAGCGGGTGCTGGCTCTGCCTGTCTGCTTTCGGTTTCCACAACTAGTCTCTTTTGATTGCTTGCTGGCTTATTAGACGAAGAATTTCTTCCACCACCACTGAAACATCAATAGTGTCCATAACTCTTTGCGTCTATCGGCTTTTTGACTCATGTGCTCTTGAACTAGACGATTGATATAAGGCCACTGGAAAATGCCCTGCCGCTTTATAAACGACTCTCCTAATAATTCATCTACCACGGGACGGAACTCATTCCGCAGCCATTTGGCAACAGGTATGCCAAAACCTTTTTTGGGCCGCTTCATGATGTATTCAGGTAAATAGGGCGCCACGGCCTTCTTCAGTAGATACTTGGTTGTCAAGCCGCGTACTTTAAGTTCTGGCGGCAACTTCAAAGCAAATTCGACCAAGGGGTAGGCTAAGAAAGGTAAGCGCACTTCTAATGAGGCTGCCATAGAAGCCCTATCTGACTTAACCAATAGGTCGTCTGGCAGATAAGTAGTCATGTCAAGACGCATAATGTTGTTAATCACATCATGGACACTGCCCCTTGGTGTGTGGCCGTTGAGGTGCACTAAAGGGAGATCACCAAGGATATTTTCTTCCATGGTCTCGGTCAAAATTTGGTGTTCTGGCATCAGTAGCTGCGGCTGGTCGGCCATTCTAATTGAGCCCATCCATCTGAGATGGCGACGAACAGCGGGTTCTGCTGCTGCCCCAATGAAACGCTTAACCTTAAAATCAAAACTGAGGTTGTTCATATTTACAGGTAAAGAATTTAGAGCTGGCTCAAGCAGGCCTTGGCGCAAGGCTTGGGGCATTAAACCCCACATTGGGGCAAATTTATGGGCCTGATAGGTGGGGTAACCGCCAAATAGCTCGTCGCCTCCTTCTCCAGCTAAAGCCACGGTAACGTGCTTTTTGGTCATTTTAGAGAGTGAATAAGTCGGCACTATGGAGGCATCGGCCAAGGGTTCATCAAGAACTTCCCAAAGTTCAGAAAGCGTTTCAAAGCCAAGTTCTGGTGAGAATGTCACTACTTCATGGTCAGCTCCGATATGTTTGGCTACAGCTAGAGCATGAGATGATTCGTCGAATGACTTGTCGTCAAAACCGATTGAGAAGGTTTTCACTGGCGAACTAGAGAATTGGCTAGCCAGCGCAGCTATACACGAAGAATCAATGCCGCCCGAGAGAAATACGCCAAGGGGCACTTCTGAAATTAGTCTTAGTTCGATAGAGCGCTTAAGCAGGCGCACAAGCTCTTCTTGCGCTTCACCCTCAGAAATTTTTTCAGTTTTAATATCGGGCAGCCAATAACGTTCAATTTTGATTTGGCCGCCTTCGACAACCATGTAGTGTGCAGGCGGTAGCTTGCTTATTCCTTTGAAAATAGAATGGGGACTAGGTACATACTCAAGACTCAAATATTTCTGCATGGCCAAGCTATCGAGTTCGCGCTTTGCCTTAGGATGAGTCAGTATGCCCTTGATTTCAGAGCCGAAAATAAAGGTTCCGTCGAATACTCCGTAGTGCAATGGTTTCTCGCCTAAGCGATCGCGAGCAATGAAGAGCCTTTGTTTTCGTGAATCAAAGATGGCAAAAGAGAACATGCCTTCAAGATATTGCAGGCAGCCAGTGCCGTATTCTTCATAAAGGTGCACGATACATTCGGTATCAGACTTGGTGACAAGGGTATGACCCAGCGAGAGAACCCGCTCTTGCAGTTCTTGGAAGTTATAGATCTCGCCATTGAAAACAATCCAGACCTTACCGTCTTCATTGCCTATGGGCTGCTGGCCGCCCGAAACATCGATGATTGCCAGGCGCGTCATGCCGATAGCGGCTGGGCCAATCAGCTTCATGCCTTCTTCATCTGGGCCGCGATGGGCAATGCTGTGGCACATCGCACCAAGGTAATTGTCTTTCTCGGTGAGTGGCTCACCATTTAAATTGAGGTACCCGACTATGCCGCACATAATTGCTATCCTAAAACTTATAAGGTGCTTTCAATTGTCCTGTATTTGAGCCGATAGGGCATTAGATTTGAGCCTTTCTACAGTTTTGTAGAAGTTTATTGTCAATTTATTTCCAAATGAATATAGAGCAGATAGCGAGTATGGTCCCTAAGTCTCTACCTGATGATTTCTTTGAGCAGCCTACCTTGACTGTTGCTCGATCTTTATTGGGCAAGACTTTGGTGCGGCAATTTGAGAAAAGTAGGCTTGAGGCCGAAATTGTTGAAGTGGAAGCTTATACGGCGGATGACCCGGCTTGTCATGCCTATGGCGGTCGGCGCCCTCGTTGTGATGTCATGTTTGGGCCACCTGGGCATGCCTATATTTATTTTATCTATGGCATGTATTATTGCCTCAATGTTGTTACTGAGGTTGACGGCATTGCCGGTGCTGTACTGATCAGGGCCTTGGCAGAGCGGGAGAAAGTGGGCAATGAAAAGCTTCTTAGCGGCCCGGGCAAACTCTGTCGGCAATTGCAGATTGATTTGAGATTTAATGGCTTGCCACTCTTTGATGACAAGCAACAGCTCTATATCATGGCAGGTCGTACCATTGCCGATGAAGATGTGGCAGTAAGTTCGCGCATCGGCATTAGTAAGGCGCTTGAAAGGCCATGGCGTTTCTATCTCAAGGATGACAAAAGTGTTTCAAGGCGGAAGTAAGTCATTCAAATATTTTTTCAGCCGCTATCTATTCTGGGGCTTAGCCTTGCTTTGGATGGCCGTGATCTTTGCATTCTCTAACCAAGCCAACTCCGGGGCCTATACCGAAGCATATTTACAAGATGCCAACGTGCCCATTCGTAAACTTGCTCATATGTTTGAATTCGCCGTCTTGGCTCTGCTCTATCAAGCAGCTCTTGTGGGTTCTTTAATGCCGCAAGGTGAGGCAGAATTTGAGACCAAATTCAAGAACTATTGGTTTGCTTTAGCTTTAGCGGTTTTATACGCCTTGGCTGATGAATTCCATCAAGCGTTCGTGCCCGGCCGCAGCGCTAGCTTGTTTGATGCTGGTGTAGACGCTGCTGGCGCTCTAATTGGATTAACATGTGCCTACTGGTTGCGCCGCATTCTTGTTAGTGATGCTCAGAAGAAACGGTCGCAGTAGGAACAGCCGCAGTAGCATTTGCTTGAGCCGTTATATCTTTTTGTTCGCTAACGAGTAGCTTGCCACTGGCATCTTGGATAATTGATAGGCGGATTACGACAGCTGTGGGTGCCGTTCCTGACGCTCCAATCAAATTGCCTTTGACGTCGACTTGATAGTTTAGTGGCGCAACTGAAATAGTTGTAGGCACAACTGATTCTATGCGTACTTCTTGATCTTGAGGTAATGTTTTTAATTGACTTTTGCTTAGTGGAAAATTAGTCTCGCTCCAATAGCGCGCAGCTAGTTCCGGAGTCATCATGGCCATGGCCTTAATTTGCGCTTGACGATAACTATCTTTGCGGAAATTAAGCATATCAAGAACAAATGTTCGGGCTGTTTCTTCTAGCGCCAAGCTGCCTGCTTGACCAGCTTTCGTAGCGCTAGGAGTTACTGCTATAGGAGCACCAGCGAATGGTTTAGAGGTCAAGAACAGCGCTGTTGAGACTGCCGTAGTAATCAAAACGGCAAGCGCCAGACCGGCCATAAGCATCAACTTTTTCTCAGTAACCAGTTCAAATATTGCCTCTGGAACACTAATAGGAAAAGCTTTTTTAACGCGGCGGCGTTGGGCCAGCTCTGGATATTCGCGAGCTACAAAAGAATCAAAATCTGACTCAGCTGGAGGTCGTTCGGACCCCACGGCCAGTCTTTGTCGAGAGGTTGGCTCTGGAGACAGTTCGCCCACAAGGTTGGAAAGTCTGCGCAGTTCATCAGGAGTGAGAGTGACAGCGCTTGATGGTGGTGTTCCAACTTTGCGCCGCACGGATAAAGTGGCCTTTTCTTTGGCACCTTTGAAAACAAGCATGAAACCTGACTGTGTCTCTAGCTGACATTCTTTGTCTAGTAGCAAGTTTCCTAAGTCAGCATCAACATCATGACTGCGATAGCTGTTATGGAGCGGAAGTGGTTCAGCGCTCAAGCTGGAGCGCGAAGCGTAGATCGGACGCTCTTGTCTCTCACCATAGAGATAGTCGAGGTCATCGTCTAGGCGATTAGCTCCAAGATTCTCATTGTCGTCTTGCCCTTGATTATTGTTTGGGCCGTCATTATTGCCGAAAATCATCTTGCACCGTATAAGTTGTCATCTAGTATAAGAGCTGTGGCAAAAAGGTGAAGCCATCAGCAATCAAGATAAAAAAGTATTAGGCCCGGTCTAAGTTAACCGGGCCTAATGATTTTTTTTAGAGGTACTCTCTCAATCTTGAAGAGCGGCCTGGTTGTCTGAGCTTTCTCAGAGCTTTGAACTCTATTTGTCTAACTCTTTCGCGAGTTACAGCAAACAGTTGACCGACTTCTTCTAGTGTTCTTTGACGACCATCATCAAGACCGAAGCGCAGACGCAACACATCGCGTTCACGTGGGGTCAATTCGTTGAGCATCTTAGCCAAATCTTGGCGCAGTAGTTCATGGGTGACAGTGGTTTCAGGACGATCGGTTTCAGCGTCTTCAATGAAATCACCAAGACGTGAATCTTCTTCTTTGCCGATAGGAGTTTCTAGCGAAATTGGTTCTTTCGCTGCTTTGATGATCTCATGTAGTTTTACAATAGAGACATCCATCGACTTGGCCAACTCTTGTTCTGTTGGTTTGCGATTGAGTTCTTGAGCCAGTTGTCTCGTTACTTTCTTGAGCTTGTTGATTGTCTCCACCATGTGTACGGGTACACGGATGGTGCGAGACTTATCTGCCAAAGCTCTGGTGATAGCCTGACGAATCCACCATGTGGCATAAGTTGAGAACTTGTAGCCTCTTTCATGGTCGAACTTTTCGGATGCCCGAATTAGACCGAGGTTGCCTTCTTGAATTAGATCGAGGAAGGAAAGACCGCGCCCAATGTACTTCTTGGCGATTGATACAACTAAACGCAAGTTAGCTTGTACAAGCTTACGCTTTGCCATCATGTCGCCCTGCAAAATTTTGCGGGCCAATTCAATTTCTTCGTCTGGTTTAAGAAGTTGTATGCGACCTATCTCTCTTAGATATAAGCGAACTGAATCTTCGGTTGCAACTTCTCTGGCAGAGGGCAGCTCTACTGGTTCATCATCATCATCAAGATCGTTTTCTTCATCGTCAAGAATGGTGAATTTATCATCTTCGTCAATGAGATCGAGCTCTTCTAGCTCGTTTCTTTTAGCGATGTTTTCGTCCTCTACTAGGACGCCATTGTTCATGCCGCGCTCGGTATCCGGGGACTTGCTTTTAGCCATGAGGTTCCTCGTGAATTGCTTCTATTACTGGTGCCAACGAGTCTGTCAAAGCGTTTACCTGTGCATCCGTTCTTTATATGACTTCATGTCCCCGGAAGGACCATTTGATATGGATGAGGTAAGAGTTTTGAGTAGTTAAGGTTTGATCGACAATTTCATCCTAAGTGCGTTTTACGTATTCAAGTGGGATCTACACATTTCCGTAATTATTCAAGGAAACACCATTGGGGTAAATACGTAATAACCTCCAGAATCATTGCTTGGCAACGCCTTAAGGCTAGTATAAGTGCGCTTAGGCAACTGTGCCCGTTTCGTTAAGTGAGTTTAAATGCATAATCAAAACTATTGCATATCCCGAAAGGCTTTGCTAGCTTAGCTTTCGCAAGTGGGCCGAGCGTTCATGTAAGACTTTTAATTGATCTCTTAGTTCGGCAGCCAGTTCGAAATTGAGTTCGCGGGCCGCATCTTTCATCTCTTTTTCGACTCGCTTTATAGCTGTGCGCAAATCTTTCTCGGTAAGTTCCATCACCGAATCGGCAATCATCTTTTCTTGCTCTTCTTTGGTAGACGGCAGTCTGAGGCGTTCAACTAGGTCGTTGCCATCACCTTTGCCGCGCAAAGCTTCGAGTAGCGAATTCCCCGTATCTTTAACAATGGTAGTAGGGGTAATACCATGCTCGGTATTATGAGCAATTTGAATTGTGCGCCTTCTATTTGTTTCTCTTATAGCTTTGGTCATCGAATCTGTCATCTTGTCGGCGTACATGATCACGCGACCTTCAGTGTTTCTGGCTGCTCGGCCAATGGTTTGTACTAGTGATCTTTCTGCCCGCAAAAATCCTTCTTTGTCTGCTTCCATGATGGCTACTAAAGTTACTTCAGGAAGATCTAGCCCTTCGCGCAGCAAGTTGACGCCAACAAGTACGTCAAATACACCAAGGCGCAAGTCGCGCAGAAGCTCAACCCTTTCTATGGCTTTGATATCAGAGTGTAGCCAACGTACTTTTATACCTAGTTCAGAGAGGTACTCAGTTAAGTCTTCAGCCATACGCTTAGTTAAAGTAGTGACTAGTACCCTTTGATTTGCAGCTGTCCGTTTTTTGATTTCGCCAATCAAGTCATCGATTTGACCAGTAATTGGCCTCACTTCAATAATTGGGTCAACAAGCCCTGTTGGCCTAATGATTTGTTCGACAACCTGTTGGCTTTCTGCTACTTCCCAGTCGCCAGGAGTAGCCGATACGAAGACAACTTTACCCACTCTCTCGAAAAACTCATCAGGTGTGAGCGGCCTGTTATCTCGGGCGCAAGGTAATCTAAAACCATAATCTATAAGTGTATCTTTGCGTGCCCTATCACCATGAAACATGCCGCGAATCTGGGGAACAGTTACATGCGACTCATCAATGAAAGTAATGAAGCCATCTTTGCCGTATTTGCGCACAAAGTAATCAATTAGAGTTTTAGGGGGTGTGCCAGCCTCCCTTCCTTCTAATATGCGTGAATAGTTTTCTATACCATTGCAATAGCCGACTTCTTTAAGCATCTCAATATCAAAGCGGGTGCGCTGCTTGAGACGCTGGGCTTCGACCAATTTGCCTTGGCCAACTAACTCATTGGTACGGTCTAAAAGCTCGGCTTCAATGGCATCAATGGCGCGTTCAATATCTTCTTCTTCGGCTACATAGTGCTTGGCTGGATAGATTTTGATGCACTCTTTTGTTTCTTCAATTTCACCCGTGACTGGGTTAACTAGAGCAATTCGTTCTATTTCGTCACCAAAGAATTCTACTTTGACGATCCGTTCTTCATAAGAGGGAAACACTTCGAGAATCTCGCCCCGTGCTCTAAATCGGCCACGTTCCACCACCATATCGTTGCGGTCATAATGAATGTGCACCAGTTGACGCAAAACATCCTGGCGATCTACTTCTTGCCCTACGGTCAAGTCAAGAGCGGCAGCCAGATAGCGTTCTGGCAGACCCAAGCCGTAAATAACAGAGACTGAGCCCACGACAACCACATCGTCTCGCTCCCATAAAGAGCGTGTAGTTGAGTGCCTGAGCCTATCTATCTCATCGTTGATACTGGCTTCCTTTTCAATGAAAGTATCCGTAGATGGAATGTACGATTCTGGCTGATAGTAGTCGTAATAAGAAATAAAGTACTCCACCGCATTGTTGGGGAAGTACTCTTTCATTTCATTGCAGAGCTGAGCTGCCAAAGTTTTGTTGTGGGCTAAGACTAAGGCTGGCATTTGAGTCTCAGCAATGAGCTGAGCCATAGTCATCGTCTTGCCCGAACCAGTTACTCCAAGCAAGGTTTGATAGGGCATCTGTGCTTCGATGCCCTTTTCTAGCAGGGCAATGGCACGAGGCTGGTCACCAGCAGGCGAGAATTTGGAAACGACTTCAAATTTGGCCATTAAGTCTGGCTGTTGGGTTCCGTGCTATCAGCTACTGGATTGGCTTCGATTGTCTTTGGCTCGATTTTGACAGCTGTAGCTACTTCTTCTTGAGCATCGGTTAAGGCTTTTTTGAAGTTACCGATACCCTGTCCAAGCGATCGGCCTAGCTCTGGCAACTTTTTAGGGCCGAAAACTAACAGCGCAATGCCAAATAAGACGCCTACGGTGACTGGATTTATCATGACAATTCCCTCAATGACACTAGTAAAGATACTAGCACAGGCTACTTTTAATTCCTTTTATTACCACTTTTGTTTGCGGGTTCTGGAGATTTATGGGATTGCTTGGTAGATGTAATAGCCGATTTTACTGGAGACTTAACTTGAGATGGAGCCGGAGCCTTAGTTGGGGCTTTGTCACCAACACCTCTGTCACCAACACCAGTTAGTTCTGATTCACCGAGCTTTTCTGCTTTCGTGGCCTCTTCAATGGCAGCTTTGTGCCTAGCTTCGGCATCAGCTTTGGCCTCGGCGGCGCCGTTGTTATAGGGGGCTAGTGGTTGGCTAATGGGATAAACCAAATTACGGGTTTTTAGCCTATCAACCAACTCAGCAACTATCGCCTGCATACAGACGTAGTCTGGGACTGTTCCTTCTGGCTCGAGTTGGGTGAGCAGAGTAGAAGGGTCTAGGGGATGATTTGGTTTGTTATTGACGAAATTGAAAGCGCTCATTCCAGAAACGGAAGCCACATAGCAAGGGTCTGGGTTTAGCCTCAACCAGCGCACTTTGTTAGTCAAAAACAGATTGTAGAGAAAGCATATATGAGGATGATCAAGTTGCTGTTGATTATGATCAACAGCTGAGGCAAACATGCTAACGAGTAGTTTCGGAAACTTGCTTGTAATCTCAGCTATGTATAACGAGCCGTCACGCGCGCTGAAGTATTCTTCAGACTGGGCCACTGTAGCTACGTTAGCGGGCCACTGATCGCCAAAAACTTTCAATCTCGCACAGGCTGCCGTGACTTGGGGCGGAAAGTACTGCTTGGTCAGTTCTGTATCAAGAGCGGGGTTGAAGGCATACTCTCTTGACTCTTCCCAGATATCGTTGTCGTTGTCGTCAAAGAAGAGCACACCTTTTATTCCAGGTAAACCACGTTTCTTTCCTGAAAATTTATTGGGATTGCGAAAAGCCCGTTCTTTCCATTTTAACTTACGATAGTCGATTAAGAGATTTCCGGTAGCTGCCGAGCCCTCTCTGTAGTGCTTATTGCGCAATAGATCAGATGCAGAACCTAAATTGGCGGGAGAGAACATTGAGCCAACTGGTGCCTCATACAACGCTAGCCATTTAACAAAATCTATACCGTCCTTTGGCGGGGTCTCTTGAGCCGAAACGTCCTGTCTGTTAACGCCGAATTTTGCCATGGTCACTAGAGCAATGTTGGCACCATTATCCCAACCAACAATTCCCAAATTAGCCGGATTTACCTTAATGACCGAAGCCATTAATTCTTCAATGGAACGACCTTTGTAGTCGGTCTTGCGACCACCAGCAAATAGCAAAACATCTCTAAAAGCTTCGACAGATCGCCCGCCTCTGTTGTCGAATGTACCTTTGGTGCCAAATTGAGAGGTGCCACCTCCAGGAAAAGCGAAGCGTACTTCAACAGCACCAACTTGTGCAGCATGCATGTTGAAGCCGAGCCCATCCGCTCCGACCCCTCCCGGCGCCACGACCACAACCGGAGCTCCATCTTTATAGCGAGCCTTAGCACAGTAAATTATATTGACGGCTATTCCAGATCCTGATCCTTCAGCCGCTTCAGAAGGCACATAAGTACTAACTGAATTTTCTTTTGCCAATAGAGGTACGCGCAATGACTCTGGTGGCAAATCTGAATTGACTGCTAGTACAGGAGTAAAAGGTAAAAGCTGCGCCTGGGCAAGCGCTAATATTATTACTACTAAAGCTAGCGTTTTCTTCTGCGCCAAAGCTGTCTTAATTTTGTTGCCAAACTGCAAAGTCATTTATTGTGCCTAAAAGCTGAAGTAACCTAAATCGTAACCTAAGCCGAGCAAACCGCTTTAGTTCGTCAGCGCTTGCAGCTTAGTGAAGTCTGCTAAGGCGCAGAAATAGCGGTCGATATTCTTGAGAATGCCGTGGCGGTTGTTTCGCTTAGCTTGGTCTTCATCGTTGACTAAGAGGTCTCTAAAGAAGTTGTCAATGTGTGGCGTGAGATTACGCAGTAAGTCAAGCAGTGATTGATATTCAGCTTCTGTGGTCGGCAAAGTAAACGAATCTGGGTTGCCGCTGCGCTCCCAATTTGCTTTAACATTCTTCTGGAATGCATCCCACAAAGCCTTTTCACAGTCTTCGGTGAGCAAGTCTACCTGCACTGTATCTGGTGAATCAGGCTTGAGGATATTGCCTATTCTGATACCAATACGCATAAGGTCAGCGGCTCCAGGAGCTGAGACCACATGCTTGACTGTATTCATACGCACCATTACATCGCTGATATTGGCCAAAGGATCGCGAGCGCCCAGCACTGCTTCAACGATTTCTTTGCCATAGCCGCCATCAAGCAATTTGCCCTTGAGGCGTTGTGTGATGAACTCTTTTACTTCTGCTGCGACTGCTTCGTTATCGAACTTCTTGCTGCCGGCATATGACTTGCCATTGCTCTCTTTAGAAAGTTTACCAGAGTGTGATTTTTCAAGGAGAGGCTCAAAAGCCATCAACAAGCTAGCAATCAGGGTTGTAATGTTAATTGGTAGCTCGGTTAGACCGTCGACAACAATATCGATCAAGCCTTGGGCATTGCGTCTCAAGGCATACGGATCTGACGAACCCGTAGGTTTTTTGCCTAGGGCAAAAAGACCGACCACATGATCTAGCTTGTCCAGAACAGCAGCTAGCTGCCCGAGACGATCTTGCGGAATGGCATCATTACTGGTGCGCGGAGCATAGTGCGAGAGAATTGCCTCTGCAACTTCAAGCGGTTCACCTTCTCTTTTGGCATACCAACTACCAACATAGCCTTGCAATTCGGGTAACTCTCGTACTAAATTGCTGACCAAATCAAGCTTCATCAACTCGCAAATTCTCACCAATTTCTCTTTTTCGTGGTTGGCGAGAACACTGCTGGCCGGTTCGCTATTGGTCAATACTGTGGCTAATTGGCTCAACCTGTCTGTTTTATCTCCGTAGCTGCCTAGACCTTCTTGATAGGTCAATTTACCAAGGGCAGGCAGGCGCTCTTCTAGTTTTGCTTTACTATCGTCGAAGAAGAAAAACTTGCCGTCGGCAAGCCGGGCTCTAAGAACTCGCTCATTACCTTGCTTGATGTGTGGTGCGGCTTCTTTTCTATCGTTGTTAGTGATTGTGATGAAGTAAGGCAGCAGTTTTCTGTTGGCTGGATCGTTCTGTTCCTTTGCCTCAACTGGAAAATAACGCTGGTGATGAATCATGATTGTTTCAATCAAAGTTGCCGGGAGCGTTAGATAGCCGTCTTCGAAGTGACCGACCAGCGCTGTTGGCCATTCGGTTAAGTTGACAACTTCGTCAAGCAAGCCTGATTTTAGTTGCGGAGAAGAGCCGCCTAGTTCACTTGCTCTTGCGTTTACTTGCACCTCGATCATTTCTCGGCGCTTCGCTGGATCAACAATGACAAATGCTTCTTTCAGCGTTTCTTCGTATTTGTCTGCATGGGCAATAGAAATTTCGCCTGGATGCAAAATGCGATGCCCTCTTGTTAAGCGTCCGCTTTTGAAATTAGCCATGGTGATATCAACAACCTTGTCATCCAGCAAAGAGACTAGCCACCTCAGTGGTCGAGAGAATTTAACTTCACACTCGCCCCAGCGCATCAGACGTTCACCCGAGATCTGACCAATAACTTTGTTTACTATTTCTGGCAAAACTTCTTCTGTGACTTTGCCGCTATTTACAACTACGGCATGTAAATATTCGATACCGCCCACTTCTTCTCGCAAAAGCTCTGAAGTTGTTAAACCATGCTTTTTGGCGAATCCTTCAGCTTGAGGGGTCGGCTTATTATTGGCGTCGAAACTGCTTTGGACAGCTGGCCCTTTTACTTTCTTTTCAGTGGTGGTTTGCCTAGCAGCAATCTCGTCAACCACTGCAGTTAGGCGCCGCGGGGTTGAATACGAGCGAATTTGCTTGAAGGCGATATTGGCTTCAGTGAGATTGGCTCGAAGCAATTCTCTGAGTCTTTCTTCCGCCTCAGCTACAAAGCCCGCAGGCAGCTCTTCGACACCAATTTCAAGTAAGTAGTTAGCCATTTATATCTTTTGTATTATCTCTTTGCGGTAGTAACACATCATACAAAACACCGGGGGAAAACACTCTGCACTGTAAATGGTGCAGATATTTCGAGATCTTGGACAATAGTATCGAAGACGGCTTATTATTTGTATGGTTGCTCCAATTAGGAAGAAAGAATACTCAAGATGTCGCGAAATTTTAAGCACTTAAATGCTAGGCACTTTATTACTTCACTTATGTTAGTGATGTCACTGGGAGCCTGCGGCAAGAAAGAGGAGGTTTCACAAGCACCTATAGAGCTAGGCCCTAAGTGGGGCTTCATTGACCACACGGGCAAATTCGTTATCAAGCCTCAGTTCCGAAGAGTATTACCCTTCTCTGATGGTTTGGCCGCAGCCGACCTTTCGTCACGCTGGGGCTTCATTGATAACACTGGTAAATTTATAATTGAACGGCAATATGAAGAAGTGACCCGTTTTGCTAAGGGTTTGGCCGCTGTTAAAACCTTTGGCGGCAAATGGGGTCTAATTGACAAAACTGGGGCTCCGACTTGTCCTGCACACTTCGAAGCAATTGGTGAGTGCGGTGAAGCAAATAGACCGCTAGAGCCGAACACCATAATTTATTGCTCTTTCAAAGAGGGAACCAAGTGGGGCTTCATTGATAGAGCCGGTGAGACCAAAGTCCCTCCTGCGTATGATGCTGTCGGTCCATTTTCAGAAGGTCTAGCAGCGGTCAGCAAAATGGGCAAATGGGGTTACGTTGACCCAACTGGCAAGGTCATAATTGATTTTAAATATGACCAGGCTAAGCAGTTCCATGACCGCGTAGCCGAATGTTACTTTGGCTCTGACTTCGTCATCTTAGACACGATTGGCACTATGTCTATGAGTGATGCTTTGCAGTCTCGTAATTTCTTCCATGATGAGCTTGGTTTGAGTTTGAAGCGCGGTAAGTATGGCTTCATGAACAAAAAAGGTAAAACTGTTATCAAGAGAAGGTTTACCTATGCAGAAGATTTCTCTGAGGGATTAGCTTTAGTCGGTGTCGCCAATGCTCGTCAAGGCTATATCGATACTAAAGGCTTAATTGTCATCCCCCCTGTGTTTGATGGCGCTCAGTCGTTCTCTGAAAAATTGGCAGGAGTAAAAA
Source organism: bacterium (assembly GCA_018062085.1). GTDB lineage: Bacteria > Cyanobacteriota > Vampirovibrionia > Obscuribacterales > Obscuribacteraceae. The sequence goes on along the minus strand of JAGOSY010000004.1, from coordinate 21,805 downwards.
TTGACCCCCGCCTAGTAGCTGATGATGGCTCGATATCTGCTTCTGCAGTTGAGGAAGCACTTAAGTATGACCCCCATGCCAGCACCATAAAGGTAGACACGGCCGCCTCTACTGGCGAGCCTGAAGTTGAAGCCGCCAAAGACGGCGAACCAGCCAAAGACGGCGCGGCCGTAAAAGCTGGCGAAGCCGCTAAAGACAGCGCAGCGCCTAAAGGCGGTGAGGCGGTTAAAGATAGCGAGAGTAAGAAAGATGGCGATAGCAAGAAAGAAGCAGCCGCAGTGAAAGGCGCTGAGGCGAAACCTGCAGACTCAAAAGCTACTGATGCTAAAGCTGGAGACAAAGCTAGTACAGCTCCTGCAGCAAAATCAGACACTAAAGTAGGGCCCAAGGCGGACACCAAAGCAGAGACTAAAGCCGCGACTAAGCCAGAAACTAAATCAGAGGTTAAGCCAGAAGCGGCTAAAGTCGCCCCAGCTAAGAGTGGCAAATAAAATCTTTGATTTTGCCTTGAAAAAGGTTTAGGCACCCAAGAGCTTTGGGTATTCTAAAAATTAGCCGGCGGTTGGCTTGCTGCCTCGTTTAGACTATCTGTCATGAGGGCGCCTCCACCGGCACTTTTTTTTGACTACTGGCTAATATCAGTATCTAAAACTGTCAGATTTCTTTAAGAAAAAATGACAATTTTGATACTAAAAAGTGACCATGTCTTACTTCTGGTCGCAAACAAAAAGACCGCCCAGATTGCTCTGCGGCGGTCTAATTACTATCGTCTGACTGCCTATTGCGTAGGCTCGATATTTCTTGCTGCTTCAAGTCAGTATTCACAGCTAGCGGGTTATCACTACAGTTTCCGGTCTGCGCAGACCTGACGTTTCCACTTAACCCCTCGGCTCAAAGTACCCAACTTATTTATTGGTGGGTGCTCACCGCTTATGTAATTAGTATATCCGAGCAGAAATCTATTGGAAGTCCCCCGCTGAAAATACTTTGCATATCCACTGACAATTCGAAAGACTACTCTTAGCCTCGCTATCAATATCTATCGCGATAGCCAAGCGCGTGAACCATGGTGTCACCAAGAGCATATTCATTTGTATATAGAGTTATGCACAGGCAGCAGGCAACTCAAAGTAAGTAAGTCAGTCAGTAAATGGCTCATCTACTTGGCTGTTTCCAAAACTATCTTTGCTGACCGCGCCACAAATCGTCGAATGCTATTTTCATACCGGCATCGAGAAGAGCCTGCGAGGCCGCATCTGAACGGCCAGCACGTGGGGCTTGTTCCCCTGTTGGCCAACCAGACCAGGCCTTTTTGAAGAGGCCCATTTCGGCATTGACTACGGCACTAAGGATACTAAGTTCGATGTTGGCAGCGGCACGGTCGCGTTGCGGAAAATTCTCGCTAAGTTCAATGTTAAATGGATTGCTCATTTTACGCCTATCTGGAGGGGGCCAGTTGTTAGACTTAAGTTAGCAACAAGTTCTTACTGATTTGTGACGAACGGCTATGACGAACATTTGTGACGAACAAATTTGTCACTCAAATCGGCGGGACGGCACTAAGACCGGTCTGTGCGTCCCCGGCCGTCATAAAGTAGACGCTCAACTGGCTTACCGTCAATCAAATGCTCATTTACCAATTGCTGGGCGTCGTCGGGTCTAACGTGGGCGTACCAGGTGCTTTCGGGGTAAACCACAACCATTGGACCATTGCCGCACTGATCAAAGCAGCCTGCTTTATTGATGCGAATTTGCCCTTTAAGGCCCTTGGTAGCCACTTCTTGACGCAGGGCAGAGCAAACTTCTTCGCCACCATCTTTCGAACAGATTTTGCCTGAAGTGCAGACAAATACGTGCTTTTCAAAGATTTCCATGGAACATTGCTCCGCAGTACAGCTGTACAAATGATTGAATAATCTCGCCTGAATAACTTAGATTGAGAAATTTCCCCTTGAATTGTTACATCAAAATGAGTTTTCTTGACGACAGCTCAATATAACGCGAGAATTTGGCGTGCATCTATCAAATTAAACTGTTAGATGCTGTTAACTAAGGCCGCAGACAGTATGGTACTCCCAAAAGTAATGGCGGGAGTTTAATGAATCCTCTATATGAGGGTCGCCGACTTGAGGTCACAAATTCGACTTTGTTAAAACAGTCGTTTGCGAGAGTTTCTCTCGTCCTTGTGATCCCGGCATTTGTCGGGTTTTCTTTTTGGAAGACTTAGCAGATGCCATGAGCGTACTTAGCATCCGTTATCTATGTGGAGGCGACTCCAGGAGATCTAAATGCCAACCAGAGAATTTAAGGCCGGGGTAATCAAAGACCTCGAATCTATCTTCGTTGAAGGCAAGGTCGCTATCGTCGCTGACCTGAATGGGTACACGGTGGCTGAGTTGACTCAGTTCAGACGTTCTCTTGATAAGCAAGGGGCAAAATGTCGCGTAGCAAAAAACACTTTGGTGAAAATTGCTACTGAAAAGACTGAGTTCAAAGCAATCGCCGAACTCGCTAAGGGACCAACAACCGTAGTGGTTGGATACGATGACCCAGCAGCCCCTGCTAAAGCTGTCGTTGATTTCATCAAGACAGTTAAAAAAGGTTCCGTCAAAGGCGGAGTGCTGGATGGTCAATCTCTTTCAGTTGCAGAAGTGAAAGGGCTGGCCGAACTACCATCGAAAGAGCAATTGCTCTCATCCATTATGGGTGGTCTTGATTCTGGAGCCAGAAATATTGCTGGCATCTTGAACGCAGTGATTAGAGACATTGCAGTCCTCGTAGAAGAGGTCGCAAAGAAAAAAGACGAAGCAGCCTAAGCCGTGCTTAAGCCGCAAATAACTGTATTAAGGAGAGATTTTTAAAATGGCTACTAAAATGTCAACCGCTGAACTAATTGAAGTTATCGGCAACTTGACCCTTCTTGAAGCTGCTGAGCTCAAGAAACAAATGGAAGAAACTTTCGGCGTAACAGCTGCAGCTCCTATGGCTTTCGCTCCTGCCGCTGGCGGCGCTGCTGCTGCCGTAGAAGAGAAGACTGAATTCGACGTTGTCTTGGCCGCTGTTGGCGACAAGAAAATCGAAGTTCTGAAAATCGTTCGCGAAGTAACCGGCCTTGGTTTGAAAGAAGCCAAAGACTTGGTTGACTCAGCTCCTAAGACTTTGAAAGAGAAAGTTAAGAAGGAAGAAGCTGACGAGATGAAGAAGAAGATCGAAGCTGCTGGCGCTAAGGTTGAAATCAAATAGTTGCCATAGGACAGGGTGTATGATCTAACCTGAAAATATCAGGAACACGGATATTCAACTTATGCGCTGTCCAAATTGTGGTACCTATCATCCTTCTCAGTATCAGAACTGTGTCTCTTGTGGACAAGAGTTCTATGTCGAAGAAGAAATTGCAGAGACGGCTCCTCTATCTGATTCAGCTTCGGCTGAAGCTGGTAAAAGGGCCGTCTCTCATTCTAATTCTCAATCTGGCAAAAATTACGCTGATCCTGACTACATTCCACCAGCTTCTGAACCCTTTGCTCAAGTGCGCTATGACGTCTCGCGCAAAGATGCAGGGGATGACCTATTTGATGATTCTGGCGACGGACCTAGTTCCAGCGGCAAATCCACAGCTAAAGCCGGAGCTAAAACTGGAAGTAAACGTAGATCAAGCAATATGAGCTTGAGTCTCAAAAGCGGTATGCCATTAACTGCGGGCCTACTCTTCGGTCTAACAACCGTTCTCATTTTTGCTGGGGCCACCATTTTCTTCCTGACCAAGGCGCCAGAAGAAGATCGCTTACTTGGTAAGGGTCTGAAAGAGTTAGATAATGGCCAATATGCCTTTGCTGTTGAGACCTTGACCAAGGCCTCAAATTCAGCCAAAGACAATCCCAAGATTATGCTTGCTCTTGCTCGCGCCTATGTTGGTGTTGATCAGATAGACAAGGCTAAAGATTGTATAGCTAAGGCACAGGAGTTGGGCAAAGGAATAATTGAAGATCCTGATTTAGCCTCGCAGTTGGCCAATTATTATCGCGTGCATTCGCGCTATGACAAAGCCTGTGAGTTACTGCGTCCACTTGCGCAAGCAAATATTCCCGGTAAAAAGGCTGAGCTAGCCGATTTAGATGCCTTGTGGGGCGATCAGGAGTTGCGTGACGGCCATCTAGAAAAAGCTTTGAGCCTTTGGGAAGAAGTGAAAGACTTAAAAGAGGGCTCCCGCTTCAGCGAATCTGACGCAAGGCTTTCGACAATCTACCAAAGACTAGCTGCGAAGCTGGTTTCTGACAAGAAAGACAAGGAAGCGCTAGTCTATCTTGGTAAGCTTAATGCTATCGCTGACAACTCACGTAACTATGAGATGGCAGCCGATATTTATGAGCGTACTGGTCAGTATGAATTAGCTATTGATCAACTGCGCAAGGCTCAACGCTTTTCGACTCGGGACGATTCGATAAAGCGTAAATTGGCTGCTTTACTCAATAAGCGCGGCAAGGAACTGCTAGATTCTGGTGATCTTGATACCGGATATGGTTATTTACAGCAGGCAAAATCTGTCGATCCAAGTAACACTGTGCCAACAGTTACACTGAAAACAGTGACTATTGATCTGCAAGGTGGCATGCCTCATATCGCTGGTCAAGTCTGGAATCCTACAGATTCTGCTATCAACGCTTTGACAATGAAAGTTGATTTGGTAGACACCAAAGCTGGTGATAAGATTCTCTGGACAAAAGAGTCTGCTGTGGTCGACGAATTTGTGCCACCGCTTCCGGCCCGGGAAGGCAAGAAAATTGACCTTACAGGTGGTGCTAGCGTTCGTAATGATGGTAGCTGTGAGTTCAAAGTTTACTTCGATGGTAAACTCTATAACAGCTATCCGATCGGCAAGAAAGAGCGTAGCGAGAAGATCGATTTGGCCAAGAATAAGAGCGATTCGTCGAGTCTGCCTGCTTTGGCTCCGGCCAATTCTGGCAATAGTACTTCAAGCTCTGCTTCTAGTTCAACTTCTGCTTCAGGTTCTAGCTCTGGTTCTAGTTCTGGTTCTGGACAAGCTCAGACACAGGAAGAGCCGCCATTAGCGCCAGCAATCAAGTCGCCATCGGCAGAAGAAAAGACCATGAAGGAATTGGAGTAGAATCTAGTTAGCCGTTGTGAACGCGGTCTCCGCCTTCTTCTTCAGCCTTTGCTAAAAACTCCATAGCTCGTTGAAGTAAATCAATTTCGTCCCGGGCGTGGGTGGGAAAAGAGACAACTCCAATTGATGTAGTAACTCGCAAGTGTCGCATCTCACTATTGATGGGCTCTTGCTTCATGCGTTCGCGAATACGTTCAGCCACAATCATTGCTCTAGACGAATAAGTTTCAGGGAAGATGATGCCAATTTTTGCCACCTCACACACTCCAGAAACATCTACGTCTCTAATGCATACGCCTGATATTCTGGCAGCAGCTCTCATCACTTCATCGACAATCATCTGACCGTACTGCCTTTGCAGTTGGCTAATATTGTCTATTGTCAAAATCATCAGCGACAGAGGCCGTTTGTAGCGTTTTGCACGGCGCATTTCATATTCAAGCTTTCGCAGAAAAGTTCTCTGGTTGTAGAGGTCTGTAACTGCGTCTTTGAGCGATTTGCGCTCAAGCTCTTCCAGCTCTTCATCGCTCATCGGCTTTCTTTGCCGATCAAGCATTTCTTTTTGTTTGGTTTCTTTGAACTTTTGACGATCGAAGCGCGTCTCTAGAACCATCTTCGTAAATTTGGTCTCGCGAACAGAAGCCCACTTGCCGTCCACTTCAAATTTTCCAGTTGTAAAAATCTTTTTCTTGTCGCTCATCGCCCCAAATCTCTAAGTATTTGAATTGTTCCCAGTTAAGGCGGTCTAAAACCTGTTCTGCTTTGGTTTGCTCTGGTTCGCGTTCTTACCCTGATTTTCGCTAGGACTGTTTAAAGTTCCGCAGACAGAAGTAACCGCATCATCTAGGCGGAAATAGTGGCCAGCGGCCTGATTAACCTCTTTGAGGGTGACATTCTTAACGCGCTTGCCAAAAGTATCCATATAAGACACCGGCAGCGAGAGCTGCTCATAATCAGTCAATTTCTTGGCAATTGAGCGAATGCTTCTCAGACCAACCAGGTAGACCCCTGCTAGGTGGTCTTGCTCAGTCTCTAGTTCCTTGATAGTTACTCCATTTTTATTGAAGTCAGCCACGATTTTTCTTACGACTTCGAGCGAGCGATCAACATTGACTGGATTGACTGAGAGGTCGATAGACCAAGGAGAATAGGGGTAATGAGGCTCGGTGATATGCGACGAGATTGAATAGGTGAGACCCAGTTTGTCTCGTACTGGGGCTAGGCGACAAGCAAAGCTATCGTAACCTAAGACGGCATTGCCAATCATGGCAGCCAAATAGTCATTTGACTTAAGTGAAACGTCCACGGGTTTGCCAATAGCGATGTCGACGTTGGCTTTATCAGCCAGTTCTGTCGTCAATCTGTTCTTGCTAGCTTTAGCTCCGCTTCTGTCTATAAGTCCGCTTATGTCAACTTTTATGGCTGGAGCGGCCTCGCCCTTCCAGTCACCGAACTCAGCTTCTAGCAGTTTCTTCACTGCCGCTATATCGATGTCTCCAATGACAGCCAATACTGTGTTGCCGGGGCTATAGAATTTTTGATGGTAGTTTTCAATATCACTAAGCGAAATTGATGAAAGCTCATCCATTTGCTTGCTCAGCTCCGGTGCGTAGTACACACATCCGGGTTTGTACAGTGAGCGCACTAGAGAGTTCCAAGCTACTTCACCAGTGTCGGTCATCTTCTCCTTAATAGAAGCCTGACTTAACTTCAATACAAGGTCGAGATCACTCTGTTGGAATTTAGGTTGTCGCATTTCGCTGCCGATTAGGCTCAAGAGCTTCGGCAGGTCCTCTGCGGCTACTTCCGATTCAAACTCGTGGAAGAAGGTGCCGTTGGAGAAATTAAGAGAAACCCCCATTTCTTCCATCTGTGTGGAGATTTGCTCTTTTGAGAATTTCTTAGTGCCATAGGTCAATAGTTCAGCTGTAACGTCAGGCACTGCTGATTTGCCAATTTGGCTGTAAAAATCACCCGCTCTGATTTTCCCTGAAACAGCAACAGTTCCTCTAATTGGACTTTTAGGCGAAGACTTATCGCTTTCATGTAGGTCCGCTCTGTCTGCCCCTTCGGCTACTCGAGCCAGCAAAACAGTCATGCCGTTAGGCATACAGTAACGCTCTACACGCTCTTGCCAGGTCTTCGCTTTGTCGAGGTCAGCCCCAGCATTTCTGGTCGAGACTTTTTCGACAGTTGCGGTTGCGTCCTTTATATCGCTGCTGCTCTCGCCTAAATTCTCAGTTGGCTTTGTTGGTTTAATTTGGGCAATGGCTGCTGCATCGGTCTTAAAGTCGGTGGGCAGGTAGTAACCAACTGTTTTGCTTTTGTCTAAGAAGAATTTCTTGGCGCTGCTCAGTGCTTCTTCAGCTGTGGCTGTCTGTACGTCACGAGGGTAGCTCGCCCACCACTTCCAGCTGCCCACGGCGATGCCTTCAGTGAGCGATTGAGCTAAACCCATGGGGTCAGAAAGACTGAGGCGAAAACGTTTTGATATAGATGAGCGCGCTAAGCGGAGCTCTTCAGCTGTGATTTGTTTTTCACTGAGCTTGTTTACTTCTTCTTGAATGGCAGCTTCGACCATTTTAGGGTCTATGCCAGGTTGCACAGTGGCCGAAATAATAAATAGACCAGGATCTTTTAAAGTGTAGTTGGCTGCATAGCAGTCTGATGCTAGGCCAGTTTCAATTAAACGCTTGTAGAGCCGCGATGATTTTCGGCTGTCGCCCCCTAAGACTGATTGCAAGATATCGAGCGGGTAAGTGGCTCGGTCGATACCGCGAGGTGTGTGATATGCCACCATCACTCGGGCAAGCTCTTTGCCCCGACTGACAGTGAATCTTCTTTCGCCTTCTTGGGGGGGCTCTGTGGTGTAGACAGTTGGGAAAGGTTTTGGAGACTTTGGTATGGCGCCAAATTTACTCTCAATTTCTTTTAGCGTGGCTGCTTTGTCAAAATCGCCAATTACTACTAATGTGGCATTGTTGGGATAGTAAAAATCGTTATAAAACTGACGCAGTCGCTCTGTTGGTACACCTTCAACGTCAGAGCGCCAACCAATTACTGGATGATGGTATGGGTGTTCGCGAAAAGCAGTGGCAAAAGTGTTCATCTCTAAGAGCTGAGACGGGTCGTCTTCTCCTCTCTCTAGCTCGTTGCGCACTACTGTCATTTCAGCTTTGCGATCGCTTTCTCTAAGTAGCAAATGCCGCATACGGTCAGCTTCTAGCTCGAGACATAAATTGATTGCTTGCTTGGGTACTAGCTCATAATAATTGGTGCGGTCATACGAAGTGGTGGCATTATTGATACCACCGACTTTTTTCAGCACATCGTCTAGACCTGTCTGTTTCAGGGGATCATGTATATTCGTGCCCTTGAACATCATGTGTTCAAGAAAATGGGTTGAGCCCGTATAGCCAACTGCTTCATTGCGAGAGCCGACGCGAAAGACCACATTTACAGTTACGACAGGAGTAGCATGCCTTTCGCAGAGCAATATAGATAGACCATTGCTTGGAAGTTTGTACTCTTCTATGCCCAGAGTCGCGTCGCGAGAGACAAAAATACTTTTTGTGGCAGGCGGCGCCGCTAGAGCTGAATTGGCCAGCTGTAGCGGTGCCGCCATCAGTGCTGAAAGTGTAAGCGCAGAAGTTAATGCGAGAGCAAAGCTCTTGGCCAATCTATTGCTTGATCTCATAGTTCTCCGCGTTTTTGTTTTTCAGTTTTTGATCATTGACTATTACTTGGCAGCGTCAGTGGCTGGTGCTGCATCAGTGGTGGCGGCAGCAGGGGCTGCTTTTTTCTTGTCATGGCCGGTCATTTTTTCGACGCCGTGCTTAGCTCCTTCGCCCATTTTAGCCATGCCGCGACCAGCACCTTTGATTACGGCTTCAGTACCTTTAACTAGGCCGGTGGCGCCTTTTTTTGCACCATTGCCAAGTGCTTCGACGCCCTTGACAGTTCCTTTGCCGATATCTTTGCCCACAGTCTCAACGCCTTTCACAGCGCTTTCAGCGCCCTTCTTGGTGTCGGTGGTAACTGTCTTTACAATAGATTTCTTTGTCTTTGCCGGAGTTACTGTTTTGTCAGTTTCGGCAGTTGTGGTGGTGGTGGTGGTTGTGTCGTCAGCAAAGGCAGGCATGGCAGCGGTTGAAAGAGCCAGAACAGTGACGGCCAAAATAGTCTTAATCATTTATATAATCCTTTAAAACCCCAATTTGAAAGTCTCAGGCATAAAAACTATGAGACCTTCTTTCGTTAGTCATTCTGTCAAATTGCAAGGTTTAACGCCACAGACTTAGACTCAGGTAAACTTTACTTGCAAGTAATGGCGGTCATAAAAAAGACGGCAGCACTGGGATCGTCACTGCTTTCACTTTGCAACATAATATATTTACTGGAGATAGAAAGTGTCACTAAGCTACAGAAAATTAGCCGCAGCCTGGGCGCTCACTCTGGCCTTTACTTTGAGCTATGAGGCCATGGCAGTTTCATCGTCTGTTAGTACTTCTTCTTCTTCTTCTTCTTCTTCTTCTTCTTCTTCTGGGGCCTCCGGCAAGCTTTTTGAAATTACAGACACCCAGTACGATGAAGCGGTTAAGCTTCTTGGTAACTACATTAAAATTGATACGACTAATCCACCTGGCAATGAAAAGCTGGGTGCCCTCTATCTTCAATCAGTGTTGAAAGACAATGGCATTGAATCTCAAGTTTTTGATTCAGCTAAAGATCGCGCCATTGTTATAGGGCGGCTCAAAGGTACAGGAAAGAAAAAGGCTGTGATTTTGCTTAGCCATATCGACGTTGTACCGGCTCAAGCCAGCGATTGGAAATATCCTCCATTTGCCGCTGAAATTCACGACGGCGAATTGTGGGGGCGTGGCACTTTGGATATGAAAGGCATGGGCATCATGGAACTTGCCGCCATGCTCGCCATAAAGAAATCAGGCAAAGTTCTAGACCGCGATATTATTTTTATCGCTACACCAGACGAAGAAGTAGGTGGTACCTACGGAGCAGAGTGGTTCGCCAAAAATAAAAAAGAACTGGTCAAGGATGCTGAATATTTGCTCAATGAGGGCTATTCAATAGAGAGTTACAACAAGAGTGGTAACAGCGATGGTCAAGCCAAATATTGGGGCGTGGACTACGCTGAAAAATCGGTGCTCTGGCTGTCGCTGACTGCCAATGGACTAGCTGGCCATGCCTCAATGCCCATGAGCAATTCAGCCAACAATAGGCTGATCAAAGCGTTGACTAAGATTGCTGATAATCCACCGAAGATGACTCTACTTCCAGCTGCCAAAGAGTTCTTCCAATCAATTGCGCCATTTGAGGCCAGCCCACTGAAAGAACTTTATGCAGATATTGAGAAAACGGCAAAGGCGCCAACAAAAGAAACAGAAGAAACTCTAGCTGTAGACAAGCTCAAGTATTCGATGTTGCGCAACACAGTATCGATCACGGTGATGAAAGCCGGTTATAAGACTAATGTCATTCCCGCTCAGGCATACGCCGAGCTAGATTGCCGTTTGCTTCCTGGTGTTACACCAGATCAGTTTGTGGCGGAAGTGAAAAAGACAATTGCTGATAGCAGTATCGATGTCAAAATCATTGAATGGGAGAAAGGTGACCCCTCTCCCTATGATAATGATATGTTTCGCGCCATCAAAGAGGCTAATAAAGCAGAAGGCGCAACTGCACCTGTAGTACCAGTAGTGGTACCGTGGTTCACCGATTCACATTGGTTCCGTGAGCTTGGCATTCATAGCTATGGCTTTGAACCAATTGAAGTAGATGCCGATCATTTAGCCACTATGCACGGCAAAGACGAGCGCATTCCCCTGGCTGCTTTTAGAAGAGGCATTAATCGACTAGTGCGCATTCTAACTGCGCTCTAGCTCTAGTTTACTTCTTCAAAGGTCTTGCCTGGCGCGTAACCTTTGGCCAGAGCTTCAGCAAAGTCTTTGTTAGCTAGTTCATTCTTGCCTAACTTTTGATAGGCTAGGCCGCGATAGTGTAAAGCTTCGAAATTTCTTGGTTCTAGCTCTACTGCTTGGTTGAGATATGGCAATGCGCTTTGATATTGTCCGGTTTTCAGATAGCAGGTGCCCACCAACTGCTGGGCCGCCGAGCTCTGGGAGTATAGTTTGACAGCCTTCTGGGCGTCAGCCAACGCCTCTTTGTAGCGGGCGAGTTCAAAGTAGGCCGCTGCTCTATTGATAAGACAGGATGGGTCACTAGGCTTGAGCGCAAGGGCTTTTGTAAGCGGAGCTATGGCTTCTTCGTTCTTTTTGAGAACTAAATAGTTGCTGCCGCGCTTTTCATAAAACTCAAAAAGATTGGTTGAATACTTGAGACTTTCCGCTAGGGCAAAATCTGCTTCTGCTGCTTCATTCTTACCTAAGGCAGCGTTGGCAGAGCCACGCATAAAGTAAGCTTCAGCACTGGGTGCGCTTCTGATTTTTGCATCCAATAGCATAAGGCTCATTCTAATTTGATTGACTTGAGCGTCACTGCTCGCTTGAGCCAGAGCCGGTTGCAGCAAAGATATGTGGAGATTAGATAGAGCCAAAATAACTAAAAGATGCCGGACATTTTTAAAAAATGAAATGGAGTTTTGTTTGTCTGTCATTTTAAACTCAATGTCGATGGCTGACACTAGAATAGTCCTTATCCGGTTCATTGCCAATGCCTCTTAAACCGATGTGTATTGTTAGAATACAACCGAGGAGGAATCTGCAGAGTACTTGACGTGGTTCCCTATTGCAAACTGTGACTAATTGCCTAAGAAGAAGCTGACTGATCCGAGAGGTTTTATGCTGAGTGTAATCCTAATTACAGATCGATCATCGAAAAAAAAGCGAGATATTGAAGAGGTAATCAAAGCTAACTCAGGGCTCACTCTGGTTGCAATCATGATTCAGGACCATGGTAAAGGTCAGCACTGGGGTGACCAGCCATTCGCTCGAATTGCTGAGCTTGCTCCGGACATCCTCTGGACTGATTTGGACGGAGTCTGCACCGGCTGCGGGCTGTCGACTTTGCGGGTTTCGCGATTCGAGCAATTTAAGCAATGGTCTAGCTATTGTGGTAGCGAAGCTGAAGCTCTAAAGTTTGCTTTTGCTATGGGCGCGGAGTGTTTTGATTCTTCTAGTCCAGAGATTTTGCAGGCAGAAGTGGCAGGTGCTTTGCAGAGGATGAAGGCAAGAAAATAAGGCATCAGTGCCCAGGCTCATTTCAATTTACTTCGAATCTGAGTCGAGCACGCATTCTTCCGTCTGAGTCAAATGGAGACTCTCAAACTGCTACTAGGGTGCAACGGTCGATGAGGACAAATTGACGAGGACGCAATGACTATTGATGCATTAGAACAGTTTCTCGAATCTCATGGAATCGAAGTGGATCTCTTGCGAAAGGCAGACAAGATTAAGTTGTTACAACGCTGGAGAGAGCATTTTGCTTGTGAACTTCACCTGAAAACAGGCTGCAGTATCGTTAGAAACTGGGACTTATCTGTTTTTGAGAAAGGCCTCTTGCCTAGTGTAGCTGATAGCCAGGCTGAATTGGAATTTGCAAAGCAACCTCTTGAGCCGTGTTATGTAATACCCTCAGACAGTGGACCTGGTTTTTTTTGCTCAAGTCAGCCTCCAGCTGATCTCAATCGATTTTGCCTTGAGGGAGTCCGTCCTTGGCCTTTAACATCAGCGTGCGATGGCCTAACTTGGGCTGACGCCAATATCCTAGTTTTTCCAACTAGCATGAGTTGGACATTAGCAATACATGCAGAAGGTTGTTTCTTTGTCACATGTCCAACAACAACAACAACAACGGCATCGTGACCCATCAGCGCTTATGTTCATTTTCGATTTGTTTCTCGTTCTCGGAAGCGAAATGAACGGTTAGAATGTTGGCGAATTTCGATTTGGCCTTATTGCTTAACCTTGGTTTTAAAGCCCAATTCGTTCAAAAATGAGCCAAGCTCTTCTTTTTTGTTTGCCGAATAAGAAACTTGAACAATATCTTTTTTTCGGTCAAAGCCTTTTGGTAGCTCAAAGTCAGCAGCGTTAAAAGTTGTCTTTCTCCACGATTTAGTCACTAGCTTATGCAGCAACCCGCCTCGAAGATCGTTTGCGGAACCGCTTCTTACTGCACCAAACTTGTAGCGTTCAGGCTGTCGGTCTCTGCCCCTATCGCAGTCGCGAAAAAGTGGAACATAGCGTGAGTTTGGTACTACATAGAGACGCGCGAGAAATTCTCCTACTTGTTCTGCTACAGGTATTTCACTGGCTGCCAGCACCAAGTCTTTGGCCGAGAAGGGGGTGCGATACTTCGTATATTTGAGACCATTGAAGTCACCCACCCCTATCTCTCTTAATTGCGATATTCTGTGAGGTGATGGGAGAGCAAAAGGGTTTGCCATAATTACGCCACTAAACTGCGATAAATCACCAATCCATTCTGTCTTCTCGGCCAAGTTATAACAGTGCACCTTCCAGTCTGGAGCTTTGCATGCAATCTCACAACCAAACTTCTTACACACTAACCTTGCACCATCATGCCAGACGTAAACTACGGTGTCGCCAAAATCTTCTTCCTTCTGGTTGATAATCCACTCAGGTATTATGGGTTTAGCTACGCATGGTTCACCAGTGAAAAGCAAACAGCAAAGCAGAGTCAACGCAGCAATTATTCTAGCGAAAATCATCTAGGACTCTTCCTGCTTTTCAAGGTTCGAGAATCTGTTTTAAAGCCAATTTCGTCGAAAATCTCACTGAAATCGCCCTTTTTTTCGCTGGAATAAGAGACTTGAAAAATCTCTTTAGACTGCTTAAATCCTGATGGTACCGTAAAATCAGCGATGTTGAATAGTATGTTTTTCCAGGTTTTGGTTTCAAGCTTAGTTACTAGACCGCTTCTTTGGTCGGCGTTAACACCAATTTTAATAGTGCCGATCTTTGCTTCTTCGACTTTCCTGTCTAGGCCGTGATCGAGGCATCTATATATTGGAATTCCTTCTGCTTTGGGAGTGCGAAAAAGCCTCGAAAGAAACTCGGCAACTTGCGGCGCTGAGCTTATATCCTTGGTTGTACAGATCACGTCAGTTGCAGAGATTGCGGTTCTGTATCTAGTGTATTTCAGTCCATTCTTCGACCCTGTACCGAGCGCTGTAAGCTTTTCTAGTCTTGGTGGTCGGCATCGAGCAAATGGGTTAGTCATGGTCTCGCCGTTAAACTTTTGTATTTCATTGCTCCATTCAATTTTCTCGTCTCTTCTAAAGCAGTGTACTTTCCAGTTAGGAGCTTTGCATATTAGTTCGCACTTGAGCGTCTTGCAGACAACCTTGGCGCCATCATGGTAGATATAAACGAGGCAGTCCCCGAGGTGGTCTGAATGTTGCTCCAATTTCCAAACAACCGGTGTGTTCGCACCAAGGGCAACTGGGGCTAATACACAGGTTGATAGAATTATTAAAAGCGCCAACAGTAATTTCAACTGATTAGTTACTCTGAATTTGAATCTTTCGATACTATTGCTCATTTACCCAGTGTAAGTGATCTCAAGGCAAGTATCACTTCATTATCGGTCCAGCTGCCCCACATGGTTGGCGTGCGGTCTATCATTTTTAGGTAATCTTTGACCGTATCTGCAAGCTGCCAGTCTTCCATTCTAGTAGACAGACTACTGCCATCCATTTGCAGCGGGTTTTGGGGTCTAGTAGTTGATTGCTTAATCAAGGGAATGCGGCGTTCGTTGAGAAAATCTCTAATTTCAGCCAGATTAGACTGCTGTGCTTCATGGGGCAGAAGCTCACCGTTTTTATAGGTCATGCCATAACGAGGAACGGCCCCACCCTGGTCAATTAATAAAGGCTTTTGAGCTTTGCCAAAAAGAGCGACTTGGTCTTTTCTTGTTCCACTGAAGCCCCACATATCTTCTTCAATGAAACCATTAGAGCGAATCTTGCCCACAACTGATACTACATGTTTATCGGTTACTCCTGCCGTTTCACCTATTGGTTGGATGTAGTAGCGAACACCGTTTTCCAGTTTGCCGTGTTCAAGAACTGGCGCATCAAATAGTTTATGGGCAATTGGGCGTGGTAGGTTGTCGACCCCTAGCTTTAGAGCCCCTTTTGACTCAGTTGCGAGCACAAACTCATGGGCCCCTGAGCCAAGCATTCTAGTTATTTTGAGACTAGACAGGTGGTCACTCTTGGCCACACTTTCCATAATTGTCGGCATGTGGTCGATTACTTCGCCGGACCGGCCAATACGTCCGGCCAATACTTCATTAATGCGCGGCAAAGCGTCGGTCAAGGGTAAGGGTTTCTTGAAAATATGTTCTAAGGCCTCTTCAACCAATAGTTTTGAGGCTGAAGCCGCTCCTGGCGCACAGCGTTCTGCGGCCATAAGACCTAATTCAGCCACTGCTTTTGCTTCGGTGATCTTGCTCATCAGGCTACTGCTAAATGTTACCGGGGGTTTGATAATAGGCGGCAGTAACTGCTTGAGCAATGGTAGAAGTACGCTATTGGCTATACTTCTCTGTCTTATCACTGGCTCTGGCGTTGGGGAAAACCAAGAGCTTTGGCTTCCTCCATGTCGGCAATAGCCTTTGCCTTATCGTCTAGTTTTGAGTAGCAAACGCTGCGCAAAACCAGGCTGCCAGCCTTGGCTTTTCCGTCTAGACCTTTCATAGCTGCTGACAAATCGGCTACGGCTTCGTTGTACTTGGCGCCGAAGAAGTAAGAGCTGCCACGCACTTTGTAGGCGTCTACGGCAGCATCCTCAGGTATTTGAGTAGCTAGTGCAATAACATCAGTCGTATCTTTAATTGCTGACTCAAATTGTTTAATGGCAAAATAGCAGCGGGCTCGCATCAATTTTTCTTGCCACTGGCGCTCTTTGTCTTTTTCTAAAGTCAATGCTTTGGTTAAATCGGCAATAGCCTCAGACTTTTTACCGAGCTGTTCTTCCGCACCAGCGCGGCTGCGAAAAACATCAGCCGAAATTTCGCCTAGCGATATGGCAGAGTTGAAGTCGCTCAGTGCCGCCTGATAATTTTCGCCTATGCAATTGGCCGTGCCTCGCTGCATGTACGCTTTGGCAGACTTTGGCTGCAAGAGAATTGCCTGGTCATAGTCGCTGAGAGCACCCTTCAAATCGTACATGCGATATTTAACATCAGCTCTAAGCAAAAACAGTTGGGCCTCGCCCTTGGTGGCAATTAGGGCATCAAGTTGACGCTTAACTGGTTCGAGTTCTGACGTTTTATCGGCGTCAATATCTTTTTTAAGCTGTTTTTCAATGGCGCTTATTTCAGCTTGTCTGGAATCTAGAGCTAACGCAGGCAGACAGTGGCAGATCGAAAAATTTAGTAGATGGGCTATTGCCAAAATTTTAAGTGATGACAATGCTTTTTCTTTAACCTCGAATAGATTTTGCACGAGCTTGACATTTTTGGGCTTCGGCTTGGCGGTTGCACTTATTTAGAGCGTAGGCATAGCTGTCGAGAAGGGTGGCCAAAGAGGCATGCTGAGGACCGTTCAGCGATTCTTGTATTTTCAGGGCTCGGGCATAATAAGGCAAAGCTTCGCTAGCACGGCCTTCTTTAACTAACAGAGAGGCGAAATTGGCAAGCAATTCTGGAGAATTTTTCTTCGCTCCTTTTTCTTGCGAATCTAGAATTTTGCGATAGAGCCCTTCTGCTTCGCTGTTTTTGTTTAACGCTGTGCAAACCTGAGCTAGATTATCCAAGCGTTTTTGCGTCTCTTGTCGGTCTGGACCAAGAGTACTTACTGATATTTCATACGCCCGCCTCAGTAGTGGCTCAGCCTGAGCCGTGCGGCCGTCGCTCATATAAAGCTTGCCGAGATTTTCTAGTGAAGAGGCAAGAGCAGCGTGTTCACTTGTTAAAGTGCGCTCGCGCAAATTCAAAGCCGACTTGAACAAGCGTTCGGCTAGCTTGTTATGATCTTTGATGGCATTGCCTACAGCGTCTAGCATCACAGCCGTTTCTACAGCTTGAGCTTTCATTTCACTTAGGGTTTTTTCTTCAGCTTGCTTAACAGCAATTTCACAGTCTTCCAGTTTGCGATGATTATGGTAATAGAGGCTCAATTTCTTAAAAGCCCCAGCAACTTCATTTAGTTGTTTCGACTCATAGTCGCCATAATCAGCAATTTTATTGATAAGAACTAGGGCTTTGTCGCGTTTGCCCACGGTTAGGTAAAACTGAGCCAGTTTGCTTTGTCCGGCTATAACATCTTTGTCTGAGCTGCCCAAGGCTGCTTCTCTAACCCTTGCAGCTTTTTCAAAATAAGGTTCGGCTTTGGCTGGTAAACCTCTGCTAACGTAAAGAACTCCAAGGTTATTGAAGCTTTCAGCAATTCTTATATCGTTGGCTGGCGCTAGCTTGACTTCTTCTAGGGCTTCCTTAAAACTGCGCTCTGCCAAGCCAAAGTCAGAGTTTATAAAAGCGTTAGAACCGGTCTTTGTCACCTTGGCCCATTTCACCCCATCAAATTTGAGGCTTTTGCTGACACTTACTTCTTTGCCAGCCGGGCTGCTGGTTTGAAGATTAGATTGACTCGGCTGAGCCATGGCCGCCTGGCTGGTTAGCCAAATGGCTGTCACCAAGGCTATCTGCTTTTCTGTAAAAATCACTATGGTTTCCTTCATTGAGACCATCTTACAATTTTATGCTGTATCTTTATCGAGTTACATATAAGGACCACAGCAATGGTAAACACCGTTAAGAAAGCAGAAGGCTCACCAAATCCGCAAAAGGTGTCCGAAGTCAAGGGCGTGAGTGAATTCAAGCTGGAAAACGGTCTGAGAGTTTTGATTGCTGAAAATCACAGCGCCCCTGTAGCAACCTTGCTAGTTGTTTATCGCGTAGGGTCACGTAACGAAGCTGTTGGCAACACTGGTTCAACTCACTTTTTGGAGCACATGCTCTTCAAAGGAACAGAAAACCATAATGCTGAAAAGGGTAACGGCATTGACGATCTGCTTACCCAAATTGGGGCATACTGGAATGCCACCACCTGGTTTGATCGTACTAGTTACTATGAAGTGGTGCCAAACGATTTTCTTGAGATGTGCGTTGAGCTAGAAGCTGACCGCATGCGTAATCTTAGGTTGCGACAAGAAGATCATGACTCCGAGATGTCTGTGGTTCGAAATGAATTAGAGCGCGGTGAGAATCATCCGGAAGAAGCTCTAGAAAAAGAGTTATATGCCATTGCCTTCCGTGAGCACCCTTATCATCACCCCACTATTGGTTGGCGTTCAGATGTTGAAAGTGTGCCAATGTCACGTTTGCGTGACTTCTACAATACTTTCTATTGGCCAAACAATGCCACTGTTATAGCTCTTGGTGATTTCACAACTGAGCATGCACTAGGGTTAATCAACAAACATTTTGGCAGCATTCCTACCGCTCCGCATGCCATTCCTGAAGTCTATACGACAGAGCCGCCACAAGAAGGTGAGCGTCGCTTTGAAGTAACTCGAGCCGGAGACATGCCCCGTGTCTGGATTGGCTTTCATGTGCCGGAAGCAACTCACGATGACAACTATCCACTAGCTGCAATCCGCCACTTGCTAGGAAGTTCGTTCGAGCGCAGCTCAAGGCTTTACAAACGTTTGATTGATACTTCGATGGCTGCTGAAGTTTTTGCTAGACATGACGATCTAAAAGACCCCGGCCTGATGATTGTTGGCGCTACTGTTAATCCTGGGGTTGATCCAGTAAAGGTAGAGAATGAGCTGCTCGATGAGCTTGATAAGTTGGCGAGGGAACCGGTTAGCGACGTTGATTTGAGCCGAATCAAGAGTTCTAATCTAAAAGGCACCATCTTGGCCAAGGCCGATCCTTCTAGCTTAGCGTTTATGCTCGGCGAAGCCGAATCTAAGGCTGACTGGCACTGGTTGATGAACTACGATGACCGTTTTGATGCAGTCAGCAAAGAAGACATTATGCGCACGGCCAAGACCTACTTTGTCAGAAGCAATCGCACCATTGGATATTTTATTCCTAGAGAAGAAGATGATGATAATTCTCTAGACAATGAGTCTGATTTAGAGAGTGAACTTGATTCGATTGAAACTTCCGGTTCTGCTCAAAATTCGACCGCACTTTACACGGCCACCGAAGTAAAAGAGTTTCTCGATATTAAATCTATCCCTGTAAGTGTTGAGTTCAAGCCGCAACCAGCGAGCAATTATGGCGAGCAAGTAAAGAAAGTTGTGTTGTCTAATGGCATGACTGTATTACTGATGCGCAATCCTGGTACCGAGTCAGTCGGTTTAGCAGTTAATATTAAAGCTGGTCGATACTTCAGCCAGCACGAGCCCGGGTCACTGTCTGAAATTATTGGCGATCTCTTGCCCCGTGGATCGCAATCGTATGACAAACTGAAGATCGCTGAAAATCTTGAAGAAATGGGCATTCCAGGTGCACTAGAATTCTTTGTCGATAATTATCGAGTTGGCCTAGGGACACATCTTGTGGTGTCAGATCTGCCTCACTATCTTGAGCTTTTGAGCGATGTTATGCGCAACCCGCTCTTCGATCAAGATGAGCTTGATAAGACAAAAATTGAATGGCGTGCCCGAGTCGTAGAAGCGAAGATGAATACTCGCTCTATGGCCTGGAACAAGCTTAGGCAGGCACTTTATGCTGAAGAGCATCTCTTCTACGATAAAGATTTCGATGACCAACTCAAAGAGCTAGAGGCCGTTCAAACTGAAAGTCTTCACGCCACTCACAAAAGATTGTTTAGCCCTAAAGCGACAATTTTAACCTTGGTCGGCGATATTGACCTTGATAAAGCTCTTAAATTGGTTGAGAAGCAGTTTAGTGATTGGAAAGGGGAAGAGCCCTCCGCCATTATTCTGCCTGATTGTCCGTTGCCAGCCAAGGCTCAACGAATTGAAATAGAACTACCAGAGAAAGCTAGCGTTGATATTGTTATGGCCCATCCATGCACCGTGAAGCGTTCGGCAGATGATTTCTACGCTGCTCGTATTGCCAACGCCGCCCTTGGTCAAGACACAATAACTTCAAGGCTTGGTCAGGTTGTCCGCGACAAAGCTGGACTGACCTACGGAATTTATTCTACTTTTGCTGATACTGCTTTTGGTGGCGCACCTTGGTCTGTTTCTCTTTCGGCCAATCCTAAGAACGTTGAGCGTGCTCTACAGCTTGTCGACGAGACTTTGGCAGACTATATGGCAAAAGGCATCAGTAAAGACGACCTAGCCAAAGAAAGTGGTCGCGCCCTCGGCTCATTTAAGGTTGGTCTGTCTTCGTCTTTAGGCATAGCTCGGGTGCTGACTGAATTTGAGTTTCTTGGACTAGGCACAACTGAACTTGACAATATTTCTAGTCACTACATCGGCTTAACTAAAGAGAATGTTGATGCGGCCATGAATAAATATTTTCAGCCAAAGAAAGCAGTCACTGTTCTCAGTGGTACCCTTGCCAAGTAATGGCTGATCATCTGAATATATAGAACCAGGCCCTGGCTTGCGTCAATCCTGTATCTTCTTTCTATGCAAGAGCCTATGTTAATTCGCAAGATTAACTGTGTACAATTTTGGGAAGCTGAGATAACATTTAAGCGCAATGGTCACCATATGCGGTTGTCAAGTTAAGTAGGTATAAATGCAAAGCTTCTCCACTTCTAAGTCTCCTTCTGAAGCAGACGTGCTGCCTAGCGAATCTCTTAAGATTAGTACAGATGTTCAACATCTTGAGAAACTACTAAACAAGATATTCGGCGACGAAATTGAAAAAGTTGGTGATGCTGAACCGTCTAATCTAATTGAGTTTCCGCTGCAACAAGAAACTCAAGCAGCTAGTACTGTCGGAGCTAGTGCGCCAGCTACAGTCGGTATCGATCTCTTTGATTTTTCACCAGCTCAAGCCGACCTATTACTCGGTGATACTGAGATTTTCAAGTCGTCACCAGCATCCTCGTCAAATATGCTGAGAAGCATCATTGAAGAAGATGACTATGAAGCAGACTCAAGACTGCAGCAGATGGTTGATATTCAGCGCAAAGAGCTGGTGCAACTTCGTAAGCTCGTCAAAGATCGCGAATTTGATATCCGCACCCGTGATCTTGAGCTGGCTGCTAATGCTGATCAGCTCAAGTACATGCCTGAGCTATTCAGCAAGGCACTTTTAGTCGGTGACCTTAAAGTTCAGCTGAGCCAATTGCAAGAGGCTTTAGAGACTGAACAAGCGATTCACGAGCAAAGCAGAGATCTTCTATTTAAGACTCAAGCTCGAGTTGACCGTATAAAAGATACATTTTGGTTTAAATTAGGTCGCAGTCTAGGTTTTAACCTCGAATAGAAGGCCTGAGCACCGCAACGCCAAACATTAGTCAAGACCTTCCTCTATAATAGGTTTAACCTATTTTGTGGAGGAATTTCAAAGCGTGGGCGAGAGAAAGGCTATCTTGGTTTTTGGTTTGACATGCGCCGCTCTTTCGGGTCTGCCTGCCTTTTCGTTTCCGACAGATAGCGAGGCTGTTGATGCTCTTGAAAAAGCTAAAATTCTGGCTCCCACCATTCGTCTGAATGCTCGGGTTGCACAAGATGGCATAGAAGTAGCTACTTATAAAAACCCCAAAGCCAACCACAACGACTGTAAGATCGAAGC
>JAGOSY010000058.1 GCA_018062085.1 bacterium | reverse complement strand
TCGGGTGGTGGGAATAACTACGGCTATCTACACTAATAATGGACTGAGTTCAGGCGTCGGCTTTGCCATTCCTATTAACATTGCCAAGAACGTCATCCCCCAAATTTTAGATTATCATCGCGTCTTAAGGCCTGAATTGGGTGTTGAAGTTACCCCCGCTGGTGAAGTCGGTCTGCGCGTATTGAAAGTTGCTAAAGGCAGTCCGGCTGATAAAGCGGGGCTCTCGGGCGCGAAAATTGTGGTTTACGATATTGGTGGTGGCCTGGTTCTACAAAAGCCCGATTTGACCGTCGCCGATATTATTTTGGAAGCTGATGGAGTAGCCACAAACACCGTAGACGGCCTAATGTCGTACATTGAGAGCAAGAAGTCTAACCAAGTGGTTACACTGACAGTGATCCGCAACGGACGTGCGATAAAAATTCCAGTAAAATTAATTGGCGGTGTGTCAGACTAGAGCACTGATCGATCAACAAGTTTGTTATCAGGGACCACAAGTACGGAGAGAATGCAGAAAATTGTCAAGAATTCTAGTCATCGAAGATGACCTCTCAATCTCTGAATTAGTAAAAATAAATCTAGAATTACTCGGTCACCAGGTGATCACAGCACCAGATGGCATCAAGGGTTTGGCCATGGCCAGCCAAAACCGTCCAGACTTAATAGTGCTCGACGTGATGATGCCTGACCTCGATGGCTTTACAGTCTGTCAGCGTTTACGCCAGAACCGTGAAACTAATCCCATTCCGGTTTTGATGCTCACAGCCCTATCGACCACAAAAGACAAAGTTGCTGGTTTTGATGCTGGTGCCGACGACTATCTAGCCAAACCTTTTGACATTCCTGAACTGCAAGTGCGCGTTCGTGCCCTTCTACGCAGAGCCGGCACCTTGCCTCACTCTTCATCGCTGCCTGAAATTCTCACCGCCGGTGAGATCACTCTCATACCAGAGAACTTACAAGCTAAAGTTGGCCCTCGCATAGAAAAGCTAACCCCGACTGAGTTTGAGATTTTGCACTGCTTGATGCAGCACCACGGCCAAACAGTTTCAACAGGTAAATTGCTTGAAGAAGTCTGGGGATATTCACCAGATGATGACGTCGACACTATTCGCGTGCACATCCGCCACTTGAGAACCCGCCTGGAAAAAGGCGAACGCAAGTATATAAAAACCGTATATGGTGGTGGGTATCAACTGGTGGCCGAAGGCTTTACCAAAGACAAGAATGGTGAGTAAGTTCTCACTTTCTCGTTTATGAGATAAATAGCCAAAAAGCAGTCAAGAGCCAGGGATCGCGAACCTGACTTGTCCTGCAGCGTTGAGCAAAGCCATACTATAAAGCTTTTAGGTTAAGAGAATGGGCAGTCGCTAGACATACTGGAAACCTAACCTTTATCATATACTGCGAGCCATTGATAACGTCATCAATGGTCGTCATAATGGCGCTTTCGCGAATTCTTTCTCGAATCATTACAGCAAGCGCATTAGAGTGAAGCCTTCAAGGCAACACAATTGAGCAAGGAGAACCTAGCTTGTTATTCAACAGTCTGCAGTATCTGGTCTTTCTGCCCGTGGTGTTTCTGCTTTACTGGGTGTTGCCTCAGCGTTTGAGGGTGCCACTACTTTTAGTGGCGAGCTATGTCTTCTACTGCTCTTGGCGCCCAATCTATGGTCTATTGATCTTTGGACTGACCCTGGTCACCTTCCTCTTGGTTCCTTATATAGAGAAAGCAGCCAAGGCCGAAAATGGTAAGCATATCTTCACTGCTAAGGGCTGGCTCGGTGTTACCGTGGCCGTCAACTTGATTTGTTTGGCAATTTTCAAATACGCCTATTTCACCGTTGGCACGGTGAAGCAAGGTCTCTCGCTGGCTGGCATTGATTGGAAAGAACCCCACCTGCATATCATTTTGCCGTTGGGTATATCGTTCTTCGTTTTCGAATTCATTCACTACGCTGTTGAAGTCTATCGCGGCAAACCAGTGGTTAAGAGCTTCTCAGCTCTCGCCCTTTTTGCTGGATTTTTCCCCACCCAAATCGCTGGACCAATTAAGCGCTATCAAGATTTTGTGCCGCAGTTAACCGAAAAACTGAAGTTCAAATGGGAATATGTCGACGAAGGCATGCAAATGATTCTCATGGGACTGGCTAAGAAAGTACTTCTAGCCGATAACCTCGCTTTAGTTGTACAAGCCGGTTTTGCTCATCCAGAAAACTTTTCATCAGTTGACCTCTGGCTTATTACCTACGCCTTTGCCTTCCAGATTTTCTTCGACTTCGCTGGTTACACCGATGTAGCCCGCGGCTCGGCTCTATTGTTTGGCTACAAAGTGCCAATCAACTTCAATTTGCCTTACATGGCGGCCAACGTTGCCGATTTCTGGAACCGCTGGCACATCAGTTTGTCGACCTGGTTGAGAGACTATCTCTTCATTCCATTGGGTGGCTCACGCTGCGGTCGCATCCTCAACTACAGAAACCTTTTCATCACTATGGCCTTAGGTGGTCTCTGGCACGGTGCAGCCATGCACTTCCTCGCCTGGGGCGCCTTCCAAGGTGCGGTCTTAATTCTGCACAAAGAATATGTGCGTTTACTTGATGCCATTGGTGTCAATAAATTCTTGGCTGCATCGAAAGAATCAGGTTCTATTGCTCATAAGCTCTACCACTGGTTCTCCATTGTCGCCACCTTCCATATTGTCTGTATCGGTTGGGTACTCTTCCGCGCCGATGATATGAAAACGGCTGGCACAATCATCTACAAGTTGGTCATGGCCCCTGTTGAGTTGCTGCACTTCAGCGCTTCGCAATTAGCCATTCTCCAAATTCGCGATCCAATTATCTTCCCAGCATTGCTTCTGCTCTTACCTGGTTTGATGATCTCCCAACCGATCATCACTTGGCTCAATGACAAGAAGTTCTATCAAAGCCCACCATGGGCAGTGCAGGTAAGCTTAATGGTGGCATTGATGTGCTTGCTGACAATCTTCTCCCCAGACAGCTCGCCACGGTTCATCTACTTCCAGTTCTAAGAAGTAAAGGGTTACTGTGGAATCCGCAACCAAAACTAAGATAAGTGCAGTGAAGCCAGCCAGAAGTCGCTTTTTAGTGGCTCTGGCTAGCTTTGTTATGCTCTCAGCCGGCTTGGCTCATCTTTCTTTTGGTCAGACCAAAGCGACAGACTTCCCGGTAAATACCTGGACGACTTGGGCGATCAAAGACTTCCTCGCTGATCAAAAAAGGCCCGATGTCGTCTTCATGGGCTCATCCTTGATGTTAGTGCCCCTCGATGGCACCGACGCTGATCATCTCAAGCGCCGCATCGATGGCTCAGCTCATCACAAGAGCGTTTATTTCGAAGACAAGTTCAAACAATATTCAGGTCAAAAAATAAACAGCTACAATTTTGCCCTACCTGGCGAAATGCCTTCAGACGCGGCCTTAATTACGCGCTTCTTGCTCAAAGGCGAAAAGGCACCAAAAGTTTTGGTATACGGAGTCGGCCCCCGCGACTTCATGGACAATCTCTTGCCCAGTCCAGCGGCGACAGATCCCTTTCAGTATCTATCGCGCTTTGGCGATTGGAGCAACCGCGTCGATTTAATTGTGCCTCAATGGCAAGAGCGCCTCAACTATGAGCTAGGCCGAGCATTCTATACCTATGGTGCAAAAAACCAACTGGCCCAGAACAGCGACCGCGCTATTACAAACGTGCTAAACCAAGTAGCACCCACCCCGAAAACAGACAAGACCCAAGCCGAGCTTGTGGCCATGCGGCGCTTGCTGCTGCCTGATTATCATCCTTTTGAAATCAACCGCAACGAATGTTTCTTCCGCCCAGAAAGCCAGTCGGCCAGACCAAAATTCGAAGACAACATCAGCGAATATCGCAAACGCTACAAGAACCTGAAGATGGAAACCTTCAACGGCCAGATGCAGTTTCTCGCCGATATTCTCGACACCGCCAAAGATCGCCAGGTTCATGTCGTCTTGGTGGCAATGCCCATTACCGACATCAACCGCAACTTGCTTTCCGACCAATCGTGGAATCTCTACAGAAGCCGCTTGCGCGAATTAGTTGCACGCCATCAAGGGACCACTACCTTCTTCGATATGCAAGAAACCAAAGCTTTCAACATATCTGATTTCCAAGACACTGTGCACTTACACTCAGGTGGTGGCGCCAAACTGCTTGACATGATTGCTAAGATCATGGCGCAAGACACAGCCAGCATGGCCGCTCTTGCTCCCGCTAAAGGCGACATTGCCGATAGCCAAGCATTCGATCGCTTCCGTCAAACAACTCGACAAGAAGCAATGGTCGAGCAGAAGGAGTCATCACCTCTATGACTCTTGAAACTCTTGTGGCCCCTGAAGCTACAACTAAGCCCGGTCATTTTACAAACGAATCGAAAGATCGCCGGGTCAATCCTGATTCAAAGCCGTTCAACTTGCCCTTCCCTGATAGGCGCAAGCGTAGCCATTTTAGTTCGTTTGCTGTCGCCATAGCACTTTTCTTTGCAGTCAACTTCGGCATGTCGTTCTACACGCCCATTGATTTCGATCCCTATCGCTTTCCGTATCAAGGCTGGGCTTGGTGGACTTTCAACGATCTCAAAGCCAGCAAAGAATTACACAACGTCGCCCTGCTCGGCTCGTCGCTCATGGTCAGCGCGGTTTCTTGCTGTGATGCCAACCACCTTAACAAGCAACTTGATCTCACTAGTTATCACAAGGCTAGCTACTTAGATGATAAATTGACCAGCGCTTTTGCTGGCAAATTTAACACTTACAATCTTTCGGCCCCAGGGCAAATGCCTTCAGATGCCTACCTGACGTTAAAGGGTATGCTGACCACAGCTCATCGGCCTGAAGTAGTTATATATGGAGTGGCACCGCGCGACTTCATCGACAGTAGAATGTCTAGCCCTACCGACACTGAGCCCTTTCGCTTTCTCAACCGATTAGTCAACACCGACGACTGTGTTTCTGGTCTATTTCGCGACCCGCTAGGCCGCCTCGAGTGGCTCATCAATCGCAACCTCTATGTTTCGCACCATGCTGTTGATTTCCAGATGCTCAGCGGCGATCAAGTCAAGGCTATCCTTGACAAAGCGACACCAGTTCCCCCTGGTGTCAAAGCTTATTCATACTGGGATAGAACCAAGCTCATGCCGCTCTATAAACCAGGCGAAATTCATAGCCAAGCAATTATTACCCAGCCAACTTCGCGCGCTCAAGCAACAACAGAGTGGCGCGATAACACGATGGAGTATATTGAGCGCTATCGTCATCCAGATAGACATACTTATAAAACTCAATTCTATTTCTTGCGTAAGCTTGCCCAACTTTGCAAGCAAGAGAAAATTGAACTAATTCTGGTAAACATGCCGATTGCCAAAGAAAATATCGCTGTTCTAAAACCAGAGGCCTATCTCAAATTTGTTTTCGGTCTGCAGCAATTTGCCCTTGATCACAAAGTTGCCACCTATGACCTAAATGACTTCAATCACTTCGACAAAAGTGATTACCACGACTATGTGCACCTCAATGCCTTTGGGGCGAAGAAGCTCTTTGACAATCTAGTCAACACCCTGAAGAATGCTCCGCACACCAACCTTGCTATGCGCATGGCTGGTCAAGAGTTGGTTAGACAAGAAGCCAACCAAAGCCACTACAGCAACAATAACATCAACGCCATTGAGCCCAATGTGCTGCAAGAACGCTTGAAAAACACCTTCGGCAAACTAGGCGATTCAGTCGATCCGGCTCTTCAGTATGTGCCCTCAGACCCAAGTCAAAATTCAAATTCTAATTCAACTAAAATCGGCGCCAAAACCCGAGGCGCAGAGATGTAATATGAGTAAGAAACCAGCATTCCCTCTAGCTCTTACTCTATTTGCCCTGGTTAACGTGGCTCTCTATGGCCTTTTTCAGGCAAGTAAACTAAACGCCGAAAAAATTCTAGATAATCAATCAGTGCGCCAAGCCAACTATGAAGCCCGCCAAGAAGGCCCTTGGATCTGGTGGGTAACTAGAAGTTTTCTAGCAAAGAAACCAAGCCCCGATCTGGTTATTTTTGGTAGCTCACAAATGGGTTCGGCTATTTTTTCAGCCGAAGCAGAACACCGCAAAGAAGCACTAGATACAACCGATCAAAGAGAAGTAACTCGCCTAGGCGATGCTTTAGCGAACCTCACAGGCAAGCAACCTGAGGTATTCAACTTGGCCATGGGTGGAGCCATGGTATCAGATCACTATCTACTTGCCCGCACCCTTTTCAAAGGCGGACAGAAACCAAAAGCCGTAATCATCGGTGTTAATCCCCGCGATTTTCTCGACAATACCTTGCCATCCGCAAGCTCTACTGATGCCTTCTACTTTCTCAGCCCTTATGTCAACGTCAGCAAGTTGGCAGCAGTTTCCTTTGCCGGCCCCTTCAACTTGCTGGACTATCGCCTAAAAGAATGGCTGCCACTGAAGCAAGTAACAACTATTCTCAAAGGCAGTGAACCACCAAGTTTGGCCAATGTTTCCACATTCACTAACCCTGAAGCAAAGGGCGTTTTAGACCCTAAGTCTAGTGCCACCAATACTACAAAAGATGGCACAGCCGTAAATACTAAGGTCTTGCAGGCTATCTCCGGCTCAGCTGGTGATGTGCGACAAGGCCAATGGCGCATACCAGCTGAGCCACCATATCTCTTTATCGACAACACCAGAGAATATGTACGTCGCTATAAGAACCCCAATCCTCCTTGTCTAAAGGGGCAGAAGGCTTACTTCCATGCACTACTTACCTTCTTGAAAGAAGAAGATATCAAAGTCGTGGTTGTCGGCATGCCGAGTTTGCAAAGCAACCGCGACATATTGCCTCAAGCATTTTGGTCGCAGTTCAAGAACTATCTACAAAGTGAAACAGTGGCCTGCGGTGGTTCTTTTGTCAATCTATTTGATGATCAGCGCTTCGGCAGCCATGATTTTCTTGACACTGTGCACTTAAACCGCTGGGGTGGTGGCAGACTAATTTCAGTGCTGGCTCAAGAGTTAGCTAAGAACAGTGAAATCACAGCAGTTCTAGGTAATCAGCCGAGAGGCAATCAGACTAAAGAGAATCAGCCAGCAGTTAGTACGAAATCACAAAGACAATGGCAATAGTTGCTCGGTTCACCATTTTGCTAGCGAGCCTATTGTTACTGGTTCTGCCAAGCCATGCCAATTCGAGCACAGCTAAGCCAGCTGCCAGCGGGCCAAACTTCGATCAACTATACCGCAATGCTGAACTGGAAATGAGCCGTCTAAACATAGAGAAAGCGCGCAAAATCTATCAAGAAATAGATAAGCTAAGTGGCTCTGCTAGTAGCGACAAGCAAGGAAACGGCAAAAAGGCAAGAGTCATGCTGAAAAGCTACTTGCCACTATACCCGGTGCCGCCGGCCTGCAACGACTTGTACAAACAAGGCGATGTCTTGATGCGCTCTAAAAACCCCCACGAAGCCCTGACAGTTTTCACCGACCTGGCCAATCGCTATCCCAAATTTGAATGGGCCCAAACCGCTATGGCAGCCCTCTACATGCGGTTAAATGATACTGAGTCCGCCGGGCAATGTGCTCGCCGTGCTCTGTCGATCAACCAGAATTTTCTTCAAGCTTGGATGATTATGGTTCACGATGCCATGATGCACAATGATCTTGAAGGAGAAATTGACGCTGCCGCCCGAGCCCTAGAACTCGACCCGAGCAACACCTCAGTTCGCAGCTTGCTCAACAGCTTACTGATGGAAAGGCGTAAGCAATCACCAGATTAGGGCTGCTAGAATCAAATGCGAAGCTGTCCAAGCAGCCCTCCCGATACAAGAAACGAATGAACCTTGATCTGCCCGACAAATCTAGTACGAGACAGTGATGATTAGAAGATCTGACTGTCCTATAGCTTGCACACTTGATTTACTTGGCGACAAGTGGACATTGTTAGTTCTGCGTGACATTGTCATTTTAAAAAAAAGTAGATTTGAACAGTTCTTTGAATCTCCAGAAAAGATTGCCACGAACATTCTCACCGACCGTCTGCACAAGCTAGAGAAGGCCGAACTCATAACCAAGGCGCCATACAGTAGCCACCGCTATCGCATGGCTTATACGGCCACCGAGAAAGGCATGAGCACTGCACCAATACTAAAAGAATTTGCCCGCTGGGGTCTGGCTAATATCGAATCTACCAGTACGGCGCAAGCTCATCTAAGCAATGACTAAAGAGCACCTGGGCTGCGCTTAAGGGCCAGTGACAAATTAGAAGCCGCTGTCAGTTGTGCCAGTTTTTGCATGAAAGCTTGGCTGCTTTCGGGTTTCAAGTGCACAGAGTCAACAAAGTTGCTATTGCTTGTCCAGGCCCCCTGATTGAGGTCAACAAACTCCACACCATACTGACTGCAAAGTTCGTCTGCACGGGCAAGATATTGCTTGTAAAAGCCCTTCGGCAAAGACTTCATGTTATCTTGCGACAAAGGCATATTAACTACCATCAAATTGACTCTGCGCTCTTGGCAAAGGTGCAAAAGCTTCTCAAAATAATCGAACTGAGCTTCAGCCCTAGCCACTTGCACTGGGTTATAGCGCCTCTTATACTCATCTAAAGTGGTCTGCCAGTCGGCGTGATCAACGGCGCTATTGGGCACCACCATTGGTGTGCCAATAGCTTCACCAGGAAGCAAGCCCTTCTTCTGGGGCTTCAAGGCCAGCGTATCG
Organism: bacterium; assembly: GCA_018062085.1. Classification (GTDB taxonomy): domain Bacteria; phylum Cyanobacteriota; class Vampirovibrionia; order Obscuribacterales; family Obscuribacteraceae. Next base: position 1,529 of record JAGOSY010000058.1, on the reverse strand, counting down.
TAATACTTGTCAAAGACGACAAAGGGCAGACATTTCTCAATTGTGCGCTTTGCTCTAATAGCAAATAGGTTTTGCCAATCGCTGCGGTAGCGATAAAGGCTCGAAATTCGCTCACCACAAGCTGAGGTACGGTCCACCGCTGTCATCGTCGGCTCGCTATCAAACAGTTGGGGTAGATCGCTAGCCTGAGCGAAGATTCTAAAAATCGGACTGGCGTCTATTCGCGGAAAGAGATTATCTTGAAAATCGCGAGGGGCAATGCCGTAGACAATTGATGTTCCGGCCGTGGCAGCAGATGAAGCTGGCAGTACTTCCTTTGCCACAAGAAGAGCGTCAGAAGCCATTTGCCCACCCATAGCCAGACAATAGCTCCGCACAGAACTAGACTTAACTTCAGATGGAGATTGAGACCTAGAACCAGTTTCCTTTACTAACGAATTCTCTAAATAACTCTCAAAGCTGGTTAGCCTTCTTTGATGAAAGCGCTTGAACTCTTTGCCTGTATAGATTGCTTCACATTGCAAAGCTGGTGCCACTACAAGCGACGAACCAAGCAAGAGAACCGGCCGGCTAGCACCATCAGTAGTGGCGTCGTCGGATTTTCCTCTTTGCTCTTGCTCATGTATGTCTTGCTGCATGGCCCGCTTAACAGCGGTCACAGCATTGTAGGGCTCAGCTTTATCTGTATTTACCGTATTGATTGCTGCCAGTGGATGGGTGAGAGCGGAAGTTAAATCGATGACCGCCACAAGTACAGCCGCCAGACATGCTGCGCTAACTAGGCGACGACTAATCTTTTGCTCGACCAAAATTTCAGGTACTCGAAGAAAACTGCTGGACATTCTCTGAACAGCCTAATGTTACTACATTTGTCAAGGAGCGGACCTTTTCAGGCCAGATCCGCAGCATTATGTATATAAATGGCTTTTAAACTAGTGCCTTAACCTCGGCTAAAGAACTTACACCGCCTCCAACTGGTTCAGCTTGGAGCCGAATTAGTCAGACCGACATTGGTTCAGCTCGGATCCGAATTAGTCAATGCGCCAAAGCGATATCGGTTCAACGCGGATTGCCTTTGCCGCCTTTCTTCAACAATAACCGTTCGGCCAAGAAGGTCAAATCGTCACGCTTCCACATCTCCATAATCGGTTTTTCGCCACCGGGCGGCCAAGCTGGCTCAGAGCCAAAAGCCTCTTCGTCCAAAACTTGTAAATACTTTTCATAGGTGGCCGGTACGGCTTTCTCGTCGTCAGCTACTAATAGAGCTTCGGTATACACCCGTGGCAGCAGCACATCTTTGTGCTTTTCTAAAATTTCATCGAGAATGGCTTGAGCTTTCTTATTTTCACCATCCTCGGCCAGATAGCGCACCAATTGCAGCTTAGCCTTAAAACCACTGGTCTTAGCCGTCAGCGCTTCTTCTAAAGTGGCCACGGCCTCAGCCTTCCGTCCCATGCGATAGAGAGTTTCGGCCTTAATCGCCAACAATTGCGCTTGTGAATTGCCATTAGCAAACAATGCCCGATAAG
>JAGOSY010000057.1 GCA_018062085.1 bacterium | reverse complement strand
ATCATGTCTATCAAAAACTCGGTAGCCATTGCTTTTATGCACTGCCGAAACTGTCATATTTTCTTAAAAAAATCTGACAGTTTCGGAAAGCAAGAATAGGGAGCAGGCTGATGAATCTTTGAACTTTTTATGAACGACTGACGTCTTTATATGAACCAAACGAACGAGGACCGAGGTGAAACACTAATGAAAACATGCAACAGCGAAATTAAGAGATTCATTGCCTCTCTGCCACCTGGGCAGCTGTTCAGTACAGCTCAAATTTTGAGTTCTAGCTCAAATAGGCATGCAAGAAATACAATAGATCAAGCTTTAACAAGGCTAGTACATCGTGGCACTTTAGAAAGACTAACCTCCGGAATGTTTGTCGAATCCCAGACTAGAAAAGCCTTGTATACGAACCTCGATATAGTAAAAGCAAAGACGGAGAACAAAGCGAAAACCGTACAAGTTTCATTTTGCAAAGATCATGAAAACGATACGAGCACCGCTACCAGCGACCTCGAGCATAAAGGGACTTTCTGCACACTCGACAACAGCACACGATTTCGCTATGAGGGAAAATACATCTACATCAAAAAAGTGAGCGCTAAGAAGCTGCAACTGATAAGCAGCGAAATCGGAGCAATTGTGCTCAGTCTCTGGCAAAACGGAAAAGACCTGACGGATGCAGCCGAGATAGCTAGAACTATTGCACCACTTAGCCGAACGGAGCTAGAAGAATTCATAGCACTAGCACCTTGTATGCCGAACTGGCTTTCTACACGAGCCAAAGAAGCGATTGGTCCCAAGTGGCAAAAAATAGAACGAGAATTGCAGCAAAAAAAGTAAACGAAATAACTAAAACCGCCGCTGTCAGAGGCCCTTGAATAGGCCATGGAAGAAACGCACTATCTGCTCTCCTTCAGGGTCATCTGGGTTACCCAAATCTTCATTGATTTGGCGGTGATTCTTGTTCTCTATCACATGCACATCAACTGGAACGCTTGCCTGACGCAGTGCCCTAATCAGCTTGGAGTTCTGCTCGGTACTTTGGAGCGTCAGGGGTAAATAGTAAATCAAAAATGGCGGAATATTTTTGCCAGCCTGGACATGACTTACTGGCGACGCTTGCCGCCAAGTGGCCGGATTACTGCCAAATGTCGGAGAGTGAATAGGCCGCCGCTTATCGGTGAGCAGAGCGGCAGTAACATCAAAAGCGCCGCCATCAAGAAGAACCACACCAGATACTGTCTTTAAACCCAAGCCATGCCGGCGCAAATAGCGTTCGTCGCAAGAGACAAGCGCTGCCAGCTGTGCGCCAGCGGAATGACCAAGTAAAAATATTCTGTTTGGGTCTCCGCCGTATCTAGCAATTGAACTATGAACCCAGGTTATTGCACTAGCTACGTCTTGCACATGAGCGGGAAAATGAGCGGCAGGGGAGAGGCAATAGTCAATGCTAACAAAGACAAAACCCTTACCCGTGAATACTTGGGGCATAGCGCCAACCGAAGTAACTTTGTCACCAAGACAGAAGCTACCACCGTGGATATAGACAATCACAGGCAGCTTTACAGGGACCTTTACTGGGACCTTTACTGGGAGCCTTGTTGCGGGCTTGGCCAGGTTCGCAGGCGGCTTTGCGCCAAGCTGAGCGGGCGGCTCCGTAGGCGGCTGTGGCTTGACTTGAGCGGCCGGAGCATAAATGTCGAGCCTTTGTAGACGGTTTCTGCTTCCAGGAACGTAAACTTGATTGCTTGTCAAAGTCACTTGATTCGCGGCCAAAGTCGCTTGATTCGTGGCCAAATTCGCTTGATGCTCAGCAAAGGGCATTCGCTCTGCGGCCGATGCACTAACAATTCCAGCGCCAAGCCCGAAAATAGGAATAAGAAAGCAAAGGCTGAGGGAGCGGCCTGAGACTGTAGATGGGGACATATTTGTTAAGTAACTCAATGCGCAGAGACCGCTTTAGGTGCTAGTTATGATGATTGTACGAGATGACAAAGCCAATCTCAATTTCAATCTCAATCCGCTCAGGGCCGCCCCGCACATTGCCCCATCAAAATAGATGGTAAATTGGTTATGTTGATCCAAACATTGGTTTTGTAAATACCGAGCAGGTGTTGATCTGGAAGAAACCCCGACCACGAGTGAAACAACAGCCACAGTGGTAGCCAGCTGCCAACGACGGCAAGTATTGCTGCATGTCATGCTGGCTTTTCTCATGTGGATTTATCCAATCGTCTGGTTGAATCTCTACGCACTTATTCTACTGGTGACTAATCAAATCACCTTGCGATTCGGGCATCCGCTCTATCAGTTGATTTCAGGTGATTTCCTGGTTCTCCTTTGGGCAGTTACATTTCTCGCTAGCTTCCTGCCTTTCTTTCAAATCAAATGGTTCAGAGAGAATACACTCTATATTCTTGCTGTCTGGTTTCTCATCAGTGCATTTTCGCTTTTCAGCACAACCCAAGGCACTTTCAAAGCTGCCTTTCAGCGTGCCGCAGGTAGAGAAATTAGCACTGATGGCACGTGGAAGAATTAGATACAAGATCTAGATACAAGAATTAGATGCAATATAAGATGCAAGAATGAGATGCACGGGTTAGATGCAATGAGTAGAAGCAAAAGCTAAATGGGAGTTCTATCTTTGAACCTGTATAGGATTTGCTTTGCCCTGACCTTCTATTTTCCCGGCCTCCTGTTTCCCTGCTTCCAGTTTCTCAGCTTCAAGGCGCTGATTTTCAATCTGCTCTCTCAATTTAGCGATCTCACTGTTGATGCCGCCTTGGCTCTCTGACTTATGCTCTAAAACGAGCGTCAGAGCATCAACTAAATTGCTTTTCTGGAGCTGCTCAAAAGCGACTGTTTGCACCACATCAAAGTGAGCACCATCATGTACAAGAAAGTCATCGAGATACTTAAGCAAACTGGCCCCATTGTAGTCTTCTCCAATCGCAAGAAAAGTCAGCTTTACTTCTCTCGCCGAACGTAATTGTTTGGTGGCATTGATTAACACCTGTTCTACTCTTGGTCCATAACTAGGAATTCCATCAGTAAAAACAGCAATCATGAGCGGCCGCTGCCGACCAGAAGCAAGATAGCCGGCAAGCACTTCTTGCAAAGGTGAGGCAAAATCAGTGCCACCATTGGGGGCTGTCGTGGCAAATAGATTGTTGACCTGATCAGTAGAACAGCCACGCATTATTGTATAGCTACTGTTGAAGGGAATGATTGTCAGACCTCGCCCTGCCAAAGCGTCTTTTGTACGCTCAGAAAAATTAGCAAGAAATCGGGCACACCATTGCCACTTTGATTTACGCAACGATGGGATAGGCTCTGCCATAGAGCCTGATGTATCAATGAGAATGACGAGATCGTGTTTGGCCAACTCCTTCAGTTTTTGCTCATCAGTTAATGGAGTACCTGGCACCAATGGCGGATCTGCAAGTTTGCCATTGCCTGCTAAATCTTTTGCAGGAACATCTCTCGCCGGAGCATCTTTAACGGGAACGCCTTTAACAAATCGGCCAAAATCAGCCGGACTAGTATGCACGCTTAGAGAAAAGCGCTTGCCTTTGCGCTCGAACAAGAGATTTAGTTTGTTCTCGACGATAGCAGCAGAGAGAACTTTATCTCCTTCTGCAAGTCCGCCGTAATAAGCCGGTGAACCCAGTCGCACATTACCGACAAGGGCTGGCAGCTTAACGTCATCGAGAGTTATTCCCGAAGATTTGAGAGCAAAATCAACTTGATCAATTCCACCTTGCAGAGTGACTTTTTTATTTGAGGACGCAGTTGCCGGCCCATTCTTCGCAGCGTAAGCAGACTGACAAACGAAAAGCGCTACTAGAGCCAAAAAGCACATAGCCCTCAAAGTATCTTGTGGGATCTTACTCAAGGCTTGCTCGTCCTCGTTGCAGCTTTAGATTTGGTCGCTGGCCTGGATTTCAAGACTGGCTCAGTGTTGGTGAGCTCTCCCTGTCTTGCTTTCAAACTGACTGGGTCGTTGCCATCGTAATTAACATAGTGTCGAACAAAACCGTTGCTGTGTTGCGGAGTGAGCTGTATTTGGCTCGTTCCAATCTTCTGCTGACTCTTTAAGCCCGCTGAAACTTGGTCGTAAACGGCCGCCCTCGCTTTGCAGTCGGCCAATATTTCAGCTTCGCGGCGATTGAATTCAGAATTGAGATCTTCTATCTTGATTTTCAATTCTCGTTGCGAGCGCTCAAGCTCAATGGGATATTGGGGATTTTCATACTGCTCCCAGCGAATGATTTGGTAGTTGGACATAATCGGCCGCCGATAGAAGCGCTCGATACCATTCATATGCTCAGCAGCCCTTTCTTTAGCTCTGTCAACATCAATTAACATCTGCCTGCGCTTATGTTCGATGTTGGCTGAGCCCTCGGTCATGATTTGCAACTTACGCGAAATCAAAGCAGGATCACTTGTGGGCACGTCGGCCTGCGAACTACTTGAACTGGAGCCATTCCCCGATGATTGAGAGGCTCCCAAGCCGTTCTGTGGGGTTCCAATACCACGCTCAACTGGAGTGGGTGAAGCAGAGGCAGAGGAGGCAGAGGAAGTAGAGGAAGTAGAGGAAGATGACGTTGTTGCCAGCGCCTTCAAGGCGTCATAGCAATTAGCCTTCATTTTTAGATCACTAGTGATTTTGTAGCACTCTGCAAATTGCGATTTTGCATCAGCACTACGATTGAGCTTATAGAGAGTTTGAGCGTAATAATAGCGAGCCAGTGCATTGCGCGGTTCCCGTCGGAGGATTTCATATCCAGTCTGTGCTGCTTGTTGAAAGTTGTTGCTGTTGAAAAAAGCTATTTGCTTTTCAGTAGTTAGTCCAGCATAAGACTGCGACTGGTATTGGCTACTTGCTCGCGAACCGACGGTCTCACTCAGCGGAGTGCCGGAACAACGAGTAGAAATCGTCGTCAGCAGAATTGCATTGATCACAGCTGTCCGTAAAATCACTCAGCCCTCAAATGCCCACAACTATCAAAGCCATAATAAGCGCTTTTCAGATAGATCTGCATGCTACTTGCTATTGTAATACGCTCAGATTGGATGGTGCAAAAAAGTTCGGCAGTGGCATGCCAATCTATGCTCTGCTAATAGTTGCAGCAAAAATGGAATCAACTCGCAAAGCGAAAACGCAAACAGAGCCTTACTTCTCAGGTTCGCGCAGCTACACGAATATCTTTTATTTATTGCGTTTTATCACTTGTTCACAAGGCTATTGTGTTCAGCCTCTGAACTCCTCATTCTAGAGATATCTTTTCCTTCTCTCAATCCTCTGGCCAACAACAACCAAAACAACAATATTTCCCGCTACAACTACCCTGCTCTTGTGACTTTGTCTCAAGTTCTGTGCCGCTCTCGCTCGGTCAGGGAAAGTTAGTCAGAGAAATACAGCCAGTGACATTTACGATTGCCTGAAGCGAAAAGAGAAATCAACCGCAGACCATAGAGTTTGCTAGCTCGGAGAAGTACTACATGACCATGCAATTCCGCTCTGTCGCCACTGCCGCCGTCGCTTCCGCCGCTCATCTCGCCAACATCAAGGTCGAAGAGCGCCTCGGTTCTCTGGTTCGCCGCGATGACTATTTCCGTCCCGCTTTCCGCCAGGCGAACTGCCCCGTGGTCGGCACCGTCGACAACAATCGCAGCGCCTTCGTGGTTCGTTTCGATGACGGCGACGGCATCGGCCAGGATTTCATCACCATCGACCAGGCCGCCGATGCAGCTTCTGCCATTCTCAAGGTTGGTGACCAGGTGCTTGTCACGCTCGTCGACGATGTTCACATCGAAGACACCGTCCGCGCCGCCTTCTCCTACACCTCCCCCGAGGGCATCGACCTGAAGACCCTGGTGCTCGATGGAGACAACAGCAAGATTCTGCGCCAGGCTGAATTCGTCGACGGCCAGAATCGCCGCTGCATCGCCACTCTGGCCCTGACCGGCCATGGCCCCTCCACGCAGATGATCTGCGTCGAACAGTTCGCCGCCTAAGGCATCCGCCTTTGGCCTCAGGCGCTCAGCTTCAGACTTTGAGTTGACCTTATAACTGTTCCACAAAGCAAGCGTAGGCCAAAAAATTCCTGCTGATGAAGTAGTGAATATTGGCCTGCGCACTCCATCTGAGTGGACTTCGCCTCAAAAGTCCACGGCAAACAACAATTCGCGAAAAAGAAAAGGGATGCGAATATGACTTCGAGATCAGTCAAAACGACAAACAAACACGCCGCCGCCGCCATGCAAGATAGCCGTCGCGCTGTCGAAGCTCTCATGGCCGTCAATGAAAGCCTGATTGCAGCGGCCTCTGTCTGTCGAGCTCTCGTCCAAGATGGTCACGCGCTTCAGAACAAACAGTTCTCCGCCTCTGCTCGCCGCGTTCTGCGCCTGGTAGAAGGGATGAAAGACGGTCCGAACAAGAAGCTGTGGGACGACCTCAGCAAGCTTGAAAAGCTGGCGCAGGCGGCCTACCGTTCCGAAGACTGACAAGTCTCAAACTCACACTAGATTGCTCTGGGTGCTAGAAAGCTACCAGCTTCCAGAGCGGTTCACCATTGCGCCAAGTAGCTTCATTATTAGATAGCTCCGCTTCCCTTGCCTCACCAAGAGCCACAGCCTCATACGGCATTTTTAAAAAATTCACTCTATTACGGCATATAATAATAAAACACTAGTGATAGCAAATTAGGAGGATGTCAAAAGATTAGTTGTAACCAATTAGTTAGCCCCCAACTATATTCCCGAGCACTAACATTTGTGCTAGATTGCAATTCATAGGAAGGTCTCGCCTTCTTCCCATTAAATTTTGACCGCAGTTCAGGCAATCAATCTAGTTATGCCAGCACCTCTAATTCTCGTAGTCGAAAATAATCGCAGTGACCAGCAAGTGTTTAATCATCTGCTAGACAAGTTTGATTACCGTCCGCAGATAGTCTCATCAGCAGAAGCAGCACTTGAAGTTGTAAAACAGACTCGATTCGCAGTCATATTGCTGAGCCTTAACCTACCAGACATGGATGGCTACATTTGCGCCAAAGCCATCAAAGAGGTAGATCTAGAGCAGACGTCACAAACTCCAATCATCGGCATTGCTGATCACGAGCCCGATGACGAGCAGAGCAAAGCGGCGGGAATTCACTTGAACGACTATCTAGTCAAACCAATTTCGCCGGAGTCCTTGCGTAAAATATTACTGCGCCACGCCTATGAACCTAGGCGCCCAAATCTAAAGACTCTCATCCCACTCTCTATTGAAGATGCCACGATTCCACCATCTTCTGAAGGCTAAACAGAGAAAGAACTAAAGTCCAATAGCCTGCAAAAGCGCATGGGCTTGGCGCTGTGTCTCTAACTGTTCAAGATAAGGCAGCCGTTTCAAATAGTCAGGAAGTGTACATGCATGACATCTCAGCCCCGCTAGCATCAAAGGCAAAAAGCTTACCGGTGGCCGGAGTACCAGCATAGCCGCTAGCGTGTTAAATGACGACATCACATCAGCCAATCGAGAATTGGCATCCTCGGCCCTTTTCATTGGCGAAGCAACGTACAAAGGCATTTCATAGTCTTTGTCGTGCAAATAGAAATCTTGCACAATCTTGGCTATCTCAGGTGGACCACCATGAAAAGCTAATCGTGGCATGCTTTCACCGGCTTGCTCCACCCTAGCCAGCAGTCCTTTCATATTGTGCTCCGCAGTCGCTTGCAGTTCATTGAAACAATTTGCCTACCCGACCGCGCAATAAAAGAGTGGCAGAAAGTGCTATAGCCGCCCCGCCGATTAAATACTTGCCAGTCTCCTGACTGAGATCGAAATCTTTTTCTGCCTGCGAAGCAGACAATACGAGACTACCCTTTCCGTCACTACTAAAGAGCGGTTTTGCTCCCGCAAGTTGCCGACCAACAGCCTCTGAACCGAGACCAAAGTCAATCGCAGTTAACCATCTACGCTCCAACCAAGAGTCACTTTTGCTAGTGTGCTTGTTGCTTCAGAGCCTTGTCAACAAGTTGAATTTTGGCTGCCAGGCTTGCTACTTCACTATACTGAGCGCGACCGTTGATGCGCTCCATTTGATCACCAAGTGCCTGTTTTTTCTTGATCAATTTGTCAGTCACGATCCAATTTTTCAATGAACGAGCAGCAGCTCTTTCCTGCCAACTACTTTCAGCACCAGCAAACAGTGGCTGTTTGCCTTTGTCGCCATGGTTGTTATTATCGCGGACAGCCGGTTTAGACTGTTCTTTAGGAGCATCACTGGACTTCTTCAAGCCAAATTTCAAATAGCCCGAATCACTGCTGTCGCCGGCAGCTCCCTTGTTTTTATCAAGACCGAGCAATTTAGCGCCTTCTGGTGTGAGCGATTTAGGCCGCAAAGCATCTTGCTTAGCTTTTGTTTCTTCAATTGTTTCGCCTTTAATGGCTCGTCTCATACCGCCAGCCTTGCCGTTAACAGCGTCACTGGCATTAACACCGTTGTTTTTATTTAGCTTTGCTTCACGACTGGCTTTGATATCATCCATCACAGCAAAAGTGGCTCCTAAAGCCATCAAGAAAAACGGATTGCACATAGCAAGACCCATGAACGACATTTTGTCGCGGCTGCCAACTTCTTCTGAAAGTTTGTGCTGACGCACTTGTTCTAAAGTCATCTTGCCGTATTTTTCGGGATCGCTCTGCTTCAAGGCCTGCAATTCTTTACTGGCACCCATTACACCAAGAAACGCTAAAGCTCCTACAGCACCTGGGGTTTTGTCAGCAGAATCAGCGTGTTTAGCTCCAGCCAGTGCTGCTGGTGCTTTTTTTGCTTCAGCACGGCGCATGGCTTCAGCTCTCTCAGCCTCGGCTCGGCGCTGGGCTTCAGCCCGCATAGCATCGTTACGCATAGCTTCGGCACGATTGAGTTCGGCCCGACGTTGAGCTTCGGCGCGCATTGCATCGTTGCGAGTAGACTGATTACGAATAGCCTCTACCCGACGTTGGGCTTCGGTTCGAACTGCCTCAGTGCGAATGGCTTCGGCCCGCATTGCTTCAGAACGACGAACAGCTTCAGCCCGATTGGCTTCAGCTCGGCTTTGTGCTTCGGCGCGAGCGGCGGCAACGGCATTAACGGCATCGACTGAACGAGTAGCATCAACTGAACGAGTGGCATCAAGTGGGCGGGCGATTTCACTTGGACGAGTTCCTTCGACTGGGCGAACAACATCAAGTGGGCGAGCGATTTCACTTGGACGAGTTCCTTCGACTGGGCGACTAACCTCTAGACGCTTGGCCGCTGTATTCATGTTAAATAAAGCAATCTCAGGGGCGGCAAAGGTATTTGTGGTCTTGTCTAAAATTTTGTCGAAGTTTTTGTCGACACCCTTATCTGATCCGCCGTCGCGGAAAGATTGTTCAATAGAGCCTTCGGGTGACTTCAACTCGGATACCTGTCTTTTTGCTCGCCATTGCCATGAAAGAGCCAGCGCTCATCTATGCAGTTATTGAACAAAAATTAGAGACCTTTGTCGATGGTGGAACCACCATAGCGACCAAATCAAGGGCTAGGTCTTGTTTGCGGGCAAAAATGAAACCAGCTGATCGCTTGACAGGGCATAGATATAACCAAGAGTTCCAGCCAGGGTGAAATAGGCCACTCCAATCATCACTTTCTCGAGCCCAGTAGCTGGTTTAATCAAATCACGCTCACTGACCTGTCCAGTAAACGATCGATAGGCACTAAAGGCAGAAAATAAACCAAGGATGAAGAACAAAGGAGATTGCAACAAATATGCAGCTACAAAAACCATTGCCGCACCAGGAATCAAAACCCATTTGGCAATGGCATTAATGACAAAGCCGCCGTCGAATGGTTTGGCTGGTATCAACTGCAATAAATTAAAGAAACAGCCTGTAGAACCAGCGGCCATCATCAGCCCACTACTCATCTGCGCCCCAAGATAGAAAATAATAACCGACGTCACCCCACCCACCAGCGGCCCAGCTAGCGAAACCCAGGCATCCACAGCTTGATCTGGCGGCAGTTTTTCCATTGCCACAAAGGCTCCAAAAAATGGAATGAAGACTGGAAGTTTTGGGTCGAGTCCAAAGAACTTCATGAAAATATAGTGACCGCCCTCATGAATTAAAATCAGCGCTACTACTATCAACGCATATATCGGGCCAAAGAACATAGCGTAGATGCCAATCATGATAAACATGGACAGGCCTTGCTTTAACATCATAAATATAAAAACTTTGAACTTCACCAAAGCGATGCCAAGCACTGCCAAGCCGCCAAGTATAGAGTTCTTAGACTTTGGTTTCGGCTCTTGTTCCACGAATTTCCTCGTTCTTTTTACTGATAACTAGTAGAATCTATCAGGCACAATAATCTATTTAGGC
>JAGOSY010000056.1 GCA_018062085.1 bacterium | reverse complement strand
TCTATTTTGAACCCTGCTGGTGTCGCTTTCTTCCTCACTATGGCAGCAGCCTATTCGACTGTACCCATAGTTTGTTTGGGGCCTCTAAATGTTTTTAAATCGCCGAGCACGCGTTACTCGTTTGTTGAGGTTAACCCCAAAGATATGATTCGTGATCAGAAATTGTTGGAATCTGCTGACTTTAGCATTGCAATGCTGGAAAACAAAACAGACAATGAGATCACTTTTCTGATTAAGCTAGCTAAGTACGCTGGCAACTTAGAACAAGCCGATCTCATTTCACAATACCTTCTTGCCAGGCACTCAACCCAAATAGAGCCGCAACGGCAAACTCTATCTTGACCATTGTGAACTCCCGAGCAAGCCTATCAACATAGGCCTCCCAACTCGAACGCTTAAAAATTCAGGTCTGAAAACCTCGACACAGTGGGCGATTCTAGCCTCGACCAATGGTGAATGAGCATAATGTTCCTTATCAGACTCTCGCATCAATACACTACCACGGTATCACATTCGGTGCACCCCCATTACCGTGGCACTCCCCATGAGCCGTGACCAGAAACAGGATACATATCGCGAACGTCTCTGCGACATTTGTCGCGAGAATTCAGTCAAATGGACATTGTATCTAATCAACTTCGTGCCCGACCATTGAACAAAGCGCTGCGTTTACTAGGGTAAGATCTAGCTCTATACCTCTAGTCGGTAGATAGTCGAATGGAATAATCTTGCTACCTCTTGGGGCAAATCGCATGCGCGACGTTATAAGATTGATATCCAATCGCTCTTTCAAGAGAGCTAGAGCATTTGAGCTATTCGAGACATAGACGAACTGAAATGCCGCAGTTTTCGCCGGACGATATTGTGCCACCACAGCCAGTCCAGATTTGGCGAAATCATCTAAACCGCGCGGCTCTGCCGATGAGCCGAGATTCTTATTAGCTGCCGGATAGGCATTAAAAAACCAGTAATCACTTTGCCTGTCTACATAGCTCCATCCAACATGATCGGCTGGAATGACACAGGTAGTAGCCCGCACCTTCATTCTCTGCAAAGCGGCCAGCAATAACGCCGGGCTCGTAGAACTGCTGATCATCACGGTGTGGTCATCTGGAATAGCAAGGTAAAGGTGCAAATTGCGAGGGAATGTGGGCGATTGCGCCTCCCAAACTTGATTGGCACCCAACATGTAATGCTTCAGCGGTCGCGAAAGCAAGTCTGCGGAAAGCACTTTTTTGATAGGCTCCTTAAACTCGACAATATCTACATCAGGCCAGCAGTCAATTTTCATCTTTGGGTCTACGGCCGAATAACTTTTCATGTCGGCAGCTGTAAGCTCTAGAACTTGCGATCCGCGCACACTAGTGGAAATAGTCTTGCCACTTATGGCGCTTCGGGTTGGGCTGCTACTATCAGCGAGAAACTGACTTATGTTGCCACCTGCAGAACCTTGCATAAATTCCAGGAGAGAACCCGAGAGGGGATCGGACGGCTCAGCGCCGTCGCCTTTTGCACCATGAACCGGCCCATTGATGCAGCGTATTTCAACTGTACCTGGCGGCAACCAGCGCAAAATAGTGTCGGCGGTGGCGGGGGCTGCTTGTGAAGAAAGCGGCGCGACGACCATAGCACCAAGGCAGATACAGGCGGATTTGATTGAGCGAAACAGCTTATTTAGCACCACACACTCCAGCTGATTGCCAATTTGACCAAACTTCAGAAAGCATGACACTACTATAAGCGCACATCACTGTTAGAGGTTAGCACTTTCCCCTACCCTCCAATAAGGGCGGCCAACACTTCAAGAGGATTGACAAATGAATCTGCGCAACTCATAGTTTTGAGATGGGATACTATCAAGGTCTGGCTGCTCTAACTGCATTGAGCTATGCTTAAGCCAGAGGCTTGGAGCTGCCATGGATTTCATACTCCCAATTATTTTTTCGATATTCTTGGCACCTTTTGTTGGCTTAGGCTGCGCGGCAATTGCTGTCCTCTGCCTTCGTGAGTTCTGGGCCACGAAGAAACGTCCTCCTCCCAAATACTCCTGGCTAATAGCAGTCCCAGTATTTGCAATTTGCACTTTGGTCACTCCATTTACTTTGGTTATGGGCTGGGCCTTTACGTTGGACGCAATCACAAATGCTGAAATTAAAAAGGCATCTTCTACGTCCAGCGAGTTTTGGCAGTCGTTCAAGAATATAGAGCAAGACTTGCATGACATAGAGTCCGAGAATGATCCTGCCTATCAAAAATTGAAGCTTCAGCTGGATAAATATGTGTGGTCTTCCAGTGTCGTCGTTGGAGCGCGGCACGGCAATGTAAGAGAATTGTCTTTCAAGGAACTCGACGTCAAAAGATATAACGCTATGTCGGATAGCTCGAAACTAATTACCCCTGTGGCCCTAATAAACTGTGTGCCAAATGGCCAATTTGAGAACTGGCTGATTGGTTCCGGATTTAACAAGCCATATATTTGCGATAGCGTTTTTACTGGTTTGCGAAGCGGTCCAAGAAAGTATTTCGCTAAAGATGTTCTTTTCTCCGCTGAACGCGCTGGAAAGCGAATTAACGTTGACGTATACACCGATATCGATATAAAGCCAGCCTTTGACAATACCCCGCCAGTAACAGATTTTTTAAAGCGCAATCTGGGAGGACAATTCTTTTATCTTGTTCTTGGTGACGTAAAATTTCATCCTCTTTCCGAAAAAAGAGAATGCACTGTCCAGCCTATAGACAAGATATATCAAGCCTTTCTTAGCTTGCTTACTCCATCTGAACTAAAATCACTCGAAGCAAACGTTACGGATAATATGTGTGTGCAATTGCTGTCTTCAAAAGATAGCAGGCTCTACAAGCAATACATAAATCCGCATTTAAGATCTACGGTGCCGGAAGAACCGTCCAGATACTGCGACCTTGCCCCATAAAGCCATTAAGCAAGAGTCAGCGCACCGTATTTAGCACCTCTTTGCTGACGTTGATCAGACGTCTCATAATCACCGTTTCTTCTGGACACGTAGCTCCCATTTCTACTGCTAAAATCAACCATCGGTTGCGCGGAGAAACATCATGCCAGAACAAGCTTTCCGATTGGTTAGAATTGCTCTTGCTGTCTTTCTCGCGTTCGCGATTGCAACGCAAACTGTCGCCGCCAAATGCGTCTCACTCGATTTTCAAAATCCCAATCGCAATCTAGACAAAGTTTTAAAGCCATATCACAAGAAAATGCGAGAACGCATTGAAGCAGAGTGGCTCCTTATCGATCCCCATTGCGGGCAAACAATTCAAGTCGAATTTCTTGTTCTGTCTCACGGGAAAATAGTTATTCCGAAAGCGGAAGAATACGCAGTCAGCGAAGACGAAGACTACGACTTGCGACTACTGCCAGTTACAGCTCTTCGAGCGATCAACTATCTACCCGAACTTCCAACTGGCCAAGACGATCTAGCAGTAACTGGTGAATTCATCAGCCTTCCACCACCGCACCAAGCAAACAATCAGAATAGTAACGATCAAAATGGCAACGGTCAGAAAAGCGACGGCCAGACTCGAAGACGCATAAAAAGCACACTGCTCATATTGGCAGCTCTTGCTGCAGCTGGCGGAATGATCGTTGGACTAGTCGCGCTGAACAATTCAATGAACAGCAGTTCGTCAGGAAATACAAATCCGGATATAGAGTGGGTCAACTACCCTCACCGGAGGGCTATAGACGGCGCCTGGGTGCAAGGATATTGGCGCACGAAGGCAAACGGTACCCTCATCGACAACTTCAGCACCCAGGGCAATATAAACCCATTTACCGGCAAACCAGGCTGGGTAAGGATGCCGTAAAAGCCTTCATTTCTTTCAGGAGCTCACCAATTCAGTACCATTAAGTACTACAATCGTTGGGGTAAATAGCCAACAAAATAATGGTTAGCGATAAAGCCTTAAATCGCATGAATTCTTCTCAAATTAAGTATTCATGCGAGAATTACTACTTTACTAAGTTTGACCAGTTTTACCGCTAGGCTAAAAGCCTAGCGGTAAAACTGGTCAAAGTCAACAAAACCCCGAAAGCCAACACAGAAAAGCGTTTTGGGCTCCCGGCGAGTTCACTCTCAAATATCGAAGGTCAACCCTCAAAAAACCGCTCAGCAAACCGCTCAAGAAACCGCTCAATTTCGATTCCAACCTACCATGACAATATACCTCAAAAGCCTGATATTATTAAATAATGGCATCTCTAGAACCCAATAATAAACCGCTCAAAAAAACGCTCAAGAAACCGCTTATGAAAACAATTTTGGATCGCAATGAGACACCAAGCGAAATGGAGCCGTTAATTCTAGCGCTTGGCCGTGAACAGGCTGATCTGAATGATTTAGTGATCGAATTGGTCTCCGAATCATCCAGCTTCAAAAGCAGTATGCCAGTTAATTTTGTGGCTGCATTGGCTATTTTGGTGCGGTCGATGAATTGCTATTACAGCAATCTTATCGAGGGCCACGACACACACCCAATAGATATAGAAAAGGCCAGAAAGAAAGATTACAGTGATGACCCTGAGAAAAGAAATCTGCAACTCGAAGCAGAAGCGCACATCACGGTTCAAAGCTGGATTGACGAGGGCGGAATGGTCGGCTCGGCTATGTCCCTCCAAAATTTGCAGGAGATTCATAGAAAATTTTATGAGTTGTTGCCAGAACAACTTCAATGGACCATCGACCCAACAACAGAACAAAAAATTCAAATTATTCCAGGTGACCTTCGCATTCATGATGTGAAAGTAGGCAATCACCTTGCGATAAGTCCTGGAGCAGTGCCACGTTTTATGCAGAAATATGAGCAAACTTATTGCACTCTAGGCAAATCAGGGACAATCCTTGCCTCCGCTGCAGCACACCATAGACTGCTTTGGATTCACCCTTTCTTGGACGGCAATGGCCGCGTTGCGCGCTTAATGTCTTATGCATCTCTGCTACAAGTATTAGATACCGGCGGTATTTGGTCGATTGCAAGAGGCCTAGCAAGGCAGCAAGAAGAGTACAAAAGGCATTTGGCAAACTGTGACCATGAACGTCGTGGAGACCTTGACGGCCGAGGAGCATTAAGCGAATCGTCGCTTGCCGGATTTACCCGATTTTTTTTGGAGACTTGCATTGATCAAGTAAAATTCATGAGGTCTCTTGTACGACCAGATCAACTACGCAAACGTGTAATAACATGGGCCAATGAAGAAATATCGAAAAAATCATTGCCTCCACGAACTACAATCGTTTTAGAATCACTACTCACATCAGGCGAACTTCCTCGTGGTGATATAGCTGTAATGCTTGGTCTCAGCCCTGCTGGCGCTAGGCGAGTCATTTCCGGATTAGCCGAAAAAGGTGTTATTGTCTCAGAGACGAGTCGTGCTCCAGTTCGACTGGCGTTTCCAGCAACTCTAGCGTCAAGCTGGCTACCGGGATTATTTCCGGATCAATAAATCAAAAGAGAAACACTCTTGGTGTCTAGGATTTACCGACTCTCTGACTGTGGTTAGGTCGTTAAATCAATACCATCAAAGAACGCCAAACGCACCGCATACAATGACCGATAAGCCTGATTATGTTTTGTTGCAAACCGCAAATGACTGACGACCAAACCCCAGATTAAGAGCAAGAGAAGGCCAAGCATAAGCAGACAGCCCACGAAGCGTATAATCTATAAACTGGCGCTTGGTGAATAAAGTGAGCAAACATAACGATCGGCATAAATACGAATCGCTTGTGCTGAAAGGCTTTAGAGCGCCTGAGACCGAAATCAAACCTCTCGGAACTAGGCTGCTTGAAAATCCTTCCGATTACGAAGCACGCTTCCAGCTTCTGGGCTACTATTCAGGCAAACAGTACAGCGATAAAGCTGCTGCAAAAAAGCTTGCCACTATAACACTTTGGTTGATCGATAACATGCCAGATTGTGGAGTTATCGAACACTGGGGCTGTACAGACAGAGGAATCGATCAAGCCGCGTACGAAGAATTGAAGCGACACTGGCTAGCTCAGATTGAGGCTAATAGCCAGAACGTGAGGGTGATCGGATGCGCAGCTGCATACTTAGCTCAGCAAGATAAAGAGCTTGCCGAAAAACTTTATCAGCACGCCATCGCATTAGAGCCTACGACATCTGATTGGTCACGAGAGCTTGCATGGCTCTTGGGCCGAGGAGGGCCAGAGCGCGCGCTTGATGCCCTGAACGCTATGCGGGAAGCAATAAGAAAAGAACCGGAACAAAATCAACAATACTACATGCTCGATGATTTGGCCGAACTTGCTTTTAATGCAGGTAAGTTAGAAGAGGCATCAGAAGCTGCACACAAATGCTTATCATTGGCTTTCACTTTTGGACAAGACTGGAACGACGGAAATGCCATTCACAATGCCAATTCCATCTTAGGCAGAATTGCCCTCAAAAAGGGCGATATCGAAACCGCCAAAAAGCACTTAGCTCTTGCTGGAAATACATCGGGATCGCCGCAACTAAATTCATTTGGACCAGAGATGACCCTGGCTGAGGAATTGTTTGCCGTTGGCGAAATTGAAAGTGTAGTGGCTTATTTGGAAGCATGCAAAAAGTTCTGGTCGAGTGATTGCGAACAAGGAGCTCTCGATAGAGGCATAGCTCAGATTCGCAGCGGTGAGGTACCTAATTTTGCCCACAAATTTGCCGACTATAAATGCGACAGAGAAATAGACTGCGATCATGACTAGGACAATGGTTCAGAGCTGGTGTCACAATCTATTGGACTGATCGTGCGAAGTATGTATCAATTGGCAAAATTATTGGCACACAGTCAATTTGGCAAAATTTGGCGCATTATTTGGCAATGTCTAAATGACCAACGGTAAGGATCCTAGTAAAAAACCCAATCGCTTCCTGACAGCCGTTCTAAACACGGCCTAACACTAACCTGAAAATTCGCCATATCGCCAGCACTGCTGTGAAATGACGTGAGTACAGCGTTTATGTTGCGACACTGTCAGTGAACATGCTTGGCGCCTTGTGGGTCATCAGTAAAGATAATCTCTACGAGCTTTTCTTGCTCGTTATAGGTGAGCTCGGCTGTTTGAATTCTGTCTGTTTCCTTTAAATCAAACAGCAATAAATAATATTGATGAAAGGCTGTCTTGCCCTGGTAAGCCACTCTGGTAGCAGTCCGCCCTTTTCCGAGTAGTTTTTCTACTTTAGGGACATCGCTTTTGTCGCTTGTGGCAATTAAGCGGGCAAACCGTGCCCAACGCTCTTCATATGAGTCTCCTTCCGCATAAGGGCTGGTTTGATTTCCTCGTTCGAGCGGCTTAGAGATCATATTCGTTGCTGCGCGAATATTTTTCTCGACTGGGCTTTCCTTCTCAGCCTGGGCGACTTTTAAGGAGATCAGATCGGTAGCGCTTTTTACCCGAGCTGTTGTGTCTAAGAGTATTTGAAAGAAACGCACCTGCCCGTGCTGGGTCTTTATGATTAGATTTGCGCTTTCTGGCTGAGCACCGCCAGCTTTGAGATCGCATTTAAATCGTGGTTCCACGTAATAATAGAGGCTTTCAGAGTCCGGCAAATCCGACTTGCGCAACATGGCTGGTCGACCAATGGCTGCATACAATTCCGGTTGTGACATGCCCGGCAATTGCTTGAGCACTTTGAGAAATCTCTCTCGCGGTACTTTACCGGTTCCAATAGCCTGACTACTTGGAGTAGCCTCTGAAGCCAGCCGCTTTGCCATTTGTGCCTGGGCCGGAAGACATATCAGGACAAAATACAAGAAGATAAAAAAGACGTTTTTGATTTTCATTTATAGGCTCAAAAATACTGGCATGACTGGACATTCTGTTGCAGATATTGATCTTGTCACAAAGTTAGCAAGCAGCAATGGCTTGGTTGAACCATTTAATAATCCGAGACCTACGTCTTTTTGGTGTTTTCTTTGTAATGGAGCCTGACACATATATCATGCAAGATAATAGCAGTTACCCTTCAAAGACCCGAGGAGTAGAATAGAATTTACTACGCAAAAGGCGCAACCGATTGGGTAACAATGAACTAGAGCGTTTCATGCAAACCATTGCGGCTCTTGAGAGACAATATGGCCGCGTGCCTACTATTCGTGAAATTGCTAGCGAACTCGGCGTTAAACCAGCGCAGGTGCGAAGTTTCATCAACAAGAATCTAGTATCTGACAAGATCGATGGCACCTCCGTTTTTCACGCCAGCCTACGAGAGGAACTACTTACTCCTTTAGAGTCCTCATCGATCACTCGCCTAATACCTCGTATGGAAAATTGCCTAGGCCAACAGCAAATTGATGCTGATGAAGACGCTATAGCGAGCGAAGCACAATCAAGCATCGACAAAATGCAGGAAGATGATGAGCAAACATTCGAACCGACACATCTTGCAGAAATAAAATTGCTGGAGGGAATTGACGACGACTACAACACAAAACTTGCTACTGCCGCCGAACTATTACTAGCTGGCAGTAAAATCCAGGTTGTGGTGGAGCTTGAAGAGCCCGATTTTGAGCAAGCACAATCTGCTTTTGCTCTCATCAACAAATTCGCCAATGAACTGGGCGCAATTGCGGTGTGGAACGTAGAGCCAAAGCTCAAGGGGAACGTAGCGCATCTATGGATATCGAGCGGATTGAGCAAAAAATATCACTCACAAAGGCGGCATAAACTGAACCCAGAAAATACAACGGACGAGTAGACTGAAGGTCATGAGACATCAACATTAAAAGAGACAAAAACTTGAGAAATTTCCAGCACTACAAACTTGTCAAGAAAATACAATTGAAATAATGGGAAAATATAGCCTCGCGCTGAAATTTTGGAAACAAAAATAGGCTTCTCATGCGCTTCTTGCGCGCTTTAAAGCCCTAACTTATTTTTCAATTTTTGGTCAACTGAGCACCGTATATAACACCAGAATATTAGCATAACTAATAACGTCTTATAATGCTCCTTATGTTTTGCCCCAACAAACTGTCGCCCAAATCCCTCTCCTACACTAGCTCTTCAGTCTTGATTTTTTCAATGTTCAGCCAGAACTGCTACAACTTCTCATCGAAACCATGGTAGCTCCACTAGCAGCGGTTACAGAACCCTCCCATCATCCTGGCTGTCCTCATCCTTACGACTAGGCCAGCTCTCTACAACGCCAACTGTTATCAACGTCAAGATCAACGGCCAATACCAGCTGTTCCTGACCATTTCCGAGAAAACCCGTCGAAGGACCACTCTTTCAAGTTCCAGTCGCTTCTCCATAGGACTCTTATTAAAGCTCGCTGGCTCGTGCCAATAGAGTTTGTCCATCTGATCCATGTAATTGGCGCCGGTGCCTAAGCCAAGAATAACTAAGCCCCAAAACAAATACGCGAGAAAGATTGGAAAATACTTTGACACCAAACGCTTCAAGCTTAAGTCCTCACGGTCGAACACATGAATAAACTAGTGTCCTCTACTCCCAAAAACCCGAAAGCTCACCATCCTGATTACCAGCAAAACTATATTCTAGGGGCTGAAACTTCTCTCCTATCTTAGATTCCTGCTGTACTTCAAGCATCCAAGAATCTTCGTCACTCTCAATTTTCTCAGTTCTATAACCCAATAAGTGGATTTCAATTCCCTGATCCATCGTGATTGTGAGGCTTGCATCTTCTCCGATAACGGCTTCTTGCACCATCAAGCAACCAAGTGAGAGATACAATCTTAAGATATCGGAAGAGTGCAGCACGCAGTCATTCATATATTTTGGCCGAGCTGGATCGTTTTCCACCACTCGTTGCAGCCTCTCACTAAGTTCTGAAAGTACAACTGGATCATTCTTATCTCTAGTGGACCAAACGTCATCTATGGTGAGTCGAATTTCAGAGAAGTCGGCCAAGGAATCAAGATTTTGAAGTGGTACAAACCGAAGAACAATTCTGCTTCCATACTCAGATAGATTAATACCGGTGAGCGTTTTGCCTTGCATACAGCTGGCCAATAACCGGTTCGCAGGATCTAGTCTCTGTCTATCCAGAACCATTACTGAAAGCCTCCAAGTTTTTTCGGGGGTCGTGTTTGATCCATTTCATTAGTGGTGTAATTTCTGTTCGTTTAAGCGCCACATAGAATTCGTCCTTGGTCGGAGCTTATAATACCCTTTCAAGAAGAGCTACCAGGCCTTAAGAAACAACACTCAATTTTGGATCAACTTACACCCACTGACATTGACTTCTTTTCCGATCCCCTCAATTGGCGGGGCGGACCAATGTATGAGGTCCGGCTGGTCTATCCACCAGAATATCCCAAAGTCAGCATTACAGAAGCTATCTTTAAATTTGGCGGTCTTGTGCCCTGGCTGCCCAAACCAGATCCACTGCCTCAACTTTTTAAAAGTATTCTGTCTATCGGAGAATTACCGTCAGTGGGATTCGTCCACCACCATCATGACCTGTCAGTAAAATCTGCGGAATATACCTTAGCTGTATACCAAAGGCAGTTCCAGCGTACCGTCGGTGAAGAGCTTGGTGTGAGCTGGGCATCAATGGATTTAAAGCGGCTCGTAAAACTACACGAGGCGTTATTTCTTCTGATTCACACAATGAACCGTGAGACACCTG
>JAGOSY010000055.1:6230-10759 GCA_018062085.1 bacterium | reverse complement strand
ATCTTGTATTGCCTATCAAGAACAGACTTGATCTTGCCAGGCAATAGCTTAAGAAGAAAAACTGTTGCCGCAATTACAGTTGGCAAAACCAGCCACTGATTGATTCCTAGCCCACCTGACTTGGCAGGCAAGAACATGTAGCATCCAACTGACGACGTCAACAAGCCAATACCAAGCATACCGGCAATCTTAAGAATGGCACTAGGTGTAGAGCCGATATCAGGAGAAACATGCTCGTCTCGAATGTTATTCATCAAGAACCAGGCGAGCAGCACCAATGGCACTAGAATAAGAACCCAAACAAAGCCGGCATTTTGAATAAATGTAGCTGTGCCTGCTGGAATTTTGCCAATCAGTGTTCCGCTGGCAGACGTTAGCACCATCGACTGCTGTCCACTGAAACCGAAAGTCATGGCCAGTGGCACCAATATCTGCATTGTAGTAACGCCAAAATTGCCAACACCAGCATTCAAGCCCAAAGACAAACCTTGCATTTTCTTGGGGAAGAAGAAGCTGATATTCGACATAGACGAAGCAAAGTTTCCGCCACCAAAACCAGAAAGCAGTGCCAAGGTTTGAAAGACCCATAACGGCGTAGTCTTATCCGACAGGGCAATGCCCGTTCCTAATGCCGGTAGAATCAAGAGCATGGTTGTAAAAAATATGGTGTTGCGACCACCGGCCATGCGAATCAAGAATGTGCTTGGAATACGAAGTGTCGCGCCCGATAGACCTGCAATCGACATCAAGGTGAAAAGCTGCTCTTTGCTGTAAGGGAAACCCAAGTTGAGCATCTGAACAGTAATAACTCCCCAGTACATCCAAACGGCAAAGCCGCAGAGCAAGCAGGGCACTGACACCCATAGATTTTTAAAGGCAATGCTCTTAGCACCGGCATTCCACGAAGCCTCATCTTCTGGGTTCCATCCAGTCAAATCAGTTTTGGGTTTGGCATTCGTTTCTGCTGTAGCAATAGTGTTCATGTTTTTCTCCGGTTCATCGCGCAAGCAGTTAATAACTAGTCTTCAACTTTGTTTCCATTGCTTCTAGTCTGTCCAATCGATCTTTGAGCTTTTGATGAGGCAAAGCCGACTGCTGGCCCATTGTGTAAACATCCATCTCACCACGGGCCCGAGCTTGAAGTGTGTCTAAAATCCACAGACTTGTACCAGGAATATAAGAAGTAGAGCCCTGAGCAACACGGTGGGCAAAGACCTGCGCTGGTGTCTGGGCCTTATGGATATATGATGGTCGCGCTTGTGGCTTTGGTACTTGATGGAAGTTAAAGCCAGCATTCATCAGCTGAATACCCCAGGCCATTTTTGTACCGCCAATCATGGCGTTAGCAATGAGACGTTCACGATATTCTTTATCAGCTTTCTTCTTTTCAGCGGCATTCATTTTTGCTTGACGAGCCAATAACCCATCAGTCTCTTCGTAGATAGCTATCCTGGTACTGAGCCTTGGCTCACCACCTGCCGAACATGCTTTTAGAGTAGTGATGTGCTCGGCCAGATGAGCCGGAGCTACCGGTCCTAATTGTCGCTTAAGCTGACTCTTGGCTAGAGCACCAGCAGCATTACCGGCCATCCTGCCAAGGATAGGACCAGCGACAATGCTCATACCAGAAAGAGTAAAGCCAATTCCAGCAGGGCCGGCATAGCGCGGATTACGGTTAGTCACCGCTAGCAATCCCATCAGTGAGCCAAGATAACCACCAGTAGTGGCAGAGAAGAATCCGTTCAAATAAGCAACATTACGCGAAAGTATCCGTTTTTTTGCTCGCACATGGAACTGAACATACTCAGCCATAGCTAAATTGCGAAGATCTTGCAGAACCAAGCCTTCATTGTTGACCTGCGCCAGTTCTGAAGCTGCAACAGAACCTAAACTGTTCACGACTTGGTTACGCTCGGTCAATTTCTGATCGATGGCATCACGCAACTCAGTGGCGCGCTTTTGCATAGTCTTAGGATCGAAGCCTTTTTTCTTTTGCTTGTGATCATTAACAGCATCAAGGAATGCTTCAATTAATATGCCGCCGGTCATTATTGAGTGGCTAGTAAGCAAAAGAATTGGCCCAGCTTTCAAAACACCGCGCTTTGCTTTAGCCGGACTACGCCATGTGCGCCAACGCTCAGCAGCAATGGTGGTGATACCAGCGGTAGCTACACTTGAGCCCATTAAGTTATAGAAGAAAACTCGCCATGGCTTGCGACGGTTGCGCTCGGTTGTCTCTAGACGAAAAGTAGTATTGAGCTTAAACAACTGCAGTTCATTTTCTAGTACTTCCTTATTGATACTCTCCAACTGAGCGCTGGCTAAAGGATTGATTTCAGCCGCCCCAACCTCGCCAACCACAGGAACACTAGACAAGCGCTCTAAACTTGAAGCAATCGCTTCACCAACAGGTTCATTATCCTGTTCTAACAAGCCCGTCGAATCTATGTCAACAGAGGCTGGTGTAGAGCTAACAACTGTCTCAGATTGCACAGTGCTGGCATCAGCTCTTATTGGCATTGAATCATCCGGCGTTGCCGTAGGTACCAACTGGGGCACCTCTTCGCCTTTAGCAGAACGAACTTCGCTAGCCCCTTCAGCAGAGACCAATTCAGTGCCGACTGGCTGAATCCGCTCGCCTATAGTGCTGGCCTCAGCCAAAGCTGGCAAGTTGAAGGCAACTAAAGAGCAAGACAGTGTGAGCGTTAGAGATTTAGCAAACACAAAATTCATAGCGAAACATCCTACTTGGTTAATTACGGACAAGGAGGCCCGCTTGTCCGCAATTAAGATACTGTTTCGGCGACAATCTGCCATCAGCTTCAAGTATGAGGACGGCCTCCAAGCCCTTAACACAAGCACAGACGAGGTCTTCAGTCATTCAAGGTTACCAGGCACCTCCAGGTAATCATTCTTGGTGATGATGGCCGCCAACGGTAATTGCTCTAACCTGAGGTCAATAGATGAATCGCTCATCCAGTACCGAACCAGATACGATACAAACAAAATGACCGCGCCAAGAATAGCTCTCTAGGAGCTCACTGAAAATGGACGCGGTCGTTTTGTCGCCAAGCAGTTTAGCCACCAGATGAACAGAGCTTTGCAACAAGACGGTCGATCTAGTTACCTTTATGTATTCACCTTTAGAGCGATGAACAAATCGATACAAAGATGGAGCATATGGCCTTCACAAACCATCACAGGGAGACGAGCATGCCAGAGCGCGCAAGACCTTGGGCCGAACCGTTCAAAATAAAGATGGTTGAGCCACTAAAAATTACAAGCCGCGAGTATCGCGAACACGCCATTGAGCAAGCTCATTTCAACACTTTCTTGCTGCATTCAGAAGACGTCTATATAGATCTTCTAACAGACAGCGGCACAGCAGCGATGAGCGACTATCAGTGGGCTGGTATGATGCTCGGTGACGAAGCTTATGCTGGCTCTAAAAACTTTTACAACTTACAAACCAACGTTCAAAAATATTATGGTTACCAGTACACAGTGCCTACCCATCAAGGGCGAGGGGCCGAACACATTATCTCGCAAGCGTTGATCAAAACTGGTGATGTGGTACCAGGCAATATGTATTTCACTACCACCAGAGCGCACCAGGAGCTGGCCGGCGGTACCTTCTTTGATGTAATCATTGATGAGGCCTACGACCCTTCTAGCCCCCATCTTTTTAAAGGCAACGTCGATCTCAAAAAGCTGCAAGATTTGATCGACCGAGTTGGTGCGGCAAAAATTCCATATATAAACGTGCAAGCCTGCGTCAATATGGCAGGCGGTCAACCTTTCTCGTTAGCTAATCTCCAGCTTGTGCGCCAACTCTGCAACCGCTACGGTATCAAAATAATACTTGATGCCACAAGGGCCATGGAAAATGCCTGGTTCATAAAAAATCGAGAACCAGGCCAAAGCCACAGAACTTGTGCCGAAATTCTACGCGACATGTGCGACCTCACAGACGGCTGCACAATGTCAGGCAAAAAAGATCTATTGGTAAATATCGGTGGTTTCCTAGCACTGCGAGAAACCGGGCTCTACGAAAAGGCCTGCGAACTAGTTGTGCTCTTCGAAGGTCTGCACACCTATGGTGGTATGGCTGGGCGTGATATGGAGGCAATGGCAAGAGGAATCAAAGAGGCCGTACAAGATCAACATCTGGCAGCCCGCATCGGACAAGTTCTATATCTGGGAAAATTATTACAGGCTGCCGAAATTCCAATAGTCACACCAGTTGGTGGCCACGCAGTCTATCTAGACGCCACGCGCTTCTTGCCGCACATTCCCCAAAACCAATTTCCGGCTCAAGCTCTAGCGGCTGCTCTATATGTAGAGTCAGGAATTAGAGCTATGGAAAGAGGCGTGGTTTCGGCTGGTCGCAATAAGATTACAGGCGATCATGAATATCCCGCTCTTGAGCTGGTGCGATTGACTATTCCAAGGCGCGTCTACACCCAATCACATATGGATGTGGTTGCCGATTCAGTGATCGAGTGTTACAAGAATCGGCAGGCAATTAC
>JAGOSY010000055.1:0-6130 GCA_018062085.1 bacterium | reverse complement strand
TAACACCTTTGATTAGGTGAATTAGGCCATAGTTGATAGAGAATACAGCAACTATAGCGAGAAATACATGCATCTTGTAGCGGTCAAGATTGATCCAAAAGAGCTTAGCGGGATCTCCATGAAACTTATTTAGCGGGTCTGTACCATCTAGATACTCCTGGGCATCTGAAATGCCATCTTCATCTAAATCACTTTTGTCCCCTAGCCGCTCTGCTAGTTTGGCTGGCTCTGACTTAAGGGCGACAAAATCTTTTTTGCCAACTGCTTTGATAATCTCGTTTCCAAATTTGTTCAAAATAGGACTATCGACATCTTGTCCTGGTGCCAACGCCCCTCGTGCCTTATTCAACAGCTTCATTTCATCAGCACTAAACGAGCCAATTTGCCCTTCGCCGTTGCCGACCGGGCCATTCTCACTGATATGACACATGGCACAATTAACTGTTCGATGCGAGTTCTTCTCAACAAACTGCTGAAACTCAGGGTAGGCCAAGGCTGCATTACACGACAACCCATACAACGCTGGCAACGATGACAAAAATGCAAAGCGCCAAGTCACTCTGCGCAAACTATACAGGCGTCTATTCATGTTCCTCACCATTCATGCCTCTCACTAAGTATCAGTGCTTGAAAAATTCATAGATTTGCTCGCCAAAGAGGGTCATCACCACCAGATAGATAGAAGCCAAAATAGTGATAAAGCCTAGTGTTCGCCGACTGGTGCCTTTGAAAATCCATGGTGCAAATATCAAGATAGAAACGCACACCATGCTAGCAATTAGAATCACCCAAAAAGGCAAAAGCTCAAGGGGATAATAGACAAAGTAGAAGTACCACTCTGGCTTAATACCAGCCGGTGTGGAGCCCAAAGCGTTAAAGGGAGCCAACAAGGGGAAAGGAAGGAAAGAGTCAAAGGGGATACAAGCCGCCAGCACAAAAAGAACAAGAAAGACAGTTGCCCACAAAGACAAATCTTTGAAAATAAAGATGCTCATGAATTTCTCTGACTTCTTGGCCGCCTGATCTACACCCTGACTCATGCCGTGAAGTTGAACTGAAAGTAAGTGCAAGCCCAGCAAACCGGCGAGGGCAAGTGGCAAAATAACGACATGAAGGGCATAAAAACGACCTAGTGTTGACTGACCAACACTTGACTCGCCCTGAAAAGTCTCTCGTAGTATCTTCGGCACTTCAGCTAATTGACCAGGAAGATATTGGCCAACATATTCCACTGATTGCAGACCAACCTTTGTGGCATTGACAGCAATTTGATTCCAGGGCAATAGATAACCAGTAAAACCGAAGGTAAAGGTTATGAAGAGCAGCAATACACCAGCGATCCATGTAATTTCTCGAGGCTTGACAAACGACTTCATAGCAAAAGCAGTTAATAGGTGCACCATGGCAAATAAGATCATGAACGACGAAGACCAGGCATGCATATTGCGAATCAAGGCACCGCCAGCGACATACTTGTTGATGTACTCAACCGAGACATTGGCATCACTAACAGTCGGTTGATAATAGAAAAGCAGAAACAAACCAGTAATCACCTGCATCATGAAGAAGAACATGGTCAGGCCGCCGGTATAGTAGCCCCAACTCATGCGATGAATCGGCACTTCCTTTTTCTCAACCATCGAATGGAAGTTGAGCTTATCAACAGGAAATCGCTCCCCAATAAATTGAGAAATGGCGCTCAAAGCTGTGCCTACACTAATCACGCGCTTTCCTCCTGGCTCTTAGCAATATAGACTCGGGCATTTGCTTCGGTTAGCGCAGTAATTGCTCCGGTTGTCTCACCTTTGGCGTTGCGGCTGGCTAACACTTTGCCGCGTTCATCCATGATTACCCAACCAAGATGCGGCAGCGGTTCTTTGGCCGGAGCATCAGCATTAGGCTGACCAGTCTCAATATCGAAATATGAAACATGGCATGGACAAAGTATTTTGCCTTGGTCGTCAACTTTATTGCTGACCGTGCAACCGAGGTGGGTGCACTTAGCTGAAATAAACAGCGGCAGGCCATCTTTGCCCTTAAAAGCAATTGCTGGCTGCATCTTATAGTCAATAAAATATTTACCGGTGACGCTATTAAGCTCGGCCAATGGTGCCACTAGAATGCAATTAGCCGCTTGCCTCTCTAGCTCAAGCTTTCGCTGACTAACCGTAGACTCAAGTCGCCCTAGCCTAAGCTCCATTAGCTCAGCTTCTTCTTTGCGGCTAAGCCGTGGTCCAAAGAAGAAAGAAAATATGTTTCTAAAAGTGCCCATTGACAAAAGGAAGCCACCAAAAGCGATGCCCAAACCGGCGTTCAAGAAATGCCGTCTAGCCTCTTCTTTGACAAACGGCTGAGCTTGCGCTTCAAATCGACGAGGGTTGTTCCAGACAACATTTTGTGGCGGACGCACAAGATATTCTAGAGGCACAGCAAACATGTGCAGCAGTCGAGAAAAGGGAATGACAAGCAAGAAGAGCCAAGCACTAACAATGTGCGCTTTAACCAATAGCGGCAGATCGTGAATATGAGTTGTATCAGGCTGCAAAAGCAATATACTCCACAAGTAGGGAGTAGTGGTACCAGAGCACCATGAACTACCCCAGCGACAGTGCACGGCAATAGCAGCTCCTAAACCCACCTGCAGCAGCAAGAGAAAAATCACCACAAGATCCATGGTTGAAGTTACAGCCTGAACTTTAGACGAAGTCAGCCGTCTCACAGCCAGTACGATCAGGCCCAGCAAGCAGAGAAAAGATAGACCTAGGCCAATTGACTCAACCGCCATCAAAACAGTTTGATTTGACATCAAGCTCTGCCAAAGACCAGGCACAAGAAATGCCACCACATGTGCTAACAAAATCACAGTAATGCCAATGTGCCAGGGAAGCGACCCCCACATCAAACCTTTGCTTTCAAGAAACTGCGAAGAAAGGGACGAATAAGAAAATGGCTGAGTACGTATCCTATAGATTGAGCCAAAGACACAGACAAATAAAGCCAGATAAGGCAAGGCGACAAAGAGAATAGTGTCACTCATATCCTTACACCCCCGGATGATCGACTTTCAAAACTGCTTGAATGGCCGAAAGCAGATAAAAATAAGGGTTATCATCTTTATTGAGCTGTTTAGTCATTTCGCCTACCGGCTCAAGCAAGCAAAGGACCACTAACTCGTTAAGAGCTTCTTCGTCAAGCCAACTAGCAAAGCGCAAGAGTACAGACAGATGATCCGGCAGCTCACCAGCCGTGTCATATCCAAGCTCTCTGAAGCGATCGGACAATTTAGCCATAACAGTGCCGCGGTCGAAGTTCTCATCGCCGAAAATATAACCAGTGACATAAAGACTACAAAGAGCAGCCAAATCGAAAGTACGAGTATAAAGCTCCTCCATCTCACCGATTGGCAGTTTTTTACAGGCCGCATCAAACTTTGCCAGATGCTTTGCTGCCCCACAGCTAGTGGGCGGATAAGCAGCAGAAACACTAACAACAAGCCTATGTATGCACTCAGCAAAATCAGCAGAAGAGTTCGCCAAAATGCCCGGATAATCAAGCATTTGCCCCAGTTGAGCTAAAGCTATTCCTTTCTTAGTACCGCTTTGCAAACTTAAAGTCATAGCCCTCTCTCCGGTAGGTTGTTTTGATTCATCCCCAATCCACACGAGCCTTTGCACAGCTCGGTATTGCAGCTGCCTTCTAATGCCTCTTCTCGCTGGGTTTCAGGTATGACAAAGCGCTGATCGATGGTTGGCAGTGCAGTCAGCTGGAAAATCGCCTCAGCCTCTTCTGGAGTGGTTGACCCTTCTTTCATCATGCGACTGACAGTAACAACGTCTAAATCAGCCATATCTAAAGAGCGTCTGTAATAACGGACAGCCATTAGCTTCTTCATCACATACTCAACGAGAGAAACATTACCAGCGCTAAACAAGCGTGCCAAATATTTAATTGGCAAACGCGATTTCTCTAAACTGGTGAAAAACTGCTCTACTGGATTTTCATAAATGCCAGTATCAATTTTGCCCATGACCGGCAATAGCGGTGGCACATAGAACAACATTGGCATAGTGCGATACTCAATGTGCAAAGGCAGGGCAATTTTCCACTTCATCACATATTTGTAAACAGGCGACAGCTGTGCTGCTCTGATAAATTCATCACTGATACCATTAGCCTTTGCTAAAGCGACAATCTTTTCATCATAGGGATCACAAATAACAGTGCGCTGCGACTCAACGAGAGCATGGTCAGGTACTTTCATAGCATCAGCCACTCTATCTGCGTCATAGAGCAACACACCCAAATAGCGAATGCGTCCCACACAAGACTGGAAGCAATTTGGGATTTGTCCGGTCTCAAGCTTGGGATAACAAAGAATGCACTTCTCTGATTTGCCAGTCTTCCAGTTGTAGTATATTTTTTTGTACGGACAAGCTGGAATACAAGCGCGCCAACCTTTGCAAACATCTTGATTGATCAAGACGATGCCATCTTCACCACGCTTATAGAGGGCACCAGAAGGGCAGGAAGCAACACAACTAGGGTTGGCGCAGTGATTGCAAATGCGAGGCAAATACATCATTGAAATGCGCTCAATTTCGAAAAGTTGTTCTCTCTCTTCATCACTGAGTTCTTCTAAATTGAGATCGTTCTCTGCATAAAGAGTTGAACCCGACAAATCATCATCCCAGTTAGGACCGGCTTCAATTGCCATGGGCTCACCGGTGATCTGCGACACGGGAATAGCCGTAGGTTGATCGTCACCTTCTGGGGCGTTAAACAAGTCAGTGTAGCGATAGGTCCACGGTTCGTAATAGTCTTCTAAGCCAGGCTGATTCGGGTTATAGAAAAGCTTGACAAACGAGTCTAGTTTATTCTGACTACGCAGCTCTAATTTAATTGGTTGCCAACCATCATTTGCTTTGCCACTATCAGCACTACCACAGCCACTACCACAACCGCCGGCAGAAGCAGCCGCATTGCCATTACCGCCAGTGAGCTTCCAGCCCCCTTTGTAATGATCTTGATCTTCCCAGAGTGTAGGGAAGCCTGTGCCAGGCTTAGTTTCAACATTGTTCCACCACATATATTCAGCGCCCGGACGATCAGTCCAAACGTTCTTACAGGCAACACTACAAGTGTGGCAACCAATACATTTATCTAGATGGAATACCATCGATACTTGGGCGCGGATATCCATATATCAATACTCCATTTTATCCATGCGTTTAACCACAACAAAAGTATCGCGATTGACGCCAGGTGGGCCCCAGTAGTTAAAAGCATAAGTAAACTGAGCGTAGCCACCAATCATAAACAAGGGCTTCAAGCGAGCACGTGTCAAGCTATTGTGGCCACCAGCTCGGCGCATACCCCGCTCTTTCGACTTGGGCACAGCGACAGTTCGCTCAGGAGAGTGGTAGATGAAAGCTAATCCACGAGGTATACGAGCACTGACACAAGCCCTGGTACAGACAACGCCATGATCGTTGAAGGCTTCGACCCAATCATTGTCGGCGATACCAATTAGATCTGCGTCTTTATCATTGAGCCAAATCGGCTCTATTCCTCGCGACAGAGTCTTCATTCGCAGGGTATCACCAAAGGTCGAGTGAATATGCCACTTTCCGTGCGGTGTCAAATAGTTCAAAATTAGCGAGCCTGCATCTTTAGATGATTTTTCTAAATCGCGCAAAGCATGCATTGTTAGCCTTGGTTTATAAGTCGGCAGATTCTCACCATAAGCAATGTATGCTTCATGATCGAGGTAAAGATGCTGCCTACCAGTGAGCGTACGCCATGGAATTTCTTCTTCAATATTTTGACAATAAGCTGAATAGGTTCGGTTGTCAGCAGTGACACCTGTCCAATATGGTGTCGTTAGAACACGACGGGGCTGAGCCTTTAAATCGTTGAATGTATAGCGAACGGCACGACTATCGGCAGCAAGGTGAGTATGATCAATGCCAGTCTTATGTGACTCAGAAACGTAAGCCCGGTGAGCTAATTCACCATTTGTTTCTGGAGCAAGAAGCAGAATCAACTCACAAACATTGAGGTCTTCTTTCAAAGACGGATAGGTATGACCACCCCATGTTTCAGTTGGACTTTCCAACATATATTTGTCATA
>JAGOSY010000038.1 GCA_018062085.1 bacterium | reverse complement strand
ATGCTCTTGAAAAAGCTAAAATTCTGGCTCCCACCATTCGTCTGAATGCTCGGGTTGCACAAGATGGCATAGAAGTAGCTACTTATAAAAACCCCAAAGCCAACCACAACGACTGTAAGATCGAAGCACTTTTGATCGCAAAAACACTGATGGACCTGGCTCCAGGCGAAGTTCCCCGGGTTATTGTGTATTTCTATAATTCAACTTTTCTTAGCTCATTCAAGCAAATTGCAGTAACCGTTGGAGACGTAAAAGCTTTCGCCTCAGGTTCTCTATCTAAAGACGAACTACTTAAGTCACTAGTGGTAAGCGAAGATTCGATTCTAGATCCATCAAAACGGGTGGCCAGTTATTTGAGTGAAAAACAGTATGTCCGCCCCAATAAGGTCAATACCCAGCTAAAGGGAGACCAGATCTTGATCACGACGGCTCTTGACACTAATCTGAGTGACCGTTTGCTCAAACTAGAGGCTCTAAAGCTGGCCGATCAGGCTTTAGAAGCTGCTCCTGTTGAATACAAATTGGCTCAAGTGACTTTTGTTGATCATGGGCAGACCAAAGAAAATCGTGTGATTGCTATCTCTCGGTCAAGCGTAGCCGTGGTAGGCGAGGCTATTAATAGTGCCTTACAGAATGTCAGCATGGCTACTGTAAAAGCACAGGGTTCAGACGGAAAAGTTGATATTCAGGCCTATGAATTAAAAGACGGTTTGCGTAAAGTTGAGAGACTAGATCTTTTGACTATCTTACGCCACCTCGATAAAGACAGCGTCAATGCTGGTAAAGCTAATATTGCTGAGTTTCTTGCTATAGACGATATTGCCGCCACGGCAATTGATGCGGAACTGCTCGATCGCATTGAGAAGCTCAAGGTTCTTTTATCAAAGTTAGAAGACAATATTGAAAGCAATAGGGAGTTTAAAACTGTTGTGCCAGCCAGTAGTATTCATGCTAATAGTACCCCTGCCACCAAGACTGGTGCATCTACAATCAAAGCACCGGTAGCTATTCCGTATCAAGATGATGGTAATGCTGAAAATCTCAAGGCTCGGATATTAGCCAACCCTGCTGGTCACCTAGCGGCTATGGAAGCTCGTCTAGCGCAAAAGACAAAGAGCCACATTGGCGAAGAACACGGTAACTTTCCTACAATCCTCAGGTTCGTAATTGATACACTAAAGGCAAATGGTAAAGGCGCGGAGGCTGTGCCTTTTGAAGAGCGGCTAACAAAGATTCAAGCTAAAAAGCCAGCTAACCTCGAAGGTAAGAGCCAAGAGCCAGGTAAGTAGTGCAAGTCCGCGTGTTGTTAACGTTCTATTCTATAGTGACCTTATGGGCCAATAGTCCTGCTCTTGCCATCGAGACTAGATTTGGAGAGACCGCTGAGCTTGAAAACGACAATCTACAGAGGTGGTGGAAAAAGGATCATGAGGCTCGGCTCTTGCTCAGAGCCGGCTCTCTTTCTCAGTCTAAAGCTGCTTTCGAAGAAGCTGTCAGTATTGCTGAGACCGATGCCGCTATGGATCCAGGCTTGGTAAATAGCCTTGCTGGACTGTCACTGTTGGAACATCGGCGCGGAAATGCCTTTGAATCTGAGCGTTTGTATGAGCTTGCCATGCGCTATCAAGAAGGCTTTGCTGGAGCCAATTCTGCGCGCTTTGCCGCCTTCCTTCCCGATCTTGCCTGGTTGTATAGTTGGCACGGTAACTCCAAACAAGCTGACATTCTTTTCCGCCGGGCCATAGCTACTGTTGAAAATCAAAATCCAGAGGATGACTCT
Organism: bacterium; assembly: GCA_018062085.1. Lineage (GTDB taxonomy): Bacteria > Cyanobacteriota > Vampirovibrionia > Obscuribacterales > Obscuribacteraceae. Next base: position 39,829 of record JAGOSY010000038.1, on the reverse strand, counting down.
AAGGTCAGCCCGTATCTAATTCACTATAAGGCCTTTCTCGGCCAAAGTGGTCGTACAGCAGAAGCAGAGAAAATAGCTGTTCGATTGAAGAGAATTGAGAGCAAAAGTAAGACAGTGCGGTAGACTTTTATCATGCAAAAAAGAGCTTCTCAAGTTTTGGTCGGCGACCTTTTGGTTCAATCTGAGTTGGTTTCTTTGCCTCAGCTTGCCGATGCTATGCCTGTGGCACTTAAAACTGGGGTACCGGTAGGTCGAGTCTTGATTGCCTCAGGCTTTCTTACCGAAGAGAACTTTAGGCAGGCATTGAGTCTCCAGTCTCTTGTACGGGATCAATTAATAACTGAAGATATTGCCACTGCGGCTCTTAAGCTAATTGCCTGTGAGGGCATCAACCTCAATGCCGCCATGAAAAAACTCGGCATTGACAGTGAGTATTTTAATTCTGCCAATCGTCTTGGTGAGCTTCTGCTATCGGCCGCTGCAATAGATGAGACAGTTTTAGAGACAGGCTTGAGCGTATCATATACAACAGGTCTGCAACTGGCGAGAGTCTTAGCTCTTCGGGGCTTTGTCAAAGAACGAGTAGCCTTTGTTGCTTTGATTGCTCAATCACTTTTGCGCGATCACAAGCTCTCTCGCCAGCAGGCTGTTGACTGCATTAAAAAAACCATGAGTGGTCGCGAAAATGGCGTGAAGCTTCCGGCCGATAATGGTTTGATTTCTTCAGCTCTAACGGCCCACAAGATTAAGCCCATTCGTTTGGGCGAACTGCTCTTGCTCTCGGGGATGGTCTCCCAAAAGGCACTTCTCAGCGCTCTAGACAAAGGTGTTAGTGAGGAAGTGCCTCTTGGTCGCATGCTTATTCGTATGAATTTACTGACTGATGTAGAGCTCAATCAGGCTCTCATTTTGCAAGAGATGGTAACCAATGGCACCATTACCCCTCAAGATGCCAGCCAAATTTTAGCCAAAGTCAAAGTTGCTGATATTAGTTTATCGAAAGCACTACTTCACATTGATAAGCAGAAAGGTGAATCTGCTGAAGTTTCGTTTGATGATTTTTTGTCGATTTGTGGATTTATAGTAGGGTCTAAGCCGAGTGGAGCCACGCTTGTGTATGGCTATTTCAAGAGCAAGAGACTGTCCGAAGAACAATGCACGCTGATTCTGCAGATGCAATCGAATGAAAAAAAGAAAGAGGACCTAGAAAAGGTCCTCAAATCATTTAACTGGTAGCTTCTCGTCTTATTTCGACTGTTAATCAGCTAATACGGTCTGATTGCCACCATTTTTCTGCGCAGTGTTGGCCGCGATGATGGCGTTTTGAATTAGCTCTTCACCTTTAACTGCTGCACCCGGGAAACCGGCGATGCCTTGGCTTACTGTAACATGCCAATTTTGGCCGACATCAGAGACTCTAGTCAGCATAATCTTGCTGCGAATTCGCTCTGCTAGTACACTCACACCTTTAGGCTCGGTATCGGGGCAGAGCACTAAGAACACACCATTGTCGAAGCGAGCTGGAATATCGACGTCTCTAATGATGTTCATCAAGAAGGAGGCAACCCCCTTGATTATTGATTCAGCGGTGGTGGCACCATGCTTTTTGCTGACGCTGTCAAATTCGTCGATACTAACCACAAGCAAACTAAGATTGTGCTTGTAGCGTTTAGAGCGCTTTAATTCATCACGGATGATGCGAGTTATAGCTGAGCGGTTGTAAAGCTCCGTTGACTGGTCGAGCAGCGCGGCTCGCTCCTTTTCTTGGGGGTCAACTTTGTCTATGCTGCTCTGGGCATTAGACAAATAACTGCCTTGCTCAAGCTCTTTATAACGAGTAGAAGCGTCTGGTGGTGTGCGCGGGTTATTGTTCTCGCCTGTGCGAAGTTGATTCAATTTTTGTCTGAACAAACCTTCCCTTGCAAAAAGTGGCTGCTGATTTTTATCAAAGGTAGGCATTACGTGTCCTCTTGAGTACTTAAAGCGCTACAGGCGCCGAGCTACGAGCTTTACTATTATAACCCTAGCTCAGTAGTCAAGGCCAGATTCTCTTAACATACCGACAAAAAGAATCAGATTTGTCCTTCCTAACTTGAACATATATTTCATTGTAAGGCTCATAGCAGCGAACCCTTGGTCATAGTGAGCCACCAAATATGGTGAGTTAGTCTGTGCTCCTTTGCCTTTGAGAATGAACAATTTCTCAACCTCTAAGATAAAACTTTCCTGCTAGATGCAGTGCTTGATATCCGATCTGTAGCATTTGTTCTTGTCATGGTGCACGTCTTGGGGCTTGCAAAGATATATGCGATGCCTCTACACCCCCTCTTGACGGCTTATATCTTTTGGACGACTATAGAGTTTGCCTTGCACCTATTTCGTGTTTCTGAGATTTCGAAGTTTGCAGCAGGCTACAGTTCTGGAGTGATAATGCCCTTTCGACCTTTTCAGCAAATGGTGAAGCAGGTAAACACCTGTGCACTATCTTTAGTGGTTACCCTCAGCTTAAACATGGTTTCGCCAGCGGTGCCGGCCTTTGCCAGCCCGACGGTAGAACAGGCACAGGCTGAAGAGAAGATTACATTGGCAAAACTAAACCGCGGCGAAGTTGTGGTTGGTCTGAAAGGTGTAGGCTCACAAAAGTTCGTCACCGGTCGAATAATTATCGATCAGCCACCAGATAAGGTTTGGCCGATTATGGTAAATCCTTTTGAGTTTCGAGGCCGCATTGCGCCCAGAGTTAAGGGCGTCGAAGTTGTCACCGATCAAGCTAACCTTTCAGTATTGAAAATGACTCTTGATACCGCACCAATTCCTTTTTTGCCCCAGCTTGCCTATACTGTTGAGTCGCGCTATCAGCAGACGGATAGGGGCGGGCGTATTGAATTTAAGCGTATTGCTGGCACACTAAAAGATTTTCGTGGATTTTGGGATATGAGCCCTGCTGATGGTGGCGCTAAAACCGAACTAACCTACAGCATGTACATCGATCCTGGTTTCTTTGTTCCTCAATGGATTGTGAGAGAAGGAGTAAAAGGCGAATTGCCTCGCACACTTCTAGCATTGAAAAAACGTATTAAAGCTGTTTATGAAGAGCAAGAAAGTCCTGAGAAGCATACGATTTTGGCTGCCAATCTCAACTCTGTTAGTCATCACGTTCACTAGTTCTAACAGCTAGCCTTCTTAGCTTAATGGTGATGCCTGCGCTGGGTCGAAGTCTTTTTCAGGGCGGAGGGACTAAGCTTAGCGCTACTAGTTTTCGTGTCAGCTGAGTTGTGCGGGGCTTTAGAGCTAGTACTAGAATTAGCAATAGAGCTCACTTTCGGGCGACTGATTGGCGATCTTTTCAACCTTTCAATTAGGTCAGAGAGGGCAATACGCAACTCTTTCACGGATGGTGTGTGACCATTAATCATAATTGTCACTGCTTCTGTTTGATTGAAATTATTTACAAGAATTCCGCTAATAGCACGTACTGTATCCATGGCACCAGTCTTGAAGCGATAAGAATTGCTGCCTTCTCCAGAGGCTCGCAGAAGTTCGAGGTATGGCGCACTATCTGCTTCTGCAGCCATATGCTTCAAAACTAAATTTAGGGCATGGGGAGTGATGCAGTCTTTGCGTGAAAGACCGCAACCATCAAATAAAACTACTTCCCGTCCAGGTACTCCAAGGGATGAAAGCCATTCGCCAACTTTAAGCAAACCTCTTTCTTCAAGTGTTCTTGTTTCAACGCGACTACTCTTGTGCGATGATTTAACAGTTTTGGCTTTACTGATGTCACTTAGGGCAATGGTGCGCAATAGTTGTTGAGCATACAAGTTATCGCTCTCATGCAAACAGAGGCGGATAATTTGCGACAGTGGTTTAGAGCTATGGACCGCAAGAACCGTGCGGTAATTGTTTAAGCCTTCCTGCGTGCCGTCCTTCATGCCTTCTTTTAAATTCTCTTTTGTCACCATGGCTTGCATAGAAGTTTTGACATGATGGTCGTTTAAAATAGATTGAAATATAGCTGTATTGTAGGCGTCGGGGTTAGCGACTACGTATGGGCCGTCTTTCTTAATAGAGCTATCGATTTTGCCATTGCTACCATAAGCGGTGCCACGACTGATTGTGACGATGTTGCTAGATGAATCTAGTGATAGCCAGGCTGTGCCAATACCAGACTGCATCAGTGTTTCTAGAATGGCAAGACCGCTGCCTCTGCTATCAGCCACGCGCAGCTGTTTTGGCAGGCCACTAATAAAAGCTATATTTCGGTCGATGACTAAATTTGACGAGACCGGCATCCAATCTTGACCAAAGTCTTCAGCGAGCCAGCTGACTGCATAGTTGTCGTGGCCTTCGGGGGGACACGAAACTAAAACCTTTCCTTCTACAAGGGTGATACCGGCGTCTTTCACCAGCGTCATGAGATCGCTGCGACTTAAACTAGGATCTTGACTAGTTTCAAGAATTAGATCCCCTTTGAGAACCGTGCCATTCATAAAGCCGTTGCTCACTAGTCGGGTGTGATAAACATAGTTAGGGCCAAGGGTATCGTATATGCAAGAAGTGGTTATCACCTTGGCTGTCGATGCCGGAGTTGAGCGACGACTGCCATCGCTTTCAAATACCACCTTGCCGCTCGGCAGTTCCATAACTTCTACGCCAACACGCGAGTGGAGAAGATCTGCTCTTCCCAGCCAACTTCGGCACGCACTGGCACAGTCAATAACCTGAGAAGGTTTAGCTTCAGTCGTTTGCGGTACCGTCAGAAAAAGAGACGTGAGTGCAAGAAGAGAGAGTGCTGCTTTTTTCATTGGGAATTCCAGAAAGTGTAAGGTCTTGCTCTACCGCTCCTATCTTGCGGTCCAGCCGCCATCGATAGGCATTGAGGCACCGGTTATTGAAGCCGCATTTGATGATGCTAAGAAGAGACAAAGAGCTGCTAGTTCTTCAAGAGCTACAAAGCGTAAACTTGGCTGTTTCTCCGAAAGAAGCTTTTCTACGGCTTGATCGTAATTGATACCATCTCTAGTTGCAATGGCGTCTACTTGAGCTTCGACCAAGGGTGTGAGTACCCAGCCGGGACAGACCGAATTTGCCGTTATATTTTGTTGGGCACATTCTAGGGCGACTACTTTTGTTAGGCCAATGATGCCGTGTTTAGCTGCAACATAGGCAGCTTTCTGCACAGAAGCAACCAAGCCATGCACAGAAGCAATGTTTATGATTCGACCGAAATTGCGCTCTTTCATCATCGGAAGCGCCAGTCTAGTTGTGTGAAAAGCAGAGCTCAAATTAATTGCGATAATTTGATCCCATTTTTCAGCAGGAAACTCTTCAACTGAGGCTGTGTATTGAATGCCGGCATTGTTGATCAAGACATCTAGACTGCCTAATTTCTTTTGAGTGGTGCTAATTAGGCCCTCAATATCAGCAGTCTGGCTCATATCTGATGGTATGTGGATAGCTTCTTTCGCACCACTAGCCTTCAGCTCTGCTAGCACCGCGGCAACTTCCTCATCTTTGCCAAAGCCATTGATAGCAATGGCTAGGTTCTTTTTAGCGAAGCCGAGGGCGATGGCTTTACCAATGCCCGATGTGGCTCCAGTGACCAGTACTGTAGCTGCTTCTCTAGCGGCTTTTTCGACTGCGTTCGTTGACATTGCTCTTTCTTGCTTCCTCTATAATTTCAAATTTTGATTGTTTGCTATCTCTATTTGTTGTAATTTTCAAATCTTGAAACAATCTGCTTCGGCAGCTTAACTGGTTTTTGCCTGACAGCGTCAACAAATAGACCGACATGACTAGCCTTTGTAGTTAGTACACCATCAACTCTAAATTCACCTCTAAATTGCATGGTAGCCGCTCCCAGCTTCTCTATCCACATATGCCCAATGGGCTTGTCGAACAATTTAATTGCACGTTTATACTCAATAGATGAGGAGGCAAGAATTGGCATATAGCCCTCTGCCATTAAATCTGCTAGCGGGAAGTTTTCTTCTAAAAGCTGAAGCCTCAGGTCTTCTAACCAACGAAAATAGACGATATTAGAGACATGATTAGCATAGTCAATATCATAAGTTGCTACTTTTACCACCATGGTCGTTTCAAAGCGACGACCGACTTCGGTTGAATTCATTGCTGCTCCTGCTATTCTTAAATCATAGCGAAAAGTGATTATTGCTTAGCTTTGCCCATAACTTTCAACGCGATTTTGTTACTTAAAATGTCTAATGGTTAGCGCAGTGGCTGAAAGACTTCAAGGGTGGCGTTGCTCTTTGCTGCGCAATCAATAACTTTGAGGCGCCCACTTGTTTCACTTGGTATACCCGAACGCCAGAATGTTCGGTTTCTTACAATCAATGATTTTAACTTGGGTAACTTAGAAAGCTCTGCCAAGCTTTTGTCTGTTACCGAAGTGTCAGCTACCTTAAGCGATTTAAGGTGCTTCAAGCCGGCTAAATAGCCAATGCAAGAGTCATCAAACCCTTTGTTACCGCCTAAATCAAGATTTTTAAGCGCAGTGGCTGAAGTAAGAGCAGCTGCATCTTCTCGCCTCAAGTTTGTGGTGCTTATGTCTAGGTCGCTTAAATGAGGAAATGTGCCCTTGAGTTTAGCCAGGCAGCCCGGTTTAAGGTTAGTACCATGAATATTCAAGTGTAAGAGGATAGGCAGCTTTGATAATGCCTCAAAATTTGTGCCGGTTATGTCGGTGACACTTATCCTCAGCGCCATTAGCTCTTTAAATGTTGCTATTAAGGCGAGCGATTTGTCAGTTACAAGGGTTTCGTCAAGATTTAGATGGGCCAGGCTTTTGAAATTCTTGAGGTGCCTCATGTGGTCATCGGTAAAGTCAAGCCTGGCGGCTATGAAGTTGGTTACAGGAAAGGCTGCCAACTGTTCAATGCTATCCATATGCTCTAGGGCTTCAGTCGAAAGGATAACTTCTAACGGCTGATTCTTCGGTACTTTCACTTTACCGCTCGCCAAAACCCGCCCTTTAGTTTTGCTAGAACCTTCTTTCTGTGTGGTCCACAAAATCTGGGCAAGAGCCTGCCCTTGAGGGAAGTTAAGTTCGCAAAAATCGTTACTACTTGCTCTTTTACTTTTACTACTGAGGGCTTCTTGAGTAGGCTTGTTGGCTACAGGAGCGGCATTCTTGCCTTCAGCCTGAGCCAGCGCCAAAAGGCTACTTAGTACAAGGAAAATGCTACTTTTGGGCAGGAGCTTGAGAGAATTCACTGTGTCCTCAATATCGAATAATAAGTTGTTCAGTGTAGCTGGTTAAGACGAGAAAAATGCAACTAGTCGATAGGGTATAAATAGCTATTGCCGCTCATAGGTTTTTTGACGACAAATGCCTAATCATTCTCACAGCCTAGAAAATGACACGATGATAGATGGTACCTATCGTGTGCTTGATTTTTTGGGTGAAGGCGGCATGGGTGTTGTCTATAAAGTTGAACATACCCAACTCAATAAGATTCTGGCCCTTAAGATTATAAAGACCAGTCAGCTCTCTGATTCTGTCTGGCAGCGCTTTCGCAATGAAGCGCAAGCAATCGCTAGATTGGATCATAGAAACGTAGTGAAAATTTACGATATGAACCAAACTGAGAATGGTCGGCCTTACTACACAATGGATTTTCTCATTGGTGAGTCCTTGGCCGACTATCTGAAAGAACATAAAACACTGACTCTCTCTCAGTCGCTCCATATCTTTCGCCAAGTCTGTTCCGGCCTTGCCTATGCCCATTCTCGCGGCATTATTCATCGCGATATAAAGCCTGCCAATATTATGTTGTTGACTGACCCGAAGAATCAACAATTTCAAGTAAAAATTGTTGATTTTGGCATCGCCAAACTAGTAGATGATGATGGTCACACTATTCAAGGTCTCACTCGACCGGGAGAGGTCTTTGGCAGCCCCCTATACATGAGCCCGGAGCAGTGCGAAGGCCGAAAGCTCGATGCTCGCTCTGATATGTATTCTCTGGCAATAACTCTGTTTAAGTCTCTCACTGGTAACACTCCATTTCGTGGCCGCACTGCCATTGAAACAACGATGATGCATCAATCGACTGCACCACCACTGCTGAATTCTGTCTCTGCTGATTTGCAGTATCCGACAAAATTAGAGCGCATCATCGATAAGATGCTGTCTAAGTTGCCCGAACAGCGCTATCAATCTTTGGCCGAAGTTGAAAATGAGTTGCAAAAACTGCAATTCGAAACTGGCCAGGCATCACCAGTAGTATCTTCTAGCGACTCCTTCGAAGAAGAAGTTGATGAAGATGTAGATGAAGACGATTTAACTGCGACCAATACTGCCACTGTCACCGGTGAACAAACCGTCGAGCATAAGCGGCTCAATAGCAAGTTGGCAGTGATTGCTATCTTGGCTTTTATCGTCATTGGCATGGCAATAGCCATGTTGTTTTCTTTGGTGAAATATTTGGCTGAGAGAAAACAGCAGCCAGTGAGTGCTCCGGCTGAGCTTGAAAGTCCTCTTGTTGGCAGCAAAGATTTGGATAATTATATGCCTGGCCTAAAAGGAGGAGTTGCACCTAAGAGCGGCAAAGCCGCTAACCTCCCATTAGACGTTCCCGATCCAACGCCAGAGATCCAGCAATTTTTGAAGGAACCGTTTAAGCCTTTTTCTCATACCAACCTTTTGAGAGATAGAACTCGCTTGATTGAGTTTCGGTTTCCAGCAAAATTCTCGATTGGCTTCTTGATTGATAGTAATAACCAGACCAAGAGGTTGGACGCCAAAGGGGCGCAATCTTTTCCTGCTAGCACCAGCTTGAGATTTGTAGCCAATGAATTGCTGGGAGAGTATCCACAACTTTTGAGATATTTTAGCCCCACTGATTTGAAACAGTTGAAAATTGCCAATGGCGCCAAACGCAGCGATGTGTTGATATCAAACGTTGCTCGTTTGCAAAGCTTAGAGTGTCTAGAGTTACCTGACTGTGATCTGGAAAATAGCGATATTAAGACTCTAGAGGCGCTGGTCAATCTGCGCACTCTAAATATAAGTCGTTGCCCTATTTCTGGGGATACCATGGCTAACAGTAAATTGCTTGCGCACTTGTGTGAGCTAAATATTGAAGGGATGAAAAATGTTGGACCAGTAATAGATTCAATGGGTTCAGATACACGACAACTTTGCCTTAACTATTGCGTTCTCACTGCGGCCGATTTAAGAAAAATAGCTAAGCTCTCAAATCTAACTCATCTCATGCTGAAGGGCTGTGATATCAGCGATCAAGACTTTTCTATTCTGGCGGGGATGAAAAAGCTGACCCTCTTGAGTATTGACGACTGCAGTAGATTAACAGCAGATTCAGTATCTACAATCAAGTCATTTAAAAACTTGCTTGTCATCTATCCATCTCCTAGGCTCAAAAACGCAACGGTGACTCAGATACTGAAGTCAGCCCTGCCTGAGCTGGAAGTGCAGAATACTTTTTAATTCATTCAGGTACAATTAGCACCCTAGTATATATTTTGAGGTTAGCCGTGTCACTTTCAACCATCAAAGAAGCCATTGCCAGTGGAAAAATGACTTGCCCTACTTGCCTGAAGCCAGTCAAATCATTTGAGAAATTTGTTGAAATGACAGAGTCTGTGTGGGACGGTGCCGGTGATTCAAATCTTGAGACCAAGGGCTCAAAAGTTACTCTTATTTGTGGCAATGCAGGCTGTGACTGGAAAGAGCGCACAGAGTATTGGGGCGAATATATAAGCGACTAACTAAACTAGCCTAGTTTGTCTCTACCTCAGTCTTAATTTCAGCTGCAGCTGCTGGTTTTTCTATAGTTTCTACGGCTTGAACTGCGGGCTTCTCGACCTTCGGAGTCTCTTCTGCTGGCTTAGCCGCTGGCGGAGGAGCAACAGGCTGCGAATTTAGCTTGTTTTCTAACGTAGTTACCTTCTTATTTGTCTCTTCTGCCTCAACGCTATTGCCTTGAGCCGATTGCACATCAGAAAGCTTCTTTAGTGTATTGACAACATCGCGGCTATCGCCAGTGGCCCGCAGCCGAACGTTTACAGCTTGTTTTAAGAGTGACTCAGCGGCACCCAAGTGGCCGCGCTCACGCAGAGTAATGGCTAAGCGCTCGAGTTTCTGAGCTTCTTCGAGCTGGTCAAGTGGATTGTCGCTCTTGGCTGAATGGGCTGAATTAGTTGTACTTTCAGTGGCAGCCTTGTGGAAAGCTGTTTCTATCTCGTTCAAGCGGCTTTCGCGGGCGGCAAGATTTTCTAATGCTCTTGCTAGAGCATCAGTAGCAATGTTTTTGTCTTTCTGACTACCGTTTTCAGCTAGCGACTGCAGAGCCGAAACCGTTCCAGGGCTTGAAAAAATCTGGGCAAACTTAGTCGCCAGCTCAGCATTGGTTAACGATGAAATGGCAAGAATAGCGGCCCTCTTGCTTTGGTCGTTGCCCATCAAGTGAGGGATGAACTTCTCAATTGTCTGAATTTCTTGCAGATGCAGCTGTTGTTGATTGTATGTGTAAGTAAACCAGCCGCCCATAACAAATATGAGCATGCCTGAGACGATGGGCGCCACAGCAGCGGTTTTGTCCCAAACATCTTTTTTCGAGTTCTTGTGAATATGCTCAGAATCTAATTCCAGACGTTCGTCTGGGTCAAATGTATCGCGCTGCGATTTCTCTTTATCGAACAACTTCATCTTCATAACCCAATAAGAATACAAGTGCACACAACCACTTGTCGACCTTTGTTGAGACAATAAACCTTTATTGTTATGTTCAGTATGCCAACTTGTTAGTGGAAGGTAAATATCTTGAGAGCGATGGTTATTACAGCAGCGGGTGGCCCCGAGGTATTACAGTTACAGACACGCTCTAAGCCATTTTGCACAGAGAGCCAAATTCTAGTAGCGATTAAAGCAACAGGTATTAACAGAGCCGATACACTTCAGCGTAAAGGCAAATATCCGGCCCCGGTTGACGTTGTCCAAGATGTCTTGGGCCTTGAGTATGCGGGCGTCGTAGAAACTGTTGGAGCCGCCGTAGACGGGTTTAAGAGTGGTGATAGAGTCTTTGGCCTAGCGCCTGCGGGAACATACCAAGAGTATGTTCCCGTGGAAAGTTCTACGGCCATGCATCTGCCCTCAAATATTTCTTATGTTGAGGCTGCAGCTATTCCTGAGGCCTATATTACGGCCTACGATGCCATTTGCTTACAGGCAGAGCTAAAATCTCATGAGACCTTGCTGGTCAGTGCTGCAGCCAGTGGTGTGGGTATTGCTGCGGCACAAATAGCAAAGGTTGTGAACGTAAAAGCAATTGGAACAGTGAGACAGCAGGCTAAGGCCGATCGCATTAAGACTCTATTTGATCACGTTCTCACTATTGAAGGTGGGCAGTTCGCATCTGCTGTTAATGCCATTAGCCCTAGCGGTGTTGACGTCGTTCTAGAATTGGTTGGTGGCAATTATGTTGCAGAAGATCTCAAATGCACTGGTCGTCTTGGCCGCATCATGATAGTGGGGCTGCTTGCTGGCGCCAAGTGCGAACTCAATCTGGCAGCTCTTCTCACTAAACGTATTACTGTGCGAGGAACATCACTGCGTTCTCGCAGCAATGATGAAAAAGCCAAAGTAACTAGAGCATTCGAGGAAAATATTCTGCCCCATTTTCTCAGTGGCGCAATCAAACCAATTATTGAAAGAGTGTTTCCGCTAGAAGAAGCAGCAGCGGCTCACAGCCTGATGGAAGCAGACCAGAATATTGGCAAAATAGTACTCAATCTTGAGCAAATCGCAGATGCCTAACTTTAGCCTTGCCACTACAGAAGATGGCTCGCTTTCGCTTCATGAAACCAATCTAGATGAGTTGTATCACAACCGTGCTGGTGCCTTTACTGAGGCGGTCACTAACTATGTTGAGCCTGCCATGCAGTTTCTCAAACTAGCTAAAGTTGCCGGATCGTCGTTACGCCTGCTCGACAGTTGCTTTGGTCTTGGCTATAACAGTCTGGCTTTGGCAAATTATCTAGCAACTTCAAAGCAGTTTGCACTGCAGGTTGATGCCGTTGAATTAGATCCTGATGTTCTTGCTCTAGTACCAGATGTGCTGGCGCAACCATGCTTTGCCGCCTTGAAAAGTAAGACACTGGAAGAGTTGCGATTCAAGGTCTCTGTCAGCGATCTTCGTCAGTTCTTGCTTGCACGAGCCTCATCTACTTCTAAAGTCTATGATGTGATTTACCACGATCCTTTTTCACCAAAGAAAGTACCTGAACTTTGGAGTGTTGATCTGTTTCGACACTACTACCTGGCCATGGCGGAGGATAGCGCCCTTCTCACCTATGCAAGCGCTCCAGCTGTCCGCGGTGCCCTGATTTCACTAGGGTTCAAGGTCTTCCGCACCACTGGGCTCGGCCGTAAGAGCGGCGGCACAATAGCTATTAAAACCAGCAACAAAGAACTAATCCAAGAGCTTTTTCAAGCCGATAACAGTTGCATCTTTGAGATTGCCGGTGAAGAACTTCTTCGCCTCGGCAAAAGTTCCCGGGTGCCCTTTCGCGATGCTAATTTGAATGATGACAGTGCCACTATCTTGGCCCGGCGCGAAGCTGAGCAGCAAGAGTTTAGACGGAATGGTGCAGTTAATAGCTAAATAATTCCAGCCCGTAGCAAGTCTTTCAAGTCGATTAGCCCGACTGGTCTCATGTTGCCGTCGACAATCAGAATGTCAGAGATAGAGTGCTTTTCCATCATGCGCAATGCTTCTACCGCCAGTGAATGAGAGGCAATGGTCTTTGGCCCACCGGTCATAAGGTCTCGAGCCTTCTTCTCAAAGACTTGTTCGCGATATTTAGATAGTGAGCGGCGCAAGTCGCCGTCGGTAATTATGCCTCTGAGCTTGCCGTCGTCTTCACACACTGCTGTGAAACCTAATTTCTTTCGGCCAATTTCTTCTACAACCATCTCATGGGTGGCATCAAGTGAAACGATTGGCACATCAAAGCCGCAACGCATAATGCCTTCGACGGTGATTAACTTTTGACCAAGGTTGCCACCTGGGTGGCTCTTGGCAAAATCTTCGGCTTCAATGCCTTTTGCTGACATCAGCACCATTGCTAGGGCATCGCCCATGGCTAGAGCAACAGTGGTTGATGTGGTGGGCGCAAGATTGAGAGGGCAAGCCTCTTTCTCAACAGAAACATCGATAGTGACGTCTGAATATTTGGCCAGGGTAGAACTCAGATTTCCAGTCAAAGCAATTAGTTTCAGGCCAAGCCGTTTAATCGGATCGAGTACCAATTTAATTTCTTGTGTCTCGCCTGAGCTGGAAAGAGCGATGACCAAGTCACGCTCATCGAGCATGCCAAAATCGCCATGACGCAGTTCGGCTGGGTGAACGAAAAAGGCCGGAGTGCCGGTGGAAGCAAATGTGGCGGCAATTTTACAGCCAATGTGGCCTGATTTACCCATACCGGTGACCACGACTTTGCCGCTGCAACAAAGCAGTAGCTCTAAAGCTTTGTCAAAACTAGGGCCGAGTCGGCTTTTTGCCAGCAAAATTGCTTGAGCTTCTTGCTCTAGCACTAGTTGCCCTTGAGCAACAGTGGCGGTTGCTGGTAACTTAGTCAGGGCAGCCCCTGAAGTATCAACTGAAGCATCGAAAGTTACTTCATCACTTGAAGACTGGTCACCGGTCGGAGGGCAAGTGCTGTTAAACTGGTTTAATGCAGGTTGGCTCATCGTAAGTTCCCGAGGTTGACGTTGTCATTTTAGCGCCTTCTTACAACCTCGAGATTACCAGAAGATAATATGGATAGATATTAGTGGCCCCCAGAATATTCTCACGCGGCGACAAACTCGAAGACGGCCACTACTCGGTGCTCGAAGAAATCGGCGTGGGTGGTATGGGAGTTGTCTATCATTGCCGCGACGAGCTGCTCTTGCGCGATGTTGCCATTAAAATGCTTTTGCCAAGCTTAATGGCTGATAAGAAAAATGTAGACGTTTTTAGAGAAGAAGCCCGGTTGGCAGCCCAGCTCGACCACCCCAATATCGTCACTGTTTTTGATATTGGTGCTGAGGTTCGCAACAGTAGAGAGCACCATTTCGTGGCCATGGAATATCTTCCTGGAGGTAACTTGGCGGCTCGCGTGGCCCAGGGGCCTCTTCCTCTTGAGCATTGTTTGAATTGGATGAAGCAATTGGCCTCTGGTTTGTCTTTCGCCCATAAAAGGGGTGTGGTTCACCAAGATGTCAAAGCCGACAATATATTTATCACCAATGAAGGCGACCTGAAAATTGGTGACTTTGGCCTAGCGCGTCTGCTAGTTGGTCGGGTCTATCTCAATTCTGCCACTAAGGGCATGGGCACACCGGCCTATATGTCGCCAGAGCTATGTCGTGGTGAGCAGCAAGATCACCGCTCTGATATTTATTCGATGGGCATTTTATTCTTTGAGATGTGTACTGGGCAGCTGCCTTTTCGCGCGCAGGGAATGATTGAAATGGCAATGAAGCATACTAATGCTCCAGTGCCTTCGGCCAAACGCCTGAATCCTGAAATTCCCGAAGTGCTTGATCGCGTAGTCAAACGCATGATGGCAAAGCAGCCCGATGATCGTTATAAGTCGATGACCGATGTATTAGGTATTGTCGATGATTTGATTTTTGAAATGCGTGTCGCTCGTATGGGTTTGTCACCACGAGCAACGGCACAGCGCGATACTGTCGCCCCAGCAGTACCCACTGATGCAGAGCTAGAGCTGGGCTTGGCTCAAGAGAAACAGCGTTTGAGTGCCCAGAAAAATTCATCGAATACAGTGCAAGTTGAGCCTCTTATTCTACCGCCAGGAAACCCCACTGGCAAAGTCGTAAAAGATTCGCAAGAGTCTCAAGCGCCATCAAAAGAGAGTATCGATAAAGAGTCGGTGAAAAACCGAGATCAGCCGCTCATTAAAAAAGGCGAACGCGGAGAGGAAGTATTTATTACTGGAGTGCCCTCCTTTGTTAGAGACACTCCGATTTCTAACCCAAAAGCCGAAACCTCAGTTCCAGAATTTAAGCCTGATCTTGCCCAGCCAAAGTTCAGCCAGGACCCAGCAATCTGGACTTTCCCTACCCATGGTCCAATTGGTTGGGCTGCTCACCCTGTGATTAGTCGCGATGAGAAGACCGTGTATGTTGGGTCAACTGATGGTCGCCTCTATGCATTGCAGGCAGAAACAGGTGCACAAGACTTTAGCTTTGATGCTGACGCACCGATACTCACTTCGCCAATTTATCTTGATGGCCGTTTAGTTGTGAGCGACAGCGCTGGTAAGACTCAAGCAATTGATTCCACCACTGGAAAAGTAATTTGGAGTTGGGAGGGTCTGGCACCGGTACTGGCAAGCCCTGTCATGGCTGGCAATCAAGTTATAGTTTGCGACCGCACTGGTCAGGTAACAGCCTTAGATATTCGTATGGGGCGGCGCTTGTGGTATTTCAGTGCCCTCGATGCCATTGTGGCCGCACCGCGCGCCCATGGTGACTCACTCTACTTTGGCACCCGCGGTGGCCATGTCTATTCAATAGCGGCCCACAGCGGCAAGCTAAATTGGAAGTATGTTGCCGATGGTCGCATATTGAGCACACCCACAGCTTCTGTTGATACTGTTTATGTCGGCACCCAAGGTGGTGTTTGCTTCGCCCTTGAAGCCGAGACCGGTCGCCTAATCTGGGAGTATCCAACATTCAGCCCAATTCTAAAGAGCGGCGTGATTATATTTACTTCCGTCATTTTCGCCAGTGAAAACAAATGGCTCTATTGCTGTGAGAAATACTCAGGTACGCTAAAGTGGAAAGCGCCATTGAAGGGTTCTCCTGGGGCTGCATTAGAGGCTATTGGCGCAAGCGTAATTAGTGCTAGCAAAGACGGCTGGATGCAGGGCTTTGACAGCGCCAACGGCAGCTTGCGCTTCCAGCGCTTCTTGCATAAACAAATCGAAGCGCCACCACTAATTAACAAAGACAAAGTTTATCTCGGCACCGTGGATGGTGAAGTGTCTTGCTTTAATTTGGTGATTTAGGCAAGAGTTTCAATTTTCCAACTTGCAGAAACAATAGAGAAACTGCTGGGTCGTACCAAAAGGCGTAGTGTGCAGTTCTGTGGCACTCTCTACCAAGCGAAATCTTGCTCCGAACTGATTATGAAGAGAGTCGGTGTCATAGCGCATTGTTGTCAAACCGCTGCATTTCTCTGGGCCTTGTGGCCCGAAAGTTGCAACGATTACATGCCCGCCTGCCTTTACTGATTTGGATACTTGTCGCACATAATCAATGCGCTGAGCTTCAGATGTAAGAAAGTGAAAAACCGCTCGGTCATGCCAGACATGGAAAAACTTCTCAGGAAGTTCAGCTTGAAGGATATTGGCAGCAAGCCATGTTACAGAAGAGGACCTGTCACCAAGTCTGGTTTTGCAAACCTCAATAGCTTTTTCTGAGATATCTAAAACGCTAGTATTGTTGTAGCCAGCGTTAATTAGATCATCAACTAGAGTAGATTCACCAGCGCCAACGTCAATAATTTGAGTAGAACGGCTAGGGGCAGCCTTTAGAATAAACTGTAGAGATTTTTCTAGATGCGGCTGGTACCAACTGACAGCGTCAGCAGCCTTAGCTTCGTAGACTTTCTCCCAGTGCTGCTTTTCATCGATCATTGTATCTCCTTAGCCAACTACCTAGTTCTAGTTCTCGGCAGGCAATGCCGGTGGCCCGGCCTGAGAATTCGGCACAACACCTATTTCTCTGAGCTTCTTCTTTATCAATGGTAAGGCGGCAATTGCTGCCTCTTCGCCAGCTTTGATACCGCGAATGGCGTCTGAGCGACGGGTCGATATCAAAGATATACCTGCCGTATTTGGATGAATAGTGACGTCAGCCAATGCTGCCTGGGGTTCATCGAGGTCGAACAACGCCCATGAGACCATGCGTTTGGTCATGCTTCCTGGTTTCTTAAAAGTCGAAAGCGGTACTGCTTCAAATGGCTCGTCAATATTGACGGCAACGACAAAATCAGCGCCCATCGAGCGACATTGCTTTACCGGCAGATTGCACGACAGCCCGCCGTCGCAAAAGAGCATGCCGTCTATCTCTATAGGCTTGCGCAAAGCCGGCACCGCGCAGCTTGCTTGCATCGCATAACCGAGATGTCCTTTTCGTATCATATATGGTCTGCCATCGACAACATTCAAGGCGACGGCTGCGAAAGGTATTTTCATATCTTCAATCAGTTTTTCTTCGGTAGTAAGTTTTCCCACTAGGTACCTACGAAACTTATCACCGCCATAGAGGCCATCATACTTGTTGCGACTAAAAGGTCTAAGCAGCAAAAACACCGGTGCTACAAGTAAGCGAAAGGTCAGTGGTACAGCCATAAAGTTACGCATTACTTCACCACTTTTGAATTCTTCTTCCATCTGCTCTGCCGTTGCCCCAAGACAATAGAAACCGCCTATGACAGAACCAATGCTAGTGCCAGCCACACAGTCGAAGTGAATACCCTCTTTCTCTAGAATTTTTAGCACGCCTACTTCAGCAGCTCCGCGAGCGCCGCCACCACCAAGAGCTAAACCTATTTTGGGTTTGCCCACTATTGGTGTTGGCCGAAACAATTTTGCCTCAGTACGATCGCCCGCTGAGGTCTCGACGATTTCAGCAGTGGCAGCCAGTGCCGACGAAATCGTCAGGCAATAACTCAAACAGAAAATTGACAGCAGAACTAGGGCGCGCAGATTGATCATGATGTAGAACCAAATGGGTGCCACTATTTTAGCCTAAAAGGCCGTCGTAGTGCAGTCTATAGACTTAAAAAGCTCTGGGCAACTTAATGCCCAGAGCGTAGAACTATGATTTAGAGTGAAGAGTCTGAGATTAGCTTCTCAGAGTTGCTAGTTGCTTTTCATGTTTAACTTGCTTCTCCTGTTTCTCTTGAGCAGCGCCTTCTCTTAAAGAAGCTAGTTCGGCTGGCTTAAGTGGAAGCAGATCGAGATCGTACATCTCTAACAATTCGGTCTTATTAGCGTGAACATTGGTTCCAGTTAGGTAATCTGCAAATGGAAAGACAACGTTGTAGTTTTTGTTTGGATAAACATGGTGCAGATAATGGTGCCGAGCTAAGAACTTATAGGCTGGCCACTTGCTGAAGCCGCGTTGCTCTGGCTTGTGCATCTCTAAATGGATTTTATTCCAGACCCAGTGGTGCATCACAACGACAAAAGCAAATATAAGGGCCCCAGGTATCGAAACTAGTGAAATCAAAAGAATCAACGGCAGAGTCTTAATTGGAGCTTTGTGAACAGTCAAACGAATTTCTTCGTCTTCACCTGGAGCAACAGGTTCGTCGGTGAAAATCTTTGAGTAGTGTCCGTGGTGATTAATGGCGTGAGCTTCATAGACGCGCTTAAAACTCGAGGTGTATTTACTGAGGAAGTTCTTCTGGTGCATCAAGCGAGCATGTACTTGGTGCTCGATGAACGAAACTGTGGCGCATGCGCCTAGAAACCAGCCGATGTTCTGCAGTACTGATTGGATGAACATGGTTACCTCAGGGTACAGCTAAATTTGACAACCCCTAGGATGAACCGATCTGTCAGTATTTTCAAGTGCTCCTAAAGGATGATACTTATTTTTGACCGAAATTTCATATTGGTCATTAAATGCACAAACCGCCTGTGTGAAGTCCAAACGGGCCACAGGGCGACTGTTTCAGGTGAGTGGCAAGGCAAGCTCAAAAAAAACGATGGCCAATATTTACCCATGGGCGGTTCTTTGATGAAGAAATTCTTCTTATTAGCGTCCGGCCAACTGTAACTTTACTTATTTCTCCACGGAGAAATAATCAGCTCAAGCTTGCCAAATTAAACGAGTTATTGACCAAACATGCCATTAAGGGTAGTGCAAATTAAAACAAGCGATCTAGTAGAATTGTTAAGAATGTGACGATCGAAACGACACCATTAGTGGTGAAGAATGCAGCATTCACTTTTGACAGATCGTTTGGCTTTACTAGGCTGTGCTCATAAACAAGCATGGCAGTTACTAAGGCGACACCAAGAAAATAGAACATACCTGCGGGCGGTTGCAGGAACAATCCGAGGGCTACCAAAAAGCCTACGGTAAAAACATGTAGCCCAATAGATATATTTAAGGCAGTAGCTAAACCAAATCGCGCAGGAATACTGTGCAGTTTATTCTCGGTGTCAAATTGAGCGTCTTGGCAAGCGTAAATAATGTCAAACCCTGCTACCCATGTGGCCACAGCAAATGATAGAAGCCATGGTGCGGCCCCCATGATGGTTCCACTGGCTGCCACCCACCCGCCTAAGGCCGCACCACCCAGAGCAATGCCGAGAACAATGTGACAGAGCCATGTAAAGCGCTTAGTGAAAGAGTAAAAACTGAGCCAAAATACTGCAATTGGTGACAGCTGAAGACAAATCAAAGGCAGCTGACTGGCTGCGGCCAGCATTAGGGCAAAAGAAGCTATGGTGAAAAGCACAGCTGTGGCTGGTTTGATGCGGCCAGCGGGAATTGAGCGGTCTTTAGTGCGGGGATTAATAGCATCTATGCGAGCGTCTATCAATCGATTGAGTGTCATGGCCGCTGAGCGGGCACCAATAAAAGCTAGAACAGTGAAGGCTACTGTACTGATGGATGGCAAGGAAGGAGTGGCCAATATCAGACCCGACAGGGCAAATGGTAGAGCAAAAACTGTATGCTCTAGCTTGATCATTTCTGCCCATTCACGTGTGAGGGCAACAGGCTTAGGTTTCTCTGGTATATTTTGCACTTGCATAAAAACTACTGTACTTGAAGAATTCGCACTTAACTGGCATCATTTGGAATGTTTAACACTGCGTTCATAGTAATAGATGGAACAAGTTATGACTTTTGATGGAACTGGAAAGACAATCGATCTTCAAGGCGTCGCCGCTTTCGCCTCACTGGTGGAGCTTTTAGCTCAAGAACTGGGTGTGGCAGCTGGGCGCATGCAAGGGCAATTGCCAAACGGTCCTGACTCATTTAATCAGCTTCTTGGTGAAATTGACCTGAATAGTCAAGGTTTTAGTCGAAAATTGAGCTTAATGGCCAAGCCTGGCGCTCCACTTGCTTTGCGCTTTGCCACAAAATGGGGCACAGAGCGCAACTCTAATGTAGCCGGTGGTGTTACTGCTGATTATTTCCTTAGTGCCACCGTTGAGCAAATTGTTCCTCAGGGTCGTGCCCTTGCCAGATATGTTGAAGATATATTTGCTGTTCAAGATCGTATGGTTACTCTTGGTTATGGCAACAAACTCACTGGCATAAATGTGCCGACTTCGCAGCTAGAAGCCTTTGAACGCTCTGAAGAGAGCATGATTTCGACTCACGTTCCAAAGACCGAGAACTAATTAAAGGCCCTTGAGCTTGTTGTAGAGAATTTTAGAACTGTGGCGTTTGTCCATAGGTAAGCTTGCTCGAATAACCACTTTGTCGATGTAGGCAAACTGAAGATGCCTCAGTAGTGCAGCTTCAGCTTCTTTGTTGGTACACGAATTAGATTTAAGCTTGACCACCAGCACTCGCTTACTGTTAGCAAGCAGATAAGCACAGCTTTCAACAATGCCTGTGGCCATGGCACTGGCCTCTACTGCTAACGGATATACTGAGCCGCCAGGAACGCCCACTTCCATTGCTGAGCGACCCAGCAAAAAGAGCTGGCCTTGGGCATCGACATAGCCAACATCACCGGTGCGGTGAAAAATGCGACTGCCAACTCTTATCTTGTTTTCCCTGTCCCCGATGCCGTCAATGTATCCCGCTATAACGTGACTGCCTGCCACCACAATTTCTCCAATGGCATTGGCCGGCGCTCTCAGCATATTGAACTGGGTTTCTGTATATTCTGACTCTAGGGCTCCAGGCAAAATTGCCAAGTCTATGTGTTGTGAAATTTTACCCTGGGGAAGCCCTGCTCCTGCCGCTATTGCTCCAAGGTCGCCTAGGAGATCTTGAGTCAGATCTTCAGGGTGTTCTAAGTGACTGATCGGCTCTGCTTCTGTTGATCCATAGACAGTAATCAATTTTGCAGAAGGAAAGGCCGCGCGCAACAGAATAAGCAGTTGGGGGAAAACGGGGCCGCCACCGGTTAATACTTCTCTGACAAAATAGCACTGGATATTTTGCTCTTTTAGATAACTAGCAATTTGCATAAGAAAGGCTGGGGCCGCCAGTATACGTTCTGGCAAATGCTCTAGCATTTGGGCTGCCAATTGGGCGGTCTCAGCTTGCTGCTTGATCTTGAACCGACTTCTGAGATTGCTGCTGGGCAAAATCGAGGTGACACCACTGGCAAGGTTGGCCAAGACGAAGATTGGCAATGTGGTGATTTCTGATTGGCATCGACCTATGGCCAATTCATCTCTCAATACCTGACACTGAGTGCTGAGATAACCATGACTTCGGCTAATACCCTTCGGTAAACCGGAGCTGCCACTGGTGAAAGTAATTAAGGCGGGCATGCTATCGTCAACTTCGGCAATTGCTATGGGCAGAGACTTTGTGCTGCTTAGATCATTTGCCAAATTGAATTGACTTAGGGAAAATATTTTTTCGATGCCAAAGAGAGGTGCTGCTAGATGAGCTACTAAGTTGAGTCGGTCAGCGACTATAATTGCTTTAGGCTTGGTCAGCTGTATGCAGTGTTTTAGCTCTTTGGGCCCATATGTTGGATCGATAAATAGCACCACTGCACCAAGGCGATTTATTCCTAGAAGAAGGGCATACAATTCGCTGCTCAAATTGACGTAGAGTAAAACGATATCGCCCTTCGTGATTTCATGTAAATTGAGATAAGTAGCTACTGCAGCCACTTGCCGGTTTAAGCTTGCATAAGTGGTGCTTTTCTTCTCTTCAACAATAGCTAGGCGATGAGGATAATTCTGGGCAAGCACTTCAAGAGTGGTGGCGATGTTCATGGCAGACCTATTTGTTGTTGCATTTGCTGTAATTATTTTGTTGGTTTAAAGAAAATCTAAATCAAGGGAGAAGAGACCATAGCGTCGAATTATTTTTGAAGATAGGCCAGCTGTCAGTGTCGCAGATCGGTTTTCATCTTTATAGAGGGCTTGTACCGAGCGAGTAAAGCCAAGATTGATAGCTTCTATATGCACCCGCGCAAGCAGATAGCTGGCCAGACCGAGACCAGCAAATTCAGGATGAACAGCTACACTCTTGAGAATTATTTGCCCTTCGTTGAGCCGGTCAGGCAGGGCAAATAGTATGCCCACCAACTTAGAGTGGTCGAATGCTAGCCAAACCAGCTCGTCTTTGATTAAAGCTGACAGAGGGCGGTAGAGCTCGGCAAACTGCTCAAAGGAAATTGGCTGATAGAGAAAATTGTTTTCGAAACTCTTGAGCGAAAGCTCGTAGATATCTTTTATCTCGTCATCGAATCTATTCGAGTTAAAGTGTCTGATTGAAAAAGAGCTTTCTATTGCTCTTTGACGCTTGGCTAAATTAGCGTCAATGGTCGCCTGAGAAGCTGATAAGTCTATCAGCGACGATGAGTATTGAGCGATTAGATGGAAGCCTGCTTCTTTCAATATATCAGCAGATAAAAGTGATTCAGGCTCAAGTAAGAACTTTGGTTCAGGCGAACTTTTGATTATGGTGCGATAGCTGTGCCAGGTATCGCCATCAAGGGGCGCAATCAGAGTCTTATGTCCATCTGCCCGCGCTTTATCAGTTGCTAGTCTGAGTAGCTCTCGGGCAGCGGCTCTATTAGTCTCAGTATTTTGCTGGTTGAGAAATTCAACCCTACCCAATGAGGCAAATTTCTCTCCTGAATAAAGCAGGGCTGTGACTTCATTAGTAGTTACCAATTGAGAAGCCGGTCTATTTCGAGTTTGCTTAGCTAGAATTGTCATTTGAAACCTCTATATTGTGCCGACTAGAGCCAGTGCAGAGCCGATAGCGGCACAGGCACCTTGTTTTATCCAGCGACTTGAGCTGTTGCGAAAATCAGGACCAACCTTGGTTGTTGTCACAAAGAGGGCGGTGGCGACAAAGATCCAAATTGGAGCAAGAAAGATTTGCACAATGTGATTGGCTGATATGCCGGTGGAAAAGCCAGTTATGAATACTAAGGGTATGAAAATGAGCGACCAGCTCTTTAGTACAGAGCAGACAAGAGAGTATATTTTTAGTTTGTCCGAGTTAACACAGTCGTCAAAAGCATTTAAGTGAATGTGAGCTGAAGCAATGATGGCACCGTGAGTAGCTAAAGCTGTTGCATAGGGATAAATATAGACATCGCTCTTATGGCTGGCCAAGAGCCAAAATATTCCCACTGATGCTACTGACAGCACGCCGAAAATCGAGTGCGTAGAAACAATTTTGGCAAATCGTTTTGGCATCAGTCGCCTGTAGCTAGCATAGAGAACAACCGGTAGAAGTATCCAAGCCAAGCCCCCGAGCATGTAACAGACATATATGTAGCCAACCACAGCCAGGGCGGCACCGCCTTCGAGTGTAGACAATCGCTTCAGTGCTAGAATCAGCAAGAAGACACCAATAAAGACAGCCAGTGTATGAGAGAGCTGAAGGTCTGATTGTTTGTCTACTTGGGCCAGCACAAGCAATGTTCCAACTGGCACAAAGAGATTATCGAGGCCGCCCCAAGACATGCCTTCAAAAGCAGTGGCAGCAATTGCGGCAATAAGAGCGAGCATAATCACGTGCGACAAGCTTGCTGGTGATAGTAAACTAAGTGAGACAAAGGCAGTCAGCGCAGCTGTAAAAAAGAAAGCCAAAGAGCCTTCTAGAGTCTTACTGCCGTTCACAACTTTATAGAACTTAGAGCCAAACTTCATGCCAATAAGTGCTGATAATGAATCGGCCAAGGCCAATATCGCGACCGGTGCAATGTAATGGGCCAATACTCCATTGCTTAAAACAAACGTAAGTGACACCCCAAGGGGGAAACAAACCTCTCCAATCGATCGCCTACCCACTGAAAAGAGCACTGGATAGAGCTTTGATTGTTCCGAAAGTTTGAGTCCACTCAACAAAATTGAAACAACAATTGATAAAACAATCACTGGTGTCGGTGAGCTGAATAACCAGGGAAAGCTGAGACAAGTCAGACCCATGAGCATATGAATGAGTTTGCGTGATGTCTCAGATGGTTTTGTAAAGCAAGCCAGCAGCCAGAGGAGGGCAACTAGCACAGCTAGAACTAAACCTGAGCTTAGGAGAGCACTAGTAATAGAGAGTAGCCCAGTCATTACGCCGCTCCCTTGGTAGCAATGTCTAGACAAAAGCGCCTATAGAAAAAAGTGCTACATGTCGCCGCTAGTGTTTGGTTAAATCGAAGACTGGCTCTTAGATTGCTGTCATAGTCATTGGCAAGCCTATCTACTGCCATATTCCAGTAGACAACTCTTGCTCCTTTGCTTGCCACTCGACTTATACTGCGGCCGAGAGTCAGACAGCTAGCTTCAGTCATATATTCGAAGACATCAGATAAGTTAAATGCGTCTACTGAATTGCCTGGCATTTGCTCTAAAATATTTTGCAAACTACCTTCTACAAGCTCTATCTTGTCTAGGTTTGAGCGAATTGTCTCAAAATTCTCCTGCCTTAGATAATGGGGCAAAACCTGGCCATATTTGCCGGTCAAAATATATTGCAAATAATGATTTGTGCTGGGGTCTCCTTCGGTCAGAGCGGTCTGGGATGCCGAGGCAAGAAACTCGGAGAGCGAGCCACTGGCTTCTTTGAAGAAGCTAGCCTCACGGCCTATTAGAGCCATAGTGGTTTTGCCAAAAAAGAGCTTAAAGGCTATTTGATACCAGAGGGTGTTCCACTTCTTCTCAAAGAACTCTTGCCTTTCAACTCTGCTGCGCCTTTCAAATAGTGCATTTATTGTTTTCTTACTGTGGGTCAGTGGCAGTATTATCTGACGAAAGACTGAGAAGTAACGCTCTAACTTACCGCTGGCGATGATGCCACATCTAATCAGTTCTGGTCTTTCGTCAAAATAGTGGCTGAACTGTAGTGGCAATTCGCCCCTTAGTCTGGCATAGGTGGCCAATCTTACCCCTGCTGCACAATGCCTGATGCCCAAAAATGGCAGTAACTCGTCATAGCTCAATAGTTTAAAAGCAGCAATCTTTAGTGCCACGACAGCTAATTGTGCCTGACAAAAGTCAATGGCAATAACTTTTGCCGGATTAGTAGTAAGTAGTGACAAAGTATTATCGCCAGC
Source organism: bacterium (assembly GCA_018062085.1). GTDB lineage: Bacteria > Cyanobacteriota > Vampirovibrionia > Obscuribacterales > Obscuribacteraceae. Next base: position 14,549 of record JAGOSY010000038.1, on the reverse strand, counting down.
TGAGGCAATTGAAAGTAAGGTCTCGCTCGGTGTTACAGACATAGTGCTGAGTACTAGATCGGTGTCTTCCCAACATTGCGAATAGCGAATTAGATTTTGATTGAATTTCGGTTTATTAGGCAGGAATTGCATGGTTCTCATCCTCATGTTCTTCTCTTGCTTCTTTTGCTGGGCGTGATAGCAGTGAAACCACGCCGTTGCTGCCGTTAACTTCAATTAAGTCTCCAGTCTCGATCATCTCTAGAACGCCTTTGCACGAGACAACCGCGGCAATTGATAGCTCGCGGGCCACTATGGCTGTGTGCGAAAGCAGGCTGCCATGGGCAACTACGATTGCTTTGCAGGTAGCAAAATGCACTATCCAACCAGGATCTGTGCGGTCAGCTATAAGAATTTCGCCAGGCTCAAGCATCTCTACTTCTGGATTGCGAATGACGCGGGCCCTACCAGTGACTGTTCCGGCTGATGCCCCTAGGCCTTTCAACTGAAGCTTGCTCTGACTAGCGGCTTCGAGTCGCGCTTTGCCAGTAAACAAATTAGCTCGCTTCAACCCGGCTGCACCAACTAGGACCAGTCTTTCTGGGGCGCATTTGTCAAATTTAGCACTCTCCTCTCGGCGCAGGGCAATAAGTGCCCGGAGATCGCTGGTGACTGCTGTTCCGTCTATGAAACCCAGTAACTCTTCAATGGTTAGATAGAAAACGTCTTCCATATTGTCGATGCAGTTTTGTTCAGTCAGCCGCTGGCCCATGGTCTGAACAATTTTGCGCACACGGCCAAAGACTCTAGTGCGAGCAAACCGAAGATTTTCTCTCTGGGCTAGCGATTGTTTTGTTTGGCTGGCAATGATCTTTATCAATAGTTGTTTGGTAATACTTTTGCCTTTGGCAAAGTCTTTGGTTTTGCTTTCTTCGGCCGGCAAAGGCAGTTTTGTTGGGTCATAGCTTAAGGCCAGATTGCCGATGGTATGTAGCAAAACCGAGGGGTCGTCTTTAACCGACTTTGTCTCAAGCTTTAGTTCGCCGATGCTACGATCGCCAAACAAATTGAGATAGTTTGAATAGAGATTATTCGCCTCTGCATGGTCTTTGAGGAGCTCCATGCTTAAGGGCTGATTGCGTGCAACCATGGCCTGGCACAGCGTCTTATCGCTGGCAATCAAGGCTGCTATTTGAGCAATTAATTTAGGTGGAGCAGCACTGATTATGCCACCATGGTTTTGCAGCAGTAAGTTATAGACATAATGACTGTCAGGGTTATCTTCGTTAGCGGCGAGTTTTTTCAATACACCAAAGAAGACCATGGCGAAGAAGTCGTTTGTTACTGGTGCTTGCCAGTTGCTCAATAGTTTGGTCTGTAAACTTCGGTATTGTATATAGAGCTGGTCTAAGCTCATTGATTCAAGCTCGCAATCAAGTAAAGCTAGATCGAGCCTGGCGCTAAACTCATTGATCTGGCCATTTAAGCGACAGTAGTTAGTGCCAATACAAACGAGTGCTTTGACTGTATTGAAGTGCTCAAAGACAGTGACCTTTTTAATTGTATTGTTCTCAAAGGCACTGACTTCACTAGCCGACTGGCTGAGACCCATCATTCCTTCCATAAATGTTCTATTGGTTTTATAGGCAGGAAGTAGTGCCATTAGGCGATACCAAGATGCCAGGTTGTAATAAACCCGGCCATCAATGTATGAGAGCATGGTGCCAAAGAGGTCGCCTTCAGCTTGAATGGTTTTCTCACTCACACCCATTAGGCGGCAAAAACTTTTGTACACTTCTTTGTAGGCGCTATTGATGAAAGAAAATGTCAGAGGACTAGTAATGCCTGGATAGCTCTCTTGAATGTTGCTGCCGTCAAAGACGCGGGTTGTTTCAAATGTTTGCTCTTGCTTGGCTGTGGTTATTGGCCGTGCTTGAAGCAGATAAACCTCTTCTGTGGCAATGGCAAACTCTATATCTTGGGGGCATGAGAAGATCGTTTCGCATTGTATTAGTAACTGCAAAAGCCGCTTCGTTTGAACGCTTGTGAGCAAATTATTTGTTTGGTGTACTGCGTCTGATTGGCGGCTTAAATAGATTGTGCTGCCGTCGATAGCACCATCTACTAGTTTGTCACCGAGGCCTCTGGTAATTGCTACCACAGCGCAGGCAGTGTCTAAGTTGACTGGATCGTGGGAAAAGAGCACACCAGCGCTATCAGCAGCTACCATCTGCTGCACTACAACTGATGGAATCATTACCTCACCTAAGCGATTGAGCTTACGATAAGCAAGTGCCCGGCGCTCAAAGCTTGATGCAAAGACTTGAAAGATTTTGTCTACCACATGTTCTTGAGGCACGTTCAAAAAGGAGATAAGCTGACCGGCAAATGACTTCTTTCCATCTTCATCAATCGCCGACGAGCGCACAGCTAGGGCCTGACCAGCGCTTTGACCGAACAATTGCAAACAAGGATTTTCAATGCCGACCAAATGGGAGGACTTTGCCGATTGGCGAATTCTTTCAGCTAAGTCAGCACGACGGTTTTTGATATCTTCCGCCAGCTCGATTCTCCAGTGCTCAAAGTATGCCACTTCCAGTGCCTTAGCTGTGACAATGCAAAAGATTGGTACTGGTAAATTGTGTCGCACCAGCTCTACTAAGTTGCGACCTTTGCCACCAGCTACAGTATTAAGCTCGGCCGAAGATAGTTTTAGCAATTGATCAATGGTAAGTATCATTTTTTTATATCCAAGAAATTAGTGAAATTGTTAAATATGAAAGTGCTACTAGTAAGCCTGATAAGGCCTCTAGCTTGTTCTGGTTGGCCATATTTGGCTTAGTCATAAACTGCTGAAAGATGACAAAAGCAAAACAGTCAAAGGCAGCAAAGACAAGAGCGGCAAGATTTGACAAGTGCGGTAGAGCCAGTGTGAGGCAGGCTTGGGCCGCAATTACCGAGGCGGTTAGGGCTATTACTGCTGGTTTTAGACCAAGGGCGCGCGAGTAGCTCTCTATACCCGCTCTCTCGCATTCTGGTGCTTTGATTTTTCGACCAAACTCAATCACCATGCCGTTAAAGAAGCTACCTGTGAGGAAAAACAGTAGCAACAACACTGGACCTTTAGAGCTGCCGACAAAGTCTACAGCTGTTATAAACAAATCGCTAAAGACTAAGATAAACATATGGCTAAGCATGTAATAAACAGGATGCTGCCGCAGCCAGCTGGCAACGAAAAATTCTTTCGACATCAGAGCAAAATAGATCCAGATAGCAAATAAAAATGGCCATAAACCAGGTTTGAGAGCGGTAGTCATGGCCAGCTGAAGTAAAGCTAAGAGCACGGCCGAAGAACCAAGTTCGCGTAGGCTAACCAGCCCTCTTGGTACTGGTCTCTCGGGGGCATAGCGACAATCATCAATGTGATCTTTGAATTCGTCGGCAACTCGCAGTTGATAGAACAATATGAAGGTGGTTAGAGCCGCTACGACAAATTGTGCCAAGCTGAAATGGGCCTGGCCGGTTCTCAATGAGCTAGATAGACTGAGGCCACATAGGGCAAAGAGAGCTGTGATTACACCATATTGAGCTAGGGGAAACCGTTCTCTTGTATATAGGTAGAGTCTGTTGAACAGGCTTGTATTTGTCGTTGCCTTTTCTGTCGTTGCAAGCTGTAATTTTATTGGCAGGTAGTACATAAAGGTCATCCCCAGCAGTCAGGTCTAGCAGTTGCTGTATTGATATTAGGGGAGGCCGGACCTACGGCATGGCAGAACACAACAGTTCAAATACTGTTCGGAGTCTAGGTCTAATTTGGGAACAAAAACAGTTATCTACTTTTTTAGTCTGCTAGAAGCCGAGTTCACTCAGGCCAGGGTGGTCATCAGGGCGCCGACCAAGAGGCCAGTGATACTTTCTATCGCTTTCTAAAATTGGTAAATCGTTGATTGAGGCGTAGCGCATGGCCATGCGGCCATCTGCATCAAACTGCCAATTCTCGTTTCCATACGAGCGAAACCAATTACCACTATCGTCATGCCACTCATAGGCAAAGCGAACAGCAATGCGGGCGCCTTCATGGGCCCATAGCTCTTTGATCAACCGATAATCTATCTCTTTTGAAAATTTGCGAGTGAGAAACTGAATTATCTCTTCATGGCCGCAGGCAAATTCTGAGCGGTTTCTCCACTTACTAGTAGCAGAGTATGCTTTGACAATTCTCAGTGGATCTCGACTGTTCCAGCCATCTTCAGCGAGGCGAACTTTGAGAATGGCATTGGCACGATCAAATGGTGGAGTTGGCAGGATAATCGCTGAGGTCATAGACTGGTCCTAAATTATTGAATAGATTGGTTGCAATGCAGGAGCAGGCAAGTTATCGCCGTTGACTCTCTGAAGATTTGCTCACGTGGGGTAGACAGCATGCTCCCACAAGACAGGCGCACTGTCTCTGGGGATCTTACGCTCGCTAGCACAGCCTTCTTTTATACGTGATTTCCCCATTGCGACACCATACATAATAGAGAAAAATATGTTTGTACCAATGACTAGGAAACTGCAGAAATGACGACCCCGGGAAAATCAGGTAGCGATAGTGGCGCCAGCGACAAGGCAATACAACCACATCGAGTGGGTCACGTTAACCCACTTGGTATTCAAGCTTCTCACTTACTTAGTAGTCCTGAAAGCACCTTGTCTGGCGCTAAGGCTGCCTCAGATAACGCCGGGCGCGTATTAGAAGTGACGCCGGTAGCCCCAGCGGCTGCTGCTACAAAGCAGCTAGATTCACAAAAGGCTCCGAGTGAACTGGCCTCACGTGGTCTGATCACTGACAACTCTAAGATCACTTCCAGCGACAGGCTAGCTGCTAGTCCGGCGATAGATAAGAGTGTGCCGAAAATCAACGTTGAGATGCAAGACCTCGATAAGCCACCAAAGCAGCAACCACACTTTGTTGTTAAGGCTGATGGTCGCATAGAAATGAACGGCGACCCAGAAAAACTCAACTCAAAAGAGATCAAAGTTCAGATTGAGCGCGCCCCTGGTCAGATTAATCCTACTGAGGCCCAAAGTGCAGCAGCTGACGAATTGGTCAAATATCTTTCAGAGCGCATTAAGGCCACGAATCCTCTGGCAGTCGACGGTGTTCCGCTCAGTGACCAAGACAATATTATCTCTCCTGAGATAGAAGCGAGCCAAGATCTCAAACCAGTAAAAGATCTAAATGATCTTACGCCTGAAACAAAGCAAGCAATAGAAGAGACTAACCGATTCAAAGGTAGCAATGGCGTCGATATGCCCATGGCTGCAACTGAACGTATGGGCTCATTTGGCACTCGTGACGTGCCCCGTCAGCTCAACGAAACAGACAAAGAAATGGGTGTGAAAGAAGCAGTAGCTGGCTTATGGAAGCCTGACCGTGACAACGCCTATGAAACAGTAAGACGCCACCCTGATGGGCATTACCGGGTTGGTCGCTATGGATTCTCTGGCAATCAGTTAAGTGCTTTCCTCGAAGGTTTAGGTGATCCACCTGACCCAGCCATGATTGAAAAACTAATAAGGGAAGGCAAACTACCGAAGGGCTTTGCTGAAAAGTTGAAGAATCCAGAATTCTTGGCCAAGCTCAAGGGTATGGCTCAGAAGATGAAAGAGGGCGGCGAGCCTACCAAAGATGAGATGAAGACTCTTTTGCCAAAAGACGCCCAGGAAGGCATGGCATCAATGTTGATGGATCAAATGAAAACCAAGGTCGGCGACAAACCTGGTGACATTGCCGCAGCCATGCTCAGTGGCAAGGCACCAAATGATGTTACTGCTGCTGACCTCACTAGCGATGAAGGCAAAGCATTATCTACAGCTGGTCAAAAGTTGTACGACATTGCTACAAGCCGCCAGAATACTGAGCGACAAGTGGCAGGAACTATTCCTGAAGGCGAGAAGCGAGAGAAAATTTCAGAAGCCTTGCAGCTTGCTGGTGTGCCAGTAACTGATGCTAACTTGCGCGCGGTCAATTTAATCGTGCAGAAAGAAAGCGCGTGGAACCCTAATGCCGTAAACAACTGGGATTCAAATGCTGCCAAAGGTACACCTTCGAAAGGTTTGATGCAGACAATTGGGCCAACATTCAATTCATATGCCATTCCAGGTCACAAAAATATTCTAGACCCGGTCGACAATATGGTGGCCGGTATTCGCTACGCCGTTGATCGTTATGGTTCATTGCAAAACGTGCCTGGTGTCAAAGCTGTAGCACGAGGAGCCGCCTACCGCGGATATTAATGTTGATTGCGTATTTCCCATGGTGACATGCTGCTTACAAAGAAGTAAAACATAGACATGCCACAAATACGCGATATCGATAGCCCTGAGAAACTAGAGAAGAGCGATTCTTCAATCTCTTCTGCTGCTTCAAATCTTTGGCAAGAGGCTTACGAAAACCCTGGCAAAACAGCCTTGGTTGTCGGTGGTGCCGCTGCTGCCATCGGTATTGCCTACGCTGCTCGTGGTCAGATTGGCAGATTCCTTCCTAACCATAGAGAAGGAATATTGTTAGTGGAAGATAGCCCTTATATGGGCAAGGCTTTCCGGCAAGCTCTGCAAGAGCAAGGGGAGAGCGTCACCTGGTTTACTAAGATCAAACGACTTCAACCTTTCACTGGTATCACCAATGAAGGTAAAGAAGTTGTGGTTCAGCCGCACAAATTTAAATTTGCTTTTGTTGATGGTGAATTAGTGGGCAGCAGACCTCAAGGCGAACATGTGGTCGACGCCCTCAAGAGTGATCATCTCAAGAGCTTTGGCATCAGCACGATTCCTTCTATAAATGATTCTATGGTGCAGCATGGCGCCATCGTTGCTGCTCAAAAACCAGCAGTCCTAACTGCTTTGGTCAATCACACTCTAGATATCGGCAAAGTTACTAGAGCTCCCGCTCAAGTTCAACTTGAGATGAGGAGTTTAACGGATAGAATGCTTACTCCAGAAATGACACCAGCGCGCAAGAAAGCTGATGAAATGCTGATGAAGTTCATGCTGGAGTAAGAGTTCTTCTGAGAGGAAATCAGATTCTCAGCTATGACCGCTCACTGATATATACAACTGTAGGCTTAACGCCTTTGTTTGAATTGCTGGTGACATTAGTCATGTGTTTGGTATCGTCTGTGGTGATGTCGTCAGCGGCACCTCCATTCATGTGGAATGTAGTTTTGTAGCGGGCACCATCGGCGGATGCATTTGGCTTCATGGCGCCAATGGTAATGACGTGATTGGTGCTATCTCCTGGGTTGTGTGTCTTGCCCCCGAAAGGCCCTGAGGCGCGATCAATGGCACTAATCATGGGCTGTTCACCGTTAGCTTGAAAGGCACTATATAGTGAATCTGAGTCATGGGCTACGCTCAACTTGTAGCCAGGGTGATCCGGCGCAGATAGGCGGTTGAGCGTATCGGTCACTTGCATTAAGTCCATTCCTGGGTAGGTCTCTGCCGTTCCGTCCGCTTTCAAGAGAACACCAAGGCCGTCTTTAGTATTGCGGTAGGTGCCGCTAGAATAATCAACATTAGAATAAGTCTCAGCAATTGGCGACTGCTCTGGGGGCTTAAGGGCAAAGCCAACTTCAGAGAAGGTAGTTTGGAATATGCGACTGGCAATATCTCGGCCACTACTATCTTTCTGATGAAGAACCGTAGGATTTAACTCTACAATTTCTGGCCCGTCACCATTGGTTGTCACTCGATTGGTGGAAATTGCTTCGTTGATAATGTTTATATAGTGAGCAGGTTGAGCTGTAGCTAGTACACGCTCAGGGGCCGCTGCGTAGCAAGTTCCTGATTGACCTTGGCTAATTTCTGCAGGATAGGCAACATTATGCAAAGCACTTTCTTTTAGCGCAGCCATTTCAGAAGAATTCAAATTTTGCACGTCGTCAAGCTTGTTCAGTGATTGATAGACTCGAGCCAGCTCTTCTGGTTTGTCATGCAACCGCACATGCAGTTGGGCAATATCTCGTCTGCTTGCTTGAGGATGTGAGGCAATATAGGTTTGTTCTCCTTCTGTTAGTGTCTCGCTAAAGCTTGTGCCGGCCCCCTTTTTTGTGGACTCCTCAGCATTTGCATCGGCATGATAAGCGATTCTATTACCCTCAAGAGTAATAACTGAGTTATTTTCGACATTGACAATAGAAACATTGCCAGCCCTATCTTGGTGAGATACTTCAACTGATGTTCTCTTGCCTGCTTTGTCTACGCGTTCAACTGTGCCACTGATACTGCCATCGGTGGCAACAAGGTCGCGTCGTCCTGGGCTGAAAGACATCACTGTCTTTGTGCCATCAGCCGCAACACGTGTGGCCTTGCCAGTGTCTAGATCAAGGTTGTCTGCGCTTAATTCAAAAGCAATGTGACCTGGTCGATTAGGATCAAAGCGATCGCTGCCAGTAATATTGCCGGCCTTGTCTTTGTAGACCAGGTGATCGCCTTGCCAGACCACTGGCCCGTTGTTCCCACTCTTATCGCTCCATGTGCCCTCCATTTTAAAATGGGCAGCACCTTTGTGTAGCTCAACGTGCTGGCCGTCGCCCTTATCGATGGTTATCGACTGCGGGCTGCCATTTTTTATGTCGCCGAGCACAATATGATTGCCAGAGTGGTCACTGGTTTCTTTGGAGACTAGTTTGCCTTTTTTATCGAATTGCTTGACCATGTGCTCAAATTGACCGGCAGCCTGCTGCTCGGCTGTCATATTGAGAGTGTATTTTTCAGTTCTGGTTTTGTCTGCAGCGGTAATTTTTTCAAATTGAGCCGAGATGCCTTCTTCCGGCCACGACTTAGTGCCCGTTTCTATCTGCTTAGTTGCTTTATTCGTTTGGTAAATATTGTCCTGCTGAGAAAAATTGATTTTCCCACCAGGCTCAAGGGCTAGATGTTTCTGGCTATCAGCGTGAGCCGCTGCAATTGGTGAATCTTGCCATACTCTATTGGCCAAGCTGTTATCTGGGGCCTCAGACGGGTCTTTCTCTTTGATTAAATTGTCTGCGCCAGCTTTGCTCATTGAATTCTCTGGTCATAGTTTTCTGCGTCAATCCAGCTCATTGTGCTAGGCACTACTAAACCTATACCCAAAGAGCTGCCAGCAGAATCTGGCAGCTCTTTAGCGTTATTTATAGGCCTAACTTTATAGTCTAGCCAAACTCAAGGTCAGCATCTGTTTGATCAGAACCAGTTCTTCTGGCATACGCTCTTTTAACTTAGCGAAAAACTCACCATGTGAATCAAGCTCTTGTTGCCACAGCGCTGTGTCTATGGTCATTAGTTCTTCAAACTGCTCTTTAGGCAGAGATTCAAGCCCAGTCCAGTCAATGTCTTTATGGCGTGGCATCCAACCCAATACAGTCTGGGCTGATCCAGCTGTACCTTGAACACGACCAGCAATCCATTTGAGAACACGCATGTTCTCACCAAAACCAGGCCAGATCATCTTGCCGTCTTCATCTGTGCGGAACCAGTTAACACAGAAGATCCGTGGTGGATTTTCGACTTTATGCCCAATTTGCAGCCAGTGATCGAAATAATCACCCATGTGGTAGCCGCAGAACGGTAGCATGGCCATAGGGTCACGGCGCACTTCGCCAACTTTACCGGCAGCAGCTGCTGTGGTTTCAGAACCTAGAGTGGCTGCCATGTAGACGCCAAAGCTCCAGTTAAAGGCTTGCACTACCAGTGGTATCACCGATGCTCGGCGGCCACCGAAGACGAATGCACTAATTGGCACACCTTCTGGGTTGTCCCACTGGTCGTCTAGAGATGGGCACTGCTGAGCAGAAACAGTAAAGCGGCTATTCGGGTGAGCTGCTTTACGGCCACAATCTGGTGTCCACGGTCTACCTTGCCAGTCAATTAATTCAGCCGGAGGCTTGTCGGTTAGACCTTCCCACCAGACATCGCCATCTGGAGTGAGGGCAACGTTTGTGAATATGCAATTTTTGCTCAAAGTAGCAATGGCGTTGGCATTGGTTTTCGCTGATGTGCCAGGAGCCACGCCAAAATAACCAGCTTCTGGGTTGATAGCATAGAGTTTGCCATCCTTGCCAGGTCTGATCCAGGCAATGTCATCACCGACAGTGGTTACTTCCCAACCGTTGAGGCTTTTGGGTGGAATGAGCATGGCGAAGTTGGTTTTGCCGCAGGCGCTAGGGAAGGCTGCTGCTACGTAGGATTTTTCGCCTTGGGGAGTTTTTACTCCCATGATCAGCATATGTTCGGCCAACCAGCCTTCATTTTTGCCAATATGAGAAGCAATCCGCAAAGCCAAGCATTTTTTGCCGAGCAGAGCATTACCGCCATAACCAGAACCATAGGACCAAATTTCTTTAGTCTCAGGGAAGTGGCAAATGTATTTGTGTTCAGCGTCACATGGCCAAGCAACGTCTTTCTCGCCAGGCGAGAGGGGGTGGCCAACACTATGGAAGCAAGGAATAAACTCACCATTATTGCCCAGCACGTCTATAACGGCTTTGCCCATGCGGGTCATGAGCTTCATGTTGACAGCTACGTAGGGCGAATCGGTGATCTCAACCCCAATTTGCGACAGCGACGAGCCAAGCGGCCCCATGCTGAAAGGAATGACATACATGGTACGACCGCGCATGCATCCCTTGAAGAAGTCTTTTAAGATAATTCTGGCGGTCTCAGGCTCCATCCAGTTATTGTTCGGGCCGCAGTCTTCTTTGACTGTTGTGCAGACGAAAGTGCGGTCTTCGACACGGGCCACATCAGAAGGAGCCGAACGGGCCAAGTAGCTGCCTGGGCGTTTTTTCGGATCGAGTTTGATCAGTGTGCCGGCTTCGACCATTTCTTCGCATAAACGGTCATATTCTTCTTGGCTACCGTCACACCAGTAGATTCTCTCGGGCTGACAGAGAGCTGCAGCGGCAGCAACCCAATCTAGAAGCTTATGGTGTTTGACCGTATAGCTCATTTCGACCGATGGTGCAGTCTTTGCTAAGGTCGATTCCGTAGTCGGCATCTCTTACATCTCCAAGGTGAATGCCTTGGAATGTTACAACATGTGAGTAAATCTTCTCTGAGTTTTATTGATCATTCATTATTGAAGTAGATACAGCTCTATAACGCTCGCGAGGCTAGTTAGTCACTATGTATTATTTCCTCATGTTCTTTTCCAAAAAGGTAACTATGAGCAATTACGAGCTGAGCATCTTCAAGCTCGCCGTTAGCTTGCTCTCCATGGTTATAGGCGCTTATTTCGCCTGCTATCTACGACCCTTTCTCATGCCCATGCTAGTAGTTGGCTCGCTCTTAGCCGTTTGGGCAACAATTGCCTGGTGGAAAGGCATGGACCAAGAGCAGTATTAGCTCAAGTAACCTCATTTTGTCTCAAGATAGTCCAAAACTTTTTCTAGTGTCTTGCCGCTGCAGTCTTCGTGCTTCTGCGTTGGCTCATCAAAGAGCCGGCACCTGAAGTTGTCCTTTTTGAAGCCGAAAGTATAGATATCTTTGATGTTGCCGTATCTGAAATCGCCCGGTCCGGTCGTGATGGCAAACTTCATCTTGGCTTTGACTGCTTTGTTGTTGTCCCCATCAGATGAAATAGCCGTGCCATAGTATTTACCACCAAGGTCGAAGTCAGTAGTCCTAAATTTAGAATCTACTCTGCGATAAAAGTCTGTGCCGCAATCTTGAATGGTGCCTCTAAATACATCGTACTGGTTAAAACCAAGATAGGAAGCCGTGCGAGCTCCACCAGAGAAGCCTGCCGCATAAATGCGGTTTGTATCTAAGTTGTACTTCTCGCAAAGCTTTAAAGCTGCAATGACAGCCAGTCCAGCACGTCTTTGAAAACTATATTGATTGCCAGCATTTTGAGCGGCAACAAACAAATATTTTCGTTTCACAAGCACTGACTGCCAATCTTTCGGTAGATTGAAAATCCAATCACTGGCATCAGTAAAAACGATAAGCCCATATTCGTGAGCCGTCGCTGGACTGTATTGAGGTGGTATCCAGACAAAATATTTTTCGTTAGCAATGTCTAGGGAGTAATCTATAAAAGGAGAGCGCTTTATTGGATAGTTAAATGAAGGATCGAAGCGAACAAATTCTTGTTTTGAGTAATTCTGCCAAATAGCTGCGATGGCAATTAACTGTTTGCCGTAGGCTAATCCTATGACAAGTGTCGTCAGCAGCAGGAAACTAACAATGGAGAAGAGAAAGAGTTTCAGTGCTTTCATACAATCGACCTCTGGCTAATCTATTTTAGTTTCTTTTCAAACTCAACCAAAGTTGATTTGTAAGATCGATCAAGTTGCACAGTACGCTTGAAGTCACTTAATGCTTGCTGTTTATTGCCGAGCAAGCGATAGGCTTCAGCCCGGCCAGCAAATACCTCAGGGAGAGTATTGTCATTTTTGATGATTGAGTCATAGTCAGCAATAGCCTTTTGGTATTGTTTCAATGACTTAAAAAGTTGGGCCGTCAAGCAGAGCTGCTCGGCACGGGCGAATTTTTTTTGTTTTGCCAAATAATTGGCCAGCTCATAGTAAGCCTCTGCGTCGTGTGGCCGCAGTTTTAGGTAGGTTTCAAGGTTGGAAACAGCTTTAGATAATTCACCAGCTTTTTCATAAGTAATACTCTTGAGGAAGTAAACATCTGAAAGCAACATCGGTTGGCAATCGACTTGAGTATTGATGCCAGCTGATTTACCTGTACCAGCAGTGTAACTCATAGCCACATAGCGTGATTTTATCATCAAGATTTTGTCATAGTCTTTTTGGGCTTGGGAGTATTTCTTTAGGCAATTTGCAGCATCCGCACGAAAATAGTAGGCAGCGTTAAAGTTTGGATGTTTGTTTATAACTTGACTGAATCGGTCGTAAGCCTGTTGATATGAGCTGAAATTGAGGGCGGCAATGCCACACAATAGATTAGCGTATGAATTATTGGGAAGTGCACATTTTAGAAAGTCTGGATGTAGACGCTCGTTTCACGAGGCCAATTGCTTCAACTCGTGAAGGATGTCAGGCGACTAAGTCATCCTTAGGGATGGTTTTCACGGTCGAATCAACAAAAATGGTTCTTCCTACACTAAGCTCATTGAATTAACATAGCAAAAACATTGAGGGCTTGAAAATGATTGATTTTCATTTGACAGATGAGCAGCGCCAGATTCAGCAATTGGCAAGAGATTTTGCCAAAAAGGAGGTAGCTCCAAAGGCTGCCCATCACGATGAAAGCGGCGAATTTCCACAAGACATTTGTAAGAAGGCTTGGGAGCTCGGTCTGATGAATGGTCATATCCCCGAACAATACGGTGGTATGGGACTAGGGGTGTTCGATGCCTGTTTGATTGCAGAAGAAATTGCTGCAGGTTGTACCGGCATTGGTACAGCGATGGAAGCAAACAATCTCGCCCAGGCGCCGTTAATTGTCGCTGGTAGCGATTCCCAAAAGAAACAGTTTTTGACGCCAATGACTGAAGAGCTTATCTTTGCAGCATATGCTGTGACCGAACCAGCTGCCGGTTCAGACGTTGCTGGCATTAAGACCGTAGCACGTCGGGTGGGCGGTGATTATGTTCTCAACGGTCAGAAAATGTGGATAACCAATGCCGGCGTCGCTAGCTGGTACTACGTGCTGGCATATACTGATCGCAGCGCCGGGCACCGGGGCATGTCTGCATTCATCGTGCCTAAAGACAGCGCCGGTATTACTGTGGGCAAGAAAGAAATGAATATGGGGCAACGAGCTAGCGATACCAGGGCAATTAGTTTTGAAGATGTTAAAGTGCCAGCGGCCAATTTACTGGGAAGCGAAGGGCAGGGTTTCAAGATCTCGATGTCGGCTTTTGATCACACCAGACCTCTCGTATCTGCTGCTGCGGTAGGATTGGCTCGCTCAGCCATGGAGCACGCGGTTGCTTATGCCAAGCAGCGTGAAACATTCGGGCAGCCAATTGCCAACAATCAGGCAATCAGTTTTATGCTGGCCGATATGGATAAGGATATACAAGCCGCGCGGCTTCTTGTATGGCTGTCTTGCTGGTTAATTGATCAGGGTATGCCCAATACACGGGAAGCCTCTATGGCTAAGGCTTTTGCTGCCGATACCGCAGTGAAGGTTGCTAGCGATGCGGTGCAAATCTTCGGTGGCTATGGCTACAGTCGCGAGTATCCGGTCGAGAAACTGATGCGGGATTCTAAAATATTCCAGATTTATGAGGGTACCAGTCAAATTCAACGCATAATTATTAGCCGCCAGCTGCTCGCCGGAGAAACAAGAGCACCGCAGACTGGCGCTGGGCGTTGATAGTTTCAAGGTTAACTTCAACTAGTTTTGATATGTTCTCGGAATTCTAGTAGAAACCGTTCAGCCCCAAATGTCTTTTACTTCTTTAGGGTTGTGATAATAAATCGACTGTAAGAGTCCAATAGCGATTAAATCGACAATTAGTGCCGTGCCGCCATAACTAAGAAATGGCAATGGCACGCCTGCAACAGGCATACAGCCAATAGTCATGCCGATATTAATGAAGGCGTGAAAGAGAAACATACACATTA
>JAGOSY010000079.1 GCA_018062085.1 bacterium | reverse complement strand
AACTCCAATTCCATAATCTTATTGAGAATGTCTATCGCTTTCAGCTTATCCTTGTCATCCATGGTGCTCAATCTCCTCTAGTTGCAGATATAACTCTAGCCGATTGAAAACTAAGATGTTTCTCTTTTGTCAGAAGTCAAGCGCTTCAAGCAGTCTGCAAGGTAGAAATGATCTGCTGCACATTTGGCCGCTCGCTAATATTGCTACTCGTCAACGCGAACAACAGGTGGTTTAGATTTCCGGATATTGCTATCCCCTCGGCTCGCAGATCTAACTGTGTCAATGGCCTTGGATCTCGCCCAGTCAGAAGAAAATAAATAGTGCCAGCCATACTGTAATAGTCACTAGATACAACAGCTTTGCCTTGGATTTGCTCCGGTGGCATGTAGTGATGCCTACCGATGATTGTTCCAGTCGCTCCGGCAAGAAACTCCATGGCGGCATTGAAGTCGACTAAAGCAAGAAATTTGTTTGACCTGACTATGAGATTATCCGGTGTAAAGTCCCGATGCACCAGGGGCGGTTGCTGGCAATGAAGGTAGCTGAGAATCTCAGCCATCTGCAAAGCCAGTGCTTTCACTTCGGCCTCTCTCATGGGCCCATTGTCGGTGACAACCTGACGCAGAGTTGAACCGGGAATTTTTTCCAAAACAATATAATGACGATCATTCTCCACAAAAGTATCAAGCAGCCGGCAAACTTGCGGATGCTGAATCTTAGCCAGAAGAGCAGTCTCTCGATTCATGTGCTCTAAGAGAGAAGTTTTGACGGCCTCACTGTCAAGCTGCTTAATTGCCAACTCCTTTATAACTACCTGTTCGCCTCGCGAATTGACTGCGTTATAGACGGCAGAAAAGCCACCAAAGCCAAGTTGGCTAGTAATTTCAAAACGCCGATTTTGCAGTTTTGTACCGGCTGGCAAGGGTCGAAAAGTAGCTAAGCTAAAACGCCGACTTAGTTCATCATTCCAAAGTGCCGTGTAACTCTTGAGCCCTTGCCTCAGAAGTGCCTGGCTCAGATAGCCCCTCAAGTCTACAAAATTTTCACTTATTGCCGACGGCGGTGCCCACATTTCTAAGGCTACCAAAAGCTTTTCAATGTCTTGATGCAACATAGTTTTCAGGGCAATGCGCGTACTACTTCCATCATTAAATGTCAGTACCAGCGAATCACTATCCTCAAAATCCGGACCATCATTCCAATAAATAGAAGCACTCTTTAGTTCTTCCCAACGCCGCCAGCGCCGCCCCTTCAATTGCAAAATTGTGGCGAATGGAAAAATCGCACCACCTGAGGTAATAATCAGCGGCTGTATTTGTGCCAGATATGAGTTGCGAATTTTACCGACTTTGGACCACAAAGAAAAGGTTGCTATGCCAAAGAAAGCTAAGGCGACGATTATCATTTTCGTTCCACTGGTACCACTCATAGCAATACCGTAGAAAAAAATCATTATGGATAGAAGCAACAGAGCAATCGTGCACAAAATTAAAACGACTTGGGTGATCAGGTGAAGTCGCTCGATTTTCTCAATCGGGGCAGGATGATAGTTAAGCTTAGTTAGCGCCGCTTGGTTATCCATATCTTTATGCTCTCATCGCAGACTGAATCAGAGTCGTGATTTCATCGACTGCCTGAAACCTATCTTGGGGCAGTTGAGCACGACATTTATAAACAATTTCGGCAAGCAAGGGCGAGACCCCTGGCTCAGTCAACAATATGCTCGACTGCTCAAGAGCCACCGGATCGCAGCCAGTCAGCAAATATTGCAATGTGCCACCAAGAGCATAAATATCAGACTGCGCGCTAGTTTCACCACGAAACTGTTCAGGCGGCATATAGGCTGGCTTGCCCGCTGGTGGCAGGCCAGATACAGCGCCAGTGGGCTCGGCAATAGTAAAATCAATTAGCGTGAGCTTCTGCTGCCCATCAATAATGAGATTGTCGGGGGTGAAGTCGCGATGAACGATGGCCGGAATGGAACCATGCAAATATCCAAGAATCTCGCACATTTGCAAGGTCAAATCTTGCACCAATGCACTCGGCAAGCTCCCCAGAGCTGCGTGATATTGTCTGAGATTTTTTCCACTTATTCGTTTGAGCACAAGAAAAGCACAACTGGAAGTACTAAACCAATCAACAAACTGCACAATTTGCGGATGACTGATTCTCTGCAATACCATAGCCTCAGCTTCGAGCTGCTGAATGGCAACGTCTTTCAAATGTTTTCCTTGATACACAGGAAGTAGATATGCCTTTACAACAACTTCTTCTTGCGCTGTTTGGTCGTAGCAAAGATAGGCGTGACCCTGTCCGCCAGAAGCCAATTTCGACTTAACCAAATAGCGACCAGCCGCCAAAGTCTGACCATCTGGTATCTCCTGTAGTGACTCTACCTCAGGTGCAGACGATAGACTATCAAGCCAAAGCTCAGTAAAAGACGTATCACCACTGGGTAGGGTAAGGGCTTTGGCAATACCATCATCAATGCTGATATGTTTTGCAAAATTAGTAAGCGCATGAGAAATTATCATCCAATTCTCATGAGTATGGATGGCCGAGAGCTTTATGCAAATAGGCTCCTTCATTTGTGTGCCAGAAATGACTATGGTCTGTTTGGCAAAATCGCTACTCTTTGACGGTGCTAGTTCAATTGTAGTGATTGAGGGAAGCGGGATGGAGATTGGCTCCTGCCCTTTTAAATACAAGTTCAGCACTTTCTCTCTGACACTAATTGAGACAACCTTCAACAGCCTTGTGCTCAAATATGTATCGATCTTCTTTTTGAAGTATTGACCAAAAATATTCAAGAATAGAACTGGCACACACAAACAAAACACCACAAGCATGCCACTTAGCTGTGCCATATTCGAGCCCGCAAACAGCAAGGCCAGAAGTGCGCCAAGGGCCATCACAGACCCGATAATGGCGCTCCAAAACACAAACCGATAGTAGGTGGGCTTAGAGTCTTCGATTAGGTCCACAGAACTATCGAGCGCACCGGTCATGCCATAGGGAAAACATCTAAT
>JAGOSY010000037.1 GCA_018062085.1 bacterium | reverse complement strand
AATCAGCGTATCCGATGCCTCCCCATCTTCGCTTTTCAAAACATAGGCAATCTCGATAACATCAGGGGCGTCTTGCTGAACTGATACTGGCAATACTCCTATCTCAATTCGCGATTTCCGATTAATGACAATATCGCTGTTGGTACAGGAACTCTTACAATAGAGGCGCTACCAGCATTACAGGGTGCGTGTAGACAATTTGTAGACGTCGACACCAGCGACATGGTGGCATGATCAAATAAGACTGCCACAGGCATTGCTACAGCGAGGTTTTCTACAGGCGCATTTGTAGACAATTTGTAGGCATCATTTTCTGTCTACAAAATCCTTTGATGGTTTTCTGAGAATTAGAACTCTCACGACATAGACACAGTAAGGATTAAATGGGAAGTGTAGGCGTTTTGCAGGAGTTAGTGCTAGCACTCTGCTCTCTCAATTTCACAACTGTGCGATATGCATTAACCACGAAATTGATTTAGTGTGATGAGCCAGCTGGAAGAACTCAGTAAGCTCAGTTTTCTTGACTGCTTTTCATTCCTTATAAGCCTGCTATCAATGTCGTGTCGGTCCAGGGGCAGTAAGGCAGCTAGGAGAAAAGTTCAGTGGCAAAAGACCAATTGCTCTTTCGTGTCTACAAATTGTCTACAAGTTTACTACAGTAAAAAGCTGCTTTTACCTGCCCCTGCATTGGTTTCAGAGATGAGGCATCGCTGAAAGATCTTTGTAGATCTACAAATGTGTCTACACGAGACAGCATATGCTTGTGGTATCACGGTTGTGACAGTTCCTACAGCAACGTCACTTCGGTAACTGACCCGAATACGTTCCAGACCACCTTTGTGTTTGATTTGCTGCGAAGAATGACGCAGAAAACCGACCCTGCGCCATTCAGCTATGTCACCACGCTGGCCTATGACGACAACAGCAATCTGTTGAACATCCAGCGTCAGACCGGTGGGTCACCTGCTTGGCAGGTGTATAGCTGGACCTACTCGGCGACGAATAAACGGTTGACTGCTGTTGATCCGTTCCCGAATACAACCACTTGGGTTTATGACGGGAAAGATCGCGTTCAGTCGATGACTGATGCCCAGAATCGTTTGTGGCAATATGGATATGATGCTTTGGATCGCCTCAACTTGGTGACCGACCCATCGAGCACCATATGTGACACTAAAACCTACACGGTCAATGGTCTTTTGGCCTCTGTAATGGATGCTCGGAACAACACCACGCAGTATACCTATGATGGGTTAGATCGGCTGAATAAGACCATCTATGCCGACACGACGTTTGAGCAGAACAGCTCTTATGACGATTGCGGCAATGTGCTCACGCACTTGACGCGGTCGGGTAGCAGCATCGTCAGAACTTTTGATGTGCTGAATCGTTCCTCAACCAAGAGCCCAACCGGTCAGCCAGTTATTTCCTATGTCTACGACCTCGCCAGTCGGATGACTCAAATCAGCAAACCAGTGGTTGCTGGCGACCCGTCTTCTGGAGTATTGACGTTCTCGTTTGACACCGCAGGACGTTTCTTCCAAGAGCAATACCCTGATGGCAAGACAGTTACGCATGTACTGGATGCTAATGGCAACAGAACCAGAACTACCTGGCCTGATACCTATTTCGTCACGCGAGTTTTTGATCAGCTCAATCGACTCACTGACATCAAGTTGAATGGAAGTGGTAGTAGTGCTGTAGTCATCGCCTACAACCAGCTGTCACAGCGCACTCAGATGACCTACAGCAATGGTGCAACAGTTGTCTATTCTCCTCAGCTTAATGAGGATGTGACAAAAATCGCGCACAACTTTGTGGGCTCAAGTGTGGCTTTCACTTATGGATTCAACAATGTTCATGAGCCGATTAGTGTCGCCCAGTCTGACATCTCGTACATTTGGCATGCTCCTTCTGCGGCCTCGACAGCCTATGCTGCCGCTGACAATGTTAACAAATACCCAACGGTAGGAGGAACCGGCTACGGCTATGACGGCAACAAGAACTTGACCAGCGACGGAGTTTGGACCTATGTCTTCGACACCGAGAATCACCTGCTGTCAGCAAACAAGACCGGAGTAAGTGCCAGCTTTGTCTATGACCCGATGCAGCGGCAATCTCAGAAGACTGTTGGTTCTGTGAAAAACCGTTATATATACTCCGAGTGGCAGAGAATTGCAGACTATGATGGCGTTGCAGATACCCTGCAAAATCGCTATGTCTACGGCACTGGGATTGATGAGCCACTAATTCAAGTGAGCAGCGCTGGTGTTCTGACTTTCTTGCATGCAGACAGGACAGGAAGCATCGTCGCAACTAGTGACAACACAGGAGCCGTGACCAACAAGAACGGGTATGGGACGTTCGGCGAGACCAACTCGCTAGCCGGAACTACTTTTGGCTACACTGGCCAGCGGTACGACTCGGAGCTTGGTCTGTACTATTACAAGCGACGCTACTATTCATTCAGCATGGGACGATTCTTGCAAACTGATCCGGTTAGGTACACAGGTGAGGACTTCAACCTGTACACCTATGTAATGAATAGTCCCTTGGCGAATACGGACCCCTTTGGTTTACAAGGATTGGGTAGTGATATGAATCCAAATGCTAATCCTGACGACGTAAAAGCTATGCATGAACATCAAGCTATGGCGATTGACACTGCTGCCGATACGGCCCATCAAATGGCTGCTTGGATAGGGATCGGAATGACATCATGGGGTTGGATGGCTGGTTTCACTTTCCCGCAAGGGCTCATCGTAGGAGGCCTTAGTTGGCTAGCCTTATTGTCACTAGAACAGGCTCTAAGAAGACGTTCTAGAGATCTTCGGGATGGAACGGTAGCCTATGGTGCACATGCAAATAGTCATTTGGTAATGGCACCTCCCAATCCATTTGGTGGTTGGGCAATGATTTCGTATTGGCCACCAGAGATAGCAGCAGCGCTAATTCAACCTTCGTTCTATTGGGTGGATGATGTAACAGGCGCACCAACCGAGTAACTTCTATAGCGAAGTTTGCGCTATAAAAACCTTTAGGTAAAGGAGATACAAGGGATGCAGTACATTTTTTGTATTGCATCCCCTTTCGGCCTAAAAGTGCATGTTTGGTTCCAGAATCGACTCAATTGGTCATTTAATTTCGATCGGAATATCCTATGGGACAGCCACTTCGCTGAGCATCAATAAGTTCAAGCGGAACAACATCATCCGTTAAAAGTAAATTGCACAACATACCCAGGTATCTAGTGTACTGTTACGCAGCCACCTTCTGACAGTAAAATAGAGCTTCGATTCTCTTAAAGTTTCAGAAACGGTGAGCGTTTCAATGTGAGCAAGCAGTATGTGGGGCCTAATAAAACAATGGCAATACCAATGAATAACCGCAGATCATGCCCGGCAAACGACATCTTGTTGATAAGGGCGTAAAACTGACAGCCAGCAATCATGCAGCAGAGCACAGCTGTCCACTGGTCAAAACGAAGACCAAATAACTTCGGAGGAAATTTTGGTTTCTGGTGCTCATTGTTTTGCATATTTGCTCTCCAGTCGTGCATTAACATTCTTGCATTGTTTGGAGAAATTGCAAGTAATTGTAGCTGCCTAAAACGGTGTTTTTCAGCGCAAACGCCGTTTTAGGCTTTGCAGGTCTTTAACCCGTAAAAAAAAATTCAATTCATAGTGCCATCGAAGCTTTACTGAGAGCTGCAGCAATCAAAACTTAGTAGAGTGTTGCCTTAACCGGCGGCACTCTTTTTTTTCAATGTGGGCTGTACTGTCAAGGAATTCTCCAAGAACCCCGTATTTTTTGAAATTTCTTGCCTTTAACACACTTTAAACTGAAGCGAAGCCTATTCCTGCAAGTGTAAAGCTTGACGTAGGAAGCGATGTGCGGCCTACTAGCTGAGTCTTGAACCGAATCTCGGGATAGTATGCCAGACGAAGAGCCGCTCTTGCAATTCAAGGCACGAACCATTAGAAATCTCGGGAATCGGAGCGTCTTTGTTGCAACAGGACTGGTTTAAGCAAGGCATATGAATTCGTAGATGCTGCGGAAATTAGAGAAAACAGAATACCGCTACATGGCATAATCCACCCAAATAAGTAACTGATATTCTGCCAAGTAGCTTATTTGTCAATTCCAAACATTTCTGGTTGTGACCAGTGGAAACGATCAGGTCCTCGTAGATCTATGGAGCCAGAATCTTGAGCTATGTTGTAACCGAGAATTGCCCGCTTATTAACCTTTTCGTTTCCAACCGTTAGGTATGCGTTCTGGCCATAAGCGCCAAGGCTGCTATTACCTTCATCTACGGTAGCTATGATCATGTGACTTTTCCGGTTTGTATTAGCATCAGGTATGGGTGGGAAAAGAGCTGGAAGACCGCTCGCTACACGTGGATGTTCTGCAAGCATCATTTGCGTTTCATGGCTCCCTGCGCTCAAGCTGACTGAGTGAGTTTCATGTAAGAGGTGTATGCCGCACTCTTGCTTGGCTGCGCCGATTTGCACGGCGTGATGTTCTCCTTCCTTCATTGACAGTGAAGACCCGACTTTGTCGGAGGCAGTTAATTGCATAAAAGCTTTAGGAGCTTGCAGTCGTATTTCTGCACCGTCGGCGTATGCGTCAAACCTCCCGCGCTCTTTGTTGTGTTCATCAACTATGACTAGGCGGCGAGTTCTAACTTCAGATTGAGGCACTGTCATAGTATAAAGCTTCTGCGCTTGTGATGAGCCAATCCCGATTATGGCGCCAACGCACCCGCTAAGGATGGTCTGTGCAATTATCATCTTATTTTTCATAACATCTCCGCAAGAAATAGCTGAACCAGTAAAGCAAACGCTCTACTTTTCAGTTGCTGGTGAACTGATTCTCAGTCTAATTGTACGGGATTGAGATCACCGGATACGACGTGAAAGGTGTTTGTGTGAGTGAAAAGAAACTTTCCAAGGTTTCCCCTTTTTCCGTTCTCACCTCGAAGAGTCAATAACTAACTCCACTCGCGGTGGCAGTAGGTAGCCAAACCGGGTAAGCCAGGTACGCAAGCTCACAATCTCCAAGCTCTCTGCGTCTTGACTGTTTAGGTCAATTATCTTTGGAGTGTCATCGGTTATGGTGGTGATACTCTTTTTTAGTTCTTGAAAATTTTCTACTATATCATGTTTTAGGTTCGTGTTGGAGTTAGCTTAAAATGAACGTTTTAGGCTATCTTTGGAAATTCACCTATTGAGCCACCTGCTTTTTGGGTATGTTCTGTCTAAGTGACCACGGATCTAATTCGGCCATCTTGACAAGAAAGAAGAAAATTACTCGGCCCCTCCCGCCAACGAAGCCTCACAACTCCGACGTTCGCACTCGGGAATATCTCACTGCATCTGAAATCAGATTGCTTAAGGAAGCCGCCGCTAAGGCCCCTCAAAACGGCTTCCGCGACAAGTGGCTCATCTCTATCATCTATGCCCACGCCCTGCGCGTCAGTGAAGCCACAGACCTCCGCTGGGACCAAGTTGACTTTGGTAGAGCTAAAATCCACATCAACAGGCTTAAAAACGGCGACCCATCTGTTCACACTCTCGAAGGCGACGAACTTCGCGCGCTCCGGCAACTCCGCCGCGACCACCCAGAATCAGACTTCATCTTTAACTCCCAGCGCCAAGGCCCACTCTCTGCCCGTCAGGTTCATACCATTGTTGCCAGAGCTGGCAAGGCCGCCGGTATCAAATTCCCTGTCCATCCACACCAGCTTAGGCATGCTAAAGGCTTCCAGCTAGCTGGAAGAGGTGCCGACCTCAGAGCAATCCAAGGCTATCTTGGACACAAGGTCATTCAGCACACTGTTCTCTACACCAAGCTCGATTCGAGAAAATACAAGGGCTTTGGCCGGGACTAGGTACAATCCCAAAGCTATTAACCATGACACCTAATGATTGAACGTACCCGCTTCGATAATGCTATCGATTTGCGGCCGTGTAAGATGCGGCTCTCGTCCCATGCGGGACCATTCAGTAAGCATCTTCCTATATCGCGGTAAAGTCGAATGATGACTATTGTAGATCTGTATCTCAGGATATTTTTTGCCCCCTTCACTAAAGAACTGCGCAAACGAAAGATGCTCTCCTTCGTTGTTTGCATCGAAGCCGAGAAACTTCACTTTTTCGAGATAAGCAGGATCTGGTTTTTCACCTAGTGAAAAACGCATGGCTCGGTGCATGTCGAGGATTGATAGAACCTCCTCAGAAACTTCTTCTGGCAGCTGGTCTTGTATGCGGCTAAAAGCATGCCGATAAAGAGATGTGTAGCCCGCTTCAAAAATTTCAGCTAGTCGAGCGTAGTGGTTTTTGTCGTATTCGTCATCGACATGCAACTTTTCGAGCAGTCTGTATTGATTGCTCAACATCAATCGCTCAACTTTGGTGAGTGAATTTTTCTCTGTAGCTTTCATATCGGCATCTCCTCTGAATAATTTTTCGACAGGCTGATCTAGCTCCTGAGCCAGTCGCAGAGCCAAAGCAAGACTGGGCTCCTGATTTCCAACTTCCATGGCACTCATCATTTGCCTGCTCACACCTACTCTTCGCGCGAGTTCTGCCTGGCTTATTGAATGCCTTTCTCTGAAGATTCTGAGTAAATTTGCCATCGTATTTTTTTTGTCCATCTGTATTTGTCGATGATAAATTGTCCAGTATTAATTGTCAACCAGCTGTTAGTGTCAAGTATTGTATGACACTATTTTGTATTTGTAGGCTTATTGGTTGTTTTCGGGTCTGTGTGGTAGTATTTGGACTGATAATCGATTCGGAGATTAAGACCAATTGGCGCGACTGGAATTTTTCCGTCCATCTCTTGAGATGGTGAAGCTCCTTGGTGAAATAGATGAGTTTAAGGGCTCTTGGCGCTTGGTCTCAAATATTTCACCAGAACGATTGGCTGCGCTCCAACTGGTTGCCACCATCGAAAGTATTGGCTCCTCAACACGAATTGAAGGTGCCGTATTGAGCGATCGTGAAGTTGAGCAGTTGCTATCCGGGCTAAACACACAATCGTTTCGGACCCGAGATGAACAAGAAGTCGCAGGCTATGCAGAAGTAATGCGAACGCTCTTTGCAGAAGCAGCCGAGATACCGATTTCAGAGAATCATATAAAGCAATTGCACGGTAGCTTGCTCAAGTACAGTACGAAGGATGATCGGCATCGAGGACAATACAAAACAGTAGCTAATCATGTGGAAGCCACCACGCAAGACGGTCGCAAGTGGATTGTGTTTGAAACAACAAGCCCTTTTGAAACGCCCTTCAAAATGACAGATCTAGTGAACTGGACGAGGGAAACTTTTGAGAAGCGATCAATTCATTCTTTGCTAGCTACTGGCGCATTTATTGCAGAATTTCTAGCCATCCACCCGTTTAAAGATGGTAACGGTAGGCTTTCACGTGTATTGACGACGCTCCTCTTATTAAAAGCCGGTTACAGCTATGTTCCTTACAGCTCATTAGAAAGCATTGTAGAAGATAACAAAGAAAGCTATTACCTGGCACTTAGAAGGACACAGCAGACACTGAAGGACGATACCCCTAACTGGGACCCCTGGATGCTTTTTTTCCTGCAATCTATGCACAAACAGATGGAGCGCTTAAAAGAGAAGATAGCGAGGGAGCGTTTACTGGAAGGTGATATGCCTGCCTTGTCTATACGCATTTTGGAATTAGTACGAGAAAAGGGGAGCTTGCAAATGTCTGAACTGGAGCAGCTTCTTGGAGAAAGTCGCAGCAAAATAAAGGCGAGAGTTCAAGATTTAGTAGCAAGTCGCGACCTGATACGGCATGGCAAAGCGCGCTCCACATGGTACACGGTTCGCAATTCAACAACGTGAGATTCGTCAATTGCAGTGCACAATTGCCTTTGAATTAGATAATCATTTTGTATTAAGCGTCTCAGGGTCCGACGCTAGAATTCCACACCACTCAGCGTCTTCATTGTCGGCGGCTCTCGTTTAGCGGTGGCAAGCGGCGTGAACAGTGCCTCTAGGTCCGCAGCTGTGAGCTGTGTTTGCAACGTGTTGTCTTCGCCGTAGACGCCTTCAGCTATCGCCTTCTTCCGGTCTTGTAGATCGAGCATGCGCTCTTCAATTGTCCCTGTCGCTATGAGCTTAAAGACGAAGACAGCTTTCTCTTGGCCTATTCTGTGAGCTCTATCCGTGGCTTGATTCTCCACAGCTGGATTCCACCAAGGGTCATAGTGTATTACAGTGTCTGCCGCCGTTAGATTGAGCCCTGTGCCCCCGGCCTTTAGGCTCAGAAGGAAGAGTGGCACTTGGCCAGCTTGAAACATTTTGACCGGGGTCGCTCGGTCCCGAGTATCTCCCCTTATCTCAACGAAGCCAATTTTCCTCTTGTTCAATTCCAGGATGATCAAATCGAGCATGCTCGTGAACTGCGAGAAGAGCAAGATGTTCTTCCCTTCTGCGATAAGCTCCTCCAGCATCTCAAGAAGTAGGTGCAACTTCGCCGAGGCTTCAACCTTTTTTGCCGCCGTCAGTGATACCAGCCTTGGATCACAGCAGACCTGCCTTAATTTCAGAAGCGCATCTAAAATTACAATTTGACTCCGAGCCAATCCCCTAGATGTCAGAGCCTCTTTGACTTTCTCATACATAGCCAGGCGGACAGCTTCATAAAGATCGCGCTGAGCGCCTTCTAGTTCAACACGCTTTATTATCACCGTTTTTTCTGGGAGATCTTTGGCTACTAGCTCCTTGGTCCTTCTCAAAAGAAAAGGGCGAACTTTAGCAGCGAGAACCTTCTGCGTGACTTTATTCTTCTGCTTTTCTATTGGTGTGCGGAAGTTTCTGGTAAAGGTAGGCAGATCTTTCAACAGGCCAGGCATAAGGAAATTGAACTGTGACCAAAGCTCACCGAGGTGATTTTCAACCGGTGTGCCAGTCAAGCAAATTTTGTAGTCAGAGCGCAGTGATCCAACAGCTTGTGCCACTTGCGTAGCAGGGTTTTTGATGAACTGAGCCTCATCGAGAACTACAGCTTTCCATCCCTGTTTTACCAATGTGTCAATATCGCGTGGCACTAGAGGATAGGTGGTGACGACAATATCAGAGCCTGCAATCTTAGAAAAATTATTGCTACGGTCAGGCCCCCAGAGTGCAGTTACCTTGAGCTTTGGTGCAAACTTTTCAATCTCGCTCAGCCAGTTTGGCAAAACAGACGTTGGACAAATTACTAGAAACGGTTTATCCAAACGTTTGGCATGCTTCTCAATAGCAATATGAGCCAATGTCTGAACAGTCTTGCCCAGGCCCATGTCGTCAGCGAGGATGCCACCAAGTTCAAACTCTCTCAAGAAATTGAGCCAACTCAGGCCTTCTAACTGGTAGGGGCGCAACTGCGCCTTAAAGCTCTTTGGTGGTGTAACCGATGTGAGACCTTCAAAAGTCCTGATTTTCTCGATCAGGTTTCTGAGCTTCTTGCCAACCAGCCATTGGTAAGTAGCGCCAGCTTCGGGAGACACAGCCTTGGATAGCTGCATTATTTGCGGTAGCGTTACTTCCATATTGCTTCCAATAGCATGGTTGTTTCTGTCGAATAATTCCAGCAGTACGGTCACGATGGCTCTTACACGCTCAAAAGGAAGAGCAGCATAGCGGCCATCTTTGAGTTGTGCATAGAAGATGCCGTTTTTATTCAACTGTTCAATTTCGGCCATGGGATTGGCGCCAACGACACGCCGCAGCGCTGCATGAATGATTGGCAATAGAGGTTCTTTCTTGCCGTCTATCGTTATCCCCAGATCAAGAGAAAACCAGAAGTTAGACCCTTCTGTGGCATCAGCCACCCACTCTTCTTCCGGCACAACCACGTCATACTTAAATGACTTGTCAATCTCAACTTGCCAGCCAGCCTCTTTGAGGACTGGCAGCCCAACTGTTGAGAGCGTCAGCCAATCACTTTCATCATTGCCGTCTGAAAACTTCAGAAGGGCGTCAAATTGAGCATTAGGCGCGTTCCTCAAATTGAACAGACCAAGCTTCTTCAGCTGCTTTAAATACTTTGCCTCGGCATCAAGATCCTTTCTGTGAATGAGGATTTTGTTCCCTTCAACAGTCCGACGCTCTGATACCCCGGGCGTTTCAAATGGCATATTGCCATAGTCAAATTTGACCATGGCCAGAGGTTGTAGGGTGCCATAGCGGTAATCTTTGTGCCAATAGTTTGTCTCATCTTGCGTAGTTAGCTTCAGCCTGGGCTGAGGTTTCTCTACAACAATCTCGGTTGTAAATTCGGCGTGTGGTTTCGGGATTACTGCTGATAATTTGTTCAAGGCTTCAGAAGTAGCCCCGGCCTCATGTGGTTCTACTGGTGGTGCAGCTAAAATGCTTCTTAGCGCTTTGAGCGGCACAGGCAGCTCAAGAGGGCCAAGTTTAGCCTCCTTAAGACTTATGTACCAAGCGAGCCCTGCTACTACCGTTATGTCACCATCATCGCCAGAATCAATTTTCAGAACTTGTTTGCCATCGCTGAGCGTCTTCCACCGCAGCATCGCCTTTTTTGCTGGGCCAAACCTTAAGGGGGTATCGCTCAAATCCCTCCAATAGCAGCGGCCTGTAGCAAGGAGTTTCTCTAAGATGATACGAGTTATTTCGGGAATTTCTGGAAAGGCACTGCGGTTCATCCAGTGAGTGTCACGCTTAGCCGCAAGAAACAGCTGGCATATTTCGCTATCTTCTTCTGTTACATAGGCGGCTGACCCGGCCGCCATTCTCTCAAGCTCAGCTCTTTGAGACTGCCCAAAGCCACCGCCCTTGAGTTTTCTTGCATGAGTTGCTCTAAGATTCAGGTGGCTTGGATCTTGCGTGACATCAAGAAAGTACAAAACAGAATCAATGTGTGGAGAGCTTTGAGTTGCACTGTCATTGTCGCTCAAGGCAACAGTCAGGCTAGCAACCCAACTCGTAAGGCTAGGTGATAATTTTGGGCGCTCTGGTTGCTTTACTGAAGGCGCGAGATGGGTTGCTTCAGTGGGCACTGGCGACAAAGGTGGTGGAGCAGAGCCAAGCAATCCCGTCCTTATTGCATGCAATAAAAGGGCAGCCGAGTGCTTGCACATCCCACCCATGGGACAACTGCAATTGGCGTCAGATATTAGGGGAAGTGTCTGATGTAAGAACACCCGGACAACGTAAGGGTAACGCTCACTGCCCTGAACCTGCCCAGAAATTGTGCGCCGCTCAAGATTGAGGTGCAACTGGTCGACCCGTTTGCTGCGCTCATATACGTCACCTCGGGCAGCATAGGTGTTGCCGAAGTAGAAATATACGTCTTTTTCAGTCAGCGTGATTTCCTGCGTCAACTTGGAATTTTTTCACCCCTGATAAGCGCGTGCTCTGTACTCAGACCAATCTGCAATCAATGGACACCGGCGTTCTCGTGCTTTACTAACCACTCATTTGCCTGATAAGCATCTATTGCGCAGAAATATTTCGCCGGTGGCGCTTCTGGAGTACATGCTATGTGCGGGCTGAGCCTTGAGCTTGCGCAGAGATTGAGTAGGGTGGTTACATCATTTTTACGAGTTGTAAGAACGGCAATTCCTGTAATGGTGCCCTCGGTAGCATTGGGCTCTTCTATCCAAAACTCAAGACCTGTCTGAATAACAGGCTGAGTCGTAAAGTCCTTAAGTGCTTTCTTTGTCTTGAGTAGTTGAAGCTCATCCATGTGACTTGTTGGCAAAATCAGATATACATTCATTCTTCTAGTCTTTCTTTTCATGTCTGCTAAACGCTGCTATGGCAATAGAAACTTCGTCTGTGAATGCTGCTCATTCCCAGCACGGATACTGCGTCTCTGTGCTCTTTTGATGGGTAGCCTTTGTTCTTCTCTAGGTGATATCCAGGAAACTGTGTGGCAAGTTCAAGCATCAACTTGTCGCGTTCTACCTTTGCCACTATAGAAGCGGCAGCAATAGAAGCCGAAAGAGTATCTCCCATGGTTATTGGGATCTGCCGCATGGGGAGGTCTTTGAGTGGTTTCTTACCATCGACCAGGACAACAACGTCATGAGTTTTGTGAGGAATAGAGCGCAAGACTTGTAAGACGGCCCGTTCCATGGCAAGAAGACTGGCTTGCAGGATGTTTAGTTGATCGATTTCTTCATGGCTAACAGTGCCAAAGGCATAGAGAGCGCACGATTTAATCAGGCAGGCCAACTTTTCTCTCTGGTTAGCTGTGAGTTGTTTTGAATCTCTAAGTGCAGAGAGTTGTTTGCCGAAATCAGAATCTGGTTCTATTTCAGGCAATATGACGGCACCGGCCATTACAGGACCGGCCAGGCAACCGCGACCTACTTCATCAACGCCGACTAGCAAAGAGGGTTTTGGGCTTGAGAACAATGAGAGCTGTTGGTGCCTTTCTGTGGTCAATGCGTTGGCACCGTTCGTCTTTAGTTCGCGGTCAAAATCTAAGAGAGCTGCTAGTTGAGTGGGTCGTTTCATTGCTTGGAAATTATAGTCTTTATCGCTGCCGCTCTGTTTACTTGTTACTGCACTCGGTGTATCACAGCGCTCAAGACCACCTTCTGTCTGTGCCATTCTCGCTCAAGGATACCTCAGCGAAGCAATTTCGCAGATCAGCCTCGTCGTGAATTTCCTGAATAAGGTCATATGCTTGTTTGTCGAGATCCGCGCTGTCCTTGTATGTGAAAGTCAACTCATACTGCCCGTCTCGTAGCTTCATTGGTTTGTAGAAGCTTAAGCAAAACTGTTCAATGTTTTCGCGTGCATTTTTCATGCCCCGCACAAACTTACTATTTCTCTCAATATAGATATGCACTGTGACAGTCGTTTGTTTCTCTGATGACACCAAAACCAGAGTAGCTTTGCCTTCATTCTTTCCGTTGTTTCTCGTCATCGTCGATGCTAAAGCGGCTAAGCGCTTGTTCACGGCTTCCTTGTCAAAGGCATCTAAACCGCCTCTCTGCACAATCTCCCGGCAAAAATCTTGATCAAAACCAAAAATGCGCCCTTTCCTAGATCCTTTGACTTTGCGTCCTTTCATAAGGCTAAGTTTGTCCATGAATGCCATTGCGCCACCGCAGTCCTCTGGGGGTGAAGTCATCCTTCCGTCTGTGCATATTGGGTACTGGTCATCTTTGTCAAACGGCACGTTCTTTTCGAAAACGATATCGTGCGTCCAATCAAGCAAACCATACTCGTACAGCATTCTGTCTCCTGGCTTAAAGTCGAGGTCACTAAAGCGAAATATAGCTTCATCACATTTGAGTGTGACTCCGTTGCCACGCGCGTCTGTTGGCACGAACTCGTGCTCACTGTAGCCATCCCAATCAAATAATATCTGAATAACCTCATGAAGCTTTGCTAGGGTGATGTCACTTGGAACTAGTACACGGCGCCAGACCTGTGGCTCAATGATGCACAAAAATATCTTAAGCTGGCATATCTCTGGTACCGCAGATGCCACTAGTGAAGCATCACTAGGTTGCCCTAGGATTGTCTTCTCCAGTTCAGCTTTCGGCTTTGGTTCTGGTGCTCTTTCAGCAGCAGCCGGGCTAGTCTTCTCTTTATTGCGAGTTAGCACCTTGAGCACGCCTGCAGCAGACATTCCTTCTCTCTCTGCGATTTTTCTAAGACTCCAGCCCTCTTCCCGAAGGGTTGCAATTCGGCTGGCTGCTGCCGGGTCCTTCTCTGGTCGCCCCAAGCGCACGCCGTTGGCTCTGGCGTTGGCCAACCCAGCGTTAACGCGCTCGCTGCTCACTTCGCGGTCGAATTCAGAAAGTGAGCCGATGACGTTATAGAAGAGCTGACCGGTAGCCGTCGTGGTATCGATGTTTTGGGTGTAGTTAATAAAGCCCACGCCCAGTTTGTTGAATTGCTCCAGACCCTCAATCAGCATGCTCAGGGAGCATGCAAAACTATCGTAGTTCCAGACGATAACGCAATCGATCAGGCCTTTAGATGCATCTACCACCAGCTCTTGATATGCTTTGTTCTGTGACTTGCGCTTTTCTGAACTCCCAGTGATGCAGTCCATATATTCGTTGTGAAGAAGAAAGCCTCGTTGCTGCACATACTGCCGCAACTCCTGCAATTGTGCCTCTGGGTTTTGGTCATTAGTAGAAAGGCGGGTATAGATCGCCACTTTTATTTTCTTGTGGTCCATGCCGTTAACTATACTATGGATAGGTTAACGGGGAAGTTTGGAAAATGAAACTCGTTTTCTTTTTTTTCTGTTTGCGGTTTCTGGAAATGGGGTTTAGTAAACACCCATCCATTTCACCTCTTGCCACTCGTTGCATAACTTGGCTGTAGGTCGGCCTGTCTGTCTGGAATAAGACTCTTGTCTGACCAGCGGTTCAATATTTCAAACCTTGCCTAGTTTTCCGAACTGCCGAGTAATTTCTTCCACCAGGAAGCCTGTGGTTTTTTCAGTTCTTCCAGCTTTTGGTTCAAAGCGTCAAATTTCGATTCTATAGCTTTGGCTTGGTCGTCTTTTTCGTCCCGCAGACGTGCAATTTCAGATTGAAGGGATTCTTCGAGCTTGGCTTTCGCCTCTTCAGCCTCTCGCTTGCCGTTCTCAAGTGCAGAAAGCTTGGATGCGGCTTCTTCTAAAGCCCTTTCTCTTTGGAGGCGTTCTTGCTCAAGCTGGCGCTCTAGGCTCGGCAGAGTTTCTGTCTCTAGTTGATTCAGACGAGCAAGATCTACCGCCTTTTCAGCTGCCATAGTTTTCATAGCTTCTATTTGTTTGGCCAAGGCTATTGCTTCCAACTCTTTGGTCTCGGCCTCCAATCGGCGATCTTCCGCTTGTTTCTGAAAGTCTGGCAAGAGTTTTAATTGAACGTCTTTTTCTTTGAGCTCGTACTGCAACTGAAGATTGATCTGTTTTTCTTTGCTCAATTGTTCTGCAAATTGTTGGGACATCTCCCTAATGATTGTGGTTATAGGAGCCTGTGTTTCTTCAAAATAATTTCTATCAACTTCCACACTTTCAGCTTCAAGAACAGCGCTACTGTCGCCACCCCGGAATTCCTCACTAGGACCATCGGTGCTAACTTCATCTAGCTGAAAATCTTTCAGCTTCTCAGTTATTTCTTTATTTGGCCAAACTCGCCATTCAGAAGTGCCATATTGATTGGTGATACGTTTGCCACTTAGCTCATTTGTAGCTAATCGATTTTGAATGGTTCGGACGCTTACCCCTAGCACCTTCGCTGTCTCTTTAACAGTTAGTGTTCTCACTCACCCTCACTCCGTATGCGGTATCACGTATTAACTGGATATACTCGCTCGATTCTGCTAGGCACCATTATAAGGGTGAAGTCTAAAAAGTCAGCTATTTTGGCGTGTTTTTCCAAGCAGCGCATAAACTGCGCCGGTTGCGTCACACCTGCGCACATCTAAGAAAGCGTCACTAGTGGCTCTAAGTGGCAGTGAATTCAAGCCATTTTTATTTCAATTTATCAGCAGCGGCGCACAGCTTTCGTCGCTAATATCGACACTAGTCACATCTTTGCGCCGCTGCGGCGCTATGGGTTAGAGGATACGCGAGAACTAAAGTTGTATTGCGCCGTTCGTTTTTGCTACCGACGCAAGTAATTATTTTCTTCGTCGCTACCAGCGCAGCGCTTGCGTCGCCTGCGCCGGTAGCGACGAAGGGGCTTTGTGGCTGTTGCGCCGGGCGGCGAAAACACTTGCCCTGCCAGCGTTGTGGCAGTGCGCGGCTTGTGGTAGTCTTGCGCTGCTCTGTGCGGCTGATGCGAATTTCGTTGCGCCGGTCGCCTGGGTGCCTTCGTCGCTGCGTCGGTGCCAAAGGGATCTGGTGCTGAATGGTGCGCTGCAATACCATGGGGTTCAGTTATTGGGCGGCTTCTGGCTACCCGCGTATCTGCGACGCAATTGCGCCGCCTCTTCAAACCCCACCAAAGATCCTCTTTGTGGATCTAAAGTATTGAATGAAATGAAAGCACCTTATATAGTGGCAAATGGCACTTGGCATTATTGACGGGTGTATATCTACTAAATACATTGGAGCAGCCGCTCCCTAGAAAGCTGGTTTAAGACGAACAATCTATGAAACAAAAAACATCGCTTGGAGGCGATGTCTTTTGCTAGACCTTTTAACGGATCTCTTTATTCAGTTGTCGTCGCGTTTTTCAGTTTCGCGAATTGATTTCAGAATAGCTTAGTGGTCCTGTCAGGTCAACTCGTCTTCTTTTAACTTAAAAGAGGTGTTGCTACGACTGGCTTTGCATTGTCGGCTTCTGTTGGACAGACGCCGGTTAGATTTTGTCGTGATAAATTTTTCCCTAAGAGCCAGCACGAGGCCATGGGCAAGTTTCTTGCGCTCTTTCATAAGTATGGATGGATATACAAGCCATTCGGTGGTGGTGGATGGATCTCGGCCAATGAGAAGTGGGCGCTGACAGATAGTGAGATCTTGAAGGCTGTGGCCTGCGTACACCTTAAACATTTCCTTGGCGCTCGGGCGGGTAAGGCCACCAGGTTTGGTGTCTTAGATATAGATGCCGGTAGCAAATACCACAACGTCAAACAGTTAGGTCGAATTCTTGAGGCTCTGGCCAAGGCCGGGATTAGCGAGACCTCCATATATAGGTCTAGTGATTCTGGTGGCTGGCACGTCTATTTATTCTTTGATGAGCCGATTAGTTCGCGAGATTTAAGAGCCCAACTGGTCCAGCTATTGCGGCTCAGTGGCTTTGATATTGCGAAGGGAACTCTTGAAGTATTTCCTGCTCCTGGTGATGGCCGGGGTAATAGTTCAATTGGCAATGGTTTGCGGCTGCCGCTTCAGCCCGGTTTCGCTTGGCTCAATCAAGATGGCCTAGTAATTGAGGAGCGCGATTCTATTAGTCCGGTGGAAGCACTCGATCGCTTTACTCGCGATATGGAGTGCGGAAACAGTCGGCACGACTTCCACCAGATGAAGGCACATGTGAGCCTGTTGATTGAAAGTCAGGAGCAGATAACAACTCAGGTTAGCCAAATCAGTCAGATAAGTAAGGCCAAAGGCGTTGTCGTCCCCTTCAGGAAGCCTGATGGAGTTGAGCTTAGTGAATATACATTGTGTACCGTTTTGGAGGTCTTCCAGGGCCTTCCACCAGGAATGAATGCCGAGACCTGGATCAAGGGTCGTGAGTTTGCCCAAGTGGGTCTGACCGGCAAGTCCCAACGGGCCGAGGCTATTTATTGCTTGTCGCACTACCTTTTCTATGGCGATCCAGAACGCCGCCTGCCAGCACTAGGGTATGGATATGAGAAAGAGCGCCAATGGGCCATCGAAAAGATATTAAGTAGCCTGCACAATGGATGCAGTAAAGACATAAATAAGGGTCGCGGCGATGCTGTAGCTCAGATTGAACGGGCCGCTAGCTGGCTGCCGAAAGTTAGAAGGGGCAAAGAGAATAACGTGGTGCCTTTCGTTAAAAAGGTGCCGATTGCTTGGCAGCGCAATAGCGCCAACTTGAAGTCTGAAGCGGCCAAGAAGATTCAAGCGGCAGTGGCTGACTTTGAAGAAGCCGAAATGACATTTAGCGTGCGCGATCTCCAACTCAAGACCGGCTGCAGTAATAAGACCCTGTATAAGCACCGTGGGCTCTGGAAGCCTGCTCAGGAGCGCTTGCAGAATGGGCTCTTGGCGACCGTTACACCTGAATATAACGCTGTGGTGGGAGCTGCTTCATCAGAAAGCTTGCTCCCTTCCGCAGTTGCTAAAAAATTTGCGCCTCCCGGCCTTTTGGCCGCTCGTAGAGTAGCCTATGAGATATCCATGAGACATGAGCGAGAGGAAAGAGCAAAGAAAACTAAGCAGCGCGATGGCTTTATTCAGCTAGACAATTCATGGCGCTTGGAGATTGAGAAGATCGTGCCGCTTGAGTTGAGTCAGTGTGAACCTAAGAAATTGAAGGCTCTTTTGGCTGTTTACTTATCAGCTATTTCCAGGTCACCAGATGATGAGTCAGAAGCCTGGATTCGTGGTTTAATTACAGAAGTTCGCACTGAGCTTGAGCGTCGGCCGAAGCAGTTGGAGCTAGTTTTTTCAGAAGTTAAAGTAGTTGATTTAGTCGAACCCGATCTTATTCAGTTAGAGAATGAAGGGTGGTAGTTTTCTATAGTCAAAGAAAGAATATAAACGTGTTACTTTTCTCTTTCGTTATTTGCTAGAATAGAATATAATCAGGTTTATGTTCTGTTTTGAGGAAGTGATGAATAAGACGCAACGGGTTGATCGCTATTTAAAAGTTCTGGCTGATTCTGGGACTAGTAGTTTGACGATAAAGAATTATCGAAGTGACCTTTTAGCTTTTGAGCAGTGGATTACTGATAATCACTCCAAGCTTAAGATTGAAGAACTCAAGCTATTAACTACTATACAGGACTATGCCGATGAATTGGTGGACGAAAAATATAGCCCGGCAACTATTGAGCGTAAGCTTTGTTGCATCAAGCGCTTTCTTGAGTTTCAGAACATCGATGCTCGGTGCATTACTGGCTTAACTCAAAAGTACAAGTCACAAGAAGAACAAGAGCCCGTGTGGTTGACAAAGAAGCAGCTGACTAAATATCTAGCAGCTGTTGAGCTAGCCGGTCTAGATGAACATATGGCAATAGTTCTCTTTATCCTCAACACAGGAGTGACGACTGGGGAGCTTTGTAAGTTGACCTGGGGTGATATGGCATCAGTGAAGACTGATAGTGGGCGCAAGCAGAACTTTTCTGTTTTAGTGGGCTCGGAAAAAAGGGGGCGCCAAATACCATTGACTGAGGCAGCAGCAAAGCCACTGCTATCCTTTGGCTCAGAGAGGCTTGCCTCTAACCTGCTAAAGAACTTAAAGAAGCCAATTTTCGAGGTTGGTGGAAGAAGGCTGACACCGAAGATGGTGCATTACTTCATTGATAAGTATGCATCACTTGTTGATTTTGCTGTCACGCCGCAAATTTTGCGGCATACATTCTGTAAGAGGATGGCTGAGGCAGATGTGCCATTGCAGCATTTGGCCAAGATGATAGGAGTGAAGCCAGAGGCCGCTAAGGTCTATTACGAGCAGCCGCTAGCCAGCCCAGAACAGTTACTGGCTGCAGCTGAGAAAGTGGCGATTGGCTGATTATTGTTTTGATTGCTGCGTATGGTCGACAAATAAATAAATCTATCTATCATTCAGTCATTCATTCTGAGGGCTGAAGTCACTTTGGCAGCGGCGTGTGACTTCGGCACGACCTTCATCGGTTAGGACGCGGGTGTTGTCGTCTTTTATTTCTATCCACTGGTTGGATAGAAGCAGCTCTTCTGAGCGAGTAAGTAGAACCTGCTCGGCGGAGCTGAGGCTTTGAGATGGCCGGATGAACGGCTAGCAATGCCGTCTCTGTTGTAGGCCGTGGACATGAGGGCATGAGCCATGGTCTCAAATGTGATGCCTCTCATGATTTTTCCCTTGCTTGAAGTGCGCTAACAACCCGGTGAGTATATCGATTGGCCAATAGCATGCATATTTTATTGGCTTAATTCTGTATATATATATTTGATATTTAGTAAGGGTGTCAAGCTTTTCGCTTTTTTTGCGAATACTTACTGCTATTTGGTGCCGCACAGCGTGGGCAGCCGCTTCCTCTTACTATTCTTCTTTGGGGCTCAGCTTGCCACTGATGGGAGCAAATTGAGCAGAGCCACCAGCGTTTTATCCTTGAACTAATCCTTTCATTATTTGGTTTTACTTTGCCATTTTTAGTTGCGTGCCATTCTTTCACTAAATGTGGTGCAACCGTTGAAATTACGTTTGTTATTGAAGTTCGTCTAAATGAGCAAAATGGGCAGTCGGTCTTGTAGTTTGTTCTGTCAGCAATTTTAGTCTGCCACTCATGATCCGGTCCTTGCGAGCACTGCCACCAGGCTCTAGTGCTACTTCCGGAGGTAACATCGGTTGGTTTTAAGTCTTTGTTTTTCGATTTGTGCCACTGTTTGGCAAGAGCTGGGTGGGATTTTTTGAGGTTATTTTCTTTTGAAGCTTTTTTGTTTGTGCAGTATGGGCAGCGTGCTTGTTTGCTTGTGCGGTAGAAGCCAGAGACCCAAGTGTGGGACTTAACCATGCTACAACGCCAGAAGTAAGCACCTGCTGTTGGCAGAGCATGAGGGTCAATTCCTTTATTCTTAACGCGATCAAAATCAAGTAAGACTTCTGGGTAATCGCGTAAGTCAATTGAAGAGCCAAGGTTGCATTTCGGGCAGCCGGATTCGCTGGTTGTCCTGTGAGCTATTGCGGTTTTCCAGGTGTTGCCACATTTGCATTTCCACCAGACTTTTTTATTCGAGCCAGAAGATATCTGGTCTGGTTTGAAGCCATTCTTCGTAACCATCCATTCTTTGGCAAGGTGAGGAAACCTTTGAGCGAGATTATTAGTGACAGATGCTTTCAGGCCACGGCAGAAGCCACACCCCATGGAATATGTCTCGTTGCGAGCAGCCCGGCTCATGGAGATGATGTAAGCACGAAATTTATGATCTTTGCCGCGCGGGCATTTGAACCAAGCGCGAACGCTTGAGGCATATGAAAAGTCTTCAGGGCCAAAGCCGCAGTTTCGTTTATGGTCCCAGAGGGTTGCTGCTTCAGGATAGGCCTTAGCAAAGGACACGGTTCTGATACGACTAGGCTCAATGACATCTTCGATAAATAGAGCTTTCTTAGTTTTTGCTCGTTTTTTCTTTGATAGGCTCTTTATGCTCATGCTTCTTGTGCCTTAGCAGCTTCTCTAATCATCATGGCTCCATTAGCGCTCTAAGTCGGCAACGGTGCCACCGGCTTCAATTAAAGCAAGAACAGCTGTTGGGTGGCTATTTGAATTAAGTGGGGTGGTAATTGGAAAGAGCACAATGCGCTGGCAGCCACCAGGATAGTAGTAAGAGACAGGGTCATATGCCACAGCAAAGCCCAGTCGGCGGCCTATTGTTCGTAGTTTAGCTATTGCGTTGGCCTTGACGTTATATGGTTCTGAAACAAAGCATTCTGGTATACCGCCCCAATCGGTGGTGCCACAGTGGTCGAGCATGAGAGGGCCGAACCAGGCGTCTAGTGTTCGCGATTGTCCTTCGAGACTTTTGCCCAGTTCGCTTGTTGCTTGTTTTTTGAGGATGTTGCTTAGCCACTTAGGCACGCCCGGCACTACTTGCGAGACTTTAGATACGTCTTGCACTACGTTGCATCCGGGATAAGTTGCTGCTTCCAATTTAGTTCTTTCAAGGTCGGGGCTCATCTGAGGGATATTTTAGGGCAAACTTATCTGGTGGTGATTTTTCTGATAACAGCAACATTTTAGCAGCGGCAGCCTTTTCTCAAAGCTTACTATTGAGTTATTGAGAGCGTTGGTATTAAACAGCTGAGCAAAGGTGGGTCTTGTGCAAGAAGAGCTGCTAGAAAAATGTTTTGAAGTTCTTCGATTGCCATGTCGATACTTATCGCATATGATAAGTATCGACATGGTGAGAAAGAGAGAAATCATGGAAGGCAAGCATCAATTCTTTGAGCATGTGGTCAAGTCAAACCTGACAGGAGAGCAGCTCCGTGTGCTCATGTGTATGCTCACTGCTGAGTACGATGGGTTTATTGGCATACGGCAAATTGAGATAGCTGAGATGCTTGATATTGCAGAGTCGAATGTAAGCCGTTCGATAAAGGCTCTGATTGAAGCTGGGCTTTTCAGCAAGAAAGAGGAGAAGGGGTTTGATGGTAGGCCGATTTGGCAAGTGAATCCAGTATTTCAACGCGCTGCTTCTCAAAACACAATTTCTGGGTTGAAACATGGTGACAAGGCATTATTGAAACAGCAAGGTGGCAGCTGATGGCTGATTTGAGTGCCATACCGCCAGAGTTAATGGTCAGAATTGAGTTATTAGCGGAAGACTTGCTAGAAGTCAGGGAATTTCTTTTCTCCCAGTGCTCAACGATAGGGGCACCTAGTGCCATTATTAATCAAGGTAATCTTGAAGTTGAAATGACATATGCTGATTGGGAATTGGCTCTTGCCGGATTGACCAAGCGCATAGTTTCACAGATAACCGATGATGGTGGATTGCCAAAAGAGGAGCTGTGGAGGGTGAAGAGCGCAATTGGCAATACTTTGATAGGGCTACAGGAAGAGAGAATCAGACGCTTGAGTCAGGGCGAAAATTAGTGTTGGAGTCTTTCGCTCCACTTTTGCTTTTATCCTGCTGATTGATTTGTCGCCGTTGTCGTGACTAATGTTTGTCGCACTGGCAGCACTGTTTGTCTCTGCTCAGGGCTTTCCCGTGGCTGTAATTAGTGTGGATTGAGCCGGTGACCGTCTTTTATGTCTTCTTCCATTTTTCTTAGTATTGCTGCAGCCTAACGGCTTGTACTTGTTGTACCTAGAGTGTTTCTGTGGGCCGTCTCTGTTGGCCATTTCCGTGTTCATTAACATCAGTGTATTTTTCATCATTCAGGTTGCTTTGAGTTGTTTTCTTTTCTGTTCTGTTGAATTGACCATGAATTCTGGTTTCAATGAGAGCTTGTGTGTTGGCTGCCGTGGTTGTGAGTTATTGATTTGTTGTTCAAGCTATCTCCGCCTGTGTTAATCAGGTGCGAGAGTGGCACAAGTTTCTGATTTAGCAATGGCAGACCCTGAAGGGCGCTGCGCGTCCATGCTCAATCAAAAACTCGTGCTTTTGGGTTTGCACCTAGACACAGCACGGAGATGCTAACCATGAA
Organism: bacterium; assembly: GCA_018062085.1. Lineage (GTDB taxonomy): Bacteria > Cyanobacteriota > Vampirovibrionia > Obscuribacterales > Obscuribacteraceae. The sequence goes on along the minus strand of JAGOSY010000037.1, from coordinate 20,210 downwards.
CAACTTAATTGCTCTCATCGGACACGTCGGACAAGATCCACACTCAGTTTCATTTGAAGACACAGGCAACAAGGTGGTTAAGTTTTCTCTAGCAGTAAAAGAATTTTCCTCTAATACTGATGAAGAAAAGACTCTCTGGATAGATGTTGATGCCTGGAATGGGCTAGGCGACAGAGTGCTCTCTACCGTCACGAAGGGGCGTGAAATTGCCGTACAGGGAAGGCTTTCACTCTCTACTTTCACAAAGGAAGTAGACGGGGTAAAAGTACAGGTGACCAAGCCAGTAGTCAACCTCACTAGCTATCACCTTTGTGGGAGGAAGCCTGTTGCTGAAGACAGTCAGTCTGTGGTGGCTGAAACAAAACCAAAGGCACGTCGGGGATTCAGACTAGCAGCAGCAAAAGGCTAGATTTAAGTAAGTGGCCGGGGCGAAAGTCTCGGCCACTTTTCTTTTATTAGTTATCTAGTTTCTTTTTTTACTTTTACTTTTCCTTTTCCTTCTTTTCCTTTCTATTTTTATTTCTATTTTTTTGATTAGTCGTCATTGCTGGCTGATGTTTCAGGTGGTGTTTGCCCCGTACTAATTCCTTGTTGTTCTAGCAGTTACTGGATGTTGGTGCGCGCTGCCTTCCATGCCAGGCAAAGGAGCCTAAACCCTTCCACCCCAAGTCCATGTCCAAGCCCTGCGGGTGCCTACGGCAGACAGGACTTGAGGCCCCAGGGGCGGGGTTTTACTGGCATTGCCGCATGGGGTGCGCTGCGCACTCGATTTAGTCAAGGCAGAAAAGTAGGCGAAAAACTAGCCAATAAAGCAATGAGGAAAAGGGCAATGAATAGCACTATGAACAGCACAGTAGCAAGCGAAGTAGCAGGTAAGTCATTGGGTGAAAGCGGGAGCCAGAGCCAGAACAGAGGCGTGATTAAGCCTCGCGGCAAGAGGCAGAGTAAGGCGAAGAGTAAGAAAGTGAGCAGTCGAACGATCAAGAATCACCTGAGATATATTGTCCCTCAAATGAAACTGGCACTGATTAGAGAAGCAGGGCCAGAGCCAATTGTCATTACTTCAGCTGACTCTATTGGTCAGTTTGTTGAGCCGCTGCGGCACAGTTCAGAAGAATATTTCATTGCTTTTCATCTTGACACTAAGCTTCGGGTGACGGGCTTTCATGAAGTGTCGCACGGCACACTATCGGCGTCATTAGTTCATTCTCGGGAAGTTTTCAAGGCCGCACTTTTGAATAATTCACATGCAATTATCGTAGCGCACAATCACCCATCAGGGGTAGAGGACGCCAGCAAGGAAGACATCGAGACAACAAAGAGGCTGATCGCAGGCGGGGAGCTGCTTGGCGTTCAGGTGATTGATCACGTGATCGTGACAGCATCAAGCTTATATTCTTTGAGAGAAAACTACAGTCATTTGTGGTTTTAATCTCAGTCATTGAGCGAGAGAAGCAGCTGCCAGGTTAGCGCCTGGTGGCTACTTCTCTTGAGTGGCAAAAATTTTGCTGGGCCGCCAAGGCGGTCCAGATTTTAGAAGATTTTCAGCAAGGAGAATTTAGATGAAGTACAGGAATAAGAGACGGGCAGCTAGAGCGTTGGCTGCCTTGCGGGGGAAGCCAACACATGGCAGAGCGGCTGGATACTACGATCATTCAAATCGGAAAGATTGGCAGCAGTGTCCAGAAGATGGCATTGCTGATCTGTTGGCCGACATTAGGCATGTATGTGACGCTCTAAACCTTGATTTTGCTGACTTAGATTCGCGCGCATATGTTCATTACTCAGCCGAGCGACATGGGTAAGTGAGCAGGCGAAGAGATTCAAACTAGATAAAGTATCGAAACACTGATTAAGACTGAACAGTTGTTATGTCGAAGTTTTAGATCGCCTCATTGTCAGCCATGGCAGATCGCAAAGCATAGGCGAAAGTCAGTCAGAAATGGATCTAAGCGGATGAAAGCACAGCAAGCCAATTAGAGGACGATAGTAAATGACACCAACACAAATACAAATACCAAGACAAAAATTTTTTTATGCCCTCAGCCTATCAAAAACAGAGCGCACTTTTGTTGTGAGCGTGGATAGGCAGAGGCAGGTATGCGGTTATATGGAGCTTGCAGCGCGCCCGGGCACAGTGCCGCTAGGAACAAGCGAAGTATTTAAGGCTGCGATCATGTCTAATTTCACCACTATTATTTATGCGCGGCACACACTAGATCTCTCAGTCGCTCCCAGCGTACAAGATATGAAAATGGCTCAGGAGTTGATTAGAGCGGGGAAAGTTCTCGGTATTGAAATTGACGATTACATAATTGTCAATAAAGATGGAGAGTATTGCATGAGGGGTCATCAGCCCAAAATATGGCGGCAGTTGTCTAAGTCATAGGGCATAAGTCGTAATAGCAAAGTTTGGAAGCCGCCGCTAGGCGGCTTCTTGTTAGGTACTCGACCATCGCCAATAATTTCTAATTGTTATCGATCAGTGATCGGTGTTGTCTGTTTGTGGCAAAAACGGCAGGTTCCCCGCTGGCCGCCCGCCCACCGCCCAAAACAGGTCACTGTAACCAATGTCTTGCCTGTCACTTTTGGGAATTTGGCATTGCATGCTGGCTGCACCACTCTAGTTAGGGTGGATAGCGAGTGCTGGCAACAAAGAAAGAAGGGGGGCAATTTGCGGGTGGATATTCGCTGGATATCACTTTGCCGTCTTCTATGCGGTATTTACTTGGGTTGGACAGAGTGAAGATAATTAGGGCTTGTGCAGAGGTTTGAAAATGACAGAAGAGAAGCTACCGAATCCAGCAGCCTTTGGTTATATCAAAGGGAGAATAGTTGGATACGACGAAGGGTTTCGCGGGTTTTTAAAGGTAGATAGTGGTGTCAATATTCCGTGCGCGCTGTTTGGTGGAAATGCCAAAGCGAGCAAGAAGGTTAGTTTAGGAACACAGATATGGTCAGTCTTTCCTGTTGCAGAGCGTGGCTCGCTAGCACTTAAAGTTAAGTGGGTAGCAAGTGATTGCAACAAAGAGAAAGAAGGGCAGTTTTTTGTCAGGGGTAGAATTAGGGAGCTGAGTGAGAGCCAGATATTCGTTGATGTTTGGTCAGTCGAGAGGCAGCGTGATTATTTGGTGATATTGGACGGCTATCTAAAAGCGGAAGTCGGCCAGTATTGGAGCTTTGAGGCAGCGATAGAAGGAAACAAGTTGGTTCTAGTTGATGGAGAAATGCTGGCTCAAGTGTTCAACAAAGATGACTTCACAAGCAACCAGCCGAAGAAAGAAGATCATCTTCGGGTGACAGTTTTGGAAGGTGAAGGGAGTAAATCAGAGAAATTAGAAGCGATTGCTGGCCCAGTTTAGGTAGGGCTTGAATTTTTTTGTATGGTCCAAAGGCCAGGGGAAAGGACTTTGAATGAATCAGAGCATTATGCAAATGTGATGAGCCAGCTGGCAATTATTCGAGGTCAGGTACACCCTAGGCCTGATGAGCACTAGCTTTCTTTATTTTTCTTGGATGAAAAGCCGCTGATGAAAACATTAGGACAAACCAGATAATAGCAGCGATGATCAGGCTGTATTGAACAGCCCAGGCTAGATAAGTGGAGACGAAATCAGAGTAGTTGTTATAAGTTTTACCCCAGTCTCTGCGCTCACTCAGAAAATAGACTAATGGTATTGGTGCACCAATTAAGACGCCCAATGGAAGAGCGAGTAGTAGGTAGCGAAGCCATTTTGGTATTTTCGATCCTGCAGATTTCATAGTGTCAGTATAGCTCTAGCAAAGAGAGGGGAATTTCTCGTTGCGAATCAAAGCCAAGCGCTGGCCTTGGTGCTGTTGATAACCGCAGGTATCATTTTAGGAATTAGCTTGGTAGGATATTGAGCAACTCCCGAGAGCATGCGGCAAGCTTGTTTTAGGGGGTTTCTATTATGCGTGGAATAAATCAAGTGTAGTTCTTGCGGCAAAGTCTGCGATAGCGAATGGGCTTGTAGCAGTAGCTGGCAATGCTAGCTGTTAGATGGTCGTAGCGGCAGTATCTCTAGCTCGTTGTTTGGCTGTACAGGCCATGGAGATTACTGGCTTGTGTATTGCTCAGTAATTTCTTGTAGCTTGTTTTGTCGTTTGTTTTGACAGCTGTTTTTTTGTTCTTGAGCTACTTGCTTGTTCAGCTCTTGCATGCGCTGTCTCCTGGAGCTAACTGCCGAAAATAGGGCAGATCTGCGCTCGCACCAAGGGGCGAGCCTCGCTGTGCTCGGTCCTGCGGACCCCTTTTTGCGTGCTCGATATGCCCCTAGAGATTGGCGTTAGCACCAGAAGAGGACAGGCAGATGGAAGAGATGCAGAACAAGTTGGATCAAGCCCGCGCCAAATTCCACGCAGCGGTAAACAATGGCAATCAAGCAGAAGAAGATTCTACCTGGGCAGATTACATGCAAGTGTTCTTCCAAGTGTCGCAGTACAACAAGGCGCATGGCACAAAGATTCTGCCAACAATACTTCCAATCCGCTAGCGATGACTAGCTTTTAGGCGCGTGTAATAGTCCGCGCCTAAGCCAATTTGCCGAGACAGTACTAGATATGCGAACGGGCCTAAGTTGATACGCTAAAGATATATAAAGTGTGGATTGACGGAAGCGGATAGTTAGGGAGGGACCGAGAAGTGGAGTCTGCTGGCGGGTTGTGAGCAGTAACGTGAAAGGAATGTTTATTGACGCTATTGAGAGAACGCCATATATCTTGATTACTTCTCAAGAGGCTTAAGTATGGCAACGAAACTAGAGCGGACAGTGTTATTGCCTGAGAGCGTATACAACAGGATTGTGAGAATAGCGAAGGAAGAGCATAGCAATATCCCGTGGGTAACGAGGCAGCTGTTGGCTAAGGCGATGGCAGATCTGAAGGGTAAGCCAGAGTGGTTTTACGAGATCGAAGAGCAGATTGCGGGCCTGAGAAACGAAACAATAGTAGTAGAAAGAGCGAAAGCGAAAAGAGTAGAAAGGACAGAGATGCATCTTGAAGGTGCAGAAGAGCAGCTGTTGGTAGAGATAAAGAAGCAGATAGAAGAGTTGAGAAGAGAAATAGGAGAGGTAAGGGCGGAGACGAAGGCAAAGCTGAAAGAGCAGAAGCCGAAAGAGCATGTAGGCAATAGATTTGTGACGAGGCAACTATTGGTTAATGCGTTGGCAGAAGAGAGAACTGGGCCAGATAGGCCAGATAGATTCGATGAAATACAGCGTGATTTAGAGTGGTTGAGAAGCGAAGTACAGGCGTCACAAAGGCAGAGAGAGAAGCAAGAACTGACAGGGGAGCAGTTGTACAGGGAGCTGAAAAAGCAGATAGCAGAATTGAAAGCAGCAGTAGCGGTCGCATCAGGGAATACCAAGGTAGATATAAGCTATGAGACAGCATATGAACTAATGCTATGGCCGGAACTAGATGAAGAGTCAGTGGAAGAACCCCTGCAAGAAATGCTTTGGACGGCAATAGATGCAGAGCCGGTAAAAGAAGAAGAGCCGGAACCGGAACTTGTGGAAGAAGTAGCAAGCATTCAGCCAGCGGCAAAAAGCAAAGTCCTGAGGCCGTTTTTTGGCAGACTGACATCGATGTTCAACAGTTTCTTAGGCTAATGACAAGAGATTTAAGCTGTGGGTTCTAGTTTTTGAGAAGCATTTTGTTTGAGCCTATGCCTGCCATGTTATTTAAACCAGGCATCAGCAAGTACCGGTAGTGGGTAGAGATGCTGGTAGAGTTTTGGTTGTCATGGGAATTTATCTATAGTCAGTTGTTTGGAGTGTTCGGTAGTTAAGAGTGAGAGTTGTGACATGACTTCTGAAATTCGTGACACCGACTTTTGAAAAAACAAGAGGAAATTAGGACCTTGGGGCGAAGCCCCCTAACCCCTCAAGAGGGGTAGTGCCCGCCTATTCGGGCAAGGCAATTGTAGCTATTGTCATTAGGAATTCGGCCAACTTTTGTGCGGCGGCGAGGAAGTTGCACTGACGCGCAACCAAATTTTTTTCCGCCGACACTAAAAGTGGAAGGGCAGGATAAAGGTAAAAGTCAAGAATTCTGTATGGCCCGTGTAGTGGGAATATAGGCGATACGGCAAAATCAAAAGTGGTGCTAAAACGAGTCAAAAATTATTGTATGGGTAGATATTGCCGGAAAGCATGAGAGTCAAAAATTCAAGAAAAGCAGTGTTTTTAAGGTTTTGTTTGTAATCGGACGAAAACGCTAATTTTGGGTGATGTTAGGTTGTTTACCAGCGATTAAATATTTTGCTGTGCAAGCTTTTGGCTGCTTATCTATTGCGTTTTAGTTGTTGATTTCGGCAAAAGTGGTGCCTTCTATTTCGTTGGTTTTGGCCGGTTAGAAAAAGAGTCAAAAAATACCTCAGCCATTGTGATTAGTACAAAAAATGCTGACTCTCTTTTTGAGAAAATGACTATTTTGTAGTGGTGGCACGCGCAAGCGTAAAAAGAGTCAAGAATTCGAGAGTGCTTGTGAACCGGAGCTATCGGGGGATTCGGTAATTTTGAGTGTAGTTATTTCTTGGCGCCAAACAGAGCAACGAATTCAGTATTAGCCGTATGCTGGAAATAGAGTGGACTCTTCTATTGACAGAAGTAGTGATATTGGAGGGTGATATGCCAAAGACACGAGAGGCTTTTAAGGTGCAGGCGAGACTGGGCACCAAAGATGAGAGGCGCTTAAAGAAGCTGGTTGAGATGGAGAATGTTTCTATTGCCGATTTTGTAAGGACAGCATTGCTTGAGTACATGAAGAGAAAAGAGACGGAAGAATTGGACGAGACCGAGCGTGAATTGGTGGTTGAGTTCAAAAGGGGTGTGAACCGTCTGGCAGGTTTGTTGGTTCAGAACTACCTTGAGATCGGCGAGGTGCGGAATGTTTTGTTTGAGCGCTCACACCCGAAAGAGAGAACGAAGGATTTTCAAGCGGCACGGAAGATGGCAGTGGCCAGGTTGAAGAAGAGGAGTTTAGACAAGGAAGATCTTTCAGAAGTGCAAGGGCTAGTAGCTGATGAGATCAGTAGTTAAGGCTAGGTATGTGAGAGGAGAGCGGGGCGTAGGGAAGATGGCCGCCCACGTCGACTATATCCGGCACCGAGCAGGGCCAGACAGAGGAGGAGGAGAAGGCCGACCGATCTTTGATGCTTCGAGGGCGAGCATTAGAAGTGACGAGGTTAAGCACGGCTTCCGGGAAATCCTGGATGATAGTAGGCAGCGCAGCCCACTGATTGCTCACAAGCTGATTCTCAGCCCCGGCTTAAATGCCGTTGATCTGCGGGATTACACAAGAGAGATCATGGACAAGTTAGGCAGCGAGAAGGGCCTTGATTTGACCTGGTACGCCGTCAAGCACGAGAACACAGAGAATAATCACGCCCATGTCGTTGTTCTAGGGAGGGACAAGAGCGGTATTGAGGTCTCGATTAGTAAGCGGGACTTAGACCGAATCAGGGATCTTGGAGATCGATATATTGAGAGGGAGCACCAGCTGGAGCGGTACTTGCAGCGAGAGAGTGACCGGGCGTTGTTGAGTCGCGACTATGACCGCCAGGGCGACCGCGAATTTCAGAAATTAGTTGGTGATGTTTACCGGCAGCGAGATGAGTTGGAGCCAGCAGCAGGTAAAGACCGCAATAGCGGACGAGAAGAAAGAGAAGAGGAGCAGACAGATAGAGGGCGCTCTGATTCTAGTTCTAAATCTAGTTCTGGGGCAGATTCTGGCAGCAGCAAGAAGCGAAAATATATTGAGTGGTCGCAAGAAAAGGCCGTTGAGAAGCTACCGGCTGACGAAAAGATTGTTGCTGATGGCAAGACGTATAGCCGTTTTAGCTCGTCAGAAGATTTAGAGAAGTTGGATGAGTATTTGAAAGCTGACTACTCTCACTACTTACCAAAAGAGCAGTATGGGATGCTTGGCACTTGGCGAGCGACGAAGGAAAAGTACGGTGATGACTGCTACGAGAAGCAGGCTAAGTACAAGCACGACAAAAAATTCAATAAAGGCTATGACAAAGAAGGCAAGGCTGCCCGCGATATTGAAGAGCACCGGTTACTTGATAAAGAGCTAAGGCGCAGCTTGAATATTTCAGATGGCCGCTACCAGAAGATGAGCAGGCAAGAGTACAAGTATGTGAGCCGAGGACGTTTAACAGAGGAGCATGTTCACTATTCAAGCATTCAGAATATTGCGCGGCTGGAGCTTCTGAAAGAGAAGTTTCCAGAGCGAGCCCAAGAGTTTGATAGCGAAATTGCAGAGGTGCGTAAGTACGACGTTCAGCAATTGAAAGACCGAGGCTGGGAATCTTTTGATGAGCTTGTGAATGGCAGACCAGCGGAGCGGGCCAAAGGGCGCAAGCAGGACGAGAAAGATTCAAAAGAACAAGACGGCGAGCACAAAGACCCTAGTCGGGAGAATCATGAGGATGATGGCCCTGATAGCAAGAATAAAGACATAGACCGAGAAAACCGAACAGGCAGAGAAGATAGAGAGGCAGGCGAAAAGTCGGCTTCAGAAATTTCCAAAGAACCAGGCAAAGAATTTGATCGTTCTGAGGGAGAGCAGCTTGAAGGCCAAGCTAGAGAGAAAATTGGCCGTGACCAGTCTGCTGCCAATGCTGAGGCCAGAAATTCAATGGAGGCTCATGGCCAAGTAGAAAGCATCCAGCAAGACCAGAGCCGAGATGACAAAGAGCAGGATCGAGGGGATGATGATATTGGTGGCCGTGGGCATTAATTTGTATGGCCACAGCGAGCAGCTTGAGACAAAGCAGGAAGCCCAGGAAACTCTTTGATTTCGTAGAAAGAAATTTCACTTGAGCGGAGGCTTTGAAGAACGCATGAATAATAGACTTTTTGCACTTGGTCTAGTTCTTCTTCTGGCTGGTCAATGCACTGCAACTGCTCAGTGTAAAGAGAAAAGGCTGCCAGCTCTAAACTTTGAGATTGGAAAGAAGGGCGAGTTGGCGATGCTGCTAAATGTGGCGACTTCAAGGCCTTACTTTGGAAGGGCAGCAGTTGGAGTTGATGAGTCTCCGACAGGAATTAGAGGCGGTAACGGTTCCAAGAGACCGATGGGACAGTACTTAATTGCACCTTACTGCGTATTTTCGTCAAGTTATACAAAAGAGTCGGCAGAGACTATGTGCCAATTTGCTTATGCATTGCATAGGTTTGTGGCGCAAAAAGATGGAGATTACGACAGCTACACACTGAATTATTCCAAGACCAGCAGTGGTTTTAAATATCTTCCATTGGCAGAACAGAGAGTCTTTGCCAGGACCTGGTGGGAAAAGCAGAAGAGTTTCATCAGCTTGAGCGAGGAGCAAAAGGGCCAGTTTGTTGAGGAAGCGGTAGTTGATGCCACTAATCTATATGGCCGCTACGCCGAAAGAATCTATCCCACTGCAAGATATTTGGCCTGGCAGAAGGGGGCTGTTGGAGCACTTTTAGGGCCTAAGAAATATCAAAAATGTGAGTGATGATGAATCACAAATTTCTAGTATGAAAATGAGGGTAAATGCCAACACTAGCACGTGGTAAACAATTTGTAGAGGCTCCGCTAGAGAGAGTAGCTGAGCTGCTTCGGACAGCTTTGGCAAGGCACAATTTTAGAATTGAGCTAGTGAACGATGAGTTGTGTGAGCTGGCTGCATCAGCCACGAAGACAGAGCGCATCAGGACAACCAATTGGACGTATGACTACCGGGTGATTTGCAACTGGGAGCCAGTAGAAAACGGCGTAGAAGTAAATATCGAAGTGAACGAGCTGAAGAACAACGGCAGCACAGAGAAATGCTCGGCTATATGGAAAGACATAGCCTCTGTGCTGTTAGAGAAAGCGGAGTCACTGAAGAAATTAAAGGCGACACGGCCGCCGGCAAGCAAATATGGCTCGGCTAGATTTGCCACGGCAAAAGACATTGAAGCAGCCGGGTTGGTTTGTGCCGCTCATGACGCGAGGAGGTTTGTGATTGGGCCGAACATTGAGCTTGGCGCAATGATGACACTACCGACAGAATTTACCAACATGCACTCACTTGTCTGTGGGCCGACGGGCTGCGGAAAAACCACAGCGCTATTCATCCCTAATTTAATTGAGCGCTTGGGAGCCAGCGCGATAGTGACAGAAGCGACTGCTGGCAGCGAGATGCCAGATTTGTTTCTCAAGACTTCTCGCTATCGGCAGAAGGCTGGACACAGAATTTACTACTTTAATCCTGACGACATGTCATCTGATCGCATCAATCCAATTGACACAGTTAGGGGTGTTGATGACGCACAAGCTCTAGCCAGGCTGATTATCGACAATACGACAGGCAAAAATTTAGGAGGTGATCCTTTCTGGCCAGATTCAGAGAGGCAGCTTCTGTCGGTTCTGATTGCTCATGCTAAGTCGATAAATTCGCATCTTGGTTTTGTGCGGGAGCTCTTGAATGAGGGGCCAGATAACTTGACGGCGATTATTGCAAAGAGCCCGTCTGTCTGGGCCAAGGAGCAGTATCGAGGGTTCAGTAATACCGCCCAGGAGGGAGTGAAGCGAGGTGTCTTCTCTGGCCTCATGACCAGGCTTAGTCTCTGGACCAACCCTAAAATAGTAGCGCTGACAGAGAAGACCGACCCTGATCTAGCAGCGTTGCCAGATCGGTTGTTCACTTTCTATTTGGCAGTGCCAGCGCACAGGCCGCATATGAAGCCACTGGCAGCGATGATCTTCAACTACTTCTTGAACCTCGCGCAAGAAAAAGAGTTCGCGCACCCGCTGTTTTTGAGCTTGGATGAGTTCACTAACTTCGGGGTAATTAATGCCATAGCCTCGAACCTGACGATTATTAGGCACAGGGGCATACCGGCGATGATAGGCGTCCAGGACTACATCCAGTTGGAAGAGGCATATGGCCGCAATGACGCGCAGTTGCTTTTCAATCAGCCAGGTTTCAAGGCTTTTTATAGGCCGAGAGACTTGAAGACGGCCAAGCAAATATCGGAGATGCTTGGCAAGCAGACAATTGTTGAGCGCAAAGTGACGAGCAGCGGCCAAATTACCGAGCATGAGAGAGGCCGGGAGTTGCTTGATCCAAGCGAATTGCTTGCTCTCGATACAACAAAATATATAGCTTTCACGCCGGTGACGCCGCCAATACTGGTGGATAAGTTCACTTGGAGAGACTACGAGGCACAAACAGCTGAGCCGCCATTGCCGCGTTTGGAGATAGAGATTGATGACCGGGTGGTGAAGGCATGTGCGGAGGCTCGCAAAGAACCAGACTGGGTGAAAAAGCCAGGCAGCCAGAAGGAAAGCGGCAAGGAACATCAGACCGAAAGCACGAAGGATAGTGACGAAGATAGAGAGAAAGACAACAAGAAAAGCAGTCAAAAAGAGAAGGCAGAGGTTCCAGTAGACAAAGTCGTTGCAGCAGAAAAGAATGCCAGCAAAATCGACGAGGACTGGATGAGACATTCTGCACTGGAGGTCCCTAGCGCCTCGTCTTCATCTCCAGAGCCAGCTGCAGAAGCTGAGGTTGTAGACAACCAAGAAGCAGCTCAAATAGACGGGCCAGATGACGAAGAGAAAAGACTACTTAAGGCCATTCTGGGTACCGTTAAGGAGCCAGCTGAGCCTGAGGTTGCTGGTTGGGAGTCGGGAGGGATGAAGGCCCCGGAAAAGGGCAAGCAGAAGCTTGAGCCACAAAAGCAAACGGAAACAAATACACTACCTGCATTATTTCAACCGTTCGTTGCTGCCGAGGAACAATCACCGGCAGAAAGCCCAGCGGTGGTAGCCGAATCTATTGAGGAAGTTGTAACTATTGAGCCAGAAGTAGCTATGTCTCCTGTAGCTGCCGAAATTGTCGAAGAGACGAAGCTGGTGGATACAGCAAGCGCTTTAGTAGCAGAGCGGCCTATTAGCTCTGCTGCGGCCAGGGAAGAGCCTGAGGAGCTTGAAGAACTAGATGGCAGAGGTAGGTCAATTCCAAAGAAGCGTGGTCGAAAGAGGAAGATTGAAATTGAGGATGACTCCGAAGAACAAGAGTAAAACAAGAGTAGAAGTAGCAAGAGCAAGAGTTGAGATTTAAAAAGTGAGGTTGTATGGTCGCTGCATTTTTAGGCATCCCATTGGCCCTGATGATTTTCTTTGTTGTGCTGAAGTACGTGCCTGCCTATAACCATGACGGCATAACGGCGGCGAGTTTTGGAGCAGCGTTAGGCATTTGCGCCTGGTATGCCTGCCGAGGTGTCGATATCTTGCTTGATCGCAAAAAGGACAACCCGCCACCATTCTTTGGCAATCTAGCGCTGGAAGAGGCTTACTCCGAAGCAAAAGCCAGGTTGGTTGAGATGCATGTTGGACCTTTCTTCATGGCTCTCAAGCATGATGAGCCAGAAGCTGGGCGGCTTGTTTTCAGCTTGATGTTTAGTGAAATGCTCGGTGGTTTTCTGTCGCCGCCAACCGAAGCAAGAAGGCACATGATGCTGGAGCTATTCGTTGAGGCTGTGCCTGAAAGTGAGCAGAAGCCGATATATGAGCAGTTTGCAGGCAAGAACATACCGGGTATATCTGAGCTAGTCGGTCGGTCAAAGATTACTCAAAGATGGCATGTGGACTCGCCTCTAGTAAGAAGCAAAGCCAATGAAATTATCAAAGAGACGGCATATGAGTTAAAGCGAGCGGTCGGAATACCGCTGCCGGAAAAAATAGAAGGCAAGTTTGCTGCCTTGCGGCCACCGAACTGGGCACTTGCAATACTAGCCATGACTACCGTTGGAATAATGCTTGAGGCCGAGAGCGTACAGCGAAAGGAGCTTGAAGCGCGAACGAAAATACATACTGAGTTTGAAGATACGAGACCGGAAGAAAGCATTCTCCCTTGGCAGCAACCGAGGCAAGGAAAAGGTCCAATGCCAGTCAACAGCCCCAGTTACAATACTGAGTCTCAGCAACCTCAACAGTATCAACAACAAATAAATCAGCCAAATTACCCGACGCAATACTTTAAGCCGCAACGTCGAGATCTTCATCTGGAAAGACCACAGCCGATAGAAGAGCCACCAGTAGAAACAAACACCGAAACATTACCAGTGCCTGAAGTTAGCCAACCAGTAGTTACTCCGCCGGTAGTTGACCCTATGAGTTCGATTAGGGATCGCTTCAGGCAAGGCATTAATATTCCGGCTGAGAAGTAACTTCTGATTGATTGAGAGTTGAGCTGCGGGAACGGCAGAGAAAACCAAAAAATGGAGTGGAGCAACACGGGAATGAGTCAATTTGCAATGCCGTCAATGGCCGCACAGAAAGCAAAACGAATCGCAACAGCAGAACAAAAAAGAAGCAGAAAGATTTTAAGGGGCCACGTTCTACCCTGGGCCGTTTGGCAGGAGAGGTTGCCATCGATGCGCCTTCTGAACCGCCAAGATGTCCGGTCAATAGCACTAGAGACAAAACGTGTGTTTCAGCATGCCACAGCCTCAACAAGTTACGTGTCAGCTTTGGATATTTTCAGATTGAGGCGACAGCTGAGGTCACAGGCGATACTGAAAACGCAGCTGTTTCCATTGAGAGAAGAGTTGATCAAGAAAACGTATGGGTGGCTCTTGGACGAAAACGGAGCGGTACGGCAGAGAAATGCTCCAGGACCAAATATTGCTGCTGAAGTCGAGAGAATACTGGCCACCCTAAAGGTGTTTGAGGAGCGTTCAGTAAATATTGAGCAGGCTCTCAATGCTAGACAGACGCGCTAGCGAAGTGGAAAAGAAGAAGTAGTTTTATCAGTTCCAGTAATAAACGAAGCAACTATTGCAGCTTTTGGTAGTTCCTGAGTGCCTTTAGGCAGTGCGGGAGTATGAACCGCTAGTCATTATTGTGAGTTCATGTGTGAAGACTTGTTGTTAGTGATAGGGCTAAAAACAGCTCAAGCCTTCGCGAGCAAGGCTTTTGGGGGGCTAGTAATTTCTTGGGTCAATCAAGTATTGCTTGCCAAGTTTTGATCGCTTGACAGTAACTGATCTGTTAGAAATTGAGTATTGCCTAAGGCCGCTATCTATTGATGGGACTTGTTATCAGCGCGATTATTACGATCATTTCTTTACTTAGCGGCAATGGTGAAAGATATCGAAGAGGCAACTAATCTGTATGCGGTATAACGCTAGGTGTTTTTTGTTTCAGTTTCATGTCCAGGGTGTAATGAACGCCAGTTCGCTACGAAATGGAAATTGATTTGATCTTTTTGATGCCTGGAATAAAGTTCTTGACGTAATCGGCTACGCCTTCTGCATTGCGAGGGTACTTGCTCCATCTTTTCACCCAGTCGTTGGCATGTGTGACAGCGGCTTTTTTGTTGCCAAGGAAGGCTTGAACAATGGGACCTGAGAAAGGATCTATGGTTTCTCTGTTGACCAGCCCGAGACAAATAGAGTGTAAATCAGGGTAATCGCGAGAGAGGGCTTCTATGTATTCACTAGAGACTGCAATTAGCTCGTCTGCCTCTTTTCGATCATATCCATTGAATTGGCCGCACAAATAATCTTCAGACCGAAGCTCTGTATAGCGAACGCCCAATCTGCGAGGATAGCTAGTGAGCTGCTGTACTGTTTCTATGAGGGTCTGGTGGCAAATGGCGACATTAGCTGAAATTTCTAGCGATTGTCGCTTGTACATCTCAGTCAAATGAATGATTCCAAGTCTGCCATCGTCGAGCTGTTTGGAAAAAACATACTGCTCTTCTTGCTTAAAGCCAGAAGCGGCAAGAGTGTGTTTAATCGTCTGCCAAACTTCCCCATGCCATTGCTTTGGTAGATTGAGGTCGAAGGTGGAAGGCTCAGAACAATCGTCGTCTGTGTCGTCATCATCCTCTGAGCTGTCGTACTCGTTGGATAAGTCTTTTGAACGTCCACGCGATTGGAGCAAGGCAAGCTGCTTGCGCAGTCTCTCTTCTGTCGCTGGAGTTGGATCAGCTAGGTGGTCTGATACGAGCAGCGGGAGCTGCTGCAACGATTGTATGTAACCATGGTCTAGGGCAAGAGTTGATATTTCGCGGCAGGCATTAAGAGCGCTGCCGATACGCCAGGCGTTCTGCGAATCGAGCTGGGTGTCTCCACTCATTGTGCAGACTAGTGAGGCCGTACCATCGGAGTCCCAGCGCCTCAGTTGCCATGGAGAGCCATCATTGCTTTTGCAGGTCTGATAGTCGGACTCAAAAAAGAGGTCCATCAAAGCATCAGGATGCTCTGGGCAATTCTCTACATCCACCACATCGCAGCATGTAGGGCAGGCATATCCCTCAATTTTGAGCAATATCAATCACCGAGTTTACTGACAACAGGACAAGCATAACGGCAACTGCCGTGAAGGCACATGATGTCGCTTGAGATGGAGTTACATTTCTTCGCTTGTCAAGGCGGGCTAATTACCCTTATCTTTTCTAGGTGTAGCGACAAATGAGTGAGAGAACTGCTAGAGACCATGGCTAGAAAGAAGCTCAAAGACTTACCGAAATCCAGCAGTCGCACAAAGACTATTGGCCAAGATCCTTTGAAGAAGCCACTTCGTGGTCTGCCACTAAGCAAAAGTCATTCGGCTCTGGCATTTGAATACAATGACCTGGGGCCGTATTCCGCTGATGATGTTTCTGCTGGCTCAGGTCGAATAGTTCGCTGGCTTCACGGGCGCTGCGGTGAGTTTATCTCGGTGGCAATAAACATCAGAGCCAGAGCCTGGGATGAAGGAACAAAAGAGCAGGGCTGCTACATTTGCGCTGGGCGTGACCCTAGGCCAAAGCCACCACAAGTCATACCGGATTGGCTACAGAACGAGATCGTTCCAGACAGCAAACGAGCTACTAGAATCCAAGACATCTCGCCTTGGTCGCAGAGTTATTGGCTTTACCGGTGCCCTCGCCGAAAAGGAAAAGAAATACGATTCGTATATAGCTCGCGCATAATGGACAGGCTGAACCCTTTTACTCAGGAGCCTAAGCAGGAGTGCCCGTGCGACAAATGCTGCCATGATAAGCGGGTAAATTTGCTGGCAGAGAGCGTTGCTCGCGAACCTGGGCGACCAGACTTTTGGAACATGTTTATCAGGACCCGCGAGAATGTTGGTTTTGACCCAGAGAGGCTGCCGATCTCTCACCGGGTGCGTTGGAAGTGCGAGAAAAACAGTAAGCATAAGTTTTCTCGCAGCTTTATTGAACTGTCTGAGGACGGCTGCCCGACTTGCGCCAAAGAGAATGATGAGAGTTCACTAGCGGCTCTCAAATACAGGCACATAGTCAGAGAGTTCTTGTTTGTTCCAAGCGATCCCGAGCTGGCTCCAATCAATATCAAGCCAGGTAGTCACGTCGTAGCGGCGTTTCGTTGCTCAGAGGGCCACACATTTAAGAAGGCGGTTTGTCGTCGCACACAGCCTAAACCAGAAAATTGCCCATATTGCGCGGGCAAAAGATCAGATGCACCAACGCTACTAAGCGTCTCTCCCTATATCTTGAAACGCTGGCACCCTGACAAGAATGTGAAGATCGACAGCAAAACCGGAGAAGAGCAGCAAATAGACCCGGAGCTGATATTGGCTGATTCGCGCAAGAGATATTGGTTCTATTGTTTTTACGACCATACCTATCAAACCTCACCAGTGGAGCTATTGGCTGGCACCGATGAGTGTCGTGACTGCGCTCTATTGCCAGACAATGTAGACGATGCCAGAGAAGGATTGGCAGCTCAGTGGTTTCAAGAGAGAAATGGGGACCGCACGCCATGGAATACTGCAGCCGGTTGCCGCAGTAAAGTCTGGTGGAAGTGCCAAGCTGGGCCAGACCATGAGTGGACTGCTGAGGTGTATCAACGGGCGGTAAAGGGCACGGATTGCCCGTTTTGTGCCAACAGGCAAGTATCTGTGACCAACTCTCTAAAAACCATCCACCCAGAGCTAGCTAAGTTGATGTATGCCGGTAAAAACGGTGAAAAGTCAGCCAGTGATGTAGTTGGCACCACAGCCAAAGCAATTCAATGGCGCTGTGCTTGCGCTAAGACCTACGAACGTTCAATACAACATATGTTAGGAAGAGGCCCTGGTTGTCGAGAGTGTAAGAAAGCAGAAGCGTTAGCTAGGAAGCAAAAGACAAAAGATGAGTGAGCGATAACATGAAATCGTAGTTTCTTGCCAATACCTTGGCAGCGCAACTGATATTATGAAGCCCGTTCGTAACATCTTTGAATGAATACCCATGGCCTGCGGCTCGCGAGGTGCGCTACGGCTTGGTCGGCATTATGACTTTGTTGTGATTGCCTGCTTCGACCTACTGGTATCTCGCGTGGTGCCCCAGCGGCATATCTAGCATTTTTGTTTTGTTTGTCTTCAATCTGGAAAACACTGGAATACCGCTTATCCCTTGTGCGATGTTGTCGGTATCCATTTATTTCTCATAGCCACAAGAAAACCCCGTCTAACCTTTACCAATTCAGCAAGTCCAATTTGATTCTTTATCTCGCCATGGGAGTAAAGAACACCATCTATTGATTCACGGCTGATTGATAGCAAGTCTTTCTTGAGTGCCTCTCAGAAATACCCCTGCGAAGCTAGCGAAGACTAATACCATTGCTGGTGCAGTCAAGAGAGGAATGTTAGTGTGGTGTCACATTCAAATAATCGTGAATGTGTCGTCAAGTGCGGGATTCAACAGCAAGTCGAATAGCAAGTCATGCAGATAATGATGTCTTCGGCGCAATCATTACTATGTTGCAAACGGTGATTTGTCCATCGGTAACATGCGCATATTGCCTGGACAAGAAACAATTGCATGAATACCAACAATTATTATATGTAGCCATTTTCGCGGGTACTCTTTGCTTGTTGACAATGGCGCGGTTCGTTCTACTCACTTGAGTGTGATTGGCTGAATAATCAGCATAAGCCTGTTGATAGAGTGTTTTATCGACTTTTCTATAGATCTGTCTATGTGTTGTTGTGCTTACGCAAGCTACTACACATAGATGTAGCGGCTGTTTATAGGCCATAACCGTGACTGAAATCAAAATTCAAAGGAATCAATATGTCAAATAACCCTGAACCACAGCTCTCCTTTCTTATAGAGATGAGCCACGCACTGCGGCACATCATCATGAAGAGAAGCTATTTTCTTCGCTCAACAAGAGCACGGAGACTTTTCTGCCGCGAGAAGATCGCCAGTAAATCATGGCTCGAAGTGATCTTGATTGAGAAGCTTAAGACTGATGTTCTCCCTTGGGACCAGGCTCACAATCTCGCTGAACGTTTCAAGGCAGAACTAAAGGCGGATGTGTTCATTGAACCTGCTCATGAAGCTGGTCGACATCATCAGCTCACAGTACCAAAGGATACGGCAAGCCCGTTTGCTGATTTTGATCATAATAATCGCGGAAGTGCTTTCGACTTTGACCCTATGGCTGCACTGGGTTTGTCAGGAGGCTCTGTGCGCAGAAGTGGACCAGGTGGTGGCCAATTTGGTGCCTCTGGTATGGGAATGGGTCTTTCTGGAATGTCTGGCATTCCGGGAGTGCCAAATATCCCAGGCATGCCAAATACCGGTGGTGCCAATTCCCCATTCAATATTAGTGGAATACAGAATCCAACTGATTTCCTTCCGGCTCATGTCAGAGAGGCGCTGTCATTTGGTGATGATAAGAAGAACAGTGAGATCACTCTTCCTGCTCTGCGCGAACTGCCAGCGTTTGCCGAGTTGCCTGAACCGACAAGGCTTATGTATGAGGTGGAAGCCGTGCAGGTTCTTCGGGGCTTGATGGCTCAGGTTGGAGCTTCTGAGCATAGCGAGCAGAGTCTTGTTGCTCTGACAAAGCTTGAGAATGTCTCAAAGCGGTTGAAGCGCTTCTTGGTAGAAGCGCTGCCTATTAGCATGACTTGATGTCTTCTGAGTAATCGCTCTAGTGAGGTCATAAACGGCATTTTCACTATCGATAAATTACTCAAATTGCCTGGACAAAACAAAATTGCATGAATATAGACAACTAAGGTATAGCTGCAGTTTTGGAATCCTCTTGCTACTGCTTGGCAATGGCGAAATTTGTCATGTGCGTAGCTAGAGAGCGAAGCTCATAAAAGCAATGAGAGAAGATGAATCACTTAGTGGCCAAAGTGCGCGTTTTGGGAAATGTGTCCGATTCATTGTTGGTAACACTTTAGGTCATGTTGCACGCATGCAAAATTATGGAAGAAGGCGAGAGCTATTTCCAGTTGATGAAGGAGGAAGGGTCATCTCTTAATTGAGAGATCTTTCCTCATCAGCTTAATAGCGTTGACACAAGCCATTTGGCCATAGTGCTAGATGGTTTCTGCCAGCGCTATTGATGCATCTAGTTTCTAAACAAGTGCATCGATTGTAGTTGGTCATTGCGCTTAGCGGTTGATTGTGAGCTGGTTTCGACTAGCTTCTTTTGACTTGCTCTGCTGAAAGTCTAATTGAGCAGTGGGCCAAAAGTTCACTGCTCTAATAATAAACAACCTAAAAAGTAACGTAACTTCGGTAATTGACCCGAATACTTTCCAGACCACCTTTGTGTTTGATCCGCTGCGAAGAGTGACGCAGAAAACAGACCCTGCGCCATTTAGCTATGTCACTACGCTGGCCTATGACGACAACGGCAACCTGTTGAACATCCAGCGCCAGACCGGTGGTTCGCCAGCCTGGCAAGTTTATAGCTGGACCTATTCAGCAACAAACCAGAAGTTGACTGCAGTTGATCCGTTCCCAAATACAACCACCTGGGTTTATGACGGAAAAGATCGCGTTCAGACGATGACTGATGCCCAGAGCCGTTTGTGGCAATATGGTTACGACGCTTTGGATCGCCTCAACTTGGTGACCGACTCGTCAAGCACCGTATGCGACACCAAGACTTACACGGTCAATGGTCTTTTAGCTTCAGTTAAGGACGCTCGAAACAACACCACGCAGTATACATACGATGGTTTGGATCGGCCGAATAAGACTACTTATGCTGACACGACCTTCGAACAGAATAGCTCTTACGACGCTTGCGGCAATGTACTCACTCGATTGACGCGCTCCGGAAGCAGCATTGTCAGCACTTTCGATGTGCTCAATCGCCTCTCTACCAAGAGCCCAACTGGTCAGCCAGTTATTTCCTATGTCTACGACCTCGCCAATCGGATGACTCAAATCAGTAAACCAG
>JAGOSY010000036.1 GCA_018062085.1 bacterium | reverse complement strand
GGTAATGGCTACAGCCTCGACCGCGAGAAACTGCGCAAGATTAAAGAAGCACTTCTCAATCCCAACAAGACTCCCTAATAGGAACAGTTAATGCGACTCAATCTTCAACTTAAGATTTCGCATAAGGGATTTATCCTCGTACTAGTTCCGCTCGTCTTTGAACTTGTGTTCTTGATTGTTTTGTCTGTGCTTCTGCAGCAAGCCGAAGTGGAAGTGCAAAGGCAGGTTAGGTCTAAGGCGATTATTTCGCAGGCCAATGCTCTCTCGAAGTTGTTCTACGATGCCGGTGTAGCTATGGGCGGCTACAGTATCACCAAGAGCCCATTGTTCTCTGACAGATACGACAAAATTGTGCGCCAGATTCCTCTCGATTTGCAAGAATTGAAAGGCTTGGTTGGAGATAACGACAAACAGCAGCTGATTTTGGGTCGCTTGCAAACAATCACCTCAGATGGTCTGAAAATTCTCGGTGAGGCTAAAGCGGCTATTGATGATAACCGCGTGGATGTGGCTCAGTTTAGAGCCAGGCACATGTACAAGCAGATTCGCCAATTGGCTGACCAATTGCAAGACGAGTTGAAAGGCCTGACCGAAGATGAAAGAAAAATCGAAAGTGAGAGTCCGGAGCAACAGAACCGTTCAAGGGCGGCAGTCAAAATGTTCTTGGTATTCGGTGTTGTACTCAACATCGGTATAGCCTTCTTGCTCTTGTATTATTTCTTGCGCAGTATTTCAACCCGCTTAAGTACTGTTACTGATAACTCTTTCAGATTGGCCCGTGGTCAGAAATTGCGGCCGCCTCTTAGCGGTAATGATGAAATTGCGCAGTTAGATGACGCTTTCCGTAGCATGGCTGAAGCCTTAGCCGAAGCCAGTCGCAAAGAAAGGGCTGTTATTGAAAATGCAGCTGACGTTATTTGTTCTATTGATATGGATGGTAAATTCGTCGCCGTAAACCCAGCTTCTTATGAGAGCTGGGGCTTCTATCCTGATGAATTAATGGGCCGCCGTTTCATTGAAGTAATTATGCCTGAAGATGTTCCTGATACCATTCGAGCAGTGCGATCCGTGCGTGGTGCCACGAGCAAGGTTAACTTTGAAAACCGTGTTAAAAAGCGCGATGGCAGTATGGTCAACGTCTTGTGGTCGGCAGACTGGTCTGAAAAAGACAGAGCTTTGTTCTGCGTTGCCCACGACATCACCCAACGTAAATTGGTTGAAGAAGCGATTAAAGCTAACGAAGCCCGCATTCGCAACATCATCAATAATATGATGGTGGGTCTGATCATTATCACGCGCGATGGTCTAATCGAGTCTATTAACCCGCGCACTGAGTCAATGTTCTCCACTCGCAGTCATGAAATGCTGGGCCGCCACGTCATGTCACTGTTTGCCGATGCGCGCCACTTCTCAGTCAGTGACCCCAACGATCGCCAATCGTTCATGGAAACACTGTTCACTAAAGCTCTCAACCGCATTGGTGAATTTGACTGTCTGTCTGCCAATGGCGAAGACTTCCCTGTAGAAATTTCATTGACAGAATTTGTTTCACCGGATGGTGCTGTCAGGTTTATGGCTAACGTACTCGATGTGTCTGAGCGCAAAGAAGTAGAGCGCATGAAGAAAGAATTCGTTTCTACTGTTTCGCACGAACTACGTACACCACTAACATCTATTCGTGGTTCGCTGACACTTTTGGCCGTTGGTGCTATGGGGGCTCTGCCGGACCAGGCCAAGAAAGTAGTAAATATTGCTGAACGCAACACCATTCGTCTGATTGGTCTAATTAACGACATTCTCGATGTTGAAAAACTTGAGGCCGGCAAGCTCGATATGGAGTTGATAGATGTTGCTGTTGCCTCTATCTTTGAGCGATCTGAGCAGGCCGTTAATACGTTTGCGGCCAATAATGGTGTCTTGCTTGATATGAAGCCCAGTGCCGAAATGGTTCATGCTGATGGCGATAGATTAGTGCAGGTACTGGTTAACTTGATCTCTAACGCCGTTAAGTTCTCGCCCAAAGGTGCGGCAGTGACTGTGAGTTCGGCCGAGATTCCTGGCGGATTTATCGAAGTGCACGTCACTGATAGAGGCCGTGGTATTCCTGAGAGCTTTAAGAACAGATTGTTCCAGCGCTTCCAGCAGGTTGAAGCCTCAGACGCTAAGAAGAAGGGTGGTACAGGTTTAGGTCTGGCTATCTGTAAAGGTATCGTAGAGCAACACGGAGGAACCATTGGTGTTGAGTCGGAAGAAGGCAAAGGATCTACCTTCTGGTTCCGTATACCTAAGGCCCAAAATCTTCCAAAGCAGCCGGTACAGGTTCTTGAACCGGCTATGCAGTCTAATCAGGCCTTCTAGTTCGAGTTTTAGTTTGAGTTCGAAATTTAGTATCTGGAGATCATTTTTACTATGAAGTTTTTACTATGCAAGGATTCACTATGAAGGTCCTAATTATTGACGACGAGGAGGACTTTCGCACAGTCGCCAGTTCTTGCCTAGGGCTACTGGGTGGCGATACAGTAGCGGAAGCTTGTTCTGGAAAGGAGGGCATTGAAATGGCGCGCAGCGACGTGCCAGACGTAATTTTGCTTGATTTGTGTATGGCTGACATGGACGGAACTCGGACCTTGGCGAGTTTGCGTGAAATTCCTGAAACGGCCGAGGTGCCGGTAATTTTTTGCACTACTAAAGGTATGTTTCCCGAATTTGAAGAAATGAAGAAGCTTGGGGCGTTGGCTGTTATAACTAAGCCATTTGATCCACTGAAGCTCTCTGATCAAATCAAAGATATTCTCAAAACCGCAGGTTTCGCTTGTGACCAAGCCTTGTCAGTAGATTAGTGAAGGGCAAGTAGAAAGTAAAGAAAATAGGTGAAGGAAAGAGATACTGGGTATTAAGAGTCTAATGGCACTGGCGTTTTTGGTTGGCCTTAAAAAGAAGAAAAGATCTTAGGAGAGACAATGAGAGTTCTCATCATTGACGATGAAGAAGATACCCGTTCGATTGCAAGTATGAGTCTAACTATACTTGGTGGCCTCGAAGTTATTGAGGCTGAGAATGGACAGGATGGTGTAAATAAGGCGGCTGCCGAACAACCTGATGTTATATTGCTCGACATGATGATGCCGATTATGGATGGCCCAAGTACGCTTGAGGCGCTTCGTAGCAATGATCGTACGCGTAATATTCCAGTGATTTTTCTCACTGCTAAGGCAATGACATCAGAAATTGAAAGGCTGAAGCGCATGGGCGCTCGTGGGATTCTTACCAAGCCGTTCGACCCAACTGTTCTGGCCACGCAGATGAAAGCTATTCTCGATACTACTTCATAACTAGAGCCGTAAATTGTAGGGGTTAGATAAAGGCATGGCTTCCTGGCAGGAAACCTTTTCCGAACTTAAAAGTCAGTATGTGCAACGCTCAACCGATAGGCTTGCGCAAATTATTGAGCTTTTTACTAAACTCATGTCTAATCCTGAAGACAAAGACTTAGCTCAACAGCTCAGTCGCCACTATCACTGGTTAGCTGGCTCTGGCAGTATGTATGGTTTTCAGCGAGTTTCAGCTCTTGGGCTAGAGGGTGAGAAGCTTTGCGAAGCGATTACTCGGCAGAGTGGTGCTGCATCTAAAGGCGATTTAGAGCGCATGCAAGCGCTTTTGCAAGAACTCTCAACCCAGTTCACTGGTGGTGATGAAGCACCAGAAACTACCAATCTAGGCAAAGTTAGAACTGTTGCTGCCTCTGGAAAACAAGAAGTTTTAGTGATTGATGAAGATCAAAAAGATCTCGAATCACTGAAGAAAATGGTAGAAGAGAACGACTTTAACTTCCGCAGCGCCCGCTCATTTGCTGGCACTTTGAGTGAGCTCGAGCGCCGTATGCCTGAGGGCTTGATTTTAGAGATTCCGCTGCCTGATGGCGACGCCTACGAGCTTGTTGAGCGCATAAGAACAATGCCTGGTGGCGATGAAATGGCCATTATTATTGTCTCTAAGCAAACAGGTTTTTTAGACAAAGTGAGAGCTATTCATTGTGGTGCTGATGCTCACTTTGAAAAGCCGATAGATACTAAGTCTATGTTTCGCCGCCTGCGCTATTTGCTTGATAAACGCTTCCAAGAGACTCCGCGCATTCTCTCGGTTGAAGATGACCCAGACCAAGCTGCATTTATTCGAGCTTTCTTAGAATCGGCCGGCTATCAGGTTCGCACCTGTACCGATCCTAAAAACTTTGAGTCTTACATGTCGGCCTTTCAGCCCGATTTAGTTTTGCTTGATGTCATGCTTCCTGGTATGACTGGCTATGAGCTTTCTCGTTATGTGCGTCAAGACGAGCGCCATGCTACTTTGCCTATTCTGTTTTTAACAACTCAAGGGCAAATTGATGCTCGCATAGAGAGTGCTCGGGCCGGTGGTGACGATCATTTGGTTAAGCCAGTTCCGCCAGCTCTGTTACTTAGTTCTGTTTCGTCTCGCCTAGAGCGCGCGCGCTTTCTTAAAACCCTTTTGCATCGCGATGGTTTGACCAGTTTGCTCAACCATACTACCTTTATGGAGCAAGCACAGGCAGTTATAGCCCAGCGCAAGAGGCATGCTGGCTTCACTGTTTTAATTTTGCTTGATATCGACTATTTCCGCTCTATTAACGAGCGCCATGGTTACCCTGGTGGCGACAAAGTTCTAGTGGCTCTGTCAATGCTCTTGCGTAGGCGCTTGAGGCAATCAGATATTATCGGACGCTATGCCGGAGACGAGTTTGCCATCATCGCCGAGGGCCTTGATGAAAATGAAGCACAATTGCTCTCTTCTCGTTTAGTGGCCGACTTTGCTGCAATTCAGCATTCCACCTTATCTCATGCTGGTTTCTATGCTACGTGCTCCTCTGGTATAGCCATTCTTGATGCCAAAACTATGACTGTCGAGACTTGGGTCAAGTCAGCATTCCGTGCTTTGCAAGAGGCGAAGGCGGCCGGTCGAAACTGTGCTGTCACTTTCCGCGAAGAGATGAATTCGGTATCCAAGTAGGGCCAGCAAAGTAAAGCCAAGAGGCTATTATTAGCCTTTGCTCTTGTGCATGACTTTTTTGGAATCATGGAAAAAAACGTAGAAAAGCGATCGGTAACAATTCTTGGGGCTGGCTCATGGGGCCTCACGTTGGCTCATTTATGGTGTCACAGCGGTCGGCCTGTTAAGGTCTATTGCCGCAATCAAGCTGGTGCTTTGAAACTTGCCACTACTCGCTTAATGGAAAAACCCCGTGCTCATCACATTCCTGGCGAGGTTGTAATTACCAGCTCGCTGGAAGAGGCGTTGAACCAGACAGAGTTGGTGGTTTTTGCTTGTAATTCACAGTCTATGCGCGAGTTGGCAACTGCAGTGGCCGCGACTTTGCAGGCTCCGGCAGAGGCCACTCGGCCTTTTCCAGTTTTGGTTAGTGCCACCAAGGGTCTAGAGCTTGGTACACAGCTGAGAATGAGCGAAATTTTGACTGCTGTTGTGCCTGGTTGTGGCGTTGCGTCGCTGTCTGGCCCTAACCTGGCAGACGAAGTATTAGGCGGTTTGCCCACGGCTTCGGTAGTAGCTTCAACAGACATAAATTTAGCGCGCTCTTTGCAAAGTCAGCTGTCTGCGCCTAAATTTAGAGTTTACGCCAGCGATGATCCTGTCGGCATAGAGCTGGGCGGTACTCTTAAAAACGTCATAGCGATTGCCGCCGGTGCTTGCGACGGCCTGTCGCTGGGAGTAAACGCCAAGGCTTCATTGCTTACTCGGGGTTTAGCTGAAATTACTAGGTTAGCCGTCCGATTAGGGGCCAAACCCCAGACCATGGCGGGTTTAGCTGGTATGGGTGATCTCTTTGCTACTTGCTCTGGCCCACTTTCGCGTAATTATCGAGTCGGCTTTGAGCTCGCTCGCGGTAAGGCTCTTGCTCTTATTCTCGAAGAGCTAGGCTCTGTGGCAGAAGGGGTACCTACCGCTGAGGCGGTTTGTGAACTTTCTCAAAGACTAGGATTGGAGCTGCCCATAGCTGAGCAGGTAGAGTCCACACTTAAGGGAAATTCGACGCCCGCTGGCGCTATCATGGCGCTTTTAAGTCGTCCGCTCGCCAGTGAATAAGAAAGACGAAATTGTGGCTTGATACTAATTGACAAGATACTAAAGTGAAATGAGGGAATTCAGGTGCCGAAGCGAGTTTTAATGCTGTCCTGGGAATATCCACCCCGCATCATTGGCGGGCTAGCCCGTGTAGTTTGGGCCCTGTCACGCGAGCTTGTCAAGACTGGTTGCGAAGTGCATGTAGTGACAGCCGATCACCCTGGTCAGGCCGAGCATGAAATTGCCGATGGCGTGCATATTCACCGAGTAAAAACTCAGACTGATACCACTCCTGATTTTCTTGGTTGGGTCAATCGACTTAATTTCGGTTTGCTGCAGTACGCCATTCAAATTCACCGGCAGACACCTTTTGATATTATTCACGCCCACGATTGGATGGTGGCTGATGCTGCCTGGGTGATGAAGACTGGATTTGGTATTCCCTTTGTCGCTACTATGCACGCCACTGAATCGGGTCGCATGCATGGCATTCACAATGATTTGCAGTCTTACATTCACCAGATGGAATGGCGTCTTACTTTTGAAGCCTGGGAAGTAATCGTCAATTCTCATTCAATGCACGAAGAGTTGCAGCGCTCTTTCAAAATGCCATCAGACAAAATTGTGATCATTCCCAATGGTACCGATCCTGATGTCTTTGATTTTGAATATAACAACCACGCTATGCGCAGCAAGTATGCCCGCGACCAAGAGCAAATTATTTTGTATGTTGGTCGTATGGTGCGCGAAAAAGGTGTGCAAGTTTTGCTTGACGCCGCTCCGCGTGTGCTATCAGAACGGCCAGGTACGCAGTTCTTGATGGTTGGCACAGGCTATTATCTCGAAGACTTGAAGCGTCAGGCCTGGCAGAGCGGTGTTAGTGAAAATTGTCACTTCTTAGGTTATGTTGGTGACGCTGAATTACTTGAGTTATACAAGTGTGCTGACGTTGTTTGTATTCCTAGCTTGTATGAGCCTTTCGGTATTGTTGCTTTAGAAGGAATGGCGGCCCAAGTACCAGTTGTTACTTCTGATGTTGGCGGACTTAAAGACTTTGTGGAAAATATGGAGACTGGTGTCACCACCTATGCTGGTGATGCTTCTTCTCTTGCTTGGGGCTTACTTCAAGTATTGCGAAATCCTGAATTGGCTCAGCGCTTGCGCGAAACTGGTTACGACAAAGTCAAGCATATCTACAACTGGAAGGTTATTGCCAGCCGTACTTATGAGGTCTATCAAAAGGTCTTAAACGAAGCCAATATGCAGAAAGCCAATGCTGAGGTTGTAGCCCAAGAAGTAGGTGAAGACCCAGTAGATTTTGCTAGTTCGCCTAAGGCGGCTGAAAGCAAAGTTACTGTTAATGCCGCTCCTAAAGAAAAGACAGCTGCTCTAGCAAAAGATGTTAAAGCTGCTAAGTCCAAGAAATAGTTTTTAAGTTTAGGTTCTACGACTCAAGTTCCACAATTTTAACGGTTTAGGAGGTTGTATGAAAGCGGTAATCATGGCTGGTGGCTCAGGGACAAGACTAAGGCCATTGACCTGTAATTTACCTAAACCGATGGTTCCAGTTGGTAACAAACCAATGGCAGAGCATGTAGTCAATCTCCTGAAGAAGCACGATTTTCGCGATATTATCTTTGCTTTGCATTATTTGCCTGATGCTATTCGTGATCACTTTGCCGATGGTTCTGAATTTGGCGCTAACATCAGTTACTCAATAGAAGAGGGTAAACCCCTTGGTACCGCGGGTTGTGTCAAGATGGTGCAAGATCATCTCGACTCAACTTTTGTTGTAATTTCTGGAGACAGTCTGACCGATATCGATTTGTCGGCTGCTTTGAAATTTCACAAAGAAAAGAAATCGAAGGCTACTCTCATTCTAAAGCGTGTCGAAAATCCGCTCGACTATGGTGTGGTGATTTGCGATAACGACCAGCGCATTCAGCGCTTTGTCGAAAAGCCCGGCGCCAGCGAGATTTTTTCTGACACAGTTAATACCGGAACATACATTCTTGAACCTGAAGTTTTGCTTTATATCGTCATGGGGCGCGAGCAAGATTTTTCAAACGATCTTTTCCCGCTGCTTCTCTTGCGTAATGAGCCCATGTACGGCTATGTTGCTGACGGCTATTGGTGCGATATCGGTAACTTAGCTGTCTATCGCCAGGCCCACAAAGATGTGCTTGATGGTCTCGTTAATGTCGAAATTGATTTGCCCCAAATTCAACCGGGCATCTGGGTTGGCCAAGGCACTCAAATAGACTCGTCTGTTAAGCTGGAAGCGCCGGTGATGATCGGTAAAAATTGTCGCATCGGTCGCGAAACTGAAATTTCTCCTCACACTACCCTTGGTGATAACGTCGTCGTGCAAGAGAAAGCGACTTTGAAACAGCCGGTGGTTTGGTCTAATGTCTATATCGGTGCAAAAGCGGCTCTGCGTGCCTGTGTTATCTGTAACAATTCCACCATTCATAGCTCGGCTTCGCTTCTTGAAGGGGCGATAGTTGGTGATAATTCT
Source organism: bacterium (assembly GCA_018062085.1). Taxonomy (GTDB): domain Bacteria; phylum Cyanobacteriota; class Vampirovibrionia; order Obscuribacterales; family Obscuribacteraceae. The sequence goes on along the minus strand of JAGOSY010000036.1, from coordinate 34,484 downwards.
TCTATCGGGCAAGAAGCGACGATTAAGTCTGATGTGCGCATTTGGCCTGATAAGAATGTTGATTCTGGCGCGAAAGTACTGAGCTCACTAATATGGGGCACTCGGGCACCGCGCACCCTATTTGGTGCTCACGGAGTGCGTGGTTTGGCTAACGTCGAAATCACACCTGAGTTTGCCGTTAACTTAGCGGCCGCTTATGGAGCCACTCTTAAGGGTGGGCCGGTTCTTGTTAGCCGTGACTATTGGAAAGTTAGTCAGATGATTAGCCGCACCATGGTCTCTGGTCTTGTTTCGGTAGGTATTGAAGTACAAAACTTAGAATCAATGTCACTGCCGATTTCTCGGCACTATGTGAAGACCCAGCGGGCTGCTGGTCTTGTGCACGTGCGCGTATCGCAAAGGGAGATTGAAAAAATTACAATTGAATTTTTCGACTCTCAAGGTGTGGCCATCACTAAATCGATGGAGCGCAAGATCGAAAGTACCTTCTTTAAAGAAGACTTCCCCCGCTGCTCTCCAGCGGACGTTGGCTCAATTTCCTTCCCCAGTCGTGTGCGTGAATACTATGTTGATGAATTCCTCAACCACGTCAAGGGGCAAGTTTTCGAAGAAGATAAAGTGCCCTTCTGTATTGTGCCTGGCACTAACTATACCCGCGTGACTAAAACCGGTAATTTGGCGACCCACGCACCCAAGGCTGTGATCGACTATGCCATGGCTGAGACCGGAGTGTTGCTGCCTGACTTGCTCGGCCAGCTCGGTATCGAGACTGTGGTGCTTAACTCTTCAATTCGCAATACTCCACCAAAGCAAGAAGAACGCATCACTATGCGCAAGCAGCTTGCCGATGTTGTCAAAGCTCTTAACGCCGACCTAGGCGTGCAAATTGGCAGAAACGGTGAGCAAATGACATTGGTCGACGAGACTGGTCAGGTTATTCGCGGCGAGCTCCTGCTGGCTACAGTGGCTGATATTATTTTGCGCGACAAGCCGGGCCGTTCTATTGTTGTGCCGGTCAATTCTAGTTCGATAGTTGAGCGCATTGCCTCTCGCTACAACTGTAAGGTTGTACGTTGCAAGGCCTCTGAAACTGAAATTGGTAGCACTACGGCTAGGTTAGAAGAAGCGGTTGTCGGTGGTAGTGCTAACGGCTGCTTTATTTTTCCGGAGTTCCAGAATGGCTACGATGCGATGTTTGCGGTGGGTCAAGTGCTTGAGCATCTGACTTATCAAGGGCGCACGTTGCACCAAGCTGTCACTGATCTGCCTCCTCTCTACTACCAGGTCGATTCGGTTCATTGTCCTTGGGAGCGCAAAGGCCGAGTGATGAGACTACTGGTTGAAAAGCACCATGACCGGCCCATGGAGCTATTGGATGGCGTGAAGATTCAGACTAGGCCTGATCATTGGGTCTTGATTCTGCCTGATGCTGTTGAGCCACTGGTGCATGTTTATGCGGATGGTGCCGATTTGCAGCAGACTTCTTCTGACTTGAACGAGTACACTCAGATGGTGAGATATTTACAGCGCGCCTAAGGAAGTATTGAACTGGAACTAATAATTAATGAAATTCAGCCAAATTTACTTTGTTTGCGGCTTTGGAATTGGTTGTGAAGAGATTTAAATCAGCTAAAACTGGGCATACCAGACTAGGCTGGCATGGAGGCCTTGTTTTTTATGTTCGGAAAAAACGACGGTAGACCCCCGAATAAGTCAGGAAAGGAACGAAAGTTTCTCGATGGCAATCCGGGCAATCCCGCTCAACAAGCTCAACAGGCTCCTGGTCGGGCCGTTGACAGGTCTATGTTTGCCAATGGTGCTATTGCGCCGCAACCTGGTGCTCAGGCCGATTGGTCTGTAGCAGTCTCTGAACAGATTCTTGTTTATCATGAGTCCGAGCCTGTGGCTCAAGGGCAAGATTGGATGTCTCAGCTCAAGCAAGAATCACTGCAGTTTCTTGCTGATCAACGTGGCTGCCATCTACAAGAGGTCTATCGCGAGTCGATTTACAAGTCGGGCATTGCCATTCTTGTGGACAAAATTTATGGTTTGCTGCAGCGCTATATGTATGAGTTTAACCAAGTAGCTAATGGCACAGAGCTGCACGTCACTGGTTCGATATCTGGTGACGTTACTGAAGTAACCCGATACAACCGCTTCCGTGAGGCCGAAGAAACCAAGACCTACTTCCGCTGTCGCTTCTCGACAAAGCTTTGCTCATTGGTTGTGCGTGGCTGCGATGATGTCGTCGAAGCTTTCATAGTTCCCACAAGTAAAGTAATGGCCCTGAGCCGCACCGAGAATGATTATCCGCCGCTGGCGACCATTCAGGTGCGCATCACTGAGCAAGGGATGATGTGGCGTATGCAAGACAGCAATCCTCCTGTTGAGACTTTAGATCAGCTTTGTATGTGGCTTTTCTCGTCGATGGTGCAAGAGACCAAAAACTATGCTCGTTTGAATGGAGACGATATCGCCGGATAAGCTGAAAGACCTTGCATAGAGAGAAGACCTCGGTCTTCTCTTTTTCATTTAAAGAGGCATTAAAAGGCTTCTTAAGGTCACGAAAATGACACCATCTTCGGTATTATTTTGTGGCAAACTTGGCTAAGCGTGTTTTAATACTTGTAGATTTAATTCTCTACGAAGTGGTAAGAACTTGATAGTGGATGGTTTTCAACTTTCATGGATAATCTTGAAATCTAGGAGCTAAATTTCTATGGTCGCTATCAATCCCGAGATGTTGCGGGAGCTTCTCGACGAGTTCACCGAGAAGGAAGAAGTCACTCGCGAAGAGATGAATGCTATCAATCAGCAAATTGCTGAATTGGAGAAGCGCATTGAATCGAGCAAGATAAAGCTTGCCGGTCTTAACAAAGACCGCGAGAAGATCGACCTGATGAGAGAGCGCTATTTATCAGGAAATTGGAAGCTCCAACTCAGTGACTTGGCTATGTCTGCAGCAGCAGCCAGCTCGGCGCCAGTTTCGAGTACAGTCTCAACTTCTGCTTCAGCGCCTGTGGCTAGCCCCACGACAGCTCCCAGTTCTCATGCTGAAGGCCGTGCTGCCAGGAGAGCTGCCCGAGAGGCGTCCTCTCAGCCAGCTACTGTTGAATTGACAGAGAGCTTAAGCCCAGAACCAGTTGCAGTAGTTGAAGTTGCTCCCGAGCCAATTCCAGAACCTATTTTAGAAACAGAGCCAGTTGTTGCGGTTTTGCCGGAACCCGAGCCCCAGTCAGAAGTTATCGTTGAGCCGGAGCCGCAAGCGCAAGAGGCCCAAGCTAGTGATGCACCGACCTTTAGTTCAGTGGCCCAGTTTGAAGCATCTCAAGCCGAAGCGTCTCAAGCTGAAGCCGCCCAAGCGGAGGCGCCTATTGAGCATGCTCCGCCTGATGACCCGATCATGAGTTCCTTCAGCTCTGCTCCGTCCAATGCACCAGATATAAACTCGGCTCTTGCTTATGGTTCGCAGAGCCAAGAAGCTGCTGCGCTTGAGCCCGAGAACTCTGGCTTCTCTTGGAGTTCTACAGCTATTAATGCTGTGCCCGCTGATAATTCAACTAGTTCAGCAAGTGCAGGAAGTGGAGCAACCCCTAATCCTTGGGGCAGTGGCGATTCTTCACCGGCTCAGGCTGAAGTGGAACAGCGTCAAAGCGCTGCTGACATCTGGGGGCATGATGCCGCACCTCCACAGGCTGCACCAGCCGCTCAGAAGCCAGAAGGAGCTTGGGGTGATTTTGGTGAAGATTGGCAGATGAAAGAAGCTGAAGCTCAGCGCGCAGCTTCCGCGAATGTTCCAGCACCAGTTTCTCAACCTCCGGTTGATATTGCCAGTCCTCCTGGCACGGGCACGGAAGGTGGGTGGGGTCAGAGCGGTGGCGGCTCGCCATGGTCTAGCCCAGCAACAACACTGCCGGCAACGGCATCCCAAGTTGATACGCCACCCGCTGGTGGTGGATGGGGGCAACCGACGGCTAGTCGACAGGGCATGCCGGCGATGCAGGCGCCAACTAATTTTCCTCTTGCAGCTCCCCTTGCGGCCCCTCCTAGCATTGCTGACTCTGCTAATTCTACTGGTGAAGCTTGGGGCCGAAGTGGTCAGGCTTCTTCTTCCGGATGGGCGACTCAGGGCAGCCCTTGGGGTGATCCTGCTGGTCAGGCGCAACCCCCGGCCGCTCCTGCTTCTACACCTCAAATGCCTGCAAATCCCTTCTCTCAACCCCCTGCTTCTCCGTCTTTTGCCCAACCAGCGCAGCTTCCTGGAATTCCGGTGTCAGCCCCTATGGCTGCCCCAGAGCAACCGGCTGCTGGTGACGAATCGCGTTCTAGTTTGGCGCGTGCCGCTGATGGCGCCTTGATTAGTCCTGTTAAAGGTCGCAGACGTGGAGCTGGAACACCCGCTGCATTTGACTGGGGCTCACCGGACAGCTCTTCTTCTGGTAACGCCGGAGATCCCAATCAGGCTGGTGGTGCAGACGATTCAGGCGACAATAAAAAGATAGACGACGTTTTAAAAGGTCTGTTTAAGTAGAAAATTTGGCCCATATGATAAGACAGCCGTCATACAGTTCGTAAAGCTGTTTGTTAACATATGCTGCGTTGAAAGCGTTCTCAAGTCAGAGCGCTATCTTGCTCGTTGCCAATATTCTCGGGGAGAGTCTGAGTTGAAACAAGTTTGCTCCATGATGGCCGGTGTGGTTATCGAAATTTTAGTTAAGCCAGGCGATCAAATTAGCGACGGTACTGACGTAGCTATTCTTGAATCAATGAAGATGCAGTTGCCAGTGGCATCTAGTGAGTCAGGAAAAGTTGATGAAGTAAAAGTCTCAAGTGGAGACTTTGTCAACGAAGGCGATTTGATTATCACTCTAAGCTAGTTAGAATTTATTGGAAATTATGTTCGAGTCACTGCCAACCAATGTGCATGTATTTGAGGTAGGTCCACGCGATGGGCTGCAGAACGAGTCTGCGCTGATTGCCACAGCCGATAAAATCAAGCTGATTGAAGCGTTGGCTTTAACTGGCTTGAAAGATATTGAAATTACTTCTTTCGTCTCGCCTAAGTGGATTCCACAACTGGCAGATGGTCCGCAGTTGGCAAGTGAGCTTTCGCACAACACTATATTGCTTGAGCAGTCAGGCCTTCGAACATCGGCTCTGGTGCCAAATTTGAAAGGGTATCAAGCTGCTTGTGACGCCGATCTCAAGCAAGTTAACTTGTTCATGTCTGCTTCGCAATCTCATAGTAAGAAGAACATCAACAAAACTATTGAAGAGGCCCTCGCCACAATGGCTGAAGTGACAGCCGCAGCCAAGGCTGATAGTAAGCGAGTGCGCTGTTATGTCTCAACAGTTTTTGCTTGTCCCTATGATGGCCCAGTTGCTCCTGCAGTGGTCGCTGAAATAGCAGAGAAGCTTTTGGCGGCTGGCGTAGACGAGATTTCATTAGGAGACACCATTGGTGCTGCCACACCAAAGCAAGTATTTGATTTGATTAAAATGCTTGATAAAGAGAGGCGCGTTCCGCTCACTCAACTAGCCCTTCATTTTCATGATACTCGCGGCACCGCTCTGGCTAATGTCGTGGCTGGCTTAGAAAGTGGTATCACAATTTTTGATAGTAGCTTAGGTGGTTTAGGTGGATGCCCTTATGCACCGGGAGCTTCTGGCAATCTGGCTACTGAAGACTTGGTATACATGCTGCATGGCATGGGCATCAAGACTGGAATTGATTTAGAAAAACTTGTAGACGCCGGTGAGTTGGCGCAAAAACTTTTAGGCAAGAAATTGCCCGGGCGTTACCTTATGGCCAGACTTGCCGAGCGCGAGAAAGCCGTTAAAGCCATAGCTTAGGAAGGGATGACTATTATGATTGAATCTGGGACTAAAACTGGGGCCGAATCTGAGGCTACATCTGGACAGGTTCTCACCATCGAGAAAGAGGCATCTATTGCTTGGCTCAAGCTCAATCGCCCTAAAGTAATGAATTGCCTCAACCGTGATTTGCTCAAGGCCTTGCTGGCAGCCTGCGAAGAATTGAAGGACGACCGCAATATTAGAGTGGTCGGCATAATTGGCTCTGGTACTAAATCATTTTGTGCCGGTGCTGACTTAGCTGAACGCAAAGGCATGACTCAAGGCGATACCCTTGATTATCTCGCTCTGATTCAGCGCACTATGCGCGCTGTAGAAACATTGCCTCAAGTTGTAATAGCTGCTATCAACGGCTCTGCCTGGGGTGGCGGTTTCGAGCTAGCCCTGGCTTGCGATCTTCGAGTAATGGTTGAGTCTGCACAGCTGCGCTTGACGGAGGTCAAGCTTGGTATCATACCTGGTGCCGGTGGTACGCAGAGACTACCGCGCTTAATTGGCAAATCGAAAGCAAAAGAACTGATTTTGACTGCTGCTCCCGTTACGGCCCAACTAGGACAGCAGCTAGGTTTGATTCATAGGGTGGTGCCAGCAGATGCTGGTAGTGAGCTGGTTGGGGGCTATCACCAACCATTGATGGCGACTGTTCGCGATTGGGCTACAGAAATTGCTACTGCCGCTCCCCTTTCGCTCAGGCAAGCGAAGATTGCCATTGATCAAGGCTACGACCGCGATTTAGAGTCTGGTTTAGCCCTAGAAACAAGGGCCTATTTAGAGCTTCTCAATACAAAAGATCGACTAGAGGGTCTGGCCGCTTTTGCCGAAAAGCGCAGCCCAATTTATCGCGGAGAATAGAATAGGTTCCGTGAAGTATATAGTAGACCAGGGGAAATTTTAAGGTGAGTAGTGACGATAGACCGAGCCGATTCTCGAAACAAGCACAAGCACTGGAAGCGATCTGGAAGAAAGACAGTTTAAGTTTAGGATACGACAAGATGACTGGTCCTCTAAAGCAAAATTCGATTATCGAAACGCCAACTCGCGAAACGCTACCTTTGCCAGTATCGTGTCTAATTCTGTGCGGTGGCAAGTCTAAACGCATGGGGCGACCCAAGGCTTTCTTGCCTTACGGCGGTACTACCATGATTAGTCACATCTTGAATGTGGTGCAAGATCTCTTCGCCGAAACATTCTTGATTGCCAATGAACCAGAGACCTTTGAAGATTTCGAAGTTGATGTGGTCAAAGATATTCTTCCTTATCGTGGCCCCCTTGGCGGTATACTCTCAGGCCTTTTGGTGGCTCAATATCCCCATGCCTTTGTCATCGCCTGTGATATGCCTTTAGTTGAGCCTAAATTGATTCGTCAACTAGTAGGTCAGCGCCACGAGCACGATGTTGTGGTCGCTTCTCATGAAGATGGCATCGAGCCTTTACTTGGTGTCTATTCTAAAAACTGCATCAAGCCCCTAGAAGAATCGCTGTTCAACGGCGATTTGTCGCTCAAAGACTTTCTTTCTGGTCTCAATTCGGCTACTTTTGAGATTGCCGAAGAAAGTGCAGAAGGGCTGCCAGCTTACTTCAATGTCAATACGCCCCAAGACTATAGTCGCTTAGTCACGGGTGGGGCGATACATCACTTCAATGTGAACAAGCGCCAGCAATAGTAGCTAGTATTAGTGGGCGCTAGTAGCAGAAGTAATATAGGCAAATTCTGGGTAGTTAATTACTAGGTAGTAATTTGAAGTACCTGGAGCTAAGCGTTATTTCTGCCAATACTTCTCTGTCTCATAATTCACTGGCTCAAATGTGGCTAGTTTTCAAGGAAGTTTACCGAAAGGATCTCAGGCATTCTTTTCGTGACAAAGACGTCTTTATTTATACTTTTGTCGTCCCAGCCCTGCTTTATCCTGCGTTGCTAGTGGGCTCGGCCGAGCTTGTCATGTTTAAGGCCGATTCAGATAAAGATAAGAGCATCACCTACGCTGTCAGTGGCCCAACCGATAAGGGCTTAGAGCAAATAGATGCGATTTTACAAAAGCGCAAGCACTTCAAAAAGATAGAATGTGCTCAGCCCGACAAAGATTTAGCTGACGGCAAAGTCGATGCCATAATCACTCGCAAAGCCGATTATGTAGAGCTGCGAGTCAATCAATTGCTTAAGGTCGCCACTCTCGCTACCACAATTAACGACAATTTGAAGAGCGCATACTTGCAAGAGCTAACAGAAGCTTTTGCCAGCAAAGGTTTAGCAAAAGAGAACTCACAAGGCTTTGCTATAGTTTCGCAGAACATTACGGCCAGTGGTAATACCCAGAAAATAGCTGGGTCTTCTGCGGGGCGCAGTCGATTGAACAAACTAGAAAATATATCGGCCACTCTGTGTCTTATCATTTTTAGTTTGCTCATGCTTGGCCTTGGTGCTGCCTACCCAGCAATTGCCGTAACAGCCGAAGAGTTTGAGCGCAACACCATAGAAACTTCATGCCTTTTGCCGGTTTCTCGTTCAATGATTATGCTGGGAAAAGTCGCTGCAGTATCCACTTTTGCCGCTGTATCTGGCTTAGTCAATTTTGTCAGCATGTACTCCGTGGCAGCACTAGTGCTCTCGCAAGCTAAGTTGTTTCCGCGTTTTACTAGCGATCACTTAATTTTCAATTTGAACATAGCTCAGACTCTTGGTCTCGTTGCTTGTTATTTGCTACTGGCAGTCTTAATCTCAGCGTTGATGATCTTTGCCACAAGCTTTTGTCGAACTGTGCGCTCGGCTCAACAGTGGACTACATTTCCCTTGCTGATTATTTTGCTATTGCCACCTTGTGCTCTCTTCCCTAATCTTGAACTTAACAGCAGAATGATGTGGGTACCAATTCTCAATTGCACATTGATGCTCAAGGCCATATTTAGTGGTGTGCCCTTCAATTACACTTTTGTCGTAGTTACTCTCGTTAGTTTGTTCGTTAGTTTCATTGCCTTAGCCCTGTCGCGTCTTTTTCTCTTTGAACAGGTTGATCCTGGTTCATACTTCGGCCGTAAAACTGATGCTTTTGCACGCCTATTCTCTAAGAAGGAAACTAGCCCATGAAGCTGCATGTTGAAAAATTATGTAAGCGCTTCTATGAACCGGCTCGAGGTGAGTTTTTTGCTTGCAACGAAATTTCTTTTGAAGTGGGTCAAGGTGAAATTTTTGGCTTGCTTGGCCCCAATGGTGCTGGCAAAACCACTACACTGCGTGTGATCTCGACAATTCTCAAACCGACCTCCGGCAGCGCCCATCTTGGTGATATCGATATTTTTCAAGACCCTGATGCCGCCCGTCGAGCTATGGGTTTTTTGTCGTCTTCAACCGGACTTTATGAGCGTCTAACACCACGCGAAATTCTCACTTATTTTGGTCGTCTCAGTGGAGTAGCTGAGCCTGCCCTCAAAGAAAAGATTGAGAGTCTTTTTCTTGCTCTCGATTTTGAGCAGTTTGCCGATGCTCGCTGTGGCAAGCTTTCGCAAGGTACAAAGCAGAAAGTGTCAATTGCCCGGGCGATTATTCACGACCCTAAATTGATGATTTTTGACGAACCATCTACTGGTCTTGATGTGTTGGCAACTCAGTCTATGCATGAATTTATCAAGCAAGCCAAAGGCGAAGGTAAGTGCATTGTCTTTAGCACCCATATCATGTCAGAAGCAGAGAAACTATGTGATCGCATTGGTATTATCAATGATGGCAAGATCTTAGCTCAAGGCACACTGTCAGAGCTAAGAGAGTTAACCGGTGAGACTTATTTAGAAGAAGTGTTTATGGCTCTGGTGCGTAAATATGAATTGGCAAAATAAGTCTATTGATTTTGCTCAAATCAAGCTTGTCTTTGTCAAAGAGATGCTTGAAGGTATTCGCGACTATCGCTCGCTCTTGCCCATGATTGTTTTTAGTATTTTTATCGGGCCGCTTTTTACTATTGGTGTGCCAATCATTGCTGCTGGTCAAGTACAGCATGAATTGAACGAACGTTTCGTCGTCGCTTTTTCATCTTCTCCTGGGCCAGTGGCTGGTTACCTTAAGGGTCACAAAGAATTTCGAGTGGTGCCACTGGGCGAACTTTCTAAAGAGCAGGCCTTGTCTGAAAAGAAAGTAGAAGCCGTAATTTTTGTACCCGATGATTTTTCTGATTTAGTATCTGTTGACGTTAAGAAGCAGATTCCTACTTTGGCCATCTATTATGATGGCAAATATGCAAGGGCTGCTAGCTGTGCCGCGCGTCTAAGGTCTGTGTTAGAGTACTATAAAGAATACGTCGTTAAGCAGCGCTTGAAGCTGGCAAATATAGCTTTGAGTGCGCCAGAAACGGTTTATCCATTTGTGGTCACACCGACCAATCGCATGTTTGCTGCCAGCCCTTTTGTTCAAAGTATGTTGGTTCTGATTCTAGTTTTTCAGGCCTTTATGGGCGTGATTTATCCATCACTTGATGCCATTACCGGTGAGCGTGAAAGGGGTACTCTAGAGGCATTGTTATCGACTCCAGTGCGGCGCAGCCATCTTTTCATTGGCAAATTAGCAGCTATTACTATTAGCTCTTTTGCTGTGGTGCTTTCCACTCTTATTGGTTTCTATCTCTCGCAATTTATTCAGATCAAGTATTTTTCTTTCTTACCGGCCTCTCTTGCCAGTCAGCTAAATTCACCACTGGCTGTGGGTTTACCGCTGCCTTGTGTAGCCTTGGTGGCCTTGATGATGCTGCCTCTATGCCTTTCTATGGCGGCTGCGGCCATGGCTTTGGCAACCTTTGCTAGAACCGTACAGCAAGCCCAAGCGTATATGCTGCCCCTGATGTTAATTACTACTATTCCTTTGTCTGTCATGGCCTTAGGTGAGGTTCACATTGATGGCCCATGCGCCTTCGTGCCCTTTCTCAATTCGATAGTGGCCATGGATGATTCTCTCTCTGGGCGGATATCACCGCTTTACATGCTTGTTGCCGCTTTCATTTCGGCTGCCTTTGCTTTGATACTTTGTACAGTTGTTGCCCCGGTGGTTGACCGCGAAGACATTTTGTTCGGCATTGAAGAGTCGCCCACTAGGCGCTTTAGCGAACAGAATTTTGGCCGTGAGCTATTTTTCTTATGCAGCACAGTGTTCTTATTGATGTTCTATCTTTCGCAGATACTTGTGCTCAAGCACCATTTGCTAGGCCTGGCTCTGACTCAGCTTCTAGTAATATTGCTACCTGGATTGCTTCTTGCTCTGTTTTGGCTGAAGCTGCCGACTAGGGCCGTTCTTCGTCTATACATGCCCAAGGGTGGTGTCTTGACATTGATTGGTGCTTTGATGCTGGCACCGCTTTCAGTGCTTTTGGCCGGCCTGCTTGCGACTCTGTTCACCAAGCTTGTACCAGGAAGTGCTGCTCTAAGCAAGCTCATGGAAGAGTACATGGGCTTGAATACCCAACCTCTCTGGTTATTGCTCTTAGTACTGGGGGTAATGCCAGCTGTCTGTGAAGAGCTTCTCTTTCGTGGCGTCATTCTTTCGCTTATGCCCAAGCGCTTTTCGACCATGCGCCGTGTGTTAACTGTCGGTGGCATGTTCGGGGCCTTCCATATGAGCCTTTTGCGCTTTCTTCCTACCGGTTTGCTAGGCTGCGTTCTCACATTTCTGGCAATTCGTACAGGCTCAGTATTTCCCTGTATGTTGCTGCATGCTGGCCATAACATGCTCTCTGTCTTTATTGCGGTACAACTGAAAGAGAAAATTGGTGGCAGCGAGCTTGCTATTGGCCTTGTTACAGGTTTGGCTGGTTTGGCGATAATTGTTTTTGCAATAAGGTCGACTGACAAGAACGAGGGCGAGAGAGTGAAAGGCAATACTTGAAAGCAAGGACAGTCTCAATTTATTTGCTTGCCTTGTTCTTCAGCTTTGCTGGAGTGATGCATTTTGTTAAACCCGACATTTTTATGCGGGCAATGCCACCATATTTGCCCTATCCACTAGAGCTAGTTTTGATTAGCGGGGTCTTTGAGATATTGGGCGGAGTTGGCTTGCTCGCTCCTTATCCCAAGCTGCGAAGGGCTGCTGGCTTTGGTTTGATTGCTCTTCTAATAGCTGTCTTTCCCGCCAATATCAATATGGCCTTGAACCCACAACTGTTCAAAGAAATTGCGCCAATTGTTTTATATTGTCGGCTGCCCTTGCAGCTAGTCTTAATTCTTTGGGTGCGTTGGGTTTCTAAGTAATGTTAATTCAGTGTAGGCCACGCCGACATAGCTGTCGGCGCTGCCGTAGTAGACGCGGTATCCTCTTTTGTAAGGCACTATGCCTTCAACAAAGACGACATTGGGTACCTGATGTACAGTGCTTGATGCATTTTTCTTTTCCCAGGCTAACTCTGGCTCGAATATTGCTTTGGTGCAACGCGCTAGCAGTTTAGTCGGATCTTTTTTGTCGAAAAGAGCCCAGCCTGTGCTATATGTAAGTGAGTCATCGCCACCATTGTAGAGCAGTAATATGCCGTCTTTTGTAATAATTGGATGGGGGCCAGGCTCCACCACTCTAGAGTCAAACTGACCAGGGCGATGTGGCAGTATTGGTCGACCAAGGGCGTCTTGCCATGTCATGCCGTCGTTTGATTGAGCGATACCCATTTGATCTGCGGCCATCTTGCCGCCACTATTGGTGGTATCGCTGTTGCTCGTGCCTCTGGCGTCGGCCATGTAGTACATCCAGTATCTGTTTTTGATTTTGAGCGGCCGTGCTTCGCTGTCTACAACTATGGCGCCAGATTTTGTCCAGTGAATGTTCCAACCGGCTTTGTTTGGAGCGGTTGTGGCTGGCATCAGGACAGCGACTCTTTGCCAGTGGTGTAAATCGCCTGGTGAAGATCGATAACTGACTAGCTGGGCTGAATTAGTGGCTTTGCTGTAAGCCGTGGCTGTGGCCAACCAACAGCTGTTGTCTCTATTGCTGCTTTTGAAGTCTCTCGTTAGCCTGGCATCTTCAACACCGTCTTTATCATCGTCAAGATTTGGTGTAATGACCGCCTTGCCATCGGCCACAAAATCAATACCATTGCTACTTTCTGCATAGCCGATGCGAGAAACTCCCTGTGCGTCTTGGCCGCGATAAAGCAAGACCGTGTGGCCATTCTTTAATAGGGTTGCGGCTGGATTGAAAGCCCCGGCGCTGTCGAAGCGTCCGGCTCGTGGGCCCAGTATGGGTTTGTCTGAGAGACGTTTGAAGTTGGCGAAAACCAATATTTTTTGGTCTGTTGGCTTGGCCTGCGTGGCACTATTTTGGCTTGCAAAAAGGGAGACAGCCACGGCAAGTAAGAATAGTAATTTTGGTCTCAAATTTTCCTTTGTATTTTTAACCCAAGTTTTAGCTAAACTTCGATGCTCTCGGGGAGCGGCGTCCATCGTGGTGTTAGCTCGTCTTTGCGCTCATGATATTCTTGCACCAGCTCGTCGGCAGTAGTAAATTCTTTGCCTTCGTGATTGAATTTTTCGCCCACTGATCTCATATTCGCCGCCATTTCTTTGCCCACTGCAGTCGTTATGTCCTGCACTGTGCGGTCAAATTCTTTCATTTCACTGCCCCGCTCTGGTGGCGCATGATAGAGTAAGGTGCTCAGGGTGGCTGGGCTATTTGGCGGTGGTTCCTTGTTCGCTTCGTTAAAGGCGTCTAGCTCTAAGCCATACTTCTTGCGCTCAGCTTCGAGGGCATCGAGCTTTTCTTTGGGCATATCGCGTTCGGCTTGATCGAGCATTTCTGTAAATTTAGTGATACCAGGCTTGAGCACTTCTTCGTTGATTGCCTGGTCAAAGCGGTCCATCAGTTCGAAGGCCTGGCGAAACTCTTGCTCTCGCTCTTCGCCGACTATTCTTGTGAGGTCTCCTGGCACCGGACCTCGTGGTGGCACTTCTTCGGGACTGGTGGTCTCGGTTGCAGGGTCGGCTTTGCCATCGCCAGCTTTTCCCTCTGCTTCCATATTGACCGAGGTTAGATTTGTCGCTTCAGTATCGAGATAGCGATTTTGCCCACGAATGCTGTCTTGACCTATGGTTTTCTTTTCCAGTGTAATAGAGTCGAGAGGTGACTCGCTACTATCTTTCCCTTCGGTCGGCTCGTCGTTGGGAGCATCCGGCTTACCATCTGTCTTAGCTTCTGGCGTCGCATCTGCAGATAATCCTGGTGCTTTCTTCTGCTCTAGGCCGTCAATAGTAAGAGGTGGTACCGATGGCGGAGTGTCTAGAGGCCTAGACGGACCTTTAGCTAGATTGTCACTTGGATTTGACCCAATGGGCGATAGGGCGTGCAGCTCGGTGTGCAGAGCGTCTTCATTGCCACCATCTTTTTCACCCTGAGCGGCCGGCTCAAGTTTGTTCACTGGCGTATCAAGCGTCTCGCGTCTATCGGTCATATTAAAGGCCTCAATTGCTTTTAATATTCTGCCCTGAAGGCCAACTTTTCAACTGCTGCTTGAATGTAATTCACCCTGGTTTTGAGGCATAATTTAGGAGCATAATCGTGTTTGATTGCCAAGGAGATTTAATGTCTAACCACTTCACTGGTCTTAGCCTAGGCCCACCCTTGGGCGATCAGCGACTCGACCTCTGTGACCTTTATGCCTTCCAATCACCGGCCGATCCCACTAGAACTGTTCTCATACTTAATGCCAATCCCTCGGCTGATGCCTTGCATCCTGACGCCATTTATCGCTTGGCTATCGACAACAACGGCGATTTATTAAATGACATTGCTTTCAGCTGTGTCTTCTCTCAGCCCAAAGACGGCAAACAAACGGTCGATGTATACGTGGCCAAGGGCGCAGAAGCACAGTCGGTAGAAGCTGTTGGCACAAAAATCATCTCAGCCGCCGAGGTGTCGTTTGGTCCCACGCCAAATATAGTCAAGTCTGGCAATTACACATTCTTCGCTGGCAGTCGCAGTGATGCTTTCTTTTTTGACTACGAGGGAATTAAGAACCTCTTTGATACATCCGGTGGCAGGAACTTCACAGCCCCACACCTAGGTGGCGACTCGCCATGGACTGGCGTAGATTCGAACACTGAAGCCAATGTTTTCGCCATTGTCATTGAGCTACCTACTAGCGAGCTTGAGGCCAACCCCGAGATTCGTATCTGGGGCCGCTGCAGTGTGCGCAGGGACGGTGAGCTAATGCACGTGGACCGAGCTGGGCACCCGTCGGTCAGTAGCTTTTTCAACACCGATGAGACCAAAGAAGAATACAATGCTAGCGAACCAGTCAATGATTACAAGCGCTGGCTAGAGCTGTTTGTGCATTTGATGGGGCACACCGGCAATTACACAAGAGAAGAAGCAATTGCCGCAATTGATGAGAGCCGCATTCTCCCTGACATGTTGAATTTTGATCCGTCTAAGCCAGCAGGCTATCCTAATGGCCGCACATTCTTAGATGATGTCATCAATGCTCGGCTTTCGTTTCTCTCGAAGGGTGATATACCACCTGATGGTCTTTCACCGCACACTGACACTCTCGGTGTGTTTCCATACTTGGGTACACCGCACAGTAAGTAGCATTTTTCGCTTTGAATTAGTTTTGACTAGGAATAATTATGCCAACCACAACAGTTGAAGGGGAGAAGCGAGTAGCCGCTGAAAAGGCAGTTGAGTTTGTTGAGAATGAAATGATTCTGGGCCTGGGCACTGGATCAACAGTGGCTTTCGTTTTGCAGGCTCTGGCTAGAAAGGTCAAGGAAGGTCTTAGAGTTAAGGGCATTCCCACATCAGAAGCAACAGCCAAATTGGCTCGGGAACTAGGTATAGAGCTTACTGATTTTGACCATCATCAGGTTTGCGATCTAGTTATTGATGGTGCCGACGAAGTTAATGGCAATCTCGATTTGATCAAAGGCGGTGGTGGCGCACTGCTGCGAGAGAAAATTGTCGCTTCGTCTGGGCGCAAATTTATTGTCATCGTTGATTCGCAAAAGCTTGTTGAACGACTTGGAAAGTTTCATGTGCCAGTAGAGGTGATTCAATTTGCATCGCCCTTGGTGCAGGCTAAAGTTGCAGACCTTGGTGGTAGTGGAAAATTGCGGATGCTTCCAAGCGGCCAGCCATTCGTAACTGATGAAGGTAACTACATACTCGACTGCAACTTCGGTTTATTTGATAAACCGGCTGAGCTTGCCGAGCGGCTAGAAAAGATTCCAGGAATTGTCGAGCACGGGCTCTTTATCAACTATGCCACCAAGGTAATTGTCGGGCGCGGGGATGCGACAGAAATTATTGGCTAGTTTTGGCGAATTATTTTCTGCAAATTTAGGCGGTGAGTGGTGAGAGCACCTCGTGCAGCTGCTGGTGGCGGTGGCAATGAACCACCCTCTGGGTTTCGAGCAGGTGATCGGATTATGTGCCGAGTTGTAGAACCCGAGCCGGGTGGCTACAGTGTGACAATACTGAAGACAAACCAGCCCGGGTCTGTAAAGACAAAGGCCGAGCTTGAACCTGGCGTTGATTTCCTAGCCGAGTTCGTGTGCAATTATAGAAAGAGAGTTTTAGTCACCCCTGTCTTCGGCGGACCACGCGACTGATTGATACTTCCATCAATCTCTTGAATCTCTGTTCGATTCACAACGCCCGAGAGGAAAAATGCGTTCAATCAAAGTTTGCCTGCTGCTCGCAGCACATCATCTTGGAGTTTTGTCAGCTAGTGCTCAGATGCCACCACCGCCGGCGCCTCCACCAATTCCACCAGAATTATTGAATCAAACATCAACTGCTGATGATTCTGTAGCTGCTGCTGCCAGCGCACACGTTTCTCCTGCGAAGAGAGCCCTGATTCTGGAATACATGCAATTGTCTGGCAGAAGCATTAGTGCAGCTCCTCCAATTGAACAGATGATGGGTTTAGTTAGAGCGCAGTTGCCAGCACTTTCTAGGCAGCTGCCTGTGAGCATGCCGGGAATGGTATCTGGGATGACTTCGCGACTTGCTCCTAGTGCTCCCGATGGTTCAAAAGTTTCTAAAGTTCCGCAGCTTACGAGCATGCAGCAGAAAGCAATCATGGACGACGCTCAGGAGGCTGCCAGCCGTATCACTCAGCGTTCTGGTGAAATTTTAGCGCAGAATAAAGAGCTGCCCCAGATTATGGAAGATACCTTCGTCAGCGTCTACGACAAATATTTCAGCGAACAGGATTTAAAGGACATCATTGCTTTTTATCACACTGCAATTGGAGAGAAGCTTCGCCGTCAGCAGGCAGCAATTGATAGAGAGATGATGACTCTGACAATGAGTCGCTCAATGGCTCCGATTGGGAAAGTAATGCAGCAGGTACAGCAAGAGGAAGAGTTGTTTGCACCGGATAAGTTAAGCCCTGGCAAGTGACAGTGACTTTGGGATGCTTTTCTCTGACACAATGGAGCTATGGACAATCGCGCAAATGAAAAAACTGAAGGATCCTTCAGCTTTCTAGATGCCCCACCAACTTGGTTTGCCTTGGTTGTGTGGATGTATCCATTGTTCTATTCCATCTTTTGCGTTGTGATTGCGGCCGCATATGGAATCTCGCAGTTTCTCGGCTATTTCTTTCTGTTCACATTCTTCACGTCACTAATCTTTCTATTTCAGTCGAGCCGGTGGTTTCGTTCTCGGGTTGCTTTCATGGCACCGTGCTGGCTTTTTTTTGTGATTGCTTGTACGAGCACGACTCAAGGGGCGTTGACATCGGCCGTGACCAGAGCTTTTAGCGATGTGACGTCGCAACTCCAAAACTTGTCAGAGTTTGAAGGTCGTGAACGTCAGTTGCATCAGCGCTCCGCGGAAATCTCGCAGAAAGAAGAATCGCTCTTACGAAAAACTCTGGCTGCTGCTGAAGCGCAAATGCCGCAATCACTCGAAGTTGCCAGAGCTGCAAATCAGCTGGCCTTGTGCTCTTTTCACCAAGGTAAGTCCGAAGAATCTGAAAGTTTGTTCTTGAAGGCTCTCGCTTTGAGAGAAAAACTTGCTGGTTCTAACGATCCAGAAGTGGCTGAGAGCTTGATTGGTCTTGGATTGCATTATGCATCGCGTCACCAGTTTGAGAAGGCTATTGTTGCTCACAAGCGTGCCCTCTCTATTGACGAAAAGGAGCTGGGACCCAATCATCCGCTGTTGGCTACTGATTTGCGAAATCTTGCCAACGACTATAAGGGTGTCGGCAATTTGCCAGAGGCAGAAAAATTGCTGCGTCGCGCTGTTGCCATTGACAGCGACGTGCCCAAGAGTAAGCAGGTGATTTCACCTTAATATTGAGTTGGACGATTCTTCATACGCAATAGCCGTGATTGCCAGTTTGTGGCCTACTTGTTATGAAAATTTGAGGGAACTTTTGGCACTCAGTCCAGTCTGCGGGGTTACAAAACGCAGAGGTGAAGGAATGAGGTCGTCTAAAGTTCGATATGCAGTGGTTGGCCTTGGTCACATCGCTCAAGTGGCAGTATTACCAGCTTTTGAACATGCAACTGGTGGCTTACCGCTTGCACTTTGAGCGTACCAACATGAAGACAGTTGAGGCTCTTGAACTGGGTAAGATAGGCATTCCAAATGCTTTTCAATTCTTCGTTTACGCTGCAAGTACGTGAAGAGAATATTCGCACGCAGCGAGAGCATGGTGGCGGGCCTTTGTATGACATTGGTATTTATTGCATAAATGCCGCGCGCTACGTTTTTCAAGAAGAACCGATTGAGGTCACGGCATTGGCTACTAATGGAACAGATTTTCGCTTTGAAGAGATTGATGAATCAGTAGCAGTAATCATGAAGTTCTCCAATGACAGAATCGCATCGTTCGTTTGTAGTTTTGGCTGTCAGCAAGTCTCTCACTCTGAAGTCGTGGGCACCAAGGGTAGTATTCGTGTTGATCCCGCCTATGAGTATGCCGATGAAACTGGGTTTGAACTAAAAGAAGGCAAACGCGAACACTCTCTCGTAACCGGAAAAAGAGATCAGTTTGCTCCTGAGCTGATTCCCTTAGATTATGCAAGGTACTTTCCTAACTGGGACGAGCGATCGGACGCTGGCAAGTAATGATAAATGGTAGAATCAGATCTGCGAAGAAAATACTGAAGGGTGGGATGCTTCCGCGAGAGAACGTTAGAGGCAGAAGTATGACTAGTCTTAAGGATATGAATCCCACCTATCAACAACTTCTCCGTAAGCTTGTTCTCAGTGGTACGCTGAGTGTTCTGGAACGCAAAAGCTTAGGCCGTTTAAATAAATTGCCTGTTCCTAAGGCTGACGTCACTGAAGTAATTCAAGAAATTCTGGAAGAACGCGGTATCTTTCCGGCAACAGCAGCAAGGGAAAGTCCTGACGGCACAATCTACGAAGGTTTTTTCATTGAGATTATTGCTCAGAACCGAATAAGTCTGCGATGGCAACGCCATTCTGTTTCCAATCCAGCAGAAATGGCGGAGGAAAAAGATTGGGAATTCCATGAAATGAAGGCAGCTATGCAGAAATTTATCGAATCTGAATGGCCTCACGGAATTGATGGCATTGCACTCGGCTAGACAAGTGATTCCTCTTCAACGAGCTAGGCTGTGTGCAAATTCTAGGTTGCTCTAAAGAACTTTTCCATTGCTTGATATTGCTTCGTGATTTAGGCTAGGATTGGGCAGAAAATTGTGCCGAGGCTGATTCATGGATAGTGGCTATGTCAAAGTTTTTAGAGTAAGACAACTTACTAATTTATTGATGTCTGTCTCAATTTACATTGATGAAGTGAAGGCGGGAACAACCAAATCGGGTGAACGAAGAGAGTTTAATTTGCCTGCTGGCTGGCATACCGTGCAGGCAAGAAGTTGGGCTGGTGATTCAACTCTGTTGGCAGTAGAGATTAAGCCTGATAGCCCAGTGGTGTTGATATGTAGATTCAGAGCTAAATTCGATTTGTTGTATGGTTTGGGTGAGATGTTTAAGGATGACTGGTTAAACTTTCATACCCATGAGCTTGAGCTGCGAGAAGAGCGAGAATAACGGCGCTAAGCACTGGGTGGCTCACTGCAAGCTAAACACACCGAAATCACAATTGGCTAGTTGAGCATTGTCTGGTGGCAGTTGTGCTTTCAATATGGCAATTGTCTTGCTTGCTTTTTCTGTAGCCGAACATTGGTTCACTTCGTCAATCTGTTTGTGCAGAGTCTCTTCCTGTGCTTTGAGTTGGCGCTTTTCTAGACTGCTGAGCTGGGCCTGAAGCACCCTACTACAGACGCGGTCTTGTATCTTCTGAATTGGCTCTTTGGCAAAGACAATAGACCAATTTTTATCAAGGAGTTTTGGCACTTCTTCTTTTTTGTTCTCTAAATATAGCAATTGGCTTTCATTATTGAGAATTCGCAGAATGTGAATTGCCTCTTGATCTGGGCGACTGGTTCGGAGCTTTGTGCGGCTCTCGTCGTCCTTGCGACGGCGCCTTTGCCGTGGGCTGTTGTCGATAAACTGTATGTGCAGGTCTAATGCTCTCTCTAAATTCTTTTGGGCTTCATCATATTTTTGTTGCGCTATTTGGCTAAGAGCAAGCTTTTCTACAGCATATGCGTGGTTCTCGTCTTGAAAGGTGTTGTGCTTTTTGCCTGTCGCTGCATCAGGCGGGTTGGTCAGTGGATAATTTTTTATTACTATTAAGTAATCGGCTTCAGCGCTCTTGTAGTCTGCTGCGGCAAAAGCTTTGTCGGCAGCTACGAGATCGCTCTTGATTTTTTCATTGCGCTGGTTCTCGCCGAATATGAAGACTGAGGCGGTGCCAAAAAACAAAATTATTATGCAGATCAACACCACTAAGGGTAGGCCAGAGGTTGGCCCACTACTATAACTGATTGGGTTATTTTCCTTGTTTCGTGATGAGGGCTTTTTAGCTCTATCGTCGCTCCAATGCTCGTGCTTTTTCATTGTATTGTCACTGCATTTTTAGCTTCTCAAGTAAGCCCATAACGTGCGGCTTGGCTGCCTGCAGGTGGCGGCCTTCGTAGCCCCACCGCTCGAAGAAATTGAACCAGATGGCGTGGGTATCATGTTTGGTTTTGGGATCTTCTTCAAAGTGGTGAATGGCGGCCAAGACTTCTTCTACTTTGGCAATGAGTGAAGGGTCGTTCAGTTGTTTGGCGATTTCTACGCATCGACTAGTGACATGGTCTGATTCTGCTTGTTGTTCGGGCTGCCCGTTCTCTGCATGATTGACCGCTGCGCTGGCCGACATGATGATATTTTTGACTAAGAGGTCGTAGGCTACCTCTTGGTGCTGGCGCAGGCCCTCTAAGAGGCCCTCGTTGGCTTCACCTGAAAGTACGACATCGCTAGTGCCTAAGGCAGCCATAAAGCCACGAGCTGAAACTTCATTGCTGAATAGTTGCGAAACTTGGCTGGTTATCTCAGCTTTGCTCATGGTGCCAGCTTCAATTGATGCTATTAGTCTCATTGATTCTGAAATAGCCTGCTGTATTGATTGCATGAGACCTCTCAAGTGGTTGTTATCTTAGGGTGGGCATTTGCTTGCTAAAAGTTTGACCGTCTTCTTCAACCACAGCGCTTTCGTCTTTAATTGCTGTCAATTTTAGGTTTTCGAACGATTGGCCAATAGCAAGAGTGAAGGTCTTGGGCCAGTGGTGGCGCCGTCTGAGCAAACTGTCTTTGATGGTGAAAATTGCTCTATCACCGACAATGCCAACTAGTTCAACTTTGTGATTGATGCCAGCATTGTCTGGAGGCATGGGTAATTCACCTAGGTCTAAGCCGCTGTTGAGCTGCCCTGGACGGCTCTGGTCATGAGTGCCGAAGGGGTTGACGCTACCTGGTGGCGGTGGTGGCACATCTAAGCCTGTAGAAAATGGTGGCAATTTGGTTGCAGCTTTTTTTGCTGTACTTTCTTCTGTGACTTGCTCAAGGGGAGTAAATGGATCGGCTTTGCCGGTGCTTGAGCGAGCTGTGACTCTGGCAGCGTCAAGGGTGATAGCGTGACCGTCAATAGCTATTGGAGTTGTTGGGATGGTTGTGCCTGGTGGCTCGGAGCCAGCGTTAGGCGGAAAAATCGATGGCGACGTTGTCGTAGTTGTATGACTTGTATGACTTGTATGACTTGTTTGATTTGTCTGAATCGTATGAGACGGCTGTTGAGCGATGCTCGGAGCTATGCGCGTGCGAACAGGCTTGGTTTGTTCAAGCTTAGTTACCTGATCAAATTTATTGGCTTGCGCTGGGCCCGATGAAATATTACTCCAGGCATAAGTCGCCGAGATGGCAATTAGAGCAAAGATGACTATTAAGGCTAGTCTCATTGTGCATTTCTCATGGCAAATAATAGACGTTGAGGAGGAATGACATTACTGGTTTTGCCGCTTTTAGTTTTTGTGCTCGTTCGCCAGCAACATTCTTAGAGGCTGTGCTGTCGCTGCTGGCAGCAATTGCCACCGATAAATCTTTGAGTGAAATTACTCGCTGATAGGTCTCTAAATGTTTGACGAAGGCTATCAAATCTTGATACTCGCCAGTGATGAAGAGGCGCTTGGTGACTTGCTTGAGGCCGAGTGGATTGGGGGCTTCTGCCGGCTTGGCACCGCTCGCAGTTGGTGTGGGCGCGACAAAAGGTTTTAGCTGCGGTAAGATTTTCGATTGGTTTGGCTTAATTGGCTTCATCAACTCTTCTAGATCATTTGTCTCGCTTGGTCCGCTTGCTTTCTCTGGCTGTTCTAAGGCAAGTATATTGACTTTGCTTTCGCTGGCCATGCGTTCTAAATCTAGCATTAGCAAGTCTAGGTAGGGGGCCTTTGGCACTGAGTTACGCAAGGCATTGATGTCACCTTCAAGGGTGCGTTTGAGGTTGTCTAGACGGTCTCGCTCTGACATTTTTTGAGTGATTTCTTGGTACTCTTTTTTCTTGACTGCTAAGTCGGCATGCTCACGCTCTGAGTCTAGGTAGGCGGGGTAAGTCATGGCCACGAGAATTGTTGCACCAAGAGCCAAGGGGCCAAAGGCCAGTACATTGCGCTGGAAGCTAGTCAGTTTCATTGACTCACCTCTCTTAGGCTGGCTGTGGTCATGGTGCTTTTGCTACTGATCAATGAGCTAGGTTTCAGTGTTGCGGTATTTGGTTTTTCTACACTAGTGGCACCGGGGGCAGTGACTTGCTCTTGGGCCAGTTTTGATAGCACGCAGAAAGTTACTCGGTCTGGATTCTTCTCAGGACGCAGAGCGTACTCAATATTGGCATCACTAAGAAGGCTTGAAGAGCCCAGATTGATTGATAAGTTTGAAACGGTGCTGAAGTTTAGGGCCGCGCCTTCAAGCTTGAGTTCATTGTCATTTAGCGAAAGTTGATTGATTTGCAAGCCCTTGGGGGTGTTGTCGCGTACCGCTTCTAAGTAGCCGCTCCAGTGTTTACCGCCGCCAACCAGCCGGTCTAGAACTTGTTTGCGGCGCTCTAGTACTTCGTTGTCTTGTCTTAAGCGCTTGAGGTCGGCTAGTTTACTGTTGCCATCGGTAATTAGAGCTGATGTTACTGCGATTTCTTTTTGCGCCTGGGGGACGTCGAAGTTGGCAAAATACAGCCAAGCGCCTAACGACAAGAACAGTACGCTGAAAGAGTAAGCAGTAGTAGGCTTGTACCAGCCGGGAGTTGGTGGCGGCTCATCCAGAATATTTTGGGTGCGGGTTAAGTCAAGGGCGAGGGGAATGCGCCCTTCTTTGTTGAGATCGAGATCTACTGTAATTGATGGGTTCCAAGTTGGCTCAATTGATGAGCCGATCAGGGCCGCTAGTATAGGGCGCATGCGTGGGCTGACCTTGCTCTCGTCAACGAGCATATCGCGCATGGGGTCGCCGAGAATGGTCTTGATACGCAGCTTGCTGGTGAAGTATTCATCAATGTTGGGCATCATGCAGCCCGGGCCAGTCAAAATCACCTGATCGATTTTTACATCGCCAACCTGCGAACGATAAAATTCTACTGATTTGTTGAGCTCGTCACCGATGTCACTAAATATGGTGCGGGCCACTTGGCCGGCCTGACCCAAGCGAGCGTCGGTTGGTGTGATGTTGAATACTGGCACATCTGGCAGTATTTCCATGGCCTGATCAAATGATAAATCGAGGCTGCGAGCAATGGCTTCAGTCAGTGCCTCTACCCCTAGGATGATTGAGCGACCGAACAGCGGCATGGCGCTGCGCACAATATTTATGTCGGTGGCATCTTGGCGGATGTTTACCACTAACGAAAGGTGCCCAGATGAGCCCAAGTAACCAGCCAGAGCCAGCCCTCGTATGACTGAGAGTGATGAAACTTCTACCCGGCCGAGTTTAACCCCCGCCGCGTCAGCCATACGCCAGTATGATTCGACAATGGAGTGTTGAATGGCTGAGAGAATGACATCGACTCGGCGCACACCATCGGGGTCTGTGCGCTCTGTGGCATTCATTTGGCACCAGTCTAAATTGGCCTCTGAGATAGGAAAGGGCACGTGGTTGGTTGCTTCTTGCGTCACCACGTCGGCCAATTCATCAGGGGGCATGCCAACCGGCACTGGCATCAGTCTGATAACAACGGCTTGTGCCGGCACCGAAACGTTGATAATGGGAGCTTGATTGGTCGGTATTTGTGCTTCTTTGAGCAAATCGTCAAGAAGCTGGCCCATGGTCACTGGGTCGGTAATTAGGCCTTCTCGAATGCAATTAGGGGGTGTTGGTTGGCAAGCAAACTTCTGTACCTCAATGCCAGACTTGGTTTTATCCAGCTGAATCAAGGTAGTGCTGTCGCTATTTATGTCGAGGCCAAGCATGGCCCCTTTTTTCTTGCCGAAACTAAACATACTAGTTATTATGCCCCAGGCTTGATAAAGCCCCCATCTTTTGACAGAGAAATTGTCGACATTGCATAAGCCGCGCCAACGGCCAAGGCTGGTCCGAAGGGGAAGGTTTTGCTCACTCGCACACCCGAGGTCAGTATGCCAAAGGTGCCGCCAGCGGTACCCATAGCCAGGCAGAAGATATAAATTGAGGGATTAAATAGTGGATTTTCCGCTGGCTTGAAGTAGAAGACAATGGCTAAAACTGCCAAAAGAGGAATTGCTGTCATGATGCCAAAGCCAATGGCTGCTGGTTTTAAGGCTTTAGCTAGAAGCTTTTCGTTACGTAGTTCATCAAACAGATAGACTGCCCCCATGAGAGCCCCGACCATAAAGGCCACAATCACAGCAATAGCTAATTTTTCCCAGCCCAGCCAGGCGCCCATAACAGCGGCCATAACAGCATCGGCCCCACCCATGACTTCAAGAGGCTCGTGGTCAATCTCTTCTGATACGTCAAAGACATCATCGAGGTAGGGGTCTTGCTCTAAATGCTCTTGTGTTTGATCGCCTTGTTCTCCTTCTAAAATTTCAGGATGGAGCCATTGATAGAACATCAGGCCATAGTGAGCTATCAAATCAAACAATAGGTAGCTGACGCCGACGCCAACTAGAGAGCCGAAGAGGTCGTTTCTGAAAAATTGGCTGAAGCCAAGCCCAACTAATACCATGGGATAGGTAATTTCATGAGGAATTAACTTCTCTTTGAAATCGGTGATGGTTACCGCGATAAGTGTTGAGGCAAATAGCAACATAAACAGTGTTATCGAGCTGCGATCGACAAAGGCGTCACAGGGGATAGTGCTGAAGAAATGAACAATGACGACAAAGACAATGGCAGTTAGTAGCTCTACTAACGGGTAATGCCAGTGAATTGATGCCTGGCAATAGCGGCATCTGCCCTTTAGAAGCCAGTACGAAAAAATGGGAATGAGATCGCTCAAGCCTAATTTATGTTGACACTGCGGGCAGTGAGAGCCTGGATGCAATAATGATTTTTCGGCCAGTGAGCGCACGGCTACCACATTGAGAAAACTGCCCACGCACACGCCAATTACAGAGGCAAGTAGCTCCAGATATGGTGACGGTATGTCGTATATGTTTGGCATTAAGATTAGGGAAGTTCTCTTCGTTCGTTCACTATGGCTGAGAGTACTAAAAGAATGATGACATAAGCCAGTATGTATGTGGTCAGGTAGGTTAATAATTCGCCGTGACCATCACTGCCGAAACCACTGGATGTTTGGCTCAAGGCTCGGCCATACATTAGCTCTGAACGCACGCGCGTTAAGCTCTGTAGGTCTGGCATCAGCCAGTATAGAGCGCCGAAGAATTGTGATACCAGCGGGTTTGTCGACATTTTTGCTAATTCTTGTAAAGAGGCGCAGCTGTGACCGACAAGCCAGAAGCAGAGTGTGAAAAGTACGCTCATGATTGGTGTGGAAAAAGTAGAGAAAAATGATGCCGAAGCTATGATGAAGAGCAGCTCGAGATAAACTAGCGATAGAGATAGGGCAATCCACGGTAAGTGTGCTAGCGGTAGAGCGGGATCGACAAAACCAACAAGAGCGCTTAAAAATCCGCCCATCATCAAGATAATGATCAATAGACAGCTGGCCAAGCCTAGATATTTACCCAATATAAATTGCCACGACTTAACTGGCTTGGAAAAGATCAAATAAATGGTGCGCCGCTCTAACTCTTTGAAGACCAAGTTGGCACCAGAAAATACAGCGATGATGCCACCAATCACGGCAATTGCTGCTAAGCCTAAATCTTCAACAATCCTAATATCTTGGCCTACAGACAGAGTGCCGAGCAATATACCAAAGAGTGAAATTAGACAGGCGAAGACAAAGAAGGCATAAATGATCTTATCTCTTAGAACTTCTCTAAAGGTATTGAGAGCGATTGCACCAATGATTTCCATTATGGCTTACTCTCTAAATTAGTCTGATAGGACAGTGCTGCTTTTGCTTGTTCTGCTTTTGTCTTATCAGACTCAATTTTGACGTGCTCTAAGAAGAAGTCTTCTAGCGCTTTGAAGTTGCCGTCAGGAGCAATTTCGCTTACGGGCGCATCTGCCACCATTTTACCTTGTACCAGCAGGCCGACGCGGTCGCAGAGTTCGCCGACATCTGGCAATAAGTGCGAATTGAAGAAAATGGTTTTGCCTTCGGCTTTTAGTTCATGAAGAATGCGGCGCACGTCCATGCGGCCCAGTGGATCTAAACCACTCATGGGTTCATCGAGAAAAAGCACCTGGGGGTCATTAATCAGTGCTTGGGCTATTCCTAAGCGTTGCAGCATGCCTTTTGAGTATTTGCCCGTGGCCCTGTCGCAGGCGTTTTCTAGCGACACTTTTTCTACTAAAAGTTTGACGCGCTCTTTGATTAGAGCGTCTGGCATAGAAAATAGTTTGCCTACAAAAGTAAGAAATTCGCGCCCGGTTAGGTGCGAATAGAAGTAGGGGTTTTCAGGCAGGAAGCCAATTTGAGCTAATTTGTCTCTGGCGCTAGCGGGGCTACCTAAAACAGATGCTTGGCCGCTGTCAGGGTGCAGCAGGCCCAGTAAGAGCTTGACTGTTGTGGTTTTGCCGGCACCATTAGGGCCAATCAAGCCATAGGTCTGACCGGCCTCAACGCGCAAGCTAACACTGTCAAGCACACGAGTGCGCTTTTTAAGAAAGCTAGATAGCCTATCTTTAGTTAGGTTCGTGGCCTCGATGACTACTTGAGGCGAAGCTATTTCTAGCTTGGCCATTACCCACCTTTAGGACCGGCCTTCTTGCTCAAAGTGATGATTTTGTTCAACTCAGTAGTGGCCGCTCTCAGTCTTCTTGAAACTTGCATTTGTGAAATGCCAAGACGACGGGCTACTTCTGTTTGACTTAGATCTTCGTAGAAGGTCAACTGCACAACTTCTCTCAAGCCGTCACGGAGCTGTTTGATCGCTTCAGCTAACATGAATCTGTCTTCTTTAGCGAGCTGGTTGCTCTGATATTTGGCATCGACAAGGGTATCAATCAATGATTGCTCACTGCCCGCATCGTTAGACAATGCCTGGTCAAGAGAAATCAGTGTACGTCTGCGGTCGACTTCATAAGCTTCGTTGACGCGGCTGACCGGAATCTGAAGGTCATTGGCAATCTCAACATCTGAGGGCTCACGGCCTAACTTTGCAGTTAGTCCTTGTACGAGACGATTGATGCGGAAAGATAATTCTTGCAGTTCGCGAGGGGCACGGATCATAGCGGTTTTGTCGCGAAGATAGTGTCTGATTTCGCCTGTGATCAAGTGGGTAGCGTAGGTTTGGAATTTAGCACCAGCATCTGGTTTAAACTGGTCAACCGCCTTGATCAGACCAATGGAGCCAACTTGAATCAAATCTTCGACTGGGTCAGTGGAGCGACGGGCTAGGCCGTAGGCGATGCGCTTTACTAGGGGCAAAGCTGCCTGAATAATTGAGTCGCGTAGAGCTGGGTCGCGTGCTTCTGCATAGAGTGCCAACCAGTTATGAATTTGGTCTGGCCCTTTGGCTGCACTAGCTTCTCGTTTGGGCTCTAAATCGTTGCTCACCACTATCGATGTCTCAACCATTGCTGTGACTGTAATATTTGAACCTGTATCCATATTTATAATCTTAACCTTACTTTCCGGCAGATTACCATAACCAAGAGAATTGCTAGGAACTTTGACTTCCTACTCTTACTAAACCTATTAATGGTGGCAAATCTCTAACGAATAAAGAGTGTAAATGCGCAAGGGCTATCATGGATATCTATTAAGTAATTCTAATCTAGCTTTGGCCATGGAAATTCCTCGTCCCGCCGCTAATTGACTGAGCTTCGATTCAATTTAGATTGAATTTAGCTTGGGCTGCCAATAGACTGATATTTCAATGTTAGATCGTGGCACGCTAAAAAGCTTGAAACTTTGATATCAAACTTTCAGGCTCTCAGGCTTCAGAAAATTCAACCCTTAGACTTTTAGCGCAGCTGATTGATCACTGTGAAAATTGGTAGGTACATGCCCACCACCACCGAGCCCACTATTCCGCCGATACCAACGACCATAAGCGGTTCAAGTAGCGAAGTCAGGGCTTCTACTGAGTTTTCTACTTCCATATCGTAGAAGTCAGCCACTTTAGAGAGCATGTCGTCAAGTCGGCCGGTTTCTTCACCGACGGCCACCATTTGAGTGACCATTGGTGGGAATATTTTTGACTTGCCCATGGGTTTTGATATGTTTCCACCCTGGCGCACATCGTTATAAATTTGCTGCACTGAGTCAGCTACTACTGCGTTTCCTGCTGTGTCTTTGACCACATCTAAGGCCGTCAGCATCGGTACCCCGGCCTGTAGTAATGTGCCAAAGGTGCGGGCAAAGCGGGCGATAGAAACGCGGCCAATTAAGTCGCCAAAGAAGGGCACGTTGAGAAAGAAAAAGTCAATTTGAAAACGACCGACCGGAGTCTTGTAGTAGCGCTTGAGCATGTAAACACCGACTGCACTCGCGGCAATGAATAGCATCATCCAGACTGAACGCATGTACTGTGACAGAAGAATGAGAAACTGAGTATAGGCAGGCAGTTCACCGCCAATGTTTTTGAAGAGTCCTTCAAAGATTGGCAAAATGAAAGTGAGCATGCCCCAGAAAACTGCAACGGCTATGACTAGCACTACGGTTGGATAAACCATGGCGGCTCTTACTTTTTGATTGAGCTTCGATTTGTATTCTAGAAAGTCTGCCAGTCGCTTCAGCACGTCGGCTAGAATACCGCCGGTCTCGCCGGCTCTAACCATCGATACATATAATTTGTCGAAGATATCTGTGTGTTTGGCCATGGCATCAGAGAGCGACAAGCCTGACTCAATTGAATGGCGCACATCATCTAGGGCTTTCTTTAGTTTGCGGTTGGGACATTGCTCGACAATTATTGTCAGAGTACGCAACATGGCAACTCCTGAGCTAATCATAGCGGCAAATTGTCTTGAGAAGACCACCATGTCTTTCAGAGAAACATGCTCAAAGAGGCCGATGGTAAGAATATCTTTGCTCTTTTGAGAGTTGAAAAAGCTTAGAACACTGCCTAATGCCGTGCGCTCACGTATTTCTACTACTTCAATTCCGCGTGCTCTTAGCTTTGCTCGTAGCACCGCCGGTGATTCTGCTTGACCAATCGCTTCTTTGATTGAGCCGTCGCTTTCTCTAATTTTGTACAAATATTCCAATTTTAGAACCTACCGAAACTACTGCCACCAAAACCTTTTTCCATTTTTACCGGTTCTGGTTTGTTACTTCTTTGATTACCTATAAGCTGTTCGAGATCTTCTGGCCTACTGGTTTTACCAATGGCATCAGCAAAGGTCACTTTCCCTTGTTTTACTAACAGTGCCAGGGAAGCTTCTAGTGTCTGCATGCCTAGGGCTGCACCCATTTGCATGCTGGCATACATCTGAGCTGTTTTGGCTTCGCGAATCAGGTTGGCTACTGCTGGGGTGTTTATCAATATTTCTAGGGCGATAATGCGGCCCGATGTCACTGGCGAGTCGCCAGCAGCGTCGTCAGCTCTGGGCAAGAGTGATTGGCTAATTACCGCTACAAGAGCGTGAGAGAGCATAATGCGAATTTGTTGTTGTTGTTCTGGAGGGAAGACATCGATAATACGGTCTACTGATTGCGGTGCTGAACTGGTGTGAATTGTGCTAAAAACTAGGTGACCAGTTTCTGCGGCAGTGAGAGCTAGGTGAATGGTATCAAGATCGCGCATTTCACCGACTAGTATGATATCTGGATCTTCTCTTAGGCCAGCTCTAAGAGCGTTGGCGAAAGATCTAGTGTCAGAGCCGACTTCGCGTTGAGAAATAATAGATTTTTTGTTGTGGTGAATAAATTCGATGGGATCTTCGATAGTCAGTATGTGCTTCGATTCGGTTTCATTGAGTGCATTAATCATAGATGCCAGTGTAGTCGATTTTCCTGAACCGGTTGGGCCGGTGACAAGTACTAGACCACGCGGTTTTTGAATAATTTCTTTGCAGATTGGTAGTAAGCCAAGTTCATCTATAGAGGGAATTCTTGACAGCACCACTCTTAGTGCGGCAGCATAAGAGCCTCGGTCTTTGTAGACATTGACGCGAAATCGGCCCAGGCCATCTACACCAAAACCGCAATCTAACTCTAAATTGGCTTCGGCATATTTGCATTGATCTTCAGTTAGGCACGAGAATATCAGACGTTTGACGTCTTCTGAAGTTAGCTCAGGCAAGCTTGTGCGTATTAGCTTGCCTGCCACCCGTATAATCGGCGGCTCCTTGGCCTTGAGGTGCAAGTCTGAGGCTGTGCGGTCGACTACCAGTTGCAGCAATTCCTGCATTTCAATCGACATCAATTCGCTCCTTCATTGTAGGTCTTGTTCTTAGCGTTAGTTTTGTTTGCAAGCTTAGATGGCCGTCGAGTAAGAGTCTTCTCTGGTGGCTTGACAGTATGGGCAGATTTTCCACTCTCCATAAATTTCGGCGTCGCAGCCTTTGCAGCAAAATTCGTGGTCGCTTTCTTCTTTTGAAAGGCCGCACTTCGGACAGCTCGTCCAGCCATCGAGCTGCATGGTGCCGCAGCGTAAGCACGAAAATTTGAGGTCGTGTTGACAGAATGGGCACTTGATAAAATCATCTGAAATTGGGTTGCGGCATTTGCCGCACAGTGATTCTTCGCCAGTGGTATCAGATAATGTTACCCGAACTACTTCATCAGCGCTGGTCATGCCTTGGCCTACCAAGCGCACACTATAGTCTTTGAGGGGAATCATTCCTGATTGTTTGGCCGCTAGTCTGATCAGTGAAGTGGTGGCACCTTTGCAGATTAGATCGCGAATTTCATCGTTCATCTTCATTACTTCGAATACACCAATTCGGTTTTTGTAGCCGGTTTGATGACATTCGTCGCAGCCCTTGCCTCTAGCAAAAATGGGCCAACCATCACCGTCTGTGCGCAGCCGGTAGTATTGAATGGTAGATTCAGCTAGCTTCTCTTGGTTCTTGTCTAACAGGCCTAGATACTCAAGGGCACTGCGCTCTGGTGCGTACTCTTCTTTGCAATGTAGGCAAATGCGACGCAGCAGTCTTTGGGCAATAACGCCAATGGTGGCAGACGACACTAGATAGGGGTCGACTTCCATTTCTGCCAGTCTTGTCATCGCCCCTGGTGCATCGTTTGTGTGCAGGGTGGTAAAGACAAGGTGGCCAGTTAGGGCAGCTTCTACTGCTATTTTTGCTGTTTCTCGGTCGCGGGTTTCACCTACCAGTATGATGTCTGGATCTTGTCTTAAGAATGACCGCAGAATACGGGCAAAGTCTAGACCTTTTTCGCGTAAAACCTGCACTTGGGTAATGCCTTGCATCTCATATTCAATTGGGTCTTCGGCAGTGAGAATGTTCACTTCTGGCGTGTTGCGCTCTGCTAGAGCCGAATAAAGACTAGTTGTCTTGCCAGAACCGGTTGGTCCGGTGACGAAAATTATGCCGTATGGTTTAAGCACCATTTCGCGGATTATTGAAAGCGTTTCTTTTTCAGTGATCAGGTGATCGAGACCAAATGTGGTGCCAGTTTTATCTAACTGTCTCATCACTACTTTTTCGCCATGCTTACTCGGTATTGACGAAACCCGGAAGTCGATATCTTTACCCGAAAACCGCACCCTAATTCTGCCGTCTTGCGGCAGGCGACGCTCGGCAATATCAAGGTCTGCCATGATTTTGAAGCGCGAGACAAGTGCTGCCAGAATTGCTTTAGGTAGCTTGCGATCGACAAAGAGAACTCCATCAAGGCGGTAGCGAATCATCACATACTTGTCCTGAGGTTCAATGTGCACATCGGAACACTGGCGCTTAATTGCCTTGGCTAATATCTGGTTTGCCAGCTGCACAATTGGTGCATCTTGAGCTTGCCTGGCTAGGTCTAAATCGTTGATGGCATCGTCGTAATCGACTAGTACGTCAAGACTGGAGAGATCTACTTCTGATTCGATGAAAGTCTGGTCGGCTTGTTCATCCCATTCTTCAGTTAATTCATCTTGCCTTCTAGAATAGACAGTTTCCATGAAATGTTGAAAATCGTCTTCTGTGCAAACTACGGGCCGAACTGAAACGCTTTTTAGTCGGTATTTAATGTCATCGAGGGCAAGCAAATTATTGGGGTTGACCATGGCTAGGGTAAGGTTCTTACCGTCGACTGAAAGGGGCACAACCTGATGTTGTCGCATCACTTTCTCGGGCAGCAACTCGAGTGCTGTCTGGTCGGCCTGGGCTTTGGCCAGAGAGATATAGTTGACACCATATTGGGTTTCGAGTGCGGTTTTGAGGTGACTTTCGTTGGCTAAACCAAGGCGTGAAAGAATCAGCGAAATTGGCTCCCCGGTCTTCATGCGTTCTTGCTGCACGATTTTCAGTTCGTCGCTGGTGATCAAGCCGTTATCTACGAGCAGTTCACCAATTTCTTTTTTAATCAGCGCCATTTTACTGAGACCTTCCGAATTTTCAGGGCTTCCTCCCTATGTTTTTCCCTAGTTCGCAGTCAAGCTATCAGTATCAAGAAGCAGTAGTGAAATCTAAACATCTGAGTATGTCTCGTGGGTAAGTCTGGGTAAGTTAATGATGACGTTATTGAGGGTTGGGCTATAGATTTATCAGACAAAATTCCCCGGCCGGCTGGGCCGCTAGCAAGTTCGAAATTGCCGCCCAGTCTCTCTCACCTGGTTTATACCTTGATTGGTTTTGCTTGGCCTGTTTTTGGTCTAGTCTTTCTGATTTTGCTGTGTTCGACTGAGTGGTTTGCCTTCAATGTCGTTCAATTCTTCCCATTGGCCGTGCTTTTTGCTTTAGTAGTTGGCCACAGCCTGGCTGTCTCTCTCGAGAGCGACTTGGCTACTCGGGCCGTCTATTTCTTCAAAAATGGCCTGCCGCTTGTTTTTTATCGGCGCTTTGCCCTTGTCTTTGAGCCCGCTGCTGCCTCTGCTACCTTTGCTGGCTCGACCAACGATCTTACTGCCTGCTTTGGCCAACCAGCTTTGCTTATCGGGCGTCGACGGGTTTTGTTTGAGGCAGTGGACGAACTCTATTTAACTTTTCTCGGCACTTTGGAAGTGCGCTCTTTTTCCAGCTGCGGCCAGGTATTCGAAAAAATAGAAGCTGCCAAAACAGAAGCCCAAGAAACAGAAGGTGAAAAATCAGAAGCTTCCGCGCAGTCTGCAGTTAACAGGCCCGATGTTCTAGTGCGCATTCCCTTATCAATTTTAGACTTGAAAGAACAAAAATCACTGGTGGAGCTGTTCCAGAAGCACCGCCCAGGCTTGACTATTAACGACCGTCTGCATGACCGCCTTAAGTCGCCAATTGTTAAAGGGCAAAACTTGATTCAGTCGCTCGGTGCAGCTCTCTTGGTGTTTGCGCTCTGTGACGTTACTTTCGCTACTTTTACCTGGTTGGAAATGCTCAAAGGCTACTACGGCGCTCAAATGTGTATGCGCCACCCAGAAGAAGCGCAAGTATTTCAGCCAGGAGTCGACCCGAAGGTGAGGGCGACCCAGTTGTTCAACCAGTCTGAGCAGCTGCGCTTGCACCCCTCGCCCTATTCTTGGGCTTATCGGGCATTGTTTGCTAATGGCAATTCACAAGCGCAATTGTTGGCGATTAAGGCCGAAACTCTCTATCGCATGGGACGGAAGGCTGAGGCCGTGGCCACTTTAGAAGAAGCGCTGACGGCTAA
>JAGOSY010000017.1 GCA_018062085.1 bacterium | reverse complement strand
GAAGCCTCCCCCTGATGGGCGGCTTCGGAGGGCCTACCTCCATCTCTCATGCAGCACCCTGTAAAAGGTGATGCCTATTCAACTTTTGATTAGACGTCACCTCCCAGGTTCATGGCACACTATATTTAACCAATTTCTCGAAGTAAGAATCGGTGGTCTTACTGTCAGGTGGCGGCTCCTGCGCAGCAAAAAGCCTTTTAAAAGGATTGAACATATTGTTCTCCTTTATCTATATTGTTGATTATTAGAGCAGTGAGCCTTTCATCTGAATTGACTCACTACTCAATTAGATTTTCAGCAAAACGAATTGAATAGATATGCAAGTCGAAACCAGCATACAATCAACAGCTCAGCGCAATGGCCAGACAATCGATGCATCTATATTTGAAGAGAAGCATCAATAGCGCTGGCAGAAACCATTTAGAACTTAGCTCAAATGGCTTGTGTCAACGCTATTCAATCTAACTAAGGGGAAGATCAATGCGACCTTCCCCTTTCAGCCAATTTACTCGCTCAGGCAGCCACAGGCAACGCTTCTGCTAAGAAACGCTTGAGCCGCCTGGAGACATTGTCGAGCTTTGTCAGTGCAACAAGACTACCTTCACTATGCTCCGAAGGCCCAACCTGAGCCATCAAGCTTTGAAGCACCTGCACGGCTTCAACCTCATACATGTTCTTCGTGGCTTCAGGCAACTCGCCAAAGGCAGGCAGCTCTCGCAGAGCAGGAAGAGTGATCTCACGGCTCTTCTTCTCATCGCCGAACGAAAGTGCCTCACGCACATGAGCCGGAAGGAAATCGGCAGGATTCTGAAAGCCAGCGAGATTTGGCATACCTGGGATATTTGGCATGCCCGGGATACTGGAAAAACCAGACACGCCCATACCGACATTCACACCGCCAAGGCCGAACTGGCCACTACCTGGTCCGCTTCTTCGCACTGAGCCGCCGAATATCTCCATGCCAGCTCCTATTCCAGCTCCTGCAGCAGGGTCGAAGCCAAAAGAATGACCGCTATTGCCGTTGCCATGCTCGCCGTCATTAAGAAGATTGGCCGGATTCTTTGGTGCTGTGAGCTGATGGTGCCGACCAGCTGGGTGAGCAGGCTCGACGAATACATCACTCTTGAGTTCCGCCTTGAACCGCTCAGCAAGATTGTGTGCCTGGTCCCACGGCAGAACATCTGCCTTCGGCTTCTCAATCAAGGCTACTTCTAGCCATGATTTGCCTGCGATCTTCTCGCGACAAAAGAGCGTTCGTGCCCTTGCCGAGCGAAGAAAGTAGCTGCGCTTCATGATGATGTGCCGCAGAGCGTGGCTCATCTCAATAAGGAAGGCGGGATTCGTTAATACCGCTTCTCGGTTGATCATATGTATTCCTTTTTCTAGTATCTGTGTTGATTGAAAAATCCGGGAACGCCCAAAACCGAACAATGACATGCCTGCAACGCAACCCTTGCATTTGCGCATTGCGGATGACTAACAATCACCGCAAAATGAGCCCCGCCTAATTACATCCACGAGCCGTTTCTCAAAAGATTTGTTGCACTGACAGCGCCAAAAATACCTATCCCTCAAGACCGCCTTTGTACTGTCAGCCTTCTTAGGGTTGCCACCCTTGTTAAAGGCCTCTTCTAACTGAGGGTAAAGCGCAGCAATGTTCTTTGCTCTGGTCATTGGCCTTCCCTGGCAAAACGGACAGCCGGTGCCTTTTGCTCTGTCCTTAACAACAGCTGCCCATTCGTGCCCAGCTTCAGAGCAAGACCACCAAACCTTCTTATTACTGCCAGCAGTCACGTTTTTCGCCGACAAGCCCTTGCAGTGTTTGGCATTCTTCTTTGTGTTCCATTCGGCAGCAAGGTCTGGCCTTAACTCATGTATAGAACTCGGCAGAACCTCACAATCGTGACAGCCCTTGCCATGCACCGTGCGGGCAGCAATCGAACATTTATACGAGTGTCCAGCTGGACAAAGAAACCAGTACTGACGCCGGTCTCGACACCAAATGGTATTGGGCGACAATGGCAGTCCTGTCTTCGGCGATAGGTTCTTATCGCTATCAAATTCTGCTGCTATTTCTCTGAACAAATCGGCCAGGCTCTCTCCATTAGCGAGCCGCTTGTGCCCGCAATACGGACAGCCTCGCTTGTCTCTTGTTCTTCTATATGGAAATGCTAACCACTCATGAATCGGATTGGCCTTACAACGCCAACGCACAACTAGAGTTCCGGAACCTGACGGAATGTCCTGCATGCCAAAGTCTGGGGCCAGGTGAAGATATGCTGGTGCATACAAAAACTCTTCCCACAGATACTCAAATAGAGGATCTGCCAAGTTGGTGCCTTTTAGCTCATTGGCATAGCATGTGACACAGCCATCTTTCTTCTTCATCAGCTCTAAACTGCAATACGCTATGTGTCCTTCAGCGCACTGAAAATGAGCGTTGTGCTTAATTGGAAACTCATCAACTAAAGATAGATAGCCCCGGTTGCTGCTGTCCTTCACTAGCGTATCTAAATAAGGCTGGTAACTTTCTCTGTTCTCCGCTCTTACCCTCGGACCGTGGTATGAGCAGCGAGGACAGCCTTGCGGATTCTTTATTCTTGTTCTAGCTGAGATGGTGGCAGAGAACAAAAACTCCTCATTATTATCAATTTTGCAATCCAGGCATCGCCAAAGCCTCAGCTCTCGCATACCTTCAGATAGGTGCGACACAGGAGTAAGCAGCGGATCAGGCACTACCTGCTCACGCAGTTCATCAGACAGCGGTGTTGGGTGTGCAGGACCTTCACCAAACGGCTTAGCTCCACATCCAGGACATGCCCTCTTCTCACTTCCTTCGTCTATTGCTCTTACTCTTGTAGACAAACGATTTGGGAAAGTCTCACCGCATACCAGGCAGGTGAAGATAAACACAAGCTGTGAACTCGGTGAAATGTTTTCTGCATTCCTGCCACCAGTAGGGTGAACTTCCTGGCCAAGACTTCTGTGTGTCTCCCATAGAACCCTATCAGGCTGCTTAATGAAAGCTGGATCTCGTCCTTTACTCGTCAGCTTCTTCACTTAAATCTACGCCTTCTAAAGAACCATTTGCTAGAGCTTAAAACAAAGACGGCTGCCAAGCAATAGAAATTGCCGATGCCGATTACCAAGAGCCCCATTGAAATCACCCTATAACGTATCGTCTCCCTCCTGCCACTCAAAGTATCTCTGGCTGTGCTGCTACCACCCGGTAACGAGTGAAGTGAACTAGAAGTGAGATGGAAATGGGGGAAGGGTTGTTTGCTGGCCTGTGGAATAAAAGTGATTTGTATTGTGACCATCAATATAGAAATTCCGCAGACCCAAATCCACCACAAAAAAACATTTTTCTTTGCTTGCTCATACACTTGATGCCAAACATAGAGGGGGGCAAGACGTTAACCCTGTAGCTGATACGGAAGCAACACTCTCCTAATTCACTGCAATTTACTCGCTTATTTAAGGACACTAATATTCCTGCTAGCTAGCGCAAAAAAATTGGCACCAAATAAAAGTCTGCTCAGTTTTCACTCGACTGCCGATGACACAAAAACTTATAAAAGCAAACAACAAAAACCAGTCTAAATCAGCCTTTTTGCACATTTAGAAAAACGAAATCTCGATGCTTTTAAACGCGGTTGAATTCAAAAT
The DNA here is from genome assembly GCA_018062085.1 of bacterium. Classification (GTDB taxonomy): domain Bacteria; phylum Cyanobacteriota; class Vampirovibrionia; order Obscuribacterales; family Obscuribacteraceae. Next base: position 125,794 of record JAGOSY010000017.1, on the reverse strand, counting down.
ATACGAACAAAATGAAGAAAACAAACAAAAAAACCTCGCGCTAAGCACCATCTGCGATGCTTTACTTCAACTCTTTACTTACATAACTTTGAGGTAGTATATAAAAGTTAAAATCGCTCCAAAACCCAAGCCCACGCTCAAGACCTCTATGCAAGCAATATTCAGGGCCTCAAGCTACCCCCCGTTTTCAAGAGACGCCTACTTTACATTACTTATACAACTTTTTGGTTTATTTATAAAATCGGAAGAAATAAATAAAAACTGTGACTACGAGCCACTTTAGCCCAGAAGAGAAAGTCAAATGCTACTTTCTCTTTACAAAGCTGGCTCTCACAGCCCCTTCTCTTTGGTATTTACTAAATAGCTACTTAGTAGAATCTCGCAGGCTAATTACGCTGGAAATAATAACAACGCTTCATAATAAATTAGTGATAATAAGATGCTACAAGCTTTAGACATCGCTTTCTTCGTTTCAAATGAGACCCTTTGCTACTTTGTCTAAATCTACAAGCTTCTTTGCTTCGCTCGTCACGAGCGCCTCTGCATGACATTAAGGGCCTTCTCAATATTCACCTCGCGCTCTTTAAACACCCTAAGGGTGGCCAATATCCTCTCGACTTCGACCGCAATATTAGGCCCTGGAGCATTCCCTTTGCCTTACCGCTCCACTATCGCCCAAGAGCCACCGATGAGTCGTCTTGATCAACTGTTCACTCAATGGGAAACTTCGTTTTCAGCACCGCCTCCAAGCTGTCAAATTTCAACAAGCCTGAAACGCCTCTACTTTTGACTTACCCCAGCAATCTCCAAAGGCTTACACTGGGCCGCCTGCAATGGCGCGAAGCTGGCGGTAAAATGCCTGAGCAAAGGTGGCTCACTGACAATGGTCATGCCAACCAGCGACTGACTACGCTCCTGCACTAGCTGACAGGCTTCAATCACATAGTCATAGTGACTCTGACCGTAAACTCTACGAGGCAAGGCTAGCCGCACCAACTCTTGCCTAGCTGGCTCCTGGCTGCCATCTGATTTGGTGTGACCAAACATGGCAGTGCCAATCTCACATGAGCGCAGCCCGCACTCCAAATAAAGCTCACAGACCAGTCTCTGCCCCGGTAGATAACGCGGCTCAATATGCGGCAGCATTTTCTTGGCGTCAATATAAACTGCGTGCATACCAGACGGCTCGACCACAGGAATTCCGCCATCACTCAAACCGCTGGCTAGATACTTCGCCGCAGCGAGGCGATAGCAGAGATAATCCTCATCCATCGCTTCATGCAGACCAACAGCAATTGTCTCCAAATCACGGCCATTCAAGCCGCCATAGGTAGAAAAGCCTTCTGTAATAATCAGCCTGTTTCTAACAGAATTTGCCAGTGCCTCATCTTTCAAAGCGATGAAGCCGCCCATATTCGCCAGACCGTCTTTCTTGGCCGACATCATGCAACCATCAGCCAGAGCAAACATCTCGCGCGCAATATAGCCGATAGACTTATCACCGTAGGCAGGCTCTCTCAGCTTGATCAGATAAGCATTCTCGGAGAACCGAGCAGCATCAACAAAGAGAGGCTTGCCGAACTGTTTGGCCAGCTGACTGATTTCTCTCACATTCTCGAGCGAAACCGGCTGACCGCCAACGGCATTATTGGTAACCGTAACCATGATAAAGGGAATTGATTCACCTTTTGTTTTAAGCAGCGCCTTAAGCGCCTCAATATCCATATTTCCTTTGAACGGAAAAGTCGAGGAAAAGTCCTTCGCTTCCTGGCAGGGCAAATCAATTGCCTCACCACCGAGAAACTCGATATTGGCTCTGGTTGTATCAAAATGGGTATTGCTGGGCACTATGTGATTTGCTTTTACCAGCTCACCAAAAAGCAGTCGCTCGGCCGCTCTACCCTGGTGCACGGGAATGACTATGGGGAAGCCGAAGATTTCTTGCACAGCCTCTTCAAAGCGAAAATAGCTGGAACAGCCAGCATATGATTCGTCACCGCGCATAAGCGCAGCCCACTGTTCACTAGACATGGCAGAGGTGCCACTATCGGTGAGGAAGTCAACCATTACATCTTCAGCTCTGATTTGAAACAGGTTGTATCCGGCCTTCTTGAGTATCTCTTCTCGCTCTGAGCGGGTCGTAAACTTAATCGCTTCCACTACTTTAGTGCGAAAAGGCTCAATGATTGTTTTCAAGGCAAAACCCCAGATGTAAGAGATAAAAACACCCCAAAAGGAAAGACGCCCATTCTCCGAAATTCAAATCCTTAAGAGGATCATGCTTGGGGTGGGCGTCTTTGATGTATTTATAGTAGCAAGCTAACGCTGCGGCTCTATCATCCTCTAGGCGGATTGCGCGAGATCCTAAGGTGGATTCAAAAAGGTAACCAGTAGCGCGCCTTACTTACTCATATGCAGAGCCTTACTGACATTATTAGCAGCCTGAACAACAGCGGCACGACTCAAAATAGCAAGACACAGGCTGTCAGGAAAAAAATCAGGAAACCCTGGATTTTTCATAATTTCTTCGGCGTGATTGAGCTTACTTCCTATGCCAAAGTCTTTCTGATCCATTGCTTTGGCGCTGGTCATTCCTTGATCGAGCAGTTCACCACTCTTGTCATCAAAAATCTTGACCCAGATATAGTAATAGGGATAGCCGACACCAACTTGAATAGCATCCTTCTGCAAGAGTTCATAAGTAGTTCGAACTTTCCGACCCAATCTCTCTGTAAAACAAGAATCGAGATCTCGTTGCAAATACTTATCGAAAAGTTCCCCAGGTGGAGTATTAGCGACAATATGAGCGCGATGCATATCTTCTAACAACTTTGTTATCCGGTCTTTCTGTTGCTGACTCATTTCAGGTATCGGTGGATTGTCAGCACGGCATTGAAGCGCTAGAGGTCCTGAAGAGGTAATTGCCATGAATACTGCAAAGAAAACTTGAAGCAATTTCAAATTTGTTCCTGCGCGTAAGCCGTTTACATGAGAACATCTTAGACCGACCAATGTATCCTTATTGTCAAAACATTGGTCGATTCAGGTAAAACAATTAAGCACAGCACATACGGATACGACAATGGATTCGAGCAAAACTAATTCCAAAACAAATAAAGCGATTAGTAAAGAGACTAACAAAGTGACTAGTAAAGTCACGGTTAAACCACCGGCAATTCCGGCAAAAACCACCGCCCCACTCAGCAGCCTTGAATTAGCTAACGATACCGAATACGGTGACTTTATCTTAAACGGACAGAGCCTGATCGGCCAATCATATGAGCGCGTTACCATTGAACGAAGCTTGTTTAAGCTGGTGCGCTGCTCAGCACTAAATCTTGCCAAGTCGAAACTAGTAGACATTCGCTTCGAAACCTGCGATTTGTCAAACTCTGAGTTTCAAGACAGCAAATTTACTCGCGTTGAAATGATTGATTGCAAAATCACAGGCTTGCATATCACAGACGCTGACATCGGTGACTTACTGATGCAGAGCTGCACAGGAGAACTGGTTCACTTCCACGACAGCGTCTTTAAACGTGTCATATTTCAAGGCTGCCATCTTCGTGGCGCCGATTTTCGCTACTGCAATTTAGAGGGCGCAATATTCAAAGACTGCGATCTACAAGAGGCAGAGTTCTACGAAGCTAAATTGACAGGAGCCGACTTCCGCTCATCAAATATCATGGGAATCAAAGCTCATCCAGCTGATCTAAAAGGAGCCATAATTGATTCAGACCAAGCGGCAATGCTGGGCCGACACTTCGCTACACTCTTGGGAATGGACGTCAAGGAAGGCTAGATGTAGGCTCCTGATTTTGAGTGGCGGTTTAAGCCTTTTAGAGCAGCGACCACATATCAAAATCACTGAGGCGGATCAATATGCAGATTGGCGATCACCTCGCACCATTCTGATGATTCACCACCCTGCGCCACGTATTGATTGATCAGCCACATGCTTCGTGATTTCTGGTCCCAGGTATCGCGCCATATAGTCGAAAAGTCGCCCCACCGATTGTACTGCTGTTTCGATAGGGGTTGAAAGTTATTTGACTTCCCGCTTTCAATTGGCACAATAGTCGGCGCAGATCCATCTTCGCGAATGATTGCAGCGTACGCGCCAAGATTTCCGCAGTTGGGATCATTAGGATCACTTGATGTCGTCGTGTCACCAGAGCGGGAGAAACACACTACTGTGTAATCGTCTTTTCCGAATGATGCAATTGACGCATTGAAGTAGTCGTAATGGCCTTTAGGATCCGATAGCTCACCCCAGTTCGCCAGACTAAGATCGCGAGAAATAGGATCGATGGCTAATCGGTACCAGCGTACAGCCAGACTTCCAAACTTCTTCACTGTGTGAGTAAGCCACACGTTAAACCCGTCACTCACAGGCGCTGCATCTAGATCTGAAGAGTAGAATGCTACCTTAAGGGCTCCCGAGGCAGCCGGTTGCTTAACGTAGGTGAAGCCCATGAACTCCCACGGCTGAACCTCAATGCTGGAATGATTAACAATCACCCGCTGTTCGGTGAGCATTTTCACGTATGACAGCTGATGCAATGTTTGGTTGTTGGCGCAAACAAACGTTGCAGTTTTCCAGGCCGAGCCTGTCGAGTCGGCAACCGGGTAGAGCCCGTTTCCGTATACTTCTGGGTCCATCGGATCGAAGATTTTGATGCCACTATCTGGACCGACGTTTGGAGGAAATGCAAGTGCAGAGACTTGCGGTATAAAAACAAACTGAGACCAGCGTCCTGCGCCAGCAACTACCGCTTCAGATTGTCCGCTCTTTTCAGGTATGGCATTTGGTTCGGATTTCTTACTCGACTCTGATTCCTTACTTAGCTCTAACTCCTTACTTAGCTCAGATTCGTCACTCACTTCAGAACCCACAGCCGTTTGCACAGTCAAGTAAATCCCTCTGCCGTCATAGCCGACCTGCGGAAAGTCACAGCCTCGCATATCGAACTGAGCGGCTTTCCAGCCCCCAGGAAGCGGGCTCGGGTTAGGGTGGGCAGGATCAGTGCAAGCCAGATAAACGGCCTGCCCGAAGCGTAGCTGCACAACGAACCACTGGCCGTGCCCATACTTCCCCGCTTTCGGAATGTAAAGTATGCGCGGGTCAACTAGAGAGCCTGGTTGCGGTATGCCAGCCTGAATCCAAAATTGCTGATCGGTAATTTGAGCAAGCTTAGCGTGCGAATATTTATCGTAAACAGTAAACACACCATTTAGAAACTCAACATAATGGTATGGACCTACAGCGCCATTAGAATCTGGTGGTTGAGACATCTTAGTAAAATTACTACTGGTGCCGTTGAATTTATCGAGGGTGTACTTCGGTGCTTGGGCAGTTTCAATAGTCATGATGCGCTTCTCCAAGGCACCATGGATGGTGCCCGATACCGTAAGAAATAGCTTGATTACCTGGCGGAAAGTATAGCATGACCGATCATGTTACTTTGGCCCGTCTCCGTCGCTTGAAATTCAGTACAAAAGCAATCAATACAAAGCTACAAGCCCATGAAACAACAATCTGTATCATCGGTGCGCAATCCATGCAGATATTTCCGCATCGAAAACTATACTTTTTGTGCCAACAATCGTGAAACATTCGATGATAAAAATCAGGCGGAACAACCATATAGCGAAGATTCGGGCTATCAGTCAGATCTACCTTTGCAATATCACGACCCCAGAAATCGGTAAGCTCCGCTTGTAAATACAGGCGCTCAATTCGCTCCGACGATTTCCCGCTCTCCAACATCTCGGTGAACTCGGCATACGGAAGCTCCGAGCGTCCAAGAGTAGGATCAAACATGAGTCGAACAGTCAGAGACACCCCCACAACTATGAGGACGCATAATAACGCTGAATTCAACTTAAGCAGATCAGGAAAATGTAACGAATTTAGCCACATACTAAAAGCCTGACCTCCCGTCAAAGAAAACGCTATAAAAATGGTTTCCATGGAAACTCTATTTCGAAGAAGAGAGAAGCATGGACCTATCATGATTCCCAAATTACCGGTTCAACTTACGATTTTCAATACTGCTATGGTACTCCGTCAGGCCATCGATGCGCTTCTGGCAGGCCTGATTGATGTCGTCCTTTTCTCGCTCGAAATCTTTTTTCAGCCGGTCCACTCGATCTTGATATTCGGCCTTGACCTGGGCTTGATACTCTTGCCTAAAATAACCAGCCCGCCTGCCGCGAGGAGCATTTGCCATCTGCTGCTGCATGACCCTTTGTTCTTGCTTTATCCGATCATCGAGAGTGCGCTGCTTCACCTCTAACTTGTCTTTGGCGTCCTTTTGCAAGCGAGCTGTTTCTTCTTGAACGCGTTCTTCACTGCTGTGATTGGTGCCAGCGGTAGGGCGGGGAGGGGCCGGACCATTACTTGATCCACCGGTTGAACGAAGACCCATACGACGCTGTTCGTAGATCTGCTCAAGGGCTTGGTAGGCTTGGACTGCCTCAGAAGAATCCTTGCCACCTCGCAAACAATAATGGTAGGCAGCCTCTGCTTCAGCAATCTGATTGAGCTTGACACAAATATTGCCGAGTAAGTAGCGGGCTGTGAGGTTTTTAGGATGCTTAGCCAAAAGAGTCTTGCATTGTTTTTTCGCCGTCTCGAACTGATCGTCATAGTACTGATCGAGAATTGCTTTGACTTGAGTATCTTCATCATCCGCCCGGCAGGGATGCACTGCGTTAGCCGTCAAAAGCAGAAAGCCGATAACAGCGACCGCAAATCTGACTCTGCCGGCCGGCCGGGCTCGCACACCTGCTCCGTTGGCTATTCTAAAAAGAAAACGATTTAGCATACACGCCTTAGTTCTGAGCAAGCAATTGCTACATATTCTATAGCGAATACGCCCGTTCTACCTTCTACAGTGACGGAAAAACCCAAATATCTGTCTAACTGGCAAAGTGCCCCTGTCGCTGACTAATAACATAACGGCTCTTCAAATAAACTGCTGCCTCAGCGGTGCGAACCTCGCCCGACAATATACGCTTCAACATCTGCACGCATAGGTCAACAACTTCTTGCACGACTATGCCAGCATCAACTAAAACTTCACCGAGCTTACGATTCAAACTGAGACTTACTTCCAAAGCATCAAACAATTCAGTTTCATTGATAAATCCGGCTCTAACCATAAGTTGCCCCAGCTTGCGGGCACTCTCATTGGCACCACAGTGTTCTTGCTGATCGACATAAGCACCGCCTTGATAGAGGCGACGGCACTCATCAGCAGCCTTGGCAAATGATAGTTTACCCTCGCGGTATTGCACCAATAGCTCTATACAATAGCGATGGAAAGCAGGAGAGATGCGGCGGCGCAAGAGCAATAAACGGCCACAAGTAATGTCAGCTTCAATGCTAGAGCGCATCACATATGGAATTTCATTTTTAGTAAGCACACCGGCTTGCCCCAACAAATCGATGAGAAGACTAGCTGGCCCTTCTGGTTGTTTCTCCGGTTGGCCAACCTCATTATGCTCAGCACCCCAAGTCATTTCTTGAATCACTCTTCGAGCGTCAAGCACACCCAGACCTCCAGACCGAGCCCGCCTTTGCACAGCAACATAGCGGTCGACCTGCTGATCCTGCAACTGCCCTGTAGAAACCAATACTCGACCGAGCGGCAGTCTAGAGGCAAAAGCAAGGGTGAGAGCTGCCTCAACAGCGTCCCTAGTAAGAATTCCTGCACCGATCAGCAATTCGCCGAGGCGCAGGCCGTCTGACATTGGTTTTTGAATACGCAGCATGATATTGCCTCGCGAAGATGAGAGGGCTCTCTAAAGCCAGTAGTAATATTGTGGGATAGCCTAACGAACCAAAATAAAACTAACGCAACACTACTGGCGATACCAGCACCAATCAAAGTGCAGATATGCAGCGGCTACGAAAGACTATCGAGGTCTTGTGCGCAGGTCCTATTGAAATGGACTTAGTAAATTGGTCTTAGTAAAAAAAAGGATGCCGGAGACAAACTGCCTCAACGCAGAATGTAGCAATGTTCGCCACGGTTGTCAAGCACTTTTAATCTAGTGGTACAATCCTTGCCTATGGAATCTCCCGAAAATATTGACCGGAACCAAGCCCCAGCGGACCAAGTCACAGCAGAGAAGGCTGTTGATATCAAAGCTGCAGACGATAAGACTGCGGCCAGTCCAGCCGTGATCGACCAGGTCACGACTCCTGATCCTGCTTCTACTCCTGCTCCCGCGCCCGCTTCTGCTCCTGCCCCGGCATCGACTCCTGCCCCAAAGCGTCGCCGCTGGCTAGAGATATCTGGGCTTGTTAGTGCTCTACTAATAGTCGGCCTCGTTGCCATTTACCAAGAAGTAGAAAATCAGCCGTACAAAATCTATAGCGATGCAAAGCTAGTTCCGCCCACATCTGTTGCCATTGTATTTGGTGCCGGAATTGGATCGCGCGAATTCAAGGATCGCATCAGCACAGCTGCCACTCTATACAAGTTGGGCAAGGTAAAAAAGCTTTTGATGACAGGCGACAACGGTCATCTTAGTTACAACGAACCCCAAGCTATGAAAGATGAGGCAGTTAGAGACGGCGTTCCTGCTGCAGACATAACCTGCGACTATGCCGGGTTTAGAACCTACGACAGTCTTTACCGTGCCAAAGAAATCTTCGAGGTCAGGCAAGCAGTGCTCGTCACCCAGCGTTATCACCTGCCCCGCGCCATGTTTCTAGCGCAAAAACTGGGCCTAGAAGTAACCGGAGTTGATGCGGGCATACAGTCGTATGGCTCGATCCAATCTTGGTACGACTTCCGCGAAATACTTGCCGCCGAGACGGCCTGGCTTGATGTGATGACCGATCACAAGCCTAAGTTTCTAGGCAAGAAAGAGCCTTTGTTTCCGCCAACCGAGACTAAGCCTCCGCTTCGATAACATCCATCTCAGTTACGGCTAGCTTGGGCAAAACTTGAAGGTGCTTGATCTCAATAGACTTGATGTTGACGCCCCACTCGCGAGTCTGCTTCTCCGCCAAGGCTTTCAGTCTTTTGTTAATTCCCTTTTGCTCAGTTTGCAAAGTCGACAAGTCATTCTGCGAAACGGCAGTGCGCAGAGCAGTCTGCACGACGGCCCCAGTGGCACTTGCATAATCGTCAACCTTGGTAACAGCCTTGGCCACATCTCCCACCTGAAACATACAAACAGCCGAGATACTTACTGTTTCAAGCTCTAGGGTAGTTGCAGTAATCTCAGGAGTCTCTACCACCTTCACCCGCGTATCGACGGTCTCTGCAGTCTCAAAAATCGGCATGACCAAGTGCACGCCGGCACCTTTGGTAGCCACGACCTTGCCAAAGCGGTAAATAACCAACCGGTTACTATCTTTAACTACCTTTATGCCTGAAAAAATCAGCATAACAATCAAAACTAGTATTCCGCCGATAATTTCCAACCGCGAACCCTCTTTAATTGGCTTTGCAAACAATCGTATAGCATCAACTGAGAAACAAACGTAGAAGAAACCGCAGATCAGGATATTCCCCAGTTTCAAGTTTCTGATCGGCGGCTAACATTGTAGTGGGTTTGGGAATATCAAATGGCAGGACCCTAGGCTTAATTGCTCAGAGCAGAAATCTGGAGATGTAAATGCCTCAGCCCGCGCAATTGTCCAAAGATAAAAAGCCAGACAAGGGCAAAGCCGAAAGCAAAGCTTTTGCGCCAAAACATTTCGACCCCATTGAACATGGACAAGTAAAAAAGCGCGGCTTGCTATTTTTATTCTGCGGCGTCATTTTGCCGACAATAGCATTGTTGTTTGAAACTACTTTCCATTTTTGCGCTCACAATTTCTTTGACCCATTTCCCACAGCCAGTCACGTTGTGCTTTTCGCCCTGATACCGCTAAGCAATTTCTTAGTTTGGCTGGGCACACGCAAAGATCTCTCCAATCACTACGCCTTCATGTCTCTAGCGAGCGGGATGGCCATGGGCGTAAGCTGCCTCTACTCTCTCATGTTTCTGCCACTGACACCGATATCGTGTTTCTTTGCACTAGCTCTTGGTTTCGGCCTGCTTGGTCTGGCGCCACTCTTATCTGTGCCTTGTAATTTGATTGCTGGCAAAACCGTTTGTCGTCTGGCTGACCGCAAAGGAACATATTTCAATGCTCATCAGTTTGAGCATATGGGTCACATGATCATTCTTGTAATGGTAATAGCCATTGAATTGCCATCGACTTTGACTAGAATCAATTTAGCCAAAGCAGCCGACAAGAACGTCATCGAATCAAGCGCTGGAGTAGATTGGCTCAGGCGCTACGGCAGCCAAGAAGTCTTGCTGCGCTCTTGCTATGAGCGTTCTGGTAAAGCTACAGACATTCTTGGATCACTCTACGAAAGCGCCCATCACACAACAATTGATCAAAACAGAAGAGTATTTTTTAAGGTCACAGGCAAACCCTATAACTCTGTTCCTATCCCCAAAGCCGCCCGGGCTACCATTCAACACACCGGAGTGATTACCGACCCAGCAAACCTCAATGCGGGTGTTGATGATGAATTTGATATCGATACAGACATAGCCGGCGAAGAAGTTTGCGGAGTCGCTAGAGGGCTTTCAGCTTCGCAATCAGAGATTACAGGAAACGTCGACCCCAGCATTGCCCTAGCTAGCCTCGACTGGACTATTGCCTTTACTAACGACTCAAAATTCAATCGTGAAGCCAGAGCAAAGATACTGTTGCCACCGCATGCAGTGACAACCAAAGCTACACTAACAATCAACAATGTCGAACGCGACGCCACCATCATGGTGCGCAGCAAGGCCAGAGCGCGCTATAGAAAAGCAGTAATGGAGAAAAAAGACCCGCTACTGGTCAGCACTTGCGGCACCGACCAAATTTTAGTGCAATGCTACCCAGTGCAACCAGGGCAGACTGTCACAGTGAAGCTACAAATAGCCGCGCCCATGTCTATACCAACAGACAAGCAAGCGTCACTAATGATGCCAGCATTTTTAGAGCGCAACTTCCAGGTTGATTCGCCAGTTAAAGTTGATATTAAATCAAACGGACCGCTGATTGCAGGCGCACTAAAGATCACGCAAGCAGAAGTAGCGCAGGCAAACGAAGTGAAAACAGATACGGTTGTACCAGATGAAATAAAACAATCATACGAACTTAAGGGCAACATCGAAAACGCTCAGCTTGCCTGTTTCGATGCAGTTATTTCAGCAGCAAGAAATTCAACGAACAATAGCGTTTCCTACGCCGGAAGTGAACTCCCCGGCCTCAAAATCACCCGCAATCTGCGGCCAGCTAGCTATCCCGGAATCAACAGCCTGCTCATAGTGATTGACGGTTCTGCCTCGATGCAGCAATCTTTTGCCCAAATTGCCGAAGCGTTGAAAGCCATTCCACCCTCTATGAGCGTGCAAATTAAGGTAGTCGGAGACACAACAACCGAACTATATTCGGGCTTACAACAAGGTAACAGTGGGGATGTTCTCAACGCAGCTGAGAGATTGAAAGCAATGAAAGGCGAGGGTGGCCAAGATGATTCGGCAACCCTAAACGATGCCCTTTCGCTGGTGGCTATGACCAATAGAATGTCAGTCTTGTGGATACATGCCGCTCAACCGATGACATCAGAGAGCACGGCAAATGTTCAAGCTTGCCTGAAGCGCTCAGATCGTCCACTGTTGTTTGATATGCAAGTCATGGCTGGACCCAATGAACTCCTAAATGGCGTCAACACCCCAAAGTCCCTTGTAAGAGTTGAGCGCACTGGTGATCTAAAAACCGACCTAGTCTCATTCTTTAATGCCTGCTCTAACACAAGTACAGATACAAGCTCAAGCACAAGCCCAGAGCCAGAATATGTATTCACCCAGGGCGCGAACTCCAATGAACTGCCCAGCGCTCTGCCTGGAGGTACTGGAGACAAACGCTTAGCGCAAATCTGGGCTAACCAAAGAATTGCCGAAGACTTGCAAAACCCAACGCAGGCCAGCAGCTCCGAGCCCGGCGTGCTGGCCCAAGCCTTCCAAATCATAAGCCCCGTATCAAGCGCCATAGTTACCGATCCCGAAGAAAAGACTTTGGCTTCTGTAGCCAAACCTAAAACTAAGTTCTCAGATCGATTCCGCAAACCGATGGGCGAGATCAGGGCACTGAGAAGAAAAATCTCTGAAGATCTCAACGTTAAAGCCAACCTTGAACGCAATTTCAAATCAAAAGTAGATCAACTCAATTCTCTGAGTTCAGCTGCCTCGTCAGCACAACCAGACCAGACCCTCTCTAACGCACCCCAGGCTAGCTATCGAGATAAGCTGGACAACAACGAGCAGATACGCGCCAGGGAAGAATCCAAGCAAATAGCGATGTCACCCATGGGCGGCGCCAAGGACGCCATTGGCGACAAAGGTCAAGCTGAAAGACCCATATTGCAAGGGGCGACAAATGGGGCATTGCCACAGTTCTATAACTCGTCCGGCGGCAGAGCCATTGAAACATCGGTGGGAAACAATGATTTCGCCCGAGAAATGAGCAGCCTCAAAAAAGAAAACGCTGCACCTCCAAGCGTCGACGGCTCAGAGATCAGTGAAGCTGACGAGTCATCAGATCCAGCGTCTAATGCAGTACCAAATAGCAAAACCCCAGATGCCAATGGTAACTTCATAGATGCTAACGGCGATACAGTTGACGCAGACGGCAAGCCAGTACCAGAAGCTGATACCTGGATATTGCTTTCAATCATAGGGATGATATTTGCTGGCACTTGGTTGAACAACAAAAAGCGCAAGGCTCAAAGCAGTTGATCATATTTTCATTGCTTGCAGCATTCTGGCCAGTCTGGCTCTGGTACGGCCAACGACTTTGTGATCAATCCGATGAACCGCTAGGGATAGTGGCACTGATTACGCTTCTTGGCCTAATTGCCAACCAACAATCAAAAGCAACCAGCGCTGCCACATCCATCCCCACATCCACAAACACAGCCACAAACACATCGATACCCACACCCAAGCCCTCACCCATTCCCACGACCATCACCGCCATGCTAGCGCTCTATGGTCTTTCGCTATTTTTCGCACCTAAACTCATAAGTGCCGCTCTGGCTCTAATCACATTGGCTTTAGCTCTCAGCTACATCTTGCGTCGGCCTCTCAACAGCGGCCAATGGATCTTGCTCTTGCTTTCCCTGCCACTTGTAGCCTCGCTCAACTTCTATCTTGGCTATCCTTTGCGCCTAGTAGTGGCTCAGTGCGCAGTAGCGCTACTGAGCATCAATGGTTTTCCTGTAATTGCCCAAGGAACTTCACTGCTCTGGCACAACCAACTGATTGAAATAGATGCACCCTGTAGCGGCATCAAAATGCTCTGGGCAGCTCTCTATATGGCAGCGGTGCTGCTTAGCCTAAGAAACTCCAAACCCACACAAGCGATGCTGTATCTGATATTAGCCACAACCTCAGCGGTATTCGCCAATGTACTGCGGGTCACCTCACTGTTCTACCTTGAAGCCGGAATAATTGACGCACCAGCGGAAATTCCCAAATTATTCGCTCAACAGTTATTCACCCACCAGTTCTTCGCTCACCAGTCATTCGCTTCGCTTTTCGAGACGGCAGTGCACACCGGTACAGGAGTGGCAGCGTTCTTGCTAGTGGTTCTAATTCTCTTCTTTGTGGACAAGCGCTTTGGAAGGAGTCTGACAATTGGAAAAAGCCTGACAAATGAAGCCCTTGAAATCAGTGCAGCCGCAGATCAGTCGGCACCACAAGGCAATGAAGCAGAGGGGAGACGATCACCAAACAAATACTTCTTCATTGCCTGCGCCACAGCAGCGCTCCTTCCCTTTTGCTCATGGGCCAAACTCGCAGGTGGCATTGGCAGCCAAAGTTCCACAGTCTCAGGTTCACAGGTGGCAATAGGAGACAACCAAACAAACTGGCCAACCGTGTATGAAGGAGAAAAACTCAGACCTGTACCTCTCTCTGGCAGCGAAGAAGAATTTGCCAGGAATTTTCCTGGGAAAATTGCAGTTTTCCAAACAGACAAACAAACGATCATATTCCGGAGAGTGAACCAAGCCACCAGGCAGTTGCATCCTGCGGCAGACTGCTATCGAGCAAGCGGTTTCAAAATCACCAATCTTCCCCGCCAAACAGACCAAGCCGGCGTCAACTGGAATGTTTTAAACGCTCAAAAAGGTACCCGGCGCCTTGAAGTACGAGAACGCATCTTTGACGACAAAGGCCAAAACTATACTGATGTCTCCCATTGGTACTGGGCTGCGTTCTGGAGTCAAACAAAAGGCCCTTGGTGGTCGATTACAACGGTAAGCGTTAAGGAATTGAAGAGCAAATAATTTCACTAGGTAGATATCACATCGAAAATTCGGGTAACCTTGCTTCTGAAATACACGGCAGAGAATTGAAACAGGAGGGTCGAGAAAAGTATGACTATGGCTATTGGACTCTTCGCAACAATTCTCATTGTTGGTGTTTCTATTCTCGGCCTGCTGGGTGCGCGTCGCTGGATGAAGGCCATAGACCTGAAGACGCAACATGACATAAGCGATCCGTACTCACAATTTGTGGCTATGCTGTTTGCAGTTCTGCTTGGTTTCATGGTGGCCGATGCCATGCAGAGATTCGGCGACGCTAAAAAAACAGTTCAGCAGGAAGCGTCAGCCCTAGGCAATGTTTATAGATTAGCTGAAGGCTTGGAAAACTCGCAACGAGACAAAATTCGCACACTCTGCAAAAATTATGCCACTGAAGTGGTCAACGACGAATGGCCAAAGCTCACTACCAAGCAGGACAGTCCTCGAGCCTGGACCGTTTATAAACAGCTCTGGACGGCTTGCACGACCTACGAACCAGTGACACAACGGCAATCGAATGCGCAACAGCTTCTGCTCTCAGCAATGGAATCGGTAGGCGACAATCGGCGCATGCGAGTAGAAGCCCTTCATTCTGGACTACCGACAGAGCTCTGGTTAGTCTTAATTCTTGGAGGCGCTTCCACTATTGTCTTCACCTATTTTTTTGGTGTCGACAATTTAAAAATTCAACTCGTGATGGTAGGAATCGTCAGTTTAGTCATTTGTCTCAACTTATTCTTGCTTGTGACATATGATGACCCCTTTTCAGGCGACGTAATGGTCACACCAACAGCCTTCGAGACTCAGCTCAGACTGTACTCTACCGACAAATGATCATCTAAAACACTTCAATCGAAAAGCACCGGCGGTCAAGCAAAAACTCCTTTCACTTCAACACCAATAAAGCCTCAAGAAATTCGATCACATCAGAAGAACTATCGAGCGTTGAAGTAGCGTTAGCAGAGGCTCTTCCCCCAACATTAAAACTCAATCCACCATGGCGATTTACCCATTGAAACATGGGTTCATCTGCCGAAGAATCACCAAATGCCATGCACAAAAACTCTTCGGCACTAAGGGAAAGTTCCGCTACCATTTTATCGAGAGCATTGGCTTTGCTCCATTCAATCGCTGGCACTATCTCATAACTCGTTGGCAGCGCCCTAAATTGCAATAAACAATATTTTTGCTCAAGCTCATTTATCTGTCTATAAATAACCGACCGCTCTTCTGCTGGTACTTTGTGAAAGTGCAAACAAAATGAATACTGATGATCATCTAGCATAAGCCGGGCATTTCGTTCTGCCATTTGCGCCAAATCAAATCGCACTTCAGAAAGCAAAGAGAGCGCCTTCTGAGCTTCGGGGTGTACGATCTTTTTACCTGACGGAAAGCTTATCTCTAGTCCATAGTTGCCAGCGAGAATGAACTGATTGCAATCAAACTCAGCCGCCAGCATATCTAAGCCACGAGCGCTGACTATAGCAACGCGTTTAGATAGCCGAGCACTCAAACGTCTAAGAACTTTTGATGTGGCTACATCAAGTATGGCGTCTTTTGGATTATCAGCGAGAGGAACAAGGGTGCCGTCGCGATCTAAAAACAAAAAGGGCGGCCGCTTAGCAAGAAGCGGCTTTAGGTCCCTAGGAGATTCTGACAAGGAACAATTATCTAACTCATACTTGATCATGCTACACAGCCCTCGTAGAGCACTTTCTCTTGCCGGTTCACCAATAGCTGATAGTAGAGGGCTTCATACTGATCTGCCATTCTCTCTTTACTGAACAAAAGCTTAGCGGTTTCTCGACAAGTCGTTCTATTCATACTCTCAATCTCACCATAGCGGTTGACCAACTGATCTACCGTATCGCTCACGATTCCGGTTTTACCGTCATCTATAACTTCTGGGGCAGCACCTCTTCGCAGCGCCATGACCGGAGTGCCTGCAGCTAAAGACTCAGCAAAAACTAATCCGAACGGTTCGTCAAATTTGATTGGACATACTGTAGCAATAGCACTGGCATACAGCCTCGCTTTTTCGCTAGTAGAAACTTCTCCAATATATTCAACATCTGGCAAAGAGAGCAGTGGTCGCACCAAAGTCTCGAAATATTCACGGTCATTATCATCAACTTTTCCGGCTAAAATTATAGGAATACTGAGCCTTTTGGCTATCTGAATGGCCTCAACCGTGCCTTTGTCTGGACAGATTCTCCCTAAAAACAAAAGATGCCGCCGTCGCTGCCCCAGGTCAACAGTGCCACTAATATCGATACCATTATGAATGGTCGCTACATAGTTTAGGTCGTCAGGATAATTGAGTCTTCTATAGGCATTGCTTATAGCAACAAAAGGCAATTCCTGAAACTTCAGATAAATATCAGAGCAGTAGTCTTTAACAGGATTATGATTGGTACTAAGACTCAGGCAAGTTAGATTGCGCAAGAACGACAAGGCGCTATAGCCCATATGACTATGCACAATATCAAAATGGTCTTGCATACCCTCTAAAGCTAGTAAAGACTTGAGTTCATAGGCAGACCAGCGAGTGGGCGGAATATCATGGGCTCGCCGCAAACCAGTAGGAGCGCAGGAAACCAGACGACCTGATGTCACAGAATCAGCACTAGCAAATAATGTTACTTCATGGCCGCGCTTGACCAACTCTTCAGTGAGCAAGCTGACAACTAGTTCAGAACCGCCGTAGTGCTTAGGGGGAACTGTTTCTGCAAGCGGTGCTAACTGTGCTATACGCATCCTTCCAACCTCATCTAAGTAGCCCTATGTCTCGATGATCACTTTCAAATCACCTGTTTTTCTCAAAATTTGACAAAACGTCTGACCATTGGCGATGTTGAAAGCAATATCCAACGAACTCTTTCCGATCTTCAAGTCACGCACTGTCACCTGCTCCATCCAGTCAGGTAAGCATGGCTCTATAATTCGCAAGACATTATTGGCAGCATCTGGCTGAAAATTTAGGCAAGCACTAATCATCTGAAAAATGCTTCCGGCAGACCAAGCCTGCGGTGAACACGACACGGGATAATCAATAGGCTTGCTCCAATCACTTCTCTCAAAACCACAAAATAACTCAGGCAGCCTAAAGTCTTGCTGGTGCTGAGCCACCTCGACCATGGAACCCATGAGTTGATGGGCATCGCGAATGCGGCCAATATTTCGCATTCCTTCCATAATGATGGCATTGTCGTGGGGCCAAACAGAACCGTTGTGATAACTCATAGGACTGTAGTTAGAGGCATCACTAGACAAAGTTCTAAGGCCCCAGCCAGTGTCCATATCTTGGGAGAGTAAGCGATCGACTACCTTCGTAGCCCGCTCACCATCCAAGATTCCAGACCAAACGCAATGGCCAGCATTAGATGAAATGGCTTTGACCTGTTTGCCCTCAAAGTCTAGAGCCAATGCCAAAAACTCCTCGTCTGGCATCCAAAAGTCATTAACAAATTTTGCTTTAAGACTGTGGGCCTTTAATCTCAAATTGGCAGCTATTTCAGAGTTTCCTAGCATGCTAGCGATACTGGCGATGGCAATACGAGCAGCATAAAGATAACCTTGTGCCTCGCAAAGAGCGATTGGGGGCACAGCCAAAGAACCGTCGAGGTGGCAAACAGAATCGCCGGAGTCTTTCCAGCCCTGATTTTCAAGTCCTTGTGGGCTCTCGCGTTTGTAGGATAAATATCCATCGCTAGAACTATCGAGCCAAGTCAAAGCCAGCTGCACTTGGGGCCAAAGCTTATCAGCAAACTGCAGATCGCCTGTCCATTGCAGATATCGCTCGAGAGCAATTGCCCAAAGTGCGGTAGCGTCAATGGTGCCATAGTAAGGCGTGTGAGGAATAGTATTTAACCTGGCTAGCTCTCCTAGACGCAGTTCATGCATAATTTTGCCTGCCCGCTCGGCTCTAAATTCGTCAGTTTTCGTACCCTGATAGGCGGCTAAAACTTCAAGGCACTGACGAGCCAACTGAGGATAAAACGGCATAAGCTGCAGTGCCGCAATGGCACTGTCGCGACCGAAAACAGCACAGTACCACGGCACTCCTGCCGCTAACCCCGGGCCCCTTGGGGTCTCCTGCTGCAAAATATAAATATCGCGCAAGCCACGTTCAATGGTGAGATTAGCGATTTCGTGCTTTGTCGAAACTTTTGCACCGCTTCCGCGCCACTCAATAAATTGCCTATCAGCCTCAGTTAATTGAGATTGAAAGTTGTCTTCTCCTATATCGGCAAACACATAATCAGATGACTCATTACTTCTTGTATAAATGCGAATTTCAAGCTCCCACGGTGTTCTCACGGGCAGAACTAAATTAAAAAGAGCCTCTCCTTCAGAAAGTAAATCTGGCTTTTGGCCAGTAAATTCGACAATTGTCTCAAGTAGAACGCCATCAGCGCCCTTGTAGCCAAGAAACACACGTCTGCCCTCAAGATCGGCCGATGGCATCATGCGCAGGCCACGCTCAGGGCGGTTCAAGCCACGTACTTCGAACATGTCAGCAAAATCAGACTGACATTTGATGCGCAGATTAATGGTAATTTCTTCAGAACTGAAATTTTCAACAACGAGCCGCTCACAGACTATGTCAGATAGAACAATCTGGCGCTGTACCATGATTTTCTGCTGCAAAAGAGTAGGAGTCTGAGGGTTTGTATACAGAAAGCTACCGGCGTAACCCTTCTGCACATCAAACGAAAGAAGTGACAAAGATACGTCATCTAAAAGAATCTCCCACTGGCTCAAATGCCTGGTGTCATTGTGGTAGTAGCCAAAACCGAGGGTATTGCATGCAGGAATGCAAGCCTCGCGGTCTAGCACAATAAAATGATTGCTCTTCTTAAGAACCAACCGCGGATGTGCTGAATCTGTCAGCAAAAATGGCAGGCCCTGACAGAGGGGCCGAGAATCAACCACATATTCAGACTGTTTCTCAAACAGCTTCCTTGATTTCAGACTCATAACACCATCATTAAATTATCGCGTTTCAAACACGTTTCTATTTTCTCGCAAGCAGCTCGAAGAAAGTGAAATGTCTGGTTAATTTGCCAACGGGCAAAAACTGAAACGCGTTTGAAACGCCAACGAGGTCGAGCGAGCGAAACGCGTTTGAAAAAACCGCACCCTATGCTGAATACAGAGGCTTCAAACAGAACGCAAAGCCAAGAGGCAAAGGCGTTGAGCTAACCGAGGTGCACAGTGCAAATACTTTCATATCGTGGGCCCAGTGCTCCTGGCGGCGTATCTAGCGCTGTTACACAAATATTCGAACAAGAAAGCAACTCATCTGAATGGTGGTTTATCGACGGAGAGCGCCTGATCTGCAGAAACGCAGAGGGCGAAGATGCAAATTACGTGCTCGATAGCAATCTCGTTGAAAATCACTACAAGTACTGCAACAACTTTCTTTGGCCAGTCTTACATGATCTACCTCAATTTGCCCACTACAGTGAGCAAGAAAGACTCTGCTACAAGGCCTTTAACTCAGGCATAGCATTCAGACTTAGAAACATAGCCAACGACAACAACGCCTTCTTTGTAAACGACTACCAGTTTGCACTTATGCCAAACCTACTAAAACATTCAACAGAAAGTTTTGTCTTCTGGCACATTCCTTGGCCTAAATATGTCAGACCAGAACACGTCGATGCCATGGCAGAATTAGCCACAGGCCTTCTTCATGCCAACGTAGTTGGCTTCCACACTGAAGAGTATCGCCAAAATTTCTTCAATTTCGTCACTGATCACATGCACCAATTTAACGTGCAAACTTCTGATCACACAATCAAACTTATAGATAGAACTAGCTACAAATCACACTCTACAAAATTTGTAAGCGCTCCACTAGGAATTGATAGCGAGCATTGGAGCGACTTAGCAAATTTAGGAAGCCTACGCCAGCAAGCACTTACACCACCGGGCATGCCAATAATACTGAGTGTCGATCGCGCCGATTATACAAAAGGAGTGGCTGAGCGATTCACCGCCATAGACTGTTTCTTTGAGAAATATCCACAGTGGCAAAAAAAAGTTTCCTTCCTCCAACTTGGGACAAGGTCTAGACAAGGACTGCCAGAATTTGACCGCTACTGGCAAAATTGCCAAGAGCGCCATACCGCGCTCAACTCACACAGAGCGACTGGTGGCTGGCAGCCTCTTGTTTGGACTGATCTACCAAGGACGGGAGGCGAACTAGCCAGCCTCTACAGCAAGGCCGCTGTAATGCTTGTAAGCCCCGTCAGAGACGGCTTAAATTTAACCGCTAAAGAATACGTTGCTTGCCAGAAGTCACACCCGGGCGTACTGGGGCTATCAAGGGGTGCCGGAGCGTTCAACGAGCTGAAAAGCGGCTGCGTCGAACTTGATCCGCACAATCCTGCAGCATTTGCCCATGCCATCGCTCAATGTTTAACAATGAGCGACAAAGAAAAATCTGCCAGGACCTATGCCATGAAGGAGTCTTTGGCAGCCAACTCACTAGAGAATTGGTGGCAGTCGTTCGCCCAACAGTGCCGCATGACGCAATCGAAATCGAAATCAAAATTAGATCGTCAAGTCGGCTCAATACAAGAGAGAATTTGCAGTTAAGTACTCTGGTCGATGATGTTTGTGCCCAAGAACAATTTTGCAATAAACAGTTTGTCAGCGGACAGTTTACAATCAAATTAAGCAAAGACAATTGCGCTTGCGAAGGGTCTGCCGCCTACCAAACAAAAATGAGCGACTGAAACAATGGCTTATATACTGCTGGCAGAAGACGATCAATTTTTGTCAGACGGATTATCTAGAACTTTAAGGCATAGCGGTCATAAAATTGACAGCGCCAAGAATGGTCTAGATGCTGAAGCTGCTGTGTTTAGCAATGCATACGATCTCGTCATTTTAGACATCGGCCTTCCTCAAAGGGATGGCCTGACAGTGCTCGAAAATCTGAGAAAAGAGGGTAAGTCATTACCGGTTCTCATTCTCACAGCCCGTGACACTCCAGAAGACCGAATTCACGGACTAGATCTAGGAGCCAATGATTATCTTTGCAAGCCTTTCAATGTTGGAGAACTTGAAGCCAGAATTAGAGCCCTATTGCGCAAGGACAAATGGGCCAACCAAACAGCAATTAAAGTAGGCACACTTTCTCTCGACACTTTCGCTAACAGGTTTTCCATAGAAGATCAGCCAATCGACTTATCAGCACGTGAATACCTGGTATTAGAGTTGATGCTGCAGAGACGAGGAAGAGTAGTGTTCAAGAACGATTTAATTGAACACCTTTCATCATTAGAGCGCGACATGTCGAGCAATGCGGTCGACATTGTCATACATAGACTACGTAAAAAAATCGAACATTCCGGCTGCTCAATACAAACAGTGAAAGGCCTAGGGTTCATCATTGAGTAGACAGTGGAAGAAATCTATCAAGTATCAGCTGTTAATTTGGCTTCTTGTGCCACTACTAAGCCTGGCACTGCTGAGCACAGTAGCCTCTTACTTTCTTGGCTTAGCCTTAGCACGTAGCATTTATGACAAGCAGCTGGCCAACTCAGCTGACTCTGTCATTGCCAGAATTAAAACCAAGGGCGACAGGTTGACAGTCGATCTTCCACCAGCAGCCCTAGCTATCCTCAAGCACAATTATCAAGATGATTTCTATTTTCAAGTGATTTCCCCTGATGGCAAAGTCATCTCAGGCGACAAGCTATTGCCTCTACCTCCAACAATCGCCCAAAACAGCTCAGAGCAGAGTGCCCCCATCAACTCCCCGAATATCGTTGATGCAAATACATCCTCGACATCAACGAAGGTCGAAGCAGAGCCAAGTTTTCGCACCATTGAATTCAAAGGTCGAGAAATTAGAGTAATGACTCTAACTGTGCCAACACCAGATTCGATCTTTGATCATGTTGTCATTCAAGCCGCCGAAACTAGAAATACTCGCAAAGAACTAGCCAATCAGATTTCGATTAGTATTTTTCTAGCACAAATTGCCATAATAATCTGCGGCGCCGGGGCGATCTGGATCGGGGTCGGGCGGGGTTTGCGCCCACTAGCAAATGTAGAGCAGGCAGTGCAAGCAAGAGCAGCTGGCGATCTGTGCCCGCTAAACGTAGACGAACCAGTAGAAATAATTTCGCTAATTAAGGCACTAAATCGGCTATTCAAGCAACTTGAAAATGATATTGAATTGCAAAAACGCTTCACCTCAAATGCCGCTCACCAACTAAGAACACCGCTGGCAGTGGTGACAACTTACTGCGATCTCGTGCGCAAGATGGTCAAAGACGCAGAAGTACAAGATGTACTGGCCGACCTAGAGGCAGCAATTAACCGCATGAGCCGCATGGTCAATCGACTATTAGTACTGGCACGCTCTGAACCAGGAGCCAATGCTGTAAAACCCTTTACTCAGATTGATCTCAGCACGATAGCATCAGCAGTCACTGCAGGGCATGTTCCCGAGGCAATTCGCAACAAACTTGAATTTGAGTTTCTGGCATCATCAGAACCGGCAATTGTCTATGGCGATCGCAACGGCCTCGAAGAGCTAATTTCCAACCTGATTGAAAATAGCATTCTCTACTCGGAACCAGGCGGTAAGGTAGTAGTCAAAATTATGGTCGAAGCTGATAGAACCTTATTAACAATCGAAGACGATGGCTGTGGCATCCCGACAAACGAGAGAGAAAAAGTCTTTGAACGGTTCTATCGAGGCGCCGCAACAGACAAGCCCGGAACCGGCCTGGGTCTCGCAATCGTCAAAGAAATTGCCACCACTCATAATGCCACTACGACAGTGGCATCAGGCGCGAACGGCAAGGGCACTTCCATAACCATTAGCTTCCCGAAAAACGGTTAATCATTTACCTTCACCCAAACCAGATTCAGTCACGGCTTTACTATTCGCGGGAACAGATGTTGTTGCTGTCGGCTCTGGCTCTACAGTACCGACAGTAGTTGACGCCGGCTCCGGCTCTACAGTACCGGCATCAGTAGTCGGTAGCGGCTGTACTAATTGAGTTTTGGGCGCTTCTTCAGGCAAAATATCGTAAACAGATAACTCCTGAGAGGGAATTATGCGCAGCCTAAACTCTATAGGTATACCAATTTCCTTCACCAAAAAGTCTTGTACTAACTTGACTTGATTGGCCGAAATGGGCCAATTAGAAGCAATCACCGTAGCAATAACACGCATTGGGGTTCTGAAGCGCTTCACCTCTACTTCGCGCAATAGAACGCCTCGAAAAGTAAGGGTTTTATCCTTCAGTAGACTACGAACTTTGGCGCTAATCTGATTCTCAAGCACAAGTTCACGCATACTTAACGCCAATGGCAGAATAAGCAAAATAGTCATGGCCGCAGAAATTGCCAGACCCTTCTTAGCCTGCTGCAACGGTGTATAACCCATAAGCAGAAACACAAGAGAACCGGCCAGAGTGATACCAATCAAATTTGTCGCATAGAGCAACGCTGCTCCTGACCAAATTGAGACATCATTTAGGGCAAGACCAATGCCAACCACACTTAAAGGGGGCACCAGCGCAACAGCTATGGCAACGCCAGCAAGACTGTCGGCCAACTTCTGATTGGTCTGGCAATAGGCACCAATGGCCCCAGCAATCAGCGCCACACCCAGATCAAGCAAAGTAGGATGGGTCCTACCTAGAATTTCTGGACTAAGCTCAAGCGAGCGAAGAAAAGAGGCCATGATAGTAGCGATTAATAAGCCAGTTATTGAGCCTACAACTAGAGTAAACATGGCCCTACGAAGAAGTGCAGTGTCGGCAGTTATGGTTGCAAGAGACAACGCAACAAGTGGTCGCATAAGCGGAGCAATAATCATGGCTCCAATGATCACAGCTGCGCTATTTTGAAAGAGTCCGAATGTAGCAATAACAGTAGACCCAGCCAGCAAGACGATAAACTCCGGAGTGAGAAGACTGATTGACTCCAAGCGCTTCTGTAAAGCAGCCAGCTGCGAGTCTTCTACGTGCGATATCAACTTAATGGACATAAACTCCTTTACTCAAAACGGCGAAGCCTCAAACACGCAACCCAATCAGAGAGCTAAGCTGAGCTTAGCAACAATTGATTTGTTTGACGAACGAACTAATTGACGGTAACATACCGTCGAAGAATCGGATTTCATCTCATGCACGCTGGGAGACGGTAAAACAGGAAAGAAATGGATCTTGAAGTTACCACAAAATTACTCTCTCTGGGCTGTTTGTCATTACTACTAGGCATTGGCTACGAACTAAAGCGCAAAGAGAGTCATGACCTGAAGAAAAAGCTTGCACTGTTCAGCGCTCATTACATTCGACACCATGGCTTCCATGAATGGTTCGGACTCTATGACATAGAGTCATTTGACGGCGGCAAAATGTGGTACGCATTAAGCTCGCTGAGCGACGGTAGACGAGTTGTTCTCGGTGAGGCTGAACAAATTCACCCTGGAATTCTGTCAGAACTTTGTATCTTTCCAAATTTGGTATCTTGGCATGAAACGCCGCACAAATTTACACCAGAAAAATCAAAAACTGCCCAAAGAGGCACTACTAGTCGTGCACTTACAGAGCAGCAATCAACTAACGATGGGCTCATCTATCAAGATTTAACAAGAAACAAGCGAAGACATAACCAGTCAGCGTGCATGAAGCTACCAAAGATCGAAGCTTCGTGAAAATCATTTGAAGGCCAAGCACTAGCTAGCGACAGCAAACCGCAAGAAAATAATATTAAGCTTGGCCGATCTGGCCGGGCGAGGTCGCTCAGCACTTTATCCTCTATGGTCCAGGAAAACTAGCATGCATTTGACACTAAAGCTTATAAACAATTTCTTGCGTATTGCTTGCTCAAGGACGGCGCATAAAATATGAGACTGTTACTCGCTGAAGACGACGAATTCTTTGCAAATGCCTTACGCCTGGGTTTGGAGTCAAAAGGTTACAACGTTGACGCCGTAAGAACGGGTACAGAAGCCTCTAGCGCCCTCAAACTATCGACCTATGACATACTCGTACTCGACTTGGGTTTACCCGAAATCGATGGCAGCCAGGTACTCAAAGAGTTAAGAGCTGACGGCAACCCAGTACCCGTTATTGTTATAACCGCACGAGACGCTGTTTCCGACCGAATTGCGGGCCTAGACTTAGGAGCCAATGATTACCTAACAAAGCCCTTCGACTTCGGTGAATTAGAAGCTCGAATTAGAGCGCTATTGCGCAAGAATGTCTGGGGCAATCGCATGGAGATAGAACACGGGCCAATTAGATTTGTAATCAACACGAGAGAACTATTTATTAACGATGAGCTAGCCGAATTTACTCAACGAGAGGTAGCCGTCTTGGAATTGCTTCTTAAGCGAGCAGGAAAACTTGTGGGAAAGCGCCTTTTTGTAGAACACGTTGCCACATGGGAAGAAGAACCTAGCGAGAATGCAATTGAAATCGTTATTCACAGACTGCGTCGAAAACTAGAAGGCACACAAGTAAAAATCAGGACAATACACGGCTTTGGCTATCTTTTGGAAAATTTTGAATGAGACGTTCTATTCGCAAAAGACTTGTGCTGTGGTTATCCCTTCTGCTTGGATCAATCTGGCTAGTAAGTGCAATCGGCGGATACTGGCTAGCTGTTAAATTTGCCAGTGATGCCTTTGATCGTGAACTAGTCAACTCCGCCGACTCAGTTGCAGCTAGAATTCGCATAAAGAATGAAAAATTGGTTATCGACTTGCCGCCAGCGGCGCAGGCCATACTACGCCACGACAATACTGATCGTTTCTATTACCAGGTTTTGAGTTCCAAAGGAGAGCGACTATCTGGTGACGAATGCCTTCCCAAGCCCCTACAGAACCTTTCTAGTGAGCGTCCAACGTTTAGAACTACTCGTATTGGCAAAGATGAAGTAAGGATTGCAGAGCTTAATACTACCGCCGAAGGAATGAAAGAGGAAGTGATAATCCAAGTGGCGGAGACGCTACAGAGCCGCAAACAACTATCACAATCGATTCTGGTCACAATCATTCTGCCGCAACTGTTAATGGCTATCCTCGGGGCATCAGCCGTTTGGTTTGGCATCAGCGTGGGCTTACAACCGTTAAAACAATTACAACTAGCCATTTCCGCACGAAGCTCTGGCGACCTTAGCACCATAGACGATACTATCTCACCCGAAGAGACATACCCCCTAGTAAAGGCAATCAACAGGCTGCTTGACATTCTGCGCGAAGATGCAAAAACCAAACAGCGCTTCCTCGCCAATGCCTCACATCAACTTAGAACCCCATTAGCCGGTCTAAAAACTTACTCTAGCCTGGGTATTAAAACGCAAACCCTGGGCGAAATGCGAAATATGATGGAGCAAATTGACAAAGGTCTGGATAGAACGTCTCACCTAATCTCGCAGCTGTTGGTTCTGGCACGAAACGATTCAGCGACGCGAACAATTGCCACAGACGAGATGATTGATCTCAATTTCGTGGCCTCAGACGTCGTAGAACAGCATATTAACCAGGCAATAAAAAAGAATATCGACATAGGTTTTGGGCCATCAGATCAACCGGCATTGATCACCGGCGACCGCGTGGGTATTCATGAACTGGTCGGCAACCTTGTCGACAACGCCATTAAATACACCCCAGCTGGAGGCAAAGTTATTGTCGGCTTAACGGTTTCGCAAGAAAGCGTAACTCTAAACGTGAGAGACACTGGGTGCGGAATTAAAGAGCAAGATAAAGAACGAATATTTGAACGCTTTTACCGAGCAGAAGGAGCCTCACAAGACGGTTCTGGTCTTGGCCTAGCGATTGTCAATGATGTCGCCAGTCACCACAACGCAGCAATTAAAGTCGAACCAGGCAACAATGGAATAGGTTCAACATTTACAGTCACGTTTCCCAGTTTTAGCTAGTTCTACCTAGCCTTCGAACAGTAAGGCTAGTTGCAAAGTTCTTGCGGAAAGCTTTCCGCAAGAACTTTGATCTACCATTTTTGACTGGTGATTCTCACTGATATCGGTTTGGATTCGTCTCCTTCTTGTTATCTCATGCCCAAGTCTCGGCAAGCGAGGATCGCCAATTAGTAACCACCAATTGCAAATACGCTATCTACTTAGGAGATAAAATGCGTCATTCTATAAACTTGCTAGCAGCGCTGACACTGTTTGCCTTTGCAACAGCTGGATGCTCCCAGCAAGACGCCGCTTCCACAAGTACTACAACATCCGCAACTACCGAAAGTACAGCGACTACAAGCACTGATACTTCTGCTAAAGCAGAAGCAGATGCCGCCGCAACTGATGCTGAAGCAACAACTGAAGTAAAGACAGAAGAGACCAAAGAAACAAAAAAAAGTACATCAAAGAAGGCTGAAAAGAAAGGCCACTAAAATTGCTGTTTCTGATATCCTCAAGGTGCCGCTGATGTCAGCGGCACCTTATTTGTTGTCTCTTTTCTTCCTGAAAGCACGGTGCGCTACCAATGGTCAACATCTGGATAGAATTTGCCCTATGCGCAGGGATAATCATGTTTGCTGGCACGAAGCTCACTTTTCACGGAGATGTCATTGCCGACAAAACAGGTCTAGGACGCAACTGGGTAGGGCTTGTTCTCCTCGCAACAATAACCTCATTGCCAGAATTGATCACCGGAGTATCAGCCGTTACTTTTAACGACCTTCCGGACATGGCAGTGAGTGGCACCCTCGGCAGTTGCATGTTCAATATGCTGGTGATAGCAGGCCTAGATCTTTTATCCAAAGGCAAACCGGTGTCACATATGGTGCACCAGGGACACATGCTATCTGCTGGATTCGGCATAGTACTAGTTAGCTTCGCTGCGGTAGACATCCTATTTGGTAAACACCTACCAATTCTGACAGCCCTTAACTCGATTGATCCGCTCAGTTTAGTTTTTATAGTTGTCTATCTGCTCGCCATGAAGTTGATTTACTCATATGAAAAAAATCGCGTCAAAGAATTTGCCGGAGAGTTAGCTGAAGCAGAGCAGCCGGGGGCGACGCTGCGCAAGTCAATTTTGTTTTTTACTCTATACTCACTAATGATCGTGGTTGCGGCCTGCTATTTGCCAGAAATCGGGGAAAAAATAGCAAAAACCACAGGCTGGGGAGAAAGCTTTATCGGCTCTTCTTTCATTGCCATTACTACTTCACTGCCTGAAATTACAGTATCAGTTGCAGCAGCTCGTATCGGCGCCTTCGACATGGCCGTGGCGAATCTTTTGGGCAGCAATCTTTTCAATGTGGCCATCCTCGCGATCATTGATTTTTGCTACCTAAAAGCTCCACTGCTAAGATCTGTTTCTGAAATTAACGTTTTGACTGCATTAACGGCAGTAATTTCAATGGCAATAGTAGTAATCGGACTGACCTATAGGTCAGAGAAAAAGCTTTTGTTTTTAGCTGGGGACGCCCTAGCAATCCTAATAGTTTACATAATGGCCAATTATCTACTTTTCACAGTGCATTGAGAGCTATTGCAAGCAAGAAAACAGGACCACTAATACACAATGTACGAAACCATCCATATCGATATTTTTGTGGTGCTACTAAAGGGTCAATGAAACAATGACACATGTGTATTCTATGAGGTCCCCAGAGCTTCCCAAGCGAGAAGTGTTGCTCGCTGGCAAGAATATACGCTGCTTCTATCGCCTCTTTATCCTTCTCAGCTTTGCTGCTATAGCGCTAGCACTGTTCTGGTTTGGCTCAAGATATCCATCTCTCTTTCACAAAGCTGCCGTCCTTGGACATCACGAAGTTTCTTCATTTATCTGGACAGAAGAAATCCTGCGCCTTCCTGCCAACCCCTCATTTTTTGATCGAGTAACAGTATCAATTGCTAACTGGGTGTGGTCAATGCGCATCGGTATGTCTTTCGGACTAACAATGGGTGCACTTTTCCACACAGTGTTTCAATTCTATCCACCAAAGCTTGGTGGCAATCTTTATCTCAATACGCTGAAAGGTATCCTTACTGGCGCTCCGGCCGGGGTCTGCGTCAATTGTGCAGTTCCAATCGCCTGCGGCCTAACTAGGGGCAAAGCTAATATAGAATCGGCACTATCGTTCATGTTTAGCTCTCCCACTCTCAATTTTGTCGTTGTCTCAATGATATTTACTGGGCTACCGACGGCGTTCGGGATAGTGCAATACTCGATGATGGCAGTGGTTCTCTTAGTGTTCGTGCCCTTAATTGTCCATCTGTACAATAGGTCTCAGCCAAAGCCAGTCGAACAAATAGCCGCTTGCGGACTACCAATTAACCTCCAAGAATGCGAGAAAAGTCTTTTCGAGACCTTGAAGGAAATTAGCAGCGCATATATTAAGAATCTATGGCACCTGATCAAGTCTGCTGTGCCTCTAATGCTTGGTGCCGCAGTAATAAGTTCGATCGTTATGGAACTGCTTCCACTTCAAGCAATCTTTTCACATGTAAATTTTGCGGCTATCGCTGGCCTGGCCATGATAACCGTGCTTCTACCCATTCCGATTGCCCTTGACGTAATAGTCGCCCAACAACTCTATGCTCATGGAGTGCCCGCTCCATATGTCATGTTATTTCTTGCTACGCTTGGGACATTCAGCATCTTACCCATGTCTTATCTTTGGACAGAAGTCTCAAAGCGCTTGGCTCTGAGTCTTTACGCTCTGTTTGTGATTTTAGGTATTGCCGCGTCCTATGCAATTACAGTTTTTATCTAGGGAGCAAACTTACTTGCTGGCAGCATATGACTACCAAGATTAAGGTCTGCATTGTTGTGCGCAATCTATCTGCATCTACATGACAGTGACGCTAGTCAGACCAGCTCATATTTGCTATCCTCTGCAGTCATGTATACATTAGAACACGGCGCTTTACTCATAGTTGTATTTGTCTCATTGGCTCTGGCTGGCCAATGGCTAGTTAATCGCTCATTTAAACAAGAAGTTTTAGAAAAGCATCACAGCGCTGGCGAAGCGATGATGGGAGTGGTGGGCACACTCTTTGCTGTGTTACTGGGCTTCATGGTGGCCTCAGCCATGGATAAGTACAACGACGCTCGCATGCACGACGAACAAGAAGCTAGCAATGTCGCCAGCATTTTTAGAGTAGCGCGAGGGCTATCAGATATCGATAGACCAAGAATTAGGCAGCTTTGTCGCGAGTATGTTGACGACGTTATCACCAGCGAATGGCCGAAGATGGAACGCCGAGAAAAAATCAATCATGGCTGGGAAACCTATCAAAAGCTTTGGGAATCAGTTATATCGACAGTTCCAGAGAACGATAGACAGAGCAATTTACAGCAAGGTTTGATCTCTAGTATGCAGAGCCTTGGTGAGCACAGGCGCGCCCGCATTTTGCTAGCGCAAACATCGATGCAACCGGCGCTTTGGCTAATAGTCGGTCTCGGAGCCTCTATAACAATCTTTTTGAGCTATATTTTCGCCTCAGAATTTCCCAAAATTCAGGGCATGATGACGACCCTTGTAGCCATTGCCATGGCCCTTAACATCTGGATGTTGTCAGCCTATAGCCACCCTTACAGTGGCGAGTTGAAAATTCAACCAACAATGTTCTTACTCTTAAAAGATTCAATTCTGACTGTGCCAGATACACCGTCGCACTTTTTGCACGACGCGCCATCGACTAGCAATAAGTAAGTAAACAAGTAAGCTTCAACTTTATGCGCATTTGCAAAAATACTTGAGTACTCAACAATCCAGCGAGCAAGTAGAAAGTCTGGTCCTAGAAAGTCTGATCATTGAAAAAATGAAATAGTTGTATATGCAACAATCCGAGTTCTGGGTAGTCCGACCCGCTTCAGCCCAAAAAGCGCTTTAGATAAGGCGCCGTGCGGCTATTCTTCACTTGAGCCAATTGCTGTGGGCTACCAGAGGCTACAATTTGGCCACCCTGGTCACCAGCACCAGGGCCGATATCAATCACCCAATCACTGCCAGCCACCACGCGCATTTCGTGTTCAACCACAATAACCGTATTGCCTGATTGCACCAAGCCATCAAGTTGAGTCATGAGCTTTTCAACGTCAGAAGGATGCAAACCAGTAGTTGGTTCATCGAGCACATAAAGTGTATCGCCGCGATGCACCCGTTGTAGTTCAGTGGCAAGCTTGATGCGTTGGGCCTCTCCACCAGAAAGCTCAGTGGCTGGTTGACCAAGGCGCAAATAGCCGAGACCAACTTCGCGCAAGACATGAAAGGAACGGCGCACCGCAGGCTCATCCTCAAAGAACTGCCAGGCTTGGTCAACTGTCATGCCCAGCACTTCGGCAATATTTTTATCGCGATATTTCACATCGAGAGTTTTGGCATTATAGCGGGCACCATGACAGGTGGGGCAAGGGGCATAGACACTGGGCAAGAAGAGCAACTCAACCATGACAAAACCTTCGCCTTCGCAATTCTCACAGCGTCCTTTTGCCACGTTGAAAGAGAAGCGACCGGCGTCATAATGCCTAGAGTGCGCCATTTTGGTGTTAGCAAACAGTTTGCGAATATGATCAAACAGGCCAGTATAAGTAGCAAGGTTTGATCGCGGTGTGCGGCCAATCGCTTTTTGGTCAACCACCACAAGACGCTTGACTCCTTCCATGCCAGAAGCAATCTGTCCGCCAGTTTTGGCCACCTCGGCCTTCTCAAGTTCTTCGCCTTCCTCTTCAGCAATAGGAACTTGCTGCCCCAGAGCCTCGGCCACTAGCTCTACCAGAGCCTGACTAACGAGACTCGATTTTCCTGAGCCAGAAACACCAGTGATCGTAGTGAAGGCACCAAGGGGAAAAGCGACATCTAGCTTGTTTAGATTATTGCGGGTAACACCTGAGAGCTTGAGCCAACCGGAGGGCTTGCGCAACTTTCGCTGTGGCGGCTTTTCTTCAGCAAACAAATAACGTCTAGTCTGCGACTCTTCTACTTCTGCTAAACCGGCAGAGGGGCCACTATAAAGTACATATCCACCTTGTTCGCCGGCAGCGGGACCGACATCGACAATCCAGTCAGCATGCTTGATCACATCGAGATCGTGCTCGACGACAAAGAGTGAATTGCCAGAACTCTTTAGCTGTTCTAGAGCCGAAAGCAAGGCTTCAGTATCGGCCGGGTGAAGGCCCGCCGATGGTTCGTCTAGTACGTAGACCACTCCAAACAAATTAGAGCGCACCTGGGTAGCTAATCTCAATCGCTGCAATTCGCCAGGCGAAAGAGTCGGTGTACCGCGATCTAGAGCCAAATAGCCAAGGCCAAGATCTAGCAAAACACCTATGCGAGCATTCAAATCAAAAGCAATGCGCTGGGCTACTATTGCTTTCTCGGGATGCTCTTTTTCTAACTTAACTAGTGCTGGAGCCGATCCATCGGCGTATGGCCGCAAAATTTCAGAGAGTTTGATGATTGGATAATTAGTAATGTCGGCAATATCTAAACCAGCAAACTTAACTGAAAGCGACTCTAGACGAAGCCGTTTGCCCTTACAGAGGCGACATTCAGCGCTGACCATATACTTTGATACGCGCTTTTTCATAGCAGCACTTTGGGTATTGGCAAAGTTATAGAGCACGTGCCTCTTGGCGCTAGAGAAATTGCCATTGTAGCTTGGCGGCTCTTTGCGCTTCATAGCTGCTTTTACTTCGTGCGCTTCGAAATTAGCATAGACTGGCACAACTGGCTGTTCATCGGTGAAGAGTATCCAATCGCGATCTTTTTTAGACATTTCGCGCCAAGGCTTATCAATGTCATAGCCAAGAGTGACCAGCATGTCTTTCAAGTTTTGACCATGCCAAGCCGGTGGCCATGCGGCTATACACTTCTGGCGAATAGTAAGACTATCGTCAGGCACCATTGATTTTTCAGTCACTTCATAGATACGACCCAGACCATGACAGTCAGGGCAGGCACCAGATGGTGTGTTAGTAGAAAATGCCTCGGCGTCTAAATGGGGCTGATTAGCAGGATAGGCTCCGGCCCGCGAATAGAGCATACGCAGGAGGTTAGAAAGGGTAGTGACGCTGCCAACGGAAGAACGAGTAGTAGGGGCGCCACGCTGCTGTTGTAGTGCTACCGCTGGTGGCAAACCTTCTATTTCATCAACTTCAGGCACGCTCATTTGGTGAAAAAGACGACGAGCATAAGGCGACACTGATTCAAGATAGCGGCGCTGGGCCTCAGCATAGAGAGTGCCAAAGGCTAGCGATGACTTGCCTGAACCTGAGACTCCGGTGAAAACCACTAGTGAATCGCGGGGAATATCAACATCGATATCTTTCAAATTATGCTCACGGGCACCGCGCACGAGCACAAATCCATCTTTTCGCTCAGTTGCAACTTTGGCTACAGCCGCTGTGGCGGGTGCTGGCTGTTTGGAATGATTTTTGCTACCTGGTTTCATTTTTGCTTGCTTTTCTATCGCACTAACGCTGACATTTTAGTCAGCTTTTATTCAGTGATTATTTATTGACTAGTCATTGATTAGTCATCGCGTACATAGTATAGCCTCGACCGAGCTTGGGTGATTATCTTCCCGAAGCACTACCTGTCAGAGTTTCACCGACCACCAAGGGGCCACCAGGAAGATACGCCCAGAAGAGCCACTAGGAGCCATTCTACAATCATCCTCAAAATCACAGACGGGTCAAAGCCTGCCCCCGGGCTAACTTCGAACGCCTCATCCTCTTGACTTCCTACCGCCCCAAGTACTAGAATGGTGAGTAAGCACTCATATCAATTTGCAGAAAGTGTCTGCAGGTTTTTAAGATGTGATTGCCAGGTGAAAATACTATGAAAAATTTGGAGTTTATTCTGTTTCTTTTGCTGCTCATTGGCGGCATAAACTGGGGACTAGTCGGCGCTTTCAACTATAACTTCGTAACCACTGTTCTAGGTGATGGTACTGCAACACGCGTTGTTTATGCACTTGTAGGTCTAGGCGCTGTCTATGAAGCCTACAAAATGATGAAGAAACGCACGGCATAAATTTGCAACTGTTACATAAAGCGTAAACAGCTGGACATCATAACCTCAGCTGTAGCGCCCGCACAGAGTAGATTCTGTTGGCTCAAAAGGCGAACAGCTTAGCTGCTGCATTTAAATCGCAAGCATCATTGCAATTGCGACTGAGATGCTCGCTTTAGGCTGACCATTTTGGCCTCGTCTGTTGGCCGCGCCCAAGCAGCAGCGGCTCAACCAGCAAGGGCGCCGCCGAAGCTGCGTGCCTCGGAATACAGCCAAGTGGCGAAACGGTTCCCTGGACCGGAGTAGCCGACTAACATTGCGCCAGTGATTGCACGCAGTTTCAGTCGGCGTTCTTTCATCAATTTACACCCGCTTTTTTTAGTCTGCGACTCACTATTTCGAGATTCTCCTCAATCTCTTTGAGCTTTTCTGGCGGCGGATTGAGGTGCAATGCATTGACCAGTGCATCTTTCGACTCTATAAGCTTGTTTTGCTCATACAAACCTTTGGCAAGATTGTCCCAGAACATATAGGACTCCGGATTCAGCTCAATAGCTTTGCGAATGAGCTTTTCGGCTCTCAGCAAGTCGCCACTCTGGGCGCGGGAGTAATAAACAAGAGCAAAAGAATTGTAGAACTCGGGGTCATATGGATAGGAGGCTATGCACTTTTCGAAAGTGGCAATGCTCTCGTCATACTTTTTATCCACCCTCAGTGAACTTCCCCGCCCTTGCATTGCAGCGGCATAGTTCCAGTCTTTGACATTTCCCTTTCCAGGAAAAACTCCAGAAACATATTTTATGGTTTGTCGTTGGGTCGCCTTACTTGCCCCGCTTTGCGCTTCAGCACCGCTAGCTACCAATATCTTGCTTGCAGCACAGATGAAAATTGAGCATGTAAGCGCAGTTAGTTTGTGTCGCCATGTCGCAGCCATAAACAACTTTCAAATCTCCGTAACGGCGGGCCAGTATGATTTGTTGCTACGAAGTGTAGCAACATTAGTGCTTTAAATACTGTTGAATTCCAGTTGAAGCTTGAGTGGATAATTCGAGCCGATACCGCTCTGCGCCAAATTCGAGAACTAAGCGATCTTGCACTTCGGCCACCGGATTAAGGGCAGACCAAGGCACTTCGATTGGACGAAACATCATGAACACAGTGAAATTTCGGATTACTGCCAGAAATAGAACTGGCAAAATTATGAAACCGTCCCAAGCATCACCAGACGAACTAAACGATGGCCAATCAAAAACGGGCCTAAATTGCAGACCATAAGAAGAAAAGGAAGCACGAATTTGGCAATGTGCTAGAAACTTAGCTTCTACCACACTGACTTCCATATTGCCGCCGGTCAACCACTGCTTGTCGGCCTTAGTCTTCAAAGGAAATGTTTTGCGCAGGCGTAGCCACACGCGCCAATCTTGCCAAAACTTGATATAGGCACAAAAGACGAGAAACAATACAAATCCGCACAAGACGAGCCCGAATAGCTGCAATAGCACACAAAGAAATAACAACATTAGGCCAGTCATGGCGTCTCATCGCTAATTAAGGGCAGGCCTTCCAACCATATCATCAATCGCTCAGACACTAATGTGTGCGCCCATTCTTTATTCTATGGCCGGGCCGATTGTCAAAATTTTTGCCAATGGAACAGTTTTTACTTTCTGGAGGCAAAACTGCCACATGTTCGACACGCCGTTTGTCTATTCTCTTTACATGCCCACCTACACCCCGATCAATTTCACACGAACAGCAAACCAGAAAATATTTTGGTCTTAAGCAGTCACTATCTATGTCTAGGAGAATTCGTTATGGCTAGCACTCTTGAAGCTCAAGGCAACCCTGAACTATTCACCGAAAATAGAAACGGTGGCGATGCAGCCTCTGCAAAGGCTTTAGAAGAAGTGCAGCAGCCTGGCACAAAGTTACAGCCCAACATGGCGACCGAGACCACTGCCACCAAATCTCTGCCTGGTGTAACACTGGTAGACGGAGCTGCTGAAGGCGTTGCCATCAAGGGTGAAGTAACGGTTCAAAAGGACCAAACACTTAGCCATATAGCCAAAGAAAATCTGCCACCAGGTGCCAGCACCCGCGACATTTACAACTACGTGAATCAAATTGCTGAGCTAAATGACATTAACAAAGACAAGATCACAGATACGCAAAAATTGATGCTGCCAGAATATGTCGATCCACGTGCGCCCAAGCCTGAGGCTGCTAAAGAAGTGACTCCTGCTAACCCTGAAGCTACTACTCAAGCGGCTGCTGTCGACAACGCCGCCAAGGCCGCTGAAATGACCAAAGCTTACCCCACTGGAGCCGCTCTCCTTGAGTCTCTCGGTCATAGCGCCGACGGTTCATTTAGCCGGCAAGAAATTGATGCAGCAGTTACTGCCCTTAGCCCTTATCGCTTTGCCCCAGAGAATCCTACATTTGATCAAGTTACGGCCCTAAGCGATTTGCAAGAAGCAATTAAGACGTCGCCTCGGCAGCAGTTTACTGCTGCTGACTACGACAATCTAATTGCTGGTATGAGCGCTCCCCCTGCCGCAGAGCCTACCCTGAAACCTGCCCTGGAGCCCACCCCTGACGCAGGTAGAAACGTAACGTCACCGGCACCGCAAGTGACATCGGTATAACTGAATATCAATCCAGAAAAAGTAAATGACCAAAACTCAAGACTGTGGTTTGTTCAGCTTTTTGCCCAGTTTAGGTGACCGTTCTTCGAACCAAGCGTCCAGTTGAGCTTTAGCTCTGTTGACTAACACGGCTGACTCAGCTTCGCCACCAAGATCAGGATGCACGGAGCGCAAAGCCATTTGGGTGCGCCACGCTTTATGCACAGTCTTTGGTGTCAAATCGTCAAAGGGAACCCCAAGAATTTGTGCCGCCTTACGAATCTCTATCGGCAATGGTGCCATAACTGTTTTAGGCGCTTCGTCAGCGGCCTGTTGTCCACCTCTAAGAAATTTTCGCTCAAGTCCTGATTGGGTAACACGTCGACCAATTTTCCTAACTTCTTCAATTTCTCCAACGGACTCATAGAATTCAGTAATTGCAATTAATATCTGAATAGAATAAAAATGTTGCGGACCATACTGAGCCTCGGCCATGTGCAAGGCGAGGCGGTATTGTTCTTCAGCTTGCTTTGTTCGACCAGTGCGCTGCAAATCAATGGCACTCAAGAGATGGGCGCGCAGATTCACGTCACCAACCAGAGTAAGGTCAAATTTTAGGGGAGTGGGATCTGAAGTCATAGATTCAGCCTTCCTGGAACAAAGTTCAGAATACAATCGTGCTCTCACAAATGCCACCGCCGGGCATAAAAACAGACTCTTAGTTTCAAAGACAGCGCAGCTGCGCAAGCAAGATCGCCTGACAACACAGTTCTCAAGTAGTTAAACAAAACCCATGTCAAGGTTAACCAGTGCAAAACCGTTGGCTTTGGCAGATTGCCTGTGTTAGCAATTGGTTTACCCTCTCTTTCTTTAAAAACACCATTTAATACCGCTTCAAGATTTCT
This sequence comes from bacterium, assembly GCA_018062085.1. Taxonomy (GTDB): domain Bacteria; phylum Cyanobacteriota; class Vampirovibrionia; order Obscuribacterales; family Obscuribacteraceae. The sequence goes on along the minus strand of JAGOSY010000017.1, from coordinate 87,905 downwards.
AAAACACTATCTCTAAACAAATTATCTGCACATACGCAGAATTTGTCAGACTAACTTGTAATGGGAGACACCATGACATTTGACCTCACCCAATGGCTGAGAAATCAAGCCAACGAAAATCAAAACAGTTCAGTGCTGCCTATCGAGGCCAGCAATCTCAATAACCTCGGCAAAGACGACAGCAAAGAATGGCTGATCACCAACGGCCTAGGAACCTATGCTGGCGCAGCCCTCTCCGGTGCCAACACCAGACGTTACCACGGCCTCTTAGTTGCCTCCCTGGCTCCTCCAGTGAAGCGCACTATGCTGTTCTCTCGCCTGGACGAAACAATCATCGTAGAAGGCCAAGAAAGCCCCTGTGAACTGGCCACCAACTACTGGCAATCCGGTCACGTTCACCCCCAAGGCCACCAGTACCTTGAGGCCTTCAGCGCCCTGCCCGTCCCCACCTGGTCATATCGTGTGCCTGGCGGTCGACTGATCAAACAAGTTTTGATGCTGCATGGCCAACAGCGCGTACACGTCGGCTACACCTGGCTGCCCGATGACGACGAAAAAACTGCCAGCCTAGAGCTATCAGTGCTGCTCGGTTATCGCGACTTTCACAGTGAAACCAAAGGCTCGACCGGTTGGCAGTTTTCGCAGAATGTCGTCAGCGACAAGCAAGTGAAAATCGAAGCTTTCGCCGGCGCCCAACCACTCTGGCTCGAACTTGATCACGGTGCCTACTCAGCTCAGCCTGAATGGTACTGGAACTACAAGTGGCCCAGAGAATTCGAACGTGGCCTCGGCGACCGCGAAGATTGCTTCCGCTCTGGCACCGTAAAAGCAACTCTGGCGGCCGGTGAGTCTTTCACCCTTACTGCCGGATTCGAACCTGCTAACAACAACCAGGAAAAGCTGCTTGAAACCTTGGTTCGCCAGTGTGCTGCCGAGAAACGAGCGCTTTTGCCGAAGGCCAATACAGCCACGCTGAAGCAGCTCATGCTGGCAGCCGACCAGTTCATCGCCCAACGTCAGTCAACAGCAGGCAGCACCATCATCGCTGGCTATCACTGGTTTTCTGACTGGGGTCGCGATTCGATGATCAGCTTGTTCGGGCTTTGCCTGGCCACTGGTCGCACTGAAGAGGCCCGCAGCATCCTGGCGACCTTTGGCCGCTACTTGAGCGAGGGAATGCTCCCCAACTACTTCCCTGACGGTGGCCAGGAGCCTGAGTACAACACCTCTGATGCCACTCTGTGGTGGGCTTGGGCTTTGCACGGTTATTACAAAGCCACGGGCGACATTGACTTCGTCAAGATGCAATTGCCGCTCTTGCAAGAAGTGGTGGACTGGCACAAGAAGGGCACAAGGCACGGCTTAAGGCTTGATAGCGACGGCCTGATTACCGGCGGTGACGCCAGCGTACAGCTCACCTGGATGGATGCCAAAGTGGGCAACTATGTTGTCACCCCGCGTTCTGGCAAGGCTGTTGAAATCAATGCCCTCTGGTACAACTTCTTGCTCACCCTGAAGTTCTTGCAGGACGAATTGTCAGCACAACGCGGTGCAGCCAGCCTGCCGCCGAGCACAGACGACTACTCCGCTCTGGCTGCTCAGTGCCGGGTCGGTTTCGAAAAGTTCTGGCTGGAAAAAGAAGGCTATCTGGTCGACGTCATTCGCCAAGACGGCAGCCTCGATTTGGCCATTCGCCCCAACCAGCTTATGGCAGCGAGCCTCACCTATCCGATACTCTCACAGGAGAGAGCGAAGAGAATGTTGGCTGTGGTGGAAAGCAAACTGCTCACCCCCATGGGTCTGCGCACTCTCTCGCCAGATCATCCTGAGTATCAAGGTGTGTACGGCACTGGATTGGTGCAAGCCGACCAGTATCACCGCGACATCACCTATCACCAGGGCACGGTTTGGCCTTGGTTGCTTGGCCCTTGGGTCAATGCCAGGGTTTATGCACATGCAGCCGATAGCCAGAGCTTGGCTTTCATTCGCAATCACCTGCAGCCACTGATTGCCAACATTAGCAATGAAGGCTGCATTGGCTCAATCAACGAAATCTTCGACGGCAACGCCCCCCATACGCCCCGTGGTTGCGTTTCGCAAGCGTGGTCGGTGGCTGAGCTTTTGCGGGTTTTGAGCGAGCATCCTGAGCTGACTTAGTCCAAGCGGATCTGTACAGATGTGAACGAATCTGCACGGCTCTGAATTGATCTGAATTGCTCCACACAGATCTACTGGTAACGAATCGTTCGGCCTAGCTTGCATAGCTGCTCACCCCATGAGGTGGCAGCTGTGTAAGTTAGGTTTTTTCGGATTCGCTACTTCTTTATATAGTATCTATCTATTGATCATTTTGCAGTTTGCAATTCGCGCCAACCGCACTCAACTACCAAGTGCACCTGGCACAACAGCAGTTCTGGTTAAAAGCCAGCCTGGCGCCCAATAACCATTGGTGCAAGGCAATTGTCGGTGTTACGGTTTTAGTAAATCCACAACTCACCAACACCCAGGAAAAAAGTCCTAAAACAGCTCCAAACACCCACTAGCTTCAATTTTTCCTTGCTCCGGCAAGGAAGACAAACATTAACTCAGTTAACCGTTGACGCTAGCGCTGCTAAGTAACCTCAGCCAATTAGCTAAGCCTCAACTATTTCATTGCCGATCAACAATGAGAGAGGAGTAGAAATAGATGAAAGACAACGAAGCCAAATCTCCGTGCTTGAAAGACGCAACCTCTTGCAGTCGCCGTTTAGCGCACTGCCTGCTTGCCTTAACCCACGCACTAATTCTCGCCTTTACCATAGGCATACTTGCACCCCTGTTGCTGCCAACTGTCAGCTTCGTGCAATCGGCTCTCTGCGCATTAGTAGTAGGGACGGCTTTCGCTTGCAGCTTTAGCGCCACAGATCACTTACTTTCTTCTTTACTCGAAAAACCAGTGCTCTGTATTCTGACATTCAACGAACAAGCAGATCGCACAGGAATTATTGTCTGGGTCTTCGTTTGCTTCGCCTTAGGATATATCGCCGTTGCCAGCTTAGGCGTCATGCTCTGCAATATGCTCAACATCTTTGCCCTCAGAAGTGCCTTTGACTTTGTCGCCACCACGGCGCTATTGATAGCGGTGCAGAGCATGCTAATCATTCATAAATATGCGACCACAAATCATGATCCGGCCCACTAATTGGCGTCCGATCAGGCGTTGCTGCGGCAACGTGAACCCTCAATTACTGCTGGCACTATGTGAACCAGCAAGAGGTGTGTCATGAACTACAACTCTAATCTCAAAGAATTGCATACCAACGAACCAAGTGTGAGCGAAGAACTGTTCATCAATCAGTTCAATGAAAAAGTAATCGGACAGCCTGACGCCGAGCGCATCGCCCTCATGGCCCACAGCGCCATCCACAACCCCCTGCGCGACAAAACCAGGCCTATCGGAATCTACTTCCTTATTGGGCCTTCGCGCACGGGCAAGTCGCTCACGGCTGAAGCTCTTGCCGAGCTGCTGCATGGCGACAAAAATGCCCTTATCAGAGTACAAGCAAGCGACTATATGACGGCAGCCCAGCTGTTAGACCTGAAGGGCGCCCCGCCCATGTATATCGGTTATCGCGATCCGCAAAACCCTGAAAACAAGGTAGCAGCAACTGAGAGCGATCCCACCTCACTGATTTCTGGTCACAATATGAATCGGGTGCGTCTTGGCTCGCAATCAGCAGTCGATATTATCGTGATAGAAGAGTTCGAGAAGGGCTGTGATGACTTCTACAAGCTTTTCATGGGTATCTTCGACAAGGGCAAGCTGATCTTAGGAAACGGCGTACCCGTTGATTTCAGCAATACCATCTTCGTGCTCACAAGTAACTTGGGCATGGCAGCAATGGAAAGAATGTCCAACCAAAAACATATCGGCTTTGGCACTGGCCCCAAAGAGAGCAAGCCTGATGTTGGCGCTGTGGTTAAAAACGCCCTGCGCCAGAACTATCCGCCAGAATTCCGCAACCGCTTGGACGCAGTTGTAATTTACGAAGAACTCTCAGCCAGCAGCATGGTGCGTATAGTCGAGGCAGAAATCGCCCAGGTACAAAAACGCATCAACTCATTGCCAGAAGAATCTGTATTCACCCTGCAAGCCGATGCGAGCACCAGTCACTTCTTGCTGCACGAGGCCACCAAAGATGGCGGCAGTGTAGCCGAACTGAAAAGAGTAATCAGTAAATACTTACTCGACCCGCTGGGGCGCGAGCTGAGCAAAGGCACCATAAACGGAGGCAACAGAATCGTGGTCACTCACAATAGCGGAGCGGCAGCGCTAACCTTTTGCAAAATGGAATCAGAGGCCATTGCGATGCAGCCAAAATTGAGCCTGCAAGCAGCATAAATTCAACTAAAAATGAAGCCCTGGGGGCGAGTATAGAAACTCGCCCAAAAGCCAGGAAGGAGGACCGTCATGAAACGGTCAACTTTGCATAAATCTGGCTCTAAGTCAGCCAAATCTTCAGGGCTCAAGAAACTGATAGAAGGAGTACACAAGTTTCAACTTGAGCACTTTGAAGAAAACAAGCTTATGTTCGAAAGACTGGCCCACGGACAAAAGCCACAAATTCTTTTAATTACCTGTGCCGACTCGCGCATCGATCCCAATTTGATTACAGCAAGCCAGCCCGGCGACCTGTTTGTCATGCGCAACGTGGCCAACATAGTACCGCAGTTCAACAGCAATGCTCCCAGCGAAGCAGCCGCTGTCATTGAGTATGCGGTCTCAGTACTTGGCGTTGCCGACGTCATCGTCATGGGTCACAGCGATTGCGGCGGAATGAAAGCAGTTTTGCATCCAGACAAGCTAAGCACACTTCCCGCTGTATCTGATTGGTTAAATCACGCTACTACAGCCGCTCCAGCTACTGCAGCTTGTTGCTCTTCCTGCGAAGAAGCACAGCGACTGGCTGAAACAACAAACAACAACATACTGCTACAGCTCAAGAACCTGGCAACTCATCCGTCAGTGGCAGCAGCTATGGCCAATGGCAAATTACACATTCACGGTTGGAATTACCAAATCGAGAATGGCTCTATCAGCTACTTCGATCAAGATCGAAAACACTGGTGCCAACTTTAATTGGAGACCGTCATGAATACAAATGACGAGTACACACTAGTCGTAATAGATATGCAGCCGCTTTTCACTGCAGACAGCACAACCATAAACAACGTGGCCCGTGAAGTAAGGTTAGCGCGCCAGCGGCAAAACAAAATTATTTTTCTTTGGATTCCCTACTTCAGCGCCTTTCAAGCTGAGCTATTCGCCGGCACCTACCCAGCAATTCTCAACGCAGTGCACGGCTATAACCCCAACAATTGGAACGAGACCACCAAGCTAATTCAAGACGGCTCACACGAAGTGATCCAAACCTGCACCAAGAAGCACTTTCAAAGCAAGCGTTTTCGCCTGTGCGGAGTGAACACAGACATGTGCGTGCTCGATACAGTCAAAGGCTTACTTGCCATCCCGACAGTAGAAGCAGTTGCAGTGGTCAAAGACGCCTGTCGCACGACCAATTCAAAAACCGACAACACTAAAGTCTGGCAGCTTTTTCCATTAGATGCGCGCCTTAGCTTTGTCGAAGGCGAAGCAGCAGAGATGGAATTTGCCATGCCGAATGCTAAACGGAGTGCCTAATGAAAACAACAAAAGTAATTCTGTTCGACCTTTGGCGCACCTTGGGTTACTCACTTGATCGCGAACCCATATTTGAAGTGCAGAAAATTGTTGGGTACAATGTGGCAACCGTCGCTGGTCGCAAAGTTGCGATTGAAGACCCTGACTTTATGCGGGCCTGCCTTACTACCAACATCAGCGATCCAGGTGAATTTCTCAATCATTTGGCTAGCTCATTTGCTTGCCCCACCCCAAGCAAGGCAGCACACCGTGCCTTTGCCCGGGTGCTGAGGCGCGAAGCAGTCGGCTTCAAGTTCTACGAAGATACATTGGCAGGCCTACAAGCACTCAAATCAAACGGTTACAGACTGGGATTGGTCTCAAATCTATGGCCTTTTCCTGTTCACTTTCTTTTTGATGAATTAGGCTTGGGAGCCTACTTTGAGCACAAGATCTATTCTTTTGAGGTAGGTCAGGCAAAACCTCAGCCCGAAATCTTTGAGAAAGCGCTTGAGCTTTTTGGCGTTTCACCAGGACAAGTGATGATGGTCGGAGACAATCACCTCAACGATGTGAAAGCAGCCCTTTCGGTTGGCATGCAGGCAGCTCTAATTTTGCGCCCCGGAGTGGCGAATATTGCTGTCCCTGGTGCCAGAGTGATCAACTCGCTCATAGACTTGTGCAAACAAGCTAAAATTGCTGCCTAATTCCGTGTGGGCGAATACACCCAACACAGAAAAGACTGCAACATCCCTCAATCCAAACCTCCGCAAAAGCTATAGGAGCCCAAACCCTGGGCCCTATCGCTTTCCCTCAGTCTACTTGACTGTATAGTTGTAATCAAGTTGCTTACAGAGCTGAGAGCGAGTCAGGGTGGCAAGAGAAGACAATTAAACTCAATCACCGTGTCACTGGCGCAAACATAGTCTCATTGTAGGAATCCACATCACCGGCAGATTTAGCACTAAATTTATAATAGGGAAAAGCTTTCACGAGCCGTCGTTGCTCGCTCGGCGCATAATTGGCGAAAGGTTTAGGCAGACCAATAGTAATGATACCGTGCTTGCCCAAAATCTCAAGAGCCTTCAAAGAAATCTTGGTTTCCTTCACACTGAGAGTGCGCAATTTAGTTAGCTTCAGCAACAATGGCAGCGCTTTATCATCGATTTGATAGTTAGAATCTATATCAAGATTATTGATTGCACGACACTTACTAACTTGCTCTAAACCGCTCAAAGACAGATTCATATTGATCAAGCCTAGGTGAGTCAGCAGCGGAAAATTTTGCAAACAACTCAAGCTCTCATTGTTCACCACTGTTCCACCTAAGCGCAGCCCCTCAAGCTTCTTGCATCCGACTAGGTGAGGCAAACAGCTACCAGTAATGAAGCCATTGCCCGCAGCAAGATACTGCAGCTCCGGCATTGCCCCTAGTTGCGAAAGACCTTTATCTGTGATTTCTGACCCGTCTAAATCAATACCTTTGAGGCGTGAAATTCGACGGACAAACGGAACAGTGGGATCACTCAAGGCCGATTCTTCATCAGTCATGGCCATAAAGCGCAGTTCAATGAAATCAAAAGCATCTGCTGGTAGTTTTAAAAGACACTGCGGATGCCGATAGAAAACAGCACTAGGTTCAAACTTGATCAACTTGTCAGAGGGTAGTCTAACCACTCCTCGAGCTTCAGCCAAAAGCCTCCCCTTGCAGCGGCCATACGAGAACTGAGGCCTCGTCTGCAATACCACTAATCTGCCAACCGAGTATTTAGCCGGAAATTCTAGGACACGCTCTCTCGCATTAGCCGAATACGCTCTCTGGGCATGGCAAAACAGCGCTATCAAAAGAGCAGAGGCAGCTACAGCGTAGAAAAGGAAACTCTTCTGCATATCTCCAAATTATATCAGCAACGCCACCAAAGCATTTCTGTTTGCAATTCGCGCGAACTCCTCGAAGTCGCTTCCGTAAGATTTACTAGCTGAATTTCTTACAACCTCAAGCGATCAATCGTTGCTAAAGCTGCGCCAAGAACCGCTTAAACACCGAACTTAAGGCAAGAAGGGACACAGTCCAGAGGCACCAACTCAAACCGGCTGAGGCTTGAACCAATTGGTCCATTTCAGCGACAAGCAAATAGGCTAGACTCGCTTGAGGTACACCATGGATTTTTGGAACATCGCGCTCTTCGAAACACTGTTTGTCGCTGCCACATTGTTAGGCCTAGGCTTAGTCAAACTGCCTAAAAAACTAAGACGAAAGACCCTGATAAAGGGCTCCCCTTGGGGCTATTACGAGGCCAACATGCCAAACCTAGAGCGCGACTTCTATACTGGAGAGAATACAAATTTTCTTCATAACACTGGAACAAAATTTGAGGGCGTACCCGGTCTAGGAATACTGGGGGAATTACAAATTCACGGTTTTTTCGAAGGCTATTCAGAGTGGTAATCAGAGCGGTAATCAGAGTGGTAATCAGAGCAGTAATCAATAGCCCGTGACTTTTAGCCCAGGCGCTCGAGAATGCGCATACGCAACTCAGCAGCTTCATTACTGTCCTCGCACCTGGGTCCATAACTAGGTTCGTAGATGGGTTCGTAGATGGGTTCGTAGCTGCCCCAATATCCACTCAACATGGCCGCATCTTGGATGGCAGGCCGATTTTGACTGTAATGATGAAAACGCCGAAAAATGACGACGCCGACCCAGGCGAAAACCACAAGCACAAATAGAATAATGTCCAATGTAAGCCCACCTATGCTCGGCTAAATTAGCGATGGCCTGGGTTGAATCAAATTGAATCAGTTGAATAGAGATCACAACCCCGGGCCACCACCTCGACCCTAGCAAAAGAACGGGACAAAGAAAAACTATAACTGAAAGCTGCAAACGCCCTTTCAGTTATAGTTTGCAGACACGGTCAGCAAATCCATCAATAAGGAACTGCAATTAATGACAACCGGAGGTAACGCGAACCCTACAAAGAGAGCACCGGCAGTTAGCGCTAAGCACTAGTCTTTACATAACCTATAGACTCGTCAAAAACAGCCTTTAGACTAGTTCTAAGACTAGTTCTAAGACTAGTTCTAAGACTAGTTCTAAGACTAGCTCTCATGCTCCTCCATAAGCCTCTGGGCAGTGGCTGCCAGAATTGCGGCACCGATATATAGTGCTGACTCATCAACATCAAAAGATGGGCTGTGATGACTGCGACGACTAGTGCGAATCTGTCCGCCCAAGAGCATCATGCTGCCTGGTGTTTCCTTCAATAGAGCGGCATAATCTTCTGTCCATGTCTTACGTTTGACCACAGAAACACTCTTCTCACCAACAACTTCGCAAGCCACTTGGCGCATAATTTCAGTCACTGTAGCATCAAGTTCTCCGCCAGCATCTGAGTCAAGATACTCTAAATCATAGGCGCCACCGACTTGAAATACAGTGGCACAAGCGGCATCGAGGCACTTCATCTGCTCTCGTCTTGCTTCTTTGCTAAATGAATTGAATGAACCACGCAAAGTAGCCGATTGGCAGATTGACTGAGGGCCAGGCGGTGCTGTCTCGATGGCACTAATTATTGTAGCTTTCTCACTTGATTCAGCGCTACTACCAAACAGCGACTGAAGCAATGCCGATACAGCCCTAATACAGTCAAATGGTTCTTCACGTGAAGTCACGGCAGGCTTAACTTCTATCTTGAAATTACTGGCCGGCACTTTTGCAGACTCGGTGATGATACCGACCATTCCCGGCATCATTGTAGCGTCAATGTGCAGAGCAATTATGGCTTTGACACCATCTAAGGCCCCGCCTTCAATCATACGAAATGTGCCAGTCTTACCCTCTGCGTCCACTGATTCTTCGGCGGCAGGCTGCATAATAATACGCACGCCACTACTAGGAGTGCCTTGTTCTGTCAGAATCTTGGCCGCGGCTAGAACACAAGCCATATTTACATCATGGCCGCAGCTATGAGAAATACCGTCATGCAATGAACGGTACTGACTAGTGGTTGACTCGTGCATGGGCAGGCCGTCCATCTCAGCGCGAATGGCCACCACTGGTTTAAGGCCCAGATCAGCCACTACACCAGTCGTTCCCACTTGTGTGCGCACGCAATAGCCATACTGCTCAAGTGTTTTAGCAACAAAGGCAGCGGTCTTTTCCTCTCTGAAGCCTAACTCCGGAATGGTATGCAGGTACCGACGCTGATGGACAATATCGCTTTGTAGACTTTTGGCGATTTGAATCCAGGGAATCTCTTTCATAATCTCTCCAGCACTTTCGCATCTAAATGATACAACCTTACCGTCAAGCGCAGTAGCTGAAAACTTCTTACTTAGGATCCCCGGCAGCGGCACTTCTCAACAGTTCACACCAATTGTGCTAGGTTACCAACCACAGTTACCACTAACACAGCATTGCCTAAAGTAGCATTCATAGTACTGCCACAATACTAGCCAAACCAGCTTACTGTAACGTTTTCGCCAACCTAAGCCAGCACTTGTGCCAAGCCATTGGCTTTTGCTAGTACCAATGCATACCTGTCAAGGAGCACTGCCGATGGAATGCATCATTATCAATTTACTGGTTATGGCCATAGGAACTTTTGCAGTAGTGCAATTTAAAGATCTAAAAGAAACAGCCGCTGCATTCACTGTCAATCCGCACAATAGCGAACTAGAAGAATGCAAAATCTGCGCTGGGGCAAAGAAAACTTCAAATTAGTTAAAAGAGGTAAGAACGTGAATACATTTCTCTATTCGTCTTTAGGAACCGGTCTAATCACTCCTTTTATCATTTTAGTTGTATTAGCTGCACTCTTAATTGCTGTGCTAGTAGCGTATGAAAAAGCAGAATCACTTAGCGACAACAATGTCAGTCTTGGTCAATACCTATTCAATCAAGGAGCCAACCAAAGAACTACTACAGTAGCCAATCAATCAATCAATACAAGAATCAGTGCAAGAATCACGACAAATCCTGGACAATGGGGAACTTATGAAAAGGCAAAGTTAGAGCAGCCCATGCAAGAATCAGCATGTGGAGGACATTGCGCAATTATGTGGAAACCAAATAAAAGCGATATCGCATAGGTCAGAGTGACAATTGAAAATATTCAAAGGAGCCGGTGAACCAAAGTTCGCCTGGCTCTTTTGTTTTACTCGTTACTTTTAGTAGTGCTTTTTGCTAGCTATTTTCTTACCAACAGCACAACTGAATTAAAATTTGATCGCAATAGCGCCAGTTAAACAGAGGCTAGACTGGCTGCCTTCTTGAGTTTTGGCACAAACACTGCAGCGAAGCCAATCTACGCAACTTGAAGCACCTACTTAGCGACTTGCGAGAGCTAAGTCAACTCTCTTCGCATGGCATTGATCTGCCTCTTAAAAATCGACACTTAGCTGAAACTGGCTGCTACTCTGGATTGAGCTTCTTTACAAGCCGCCACTTCCACATGCGGAGACTCAAATATGCAAACACTCCCAGCTCAAAAGCACCGACATTCCACACCAGAATATACAACCCACTCACAGGCAGCAAGAGAGACGCAAAGTCAAATTCAGAAAGAAAGCCACACTTGCCTCAACGCAAAATCGCCCCCCAAAGATGGCCTAAGCGGCTTGCGTGAGCACTGGAAAGCCGACATCATGTCTGGCTTTATCGTCTTTCTCATCGCCCTCCCCTTAAGCCTGGGCATCGCCATGGCATCAGGTGTGCCACCGATGGCCGGGATAATCAGCGCCATCATTGGTGGTGTAGTCGTCTCGCTCATTAGCGGCTCGCATGTAACAATAAACGGACCAGCTGCTGGCTTAATTGTAGTTGTCTTGTGCTCTGTAGAGCGCCTTGGTGGAGGCACAATGGGCTACAAGGGAACACTGGCTGCGATCGTTGTATCGGGCGCAATACTTGCAGTGCTCGGCCTTAGCAAGGCCGGAGAGCTAGGTAAACTATTTCCAGCCTCGGTCATACATGGAATGCTGGCTGCCATTGGCATTATCATCATGACGAAGCAATTACCTTATATGCTTGGAGTTAGTGTGGAAGCAAAAGAGCCTATCGCACTAGCTCTGGCGATTCCCTCCATGATCGCGCACCTAAACCCGGCTATAGCAATAGTTGCCTTTGTCAGCCTTCTACTGCTTATCGCCCATGGCATGAGCGCACACAAGTTGGTCAAGAAAATTCCTGCACCAGTGATTGTCATAGCCGTGGCCGTAGCCCTCGGCTCTTGCTTGGGTTTAGACAAGCCACATCAATATCAATTGCTTGGCGTGCAACATCAAATTGAGCCCCTCAAATGTTTAATTGCTCTGCCCAAAAATGTCATGGACGGCATAGTTCTGCCTGACTTCAGTCATCTAAATACATATGCCTTTTGGCTCTCGGTTCTATCAATTACACTAATTCAGGGCTTAGAAAGCCTGCTGAGCTGCACTGCCGTTGATCGCTTAGATGCCCACCGCAGGCAAGCCAATTTGAGCCGCGACGTTGCTGCTGTCGGCTGCGGCACAGTGGTATCTGGCATGCTCGGCGGCCTGCCAATCATTGCCGAGATTGTGCGCAGCTCGGCCAATGTAAGCAACGGCGCTCAAACTCGCTGGTCTAACTTCTTTCATGGCCTCTTCGTTCTACTGGCCCTACTCTTTGCCGCCAGCATAATAAACAAAATTCCACTATCAGCCCTGGCAGCAATTCTCATTGTCACCGGCTACAAACTGACAGCACCAAGGGTTTTCAAAGAGATACATGAGATTGGCATTGAGCAAACAATAGTTTTCTTGACTACAATCGTCGCCACACTCGCCACTGACCTCTTGATCGGAGTATCAATCGGCATCTGCACAAAACTGATTATGCACACAGTGCGCGGGGCCGCACTTTCAAATCTGTTTACAACTAGACTGAATTCACAAGCCCAGCCCGATGGCTCAATAAGAGTGGCGGTCAGCGGCGCCTTGATCTTCTCTAACTATCTATCATTTAAGAGACAATTAGATAAAATACCCCAAGGAAAACGAGTGCTGGTAGACCTTAGCGCCACTCGCTTAATCGATCACAGTGTGATGGAACACCTGCACTTTTATTCAGAAGAATACAGCCGTGCCGGAGGTTCGTTCGACATAGTCGGCCTGAGTAGACACGAGAGCGCCTCACGGCATCCACTATCAGCGAGACGACTGACAACAGGAACCTATTGCCTGCCACAAATCGGAAGCAGCAGATAGATTGGTGGCTAGTCTAGCTAACAGCAAACAGCTAGACTAGCCAATAGCCTTCAGCTTCTCAATCAAAATATCGGCAGCATTGGTGACAATGAACACTTCTTGCACCGAAGTAGACGACTTAGCCAAAAGCTTAATACCAGTTTGAGTAGGATACTTCACCTCAAGGCGAATACCAGAGCCTGAGCCGCGGACAGGCTTGATCACGCCAGGAATTATCGAGACAATCTCTTCGATAGACTCAATGCTCTCAAGTAAATCTCGTAAGCCGTCAATCATGCCGTGTTCGTATTTGATCTTAGACTTGCCACTCTTGCGGTATTTCATTGGTTCCTTGAATTACGAAGTGACAATGATACGCTCATTTGCAATGCCGAAGGCAGTAAATGAATAAACCCGAAGCACGAATCAGGGAAATCCCCCTTCTCTGTTGACCAAGACGATCGTATCGTTAGCAAACTGTTCAATTTACTATCGCGTCAATCACAGAAATAAAAGGCACCGCCATTCGCCAGAATTCCGCGTCATTAAGCGCGGGACCGCTTTTGCCTGACAATAAAGGAAAAATCAAATGAAGGAAACTATTCTCGCCGGCGCACAACCGACAGCAACAGTACACGTAAATAACTTAGCGCTGTTAGAGGTCTTGCTTAATATAATAGTCAACGCCACTGAGCTAGTCATGCTAGCAATCGGCAGTTTAATCATTCTCACAGTTATATACAAAAAAAACAAAATTCGAAGCATTGCTAATAATTTCAGACTATCTTCTGATCTAGCAAAATTCAATATCAAAGATAAACTTGCTATTCTCTGCGGCGGCTGTCTGATGACTTCGGGTCCAGCGCTTGAGTTTTGTTGTAATTGGCTCGTTCGCTTGTATGCCGAAAATCTGTTGCAATAATCGAATACAAAGCAATGGGAAGAAACTGGATAATCTCACCAACATTTGATTGCCTGTTTATCTGCGGCGGACTCTTCTGGCTATTGTATGGCCTCCACTTATTCGCCCTGACACAGATCAACCACTCGCAACAACTGGCTCTGCTAGCCGCGGTATCCAATCTCGGCTTTCTATTTGTCAGTGAAACCCACACTATTAGCACTATTTTTGTACTAAAAAAGAAAGACGGCTCTCTGTCAGATCGGAGCATACTCATAGCGGTGCTCCTGCTCGCTATTGGCACCTTATGCTTCTTCATACCCGCACTACCGGCAATACTACTTAAAATCTATCTACTGTGGGTACCCCAGCACTTTCTTGCTCAAACTAGAGGGATATTTCTGCTCTACTGCCTCAAAGCGAATGTCGCAATAACCGCTACAAAGCGCTTCTGGCTGCTAACCATAACCAGACTAACTATGTTCTATTGGATGGCTGTTCTACTCACTGACTACAAACAGGGGCCAACTGAATTTCTCATGGTGCGACTTCCTGACTGGGGCATCTTGCAGCCCTGGGCGGCATCTACCCTCCTACTGCTGAGTTTTTGCAGCATGCTTGCCTTTACCTTGAGCTTTCTGCCGCGCGCTCTCAATGGCGCAAAACAGAAGTTGCCACCGGCTCACGCTATAACCATGCTGTTCACTTCTCTGCTTCTATTTCTTTTGCCGCGCGAGAGACTAGACGACATCTGGCTCTATGCACCGGCATACTTTCACGGCAGCCAATATCTTTGCTTAGTTTATGCTCGCATCAAGGATAGCAAACCATTTATCGCTTTCACCATGCTGCCACTAGCTCTACTCTGTGCTGTTGCAGTTTTTGCCGGGATTCCCATGCTAATCTCCAGCTTCAGCGTACCCTTAATTACAGCCTTAGCAGTGGTCTTCTGCTGCATTCAGTTTCAACATTTCCTCACCGATGCCGAAATCTGGAAATTGAGCAGAAAACCAGTGCGTGAGGCACTTTGCGGCAGCGTCACAGAAGAGATACAGTTCTACAAACCAAAGGCGCTTGATGGCGGCAACTTCAAATGACTAAGCAAGAACACTACCAGCGAAATTAAAAGTATCTTCCATGGCAGCAAAGCAAAATCAAGAAACGATCTTCCTGGCAGAAAGTTCTTTCTCAGCCACAACAGCATTTTACCCTTGAAACTATCAAACTTGTTCATGGTCTCCGAACCTAATTAGAGTATTGCTACTCTAGGACATCTGCGTAAAGTGTCTTTTACAGCCCAAACAAGACAAAATGCGCCTTACAAAGACAATTGTTTAGCTACCCTTACAAAAGCGAACCACCTGCTGCATACGACCCGCTAAAGCACTGTATCCAGGCACTTTGTGAAACTGAACGGTAAATGGATTATTGCTGCGGAACTTGCCCAGCACACCAAATTCAGGCTCTTCCATTTCGGCTTGATACGTACCAAAGAGACGGTCCCATAGCATCAATATGCCACCAAAATTTCTGTCTAAGTAGATTTTATTGCGGGCATGATGCACACGGTGAGCCGATGGCGTATTGACTATTCCCTCAAGCCAACCAAGCTTGCCCACCAATTTAGTATGCAAGAAAAATTGATAAATCAGATTGGCAAAGAGAAATAGTACTACCTGATTGGCAGAAAAGCCCAACAAAATCAAAGGTGCGAAAATCAGCGGTGCCACCAGCCGTCCGAACCAGTGCAGCCGAAAACTAGTAGTGAGATTGAAGCTACGACTGGAGTGGTGCACTTCGTGGAAAAGCCACAAGAATCGGGTTGTGTGACTGAAGCGGTGCTCCCAATAATAAGAAAGATCCGTTAGGACCACAGCCACAACAGTAGTGGCCAGAGTATTAGGCAACTCCCAGGGGCGAACACTTTCAAGAAACTTCAAGCAATAAAATGTATAGCCAACAAAAAGAGGCTGACTAATTCTGGCGACAACAAAAATGCCCAGATTGCAGAGTACATCCTTACCTTCGTACAGGCTTATACCTTTTGATTTGGAAATAATCCATTCTAAAAGAATACAAGTGGCAAAAACGAAAAGGGATGGCAACACCAAAGCCTGAGCATCTTCGAACATAGTTTGAGCCACCTGCAACCGCCACTGACAAAATTCAGTACGGCCGGGGCATCAAAAAAGTTTCAGAAGTGACAAAGTTTGTGACTTTATTTAGCGGAGACCACAGCTTGTTTAGCAGCTTCGGCCTGACGCTTTTCCATCTCTTCAGGGCTGACATCTTCAACATGGGTGGCAAGATGCCAGATATGGCCAAATGGGTCGACAATCGAGCCTGAGCGGTCGCCATAAAACTGGTCTTGCACAGGCCGCTGCACAGTCGCACCTTCCGCTAGCGCCAATTTGAAAGTAGCGTCAACGTCAGGCAAATAGAACATTAAACCAACTGGAGTTCCACCAAGCGTGGCAGGGCTCTTGCCTTCGCTACATTCGTCGGCGAGCATAATTACAGAATCGCCAATTTGCAGCTCAGCGTGGCCGATTTTGCCACCAGGAGCAGGCATTCTCATGTGCTCTTTGGCATCAAAAACTTTCTTATAAAAGTCGATAGCCTTGGCTGCGTCGCGCATGGTCAAGTAAGGAGTTAGAGAATGGTATCCTTCTGGCTTAAAATTCATATGCCCTCCGCTTTGAGCTGTAAAGGCGGCCGAGTATATACGATCGCTGTGCAAGTTGCCTTAAAAGTTCGCATGCCTCTTAAGCCAACCAGGGTATAAATATCAGGATGAAGAATTCACTGCGGCTAAAACTGCCATTTCTCTTACTGATATCGCTAATACTCTCGACAAGTGGCAACCGCGCTATTGGCGCAGCCGAAGCAGCAGAGGGAGAAGCAGAGACAATTCTCTCACTTGAGCAGGCACGTGAATACATGCTGACATTAATCAACCGCGACCGGGCAGCCCATGGCCTATCGCCAGTGATACTCGACAGAATTGCTTCGCAGGCTGGTCAAATTCACACTGAAGATATGACTTTGAATTACCACCATGGGCACTACGATGTCGATGGCAAGAAACCATGGCAACGCTATAGCCAACTAGGTGGGAGCGGATACGTATCAGAAAATGCCTTCTGGTGGTCTGCCAGAGGCTACGAGGGCTACGACCAAGACCACCCACCCGAGGGGGATGGCGCCGATAAGCCCTTCACACTGCATGGGGTGCAGGCATTTAAAAAAAACGATATTGACAAAGCCGAATCGGACTATTACAACGAAGAGCCACCACATGACGGGCACAGAAAAAACATTCTAGATCCAATTCATAACGGCGTTGGCATTGCCTTCTCTATTGCCACAAATGGCAACCAGTATCGCTTAGCCAATACTCAAGAATTTACAGATAACTACGGTCAGTTCGCCACCTTGCCCCGCGACCTCAGCCAACCCTTTTACGTCACAGGCTCTCTCAGCCCTGACTGGGCTGTACAATGCGTTTCAATCAAATGGGAGCCAGCCCCACAACCACTTGCCCCAGAAGTAATAAACAAAATGGAGTCGTACAAACATCCCAGCAAAACCCTAGAAAACTACTTTGCTGTGCAGTGGGCTAAGCAGCCATTCCAGATCAGAAGCAGCAATGGCATGCAGCAGTTTCGTGTTCTAGTAACACCGCAAAAAAGCTGGAAGCCAGGGCTCTACTATGTCGATGTCATAGCGCAGTACAAGGGCGGAAAGCCAACTTTTATTTCGCGTAGAACTATTAGTGTTCCTAATGACGAATAGTGCGCGCCACTTTACTCCTTCGCTGCCTGATCAAACCGCTCCAAAATCCAGGCTTTGGCCAACCTTAGAAGGCGAATGTGCTTTTATCACCTGAGCCCTTAGCGATTCAGAAGGTGCATTATTTCTAAGAAACAAACTCAAAAAACAAGTTGTATATTACACTCAGCTCAGAGTGGCACAGAAACTAGAGATTTGCAATCTCAACGGAGACAAGGGCACCACAATCACTTGTTGCTAGAGATTCCGAGAAACAAGGCCATGGAAGAATCATGACAATAAAATACAGACACGGCAGATTATTAGCTCTAGCCCTGACTATACTGATTGGAGCAAGCAACACTGCCACTGCTGGTCCGTTGTATGGCGTTGATCCGGGAAGAAACGCATTTCAACGAACTATGATGCTTCTGAGCAACCCCGATCCGTATAATCATATTCCGGCCGGGCGTGCGGGCGGCACGATCGGGTTAGCAGTTATTCCACGATTAACTCCTGACTCAGATGCGGCCGAAAGGGCGTTAGGTGAATTGGTGGGTCATATTCCTGCCATCAATATGGCGATCATTCTGCCAAAAGATGACATCTTGTATTTGTTCAAGTTTTTAAAGCACTTGAAAGCAACTGGTCGAAAAGTAGATGTGCTCCTTATTGGCGGTCATTCTATTGTCAACGACGAAAACGATCCCGACCCGATAGCGATCAATCTAAAAGCCTCAGGCTACCTGGACACTACTGTTGTAAATGTCCCAATGCTGCAACGAAGAATTGAGATATTGACGGCAGAGAAGAGAACAGAAAGAGCAAAAGAAGCTTGCGAGCGACTAAAGCTCATTAAAGATGGTAGCTCGGCTCTAGTTCCTGGAGCTCAGTTGCTCTTACACAGCTGTTACCTAGGCGTGGAAAAAGCAGAGAATCTCACTCAAGTTGTAAGCACAGCATTGCTAGGAGTCAACGGTGGAACAGCCTATGGGCCAAACGCCGTAATCGGTCACACCCTGCTGTCAGTGCAAAACCCTGAAGCTGATCCCAAAACATATGCCGATCAAATTGGACAAAGTCTAAAACAACGATCTATACAACTGTGTCAATCGCTGAAGTCTGGAAGGTTAATCAGTCCCGGAGAAGCTTTCATCAATACAAACTCGTTTCACAAGACCACAGTTAGAGGTGGACTAATCAAACTTCCATGTCAGTGCGACCCGGCACAGAATACAAGGATTGATGGATTGCAGCGCGGTGAGCCGGAGATCTCGCAGGAGAATCCACGTGCCGAGATTAATTTCAAGATTGGTGAGAATTCGATTACCGGTGTGCGATCAGTCAATGGAACTCAGCACCAGACCACTGTAGTAATTGTGCCACCGCCGCCGGTGGTAACACCTGGCAAGTATTTCACAGTAAGCGGATCGCTCAGCGGAGACAGAAACAATAGCCCATTCTGTACGTTATCAAAGGGATACGGATTCGATCTAGCGGATAGCCTCACACTAGACAACAATCAAACTCAAGACCAAGTAGAGTTGGTTACCTGGCCACATCCTTCTGAGCGACAACAGCGCGAGATGTGGATAGCCTTCAACTTCAATCTCGATGGCACTACTCTGCAGCAAAAATGGAGATATAGTCCGCAAGGAGGAGCCCTCGCTGCAAGTAGAGCTGAGTCCACTGCTTCCGCTCTGCCGAAAGTTAATGCAACCACTCCATCGACCAATGCTCACACCACGGCAAAAAATATCGGTGGCATAGTAGGTTTGCAATCTAAAGTTACGCCGGGCGCCAAGCAACCTCAAAAATCGTCCGCTTCAAGAGCGGCCTTCAGAAGAACCGGACCGTTTATCACACAGAAAAAGCTTTATGACAAGCAGGACTATCAAATTTCTATTGGCGAAAACGAAGTGACCTTTTCCGGAAAAGATCTCTACCAAAAAGAAAATGTGAGTTGCACTCTCAAATTCGATTCTCCACCCGAAGAGCTTACAGTCGGAGACCACTTCATGCTGAACGCTTCCCTCGAAGGGCATGAAGACGTCTCTCCAATTGCAGGCTTTTTGCATGGCAGCTGGATAAAAGCTGCCGTCGACAAAGACAAAAACATTGGGTTAGGACGAGATTTTCGAGTGCCATCAAACAGTTCTTCGTATGAAGTAATTGATTACCTGGCAAAGTTCGATGCCATGGCTAAAGCAGATCCGACAAAAGCATCTCAATTTGCTGCTTGGCGCAACAAACTACCATCCATTCAAATGCATATTTCTGGTCCCACGGAAGTGACCATCGAATGGAAGTATGTAAAAAAATAACTCTCGCTTACCTGGCGCACGACTGCAAATAGACATCTCTACATGACTCGTTTTTGAGTTCCTCTGACATGTCTATGCTTCTTTCGCTTCTTGATCTAGCCGCTCTAAAATCCAGGCTTTTGCCAGCGTCGATGGCGGAATGTGTTTTTTACTAGCGTGCCTCAGAAACCGATCAAGCTGGTCTGACGACATTGCTAAATTTAACTGGGTTCGAGCGCCTTTGCGAGCTTGGATTTGACTCTGACAGCTAGCACCCAACTCCTCCACATCCTTCAATTCTTCTTTTGTAAGATCGTTAACGTATCCAGCGGCTTCCAATTCATCCAATCCGTACTTTTCAAAATATGCCGCTAACTCATCTGCTGTCGCATTTGCTGCAGGTGGTGGTGGTATTTGTATTTTTAATTTCTTCCCTACCATCATCACTTCCCTCTCGATTTGTAGCGCTTAAGCTCATGCTCCCGAGCTGCCATCGCATGAAAAACAAAGTAAGTTCTATCTACCTCTTTGCGATAGCCAACTTGCAGCAATCTTCCGGCCTCGGTCTTTCCAATGAGCCAGTAAATTTCCCCAATCTTTCTGACTAGGCGGCGCACATCCGAAAAACACTCCTCCACTTCCTCTGGCTTAATGCCATGCTTCGAAAGATTCTCTTCGTGGAATCGCAAATCTATCATAGCATTATATAGCAACTCTATACCGGGGCCAACAAACAGTGAATTCTCCAACCTTTATTTCGCGCAGGACTATTAGTGTTCCGCTATAACTTACCGGCCACAGCTTGAGCAGCTACTTTTGCCATAAAAGCTTCGCGCACTTCAATTGTTGCTCGCGATCCTTTTGTGAAAACAGCAATGTATATAGTCTCTCCATGCGGCCCGACAGCAACACCCACATCATTAGTAGCAGTGTTTTGGTCGGCCACATCGCGGCCAGTACCAGTTTTGTGCGCCAAGGTCCATCCCGCTGGCAGGCCAGCTCTAATTCGAGCTGGGCCGGTCTTGCAGTTGAATAGATCTTCTAAAATTACTGCTGTTGAGCTTTTGGACAGCAAATTGCCGCTATAGAGCTTATGCAACATCACGACCATGGCCTCGGGTGTGGATGTATCACGTGGGTCTGTAAGAAACTTGGCTATCTCTACACTTTCGGGCTGCAAGGTTCCCTCGGGCCGATCAATGCGGATACCGCTGACCCCAGCTTCTTTTAGTAGAGCAGTGACTGCATTGGCGCCACCAGCTCGACTGATAAGAATATCGCAAGCGGTATTGTCACTGGTGCACACTGATCGCGTTATTAGCTCTCTAATCGTGAAATCTGACTGCTTTCCTTTTATCGCTTCTTTGATCGGGCTATGAAACGGTACTACATCTGATCTGCGCACAGTTATTTTGTCTTGGATCGATAGCTTTCCAGCATCCGCCAGTCGAAGTATTACAATGGCAATCGGCAGCTTGCAGACACTCTGCATCGGAAAAGGCTTGTTTTGATTGAGCATGAAATGCTTCTTGCGAGCCGGGTCGACAACGGCAACACCAACTTCTCCTTTTACCATTGCCACATCGGCATCAGTGATTCCAAGTCCACTTACACTTACAGCCCCGTTTGCAGATCCGTGGGTATCAGCCGGGGCTGCCATCGCTGGAAGAACTAATGTCGACGACAACATACAAAACAAACTTGCTGCTATTGCAATCAATCGCATTCGAACTAAAGCCATGACCAAAGACAAAAAGCGGATTCGCAATTCTCGACAAAGCCTAAGAAACAGAGCACTCACTATCCTTAGAAAAGAGAAAATCAAGGCAGCAAAAAGTACTGCTCGTACAGCCCAATAGTCCAGTTTAGTAGCGCTTATCCTTCCAATCTCAGGAAGAGCCCTTTCATATTCGCAAGTACCGCACACTCCGGTCAAAAAGCGATTTTCAAGCTTCTGCTTTCCAGTCTTATCCGATTGAAAGGAAGCATACTTAGCCGCCTGCTGCTGGTAGTAGATGTCACTGGCAAGCCTGAACGTGTCGACAAAAGCCAAGCAACTTCCGGCGGAAACCGACAGACAAAAAAACAGTAATATCAACAAAATCTTTAACACGGCTCACTTACCTGCACTCGATCAACAACTAGACATACCCTAAATTCCGCAACAAAATGCGCAACCGTTGCCTTTTGTATCTATCTAAACCTAAAGGCTCTGATCACCAGCTAAGGATAGTTGAAGCAATGGAGACAAATGTTATTCTTAGGACTGCCATCAAGTCTTGAGGATAATAAATTCATGGGCAATCAGATAATAAAGCTCCTCTTTAGTATCGTATTGATGGCGGTGGCACTGCTGGTTGGCATGATGGCATTTGTTACCGACACTGACGCAAAGGCATCCCTAAAATGGCCAGCAGTCAATACCCAGACAAGAGCCAAGTTCAGGTTTACTATAATCCCCAAAACCCTGAACAAGCTCACTTAATTCGCGGACAAACCAGTCAGGGTCAGAGCACAGTTTGGCTTAATATCGTTTTTCTCATCGGCTCCATTGCTTTCTTTGTGGTGCAATTAACGCGCGTATTAAGCCGTCGGGGGTAGAGCCTGGCTTTGCCACCGGCTCAACTGAAGGAATATCGCAAGCGGTATTATCACTGGTGCAAACTGATCGCATCACAAGCTCTCAAATCATAACATCTGACTCAACCGACAATTTGCAGACGCTCAGCATCGGAATAAGCTTGTCTTACATAACCTTGAACTGCTTCTTACCTGCAGTGTCGTCGACAACATACAAAACGAGCTTGTGGCTATAACGGTCAATCACCATCTAGTGGATGCCATACTCAAGAGAGCTAAGGAGTGCCTTTTGGTAAGAACCTAATCTCACCAACTCTACCTTTGTATGCGGTCGCCACACATTCTCCGGTCTCGTCTTTGAAAAAGAAAAATGTCTGCTCCATTTCGGAGACTTTTGTCGAATCAGTGTAATGCTCATGTACAGCGTATCGAGTTTTTACAGGTGTAACTGTACGCAAGTGATTTCTACCCACTCCGTCCGGCCAAAACATTCCTGAGCTAGGATCCCAACCAGTTTGCTGAGCGCCAATATCAAAAGTGTGAAATTCAAGCCTCGGATTCTGAAGAGGTGACTTGCCGCGCTCGCGTTCGAGCAAAATCTGCTTGAAACCGTTTGCATCGTGGTTGCATGTATTGGTATCAACGTTTTTCTTGAAATCATAATTTGCTGCCGGAGCGCCAGGCTGATTTTGTGGCGCAACGGCCCTTTGTGGAGCTGTCTGTTGCGGCACTCCCTGATTCATCGCAGGAGCGTTGCCCTGCGCTACAGGCAGATCAGCACCGTTGGTCGGCGCTCCGAACGGCTTAACGGCCGACTCACTACTAATGATGAAAACACCACCCGGGTATCCGTTGCCGGCAGGAACTTTAACTTTAAAAACGCCACCAGGCCAATTCTCAGTGACTACTCCCTCGCGCCAATCGGCATCATTGTAGCTAGGTGAGGCTAATAGCTTGGCTCCTACAGGATATTTCTTCTTCCAACTATCGTCCCACTGCGCAAATGCGGCGCTCGACAAGACAGCTAACATTGCCACGGCAGAGATTGTGCCGCGATAGAACATATTCACTAGAATCACCTTGACTACGGGGAGTCATTATAGTGCATCACAGCTACTAGCTGTTGAGTTGTGACTGGCAATAGAACACTGCTCATCCAGACCATTCCAGAAAATCGCTACAGCATCAAGCATAGCTTTGCCACCAGCTAAGAATGCTTCCTCACAAAAATCTGGCTTGGCAAATGCAGCAGCTAGCTCATCATCAGTATGAGCAGCATGCTGATCTTCTATTTGATCATGAAAGACCCAGAAGCCCAGAGGCAGATCGGCAAGCTGGCTCTCTTTGATAATCTTCAAGCCAGCAATAAGCTCTTTCCAAAAACCAGCTGCTGCCCAGTGTTCAATGGCATGGGAAGCACCGGCAGCGGTTGACTCATCGTCAGAGCTGTACCAGGTCATGAGAGCATCGCAGAACTCCAAGGTAGAGGCGATGCCGTGCTTGCGTTTGCCAATTTGATTAAACTCTAGGCCCAGGTGGCTAGCAAACTCAGCTAACCACTCGAAATGGGCAGCGGTAAAGCGAAAGCGACCATTATCAATTGAGCCATCGGCAGTGAACATCACTCCTAGCTCATTCATCAAAATTTCTTTGCTCGCTCTGTAGCTGGCCAAATCAACGGCATTAATGCACTTACGCAATTGCGCTTCAATGAAGAGATGGCTGAAGACAGAGAACTGCACTGTGAATTGGCGCAACTGTTCTGGGCTTGCGTCGCCCTGGCTAAACCACGAAGTAAATTGATTAGAGTTGACGATGGGGTGACTGCCAATCAAGTCGTCAACGCGTGTCTTGAAAGCGGCTAGGGCGGCCTCAGACGCAGGGGTGATACATGCGTCCGCCGGTGCCGCAGCAGCCACGGGGCTGATAGTCTCCGCAGCTAGCTCTGGCACAAGACTCAGCGTAGCGGCTGGTCTGCCTAGTATTGAGATGGTCTCTAGTTCTTGAAGCATGATTGTTAGGTCCTTTTTGATGATTTTGAATTTTGGGAAATTAAAAAAAAGCCCTCTCGATCGACGAGAAGGCTTTTTGTTCATAAGTTCTAGACTTTTATGACAACGCCAACTAGCCGACCCCGAGGGAGTAGGTATAGTAGTAATAGCTGTAGGCGTTACGGGCAGTCATTTCAGTGCGATTAATCCGACAAGTTGTCTTGCGACGGGTCAAATTCGATTGGTGTAATTTCCAACCTTACTTCCCGAGCTTAACAGAACCACCCAAGGGTGGCAAGCAAAAATTTCGGCTTAAGTCACATTGTGACGATCGTCACTTCCCTGCATGTAACGAAAAATCAATAATCACTTACCGGCTGCAAATCGGAAGCACCGTGAGCAACTCCAGACTGTTGTCGCTGAGGAAGTGGTTATGCCAAGAGAGAGTTTCGATCGCGAATCAACGCAAGTTGAGACCTGGAACAAAACCAAGGTTCACATCGATGACAAAGGCGCACGAGTTGAGGTCCAAAACGGAGATTGTCTGTGGCAAATAGCGCACGATGCGGTAACACACCAGAGCCCAGACAAGAAAGCAAAATCACATCAAATAAATCAAACCATCGATGACATCAAGAAAGAAAACCCTGGCAAAGTGGCACGTGACGGCACTATTCATCCAACTTCAGCAAAAGGAGATTACCTCGATCTTCCACCTATCTTCGCTCAGCAGCCCGACAATAAAGCTAATAAGCCCGCCGTCGCTGAACAAAAGGAAACTCCCAAACCCGAACAAGATTCAAAAGCAGAAGCAAAACCAGAAGCAAAGGCACCTGTCTCTGCACCCGAGTCTGATACTACACAATTCAAGGCCCCAGTTTCTACGCCTGACACAGATGCGGCACCAGTTAAACCACCACTATCTGCGTCAGGGACCGATGCCGAACCAGCCAAGGCGCCAGCTTCTGCAACTGAGTCAACTACTGCAAAAGCGGATGTTCCTACCGGCTATGGAGCAGTAGCAGATGCAGTAGCAGCAGGCGCTGTTGAAGAAATCACTGAACACCCAGTAAAAGTAGCAGTAATTGCCGCAGGCACAGCCGTGGTGACTGGGGTCGCAGCAGCTCTTGTAGCACCAGAGGTAATCGTAGCCGCCGGAATTGCTGGTGTCGGATATGGTGCTTATGTGCTTTACGAAAAAGCCGCCGACTGGGTCAAGGCTGCCGATGTAGTTGCCAACGGCAATGAACACTCAGCCGAAGAACGAGCGAAGAGCGAAAAGGAACTAAAGGCAATTGGTGCAGGAACCGTTGACCTCGCAGCGGGTGGTATTGGCGGTCTGGCGAAAGGAGCCATTGCTCGCACCACAAGTTCGGCAATCGGGAAATTCACTGGTTCTGCCACCGATGAAATAGTCACGGCAGCTAGTACTAAAATAGGACAATCAAGCTCTCCATTTGATCTTGGTAAAAAACTTCCTGATGAAATTGCCGCAATGCCTTTGGGCCGACCGCGCTCCGAAGCCATTCGCAACATGGTCGACCCACCAGCTGCTGAGGCAACTGCCGCCAGTTCTGCTACAAGCGCTGGCAGCAAAGCTCTCGTTGACACTCATTTACCAGCGGCCATAAGAGATCTGCCACCAGGCACTCTTAAGAGCACAGCAGTAAGAACATACGTAGAAGGTCAACAGCTGCCAGCCAATAGCGCCCTACTTGACCGAAGTTTGCCAAAAGAAATAATGGATCTCCCCCCAGCACATCGGGCTGAACTAATTAGGGCAATGGCAGGAGATACCACTCCGCCCAAACCAAATGCTGCTAGCACCGCCAACGATAGCTTAACTCTTACTTCTGACAAAGTTGCAGCTGCCAGTCAAACAAATGTAGCGACTGATTTAGCCGGCAAACAAGTTTTACCACCTAAACATTGGCCAGAAGGAATAGTAGATAAAGTCGAGGCACCTATCCCACCGGGGCACACAAGGCTCTATCGAGGGGTTACCGACAAAGGATTGGAAGGCGAGTTTAAGGTGCCTCTTAATCAACAAGAAGGCCGCAGGCTTGATGAACTGCTTATGGACCCCAATATAGACGCCAAAGGCCATGCCGAGTTGCTTAAATTAGTCGAGCGACGCAAAGCTGATGGTAAGTATTATAGCGACTACAAAGACACAGCGCTTGACTATGCTGGTGCTAACGGCAAGGTTCTATACGTCGATGTACCTACAAGAGAGGCTGCTTCCTACTCAGTGGCAGCAGGTATGATGCCTGACGGTAAAGGCGGCGGTTCTTTTTACGTACCATATCAGCATATTCGCAACGCGCGAGAGCACGCTCAGTCACCGACGAATCACCTTTCTGACTCAGCCTCGCGCAGCAAACAGTGAGTAAAAGCCTATTCGCCACGTGATTTGAAAATTTTGGAGCTGACACGATGAGGCCAAGTCCTAGCTAAATACAAACAGAGTTCGAGTAAAAGCTTGACGACGAGCCACTTCAGCAATGAGCGCCCGAGGCTTCTCGCTTCCGTGCCGATCTAATCAGCACCGGCATCGCGCATTTGCTTGTTGATTTGACGATTAGAGTTGCTATCAGATGTGCCACCACGGGCTATACCGTCTAGTAACTCTGAGCCCGTTTGGGCAACGTCCTTGAGCGTCGAAGTTAAGCCTTTGTAAGCGTCACCAGCAACATTAGAAACAGCATCAACAGCGGTCTCGTACATACTCTTCTGCCCGTCGCTCGTCACGGACAACTTACCATCATCGAGAGAGAGAGTCATTGGATTTGGACCGCCAACTTTTATCTGCTCAATATGACCGTCACGATCAGAATCTGTCAACGTAAGTGAAGGAAGACCAGATGTATTCTCTAGCTTCGCAGCCACGATATCCATATAAAGCCCTTGATCTTGTTTGACCTCCGCTAGAGTTTTTTCAACACTAGCCACATCACCAGTCTTTACGCCTTCTACGATCTTATCGGTGCGACGAGAACCTTCACTCTGATTCATATCACTCATTGTCTAATTCCTCATATAGAAAGATGTTTCGGTCAACCGAAACAATGGAGCTATCAGCAAACCATGGGCAAATAATAGCCAAGGCCGCACCAGCGCTGCAGTGACAAAAGTCACAATCTCGCGAAAAAAGTCAAGAATGACCGAAACAAACAAAGTGTTTCGCTATTCTAAAAGTTGCACCACGTTTGCATCAGTTGATGCCGTTTTCAGCAACCCAAAGAGCAGCCTGAGTGCGATCTCTCAAACCTAAATGAGTAAGAATGCTACTAATATGATTCTTCACTGTGCCTTCTGAGATCATAAGAACAGCCGCTATTTCTTTGTTCGACTGGCCTTTGCCGATCAATTGAAGAATCTTCTTTTCTCGTTCAGTCATAAAACGACTTTTTTCAGTTTCTTCTTTGGGCTTATAGGGCCTTAAACGTGCCAACACTTTGGGTGCTATTGATGGACCAAGTTGCAGATTGCCTTTATGCACAATTTTTATGGCAGCCGAAAGATCTTCGAGCAAAGTATCCTTTAACAAGTAACCGCAACAGCCTGCTTCAATGGCCGGAAAAATATACTCATCTTCGTCAAAAGTTGTAAGAATCAGCACTTTAACATCAGGGTTAATTTGCAGTACCTGCTTAGTGCATTCAATGCCATCCATAATTGGCATACGCACATCCATCAAAATTACATCAGGAGAACAACGGCGCAAGAGCGACAGGGCTTCAGACCCGCTTCCGGCTTCGGCCACAACTTCAAGCCCCGACTCAAGCTGCAAGAGCGAAACTAGGCCTTGCCTGACCATGGCTTGATCGTCAACGACCATAACCTTAATTGCTGCTTCTTCGGGTTCAATATTCTCGCTATCAGCCATTTACGCCCTTTCAATAGTCGATGGGTCAGCCATCAAAACGGATCTTACCCACCTACCCTCGCTATGACACCTACCAGGTTCTCCAGCCTAGCTGAGAGCGGTGGAAGCAGCCCCAGCCAGATTAAATCGACCATGTCACAAGTTTGTTATAAGTGGGTTATGAGGTTGCCAAGATTACCTGGTATTCTCTCAACATA
This sequence comes from bacterium, assembly GCA_018062085.1. GTDB lineage: Bacteria > Cyanobacteriota > Vampirovibrionia > Obscuribacterales > Obscuribacteraceae. The sequence continues at coordinate 59,405 of JAGOSY010000017.1, read as the reverse complement.
AACCCCTTACTAGTCCCCAAGTCTCATAGCCGAACAACCAAAGCCAAAGGGAAGCTCCCCGACTGGCAGAGCTTTGCTGCGCGTTTGAGACACCTTTTTTTCACAGAATGAGGTCCTTTCATCATGAATCTTCTAACCCTTAACCATCGCCCCGTTTCCATGGCCCTGGCCAATATTGCTCTAGCTTACATTGCCACGCTTGGCTGCCTCTGCTTGATGCCACTTTTGAATGGTCACCCTTCGGTAAACAATGGACAGATGGCGACATGTTCATTCGATTCACCTTGGTGATCAGCTCGGCTTTACTAGCCTGAGACCCTTTTGTGGTAAATCTAAATACAGATTCGCTACATGAATTAGTCAATTGAGGATGCCGCCCATTTCGCAAGCAGACGATACTCAAAAGATTGAGCCCAGTTTCATTCACCCTTACTATCGAAAAGTACGCTGGCTAGAAGCAATCATACTGTGCGTAGTTTTCAGCGCCAACGTCATTGCTTTGAGTTACTATCAGACCGGCGTTCTAACCCACCCTGTGCTCGCATTTGCAGTTCTCTTTCTCTACGCCAGCTGCACGGTGATTCAAGATCGATCATCGAGCTTTAGCAAGATCGTACCGTTTTTGCAGATAACACTAACAGCTCTAGGTTGTGCCGCAGGACCAGCTCGGTTCTATCAGTGGCTGTTCGTGCCAGTGGTTGTAAGAGCTTGCTTCTTCTGGACGCGGCAGCAAGTGGTGGTTCTGTCCAGCGGCTGTATCCTTTTGTTCGGCCTAGTTTACTATCTCACTTTTAGAGAACGCCAAGGGCTTACTGATGGCTCAGGACTAGACAATGCCCTACCCGCACTTCTTTTTGCCCACAGCCTGCAGCTGTCAGTTTTGCTTTTCAGCGCACTGCTAGTGACATTTTCTCTATTGGCCGAATATGAGAGCAGAATGAGAGCAGAAAAACTAGCAGCAGAAATCGAAGAGATTGCCAGAAAGCTTGAGCGAACAGAAATAGGTCGCGATATACATGATTCTCTCGGACACTCGTTAACCACACTAAACTTACATCTCACACTGGCAGAAAAGGTCTTTACCAGCGACCCTGAAAAAAGCAGATCTTCGCTGCAATTAGCTCGTGACTTTGCCAGACAATCGATTGCCGATGTCAGATTCGCTCTACAAGCGCTACACTCAGATAAACTGCGCATGGATGAAGCGGTAACACGGCTGGTAGAAGACCTAGAGAAAGTTAGAGAGATAAGAGTTGTCACGCGCATGGATTGGCCGGCACTCAACACTGAACAAGCTCATCATCTATACTGCATCATCAGAGAATGTCTAAACAACACTCAAAAATATGCTCAAGCCAATGAAGTTTCAATTGACGCCAAGTGTGATGGTGCAATGCTAACAGTCGTCGTGAAAGACAATGGTACCGGATTCGATGCCACTGAACAAATCAGCGGCTACGGCTTAAAGGGAATAGCCGAAAGAGTGCAACATCTGCATGGTACATGCAAAATTGAAAGTACTCCTGGTGCAGGTACTTCTGTTTCGATTCAGATTCCTCTGTAAAACAGTTACTCTAGCACCACAAGAATCACGACCATTTTCCTTGCGCCGAAACACTCTGCAAGCACACAATAGTGCTCAAGGCTTTTTCTTTTCAGGGTTTAACTATGATTGAAGATCTTTCAAAAGGCAAAACGCGGAGCCAATTTGATAGCAAAATCTCAGAAGAGAAGCTTTCTGAAATTTTCAAACGCCAGCGATTAATAGCTTATTTTGCCAATATTGATTTAGATGTGAGCGCCTTTACCACTGGTCAAATCGAACACCTGGCTAAGCTGAGCGACAGCGAAAAAAGCCAATGGTCAGTCTCGGCCAAGAGCAATTAAATATGCTGGCAAAACTATGTCTATAAACCACAAGAAAGGGCACGAGCTAATGCGCAAGCCACATGAGTTAGTTAATCTGACCTGCTTAACTGTAGTTGTTTCACTCTGCCAAACCTTTGGTGCCTATGCCTATCGTGCACTGAGTCTTGAAGACACCTGCAAGTACACGGAAGAAGCGCTCAAGAAGAATCCCGACAATCGTCTGCTGCGCGTCCGTCACATGCAAGTCGAAGAACACATGAACGAGCATTCAGTCGCTCGCGAAGACGCCACTATTCTTGTTCGCCGTAAAGCAACTACAAAGGAAGAATTTGAGCAGAACTATACAGCCTATATCGTACTTGGCGAAACTGAGAAGGCCCTGAGTTGCCTAGACACGACTCAAAAGTTATGGCCGAACGGTGGGCGGCAATCGGACACGAACAGACTGTTCCTTCTAACAAGAACCCAGCATTTGATTGCTCTCTCTGCTTCGTTATTGTCAATGGCAATGTCTGGATTCTTGAGGAACCGGGTAAGGGCTCGCCAGTGTTTGAAAGTGTAGCCAATGGCTTTCATCAGGTCATGCGTTGGGTGGAGGCTGCCTTTCGCCTGGACGATGATTTTGCGCAGGAGCTTTATCAGGGGTTTCGATTTTCTGCGGCGCATGGCCAATCTAAAAGCGGCTGGTTTGTCGTGTCCGTCCCACACAGGACGTGGTATAAATTTGAAACTGGGCGTGCTTAGCTTATTGCTGCAGCCGAAGGTACGGCATCGTTTCGGTAGTTTTCTTCCTCCACCACCTAATGGAAGTTTGTGTTTTGGCATCAACCCTTTGCAAAAACTGTGGAAAGCAGACGGCCGGAACCCACGCAGGTTCTATTACCTCCTATTTCTTCAGGCATAAATTTTGTCACTGCCATAGCGCTGCACCTGAACACCCGTTGGGTGCAGAAAGCTCAGGAAAGGTGTGCTCAAATTGTGGCAAGTCAAAAGGTGTTGGCAATCGTCTTGGTTCGCTGACATCATTTCTTTTTCAAGACCTAAAGTGTGAGTGCGGCATGCCTGCCGTTGCCAAAAGCCTAAGGTCGGCTAATGGTAAACCTAAAGTACACACTCGAACAGCAACTCGGGCATTGCAGAGAAAGCAATTTACCGAAAGTTTGAGAAGCAAACTATGTAGCTCAGATAGTTTTGCTGCTAATGCAACCCTAGAGGTTGGCACCGTTGTCGGTGGTGTATTTTCGCTATTGTCTTTAATTGGCGTTGGCGGAATGGGCTCTGTTTATTTGGCCGAGCACAGTGCCTTGCGCAAACAATTTGCTTTGAAATTGATGTGGCCTGGGTCGGTCAATCAAGAGAACTGGTCTCGTTTCATTGCCGAAGCACAAATTATCGCCTCCCTCAACCACCGAACCATTGTCAAAGTCTACGATCTGGGATTGCACGAAAATTCTTTGCCATATTATTCGATGGACTATCTCAACGGCCGTAGTCTTGAAGAGGTTTTGATCGACGATGGCCCTCTGCTAGAAGCAGATGCCATCGATATTTATTTAGAGCTGCTAGATGGCCTTGCCTACGCCCACCGCAATGGAATAGTCCATCGAGATCTTAAACCAGCAAATATTATGCTCTGTTTAATTGATGGCGCTAAGGCTGTCAAAATACTTGATTTTGGGATTTCTAGATTGAACGATTCGTCACCCTTAAAATCCCAGCACCTTACTGTTGCAGGCGATGTTTTTGGCAGTCCATATTATATGAGCCCAGAGCAGTGCGCGGGTGAACTGGTAGATGCACGTTCTGATATTTATTCTATTGGTTGCAGTCTGTTTGAGACATTGACTGGCTGTGTTCCTTTTGAGGGCTCCAACTCGTTTGAGATAATGTTGATGCATCAAGAAGAGACGCCGCCGCAACTAGCTGATATGGCTGATGGCCGTCAGCTTTCACCAGCCATCAATTTAGTAGTGGCAAAATGTTTGGCAAAGAAACCGGCTGAGCGTTATCAATCGGCTAAAGAATTGGCAATTGATTTAGCTCGGGTAAAAGAAGGTCGAGATTTGCTTAAATACTCTCAGGCTTATCCTCAGGCAGCTGTTGCAGTGTCTACTTCCCTTCAGAGCGGAGTGGCCTCTCGTACCAGCGACGGCGCTCAAGGCAAAGCGTTGGGTTTTCTCGGTTTAGGGGTTCTTCTAGCTGCATCGGTATGGGCTTATTCTTCTGTTTCCGCCCAGAAGAAAGTGGCTAGTGTGGTCAACGTTAGCCCTAGTATGACCGGCCTTGCTAATGAAGCTAAGCAACCCAAAGTTGTTGATTTGAAAACTGCGATTGCACTGCCTATCGTTGATGCTAGCTGGGTAGAGAAGGCTGAGAGAGAGCTGCGTGATTGTGAGATTAAGTATGGTCCAGACCATCCAAAAGTAGTGCGCAAGATTAATGAGCTTGCTTCTACCTTTTTTCACCAGGGCGATTTCCAGACGTCTGAAGCTTTGCACCGGCGATTGGTTGATATTTACTCTAAGAAACTAGGACCTAGTCATGAGTATGTACTTTTGAGCTTGAACGCGGTCGCGTCTTCTTGTGAAAGTCAAGGAAAGTTTGCAGAGGCTGAATTTTATTACAAGAAGGTTTTGGCTTACCGTGAGAAAAGTAGCGATAGAAATCCTCAGTCTATTGCCTGGCAACTGAACAGGCTTGCCACTTTGTACCGCATTCAAAAGAAGTTTGATTTGGCAGAGCCCTTATACAAGCGTTCTATTGCGCTTGATCCAGAATGTAAAACAAGTTCATCTGAGAGGAGTAGCCGCCAGAATTATGCTTTTCTTTTGCGAGAAACCCATCGAGAGAAAGAAGCTGACCAACTAGAGAACCAGTCTAAGACTGGGCATTCGCATCCGAACGAAGCAGCCAAAACAGCCGTGTCTGAATTTGAATCAATCAAAGAGTTTTTGAAGTAATGGCAATATTCTCATCTGCAGAAAGTCGCGCCTTCGACAGTCTGTTGGAATCTCAACTCACCAAGTAGGTTGTTGTAACCAGAAGCTGGATGCCATGCCGCTGTATCGGTTCCATTTGGTGCAGCGCTTGCTGTGCTGAACGGTACTTCGTTGTAGCCACCATCTCCAACTTCCGCCCCATTAGTCCTGCTGGTGTTAACGGCCCATCCGTTCAGAGGGTATTTGCTATCGCATTGATGGGCGCTTCCTGTAGTTGGGGCTGGTCCATCAGCAGTGATTGCTGAGTCTGTCCAAGGCAAGGAGGTATTCATTCTAGGTTTGTGAGTACCTGGTTCAACGTAGAGGTATAACTTGTTGCCACCGGCGCCTGTTGCGGCTCCTGCGAGTGTAAGTGGGAAGTTAGTGTCACCCAGAGCCGCCTCAACGGCGGCTTGAGTCACTAGCGGGTCAACTTGCTGCATTCGTTTGGTTATTTCACCAACGATACCGCTAGTGGTGCACACACCGGGGTTGACTCCAAGGCCTGCGTTCAATTGGTTGAGGTAGGTCAGTGCAGTGTCAACTTGGAGATAGTTGATCCTGGCGCCGCCACCTCTATAAGGGATGGCAGATCCCGGAGTTCCAGGCTTTAGTACTCGTCCAGTTCTAGTTACTGGCCAGGCTTTTAGGCCAGATGGAGGAAGGTCGAAACCAACCCTAGCGCAGAACTTGCGACGCCTGCGGCCGGCGATTTTGCTGAGCAAATCAGCCTTCATGTATTCAACGTTGGTGAAGCCACCAGGTGGTGTGTTACTAGAGTAGGTTGGCGCGCGGCCGTAGTTGTCCATCCAGTTGCTAATGTTTCCAACACAGGGGTCTGTTTCTGGGAGACTATCATCGTACATAGTATGTGTGCACTGTTTCTGCGCGCCGTCGCTCTTGCCGAGAGCCACAAGATCAGCGAAGCTAGCATATGGACCATGGGGATTTGTACCATCTGTTGATCTGATGTTGTGAGTAGCAGAGCCCCGACGACTGCCCGGATTCAGGTATGAACTGAGTTTTTTGGTTTCCCAGATGTAAGGATCGCCAGAACCATAGTTCGGAGAAGCTTCATCAGTGATGTCGTTGACGCGAGGGTTGCCCAAGCCGTCTAGCACTGGGCTACCACCGCTATCAAGAATCGGGCTGCCTTTAGGATGAGAACCCATGGTAGGCACATAAGCTGCCCATGCAGCGTATGCTGCACTTAACTCTGCCGTGTCGGTTGAGAATAGGGCAGCACCGCCGTTGGCACCGCTACCATCGGCACCAGCATTGGCGGCGAATATTCCGTTACTTGGTGGTATAAGCAGTTCATTATTGAAGATGTCGTTAGAACCATTAATTACACGAGGTGGAAGTGCTCCATTTGTTACCTCTGCATCGGGACCATTAAGTACTCTTACGAATCCTCTTGGGATAGCAGCGGGGAACTCCTTGTCGATCACTCCGATGATGGCACAAGCAATCGAGGTGCCCATCGCGCCGGATTTGGCTTCTAGGGCTCTTGAGTTAGTGCGGAAAGCGTTTGGTGGAGTATCAGTGTCGACAGCTGCTGTGTTGAACTGTCCGTGCTCTATCAAGTGGGGCTTGGTTAGTGGCAGTACAGGTACACCGTACAAGAAATTGGCATTGCCATTAGCGCTGATTGGTACGTAACCAGCTAGGTAATTGGCAGCAGGGTCAATTTTTGATTTCTGGGTTGATATTGGAGGAGCCCACCCGTCCACAGCAGTTAGCGTTGTAGGGGAAAGGTATACGTTGGTTGAACTTCCAGTCTTCATGTAGCCAGTGTTGACAGCACCTACTAAGCTAACTGCTGGGCCATCCCACATTTTTGTGTTGTTTTGGCTAGCAATGCTGGAGAAGTCTGTGGCAAAATTGGGATCTGAGGTCAAATTGTTTTTGAGGGCTAAACCGATTGCTCTCACATCTGATCTCAACTGGTTAGCGTGGCCTACGGCTGGTCCCCCTAGCCTCTCTGCATTCTTGCCTACAATCAGAGTTTGGGCGACAAGACGGTTATATGTAACTAAGTCTACTTTGCTGTTTGGAGGTTCGGTCAGTTCGCCGAATTCAGCGACGAGGGCACCAGTCAGCTGAATAGCACCTCTTCTTACTGCTTGTTTAGCTACATTCAAAACACCGGCGTCAGTAGCGTTGGCGACCTCTCTACCCCCACCAATTATTTCGGAGAGGAAGAAAAACCCAACCCCCACTAGAATTACGATGAATATGCACGCCGCTACAAGACCCAGAGTTGCTCCTCGTTGACGTCGAAGTTTCATATTTACTGTCCTCTTAGAGCCAAGCCTGGACGCGACTAAGTGATGCCAGGAGACCTATTTATCCTAGGTTTAGAGATTCCTCGGTCTAAAATGAACTGAAACGAAATGGCTTGTTAATTGCAATATTTTATTCATACCACAGCCGACCAGATCGTTCATCATGACTTTAGTCACTTATCTCGCAAACGATCCACCTGATACAATGAGGCTGCTAATTAGTAAATGTTGAGTTTTTGTTGCTACCAAAGCATGAACAAGAATTGCTTCTAAGTTTCAGAGCCAATCAAAGCTTATGCTGAGTGAAGAGGAGCCGAAAGTGAAGAGATTTGGAAGTAGAAGCTTGTCTTCTTCTAGAGGGGTATTTTCGCTTTTACTATTGACCCAGTGTCTCATCGCTCAGCCAATAGCAGTTGAAGCGCAGGTGCAAGAAATAGAGTCTCAGCAAATGAAGCCTCAAGAAGTAAAGACTGATGCCGTATTGCCGCAGACGCAACCACTACAGACCGATGGTGCCTTGCCGCAGACTGGAATTACTTCTCCTCCGCAAGAAAGTCCGAATTACGCATTGAATAGCAAGACTAGAAGAGAAGCACAATATGAGCAGATCAAACAAGGCTATATTTCTGTGCGTGATAAAGCTAAGAGCTTGATCAAAAAGGGCTCATACCAGGATGCTCTCGATATTTGGAATGCTTATCTTGATACGCAAGGCGACCACCCGCTGGTGCACTGCCGTGGGATGATACTTCGTGGTTATGTGTTCGCCTGTATGGGAGAGTTTGAGAAAGCGCTAACTGACTTTGACTATGGCATTAAATTTGCACCAAGATTGCCACCAGTTCTCATGAACTACTGCTTTTTTTGGAGAGGAAGGGTCTTAGTGAGGCTGGGAAGGCTTGATGAGGCTGTTACCAGTTATGCTATGGCTCAAGTCCACAATCAAAATCCTGTTCTCATCAGATACATACTCAATGGCCGGGCAAATTGTCTTACAAAATTAGGTCGGTTTGAAGAGGCTATGATTGAGTATGGCAAACTCGAAGCGCTGGATGAGCTAGAGGGCAAAAATAAAAATGTCAGCCAGGAGCCTCAGTCGGCACCATCTTCGGTTGCTGCTGTGGCTAGTAAAAATGTCACCACTGCGCCTTCTAAAAAGAGTAACCCTCTGGTAAAACTTGCCATCTCAACTAAAGTAAATACGGCTAAGAAGACAGTAGCGCCTACGGTTAAGCCTATTGCAATTGCGTCAGTCAACCCCTCGCGTCGTGAAAAGCCAATTGGTGCTTCTGGTTCGAGCCTACAGACCAGAAAGAGAGGTGGTTTTGATGATGAGTTTCTTGGCGATATTATTATCTCAGACAAGTCTAAAGAAATTGATGAGTACAGTGGTTTACTCTGTCAGGGAGATGGCGATGCCGAGTCTTATTACGGCAGAGGAATTGCCTTCCTCTGCCTTGGCAAATATAGGGCCGCAGCGCTTGATTTTAAGCGCTATGTCGAACGTGTTGATTGGCAGGGTCAGGCGCCTTATCACGCCGTTGTCTTTTGTCGTCTTGCCGATTTGTTGAGTGGTCGCCCAGAGCTTTCAAGCGTGCTTCTTTACCAGGCGAATAGCCGCATTGCAGGAAGTAGCCCTATTTACAACGCTTTGCGTTATCTGAAAGATTCATCCAAGGAGAAGCAGCTAATTAGCACCTCAAGCAGTGTTTCGGCGATGACCAGAGCTCGTTGTATTCTCGGAATCGTCGCCCTCGCTCGCGGTAAACGCGCTTTGTCTCAGCAACATCTTGCTTGGGTGCAATCAAACGGTGATAAACGGCTAGATGAGTATTTGATATCAGTTTCTCTATTGAAACGCGAAATGGCTCTGTGACTTGCTTGCCTCAAAGCCTCATATCGTGCGGCATAGCTGATGCTGCGTATATTTACCATTGTCGATTGTCAAAGAGAGTGTTTAGATCGGATTTTCCGTTATGTAACCTCAAGGAAAGATACCTATGAGCAAGCTTTGTGATACCGCTGAGGGCGCCAAAGAAATTGCAAATAATCTTGACACTGATCAAGAAAAGGCAGTCAGTCAAATATCCACTTGCGCTATTGAATTATTGATGGAAGCCGATTCCGCACGAAAGCAGGCGAAAAAAAATAGTTTGTTTTCCACAATTGACGCCAATGAAGTTAAGGGCACTGGGGCTGATTTAGTTCTTGACAGAGATAGTCAGGGCAATATACTGTTATTTGAGGTACACGGTTCTGACAAAAAGTGACCTTCTCGGCCATCATCGACTGACGATGAGTGACGACTGAAAAGAACTGCATCATGTCAGCCAAGTTAGGCACTTAGTTTTGTGAGTTTGAGCATTTCCAGCACCGCCTACTAGGACCACAGTGTATGGCACCTCACTAACGATAGCTGTTTTCTTCTTTAAGATGGCCAACTGAGGCAGCACGAAGAAGAGTTCCGAGGCGAACAAGGCCTTAGGTCATTGTTTTAGTTGCTTCGGTGAAGTGTCACACTTTACAGGAGCCCAATCACCGACATCAGGGTTGTTACAGATGTCTCTAACACCGCCACTTAGATTTTTTTCGGACTGTGGTGGCGTCATGTCGCCCAGCACCGGCTTCGAATCTTTAGCCGCTTCATCGCACTTCATCGGAGTCCAATCCCGTGCATCTGGGTTCGCGCATATTTCCTTTGGTTGACGAGCATTACTAGAGTTGTCTCGCCCCTCACTCAATGACCTCTCTGAGCGGCCATCAACAATCTCGACCTTCGGCAAGTCGCTGACTGCTGTATTGTTCTTATCTTGATCTCCCGCATTGCGGGCCGCTTTAACATCAGTGGGCGCGACATCAAACGTGAACTTGCATGGGTTGCATTCTGTCAGAGTTGACTTATCCATCGCCCCCTCATTCTGCATATCTTTCATTGAATAACTCTCCTACATTTTCTCAACTATCGACCTATAAAATCATTGGAGTTTTCATTACGCTCGTTCAATGCCTATCCTAAGGGGCTATCAACTACTTCCATCCTCTGTAAGTCACTAACTGCGGCGTCTTCTATATCTTTATCGCTAGCGCTGAGTGCGGCATTAACATCGGTGGTCGAAACAGCGGAAAGATCGAAGGTGAATTTACCAGGGTTGAATTCTGTCTGACTTGACCTATCTAGCTTCTCCTCGTTCTGCTTATGGCTCATAGATCATCTCTCCTGCAATTCCACAAGTGTCGACCCACAAAAATAGATTAGCCGCAGGGGTATAGGCTGCACAGTGACAAAAGTAATTTAAGCTGGTTCTCTAGTGAGTTGAGATTCCAACAGATTGTCAAAGGAGCGACTTTCTGTAGATGATTAAAGACAATGAGAATTGCCCGCTGCTGCAGTCATTTTAAAGTGCAAAAAAGCGCAAAAAGTGCAAAAAAAAAGTGGGCTAGATCTAAAAAAGTGCAAGAAATCGGAAAAGAGGAACGGCATCCGCCGTTCCTCTTCCGATCATGTTCTACTTACTGACTCTCTGAAGTGAAGGCATGGATACCAAAGTAGAAGACTTGTTGAGTAACAACAAATGCTAGCTGCCACCAAGAAATCTTGGGTTCGAGAACCACCATTGGCCCTGGGATAGAGTCAAATACAGTGCCGTTCAACACACAGGCTGCGACGAAGGCGACGCCCCAGAAAACAAGGTGGAGCTCGATGGCGTCGTCTAAAGCCCTATGGACCAGCGAGAAGAAGGTGAGCATGGCAATAGAAAGCACTGCTGCAATTGGCATCCCAAGCTGCTGTGGTAACAGCTGAGACGCTGCCGCAACACAAGTTATGCCTGCGATGTATGCAGGAACAACGAGAAATCCTGGATTTTTGATCATGACTTTTCCTCAAAAGTTTTTACAGGCCGCCTGGCAAGCTCAGAAACCAACAATAACTTCGGTGATGCTTCCACGCTCTAGGACCAAGTAAACCTTGTCACCCGGTTGTAGAAGGCTCAGCACGCGAAGATCGTGAGCCGGCTGCGGGGCTGTAGTCTCGTGATAAGCCTTACCATCAACGATGATAGACACATAGCTTTGTCCGGCAACCATACGAGCCGCACACCGCTGAACGATGCCGTCGACGAACTTCGGCCAAGGCTTATCCGGTGCGACAGTTAGCGAAGGGGGAACATCGACCGGAACATTCTTAGCGGGTTGTCTGCGAATGCCACGGATCAAGACGACCCAGCTTCGAATACTCCAGACTAAGACGACGCCTACCAAGATTACCAATAAGGCCATAGCATGCGGATCGGTGATGACAGTGAGATCGGTAGTGTACATTCAAGAATCTCCAATAGTTGCAAGAGGTCGGCGCAAAGTCCAAAAGTTGGACCGATGCGCCGACGCCATTTAAGTTCAAGCTGAAAACCAAACCCGATCGCGGAACTAGTCCACTCGAGTTAGGTAATAGAACCGGAGTTGTTATCGACCAAGATCGTCATCGTCATAAGACTCACTCCGACGCCTGTCACCACCAGAATTGAAAGCCTCGAAGCTTTTGTGGGTGAGCGTAAACTGTGAGTACTTACCGCATATGTCGTGAACCTTGTCAATCTTGGCGCTCCACCCCTCACCCATATCTTCGAAGGCCTGAGCGACCTTCTTCATAAAAGCTTCGTCACCCGCTGCAATCTTGGTGATGAAGTACCCACGAATAATGTGCTTCGGTCGGCCGCTAAAAGGTACTCGTTCGGTGAGCAAAGCCCAAATGTGTATGACTTCGTCACTGACACGGGCGGCTTCATCGGAGAAGAAGGAAACAACATCTTGCGGTTTCAGTGTGATCATGGATTGACCTTGGATTGTGTTAGAGGCTTATTCGAGCTAAGTGAATAATTCTGCGCCGCTCGATTTAGCGCAGAACCGTGCTGGTCGAGTCTCTTTTCTAGCGAAAAGACGATGGTCCTGCACGTTCACCAATAAAGCGACTCAGCCGTTCGTCGAAGAAACTATTCTCCAACAGTAGAAAGTTGTAGGTAGCCAGAAGCGGGCCACGAAAACAATTACCTTGCCTAACTTCCAGCAAGAACGAAGCTAAAAAGCCACGGCTCTCGACTTGGTCACCAAGCAAAGAATGAGTTAAGTTGTAATTGCGAAGGCCCATAGCCCACTTGCCACAGAACTTCAATACAGGCATGAAGTCGAAACCAATTTGCCCTCGTGTTGGCAGTAAGGCTTGCACAGCAAACTGATAGCGCTCATCGGGCTCAATTGCTTGATGCAAGGTCTCTTCGCCATCAGCCAGCACTATGGCCGTTGTCGGTTCAGTTGTAAAAACAACTAGCTGAGCCTCGGCTAGGTCAAATATGCGAACGACTGTCTCCGGGCCTTCCATGAAGTATTCAGCTACGTCGCCATCACAGCCGATGGTGATTAATGCCGAAATCATAGTTTTTCTCCGTCAATCGAGTGCGCAGGTCGCAAAGATTATCGAAACCACGATTACAAATGGTTTTCAACTCTTCCGACTCTGACAAGGAGTGGCGCGAAGGTTTATTGGGCATTTCGAAAGAAACCCAAGAGCTTTGCTACCAGAAACCAGAGAATTACTATCAAGTCAATGGTTATGGAGACGACCAGTACAGCTAGCATAGCGGCTCGAAGACCGACTACGCCCCCATAAAATGCAGACACGAATGCAGCTAAAACGGCAAGATAGGAAGTCAACCGTTTGACCTCAGCCAATTCATCAGTACCCAGTCGAAACGTACTAGCAATCAGTCTCCTAAAAAGCACGGCACAAAAGTATGCTAGGCAACCACCAAGCAGAAAACCGATAACAACGGTTATAGCCATTACAGTTCCTCGATTTGAGTTAAGCCACCAGCCCTAATTTCGCTGGTGGAGTGAACAGAGTTTTGCTTGCGCGCTGGTAAATTGTAATGTGAAACTCACTGTCTACCAGACCAAGGCACCTATGACTCTGACGGGTTACATCGATTTTTGGTTCAAACTTTCGATCAAACCAATCAATGGCAAAGGTGCGTACAACATAGGCCACCTCGTTGCCTTCAAACAGGTCAGCCATCGTTGCGCATCCTTGACGGCTAGAGTGTTGCCTCGAACTGTAAATCGATGACAACATTCTATGATTAGCTGCGAATGCCGAAAAAATTTCATCTCCTACTCCATAGTGGCGCACTTGGGTGGCTTCGCAAAAACGTTCAACCAAGCAGCCTGCTGGTGACAGAAGGAGGAAATCCTCATCGATCTGACGAAACTGCACATATATCTTACTTTCAAGATTGACTGGCCTCCCCCAATGCAAAATGTGCATCTGATCAACTATGCCTTGAATCATCATAAGCTCATCGCTTACGAGCGTTTTAGCTTTCAATGTTTTATTGTCACCTTAAAGGTTTTGTCGGCTAACTTACTCCTGGGTCGTTGATATGCTAACTCGATGGTCGAGACGCATAGTGGTGGAATTTTGAAAGTGAACTGGTAAAAGCCGCCCCTTCCGACGACGTTACAACCGCCCGGAACAAAGGCAGTGGTGTAAACAGGCTGACCTTGCAGCTCTACCGATTGCCCAGAGCAACAACTGGAGACGACATTAATTACACTCCATGAATACCCTGTGCTTCTGTTGCCAGGGAGGGTGATAACCAAATTTGAACCAGCCTGAACCGTAATCGTCTTACCATTTTCCGCTTCGCTAACGTTAGTCGTTAAACTTACTGACTGCGAACTTTTAGTCGTCATGGTGTTTGCTTCTCCTAGTACTGTGGTTTGGTGGACTTAGACACTTCACGAGCACGCTTCAAGACTAATTGAAACGTGCAAACGAAGAGGTTCAACTCAAAGAGATCTGGGTCGTTCTGCACCGCCATTCGGCCTAGCGCCTTTTGCAGATGACTCAAAACCACTTTAAGGTTGGTGATGTCTTACTTTATTGGCACTCAATGGTGTTATTGCAGAATTCCAAGCAGGTGCAATAAACCCTCGATAAAACCGACTGGAGGAATCAGCGAAACGAGGCCTAAAACGATGCCATGCTTAAAGCCATAGACTACCCCAGTACCCCAGGTGTAAAGTACTGCGCCAGTAATGCTCAGCCAAATGATGAAACCGACGATTCCTACCGATGCGAATATTTTCATTCTCATACCTTTTGTTGTGGTGGTTGTGGTTGTGGTTCGTTGTGGGGATAGATTTGACCATTTCGGTCAAGATCTACAGGTTTGCCGCATCGCGGACACAAAACCGTGCGCAGGCCAAAGTAAGTGTTGGTGGCGACCAGACCATCAACCATTGAATTCACCTCGGCACCGCACTGCATCGCTTTGTTCGCCTTCGTAAGAAGCATTGAATTTCTCCCAAATGGTCTGCCACTCTGCACGTGCAGTGATGTTGTTCGCCTGGGTGATTTTTTCGTTTACCATACGGACAAGTTTTCTCAGCACCAATAAAAGGATGGCAGTGCGCTCGTAGAGAAGTGGCTCTATTGTTGCCGTTAAGGTACGAGCGTGGTCAAGCCGACTCATGTGCTCAATTGAACTATTCACTTGATCAAGAAGTGAATGTGATTGCTCGACCAAGGCTAATGCAACCATACGAGCTGCCTGAGCAGCTGCTGGGCCAGTGTTAATCTTCTGCGCCAGTTCGACCTGGTGCGTTCTGAGCATCCCAGTCAGAGCCCTATGCTTCTCTTGCATCTGCTCAAGGGTAATTCTGAAAGTAACCAAAGTTATCTCCTCAGACAACATGAAACAGAGTGGAAAGTCGAATCACTGTAAACATCCAGAGCAAGGTAAATTAGGTATCAACTCTTAACAATCGAGTCAGGCTAGTCTAGGACGAGGCAATTCAAGACATTGCCACGGCTCCGTTTTGCTGCTTCACAATCACTTCTCACTGCCCCATTTTCTCCAATGTCGTCCCTGCGCAGCTTGCACTAAAGCGATTTTTCAAAAAGCATTTTCCGTAAGCGCCATCACTAGTAAAGCCTACTGGTCCTAGCGCTCTTGCGCATCGCTATGCAGAGTTTGCTCAGGCACCGATAGCTGCGTTAACCTATTCGTCACGTTTTGCTGTGACTTTGGTCACACGACTCTGACTCTTCCACGACACCATTAACGGTGCGAATCACAGACGACTTGCCAGTATCGTCAATCTTCTTGCGCAATAGTCTCTGCTCTCCTGAGTAATGCTCTCAAGCTCGCCAATAGCTCTATGGGAGGAGACTGTAGCATTGCCGATCAAGCGATTACTCAGCGTAATAACTCGACGCTATAGGCAATGGCGCAGACCACCTTGGTCTTCAGATAGTTCCGTCACTTGAAACACTGACGGCAAAAAGATCAACATGCCAATCAGGCATCAATGTGGATGGCATGTCCAATGGCTCACTCTCGGTGTTCTCGCCGATCATAGCG
This sequence comes from bacterium, assembly GCA_018062085.1. Lineage (GTDB taxonomy): Bacteria > Cyanobacteriota > Vampirovibrionia > Obscuribacterales > Obscuribacteraceae. Next base: position 43,853 of record JAGOSY010000017.1, on the reverse strand, counting down.
TCAGTGGGCGGGAAACCATTTGGAGCCCTGCGAACGCAGGAGAGCCAGCCACCACTAGCCTTACGGCGAACACTAATCCTCAATGGGGTAGTCTGATTCACGCCTAGCGGTGCTAAGGTGGTTTGTTCAATCATGGTTTTCACTCCTTCTTAAAGACAATCAAACCTCAATTACAAATAGTCTTTGACTCTTCCAGCACCGTTAACAGAATATAGCCCCTTAATGCGTGCCAGGTGTTGACTGTTCAAGACCCAACCCGCACTAATCAGCCATGTTCTGCCCTTACTATTTATCATCCTTGCCGACCATTTCCATCCATCGTTCAGTTCGTAAACGAACTCCGGAAGTTCCAAGCCTATGCAAACACTATCGGAATTACTTTCACCGATTGTTACCAGCTTGATTCCGATTGCCTCAGGTTCAAGATCGCGAAGCAATATGGTTGCCAGAGCAACTGCACCACGTCCGCAAACACGTAGTGCATTATCATCAGCAGCGACAGTAAACATATTGTTCATTTTCCATCCTCATTTAAAAAGGTCTCTGACCTTGTCAATTTAAGGCCCAGAGGCAGAAGCCCCTGGACTATGAGTAGTGCTTTAGCACCCTCCGCTAGGTGATGTCGAAGCTCGCTTGCCAGGTTTTGCCGCCTTGAACTGCCTGACCAATCGTGCTTGATGGGTTGGCGTACCAAGTCCAGGTCCGTTGGCGCTGTTCAAACTCTATTGTGGCAATACCGGTGCCAACAATATCGAAGATAAACTGGCGAGTGCCGAACTGCGGATTGCTCTGATCGGGGACAAAACCGCCATGGCTAACCAGCCTAAAATTACTTGATAGAGGCCGCTTGAAATACCACTCTATCCAGGCATTCTGATCTTCGGCCAAGATCACATGAATATGCTCCCCCCGTCTGAGCTTCTTGAAAGTTTTGCCATTGTCTCCATCACGACAAGTCGTGTAGAAGACTCCATTTGGACTGACACTGGGTGTAGAGCTAGCCTGCTTCAGAGCGGCACGACACCACTGACATTCATCGAACTTCGAGCTACAGGCATCGCACAGTGTATGGGCGAAGTACAGGGTCAATCCGCTGCAATTTTGACAGCTACCAGGCACATTAAGTGTGCTCTTCGCTGTACATGATTTACATAGCGGCATAGGTGCTCCTATGGTTGTGATGCTGATGACTACGGACAAGCTCAACTTCTTCAATAGAAGGTGAAAGACATCCGTTCATACAAAAAATAATCTTTTCGCCCTGTGGATCGCTTGAGCCATCGACCTTTAAGCGACGGGCTTTTACATATCTGCCCCCGGGAACGAAATCGGGTCCGCCAGTCGATGAAACGTGCTCAACGACAAATAGAGCTTCACCACGAGAAAAATCAGTAGCATCCAATCCGAGCCGATCTTCGGCCGAATACAATCGAACTGGTTGATCAAACCCAACCGTAATCTCAAACTCACCAACTGGCTCTACTGTCTCGAAATAGCACGGCTTCATGCCAAATACAAACCGCGCAGAACGGATGACATCACCCGCTGCGATAGTGTATTCACTTGCCACCTGCCTACAAAATGTGTTCATCTTGCTTGCACTCCTAAGTGGTTGAGGCTTAATTACAACTTTTCGATTACTCGGAGAAGAGTTGAACAAGGTGGTACTCAATCAATTTCCAATCTCCTATTGTGTTTCGTTACGCTGAAAGCTCACCGACCAGGCAGATAGCGGCGCTTGGAAGAAAGCCGGGGAGTGGCACGATAGGGGCTACCTTGCTCATCCTTTTGCGTTGGGCCATCATCCCAATTGGGCCTGGAGGTGGCAATGTGCCTAACCGTCCCATCTCCCTCAATTACGAATCTTGAACCATCAGGACGGCTATGAATGCGAAGGCCATCAGATGTGTGTTCGGTGTATTCTGTCACTGTTAATTCTCCGGTTGCTTGGATTTAGACCACCTGCTCGGTGGTCGCTGGATACATCAGTTCTTGCGCCTAAAGCACTTTCTCTATAGCACCAATGCAAAATCACTACCGATCAAAGGTTTCCCAGACAGAAGAAACAGCTGGCTCTTGCTGTCTAGGCCTCGACGGAAGCTTAGACTTGTCACTGCCTGCAGTGGCGGATGCCAGTTCTACATTAATGGGATTATTATGCAATCCATTCATGCAAAGCTCCGCCATATTCATCGCCAAACGCAAGAGGTGCTTGCCCGCAGCCGAAACTGATGTATCACTGTCTTTAACCATGGCAGCGCCAGACCGAATGTAGCCCTGAGCGTTATCGCAAGTAAGAGCGATGGTCTGATTAATGCGGCAAGTACGCGACTCAGATGATTTGCTGTAGCCAACGCCGCCTAAAAAACTATACAGCGATATTCCTTCAGCATCGCCAGCACAATCACCGCTTCTAATGGCATTGGCTGGAGCACCAACTGTATTCCAAGACTTACCGCTGCTAACAATTTGCCCACCAATGGCAGTTTGACTAGCATTCGACGTCGGGTGGCCATCGTTAAACTGGGTCTGGCCAAAGTTGCCAGTGTTCTCATTGGCGCTGACATTAGAGTTGTCGGGATTGTAGCCATTGATGTTCTCATTTCTACTGACATTACCGTCAGCAAAAGCCAGGTTGGCACTACCCAAAAGACAGGCAAGAATCAAGACTGTGCGCGAATTCTTCATGTTAACCTCTGTTTGCTTTGAGAACCTGCCTAGGTAATTGCTTCCAATTACTAGGCAGGGAAAATGAGAAAAGCTGGGCAAATTCTTCGCCCAACTTTGTCTCGGTCAAGCCTTAGAGTAACCAGTCACCTTCTGGTGAAGCGTTATTTCTAGTTAGACTGTCTCTTTGGTAGACACTTCCTGCTCCTCTATCACTGCCGCTTCGGTGAGCTTTGCGCTGGCCTGATCGAGCATGTCTGCGACAATTTCCAACATGACGCTATTGTGCTCAATCAAGAAAGGTTCGATCGCCGCTGGCTCGATGCCAAACTGCTCAGCCGCAGCCTGCGCAATCGTCTCCAGAATGACATCAACCATTTCGCCCAGATAGTCTAGCAGACCTGTTTCAGATGCTGGCATTGCTGCGTTGTCCTCAGATTTTTGCTGTGGCTTCAACAACTCAGTGCTTTCAGCAATCTGCTGCAAGGTATGGTTGGCATCGTTAGCCAGAGCCTTAGCCACGAGACGCTTAGATTGTGCTGCGATCGGACCAGCGGAGATCGAATGGTGCAGCGTGGTATTGATTTGTTCCAACTGACTGCTCAATTGAGCGATCTTGGCGTTCATTTCAGCGATGATGTCACTGCTTGTCTTGTTCATTTGTATGCCTTTTCTGCATTGATGGCTGGGATTGGTTGGGTTGGGTTGCGACTCAATGCGACGTGCAATTCACATAACGGCGCTTGGCCGGAAGGTTTGGAGTGGCACGGTAGCAACGTCCTTGCTCATCCTTTTGCGTCGGGCCGACATCCCAATTTGGCCTACTCGTAGCGATATCCTTAACCGTTCCATCTCCCTCAACTACGTATCGGGAACCATTTGGACGGGTACGAATGAGCAGTCCGTCGGATGTATATTCGTTCATTGGTAATTCTCATCTTGCCTGGGTTTGGATCGGACCTATCAATACTGCCGGTCCGGATGATTGATGCGACTGATGCGAAAACCTGCCTAGTAATTGGAAGCAATTACTGAGGCAGGGTAATAAGAAAAAGTTGGGCAAATTCTTCGCCCAACTTTGTTTGGGTCAAGCCGTCGAGTAACTAGTCACCTACTGGTGACCGGCCCTGTTACTAGTTTGACTGATAGGTGTACTGAGACTGGGTCGAAGTGTTGGAGGCCCCATACTGGTATACCTCCTGGTTCTGATCAGAGTAGTTGCGCCCGCCGTGCTGGAAGGCTCCTTGCTCTTGGTGAGCGAAATTACCGGACCATGCCGCTTGGGAAAGGGCAGCGGTGAAGACGGCAACGGCAGCCAGGGTAACGATCTTGGAGTGCTTGTTCATGATTGATTTGCTCTTGGTTAATTGGGATTGGGGTTGGGGTTGAAGGGGTTGAGAACAATGTCCATTTTGTCCTCAACAATTTGCCACCCGCCGGAAAAGACACAGTCCTTTTGCCTGGTAAGCAGCGGTGTGCTAAATACACAGTCTCACGATGATTTGCTTTCAGGAATGGTCGCAATATTCTCCTTAGTGGAGCATGTGTGATGAGTTTCCCAAGTCTTCTTGCTCGTGTTTCTCTTCCCAGACCAGCTGAAACAGCATCCTTACCGCTAGAACATAGGTTTCGAGCTCTCTAGCCATTCCTGATAGTGGCTCTCGCTGATTCAATTCGAATTGACTCTCTAATTCGTCTATGGTCAACTCTTCAATCTCTATCTCTGACGCTGAGGCCGTGAGCGCGCGTTTACACAGAAAGAGAATCTGATCGGTATACCCATAGAAATTATCAATTACAGCTTCATCAGCAGAAAGGCTAGCGCTGAAATAGTCAAGCTCTAGCCGGTTAAGAATGCCCTCTAGAGCCATAACGGCACCGGAGAGCAAGAGCAGTTCGCTGTTCACCACTGGTGGAGCATTGAGCTGCATTTCGCTAGCTTCGGCCAGCTCTTGAAGGCCAAATTTGGACAAATTCAGAAGCTTCTCCAGCCTGGGCTTTTCCGCAGAAGGCTGGGTTACAACGTGGATGGCTTTGCGTTTCATCAATGTTTCCTAGTTGCGCGGAGGTGTGAGCGCCGAATGGCTTCTCGTCGTCAACTGGCTGCAGCTGGTGCTCTTACCTACCAGAAGCCGACTGGCACTTGTTCAGCAGCAATACTCAAATCTTCCTCAAGCTTTCTTAGCACACGTCTGGCTTTGCTTACTTGCTTAAGCGCTTCAACTGATCGCATAAGTAAGTAATCTCTTTCGCTTACGGTAAGACCATTGGCCTGCATGGGTATGGCAATCACTACATAAGTGTTTGCCTTCTCAAGCGCACGAAAGATACTTGTCTCGGCTTCAGTCAAAAACTGAATTTGTGCTGATGGCCTAGGTATCTGACTGATTTTGACACTATCTGCACCATTGGCTGTTGAAGCGGCCTTGGCGTTCGACAATTTACTTTCCAGTTGCAGACGGATGTCAGCCAGTCTGGAGCGAATTTGTTTTGAACCAAGCACAATCAGCGCAGTATTTTCAAAGCAATTTTGCTTTTCGCTGCGCAAAATGAAAACTAGCCATGGGCCGAGTACTATCATTAAAGCGATGGCAAAGGCCACAGCAAGGGCAAGATTATTCATCCGGTAAGATCTCTCTGGGGTAGTTGTCTGGCAGGTTTTGCACAGAAGGCCTGACTTTATGTCAGGAGTTAATCCAGCTTTCCAATTCTTCAAGGCTAGCGCCATATACCGCTATCCTCTTAACTTCGGGGATGCAGTAAATGGCACCGCCTGCGGGAAGCGAGATGTAGGCCCATCTTTCGCTTATGCTTCTCTCAACTCGCACAATTCGCCCATTCTCTTGCAGCACCTCCTTAAGTGCATTTTGCAAGCCTGGAAGAGCTGGGCCAATTTGCTTCAATTTATCAAGGCTTTCGGCCGTGATGTAGGTATTTTGGCCCTTCAGCAAGTCGAAGTTCTTGATCGCGCAAATGACCGCATCCTCCATCTGCCGTCTGTCTGCAAAATCTACCTTCAGTTGAGGTTTTCCAAAAACTGAAGTGAGCATATTTTTGAAGCAATTCCAACTTCGTCTTTCCATCGCGCCACTCACTGTTTAGTTTCATCGTAAAAGCCTGTTCGAGCATAAAGAACAGGCTCTCAGTTTTCGCTTGGCTACATCCTTCCCCTACTTCCGTTTTCCTCCTTTGTGCGGGCGACTTTTCCGTTTGGTTTTGGCAAATTTCTTGGTGCCTTCGTGGTCTTGCCTGACGCTTGCCGATGGACTCGTAGAAGACACTGGTGGCTCTCGGAACAGTCGCTCAGGAGCGCTCAGAGTGGTGCTGGCATTAAAGATCGTGGAGGTGCGAGGAGGCACTGTTTGTATCGACAGACTGCTGCCTGCACCAGCATAAGCTTCTACAAAACTCGCAGTAGCAGAAGTCTTGGTCTTCAATGAGCGAAACAGCGAACCAAAGACCATACCAGCAAACAAGAAGGCAATGTTGGCAGAGACTGAGAACGATGAGTTCATCGTCCCGTCCAAAGACATTGCCGTTGCAAACTCCGAACCGAAAACCGCAACTGCATGCAGCTTGGTCTGAACACTCTCTCCGACCAAACTGAGCCAGCCGGATAGCGAACCTGCCCCGGCAAAATCGACAGTGACGGCCTTACCCACGCCGTAAAAATCCTGAGCAGAAAAGTGCGGAGCCTCGGCGTCAAAACGGAGCCTTACTGCCACTTCTTTGCGTACTCGCTCAGGAGGCGGGTAAGCAACATCTTGACCGGTGATCACTCTGCCGCCACCACTTCGCACACCTTCGATGTAGGCGAACCATGTCTGGCGTTGACCTGGCACTTTGATCTCAGCCTTGTCACCAACATTTAGTCGATCAGCCTGAGACTCCGGAACGAAAGCCTCCACCCAGCGGTCTTCTGGATTGAGGATCTGAACCACTGTGTCGGCAGCTTTTACTACCGAGCCGTCGCGCCTATCGACACTCCAGATGCAGCCAGCGATCGGACTAGTCAACGGAGCCGCCTTTGCCAGGTTGAGCTGTTGCTCAGCGCTCTCAAGTCTCGCGGCTAGCTGTTTAACCTGAAGTGCAGTCTCACCAATTTCGCGCTGAAGCTCCTTTACTTCGCGCTCTAGTTTTACCTTCTCATTGAACGAATATGTGCGCTGACGCACTTGTGCATCCCAGCCGTGCTTAGCAGCATCAAGTCGACTTGTTTGTGCTGTCAGTTCTGCCTGCTTGGCAGTAACCAGAGCATTGGCCGAATCCTTCGCCCCTTGCGCTTCGACAAGCTCATTTTGAGAAAGTGCGCCCCTTACCCGAGGATCACTAACTCGGCGCCACTTGTCACCCGCCGTACGAGCGGAGGCCTTCAAAGCTTCAAGCTCGTGCTTTGTCCTTTCAATATCGCCCTGCACCAGCTGAACGTTGAGCTTGGTTTCGCTAGCAACGCGTACCAATGTCTCCGCCAACTGTTCTTGCATCTCCTGCAGACTGACCTGCAAAGATGTATGACGAAGCTGAGCTTGTAAATGCTCTGAGCGGGCTTTTGCGTACTCAAACTCAATCTGAGCGGCGCGGGGATTGGTAATTTCTCCTATTCTCTCCCCTGCACTAATGGGGTCAGTCGGCGTCAGCTTGGGCAAGCTAATTGTGCCGTCTATAGGAGCATTAAGAGTAGTCAGCGTGCCATTGATGTAGGCTTTGTTGCCGTCAACGGAGAAAAACAGCCACCATACTGACACTACCAGCAATACTACAGCGGCTGTACCAAAGAACAATCGGAATAACAACTGAAATGTTTTCATCATTTCCTCTCAGCTCAGAACTAGCGGCTTCGCGCAGTTAGCGCAGGCCAGTTAATAAGGATGCGAACGATTGCAGCTAAGCTCGATACTTCACTAACCTCAGGCTTAGCCCAACGACTAGGGTGGGTGTAGAGAAATTCAACAATAGCTCGGTATTGACAGTCGAGAAGAGCATGTTGGTCAAAGACAAGCACAGTATACCCTAGCGCTCTTTCTTCACCAGTGGTGGCAACGAGATTGGTTACTCCCAGCTCGGCAATGCTGAGGTAAAAGATTGAACCTTTAGCTTGATCTGCAATAGGTTCTGCCAGTAACACACCACCCTCAGATATGTCAGCGAGGTAGACAGTTTTAGACCAGCCAAAGTCATCGCTTACTGTCACCGTTCCAGTTACAGGTACTCTTATCGATTGCCTGCGCTCAGGCAAATCAATACAAACCAAGGCACTGATAAACAGCATAATACTGTTGTATGCAGTGAGGATAATCATCAACGGCGAGCTAGCACGATCTACTTCTAACCAGATAAAGTTGATCGCATAGTAACCCGCTGCGACGGCATATGCAGCGAGGATAGCCAAAATCGGCCAAAGCACAGCCCAACATACAGACCGCGCGCCAGGGGCTCCACTCTTTTGGGTCACCTGAAAGGTGCCACCGAATGGATTCCAAAGAAACTTTAGGAAGCTAAGAAAGACCGGCACAGCAAGGATTGGTCCGTAAATATCTGACCAAAAGAAACTCCTATAGCCTTTCGTTAGCCAGCAAAATGCCAATGCCGTCGCACCGTAGTAAGGTAGCCAATAGGCGATGGCTTCCTCTAAGGTAATTCGAAACGGACCAGTGCCAGTCGTGAAAAAGATGATCGGCAGTAGCATCGTTATCACCGAGCAAATGCTCATCATCCAATGCAAAATGCCAGCCATGTGAACGACTCGCTGCATAACTGTTAAACCGCCTACCCTAAGAGGACTGAGCGGAGTGAGCAAGATCTGCCAGGTGCCTTGGGCCCAACGCAACCGCTGCTTAACGAAGTTAGCCACAGTTATGGCACTGGCACCAGAGCTAAGGCGCTCATTCAAGTAGGGAACCTTGTAGCCCTTTGCTTGAATGCTTATAGATGTAGCCCAATCTTCGCAAAGCGACTCGGTGGGCAGACCGCCAATTTCTTCAAGCACTGCGCGCCTTACAACAAAACAAGTGCCATGACACATGGTGGCATTGAAGCGATCACGACCAGGTTGAATCACTTGAAAGAAAAGATCCTCCTCGTTAGCTGTCGAGTTAGGTACACCCAGGTTCTGACGCGGAGCATCAGCTGAATAGAACAATTGAGGCGTCTGCAACAACGCCACTTTTGCGTCTTGAAAGAAGCCCACGGTGCGCCGGAGAAAATGCGAAACAGGCATGAAGTCTGCATCGAAAAGCACCAGCAAGTCGGCACTAATGGCTGGACTCGCATGCTTAAGAGCATGGTTGACATTACCAGCCTTGTGTCCCAAATTGTCAGGGCGTCTAACGTAGTGACAACCTAGCTGTTGACAGAGGTCACGAATGTGATCTCTTCTGGAATCATCAAGGAGAAAGACTCTCACTAGCTCCTTTGGGTAGTCGATGGCTTGAGCGGCACAAATGGTTCGCCTTAACATTTGCGCCTCTTCATTATAAGAAGGAATGAGGATGTCCACGCTAGGAAGAAAGTTTCCTGCATCAACATCAACCTGCAACAAGTCAGCCTCTGCACTTCTATTTGTCGGCCAAGCCGTTATCAAAACGAAGAGCAGACTGTTGGTGTACACAGTCAATTCAACAGCAAGAAAGAACAGTTGGACGCCCAGAGAATCAGACTGCCATTGGCCGACAATACTAAAGATGCGCCACGAAAGATAGCGCAATCCTAGAGCAATCAACAAACCACCAATGAAGATTCTCGCAGCAGTGGTGTTGTAGTTGAGATTGTTGCGAACCAAAAAAGTCAGACTGATGAAGAGCAGTACATAGGCTATGGGCCGTTGCGGAATGGTGTCACCACAATGGAATAGCAGGCAGCCTTGGTCAACCAGGCCTTGAAAAACATTGTCGCTAGCTACGACCAGTAAACACACTAGGCACGTAGCCAGCAAGAATAGCTGCTTGAAGTAGCTTCCTTTCGCCATGAAGTCTCTCCTCTTGAAGGTGGCAGAAATTACCCGACGGCAGTGCGAGCAATTAAGGCGTAGATTTAGAAACTATTGAAGTTGCGAGGTGGTTTGGAGGCCTGCTGTGATTGGTGAGAAATTGAGTTTGTGCCCCAAAACTAGCCGGTCTGATGCCCAGCTGTCACGGTTTCTCTGTAAACATCTAGACTGTCTTTTTTATGGTAATTTCTCGCAACATTGACACTAAAATTGACCAGCTCGTTTGAGTTCGGACTGTGCCGCTCAGCCATCCGGCTGCGTTACAATCAATAATGCAAGCCAATATTGTTTCTTTGATTGGCAGGCGCGGCTAGCGAGAGGGCAACTGCAAGCCAAAACTTGCCGAATGCAGTTAAGGTTAGCGTGCACTCAGCAAGCTTGACGCATCATTACATTACTATATTCACCTTGCTCACCTTGCGGCAAGTGCGTTAACCTAAAGGTCATCGCCGAGACATGACCTTTGTCAATGGCCGTGACTAAAGTCACTATCGATCGATGTCTTTCGTGACATCACTAACTTTCTCTGAGCTATTAAGATTGCTCCATCAAAACATTTAGGTTACTCACCTATGGAGCTAGAGAGATGGCAGATAAGCAGCTAACACAAGCAATTATTGACAAACTCAAGCAGGGCGAGACAGAAGTAGCCTGGGATCTCTTCCGTGAGGCAATGCAAACTTTCTCTCTAGAAAATAAACAGCTATTGATAGACCAAGTGCTTGCGTTCACGGCTCTAGCAGACGAAGAAACAATAACTCAATCATGTGATGTAGTCGTGCCTGGCGCGGAATCACCAGTGACAGGTAGCATGAGATAAGCAGATGAACAACTCTCTGTACAACAATGTTGATTCACAATCTGGCTTGGTAGTCTGGGCAGTTCTGCTTGAAGGCGCTAGACAAGCAAGATCTCGTCACGAAAGCATGAAAGCAATTGAACTCTATGGAAAAGCAATCCATTCAGCTAGCGATTATTACCACGACGATCGCTCAGCTACGTCGATGAATATAGTACTTGAACTAGAGACTTATCTTTCTCAATTGACTATCTGTATTCCAGACTCAACCAGTACCGCTTTAGCCAGCACCGCTGCTCTCTTTTAAGGACGAGAACGAGTTAGATATCTGTGAATCAATTTGAATCACTAGTCATAGTACTACGGTTGAAAAATGCGTTCTAGCCCAGAGGGCAGCCTGAGTGCGACCTTTTAGCCCAAGGCGATTGAAGATACTACTAGTATGATTTTTGACTGTTCCTTCTGTCAGACCAATAGCAGTAGCGATCTCTCGGTTTGGCAGTCCCTGCGCCAACAAGCAAAGAATCTGCATTTCTCGTTGGCTGAGTTGAGGCATAAACTTTTCGTCTGATTCAGCCAGTTGACCAAAGCTCGTATCTGTATCTTTCTCCATCTTGCAAACAAAATAGCCCTTGCCAACTAGACTTAAAACCTGAAACAGTTCTACGGCGGAAGCAGTCGGGTTGACGTAAGCCATAGAACCATCTCGCGCAGTCAGGCTGGGCGGCAGCAAAGTTGCTATTGTTTTTGTCATGGCAATCCATTTTATAGGTGTTTGGCTTGCCCCTTCTAAAAACTGCTGAATATTTTCACGGCTATCGAGAAACGCTAGGGTCGTATCAACGACAACAATATCAATGTGCTCTTTGGCTAAATATTGTGTCGCACAATTAGAGTCACTAGTACAGCCAACTATGTTCATATCGCCATACTGAACAAACACTGAGTATAGCTCTTCAATCAATTGCGAATTGTTCAGGAGAAAGAGCACATTTGTCATATTTAGGTTGCGCTTCTTTATTTTTCCAAATCTACGTCTTTACTATGCAACCAGTTTTGCCGAGAAATCAGAAGTGACAATAGTCATGCCGACCTTAGGAATTGAGATACATCTGCTGTACCTTGCCTGTAACTAAGATGAACGCACTTAGTACTGCAAGCGCCGATTATTTCTTACCTGCAAAAAGGCTTAGCCATGCCAGAAGTTTTCGTAAACAATGAAGTAGAAAAACCTTCTTCGACTGAAGTGACAAAGTCTTCAATTGACTTTAGAAAGATCTATGACGACAACTCAAAGCCCGGTGCGCAGTGTCGTGGTGATGGCATCTCTGCATCAAACGCAGACAACCATCTGTTACCAGGTCTTGAGATAACAGACTGCAATAGGAAACTGCTTGCTCCAACTCCGCACGCGCTGCCTGGATCGGTTGTTGAATCTTCAAAAAGTCCTGAATCAACTGCTGGATCAGAAGTTATTAAAGGTACTGAATCTGTTAAGGTTACTGAATCTGGAATACCGGCAGTTTCAGGAGACAGCAGCAATTCCAGCGATGTTGAGTCGAAAGCAATTGGTCGAAGAAAGCACTACGCTGCCCCAGAACAGGGTAATGACAGCTCTTTTCCTTATTACAAAACTAATCCAGACGACTTTACGCCCTACTATCCAGAGGGTCAAGATGGTGCAGTTCCATACTATCCGATTGAACCCATCGGACCGACACCATTTGATGGTCGAGGCTGGATCTATGAAAACTACGATGGCGATGCGGGGCCTTGGTTTATACCAAAGCGACCACCAGCTCCACCTGAGGTACCACCAGCTCCACCTGAGGTGCCTCCAGCTCCACCTGAGGTACCGCCAGCACCGCCTGACGTGCAGCCAGCTCCACCGGAGGTACCGCCAGCACCGCCTGAGGTGCCTCCAGCCCCACCCGAAGTACCGCCAGCTCCACCCGAAGTACCGCCAGCCCCACCTGATGTCCAGCCGGATGTACCCCCGGTTAATCCGGAGCCCGGAGATGTCAGTGTTGAAAACGCGCGACGTGATGTTCAAGCCGCCGCCGAAAGTAAAATCAGCGATCCGGCCGCCAAGCAGGCCTTCTTGCAAGACTGTGCTGATTTAGAAAAGCGCATGAGCACCGACGGATTAAGTGCGGAAGAAGTTAGCAAAACCATGGAGATTACAGCTCAATTACTGAATAGCGACACAGGAGCAGTACCAGCCCAAGATCGCATTAACGCCGCTCAGGGCATCATGCACCATTCCGCCCATCCTGAGTCAGTAGATCAGGGTTTCCACGGCACTTGCAACGTTGCCACTGTGGAGAATATGGCCTTTTCTGAAAATCCTTCTAGAGCCGCACAAATGATCTCTGAAGTAGCATTGACAGGCCAATGGACGGCTCCTGATGGTAAACAAATCAAAGTCGATACTAACTCGCTCACTCCTGGAGCCGAAGAGCGTACATTTCCACCATCAGATGGAGCCAGAAGTTACGCCTCGCAACTCTATCAAGTTACCGCCCTAAATGACCTCGGCCAGAGAGAAAATCCACCTATTTACTTCTCGCAACGGCGCTCAAGCAGCCGCTCAGATACGGGTGAATACTGGACAGATGCTTCAGGAAAAGTACTTGAGCCATTCGGCGGCTTGACCGTTAATGAAATAGCTGAAGAATCTAAGCGTCTATTGCCCGGTGACAATTCTGTTTTAATTGTCAACGATGGCGCAAATTACCAAGATGGCAGTGTCTCTTCTTTCAACAGCGAGAAAGATCTGGGCGATAAGCTTGTAGATTTGAAATCCAAAGATGATCTACCAATCATTATGGCTGTCAATGGCTCCGACCCCGTATTTGGTGGCACAAGCCCAGAGAACGGAATCAATCACGTGATTTGCATTCGCGACATTGATACCAGTACTAATCCACCACGCGTCAAAATTGACAATCAGTGGGGCAAAAGCAGCGATGGCTGGATGAGTCTGTCTGATTTGTACAAAGGTTCAGCCTAAAAACTAGGAGAAAGTGATGTTCGACCTACGCAACCGAGAAAGTGTTTCGCCAAGTGAAAAGTCGGCGGCCGATGAGACAAGGCCTTCGTTCAATTTTGTTGATTTATCAATTGAAGGCAGACGAAACGAGCCACTGCTTGCTTCTACTAGCCCTAATCCAAACTTGGCTGAAATTGCTCCGCCAGCAGGCTGGATCAAGTCTAAAACCCCGTTCAGTCAAGCAGGTAACAGTTCTCTCGAATCTTTCTCACCACCGGGAAATCCTGACTTGACGATAAATCACTATTATCGTGGCCACGAACTTAACGACCAGGCGGCAGAGTCCTTTCGCAACATTCTAGAAAAAAAGCCTGCCACAAATCAGGAGCAGTTGCTATCACCCACTGAGATAAAAGCTCTTAGTCAAGTGTTCGGGCAGGCAAGCGTTGGCGATAATCAGTACAGTAATTCAACTAAATCGGGCACATCGGCGGCCCCCACTTTTGAACTTGACGTAGCTTACACCAAACAGATAAGAGGCATGCCGGGTGTTGTTGTTGAAGGGCGATTTGTTGATGCCAACGGCACACCACAAAGAGAATTTATCGGCGCTTTTATCGACTCTACTGGTACTGGCAAAGTTGTCCAAGAAGTTTATCTTGAGGGCTCGTCGAGCGATAGAGCAAACGCTAACGGCTTTTTAACAAATCGCAGTCAGTTCAAACGTAGTTTGACTGATTAACAGCGAAGGTGAGAACTTTCGAAACGAACAACAAGGGCGCTGACTTACTTGTTTCTCAGCTTCAATAACGTGGAACAGTAAGATGATGTTGCCTGCGGAGCCGAGTATTTGTCCATAAGTCTCACACTTTCGCAAAAGAGTCTCTTGCTCCTCATTGCTCCTTTGCTTTCCGAAATAGTCATGTTCGGTACACTGGCTTATCTGCAGAATTTATCAGAACAGGAGGCCAATCAGGCTAATCATGCCAGATTGGTAGCAGAAGATATTGGTCATTTGATCAAAAGCGTTTACGACACCTACGGCTCAGTGACCGATAACACCTCAGGGGCTGAATTTGTTGTCGTGCCATCCCGGCAAAAGCTCGACGCCATAGTCAAACGCTTTGAAAATCTGTATGAAAAGATTGGCCAAGACCCATTGTCTGTCTCAAAGCTAAAGCGCGCCACAGAAAGCAATAAAGAGGGGATTAAGCTACTTGAACAAACAAGAGTAAACTATGAAAATGGTCAGCTGCAAGAAGCGCACTTTACAGTCAGAATACTGAAACTCTTACGCAAGTCAATTACCCAAGACTTGATTGGATTGTCGGATCTGCAACGAGCTATAGCCGAAAAAAGCCCAGAACGGTTAGCAGAGATTCGCAGCAAAATCAGATGGGCTCTCTTGATTGGTGGCCTATTGACACTAGGTCTGTCTATCCAGGTAGTATTTATTTTCAGTCGCACAGTGACCGGACGCATTGGCAGGGTCAGTCAAAATGTTTCGCGCCTGGCCCGAGGTGCAACACTTCTGCCACCACTTTCTGGTCGGGATGAAATCGCGCAACTTGATCAAGCTTTTCATGATACGGTGCGGGCACTAGAAGAAGCTATTGGCAAAGAGCGTGCCATTACCGAAAACGCTGTGGATATGATTTGTTCGATTAATATTGGTGGTGCCTTTGTGGCAGTAAATCCTTCTTGTGAACGGCTGTTAGGATTCGAAGCGGATGAATTGATCGGCCTGCGCATGCTTAGTCTTGTACCTGAAGCTGATTTGGATAGTGTTAACGAGGCTCTAGCTGCCTGCCGCAATATTGACGAGATGACCACTTTCGAAGCCAGAATGACCCGTCGGGACGGCAAAATTGTGGACACTCTCTGGTCAGTAAAGTGGTCACCACAGGCTCAAAACTTATTCTGCGTTGTACATGACATTAGCGATAAAAAAGAGGCTGAGCGCATAAAGCAAGAAGTTATCGCCATGGTTAGCCATGACTTACGCAGTCCATTGTCGACAGTAAAAGTAGTGCACGAATCACTGCTCAAAGGTATCTTGGGAGGTTTAACTGAAAAAGGGCAGCGCATGGTAGCCATGGCTGACGGCAATGTTGATAGGATGATGATGCTAATCAACGATTTGCTGTTAATAGAAAAAGCTAAGTCTGGTGGTTTGCGATTAAGATTGGCAGAAAGCGCTGTTCAACCTACTTTTGAGGCAGCAAAAGAGGCCGTAGCTGGCTGGGCCAGTGAAAAAAATATCAGTATAGAAATCAAGCCCACCGCACTCGCAGCTCGCGCTGACGAAGGACGAATAATTCAAGTACTAAGTAATCTGCTGAGCAATGCCGTCAAGTTTAGCCCAGCAAACAGTCGAGTATTGATTCAAGCCGTACTTGTTGACGATGAAATATTGGTGCATGTGCAAGATCAAGCGGACCCTATACCCGCAGATTTATCCACCTCCATCTTTGAAAGATTTCAGCAGGTTAACAGCCAAGACGCTGAAAACAAGAGTGGAAGTGGTTTGGGCTTAGCAATTTGTAAGACGATTGTAGAATTGCATGGTGGCAGAATTTGGGTGGAAAGTATTGTCAATCGAGGCAATCGATTTTCTTTTTCGCTACCCACCTTCGATAGCCAAAAGTCAAAAAACGAATGACCTAAGTCACTTCCGAATCTGCCTCTTAGCCATTAGGCTAATGCCATGAAGTTCGACCTCAAGAGGTTCGCACTCAGAAGTTAGGCCGGGGGGTCCGTAGTGCGGGGGGGGTCCATTGATTTGGACTCCCCACATTACGTTAGTGAATGTATGAAATCGTTTGACCAAATTTCGATACTTAAGTTGCCAGTTGGCGAGGAATGCATCATGAACTTTCAACTATCTCTCAGGTTTTCAATTGGCCTTTTCTTACTTATTGTTCCGCCTGCATTGGCCGACAATTCACGCTTACCTCCAACCAACCTGGATAGCTTTGTCTACCAAGCTGGCGGACACGCTGAGCACATCTACGGTGACGAAGGCGTCAACGGCTTGCCCCCTTATATGGGCTTCAGCAAAGCGCATCGCATCAATGCCGGCATCATGGACATCCGCGATGCTGGTCTAACCACCGGTCATGGCAGCTACATGCCAGATGCTTCTGGCAATGACGAGTTCATAGCTCCTCCAGGCGAATGGGGGCAATCAGGCGCCCGAGGCCACTCATCTAGCAGTGGTTTTGCCGATGATGGCTTGCCTGTGGTAAACAGTGGCGGCAACAGCAGCGGCAATAGCCCTGACTACGGTCCACCTCCGGGCGAAGGCTACCAACCAGCTACTGTCCATGGATCGTTCGTTGGTTGGTATAGCCCTGAAGAAGTTGCCCTTTCACAGACAGACTTCCCAGCCGCATTCGAACATTTTGTCTATAGTGATCGCTATAACGGTAGCTGGGCCAACGCTATGTTCATCCTAGAAAGAGAGATGGGTAGACCACAACCGGGTTACGGTGGTTAAGAAGAGCAGAGATCTAGAGAAAAGGTGGGCATATGTACAAATGAAAAATACCACACTCTCTCTGAACATGAGAAACGGAAAAGCCCGCCCCGCCTATGCATAATCGAACAAAATTCTTCACGGTGACTTACCGGCACGATTATTACTTGAGTCTGCTACTCATTGCTGCCACCGTCTTAACCACTGCTCCAGCCTTGGCTCAGGGGGCCGGACAGGCCTATCCAATTGAAACTTATCGCAAGCAATTCAAGTCTCTCTGGGGCCAAGGCCGGCTTAAAGAAGGTCGAATTGTAGCCAATCAAGCTCTCAAGTATTATCCAGGTGATGCCGACTTGCATAATATGAGAGCTATAGCCGCTCTCGATCAAGGTGATCTCAAAGCATCTTTGCAAGATTCAGCCATAGCCATAAAAATCTGCCCTGAATTTGTCGGCCCTTACAGCACCATGGGCTCCGCTCTTTTTGCTCTGGGTCGGACAAAGGAAGCCCTTGCTTCATATACTAAAGCGATTGAATTGAGCAAAGAAAGATACAGCTTTCCTTATAGCCAGAGGGCAATTGTCTATTTCAAGATCGGTCAAGTCGAGCAAGCCCAGATTGACCTAAAAAAAGCAATTGCCATTAACTCTCATGATGCAAGAGCAAGGCAATTGCAAGGCGACCTTTACTACAGCGAAGGGCGTTACCGATTGGCCTTGACTGAATACGACAAAGCCATAGCCTATGCGCCAGGCCTGGCAGATCTCTACTATGGTCGAGCAGCTATTCTCATGAAAGTACAAGATACAACTGGAGCACTCCGCGATTTCGATGCCTACCTAAAACTGAAACCAGAGAACAAATCAGTGCTACACGCCAGAGGAATGTTGGCGGCAAACCTTGGTGATTTTGAGCAAGCTATGCAGGATATTCATGAAGCGATGATACTGCCGCCAGCAGCCCGCAGCAAGGTGCGAAAGCAACCGTCTATCAATGCCGGCGAGTTAGACAAGCTGTTGCTTGGCTATAACCAACTAATTAAGATGGATCCAGCACAGGCTGATTCTTACTACCATAGAGGGCTTTTGCTTCTGTGCGCCAAGCGTGCCAAGTTAGCTCAAACCGATTTAAAAAAGTATTTGGAGCTAATTCAGTGGAAGGGACATGGTGCCATATTTGGTGCAATCGCTTTGCAGTGCGCCTTTCAAAGAACCGGCCAGAAAGCCGAAGCTCAAGCCATTATGCAAGAGGCTAACAAGCACTGCTCAGAAGATTGGCCAAAGCCACTGGTGCTTTATCTACTTGGTCTCTGCAATGAAGAAAAACTGTTCGCTTCTATTAAAAGAAATGATTTCGCTACTCCGGCTCATTGCTATGTGGGGCTCGACCTGTTGAGCAAGGGCAAAAAAGTTGAAGCAGAGAAACACTTTGACTGGTTGGAAAAACAGGGCGACACTCAGATGGATGAGTATTTTCTAGCTCTGGCATTGCGAAAATAAGTATCGGTAAATGCTAAGAGCTCGGTAACGTGAACTTAAAGTTGCTACCTTTGCCATGCTCACTTTCGACCCAAATTTCACCGCCATGCAGCTCCACAATCGCTTTGCATATAGCCAGCCCCAGACCCGTGCCACCTTTGCTCTTATTGGCGGCAGAGTTGACTTGCTGGAAGCTACTAAAAACTAGCTCTAACATGTCGGCTGGAATTCCCGGCCCTTGGTCTCTCACACTTATCTCAACAAAAGCACCAATAGGACGAGCTGAAACTTCAATTTGTCCGCCCTTTGGTGAGAACTTGAGGGCATTAGATATAAGATTAGTGAGCACTCGGTTAATCTTGTCCTCGTCACCATTTATGAACGCTGCCGTAGGCTTAGCTAGCAGTTGTACATCCAATTCTCTAGCCCAAGGGGTAATGAGCTGCACAGTTTCTTGGAAGGCATGTGCGAGCGGAAATCTAGTACTTTCCACAATCATCATCCCGGCTTTGAACTTCTCTAAATCTAACAAGTCGTTCATCAAATTCATCATGCGCTCGCAGTTTCTTGCGGCCACATTTATCAAGTAGTCACCCTGCTGCTGGTTGACTTTTCCACTACCGATCATATCGAGCGAGACTTTTATAGAAGTAAGAGGAGAGCGCAGATCGTGGGTAATCATATTCATCACTTCTTGTTTAATTCGCTCTGCCATTCTACGCTCGGTAATATCATGCACCACGCAAAACATTGATTTTTCAGCCTCAGACCAGCGAGCAGACCAAATTGCTTCAATGATGGTGCCATCTTTACGCTTGAGTTGTAGCTCAATACTTTCTGACTTACCAGTTTCTTCAATTTGACTAAATGCTTCAAGGGCCCGACCGGCCTGATCAGATTGAACCAAATCAACAAAGTGCATTGCCAGCATCTCATCTCGCGAAAAGCCGAGCAATTCCAGGCAGGCCGGATTGACCTTTACGAAGTTGCCCTCACTATCAAACGAACAAATCATGTCGCGGGCATCCTCGACGATGGCACGCTCCTTTCTTGCTGCTTCGCGCAAGTCATCGGCCATCTCGTGAAAAACTTGATCGAGTCTGGCTATTTCATCATCGCCTTGGCAGACAGGCTTCAGTGATTTGTTGTTAGCAAGACGAATAGTATTGTCATACATAGTCTGTAGTCTAGAACTAATACTTCTCGCTAAAAATGCAGCTAGAATCGAGCTAAATAGAAGTGTGATTAGACCAACGAGAAAAAGCAATATCCTTACACGCTGTCTATACTGTGCCTGTCTCTCAGGGCTGGCTTCAGCATTGCTTTTCTCACGGCGACTGAGATCAAGCAGCTCTTGCGATATCAATTGATCTAATAGCTTTCTTGATTGCCTTAGTGTTTCTTTGCGCTGTTCTTTCAAATCTTCCACATCAGGAGGAAGGTCTTCCTGTAAACGAAAAACAAGCTTCAGCGCATTTTTCCAGGCAGACTTTGAACGAGTAATTACCTCTTTCTTTTCTGGACTGTCTGCGTATAACTTGAGCAAACGGTTATAACCATCATTGATACTCTGAATGGTAGGTCGACAAGAAACGACATAAGCTACGTCTTTTGAATGATCGTCTGGAGTGTTAGAGACCAAAGACCAGAAGTCTTTAGTCAGCTGATTAATGCTCTCATGCACCATTCTTGAGTGTTCAGCCTGCAACGCCTCCCTTTCGGCCTCATCTTGCAAGTACGAAAGAGTGCCTAGCAGCCCTAGATTTAGCAAAACCGGTGTAGCTACCAGTATCAATAACTTACTTGAGAGAGGGAGTCTGAATTTCACGAGCCCTCAGCTTGATTGAAATTTACTGTCTGCCATCAATGCCCATACCAGCCTGCAGCTTGTAGCCAACGCCATAAACAGTGTGAATTAATGTTGTTTCGTCATCTTGTTGCAGCTTTTTGCGCAACCGCATCATACAAGTTCTAACGGCGTCGACACTGGCCTCCGATTCTGAGGCCCAAACGTGATTGAGTAAGGCTTGCCCGGTAAAGACCTGATTGGGGTGACGCAGCAGAAATTCAAGCACAGCAAACTCTTTGGGCAAGAGCTCTATACTTCTGCCGTTTCGTCTGACATCGCGTGTAGCAGTATTTAAGGTAAGGTTATCAACAGATAAAGTATTTGAAGTGCCCCCTGAGAATCTACGTAAAAGTGCTCGTGAGCGCGCCAATAACTCTCTTGTAGAAAACGGCTTAGTCAGATAATCATCAGCGCCAGCATCGAAACCTTCTTCTTTTTCTTCTATTTCGACTCGACCGGTAAGCATCAGAACTGGCGTAGTTTTGCCTTCTTTGCGAAACTGCTTGAGCAAAGTTACCCCAGAGATATCAGGCAGTGACCAGTCGAGAATAATTAAATCGTAGCTGTAGTGGCGAAGGCGATCTCTAGCATCTTCGCCAGTCAAAACAGCCTCTGTAATGAACATTTCGCTTTCCAAGAACATGGTCAAGCTCTCAACAAGCTGACGATCATCATCTATCAGTAATATCTTCGACATCCCTGTCCCGCACATTATTGTCACAGAGGGCTAGGCCAAACCGGCAATAGGCCTGACTGCTGAATTGTACCCTTTAAGAAGCCAAAGGGTATATAAGCAACACTGACCAAGTTGTCTGGAGTGAATATGTCCGACAAGGTTTTCAAAGAAGAGCAGAAAGAAAAAGTGTACTTATCAGAAAAGTGCACCAAGTGTCAAAAACCAATTACTCCTGAGTCTAGGGCAGGTTCTTTCACATCATTTCTATTCGGCGCCAACCGCTGTAGTTGCAATAACCCGCTGCAGTTGAAGGTTGTAACCTCCACAACTAGTGCTCAGCTCACTAGTGCTGGTGTAACCGAGTCCGGCTATACCGGAGACAAACCAGACCTGGGCGAAAGGTATGAAGTTTTGGACCTTATCGGTCAGGGTGGTATGGGTGCTGTCTGGAAAGTTCGCGACACAGCAATAAACAAGACTCTTGCGATTAAGGTGTTGCGCAAAGAACTTGCCAATGATCGATTGGCAGTAAAACGATTTGAGCAAGAAGCGAACGCGGCAGCCTGTTTGACGCATGCCAATCTGGTAACCGTCTACGGTTCAGGAGCTGCAAAAGACAATTCGCCCTACCTGATCATGGACTATATAAATGGTGAGTGCCTTGCAGATCTCCTCCATCGAGAGGTCTATTTGTCTGTACCTCAAGCTCTGGATATTACCTCTCAGATTTGCGAGGCATTAGCACATGCCCATGCAAAAGGTATCGTGCACAGGGATCTCAAACCAAGCAATATCATGCTCACCAAGAGCGCTGACGGCAACGACATCGTCAAGATTGTAGACTTTGGCATAGCTAAGTTGATGCCATCAATCAATGAGCAGGCAAACAACCTGACCCAGACCGGTGAGCTCTTTGGTAGCCCACTCTATATGAGTCCAGAGCAATGCAAGGGCGAGACAGTTGACGCTCGCTCTGATGTCTATTCGTTAGGTTGCATCATGTATGAAATGCTCACCGGCAAGCCAGCGTTTCCTGCCGATAATCCAATCAAGATTATTCTCAAACATCTGAGCGAAACACCCAAGAGCTTGTGTCTTGAATTTCCCAGCCTCGAAATTTCGAACGAGTTGTCTCTGGTAGTAATGCAATGTTTGGAAATTGCTCAAGAACAGCGCTATGCAAGTGCCGATGCTTTGAGAATGGATCTAGAGCGACTGCGAAATGGTCAGAGACCGCAATTGACGAAAGAGATTACTTTCTTGGCAGCACCAGTTTGGAGGCGTGCAGCGGCTAATTTAATTGATGGTTCCATCATTGGCATTTTTTCTTGCCTTCTGACCTTTGCAATGCTTAGTTTTATCTTCCCGAACTCTGCAACTTTCGAATTCGCAAGAAACTTCCAAGTCTCCATGTCATTTGCGGTTCTCTTACTTGAGATCGCATCGTTTGCCTTTAATCTAGTTCCATTGTGGCAGCTCTCCATTGAGAGTTTGAATCCCTCAATGTCCATGCGCTGGATGGTCATGACAACACTGTTTATATACTTGTTTATGGTCAATTGGCTTTACCAGGCAATCTTTGACAGTTCTCCCCTGAAGGGAACCCCGGGCAAACTACTTATGGGTTTGCAAATAACCGACTACAACCACAATAAAATTTCATTTGGCAAGAGCAGTCTGAGATATCTTCTCGGTCTTGGGGTCTTTGGTTATTATTTCGCGGAGCTGTTTTATCTGCCGTTGATTTCAGCAATCGTCGAGACAAATGAAAGAAGCCGGCAGTTGCAAATCAGAAAAGCTCTACAAGCGCTAACAAGACCGACATACGATACACTTTCGCAGGTGATAGTTTCCGGCGTCTCTGGCAAGCCTACGCCAATCAAGGATAGCCTTGCCGGAAGATTCCAGGATAAGAATCTCAAACGCGTTAGTATAATTCTTCGAAGAACGAGTATTGTTTCTTGTGCGCTGCTAATAGCTAATCTTGTTGCAGCGATTAGCCTTCATGAGAATTGGTCATCTGTTTTGTTTGGGGCTTCTTTCATACTTTGCTGGATACTAGCGCTCTGTCAAAGGATAGGGCAGTGTTCTCGCAATCTATAGATGTGGGCAACTTGTGACGCAACTTTTGCTCCCATTTTCGCTATTACTTATTTTGCGAAAGCATGGCTTTGATCACTTCGGCCCTCTGTGCAGGTCAGTTTCATTAAGTATGCTGCCAGTCACAATGATAGTGGTGACTTGGCTGTACATTACCGTTTTTAAGAGATCTTCACGGCATTTATCGTAATCATAAGTTAGGCAAATAGTGTGAAAGCTTATACAATCTCCGCCTGACAATGACTTTTGTCACTGTTGATTGGCTGAGCGCAGCAGTAAGCTTGGCGTTAATCCTCATAGAACCGGAGATACAGGTATAAAAGCCGTGCTTCCTTCCCAAATTTATACGACTCAACAAAATCGCGCCATTGCAGACAGTGCAAGCACGCGTACTAGAGTAAAAAAAATACGCAGTCAGTGGATCACACTAAAAGTGCCTGCCACCACCTGCAATATCGGACCAGGATTAGATACTGTCGCTCTGGCCCTCAATGCGTATAGCACAGTAACTTTAGAGCTGCTTCCTCAGGAGAATATGGCCATACCTATGGTGCAACTCCGCGGTGACATCAAGACATCGAGCGATCACCAGTCAGTGGGAGATCTCGTCTATTCAATCATGAGAAAAGTCTGCCTCACTCGCAGACCGCTCCTCCATCGCATAAAGATCTTGATAGAATCAGATTTGCCACTAAATCGAGGACTAGGAGTAAGTGATAGCCTAATATTGGCTGCGCTCTTTGCTATCAATGCCATTGAAGATTGCGTCCTCAGTCAGGCAGACCTACTGCACCAGTGTAACGCCCTAGAAGCACAGCCAGAATGCGTGGCAGCAAGTCTATTGGGAGACTTAGTAATTTCTGCTCCAGCCTATCAAAGTAATCGAGTTTCTGTTCAACAAATGCACTGGCCAGCCGACTGGCACCTTCTATGCGTCGTACCAAGTTATAGCCTAACAACACCATCAATGAGAATGGCTATTCCAGAACAACTACCAAAAAAAGACGTCACCCATAATCTCCAACACCTAGCACTATTTCTAGCAGCAGTGGCTAACCGAAATGATCAAGCCATGAAAGAAGCACTCGATGATAGGTTGCATGAAGCCTACAGGCTGTCATTTGTTCCAGCCCTAAAATCTCTGCGAGCACACCTTAAAGCCCTTCCAGTAATTGGTTGCGTGCTTAGCGGAGCTGGGCCTTCAGTGCTAGTTATCTGCAATAAAAATCACAAAGAATTGATTAACACTTCAATTCTTGACTGGATTAGCAAACATGGCGAGCCGCATAAACTTCTCGATCTTCAATGCGATCGTCAAGGCATGGTCGATTTGACCTCATCGTACAGACAGAACTTGCGCGCGTGACTAAAGCTATACTTACATCAGGGAATAAAAACATTGGACTATGTCAATACTGAAACTCATAAGAGGCCTATGGAAGTAAGACCGCACCCCTATGCTCAGCCTCGGCTAATTGACATTAACATACCCACCGGCTGGGTAAACTCTCAGCCCTTGGCTAATCAGCACAATCTCAGCCAAATTGAATCATTCTCGCCGCAAGACAACGAAGATATCAAGCTAAATTTGTACTATCGCGGACAGCCCCTAAGCAAAGCTAGCGCTGAAGCTTTTTGCACAATTCTTGCTAGTAAGCCAGCCCTCAAGGGCAACCAACTGTTAAGTCCAACCGAAATCAAAAGCTTGAAAGAAGTTGCTGGCTCTTCCACTATTGGTGACAACCAATTTACCAACGACAAGAGTAGTACAGAGATTAAACAGACTCCAATTTTCAATCTGACCAACGCATTTACTACGCTAATTAACGGCAAGACCGCTCTCTTGATTGAGGGCAGATTTGTAGCAGAAGACGGCTCGCCAACGCGCGAATTCATCGGTGTATTCCTACCGCGCAACAAAGAATGCAGCATCGTTCACGAAGCCTACTTAGAAGGAAAATCTGCTGAAAAACTTGAACCAAGTGGTTTTATTGTTTACCGTGGAATTTTTCGTAAATGCCTGCAAACAATTTGTTTCTAAACACTCGAAAGAAATCTATTCTTGTCGCATTAGGCTTGATACTCTGCGCTCATACAAGCATCTGTGAAAGTTTTGCCAACCCTAGTAACCCTACTAAAATCATTACACAGGCAACGCCAAATTTAGAACTAGATAAAATTGAAACTGACTATCTCAATAGTCGAAACTACGAACGATGCACCCAAGCCATTAAAATTCTAGACAAAATTCTGGCACGCAATCAGCAAGACGGTCACGCGCACTTTATCAAAGGCCTAGCCTATCACCGCAGGGCGTACTCACTGCTCAGTCGTTACAAAAGTGCCTTTCGCACAAAACCGGAGTGGACAGCAGCGCTCAAGTCTTACAATCAAGCCTGGCTCTGTGGTTTTCGCACTGACGCTCTTTACTATCACCGAGGCGAGACTAAACTTAACTTGGGTATGGCTGAAGGCGCACTTCAGGACCTCAATCAATCAATAACACTAGACGCAACAAAAGATTGGGTCTGGGCGGCAAGGGGAGCCACTTACCTCGACCTAGGCAACAAACGTGCAGCTCATCGCGACATGCTTAAAGCAATAGAGTTAAATCCACTGCGCTCAACTAACTATGAAAAGTTAGCCGTTCTAGAGGAGGCAATGGGAGCCTACCCCTCAGCCAGACGCGCTGTTGACCGAGCTATCACTATTCAACCAAATGTAGTCGACTATAGGGTACATAGAGCCGCTCTAGCGTTGAAAGCAAACGATCAAAAGACAGCAGAAACCGATATAGCAGCGAGTTTAGCAATAGATCCAACCAATGCTGAGGCGCTCAGGCTGCGCGGCCAGCTCAACATCAAGCAAGAGCATGCTGAGCAAGCAATAGACGATCTTGTAGCGGCCGATCAAATCTATCGCTCTGTGGTCAAACCAATAGAGCAAGAGAAAACAATCACTGCTGATACGGCAAAAAAACTATTCGCCAAAGCTGCCGAGCAATATAAGCGCCTAACAGCCAAAGACAACGCCCAGTATAATTACGAGCTTGGACTGCTGGAATGGGGCCTCGGAGACTGGTCTACAAGTAGCGCCCGTTTTAAGACTTTGTTGTCAAATAGCTGCTCGGTTGGTGCCACTGAGCTGCACAGCGCAGCACTGTATTCACTGGCTCAAGACTCTCTTGGACAAAACAAAAACTCAACATCTATCATTAGCCGATACAAACAATTCGCAATCGGGAAAAGCTTGGCAGCAAGAATCGTTCTATTTTTAGCAGGTGAGCAAGCTCTAGAACAGTTCGACAAGAGCCTTAAAAGTGACCAAGAGCGCACCATTGCCAATTTTTACCTTGGAGCAAAACTCGCTCGTCAAGACAATTACAAGAGCGCAAAAGAGCGCCTATCGTGGGTCCGAGACAAGGGCGACAGAAATCTTGAGCAGTATCTTTTATCGATCTTGGAACTTGATCGCTTAGAGAATTCAGCAAACAAGAAACAAAACCGTTAAACACAGCCCAAAAGCAATATCAATTTCTTTTGCGCTACTTCGCCGCAATCCTCTTAGTGCGACCATCGAGAATCTTCAAGAACGATCTAGTTTGAATTTCTTCAAGGGTGAGACCAGTTGCTTTAATTTCTTCCAAATTGATAGCACCGCAGTTGATGGCACGCAAGAAATAGTTGAGCAAGCCTTGACCAGTGGCAGCGTCATCAAAGACATCGCCAACCAGAGTAGCCTGAGCAGCTTTTTCCATGAACGCTTTTAGCCTCAGTGACGCAGCTTCTAGACCTTCAAGGAAGAAAGCATAACAAGCGGCATAGCGCACCGGAAGCTGAGCTGGATGCAGGTCCCATCCCTGATAATAGGCATGTACAAGAGAATGGCGCGTGTGATCATAGGCCAATTTCCAGGCGCGATGAACTACTTCAGCATTCTCAGCCTTTTGAGCGGCGGTCAATTGCCGGCCCACCTCAGGGCGATGAGGGCCAACAGGCATGACGTTGGTAGCGCCGTCGGAGAGCCAAATGCCTGTTCCGGCAAATGTCACTTTCATCATGTGTCTAGCAAAGTCGCAAGATGGATGGTCCATGCGCTGCTCAGAAGCAGTGATATTGCATGAGGCGGTGTAGTCGTAGGTGCCAAAGTGAGCAGCCACACAGCGGCCTTGGGCAGCTTCAGCCAAAAGGGGCATGTTGCTCTCCCCTTTTCTATTGAAGAGTGCCTGGGTTTGTTCGATCATAATTTCCATTTTGAGGCTGCCAGGACGCAGAGATGTCTTGGTCTCAAGCAAAGCGAGAAGCTCGACCATGGCTGTGACTTGCTCAGGAATAGTGACCTTGGGCAGTGTGACAACAAAGTTATCGGGCAACAGACCGCCAGTTTCTTCAACTAGTGTAGTGATGAAAATATCTAGGGTACGGGCGCTGCGGTGCTTCAACTCTTCATTGAAGGGCTTGATGCGAATGCCGATAAAGGGAGGAAGAAGCTGCTCTTTCATACCACGGGCCACTTCTTTAGCTGCAGCTTCGGCGTGATGGTCTTCCTCTGAATCAGGCCGGTTGCCGTAGCCGTCTTCGAAGTCGATGCGAAAATCTTCAACAGCTTCACGCTTCAACTTTTCTTGAACACGGTCATAAATCTTGCTGGCCAATCCCGAGTCTTTACCAGGCAAATCTAGGGCCTTGGCCAAAATGGAAGCGTCAGCGGCGTACTCTTCAAGACTAGCGACCGCCATAGTGCCGAGCTTCTTCGCCGAGTCAGCTTTAAAAAGCTGAGCACCACCATATACAGTGTGCACCGGTTGCCTGGCAGAAGACTCACCAGGATAAAACTGATTAAATGCCGCGTTAGCCTGAGCTAACTTGGCGAATACGTCTTTAGTGGTGGCCTCGGGCAGACTGACTTTCATCTTGTACTCCTGATTTAAACTAAGCAATATAAGTAACGACTAACTTCCTCTATAAGTAGAATAACCAAAGGGGCTCAACAACAGCGGCACATGGTGGTGCTCTTCTTGATTGACGATTTCAAAAATGATTGGAACCGTTGGATAAAAATTTTGGCGATGGGTCTTTTCAAAATAACCACCAGTATTAAAAGTAAGCTGGTAGGTGCCAGCTCTATTGGCCCAATCAGCTGGTACTAAATCGCTAAAGCGGCCATCGTTATCAGTTGTGCCGCGACCAATTTCTTCCCAATCATCAAGACCCTTGTATTCAAGCACAACGTCAACGCCAGCAGCTGGGCGGCCTAACGAAGTATCTAAAACATGTGTAGTGATTCTGCTCATGGCACCATTCTCCAATTAAAGCCCTAAAAGTTTTTCCAATCTTAGTCTTGTGATTTTGTTTTGTTCGGCCATTGCCCGCTGTATTTCCACATCAGGTGCGTTGTGCAGCCGCTCTTGCAAGAGAGCTAACATTTCGCCAGCGGTCTTACCGGTAGCACAGACAATAAATATGTAGCCGAACTTCTCTTCATAAGCTGTGTTACCAGCCGCCAACTCTTCAATCACCCGTTCACTAGCCAAGGCTACTCCACCTTGTTCGCCAGAGGCCCAGTCACTGGTGCTGGCGAACTTAGTCTTTAGACTCTCCAAGTCACCTATTTTGGGGTGGTGACTAAATGCCTCCAACCAATCTTCAGAGTTTAGACTCTGCCAGATGCGATCGGAGGCACTGTATAGTTCAGCTTCAGCAACATAAGGGCGGCCCGCAATCAGCTTTTCTACCCACCTTGCACTGCCGCAGCAACGCAGCAGTTCTGGTTGCAGTAGCTCACTTGATGATTGATTTAGCTGTTCGAGATTCACTCTAATTGTTACCTACAACCGTTCGCGATCTAGACTTGGGCCCGGCGGCAATGCACGCGCAAGCGAGCCACACCGCCATCAGGGTAAATATTTAAGCGCACATGGGTGATATTGCCAATATCAATTATCTCTTTTTCAAAGTGGTGCTGTTTGTCAGCCGATAGCTTGAGCTGGGGCAGCAGTTCCTTCCACTGTGCTTGGGGCCAAGTAAGATTGTCCATTTCTAGATCGGGAGAGTAGCAGCCGTCTACTGAGCAAGTGTCAGGATAATTACCAATATGGAAAGCCGTATCAACTTCAAGCTTTTGCACCAATCCCGGTTGGCCCAATTTGACTATTACCCAGTCGTGACCAGGGCCGCGCTTACGTCTGGTTTCCCAGGCATCGCCCATATTTCTGCCGCGACCAGGCATAATCAAATTGTCCATATTGCCAAAGAACATGTCGTTGCAGGCAACCACATGGCCACCAAATTCAACAGCGGCCAAATCAACCAGGGCGTCAGCTTTTATTTTAGAAAAATCAGGAATGACATCGCCAAATATTTTCAATCTAGCTACGCCGCCATCAGGGAAAATATTCAAGCGCACATGGGTGAAGCGCTCGCCGCTAGATACAGCAAAAAGGTTCTGTGAACCAGGCTTGAGAGATGAGCGCGGTACAATCTCTACCCACTTATCTGAAGCAGCTAGCTTGTCGGCATGCTCATTGGGGTCGGCAATGCAAGCTTCTAGTGAAGCATAGGGCGGATGATTGCCCAGGAAGTGATTAGTGTCGATATCGACGCCACGGATTACTCCAGGCAGGCCCAATTTGATGATGCACCAATCGTGGCCAGGGCCGCGCTTTCTGCGTGATTCCCAGCCGTCCATCCATTTGCCATTTTTAGTGTATTTGTCTTCAATAAAAATGCCGCGACCAGGCATGAGCAAGTTTTCTTTCTCAGCAAAAAATTCATCGCTACAGCCGAGTGCCTTTCCGCCAAGTTTTTCAGTGGCAAGATCAATCAAACCAGTGAAGGCAGAAGCCTCAAGAATGGACGTTTGCATCAACATACTCTCCCAATTTTGTACCCATCAAAGCCTTACCAGAAGGCTCTTTTGAGAAGTTTCCCTGATCATAAATTTTGATTCCGCGAACAAAAGTCTTTTGCACCTGACCAGTAAATACTCTCCCTTCATGAGGCGTCACTTTGTGGCGGTGCTCAATCATTGATTGCTCAATTTTGAACGACTTTTCGCTGTCAAAGACAACAATGTCCGCGTCCATACCTTCTTCTAGCGACCCTTTACGTTTGGACAAGCCCAAGAACTGTGCAGGGCGTTTGGACATCCATTCACTGACTTGGTCCAGGGTATGACCGCGTCTTTTGGCTTCACTCCAGACCGCTGATAGTCCAAACTGCAGAGAAGATATGCCGCCCCAGGCCTTGTCGAAGTTACCTTCCTTCAATAATTTCAACTCAGGGGTGCAGGGAGAATGATCCGAAACTATAAAATCGATTGTGCCATCAGCTAGGCCCTGCCAGAGCTTCTCGCAGTTTTCTCTTTCGCGAATTGGCGGTGTGCACTTAAATCTGGTATCACCATCAGCGATATCTTCAGCCACCAAGGTCAAATAGTGCGGGCAGGTCTCAACCGTTAACTTCAAACCTTCTTTCTTAGCCGCAGCAATCATCGGCAGAGCATCAGAAGAAGATAGGTGCACGATATGCACGCGACAATCAAATTCGCGGCAGAGATCAATCATTAGTTTAATCGCTTCGTTTTCCCACGAACGCGGCCGCGAATTAAGAAAGTTTGAGTATTTGTGCGGTGCGGCAGCGAAGTCGCTGGCAGCTTGCGAATTATCCGTATGCGCGCCGCCTGGATCCGAGCCGTCTGCCTGAGAGCTACCTATGTGCGAACAGTCAAGCTCAGCATGCACGAGCAAGGGCAGACCACGCTTAGCTAGAATCGGCATGGCCAACTCTAAATCGTGGCGTTCTACATTAGGAAAATCATCAATACCAGAATGAATGAGAAAACACTTGAAGCCCATTACTCCAAGATCAATCATCTTGTTCAATTCGCCGCCGTTACCAGGAACGACACCACCCCAGAAGCACAAATCTACAGAGAGCCTTCCTTCTATATGCTTGAGCTTCTCACGAAATGCCTCTGCACTGGTAGTGACAGGAATACAATTAAGTGGCATATCAGCCAAGGTTGTGATACCACCGGCAGCGGCAGCACGAGTAGCTGTAGTGAAACCTTCCCACTCGGTGCGACCAGGTTCATTGATGTGAACATGACTATCAACCACGCCAGGCATAACAATAAGATCGCCGACATCTTCAAGGGCATATCCTGAGGGAACTTGGTCAAAGGCCACGATCTTTTGAATCTTTCCCGCTTCAACCAAAAGTGCGGCTGCCTCAAAGCCCTTAGCGCGCAACACACGCCTGCTTCGAATAGCCCATTTATTAGACTCTGACAAATCAGGCACCCCTCTTGATTGTTCCTGAGATTAAGCCAAACGGTTCATCGATTGGGAAGAAAATTTCGTTCTGATTGTTCTTGCCAAAAGGCTCTAAGTTGAAGGCAATGCGATGCTGATTGGGCATGGTGATACTGATTTTTTCAATGTCAGAAACGGCCGCGAGCACTGCTTCGCCCATGTCGTAAAGTGTCTGCTGCACGGCCAAACTATGCTGAGTAGCGAATACATCAAGAATAGTTTTGCGAATGGTCTCATAGTTCTTATTGAAATCAATTGACTCAGTATCTTTTTTACTCTCGGCCGTATACCACCACGAAGCTTCAATGCTAGTGGCCATGATGCGATCGCGCACTTCAGGCAAAGTTGTATATTGATCACGAATAAAGCCCCAGAACTGCGAATCGGTAGTTTTAGCTACCACTAAATTGTCGATTCCGGACTGCAGCGAAAGGCTTTCGCGGTCCGCCACAACAGAAGCAATGCGCTTCTCGTTGCCAGCAGAAACAAAGGCATGGGGGTGCGGCTTACCATCGGTGGGTATGCGCAGCCAGAGGTCTTCTACAAGATGAACAGTGGCTTCACTAACATGCGAATATGTCTTCAAGAAATGCAAGGCTAAGTCTTGGGCGAAACTTTCAAGGTTAGCGAGGGCATGCTCGGCGGCCATGACATAAACAGTATTTTTCATTGAATCAGTGGCAATGATTTGACTGTTATCGCCCTCTAAATACGAACCTTCAAAGCTGCCCTCTAACTGAATATTGGCAGTCAGCTCTTTCAGTTCCTGATAGCCTTCGTGCCTAATTACCTTAGTTAGACGAACTCCAGACTTGCCGTAAGCGTTGTGCACGAGAACGCTAGACTTGATACTTGATTTCGTTCTTGAATTAGCACTGGACTTGGTTTCTGGCGAGCTCATAGTCACCCCTGCATATGGAAAGTATTGCGAAAAAGGGATTCCTTAGATCATTAAATTGAAGACCATTAAATCAAATCGAAAAAGTCTAGCGGGAGCATATCCAGCAGGGCGACATCGGGAGTGCAATTGTCGCACCAAAGACACCTCTTGGCTTTTAATGGCAACCCTTGACTTCGGCTAAATTCTTCTCAGAAACCAATGACGACAGCAATTATCCGCCAAATTGAAATGCCGAAATTGCCATACCCATAACCTTTTCATTGTATGTTCGCTGCCCCATTTCGGAGCCAGCCGCCCCTGCCACAACCATCAGAGGCAACAGATGTTCCTCGCGGGGATGAGCGGCTCGGGCCGAAGGCGCAGACTCCCAGGCAATGAGCTTCTCTCTTCTCACAGCCGCAGGTTGCCCCGTAATAGATTGGTCTAGCCATTGGTCAAAATGAGCAGAATGAGGGCCACTGTCGCCACTGCCAAACGAACGCAAATTGTGATAGCTCATACCACTTCCCACAATCAATACCCCTTGCTCACGCAAAGGAGCAAGGGCCGCCACCATGGGGAATGTAGAAGGTCGGTTGCTTCTGTTCATTTGAAGAATAGGCATCTGTCATGTTTTTTCCTGATTGCGTCTCTCCCTATTGTGCCGCTGAGAAAAATCTTTTGCTGAAAAGTGAAACTATTTGCTCACTCCACCCGTATCAGCTTTGTGCGCCAAAGCAACAGGAGAAAAGCAGAGTGAATTCTAGCAAAATTGCGGCCGCCGCGAAGATCGCCTTACACTGGCGCGCGCAGAGCCCAGCCACGTCTGCAGCTATGTACCTAACTTTACTGTGCCTAGCGACAAATAGCATGCTGCCCGCCTCAGGCGAGACCTTGCAGGGACAAGTGACCACAGTTGAAGAGGTACCTCTTGTACCTCTTGTACCAACAGAGGTGGACCTCAACAGTTTCATCGGCGTTTGGAAAGTTGAAATTCCCAAAATCAGACGCAAGCCCACTGTCACAATCACAAGTGTCAGCGACAAGCAGGTACAGGGCATCTATAAAGGTCTATTGGGCACTTTTCCGCTTTGGGGCGATTATCAAACTGAAACAGGCGAAGTGAGAATGTTCGTCGATTTCTCCCGCTCAAAGCTAGCGCGCATGACCCGCAAAAGCGAAAAGGCAATCGCCCATATGACAGGGAAAGTAAATTTGGCCGACCGCACCATCAGCGGCTCAGCTTCACTACCAGAGTTCTCCAGCCGCGTCTTTGCCTTCAATGGAAAGAAAGCTGATTCAAAACTGTAGACAAATTGACAGCGTGATGCTCTTTCTATGAATTCGAAACTGTCATTTTTTCTCAAGAAAATCTGACTGTTTTTAGCAGCGCTTTAAGTGAAGGCGGACAAAGAAAGAGTGCTTTCACATAGAAGTTCGCGATAGCCATACTAACCTGACAAAAGCAAAACTCACAACAATTTATGCTGTGCTAGCCCAGTCTAAGCGCGATCTCATCTAGGCGTAAGAAATTCCCTTTTAATTTCTTACGCCTCTTGGCTAGGTTTAAAGCCAGATACACCATTTAATTTCTCGCGAATAAATATTTAGCTTCCAAACACACCAACACCCTAATCGAATTTCTTCATAGCACAAGGTGCTGAGAAAGGTATCGTCATGAATATTTCAAGAACAGCCTCAACCCAGGGGCTTGCGCTTTATCACGCGATCTGGGAACTGGTCGGCGTTACTTTCTTCGACAAGTCGAGATTAGCGAATTGGAGCTCCTGGGAGCACAAATTCGACGCACAAATCGACAGCGAAGAAAGTGCATTGCGCTGCGCTGACGAAATGCTGGCCTCGCTCAATGACACGTACACCGAGCGGTTGATCGCACCTTCCACTTTCGTCTCGCCCTCTAGCGCTGACGATCTACCTGCTGCTGTTGAAGGCAATTCGCGAACTCCTGCTGCTGAAAAGCCTGCCGATGTCATGTCAGCCCTCTCCCCCAGCAAGATTGGCTATCTGCGCATCAGCAGCTTTGATCGCGAAGACGTAGTCGAACTAGTGCAAGCAGCTGTCGAGAAAATCGCCACCTGCGACGGCGTGATTCTCGACCTGCGCGGCAATAGCGGCGGCAGAATGCACCAGGCCATGGAATGCTGCGGCTTCTTCCTCGACCAGGGCCTGCTCGCCACTCTCAAGTTTCGCCATGAAGAGGGCATGAAAATCCGGCAGTACTTCCTCAACGAGGACCAGTTTTTCCTCACCGATGAAGTGCATGGCGCCGGTAACAATGACATCACCACTTTGCCCACTGACCTCTACAAGCGTCGGGCGGCAACGCTGTTTGGCAAACCACTGGTGATCTTGCTCAATCGTCGCACAGCCAGCGCCAGCGAGATGATGATTTGCGCCCTCGTGCAAAACGGCATTGCCGGTCAAGTGCACATGGTCGGCAGCGCCGCTACAGCAGGGAAAGGCATTGGTCAAGCTGACTACGAAATCACAGACAAACTCAAAGTGCGTGTCACTCGCTGTCATTGGTTCGCGCCTGGTGGTGAATGGCTCGGAGACTGCGGCCAAACCGAAAGAAACGGCATCGAACCAGAGACCCTAGTCGATGGCGATACCGGACCGGAAGCGCTGAAAGTCGCAGCGGACGAACTGCGCAAGATGCTCATTGGCCAAGAAGCAGCCGATGGCTCGACCAATGGTTCGTCACATGATGCGTCGCGTGATTCGTCCAGTGATGCGCCGTGCGCAGCGTCGACTGACTCTCCAAGCGCAGCAACCGCGATTGCCCAGTAACAACGCCAAATGGCGCAGTAAGAGGTCACTCCTCCTACTGCGCCATTTTTTTTGATTTTTACTACTTCTTGAGATAGTACTACAAAGACTAATTTTAAATCTATTCAACTTCAACGCCGGGTAGGCCTTTTCTAAAGTCTTCTCGAAGCTTGGCCAAGGTCTTGGGTGTTCCCATCTTCAATTTTTTAAGCGTCTTAAACTTACGCATAATCGGGATAGCCTCCTCCACAAGGCCGCAGTCACGCAATTCAATAGTCTCAAGGTTAGGCAAATTAGCGAGCAACTTCAGCTCGTTCAGCGTCACAAGCTCCTCCTCAAATTTCAATTCGCGCAAATTGGTAATCTCTGAAATTGCTTTGTAATCTTGGTATGTCAGATTGCTCTCATGCACATCTAAATATCGCAAATTTTTGCTGGCCCTTAACTTGAGCAACATCGGAGTAATATTGCGAGCATGACTGCACCTGAATTCTTCAAGCTTGTCCCAACAAGTCGCTCGGGCTAAGGCGATACCATCTAAGGCACCATGAGAACCGTCAAATTTTTTCAACCCAGTAAACTTGTTGAGCGAAGCAATACTCTTACTGGTCAAATTATCAGCGTGGTGAATTTTCACTTCGTCTATTCCAGGAATAGCAGCACATGCCTCTAAAATTGCATCACTACTCGAATGTTCCAGCAACTGCACAGCAGAAATATCACCCTTGTGAAAGCGCTTGAGGTATTGCGGGTACTTACCAATAAGGCGCGACGGCTGGAAACAGAGCCAATCAGTAGGGCCATAATGAAGCTGCCCCTTAGCCTTCACAGTCTTGTCTTTTTTGGTTGTCCAGTTGTAAGAGTGAATTTTGCCAATGAGAACATCAGTAGGAAAGTCGAAATCAGCCATCCAGCCATTCTTGACCTGGCGCAGAACGGCAAACGGTTTGGTTGATTTGAGAGAATCAGTAGGCTCTTTATCTTCCTCAGGGTCTAACTTTGGCTTTTCTTTATCGTGATGTCGCCTAGAGTGCCTACCAGCATCAGCACCTGCATTGGCTACAGTCCCAGTAGTAGAACTAGAAGAAGACACGCTACCATTTTTAGTACCTTCCCCATCTACCGAATTCGCCGGCAAAGAACCAGGCTTACTTGCAGATCCTTTTACTGCTGCTAGTGCAGTCTGGTGCTCAAGAGAAGCTTGATTACCAGCTGACTTTACAGCAATATAAGCGGCAGCTGAACTAAGAGCAGCAGCAACCGAAACTGCCAAGAATATAGCCTGTGCCTTAGGTCGCGGCGCGCTAGTAGACACCATGGTCAAGGCGCGACCACTCTCGTTTAGGACTATTTGTGAACCAGTATCAGCTCCTTCAGCTAAACCCGCAGCAGCATCAAAGTCAACGCCTGAATCAGATTCAGAATCGGCGTCGGAATCAGAGTCATCAGCCCCAGCTACCCATACTTTGCCAGCTAACGACTGTTCGCCGTCAAAATCGTGGTCTAACTCTTGATCTAAATCTGATTCAAGATCTTGAGCCTGACTTTGCATTGTCCTGCGACCTAGACCGAGGTCGCGCCCGTGAGCAACGCCACTCGCCAAAGAAGGAAGTGGATTGCCGAAGTGAATGGCCGTAAGGTCTGCCACCACTTCTTGCATATTCTGATAGCGCTGACTCGGCTCTTTCGCCATCATGCGCTCTACAACGCACTGCAAAGAGTACTGCACAGCTTGTGGAAACTCACAACAATCCCCGACACTAATTAGCTGTGGTATCGGTGCACTCTGATGCAAAAGCATAATATCGACAGCTGAATTAGCTTTGAAAGGCACATCCCCTGTGAGCGCTTCAAAGAAAGTCACACCAAGTGAGTAAACATCGCTTCGTGCATCGACTGTTTGCCCAAGGCCCTGTTCTGGGCTCATGTAAAATGGGCTACCGAAAACCTCTCCAGCACTAGTTAAATGCTGCTGCGAAATCTCGCTATCAGCAGTCAACTTGGCAATGCCAAAATCAACTATTTTAACTGTAGCGCCGCCGGCGTCAGGCTGATTGAGCAGCATAACATTGCCCGGTTTGATATCGCGGTGAATGATTCCCTTACTGTGCGCGTAACCAATGCCACCAGCGGCCTGTGCAAACACCGACAGAGCTCTCGCCAGAGGAAGCGTGTCATTGTCTCGAAGCTCTTCCATCAAGCTCTTGCCGGCTAAAAGATCCATCACATAAAAAGGCTGCTCAACTCGACCAGGCACCTTGTGCACAGCGAAATTGTGAATGGTAATGATATTAGGGTGAAACATTTTAGCAATTGACTGCGCTTCAATCTGAAAACGCAACCATGCTGTTTCAGTAATTTGATCGGTGCTCAGAGTCTTGAGGGCATACTCTTTAGGCAGGCCAGTGTGGCGCACATGATAGACGAAGCCCATGGCGCCGCGACCAATGTAATCGATGACCTCGTAGGTATTACCAACGACATCACCTGGAGCAAAATCAGCACCAACCGGATTTACCATAGATTTACTTCTGACATCCCTCAGGTCAAACGAATTCTCTAGTCTAGATTTAGTATATCGTTGCGCAAGAGCCTAGGGACAAATAACTAGACGGTTAAGGAATAAAGAACCTCATTAAAGCCTTAACCAGCGGGGGACGCTTCTAGCGCAGCCTACTCTATTTTCACTCCAGGCAGTCCGGCCTTAAATTTATCGCGAAGCTTCACAGTAGTTTTCTCTGTCTCCATCCGCAGCACTTTGAGAGCCTTAAACTGACGCAAAATCGGAATAGCTCCTTCTACCAAACCACAATCATAGAGCTCAATAGTTTCAAGGTTGGGCAAATTTGCGAGCAGCTTAAGTTCGTTCAATGTCATGCGGTCGCTCTCAAATTTCAATTCACGCAAATTAGTAAGCTCCGAAATTGCTTTGTAGTCTTGGTAGGTCAGATTGCTCTCATGCACATCTAACAATGTCAATTTTTCGCTAGACTTGAGCTTTGCTAGCAGAGGCGAAACATTAGGGCAATGACTGTAGCGGAATTCTCTGATTTTAGCCCAGCATTCAGCACGCGATAAAGCGATACCGCCTATAGTGCTATGATAGCCATCAAATTCTTCTAGCTCAGTAAACTTGTTGAGTGAAGCAATACATTTATTGGTAAGGTTTTTGGTGCGATGAAGCTCCAAGTACTCTATGCCTGGAATAATCGTACAAAAATCCAATATCTGGTCACTATCTGAGTTTTCATTCAGACGAATACCAGTTAGCACGCCTGGGCTAAAGCGCTTAAGATAATGTGGATACTTAGCAATAATGCGCGAGGGAATGAAACAGAGCCACTCGCCCTTATCGTACTTCAGGCGACCTTTAGCCTTGACTATTTGCTCTGTGCCGGTGTCCTGGTTCCAAGAATAAATCATGCCGATCAGCGCATCGTTAGGGAAATCGAAGGTAACAATTTTGCGACCTTTCACCTGGCGCACAGTGGCAAAGGGAGTAGTTTCCTTCAGTGACTCACCGGGCTCTTTATCTTCTTCTGGATCAATCTTAGGCTCATCTTTTTCAGCCTCTGAATTAGAGCTTGAGCTAGCATTAGGCGCCTTCGAACCGACACTGGCAACAGCTTGAGACTGAGCGCGTGAAGGCAACTTCGGGGCTAAAGCAGAAGAAGGGGAAGGAGAAGGAGAAGGAGAAGAAGATTGATTGCCGGCCGATTTGATAGCCAGAAAAGCTAAAGCCGAGATAACTGCAGCAGCCACTGAGAGCGCCAAAAATGCCATCTGAGCCATGAGCCGCGACGGTCGAGTTGACACCACTGGCAAGACAGGTCCACTCTCCTCTAGAACCGGCTGAGAATCGCTATCAGCATCGCCGGCCAGGGCCTCAGCTTCATGCTCAACACCACTGGCCAAAGAAGAAGATGATGAAGAAGGCAGTGGGCTGCCTAACTGAATAGCCACAAGATCGGCTACCACTTCTTGCATATTCTGATAGCGCGAGTTAGGATCTTTCGCCATCATGCCTTCAATAACTTGCTGCACAACAGCAGGAAACTCAACGCCATCAGCAATAGAATTTAGCTTAGGCACCGGCGCACTCTGGTGTAAA
The DNA here is from genome assembly GCA_018062085.1 of bacterium. Taxonomy (GTDB): domain Bacteria; phylum Cyanobacteriota; class Vampirovibrionia; order Obscuribacterales; family Obscuribacteraceae. The sequence goes on along the minus strand of JAGOSY010000017.1, from coordinate 4,734 downwards.
AGCATGATATCCACTGCTGAATTGGCCTTGAAGGGTAGATCTCCAGTCAGGGCTTCGAAAAAGCTAACACCAAGCGAATAGACATCGCTTCGCGCATCGACAGCCTGCCCCAACCCTTGCTCTGGGCTCATATAAAGCGGACTGCCACAAACCTCTCCAGCGCTGGTTAGATGCTGCTGGGCTATGTCGCTGTCGGCAGTCAACTTGGCAATACCAAAATCAACTATTTTGACCGTAGCGCCACTGGCATCAGGCTGTTTGAGCAACATAACATTGCCAGGCTTGATGTCGCGATGAACAATTCCTTTACTATGCGCATAACCAATGCCACTGGCAGCTTGCGTAAACACTGATAGCGCTCTTTCTAAGGGAAGAGAGTCATTGTCTCGCAGCTCTTCCATCAAGCTCGTACCAGCCAAAAGATCCATCACATAGAAAGGCTGTTCAACTCGACCTGGTGCCTTGTGCACAGCGAAATTATGAATAGTAATGATATTAGGATGAAACATTTTGGCAATTGACTGCGCTTCTATCTGAAAGCGCAACCAGGCTGTTTCAGTAATTTGATCGGGGCTTAAAGTCTTGAGGGCATACTCTTTAGGAAGACCAGTGTGGCGCACGTGATAGACGTAGCCCATGGCGCCACGACCAATGTAATCGATAACCTCGTAGGTATTACCGACGATATCACCGGGAGCAAAGTCAGCACCAGCTGGTCTTACCATGGGTTTACTTCTGACATCCCTCAGTTCTGGAGAATTTTCGGCCTTGTTTTAGCCTTGTTTTGGGCTCGCATCAGTATATCGTTGCACCGCGCAAAAGGCACGCATAACTGGATGGTTAACGGCTTGGGGTCAATCGGCCAAGTCAAGTTCTGAAAATGGCTCTTTTATCTGCATTTTCTCGAAAACATCAATACAGTTCAGTGGCCAATTACTGTTACGTCACTGTTAGATAGCGCAGTTACAAATGGAGTGTCGCTAACAAAATCAGCACCTTACAAAGGATAAACTATGCTGCAGAGCGGAGACACACTAGCCCACAAACCTTCCCCTGCGGTAGAGCTGCTTGGAGCTACCCACCAGCACCTCATGGTTGATGTCTGGAAAGACTGGCAGTCAACTGGAATTTTCTTCAAACCCACCTTGCCAAGCCTGGCTACCCTAGATAGCCTAAGACTCAAAGCAACCGAGCAATTGAAACCTGCAGATCGCTTGACCCTCGACGCCAACTGCCAGCCAGCCAAGTTCAACGATCGCAATGATGACCAAATCGAAAAAAGAGTCGATGGAAAGTGGTACCGCAGCAACATAATAAACCAAGCCGGCGAAGAGCTTGCCAACTTTGAGGTTGACGAAAAAGGCCATATCTCCATTACATATCAAATGCCAAAAGATGAAAATGACCCATCACAAGGTAAAGACTATGTGCAACGAATAATTCGTCCAGATGGCTCTGAGCTTACTTCTTATGATACCGGCACTGACCTGGGCAAATTCACAACGGCCGCCTCGTCAACACTAACTACTTTCGAAGGCACCACTAAAACCATGGTGGTTATGAACGCCACTGGCGAAACGTTGCAATCACTAAAGTATAACGGCGACGACCTAGTTGAGTTCACAGCGCCAGACAATAGCAGATTTGCTGCCACTTTCGACGACGCCGGGAAAGTTACTGGCTGGCAGAAATTTAGCGAAGCAAATGTTTCTATTCCGTTCAATGGTGACGCACACGCAGTCAAAGCCAACAGCAACGGCGAAGTAATTGTCAGAGATGAACTGTTAAAAGACAAATCTACTCAAGACAATGGTTGTAAATATGCCACTAGATTTTTACCAGACGGCTCCAAAATAACAAGCTCATGCAAGAGCGATGACGGCTCCCGCACTATTGTTGACGGCAGCGAATGCAAACTAGAAAGAGAACCCCATCGCGCCGTCGTGCAAGAAATGCCAAGCAACTGGAAGCAATTACTGGCTGAGAGAACCGAAGAAGCGAGAAATCACCCATACGAATTTTTCAATATCACTGATGCCCTTTCCTTCATCAAAGAAAAAACTGAAGACAAGGGAGATTGGGACGACAAGCAGAAAGGTGGGCAGTTTCAAGCTTGGGGCAATGTCGCCTGGGGAGTGTATGCCAGCGAAATGGGCTTCAGCTATGACCAATCAATTTGGTACAACGGTTTGGCGAAAAATCTGAACGGTAAGACAAACGGTGAATGGGGCAGCCCGCTGGACATTCTCAACCCTTTTGCTGGGGAATCTACCTACGGTCAAAATCCGGCTGACGCTGAGCTGATTAAACGAGGCTATCAGTATCAGGCTAGTATGGCTGCCGATAAAGCCAAAAGCGAAGCCTCCGCTGAATACACTCCATCGCCCTATGAGCTTGTGTTCAATAACATTTTTTCGCTATAGAATAAGCCGATATATTTTCTAGCGAGGCAAGGATGTTTTGCGCAGTCTACCAATGGAAAGTTAAATCAGGCAAAGAAATTGAATTTAGAGACACCTGGCGCATTATCACTGAGGCCATTTTCAGCCAACACGGCTCCTATGGTTCAAGGTTGCATGAAAGCGATCAGGGTACTTGGATTGCTTATGCACAGTGGCCAGATCGCGCACATTGGGAACTTGTAGAAGAAACACTCGGAGTCGACTTGGTGCGCGCTAGGCAGTCTGAGTGCCTTCTGGAGAAAGTCGAAGTTCTCTTCACCCTGACCGTGACAGACGATCTCTTCAAACCAGCTAGCCCAAAACTTCGCGTGGCAAGACCGAGCGATAATATTGAAGATGTTGTTCGTTTCTACGTTGATGGACTCGGCCTACAAGAGCTGAGCCGCTTTGAAAATCACCAAGGATTTGACGGCGTTATGATTGGCTCACCGGACTCTGCCTACCATTTTGAATTCACAAAATGCCTGGGTCATAGCGCCGGAAAAGCGCCAAGCAAAGACAATCTTATTGTTTTCTATTTGCCTGAAAAAACGGCGTGGGAAGCCGCAGTGTCGCGTATGTTGAGCTGCGGATATGAAGCAGTGCAATCGTTCAACCCATACTGGGACGTGCAAGGAAAGACTTTCGAAGACCCAGATGGCTACAGAGTAGTGCTACAGAATTCTCAGTGGCCAACGTGAGATTTGAACTAGCCCTAGAGGGCCGATCGCCTTGCCATGGCCACAATGAAGCCAGTGATAGTCGTATTTATTGCCGGTTTTTAGGACGTCGGGCTCTTTGCGCCGCCAAGTTTTAGTTCATATTTTCCACAATCAAATCGCTCAATCAGGTTGGTTCAGAATCCAAACGTGGCATAGCAATCCAGATTCGCTTAAACGCACAACAATGATAGTCAATCCAACTTGCTGTTAATGGACAAATCCAGCTAGCAACCTCAACAATGTGACCCAAATCGCGATCAAGGTGACGATGATAAATCGGCTCATGATGAACAACTCTGTTACGCAGTAACCTAATTCTCTCAAGTGCACTCTTGGCTATCTTGCGAGAAAATGGAGTCGGTCGATTAGGGAAAGCCTTAAACAGACAAAACTTCCAAAGCAATTGGTCATAACACGGGGCCAATAGAGCAACCCAGGCGCCAAGGGTAAATTGAGAAATTATCGCTGGAGGGAGAGCCGGTCGGCGTTGCTTCACAAGTTCGTCTTTAGCAGCATCTATCTGGCGTTGAAATTCAGGTCGAAACTGCGGATAGAGAACATCAAACCAATCAGCTCCGTAAGAAGCTGTGAGTTGATTATCTAATGAGTTTCGCAACAACAATTCAAAGTGTTGCATCGGCAGATGCAAACTTCCTCCTAGCTCAGCGTTCCAAGCATGAAGCTCTAGTGCTAAAGCTTTGTCTCCCCCAGCCAGGTTCACGTAACGGGCCATGCGCGGTTGAGAGAACGATGACTCGAGCGTATTAAGTATTAAGGGAGTGTAGGGATACTTTGCAGCTTTCAAAATTTCGACTCAACAGTTTAAGCGGAAGCATCCCTGCAATCTTAAACCAAGACAAATCGAAAACTATAGTCAAAAAAACCTGCAATAGGGTAAAATTTGAATAGTTGCCTTGGGGAGCCGCTGCTTGCATGCCACCCAAGGCCCAGTTTTAAAGTCGCCTATAGAGACTACAAAATTTCATTCTGCGTCAAAGAGCTTCCTTAACGCAGGGATTTGCTCAAGCAAATAGACAGCGCCTTGGTCTGTGATAAAGGATTTTCCCTGCTCTGCTTCGATGTCTTTGTTGCGACGTAGCCAAGAACGGGCTGGACGAGTGTCGAAAATTCTTTCCAGTCCGATGCAATCAGAAACCATAGCAACGGGATAGCCTCTACCTTGATCTCTATGTCGAGCGCTGAAAAGTACTTGCAGGATCATCAGTTTAAGTTCGTGTTCGTCTCTGAACCACTCATCTTCGAGCATCTTCTGATTGTGCAATTCCACACAATCTTTGCATATGTGCGAGCCTAGCTCTGGCTTCGCAGAGTAACCAGCGAAACCGCTCCGGCCGCAGAGAACACAGATAGGTGGTTGTTGCATGCTCAAGACTCACCTCTCATTTAGCATAGCCCATTACTACCAATTTGAATTCTTGGATCTGTCCTGCCTATAACTTTAGCTAAGTATAAATTCTCAGACTATCAGCTTCGGGGATCCCAACTTTTCAGAAAAAAATGGTTTCCATGGAAACTAAATCAAAACCGAAAAACGAAAGGACCAGCACCGC
>JAGOSY010000035.1 GCA_018062085.1 bacterium | reverse complement strand
TCTTAAGGCCTGGTAGCTCTTCTTGCAAGGGTATTATAAGCTCGGACCAATAATGAATTCTATGTGGTCCTTAAACGAAAAGAATTTACTGGGGCCAGTCAGTGCAGCTGGTAATTGGGTTGATGCCGCCAGCGTCCTAGGTTGTACAACTCATGTTCTATCTGAGTTTATTGATCATCTGGGATGGGTGGGCCATCTGGAAGTGTCGGAGCGACTTTGCCGGTAGGGCGAGGCAAGAATGCTGGTCCCACAGCATTACTTTCATAAATTGGTGAACGCGGAATGCGCAACGCTGCCGCTTTTAATTTAGCGCCTACAGCCTCAGATTCAGCAGCTCGATTGTGCTTGTTCAGAAAATAGATTTGAGCTTCGTAAACAATTTTGAGAAAGAATTGGTCACCTTTGTAGCCGAGCATCAGCTCTTCGGCTTGTTTAAAAGCCTTGTCTGCTTCGTCGTATTTCTCTTCCTTGGCGAAGTGCTTGGCAGTTTTAAGAACTTCCGCTGCTCGGTAATCCTCTCGCTGCAATCGCTGCAAATATTCGTCTGAAAAGGCAAATTTACTTTTCACGCTATCAGCCAAGACAACTGAAGGAGCAACCAGTTGTGTGCCAATGCAAACAGCAGCGATAAGTAATGCTTTATTGCTCAACTGTAGTTAGCTCCTGGCTGGTTGCTTGGATTCACGTTCGTGAAAGCGCGAACCTTGAACAATGATATCATCGCGGGAGCCTTGGGTAAGATGCATGATATTCGAGAGATAAATATCTCGAATATCAATTCATGGAATAATCACCCTGAATGGAAGACTACAATTAGCGCAGGCTGAAGGTCGTTTTAGGCATGAAGCAACAGAGTGGTTCGAAATACGATGAGTTTATAGCTCGATTGGAGAAACAGCTCCAATCTAAGCACTGTGAGATTTGGCGCAATCCACAAATCTCTGCAACGCTAGAGCCTGCTCTTTTGGCTACACGCATTGAATGGAACATCGTGCGCATCCCTGTTCATCTGGTGGTCGACTATGTTGGCAGACCTTCAAAAGACGATTTAGTCAAGTTGTTTGAGGAAGGGTTGAAGTTTTCCAAACTAGTTTACTCGGCGGGAGAAGGGGTTCCTGTTTGGCTGAGTTCTTTTGCGATGATCCCCTGTATTGCATGCGAAGATCTTGATCCTGAGATCATTTCATATGTTAATCAGCAGCATCTTTTGTGGCACCAGGCAATTAATTTTTGGGACCACGGGTATATTTATTTCCCCGTGCTTTACTCTTTGAAAACCAATGAAATCCATTACTGGAAGGGCTTTTCCATACTTGGAGGTGGTGTTCATCCGCTTGCTCGAAAATTCGTTGAAGAGAACATTGTAGCCGTTGCAAAATCGTACTCTACGGTGTGAGGCGAGAATGGGGCCACGCACGATGAGTTTTAAAAGAACGCTGGAAAAATCAAGTTTGGAAAGCTTGGCTAGGAGAGGGATTTGGGCGACGGCTTGTTGGGATAATACATAAGCAGCATTATCGGACTGGTTCACGTGCTAACATCCTGGTGTTGCATTTAGTGCTAATTTTGCTGCTGAAATTGAAAAAAACGAGAACTTTAAAATGTGTAAGAAGCTTGCTCAAGTTATGCAGGCAAAGTAGCTACAAATGCAGTTATGCCGGACAACATTAGACGAACTTCTTCCGAACTATAAGCTTGGAAGTTACCATGCGCTGCTTCGTTGCGTATTCCCTGCCACCCAGTGACGGCTTTTTGCTGGACCTTTGTGTAAACACCCGCCTTCGCCAAGTCATCATTGAGAACATTAGCTTGCTTCTTCCTCGTGTCGCCCTTGTTGTCCAATGTCGTCAATGGAATTTCATTTTTATCGCAAAGCTTCCGTAAATGTTCTTCGAGAACTGCCCCTCCAAGTACAGCTGCTGGATCTTTGTATCCCTGAGTTAAAAGATATTCTGCCATTTCGATAAAATCAGAAAATACTTCGGCATTAATTAGTTCTTTTACTGAGTGCAGGTACCCCGCTTGAAACTCTTCACGCACCGTCTGTAGAAGGCGCTGACCGCCCTCAGCTTCACTACGCCTTCCATCCTCAACAAACATCTTCTCGAATGATTTTGTATAGCTGTGATTTGCTCCTAGCACATCAACTAAACAGGCCAAACCATGAGCCTTGAACGCAAAATATAGTCCTTGATCAGCATAGTATCTGTTAAACCCAGGCGAATTGACGACAGCAGAACCTGCACTGATTGCCTTATCTAGCCTTTCTATAATCTTGTCTTGTACTATCATCGCTCCCTCTGTGCTTACCACTGAATTTGGACGCTCCTGATTGACCTATGGCAACGATTCGCGTTTATGCTCAGCTTCACATAAACGCGAATCGTTGCCATGCCTCATTCTTTAAGTTTCTCGACCGTAAAATTTCCATCTTCGTTCCAATGGCCAATGCAATAAACGTCATAGATTGATAACTCAAATTGGTTGTTAACTGGGAACATAGAGCCAACTCTGGCGCTGTAGCAATAGATTACATAAGCTTGTCTCCCAGTATGGCGCTCCCAAGATAATTCACTTAAATCTATAAAAGCCCCACCTAACAATTCTCGTAAACCTAAAATCTCAAACTTGCCATTTTCCATTGCATACTCCTTCAGCGGCTAGGCATCTTCTGCGCATTTTCAGCGGCTTTTATATTTGGCAAATTGCTGTTCTGCGCTACTGGTGCTGGTGGCATATCAGTCTGGACAAAAAAGCTAACAAATGCGCTAAACATTATGCCGATACCAAAACAAACTAAAATCACTGCGAGGACATGGCCACGAGTTTCCCAGGCTGACTCAGGCGGATTTGCCGCATTGTCTAGTTCGAATTTCTGTTTCACTGAGTTGTACGCCGTATGAAGATTGGGCGAATTAGTTGAATCCCCAATGCATTCGACATGCAGTACGCGATTTAATTCATAAAATCTGCGCATAGCAACGCTCTCTGCTGCGGCTAAAGTTGGAAGATTTATAGTATTTGCCTCTGGATTGGCTTCTAACAATTTGTCAGTGAGTAAACTACAGACATCGAGATTGTTGTTTGCTACGTCATCGATCTGGCGGCGTGCCCTCTCAAAACGACTTAGCTGATATTCCAATTCAAGCAGTGCTTTGACTTGCTCGACTGAGAGGCCCCGGTCCAGCCCTGCTGATGCCGCTAAAGCTATAGTGTTATGCACGATTGGATGAATTGGCTTGTAAAACGGTGCACGCCAACGTAGAAAAACTGCTCCGTCTGTAGCATAATCGTGCTGAGCGCTGTATTCGCTAGCCCAATCTCTCATTCCAGCTAATTCAGTTTGAATAGCAGCTACCAAAGTATTTCTAGATTGAAGATCCGCTTCACGTTTCACTCGCTTCTGGTCCGCAAAAGTTAGCCATGCTGCTGACAATGCTACAACTGTAGTTCCTGCTGAAAAAAGCGTCACAAAAATTTGGTAGGTAGACCAGTTAAATATCAATGTATTCCTTTGAGCAAAACTAGACTTTATTTCGAACAGCTATAGATGGACTGTCAATTCGCTTAAACCATTTCATAAGAAAGCGTTTGGTGAAACATTGGCTGGCTTATCAGCCGTTTATTGCAAGCAAAGGAAGCGGCGTTGGCCATAAATCGTCAGTCGATGAGGCGTTGAAGAGCGTCTTCAAGCTTGCCCAGGCCTGCTCCGATAAAGCGTTCCAGTCCGAGGCACTCTTTTCCGATTCCAAGCCAGTAATTCGCTTCATCATCGAGAAAAACCGTTTCTGTTCTATCGAAAACATCAAAGCCTTTGATAAGGCTGGTCAAGTTCGTGATGTTTTCTTTTATAGCAGCCAGGTCTCTACTTATTGCACCTAGTTCATGACTTACTACGCCTAAGCTTTTTATCCTATTGCAATGGCGGTAAGCATCTTCAAGACGACCTGCGAGTGAATGCAGGCCCTCTTTTACTATCGGTATCAGCCTGATAAGTTCAACTGTCGCTGGTTGGGCGAAACCGATTGCGTCTTGCAAAGTTTTAGGGACAGGAGCATCATCAGATGTTCCTGTCCCTTTTGAACCACTTGCCTTTTGGTTGGATGTGACAAGGCTGCGTAAATGAGTTTTCTTTTTACAGAGTGCGAGAAACCGTTCCACGGAAGCGGTTACCTCCGAGTCAGAAGTATCTTTGGAAAAGGTTATCCGGAGTTGAACGGCCGCTGCTTTTTTGTCGTAAATAACAGCTGCCGCCGCTGGTGTTCCATTAGCCTCTTGCCAGAGGCGATTCACTTCAGCTTTGAAGGCGTCTTCAAATCGCTTCTGGGTGGATATTTCTTTATCCGGCTTGCTCATCACTAGTTCCTTTGGTGCCTGCTTACACGGCAGCTTTTGATTGTCCTACATGATCGTCTTGGTCTTGTATCTGCTTCTTCAATTCAAGTATTTGTCGCTCAAAATCAACTTTCAAATCTGCAACAGCCGCGAGATAAGCAATGACGTCCCCTTGTGAAACGCCTAAAGCTTTTGCTCTTTGAGATATTTGTGCCTTGACCTCTGGTTTTACTTGGGCATGAAACTCGACATTACCTTTGGATGGACGGCCGCGCTTGTCATAACCAACGAGTTTCCCTTCCAGGTAAGCCACGTATGTCTCATCTAGTAACTCGTCAAAAATCTGTTTTGCTTCGCTCTCTGTTTCACCTACTCCAATCACTCGATCAAATAATGGAGACTCGACGATGTAGCACTGCTCTGTCTCGTCATACCGGCAGAGAGCTGTGTCAGCTATTGCCTTCTTGTTCATTGTTGCTCCTTTTTTCCTAGTCAGAGCTACTTCTTACAGCAACACTGACCCCTCCCTAGGTTTTTATGCTCGGTCTACTGTGATCGCCTTTCGCACCTTGCTGACGTATGAGTCAAATACTTCTCCACGAGAATTTTTCTTGTGATTCACGGCAAAGGTTATTAGCTTCCCTCCGTCTGGGGTTATGACCCAGTAATGACCCTTTTTTGTGATTTCGAGTGAATACCCTTGGGCTTCCACTTCTTCCTTCAGGTCTCGAAACTCCAATGGCATTGGGCCACACCTCATATATTACCAGAAAAACAATTGATTGAACCGAGAAAAACAATTCACTCTCAATTTATAACATAGATCTGCCAGGAAAAGCGAATAATCTGTACAGATTATTTGGATTCCAGAACAGCGTACTTTTGTATGGTATCAGGCGGAGTTAGGCCAAGCAATACAGAAGCCTGAGCTGTACGTATTTTATGTGGGCTGCTGGTCACTGTCTTCATAGATTGCAGCTGGTGTCGCTGAGGAGGTTTGTCTGGGAACCTGTTTTGTGGGTTATGGCATCCTCACCCAGCCGGGTTTGCCTGTAAATGGATTTACGTTGCCCTGGGTGCTGAAGTTGTCGATGAGGGTGCCGTTTGCCTTGGTCCTCCAATATCCTTGCACCCAAGCGCCGTCTATCGCTCTCCTGTGAGGGTAATTGACCCACTCTATATCCGGGTTCGTATTGCCGGAGGAACTGTTGTTCATTGAGCGGTTGAGAGCAATTAGTCCGACGACAGCTCCGCCGGCGGCAGCGAGTACAGCCAATATCAGGAGCGTAGTCTTAATCCGCCTTCGAGTCTGGCCGTCGCTATTCTGGTTACTGCCATTTTGATCACTGCCATTTTTGTTGTTGGCTTGACGTGGGGGTGGGAGGCTGATGAATTCTCCTGTTACAACAAGGTCGTCCTGGCCGTTAGGAAGATCTGGTAAATAGTTGATTGCTCGAAGAGCGGTAACTGGTAGAAGGCGAAGGTCGTAGTCCTCGTCTTCGTTAACAGCGTACTCTTCGGCTTTTGGAATAACTATTTTGCCGTGAGAGAGGACGAGAAATTCGATGACGATTGTTTGTCCGCAGTGAGGATCTAGAAGGAGCCATTCAGCCTCGATGCGCTCCCGCATTTTCTTGTGGTATGGCTTGAGGGCTTTGTCTAGGTTGCGGTTAGGGTTTTGGAAATCGAGTGAGACGCACTTGGCGGCAACGGTTTGGGTAGTAATTGCGAATGCGAGAAATACTGCAAGAGCGATTCTTACCAATCGGGAAGCTTGTTCTGGCATGGTGTTTCTCCGCGCAATCGATGGTTGATTTTAGCAGCAGAGATTGGATTGAAGTGTTGTGTGAACCATTGTATGTTGGACTTGACTTCAAGCCGGCGATTTGACCCGGCTTGAAAGTTAGGCGAGGCTATTCTCGGGCGCGAGGATAGTAGGAAAGGGAGAAACCAGTTAGAACATTGGATTTTTAAATCAGTCCGTTAGATTCGGGCTCTCTTTCCTGATCTTGTCCTTCAAGGCAGAACATTATCTTTAAGCAAATCGGCCTGATTTAGCTCGCATACAAGGTTCGCCCTGGGCAAGATTCTATTTGACGCTCAGTAAAAGCACCACTAGAAAGAAGAAAAAATGTACCAGCTCGGAATCGATATTTCTAAGACAAAATTCGATGCGTGCCTGCTATTAGACAGCAAAACATCTCATAGAGCCTTTGGCAATTCCTACGACGGGTTTCGTGAGTTGATTGCTTGGTTGGCGGAGCACAATGCAAAGGTAGTTCATGCGTGTATGGAGGGCACAGGACGCCTTTGGGAGCCACTAGCAGACTTTCTGCATACTGAGAAGTTTGTAGTTAGCGTAGTGAATCCAGCTCGAATCAAAGGATTTGCTCAAAGTGACATGAGACGTTCTAAGACTGACAAGATTGATGCAAAGATAATTGCTCGTTTTTGTCGTACACAAGCTCCCTCAGTCTGGGTGCCACCACCACCGGAGATAAGGGCTGTTCGAGACATGCAGCGATATGTAGAAGAACTCACTGAGCATCGAACTCAAGAAAAGAACAGGCTTCAATCGGGAGTACTGGACGAACGCGTGCATCGTGCGATCAAGCAACACATCGAATATTTAGATAACGAGATTGAGGCACTGGATACGGAGATATTGGAGTTAATCCACCGCTATCCAAAGCTTGGTCGAGACTATGATCTCTTAACCTCGATAATTGGCGTTGGGCAAACCGCTGCAGTGACATTCTTGGGAGAGTTGTCTGCAGCCAGCAACTTTGCCCGCAGCCGAGAGCTGGAAGTCTTCTGTGGCATAACCCCCAGGCTATTCGAATCCGGCTCGTCGGTCAGAGGAAGACCCCGAATGTCTAAGGTCGGGAACTCACGCATGCGGAAGGCGCTGTACATGCCAGCGCTTTGTGCTCTCCGCTCAAATCCGGTTTTGCGCGAATTTGCCGCACGGCTGAAGGCAGCAGGTAAACCGGGCAAAGTGGTTGTAGGTGCCGTTATGCGAAAGCTTTTAAGACTAATGTTCGCCGTGGTTAAGACAGGTAGGCACTTTGGGGTCGATTTCAAATCGAGTCGGCCTCTAACGATTCCTGCAGTCCCGATGAATGCAACCGCTATCGGTTAGAGAGCACTTCGCAGAACATACGGCCGGACAGCAAAAAGCATTTACTTGCAGATGCTGTTCGATCGCAAAGTAGAAGCGTAGTCAACCCGTTGCAGCTTTGGGTTGACGATGCTTCTGCTTGCGATAAAATTTGCATCTCAAGGAAATGGCCCATGCGAAAAACTAACTTGACACTGAACACACTATCTAACGGTGATTATCGGGCATGGAGATTTAACGGCTGCCTAGCCAAATTCACGAAAGCTTGTTAGAAACTCGCCATCCAACCAATCTGAAAGGTCTGGCCACCAAATATTTTGTACATCAGAATCTCTGGCAGGTACTGTAGCCGATAGATTCTTGAAGTATTTTCTATCTCTTGGAACTTCGGTGATTGGACCCCAGTATGGGCTAACATGCAAGGTTTTTGGCACGGTTGGATTTTCGAATAGAGAGTCTAAATTTCCATCTATCAAATCACCTTTAACTTGAACCCAAAAATGTCCATTTGGATTCCATCTAAAAAGCTGTTTTCCACTTTCGTCGTAATACTCAACTGTCCCAATCATCATTTTCGGAACGAATCTAAGTTTAACTAGTGACAGGCAGAGCAGTTCGGCAAATTGCTGGCACATATCAGAGCGCCCGGTAACATTTTCATCCACAAAGAAGGCAATCTTATCCAGTAAAGCTTTTCGGGCGTCGTTAGTCAGTAGTTGTGACTTATCGATTAAGCTAGCGGACGGTTTGAGTCGCAGGCCGAGGACTTTCTGTTCTCTAATTTCGTCAACCCTCTCCTTCAGGGCCGGATTGAATTTCAACACATATTCTAAATTGCTGTAACAGTGAACTTCTCTCATCCTGCACCACTTTTTTCTATTCAAATTGAACGGCATCACAGCGTCTTGTTAATCGACTATTTCATCTTTCCATCACTACGAAGAGGCTCGATTTGTGAGTGTCGCGGCTATTCTCAAGGCTCCAGCAGACAGCATGCTCTCACTTACGTGATACGATCCTGAGTTAACTGCAGCCGTCGGACTAACAGTCGATGGAACTCTGTCATATATCAACATCGAACCAATTTGTTGAAACATGATGGTGAAGTTAGTCTCGTCATTTGATCCACTAGTAATCTTACTTTTATAGGTTTGGACGCCCTGTTCGAAATCCAGATGGAGTCTATTCAAATTCACTAAGTAAATATTCTCGCCGTTGGGTATGAACACATTTTCCGACTCGTCAAGTATCAGTTGAAATCTGTTGACATAATGCTTGGCAGTAAAGTTGTGGAGTAGGCAGTTGCGCAAACTATAGACCAAATCTTTGTTAGTTGCGCATGTCGAAGGCATACAATCTTCAACGAATTTAAGAAAACGTATTTTTACTCCCCCGGCCGTATTGCTGCCAGCATAAAAGCATGAAAGGAGATCTATTCCTGTAAGCAAGCACATTGCACCTGCCCACGGTGCCGAAGATCTCTTTGCCCTGAAGCAAGTTTGAACCTCGCGTCTCAATTTATATAATGTGCCAAATTCCCTACAGTAAGCGGTGCTGTCGGTTGGATGCGTAGCCTTTCTGCCAGAACTGCTAGGTGCTTTATGTGGATCGTCAAAAAAGAGAATGAGGTCGGACTTTCTAGCCATAAAGCGTCTCCCTAGTTGCTACTTGGCGAATTGAATGACAGTGCCGTTAAAAGACAAGTATATGTTTGTGCGTAATTGTCATGCAAGGCATCAGCTTAGGATCTTCCCTAAAAGTTAGGGAGCCGTTTGTCGCGCTTCTGTTTTATGTCTGAAAAGGAACATTATGCTTCCTCACCAAATCGCGAGGCTTAAAGCACATGCTGCGCAAGGTTTTTAGGCTTAGTTTTTCAACACTTGAATAGTGGATAGTAAAATGGTCCAGCTCTGTAGCAAATACTAGTTAAAAACTGGCTCGCTTTAGTGAAATTCTGTGGTCAAGGTTGGTTTACTACTGTTCAAAGCTGACGTTGATCGGCTGTAACTTTCTAGAACAGCCAGAATCTGCATTCTTAATTACCCCAATACGCAGCCAGTACTGTTTTCTGAACTCTGTTCAATCGATCAGGAACCGGAGACTTCAGGCACGCTTTGTGCGTTTGTTAGAGATGGTTCGATACGGGCCTGTAGTGTTCCAGGAGGCACTTGGTCATCTACGGCCTGAAGCAACTCCGTTGCCAGAGTATGCCTTTTGTGCCGACTCCGGCATAAGCGACACACCGCAGCAACTCAATTGCTGCAATCAGTGAGTAGGTATTTCGGTAATCGCTCTATGGCAGGGGCATGAAAGCACTGAAACAACGCATATTTATGTCGAAGCCGACTTGGCTAGCAAAGAAAGGGCTCTAAACAAACTCGCTCAGGCTGGTGCCGTCGCCTCCCGTTTAAAAGCAGGTGACGAGGTTTTGCCTTCTTGGCGACACTCTGATTATGGTAAGGTATCCTTCGCGAAAACTGCCTCCACGGGCTCGTTCTCCAACTTTACTTCACATAATCTTGAACTGCACTTAAACGCGTTTATGCTCAGCTTCACATAAGCACGAATCGTTCCCGGACCCCTTCATGGCTTCTGGAGCAGATTGAGATTTAGTTCGCCGCAGCCACATCGGAGAGACTTCTTTGTTCCACGATTGGGCTCCACAAAGTACATCTCTTCGCAAGTCTCACAGCTAAAGGCTTTGGTGAAGTTTCGAAAAGCCGTAATAACTGGTGCAAAGTCTTCTTTGTTTAGATCGGCCCATTCATTGAAATGAACTGCGCTATTGATCTGCCAGTTTTCTATACTAGTCTTGGCTTTGGCTTCACCGAATGCAGAGTCCAGGGCAACTATGCGCGCGACGACGTCTCGCTGGTTCCAGGAATTTGCTGCCGACTTAGCTTTTCTCAGGAGTTCGCCGAGTGCGCTGGTAGCGCTTGGTAGAAGGTCACCTAGCATGAATTGTGCATCGCCACGAAACTCGACGTTGGCACGAAGGCGGTCACATGCTTCTTTAGCGAAATGCTCAAGATAGTGTCTAAGAAGTGCAGCAGCGGCCCTGACATCGTTTTTATTCAGGTGGACTTCAAGTTCGGACCACACATCAAGATCGTCCCATTCGGCCGGACCGAGATCAACTGTCCAGGTTCGAAAATGGGCGAAGTTGCGCCCCTTAACTAGGCCTTCGGACTTCATATGCTTGAGCCAAATTTCATCGTGAGTTGTGAAAATGAACTGCGTGTTCGGAAATTTTTCTTTGAGGAGAGTACAAACCTGGCGACGATGGCCAGCATCAACAGACATCAGCACATCGTCTAGGACGGCAAAAGTAAAATTCAATCCGAGAAGATGGTTCATTAGTGCAAGATATAGACAAAGACCCATGCCGTCTTGATGGCCTTCACTGTGATATGCACCTGGCGGGAAATGCCCACGGCCGTAAAAATCAACGTCAAAACCCAGTTTACCCATTGAAGGAATTAGCTTAGCCGTGAAGGCATTCTCATCGTCTTCATTGATTTTGCGATAATAGCCAGCAAAGGATGTCTCGACTGATTGGTAGATTTTTTCAAGAGCTGAAGTAGTTACTGATCCATAAGTTGCAAAGACTTTTGCTGCACGCTCGGCTCTCAGATTGCAAGCAATTAGGGCTTGCTTCGCGTTTCGGTACTGCTCAAGGCGCTCTTGCGCGATGACAAGATAGTCGCGGGCCGCGTCTTGCTTGCTTGGTTCTGGAATGGCGGCAATTGCTTCTGAAAGCGTGTTCAACGCTAGGGAAACAGCTGGAAAAATATGCAGGCTAGAGAGAGTTGCAATTGACTCGTCGAGTGGCAAGAGTAATTGAAGCTTTAGATAGCGGTCGTGCAGCGCATTTCTTAAGGCTGTTAACGCGGAGGGATCGAGCTTAGGATTGAACTGCTCTGAGTAATCAATCATTATTTTGATAGCTTCACAAGCAGAATGTAGCTGGCCTAGTATTGGTCTTAACTCTGCTTCAAGCAAATTCCGCTTGCTATTAACGAAATCGAGACGAGCAAGCTTAGCCTTAAGGTGATTGCGTAACGCGCCTTCCTCAAAGGCGGTATCACAGACCGGACAAATGGAATCATTGTATTGCTCCAAGGCCGATTTCAATAGAGCCATTCTGTTTAATCCATCGAGGCAATCTGCATCCTTGCGTAGTGCTGCTGCGTTTCCTCTCGCCTTGGTGATTTGACTTTTGAACATGTCTGTTTGAAGGAGAGCTAACACTTCCTTTAGTCTCGCGAGATCGGTAGTGGCCTGAGTCTTCGGAACTCGGCCTGGATTGGCGACTGCAGCAGTGGTCAATCCGTCTTTGACAGAGGTTGTGGTAGCAAGTTCTGCTAGCGGAGGCAGGTCGAGCAATTTTCGACGCGTATTTATAGCATCAAGAGCTGTTTGTTGTGAAAGAACGGGTAGTTCTAGTGCGGACAGAAGACTTCTTTTTGCGTCGATATCGGCCCGTTCAAAGTTCTGTATATCCCTTTTGCAGGCATTTGCAATTCTTTGCAGAACAGAGCGGAGTTTTTCGATAACATCTAGTCTTAGAAGCGTTTGTACCTCAGTAGAGCGCTTGCCGGGCTCCGAAAGAACGTAGCGTATCAACTCTCGACGAGAGAGCACAAATTCGGGATGCAGATCTACGCTTTTGAAGACTGCAACAACATCTACATCGGCTGGCGTAATCTTGGGGGTACTCGCGGCTTTGACTGTGCGATGGATCTGAGCTGTCTTATCTCCAAGTGAAGGAATGACGACATCTAAAGTGACGAATGCATCTTCTGGCTTGTTTCGACTGTCAACGTGCGGCCCATGTGTTTTTACTGAAAGTCCTCCGGTTCCCTCTCCAGAAAGACGTGAAATGTTGCCTGAGAGTGCGAATTCTATGGCATCTACTATGCCACTCTTGCCTGTGCCATTCGGTCCGCATGCGGCGAAGTTGTTTCCTTTCATCTCAAGGGTTAAATCGCGAATTCCTCGAAATTCATGAATATGAATTCGCTCAATTCGGATCATGGCACATCCTGAAATAGAGCGGCTTTAATCTGTGGTTCGGCGATTGCACCATCTTCAAGCACAACTTTGCGAAGTCTTGGGCTGACTTCTATCAATCCTTCTTCTGTGTCGAGAGCATCAAAAAAATCACTGAGAATGGTTGCGGCTACAGACTTTATCGGCTCCGCGGGAGCGGTTTCTTTGGTGCTAGATATAGGTGTGTTCATGCAACGCCCTCAAAGTCGCGCATAGAATAACACGATTCTTATCAGTTGGTTTGCTTGGGCAGATATTATTCGTGCATTGCTTAATCCGCAACTTCCGGTAATTTTATCGCTCTTCCATGGATGAGCAATTTGCTTTCAAAATCACAACCAATTGTCGCGCAAATTATTGCACCAAATAGCTTGCGAATTCACATCATCTTATATGCTACTCTCCAACGGCTGGTGTGCTGTTTTTAGCTGACTCAATGACTGCAGGCTTAATTAGAAACCTTATGTTTTGTGTCGCAAAACTAGATATTTGCGGCGTCGGCCCATCGGCCCGCGTTGCACTGTACCCTAGACCTTGAGCCAATGTAGCTGCTAGATAGGATTTTGATGCCGCGTCCAGAGAGCGAGCAACCTTTGGTGACTTTCCACCGCGCACGGTGCCTGCACTTTGGCCAACAAAGTCGAGTGGCACAAAGTCAGTGGTAATGATCGCCTTCAAAATGGTAAGTCCACATGGCTCGGCTACCAAAACACCACGTCCGGGCGTATTTGTGATGAACTGACCATGCGGATTTATGGCTTCGGAAGCATTCGGCAAATACACTCTATCAACTGAGCCATTTGGGTTCACTGAAAACAGAGAAACGTAGAGCTTCTTGTCAGTGTTGTTAGTAATCCGAAACTTTATCCAGTCGCCCAGATGAACTGCGGGGATTTCTTCAGTCATTTTGTTAATAACTGTCTTTGGCTTACCGCTGTCATCTACAAGCTCCACTTTTACACCATTTTCCAACTGGGCGCCTGATACACCATTCTTCATTGACAGCAGATTGATCTGTCGGCATTGATTGTAGATGTGCTCATACAAAATCACGGCTGCTTCGTGTGGATCGTGATTGATGATGAATGCATTAAACAGAGGTCGGCCAGAACGGGGCTGAATGAAGTATCCCTCCTGTTCATCGCAACAGGCTTCCGTATCTAATCGTTGTCCTCCATAGTCGGCGCAGTATTGTTTGAATGTGCAGAAGACCAGTGTAAAGTCCGCTGCGGATTGCGTGGGCACGCGCTTGATAAGGTTGTCAGCAGTCATCAGCTTGTGGAGTTCGGATGCGGCTTGATCATTCTGCTTGGTGGCGAAGTACACGCCAAAACGGGTCGAAAAGTTCGGGTTTATGCAGCGAACAGCCATAGTCTTTACTTGATTACAGTCTAAACCCTTCGGCACCACAAACGTGGCGTTCAATGGGGTGCTTGAAGCAATTGTGGCAATAGCATTCGGCGTTGACTGTGCGTTCCGTCCTTGCGAATATAGGGCAATTGTTGAGCCTGTGTACAACCCTTGTAACGAACCTGCGTTAATCGTAGCCTTCGTGCGATTTACCTCTTGAATTTGAAATGAATTTCGTACACGCTGATTCGGTAGATCGAATACCTTTCTCTGATAATCAGCCTGCACAATGGGATGTTGTTCTGGACTCTGGCGTTGCACACTCGAGATTAAAAGCGATTGAACGTCACCCCAAGTTGTCGTCGGGCCGGCGCTTCTCATTATACGAAGTAATTCACTCGTAAGAATTCCATTCGGTCTCTGGTCCTGACTTTCTCTGGCGGATTCACCGTCCATACAAGCGCTGATCTGAACTCGATTCAATTGATTGACAGCAAAAGCACGTTTTAGGACGCTTTGGCTTTTCGTTGTTAACGGTTGATTCTGCTCGTATCCCTCTGCCTGTCGTACAGCTCCAAGTCGCTCGCCCCGCGAAGGACTGCCAGAATTGCAGCAGTCAAAAATAAACAGTACATTCTTGGTTTTGTTACACAGTTCTTCTGATAGTTGCGCAATTTCATTATCGATGATGTCGCGCCTCGAGTTCGAATCGGAGTCGACTGGAACAATTGTCTCGTCACTGGTATCGCTCTCGCCCGAAGCATTTTGACCGTCGGCTGGTCGTACGTAGCGCTGTGAACCGTGACCACTGTAGTAGAACACAAACAGACCGTTCGGATGCGCACTTGCATTGTCGATTAGTTGTTTCCGAAATGCGGCAATAATTGCATCGCGGGTAGGTTCCGCATTAGTCAGTGTTTGAATGTGAGTGCTGTCGTACCCCAAATCGGTTAAAAATTTCTGAACGTCTTGGACATCATTATTTGGTCCTCTGAGTTGTTGCCATCCACTTGCACTCGGGTAGTCTTTAGCCCCGACAAGAAGTGCATAGCCATCGGCATTTGCTGCTCTAGAGGAGCCGCAGGCTGAAAAACAACTGAAAGCGACTATGATACAAATGCGTACAAGTTTTCTCACTGAAACCTCCAGCAACTTACGCTAAAAACCGTTTCCTGCTAGTTTCCATCCAGCCCAGTAGTATGGATTGTCACGCCATTCCGCCTTCAATCTCCTCACCTGCTGCTGCGCGTGCGATAGAGCTTCCGAACGACTATATTTTTCAGATGCAAGATAGTGGTAGAACGCTTTCATCAATTCGCAAGTCGACTGATCATTCACAGACCACAGAGAAACTAAGGCGCTCTTCGCTCCTGCGCCTATCAACGCCATGCGAAGGCCGACCACTCCTTGACCTCCAATCGTCTTGCCCCGACCGGTTTCGCATGCAGAAAGAACAACCATGTCACACGATTGGAGGTTGATTCCGACCAGATCGGCAGCTGTGAGTCGCGACTTTTCAAAGCTATTCCGAACGGGTACTGGCGCCAAAATGATCCCTGATGCTGCTAATGGATTACGCGATAGTGCGGCAGGGTTGATGTCATCTGCGCGAAATGTCCTCGACTTCCGCTCACGAGAACCGCGACTTTGCCCTGGACCTTGCTCAGGGTCCGCATAGAAACCATGCGTTGCGAAATGAGCGATGCGAACCTTGGGAAGCAAAGCCAACACCGTTGCACGACTGGCTTCAGCATCTTTCAAAATTGTGACGTGCCCAAAGCGGTCTAAATCTGGCTTGATGCCCTTCAATTCCGATGCCGTAAATGGCAAGTTGGTTGCTGTTTGCTTATAGTCGATGGCACCTGCTGCCAGAATTTCTGTGCTTGGCTTGGCTACTGTTTTCGACTCGAACCCATCAGCTAGAAGGCTGATCCACTCTCTTGGGCTGTCAACTTCGCTCACTTGAACACTGCTTTCCATTTTACTGTCGGACGGAATGTACAGTGCGCTCAGTGGGAAAGTTGTGAGTTCTGCATCGGTACAGACCCAGAACTTTTTAGCAGTGGGAAAACGGCTCGTCATCCCCAACCACACTTCTTGTTGAAGGAATGCTTGTGCGAGCTTCATCTTTTGTTTGTGAAGCACCGCCGTCTCCTGAACGAGCCCTCTGTTTGCCGTTGCCTGGCTGCCGCGCTTTGCTTGCTTGGGATGAGCGAAAGTGCCCGCGGCTTTTCTCGCTGCATAAGGGAGATCCAGCACGGCATCTCTCCAGTCCTTAATGGCGTTGTTAACTGAGGAGTAATTGAGAGACCAGAACTGGGGTGGCTGGGCTGCATCAATCGCAAAACATCCGTAATGCTGCTCACCTGATGCCGGTTCTTTGTACGCGACTATGTCGATGAACGCTTCAGAGGGCTTTAGCAATTTCTGGCACTTTGAGAGATCGCCATTCGGTGTTGAGTTTGCTATGCCCGAAGAAGCAAGCTTCGTGGCGTAGTCTTTCTCAAGCCCTTCAATTTCATTGTTCAACGTATCGACTTTTGCATTGAGACTAGCAGAAGCATCTTTGTCACGCACATTGAGCTGAAGCAACTGGGCGCGTTCGGATTCGCGAGCACGCAATGTCCTTATGGTTTCGGCAAATCGAGGATCATTCGCTAATTGCGATTCGAGTTTTCGCTTTCTGATGAAGTCCAGCAGAAGTCCCTGCCAATGGACCAAATATTTGAAGGAAGTCGGCAGTGATTTCGGCGATGTGCAGTAGGTTAACAGGAAATCCAGTTCGTCGGTCGTTTGATCGGCAAAGGAGCACTGCTCTGCAAATGACAGTTGCGGAAAAACCTGGATGATATATTTGTCAAGCATCGCAGCCGCATTTAATGCGCAGTTTCGAGCGTCGTCATCCTTATTCAGCTTGCTGTTCACTATTGCAAGTGCATTTAAATCTGCACTAGCGTCTAGAATTCCTTGAGACGAATGGTCCGCTACGTGTATTTCCAAAGCCTCGTTGTACCTATTAATAGCCTCGCTATACTTAGCCTGCCGTAACGAGATATTTCCCAGACCGGAGTCGACAGCACCTAGCACTATCTGCTGATCAGCAAATTCCGGCTGAGCCAAAAGATTTTTTGCTTTTTCAAATGCAGATTTGGCCAGCGCAAGATGATTTGCTTCGCCTTCGATTGTTGCTAAATCAACGAGCGAAAGTAGATAGGGCAGTGTTGGCCGTTTCTTTTGCCGGATCGCAACTGATTTTCTGCATAGCTCCAGAGCTTTGGTGACATTGTCTACGCCTTCCTTTTCATTAACTACATCGTTCGACGCTAAAAATACCTGCGCAGTAACATCTAAGGTATCAGCGTAAGCCTCAGGATTTGTAGTTTGAAGCAATTTGCCTTTTTCTAGCGCTTGATACGCGAATATTTTTGCCTTAGTAAAATCTTCGTGTTCCGAAGCAATTTTCGCTTGTTCGATCCTACATTCCGCCACATCTCCTATGGCTATCGCCTTGGAAAGAGCAACGGATGCTATTGCGGAAGCCTTTCCGAATTGACCCATCAAGCGTTCCGCGCTTGCCAGTCTAAGCAACTTTTTACATGTTGCTACCTCGGTGGATTGACGGAGAATAGCCACTGCTCCGTCAATGTTTGATTGCGCATCTTTCGATTGCCCGTCAGTAGCGGACTGGCAGTACCCAGCTGTGGAAAGCGCGTCTGATATTAATACCGAGACTGGCTTTCCAGGCTGTTGCGCATGTTTGTGTAACGCGTCACAGCCTGCTTTTAACCAAGAATCGCCATTGGCTCCAAGGAGATTGAAATCAACACCGACTTCAGTTTTCGCTAGTGCTTCTGATAGAGGATCAGCGCTAGGATCATTGATTGCACCGGAAAGTACGCTGAACACGCAGTAAGTTGGATCCTGCTGCGCTTGCAATAAGGCGAGCGAAACGAGGTATTTTTCATCCGCTCCGGCTCTTCCTCGGAACTCCTGCAGGCGTTTTCCGACTTCCGCTAGTTCGGTTGGTTTGTTCAACTTGTAATGAGCGAAACCAGCTAGGTACAGCAAGTGCAGCCGTTCGTGCGGATCTGCCTTCGATGGCAGAGTCAGCAGCCGTTGTTGTGCCATTTTCGCGACGTTATCGTAACGACCTGTTCGAATTTCATTTGCAACTGCACAAGTGTTGGGGGTCAACTCAATCTCGCGACAGCAAAACTCAGCGAGATCATCAA
Source organism: bacterium (assembly GCA_018062085.1). GTDB lineage: Bacteria > Cyanobacteriota > Vampirovibrionia > Obscuribacterales > Obscuribacteraceae. Next base: position 25,298 of record JAGOSY010000035.1, on the reverse strand, counting down.
TGAACGTTTTGTGTGCTTTCAGTGCTATTTCCTTCAAGCGATTGTTTATTGAACGCTGACCTTCGCGCAAGCTCAATTGCTGCAGGTGCGCAGCGCGACGAAGATCACGTTCCGCTGCATCATAGTTGGCTTGCGCAAATTCGATACCAGCAGCGCTCCTGAGCGCAGGGATCAACGCGGGATGCAATTTTCCCAATCGATGTTCATACAAAGAGATCGCTTTACAAAAACGAGGGAGCGCCTGATCCATTTGGCTCGAACGTTGGTAAAAATCCGCGAGATTTACTAGTGCGGCACAAGTGGAAGGATGATCTTCTGGTAAAGATTTCTCGTGAAGTTCGAGTGCTTTGCTGTATAAGCTCAATGCTTCCGCATTCTCTCCTTGCCCTTCTTTGCACTGCGCCAATAGCGAAAGGCATTTACCGACTATAAAGTGGTCTGGACCATGTTCCTTTTTCAGGATTTGAAGAACTCGGTCTAGTTCCTGTTGTGCCTGTGCGAAATTTCCATCTCTAATGTCGATACAAGCCATTCCTTGCAACGCATAAGCTGTATACGGGTGCGTGGCGCCGTCTTTTGTCTTTGACCAAATGTTGTACGCCTCCTGATAAGCCGTTCGTGCTTCGGTGATTCGGCTTTGACCGTAGCAGAACTCTGCAAGTCGTTTTGTTGGAAGGTATACGCTATCCGGATCTGCGCCTGGGCGCTTACGCAATTTCAGCGATTTTTGTATCAACGATTCAGCGAGATGGTATTTGCCTTGCTTCTCGTAAGTGACAGATTCGTTTTGGCAATCCATAGCGATCCAATTTAGATCCGGTGGTGTTAGCTTAGCGAAGGTGTCCTGGGCCAGTTTATGGTCTTTGTGTGCTTCTGCATAACGCCCGTTGTCCGCAGCAATCATTGCTCTATAGCTATATCGTGTGCCAAGTAATGCTGAACCGGGCTGTGACCTCTTTAGAATCTCAATTTCACGCGTCACTTCGTCCGTAGCTATGTCGTAGTCCGCAATTCGTTGATGCGCATTGGCTGAGTTTTCTAGATAATGCACTAGTCGCTCGTCGTACTCTCCAATTGCCTGTGATGCAAGCTTGAGTGCAGCGCGGTAGTATGGCTCTGCTTCCTTCCAGTTCCATTCGCCCCTCCCACCATAAGAGTCGGCAAGTCCTTCGACCGCAGCGGCGCTTTGGAGTTTTGCGCCTCGTTTTTCTGCATCCTCCTTCGCGGCTTGGAAGAAGCTTCGTGCTTGAGCGAAGTCGTGGTCTTCCAGCGCCTTGTTCGCACAGCCCATTAACTGTGAATAGGTCGGACGTTGTTCACTCGCTCGCGCGGCGGATGACAGTACAAACAATGTCATTGCACCCGCAAGCAGTATCCTGCCAGTTTGTGCAATCATGCGAGGTGCTGAATGAGGCTTTTGTCTGCTCACCATTATTTCCAGTTCATTCTGATTTCTAATTACTTGGCGATTTTCAATGACGGTTCAGAATCTTGGAATGCCCTCTTGTTTCCATTGATGAGCGACGTAATAATCGCGTATGGCATGGCATGTTCTTTGCCTCGCACTGTTTGGATGTCCACGACTACGACTCCGTTCCCTTTTATTTGCTCGACCAGTTCGTTTGGATTTCCAAGGCGTCGACCGTTGTGCACTTTCGATGAGGCATCCAAAGCCGCATCTATGTTGTTCTTCAGCACCCACGTGTTCGTGCAGTTGGCCGCTATTGCGCTCTTATTCTTTATGAAAGCTTGCGCCGGTACATCTGCGCACGCGAATATTACAGCCTTAAATTGTTTTGCACTCGGATTCGTCTTTGTGATTTCGTGCCGGAACTCTAGTTCTGAAGTTAGAAGTCTATTTCCCATACTGTGTGCTATGAGAACTACGCGATTCGGGTAACTAATTCGCGATTCCAGGCTTGTGAAAAAGTCTCGAAACATGCTTTGTGAAACCTCGCAATTAGCCTCGTTCTCGCTGTAACCGGCATGCGATGCAATTGTGGTTAGTGGCCCTGTGACATGATAGGGGACTGACAACCACGAATAGAGCAGAACGGGCATCTTTGATTCTCGTGCAAGTTCTGCGGCGCTGCTGTACGCGCATGGAAAGTCTTGGCAGCAACCGTGCACAAATACTAAAAGATTTGCTTTTTTGTTCGTATTCAAATACTTGTTGATTTGGCCGGTCAAATCATCAATATTCGCCTTCACTTGGGCATCATGGTAATCACCTGTAGCTTTCGATGCGATCCCAAAGTGGCCATACTTATCAGACGCTGAAGCGAAATAGACTGGAATAGCGGGACCATCTTTCACTATTGTCGGCTTGCATCCGCCCTTAAACTTTGTTTCCTCTGCTCCCATAGACACGCCTAGTTCGGTCAAAGCTTCCGGCGATGCGGCATTCAAGTTCGCTCTTTCAAAATACGGGTTTGTGTTTGCCGTCGTCTCGCAGCTGACTGGTATTGCCAACCCATAAAGAAGAACTATTTGGCAGATACTTATAAGTATGGTTCTCATTGTAAGGTTCCTTTCTTGTTTATGCGGTGTTCACTTTTAACGTCCAAAGTGACAGGACAGACATCACCGGAAAAATAGAAATTGCATCCAACTGTCAGGGTGGTGGATGAATTGAATCATTTTTATTTAAGTCGAATAACTCATGAATAAATGTTTTGGGTTTGGTAGCACTAGTTCCATCTAGATGTTTTATATCTACAGATGCTGCAATGTCGTTACAGGCACTGACGCAATCGTTTAAACCTGCCACATAGTTCTGAGTCTCGTATGATTTACGTTTGATATTACTGGCGTTATAGGCATCTTCACTCACCAAAACCGTGACCGTACAGTCGGTTGGATTTGTTTGACTAGAATCTTCAGGCATGACTTGACCTGGAAATGTAGCGAGTTTCCACAGTTTAATGCTAGCGTCTGGATTTGGATAAAAACCATAACTATTTTTCGTGATAGGCCCAACGCCAGTTTGTTTGGACCACACCATGTAACAGTGCCCCGGAAACTCTTTGTTGCCAGGAGAATTTCTTGCGCAGAATTGCACTTGATACGCTGTATTGCTAGAAGCTGTCCGTTTGTCCAATACAATGCTGTCGGCAAGAGCCGGGACGAACAAGTAGTTCAGATTCGCAGCGCCAATTGAAAATGCTAACAATTTTTGACGGAGTGTCATACGTTCCTCTTTGGTTACTGACTATTTGCAAGTAGCGTATATATAAACTGATTTCTTTCTGCTGATACTCGAGACCTTTGAGATCGTTGGGCAGCTAATTTCCAGTTTCGGGATTTTATGGCTGGTTGAAACTGTACGAACACTTGAAATTTAGTCGCTCCCAGGTCATACATCATATCTAGTAGAGCAGTTTTTACGTCCTTCGGATAGGATTCGTATTCGGCAAATACTGTCTTCAAATTACGCTCAGCGGTGCGCATTTTTAAATGAAATAGGCCTTCCATTTCCGAATCGGACATGAGTAGTTGTGCCAAAGCCCTATAAGCATCTGGATCTCCTGGGCACGATGGAGCCACTCGAATATTTTCAAATTCAAAGCGTTTCTCATCGTCGCTGGCCGTCACTAATCGAATATTTTTCAGCTCTCCTATCTTTGGATACACCATTGTCAATTCCGCAGCCTCGTCAGCCGAGTCTATTACTGAACCAAAGCCGATCGCAAGCCTTTCTCTTGCATCCAAGTACAGATGGTATACAGGTGAGTTAAAGCTCTTTATCACATCTACGGCTGATTGACTATAGGTGGCAATATAGGGCTCCTTCGTTCCTTGCTCGCAAGGTTCCGAAATTCGAACAATTCGTGCTTCACAGTCTTTCAATTCATAATCGAGGTGTTCTAAGACGTCATTACTTAGATTTGGAAATAAGAGTTCTATGAGCTTCGACCAATCAGTCGACGCCGGATGTTTTTTGAATTGGATTTCTAAAACCCTTGCTACAAGCTTTACGCTTGGTGATTTCTTAACGCTCGTAGGCGGATAGACTTGCTTTAAAAATCCAGAGTCTTCAAATTCATAGAACCCCAAAAATGATTCGCAGCTATTTTTGCCAAATGCATCTGTCAATCTAGCTGTGACTAATACGAGATGCTTGAAGCCAATAGTTGAATCTTCGCTAAGGCCCTGTTCTGGTTGCGGTATTAACCGGTACGGGTAATTCTTTGGCTCAATCAAGCAGAGCTTGCTTGCAGACTGATCTGTTGAGATGTCAACGAGCTGCAGCGTTGAGACACGAAGCCTGTCCGCTATCGATATTGCACTTTGAGCAGCGGCAAAATTGTAGTGTGAGGCTGGCGGGAGGTATTGGCACCAGACACCTGGCGTAAACGGCGACAATGTTTCCTGGCCATTTTCATGTTTAATTGTCCTCTGAAATCGAAGTTTTGCGAAACTCCAAGCCAAACTTGAGTTAAGTGGATTATTAAATTCTGGCGCGGGGACGATAAACGATGTGTTCACCAGCTTCGGTGCATCGGTGTCAGTATCAAAAGTGTAGCCAATTGGTCCTTTGCAATTCAGCACGCCGATTGGCGATGGTTTGGAGCTTTCCACTTGAGTTGGAGCAACTTCATAGGAAAGTATAGGATCATATCCAAATTCCAGGAAACGCTGCTGTTGGTCTTGCGTGACAGTTTCCACGATTTCGGCTTTGAAATTTTCAGCGAGACCGCCAAGTGCGAACCATGGCTCTTCAAGGATCACCAGCAAACCTGGGATGGGCTGCCCGTTGGGAACCGTAATTGAGTCTGTTAAAGGTTCCGTTAAAGGTACTACCATTTTTACTTTTGGCGCTGGAAGGTCACCAAGTCTCCGTGGTGCGATTTTTGTTCTAATCCAAGAATCCGGTATGCCTGGTTTTTGGCTATCTCTCGTGTCTCTTGAAGTGTTTGGATAAATCCCTTCGTAACGACTGTGGGCTCTTATCGCCACTCGAAAATAATCAGCGCCTTTGTTTGCGAAGAGGGGAATTGCAACGAGTTCACTTGTTGTGTTCGCCGGATCTGAGAAGTCGACACGAGCCTCATGAACCGTGTAGTCGTTGCGGCTACGCTCGCCAAATAGAGCACCGTCCATGGCTTCGAACTGCTGAAGGTCTGAATAAAAATCAAAGCCATCCGGCAGGGGTCTTCCTTGCCAGCGCCATCTTTGGAAGATTACCTCAATTCGTGATAAGTAGTGAGAACTGTTTACTGTAGGAGCTTGCCCACTAGTTGGACTACTAGCTAGATTTACAAGTAGATTGTTTGACTTAGAATCATGTACACAAGAGACCGCGCGGAATAGTTCATTCTCTGTTGGCATTGTTCTCGTTGCTACTTCCACTAACAGGGTGGTTTCACCAAATAGTCTGTGTGTTTCACCTACCGCTGAGGGATATCTGGGCGCGCTATTCCAGTATTTACTTTGAAATTTTGAAGCACAACTTTTAAGTACGGCAGAACAAATTGTTAATTTCCATACTTGCCCGCGAGGAACCAACAACGTAAGTGGAGATGCCACAGAACCATTTCCACTTACACTTAAATCGGTAGCCTTGGACTCAGCAATTTGGACATTGAAGTGCACTGGAATTGATTGCAAGGACTTGAGTCCGGTCCCCGGAGGCTTTGACACCGTAAGCAAAGTTTGTGAGACGTTCGCTAAAGCGTCTTGCCTTTCGGCTTGAATTAGATAGCTTGTGACTGCCGGATCATCAATCGTTTCATCGCAAAAACCTTTTTGCTTTGTACGGCCTTTCGCAAGATTTTCATCTCTACATTTGAAGATGTCTGCAAATATTTCAATACGAGCGTTCTTGTCTAGCTCGGCGCCACTCCATCTGTCAAAAACATCTAGGTCAATGGACGGAGGGCGAACCTGAAATGTGTGATTGTTCGCTCCTTGAACCGTGTCATAGAGAAATAGCAATGGCGTGGGTGACTTAGATTGAGTCGACTGGAAGTCGAGTATTTTCTCCAAGCTCCTAGCAAGGGGAAAGACATCTTGAGGAATAGTTGGTAGTTCTTGGGTTATTAATCTTGGTGCACTGACTGGAATTGATCGCCGAAATGACGTCACAAAAATGCTTGTAGGATCAACAATCACTGTTTCGTAGTTTTGGCTTAGAACTGCTGGGTGAGTTGAAGCAATTGATTTCGCAAGAAGACCGCCTGAAAGGATGCGGAATACAGCCATATCGTAATCAATTCCATATTGTGCTCTCGGTAGCGTAACGATTTTGCCATCCGCTTGTGGCCTGCCATAGGTGTTGCTGTAGAGGACACAACTATCAAAACTATCTACTGCGCTTTCAAATCCCTCATTTGAATAAAGTGCGTCTGGACTTTCCGAGATAAGTGGTCTATTGGAATACGATATTGTCGTTGTCTGAAAAGAATCTACTTCACATAACCTACTCGGCACCACAGCGCATGCCGCGAGAACATCACTTCGATTGTAAGCGACCTCTCGAAGGTCGGCGTAAGGAGGAACTCTGATATCAGCCAAATTAAGGCAAGACCAGTTTGGTTTTCCAGATTGCCTGATCAATACGCCAAATCCATTGATTCTAGTTCGAACGTCATCGGTGGCAGAGACTTCATTTAGACCGCCGATTTTTAGAACCAGTGACTCGGCTAATGTGGCTGTATCAGCTACATCAGGTTCTACGGCATTCTTTAGTGGATTTTCTATGGCAAATTTGATCACGTAGTCTTTAATGAATTGCTTTAGTTTGACAACGTGGGTTGGATCCGTTGGCACAAGTTGAACATTTGGTTTGATGAAAGCGTAGTCCTGTTCATTTGGATCGAGGCCTAATCTTCCTAAAGCATATTTTTGAATGCGTTCAACAAGATTGCAAACAAAGCGCTGTTGATCGCTTGGTCTGGCTGCTAACTTTGTGTAGAAAGTTGAATACTTAGGGTCAGCGCACGCACCCGGAAAGTTAGGCGGTAGGGGAGCGCTTAAGTCTGCCAGTGATGCCCAATGTAGGTCAATTAACGCTGTGAGTCTAGCAGCTTTTGGGTTTATATTTGGCACTACTTCGGTACAAAGTATGGCAATATATGGAGCCCATTGGTCCTTCTGTGGGTCACCGTCGACGACTTGGCTTAACAACAACTCCAGGGCTTTCGTTTGAGACTCAGTCTTTGCGGTAGCGCCCCAAAGCATTTCCAGGTCTGCGTCTGGATCATTGCATTGTTTTGATAATTCATTTTGAAATAAATTCCAGTTCGCAGCGACAGCAGGCCATTTCTGTGAAACCTTGTTAAATAAACTGTTAACCAGTGCAACAGCAGCGACACGTTTCGCGCTGTCGCTCTCTCTTTCAGATACGAGTGAGATGAGATGTTGTTCTAGAGCAATTAAGAACGAGTTCTCAGGAAAGCCAGCCCACCCTAGTACCAATAATTCAGAGAGCAATGCTGAATTATTTTTCGATTTCGAATCCAGAAATATTTCACCGAGTTCCTTGTTAAACTCAAAACCCAGTTTTGGTAGATCGAATAACGCTGAACAACTGGCCTTTAAACCTCTACTCCAATCAGTGGCGAGGAAGCTGCCAGTATTTTTGACCCAACCTGTTTGCATGTCAACAGCGCCGTAGAGTGAGTCCGCTTTCTTGGCCGGTGACATCAACGCTATGCATGAGTGCGCGCCACCTACCGGCACCGAGTAGGTCCACTCTTCGAATCCTTGATTCGTTTGTACGTTTGTGGGCTGTAACGTGAAACTATAGGGAACACCATTTAACGTAATAGCGAATTCAGGAGCGGCCACAAATTCGCCAAGAATTGAATTAACGTTAGCTTTAAATAGCTGTACCAAATTTAGAAGATGGGGTACCGGATATGGATACGTCGATACGTGCATTAAGGCCGCATGCCATGCACCTTTAATTTCAACGTCGTCAGAATCAATCTCATGCTCTTGCCTGGAACCCTGAGGACTTGCATCGAACGAATACGTAAATTTAGTCGGAGCGAAAGAACTGCCAATAAATTGCTCTGACAGTTTATCTGTAAACTCCTTGCGGAGAAGGTCGGTTTTGGGAAACCCAACAGGTGCGTTGACTTTTGTTGTTGCTACGTCGCTCCACACACTAGCAGCATCTTTCTCTCGCAGCTTAATGTCACCAATTGTCCAATTCCATGGTTGAAGGAATGCGACTACATCCCCTTGGTTAAAAACAGAGCCGTCTTTAAAGGCGACAGAAAGGTTTAAGGCAAAGTAGCTTTCGCCAGGCCCGTACATTTCCCCGGCGGGTTCAATGTTGCACAGTAGATACATCTCGACCATGACTTACTCCTAAGTGAACATATTTACGTGATCTTGGGCAACGGCTCGGTAGTCTTTCTTTGGTCCACCAGATAAAGTGTGAGCTTTCTTGGGCGACCCAAATTTATACTCGATACTCTTATCTACTTTCAGCGTGAAGCACCAGCATATTTTGATGGAGAGCTTCACTCGCCCTCGCCCGACTAGGACCCCTGTCGTACTGCTGTATTGTGCTTCCAAAGAAAGGCAAATGCTGGCTGAGACTATGCCACAAATGCTAACGTGACCCTCAAACTGAACAAAGATGGCAAAGGCTAGGTTGCTCGGGCCCGTTGTGCTGACCTCATATTCGACGCGCAAGCCGAAATAGGCTGAAATTCCGCCTTTCAGTGGTCCAACGCTAATGGCAAAGCTAGCCGAGGCCGCAATTCCCAAACTAAACTTTGCTCTAAGCTCGAGTGTAGTTGGTACAAAAGCTACTGTGCAATCGAACCATCCAGCACCTCCAAGAAGGAACACCGTGATTGTAAACGGCTTATCTTGGCTGGCAAGCCAAAGTCGGAACAGAAGTTCAAAATTTCCAGATGCCATTGATAGCTGAGCTATGAAGCCCAAATTCAGATTCGAAATTCCAAACGTTCCACCTTGAATGTCTGGTAGAGGAATGGAAAGTATTGATTGAATACCTGTCGGCAGAACCTTTATGCTGAAACCGTCGTCAGACATTCCAATTGTTCGAACTAGGTCACTTAAAAATTCGAGTGCACCGTTCAGGACAAGGCGATTTGGTGAAACATTGAATCTGACTTTTTTTGTATCATCAAAGTACATTTCAGTGGCCACAAGCGTTACTACTTTGAGTCCACCAACTTCAATCAGCCAGTCGGCTTTGATTGTTGCGTGTGCAGATTGCTTGGGTTGTCCGCCGCGTGAGGCTTCTATTCTACAAACAGCTTCAAATCCGGCGTTTTCTAATCGCACTGCTGCCCCGAACTTATCAAACATTGTCAGCGATTTATCGCCGAACGGAATAGCCACGTCCGCTTGCATCCAACCGCCATAGGATCCTTTGTCAAAGCCATGAGTAAGTTTTACGGAATCAGTTGAAATTGACGGCATTTTCAAATCTGGAAAAAAACCAGCAAGTTGAGCGCCAGCAAATTTTTCTATGATGTCGTTTACATGGAATTCGTCCAACTTTAACGGCTTCATTCGGTCTGTCAGGCTTACGGTAGGAACATTCAGCCCGATAGCCTCAAGGTCCCCCTTCGCCAGGGCCGCCGCAGCAGCACACGGCGTAATGACTATTTCGTCAGCCTTGTGGAAGAAGTAATCTATTTCATTTTGAACAACGACTTTGCCTTTGCGCTCAAATGCAGAAAGGAAATCCATACCTTGTACTTTAGGCGGCGCGCCAAAAGCCCGAAGTAGGGTAAGCCCACCTTCCTTAATGACTTTGGCCTCTAGATTCGAGACAACCTTCTTGCCACTGTCAACGCTATGAATAAAATCAAGTATTTGCGCGTAAACTGCATCAACAGTTTCGCGTACGACTTGAATCGATATGGTTTCATTTGTGACCTGGTGGATCAAATCTTCAATCCACGCACCTGTGGCAATGCGTGAAAAGGATTGTAATAAGCTGTTCCAGTCGCTACGTACCATATTGCAAATCGATGCGGCTTCATCGTTGATTAGGTTGACCCAAGTTTTACGCAGCGATAGCCATTCTTCATTTGTTGTCTCGAAGCAGTCGTGCAAACTTGCCTCGAAATTTGCAATTATATCGTCCTTATTACCGGTTGCATGCTGTAATTTTTCGATTGCGCGGTTTTTTTCATTGGTTAGTTGTGTGAGATATCCTGTTAATGCTTGCTGTCCTGACACAAGGGTATTTCTGATTCCATCTTGCCAGTTGGAGGCTTCACGTGATAGCCCTGCCAAGAGCGCGGTCAGCCGATTTTGTATTTTGTCTAGCGTGCCTGTGTTCCCGGGTACTGCAGGATCTCCGAGCCATATAGTTTTGAATTCGACAAGGTTATAACCGGCCACTATTTGCGTCCTAACCGTTTCAATCTCCATTGATAGTGAAACTAAGTCGTTCCGGCAGTCTGTCGCGACCTCACCGATTTGGTTTGCAAGCTTATTGACGTCGGAGCCTACCCATTCAAGGCAGACTGAATTGCTGGCCTGAATCAACCACTCTAAATTTCCCTTGAACGAATCAATTACCTCCTTCATTTCTGATGCTAGGTCAGACAAAGATTGAAGAGTGTCGGCAGGCACAGTGACCGTATCTGAGAATGCTTGAATTTCGGTCCTGAGTCGATCAACTAGGCCGCTGAGTCTGTCGCTTAGACGATACTTGGTGGTTGAAATAAAAACATCTACTGAGTCAAAGAGCGATTGCACCTGAAAGCCTTTCTTAAAAAGAAAATCTGACAGGTTTTGAAACTGCGCATCGATAGCATTTGCTATGGTGACTTGAAAATCCAGGTCGGAAGAGTGTTTGTTGATTAGTGACACAAGTTTGCTTTCAAAGCTAGTTAACAACAGTGCTACGAGTTCGTCAGCTCTTGATGCATGCTTGTTAATCAGATTAGATACTTCTGAGCAATCGCGGATCATGCTGGGCAGTGCAGCAACTGTGGCAGCAATTGTCTGAAGTTCGGTTTTGAATATAGTTAGTTGTGTTGCTAATTCAGTGCTACTTCGTCGCGACGAATCAATAAAATTCACCAGTGTGCCATGGGAATTTTCGATTGCATCTTGCACACCAGCTCTCGTAGAGAGAAGTAGATCGTTAAATTCGCCTTCTACGGTTCCTCTTGAAAGCGTTACGCTGTTTATCGCTGCCTCAAGAGACGATGGATTTCGTGACGCCAGAAGATTTACACCGGCGCCGTTGATCGCGTCGAGTCTAAATGTGAAATTGGAGAGCCTGGGTGGTACCAATTTTGGTGCTCTTTCAGCAATCTTTGTTATGTCTTCAAAATCTGCCTTTCCCGTCGGCGGTTTCGGTTCAAGAGGATCAAGAGTGGCTGCGGGTCGACAACGAGTGTCTATGTGAGGTAATCGTGGCCAATTTAGTGGATTTTTTGGATCATAGTTAGGCGGAAGGTTTGTAAGGCTGACAAAGAAGAACTTTTCAGGTGGCAGAGAGCTTTCACAGCTCGACTTATCACAAGCCTCCATAGTGAGGTTTATTACTGGCCTTGGGTACACATCAGACGGGTATGCACCAGGTTTCCATAGAGGTACTTTCCAACCAATTAGAGTATCAGGTGAATTTGGTAATCTTGGACCTGGCGCTAGGCCCGTACTATAGATATCGGCTCCCCAAGCGCTGTCAACGTTAATTTGGCGACATCCTTCTGGGAAAGAAACTGCCTGGAGAAATTCGCCAGAATCTTCGGAATCAAGTCTCTTTATCGGAGTCGTCAATTCAACATATTCTTTTACTTTTCGGATAATAGCTCGACCAAGTAGTGAATCTTGTTGAGCCGCGAATTGCCTAGAGGGCGTAACAGTTCTTTCGAAGATCACGACATGTTTGGCAAGATGCCAGGTCTGGCTTATACGACCAATTCGTTCCAACACGATTCTATGAGTTCGGCCCATAGTTGCTTCGGTGGTGATAATCGTGAGGTCGTTGTCAAACTTTGCAACTTGAGTCCCCCACGCACCGAGGGCGGAAAAATAAATCCCAGTTACTTCTCCGGATGAAGACGCCGGATTTTTCCAAATTGCGTTGTAAAAAGCTAATTGATCGAAAATCCAACCAACCCCGCCAGCAAGACCAGTCGGACTCTTGGCGCTGAGAGGAACATCTGGTGCTTCATCTTCGCGATTTATTATAGGAAATCGCAAATCTGCGGTCTTCCTCAGTTCAAACGAAACCCCGTCTTTGAAGACTCCAGTCGGATTGCCTTGCTGCCATGGTTCTAAGATTGCAAGTCTCGAATCGTGTGCCTTTTGAACTGCAGACCATGACGTTTTGAAGTCCTTAAAAGTTTTGGCCTGAGACTCGGTCGCCTGCCAAGCCAGTTCTGATGGCAGGGCTGGTGGTAGCGCTCCCAGTCGCGCGGATATTTCGCAGAGCCTTAAGTAAGGGATGTTAGCTAGTTTCGCTGTTAATCCGTAAAATATTTCGAATTTGGCGGCTAACAAGGAAAGCCCAGGATCTCTTTGCCCGGGATATCCTAATTGACGTCTAAGGTTCCAGGGAACTTCCGCAAAGCGTTGGTCAAAATAGTTTCCACTTACAGACATAACTGCTGGAGGAGAAAATCTACAATCAGCTGACTTGTTCTCCGAAATGTCCGCATCTCCGAGCGACTTTTCGATTGCTTCTCCAATTCCTTGGGGCGGAAGGTGTATCTCAAATGAGTGGGAGCCTGCACTTAGTTCCCAGGTGCTTCCCGTTCTTGTGGAAAAATTAGCGATTTCATTGGCAATACCTGCTGTCAGGTCTTTAAGGTCATTTTTGTATCTGACCTTGCTGACAAAGAATGGGCTTCGATCAATCACTAATAGGTTTAATCCTTGTATCCCGCTTGTCGACGTCGAGAATTGACGCAACGTGATATCTACTGTGTGATCCAAGCCTTTTACAAATCGGTCTGTCGCAGAAAAACTGTAGTTTGGATTGTCAAAATGTGTCAGCTCTAGTGAACTATCTTGGGATCGAGAGAGTTCGATGATTATCGAGTCATCTGACGATTTTATGTTGTCGTCAAAATTTTGCTGTTGCCTGAAGCCCGCGTAAAGATCTTCCCGTATTGGATCCTGTTGGCCTGGTGAAACTCTTTGAACGCCTAGCTCGAAAGTGCAGTTGGAAATCGACAGATGTTTAATAATTTCAGTCGTGTCATGCGTTGAATCGTCAATGCTGCTTGCAACTTGCACTACGCATGGACCAACTTCCGTCAAATCAGTCACTTTAGTCAAATTTGTACTAGCGCCGACAGATACGACATCTAGCTCTAAAGAACCAATTCTCACACGCTTTGTCTGTTGTTCGCTAGACCCGTGCTGGAATTGTAGGAAAAACCCCTTAGGAAGCCGCATTTCATTGCTGACATTGGCAGTCTGGCACAACAGATCAACGGAAAGTGGGCTACCATCACTCGAGCTACATTTTGGAAATTCCACTCTTACAGAGTGCGTAACTTCAGGATCCTCGTCTGTTGTCCACAATGAATTTGTCGACACGTAAAAGTCATCAACAACTATGTGAGCCAGGTCATTAGCACTATATTTCACTAGATATCTTGCAGAGCCTGAGCAGTAAGGAGATACGATCCAATCAGGGAACACTCCGTCACTTTTTACAAACCTTGGGATAAAGCTTAAGCCAGATGCACCCTCTGCCATAACAAGTGAATTAGTCACAGGCGCACAAACGGCTTTGTTCCATCGGTCGAACACAGCCTTGAATGGAAATGCCGTCTCAACTATCCACTGCACGGTGTCGCTAGATAGCCATTCATCTAAATCGGCTGCAGCTGGAGGTCTTTGTCTGAATCGAATTTCTCGTTGCCCTATTGCAAATTTTGCTTTTGGAAGGTCTTTGGCTGCGAAGGCAAGCCCGAATTTGTCAAGGGAACACAGACCAGCGCTGTCAAGTAGACCTAGTCGAAGCTCGAATGTCGGGACGTAAACAAGTGACGACGGGCTGAGTGTTTTAAATTCGAAATTGAGTTGAACGAAAGTTTTAACAAGCAGGCCTGCATGGCTAAAGAACTTGTCACCGGACCAAGTGCTCCAAGGTACTACAGATGCGTACTTCAGGCGTACTTTTGCAGTGGACTCAAAAAATTTCTTGAATTCCTTTCCGTTGCTGTTTGTAATTGTTTTAAGGTTTAAAGAGGCACGTGAGAAGACTGGGGCAAGGTTACCGTTCACTCTATTTGACACTAACGTGGCTTCGAAAGTAACTAGATCACCCCTCAAATTGAGGTTTGGGAAAGCGGGCATTAGTAGACATACCAAGTCTCCTTGAATTTGTACCGCGCTATTGGAGGTGCCTGACTTTATGACTCTAAATTTGGTTCTGCTACTAGGTCTTATGGGCATTACAGCAATGGGACTGTTCCCTTCTGTAGTAGTTCGTTTCAGGTCGAACCAGCGTATTTCGTCTATAGTCGATTCGTACCGATGATTATGGATATCACGATCTGGATCGCATGGGTTTGCGCGCTTAAACCAGCCTGCTCCGTCAGCGACAAAGTAGATGGATGCGACTTCCTTCCCCTGTCGATAGCCTGACAAGACTTTGATTGGTCGAACCACATTGGCGGCTATTTGTTGCATTGCTGGCACCGAATATTGGGATGTGCGTAACCTTTATTTGATTTTTTCTATTCGTTTCTGTATGAGAGCACTCTTTATTCATCGGCAAAATAGCGCCGCTTAATGTCGTATTCAGTTCCAGTGACAAAGTGTCTAGGGGCCCACTTTTTGTAATCCTCAAATAGATCCTGTGGCTTCCAAGTATTGAACGCTGTGGAACCGAATTCCTTTATGTGTCTCGCTACTGATTCACGAAAGCGATGGTGAGCGAAAAGACGCATAAACTCACCAAAATAGATATCAGCAACTCTGGTATCTCCACGGATAATAATGAGATTTTCCTCGTTTGAATTCACGCTAGGAAGGCTAAAATTTGCAGAGCCAGTAAGGGTAGTCGGGCTCTGTCCAAGTGGATCGATAAGCATAAACTTTGTATGCACCCAGTTGACGTTCACGCCGAGGGGGTTGCCTTCTGGAAGCCATCCATCTATCCACTTAACAAAGATACGTTCACCCAGTGCCATGCCTACATTTTGGTATTTTCTGATTCGAATTGTATCTTCAGTAGCCGCTGCGCGAGATTCAGCAGTTCCGCCGTTTACATATTTATCCAATAAGGCGAAACGAAGAACGCCGTCGTCTGAGTCATATGCTTGTCTAAATTCCTTTGGCATTCCAAACGGAAACGTCATAAAGAGAGGTAGACTTTTTTCGCTTGCCAATTGCACCCACCAGTCATAGACTTCTCTTCCTTTGTGTGGCGAGAACATTGGTGTTAGCTCAGCTAAATCATCGTCAGGAATTGGGTTGTTTGATTCGTTCCAGCTTTTGAGGTCATTAAGTGATGGATCGTCTTCTAGCGCATCCCAGTAGTTGAGAAATGCCCTAGCTGTCTGGGTATCATGCAGTACGTGTCCTACATTTAGCTGACCATACAGAGCATTGGTGCTGAAATTCGTAGAGCCAGTCCACACTGCAACAGGTTTATTGTTTTTTAGAAGTACAATAAATTTGTTATGCATTAGTTTTGTGTTTGTTCTGCCAACACAAATGGAACGAATTTTAGCTGTGTCTATTGCATCTTCGTTTGCTCTGCCAGTAGAGTCGTCTAGCGCGTGATAGATGATTTTTACGTCTGCGCCCTTTGCTTTTGCTTCTTTGAAGGCTCTTAACGCTTCTGGTAGCTTGAACTCGAAAATGGCCGCTCGAATGCTATAGCTTGAATCTTTTGCCTTGCCAACGAAGTCGAGAAGTCCCGGAAGCAGATCGCGAGTAAGCCAATCTTTGGCTGGTTCGCCAGCCTCTTCGAAGGAAAGGCCTGGAAATCGCTTTGAGAAAGCTTGTGATGCTATTGCGCCGCGATTGAAGTAGATTTCATGCTTATTCCCAGCCAAGGGTTCGGTATCGATATTTACAGAGGTCTCTGCACCATTTTTAAGAGCACCGGGCCTGCCATACATTGCGATGACACGGTATTCGTAGCTGTACCCTGGCTTGGCTGAATAGTCAGCCCATTGAAATCCCTGAAAGGGATGCTCGTGGCTGCTAGCGTCTTCTATGCCAGTACTCTGTCGAATGCTTGCAAACGTCTTATTGCCTCTGAGCCAAATGGTTTCATCTGCGGTATTATCGATACGTTGGATTGCAAATCCCATTAAGCCTTTGATATCAGCTTTGCACATACTAAAGGCTAGAAAGACTACGTGCGTTCCGCTTATTGCTCGCACCGTTAACTTGCCTTTGACTTTTACTCGCATTTTTCAATCATTCCTTCGCGAAGAAAATTTTTGTTGATCTTGACTGTTTTTGTTCCTTGCTGACCTTACAAATCGCTGAATTGAGGATACTTGTTAGGTGGAAAGCCATTTCGACCTAAAACAAAGCTCTGACTTTTCGTGTTTTTGTCCTTTGAATTGGCCGCCATCATCACTGATGGCCAGCAGATGGTTTGCTTCGCCATCGAAGAAGACTAGGGCTTCTGTGTTTAAGTCTTGGATTCCATCTAGGTGTAGCAGGGTCGGCTGGTCGTCACTATTGCCAGTCCATGAGTAGTAGGCGAAGTCGTCTTTTTGATTGAAGGCACCGGCGACAATGACGAATATTTGTCTGTCTGGCCAGTAGTCCATGCTCCGAATGCCTCGGCCGCCAAGATCGAAGTAAAGAAACTCGCCGAATTCTGCGTGAGAGCCATTCAGTACGATTTCAAGTGGGTTGAGAAGTGGCACTAGGACTGCCTGGTCGTTAGGAATTGGATTTCTAAAGCCGATTAGCAAGGAGTTATTCCAGGCTGTTAGTCCTTCAATGGAAATAGCGCCAGGTTCCTTTGATGATTTAGAAAGGTCTGGCTCAGGAGCTAGATCTTCATTGGTTAGTTTTCGAAATTCAGTATTTGAAAGAAGATCGAAGAGAAGTCCTGTGTAAGAGTTGCCTAACTGTTTAATTACCACGTGGTCAGCTTTGTCTTTTATTAGAGTGGCAAAGAACTGGTGTCTATTCCTTGCTAGTCCACCGTTTTTGTCTCTTGAGTGTGAGCCGATCCAGTAGGTTGTGTCAGCAATGGTTGCTGATCCTTCGATGTCCCCTTCAAGTTTCTTGTTGTCGATATGTATAAATGATGCAAAGGAAGTTTCATCGATGGAAGGACCGGATTGATCTCTGTGGTAAAGCTGAAAGACATTCTTTTCGTCTGACACCACCAAGAATTTGTCAGCACCAATAGCTATTGCAGAGGAAGCGTCGGCCATGCCGTAATGTTGGACTTCCTGCACGGCTGCTGGTGTTTGATTTTTTGTCGCCACGATAGTCATCACCTCAAATGAGTGAAAAATAGTCGCACCAAAGCAAGAGCCGCTAGTGTCTAAATACTTGCAGCTTGAACTGCCGCTCTGGATGAAGTCTGCCAGAGTGGCGAGCAAATTGGTTTCTAACGGGATACCTTTTGATAGCTCAAGATTATATACATGATCGCTCGTTATGTTGTGCTTTCTATTCTGTGTTTTTCGTATTTAATCTCAAGTTGAAATTCTGCTGATAACAGCATCCCCCAAATGGGTAATTCTAAGGGATTTCATACCGTGAAGGTTGACATGTTAACCTCCCAGCGTCATTGAGCTGATGTATTGATTTCTTTGGCTGTAGCTCTTTTGCTTATCTCGAAGTCTTGTCAAAGTTCGTTGACAATAATGATGCTGTATCACGACCTATGTTTCTTGCTGCAAGGCATGGCTGGCAGTTTAATGCGAACTATAGTCATTTTGGCGAAGGCGAGAGCACTAGGGTCGCGCACGAGTAAAATCATAGGGCCGCTAACTGAATAGGTTGTTGCAAGTATGAAAGTGTCTCGTGTACGTAAGGAAGTTTTGTCCTTTGGAAAGGCTAGATTAGTGGCATCGTTATAGTGGAGATGTTTTTAGTTTGTGGGACTTCGTGACTAACAGAACAATAATTGGCAAAACAGATCAATTATTTGAATTAAAGTATGATGGCAATTCGGTCATGGCGATGGTTTTAAAGCCAAGGTTTGTTAGGCTTAGATGAAGCGGTTGGGTTTGTTTTGGTATCTTGTTTTTGGTGACTTGTTTGAATATGCGTAGTCTGGTTGCTGCTTCCATAGTTATGTTTTGTGGTCTTGTTTCTAGTCAGCAAGTGGCGTTGGCTCTATCTAACCAAGAATTGTTTCGTCAAGCTGGTTCTTTAGAGACCCAAGGGCAGGTTGAGAAAGCTATTGCTGCCTACAAGCAAATAGAAATTGGTCCAGTTGGTTCTGCTGGACTTTCGGTGAATGGGCAAGATAGTTATCCTTTTCGCAGTAAGTTGCGAGTTGCTCGGCTTCGCCTTATGCAAGGGCGAGAAAAAGACGCTGATGCTATTTATTCATTGGCTCTGAAGGTAACGCCAGAGCAGGCGAAACGAGACCCTGAGTTGATGGTTGACATGGATGACTTAGCAGAGTCATATGCAGCGGCGGCAAAGTGTGCCAAGGATGGTAAGGCGATGCTTTTGCGAGCCTTAGAGTTGCGCAAGGCGATAGATATTGATCATCCAAGGTTGCGTGATTCCTATCGCGAGCTGGCTACTTATCTAATTGGACACTGGCAATTCGCTGAAGCTGAGCGTTACATCAAAGTTTCAATTGAGCGGCAGAAGCAAGTCGTATCGCCTAAGAAGCTGACCAATCTGACTGCTGATCGAGTCTTGCTAATGGGTATTTATGTGATGCAGAAGCAATGGAACAAAACAGAGGCAATGGCTAAGGAGATGTTAGTGACGACGGCAAATCAGCCTACAATTGGTTGGTGTGTACCGGGACTGCATTATACTCTGGGCAGGTGTTATTCAGAAAAGAAGCAATTTGATTTGTCGGATAGTGAGTATCGCACTGCTATTGAATTAGCTCAGAAGTATCCAGGGACTGCTGGAGCATTGATCAGTGATTCTGCTAAGGGGATTGAGGCGAATAAGGAACTGCGTAAGAGGTCGTTGGTTTCGACGGCTAGAAAGAAGTTGAAGTGAGCTTGAACAAATAGCTCTAGTTCTAAACGTTGTCTATCTTGTCTTTTGGCTATCGTTAGGGGCTTTGTGGCTTTTCTGGGGTGAGAGTAAGGTTTAAGACTAAGACAAAGTCTTCGTTCGGTAAGCGCGCCTGGTGCAAGCTAATGAGCTGCGGAGAGAGGGTATAATGCTTGGATAGGGCAACCTATTTGATTGGTCCACATTCGAGGTCGGTCATGGGTTCTGATTCTGCAAAAACTGATGTGGTCAAAGAGTCTGTAGAGAAGCCAGCTACTTCTGATGTGAACGTGCAAAAAGGAGCAATCGCCGAGCCGGGCACGCAACAGGTTTGGAACCGCGCGCAAAGGTTAGCACAAGTTGATGCTCAATCGCCGTCTGATGTTCAGAGGGCGAGAACCGGAGAGCCGGTAGTTTCAAGTTTTGGCATTGATGGTCTCGACGGCTCTGGGACGGCCGCTGCTTCCAATAAAGCATTGTCACAAGAGCAGCAGGCAAAGGTTGAGCCGCTGTCTGTTAGTAATGAGACGGCGGCTAGCTTGGCTAGGCAATCTAATGATGCTCAGGTCGCCTCTTCTTTAGAGTTTGGTTTTGAACACAAGAACATCCAAGAAGTCAGAGATGGAAAGTACTTTCTTCGTGTCAACGAGCCGGTGGCTGATGTGGCGCAGTCTTCTGATTTGTTAGAGAGGCTGGGAAGGTTGCCGCTGGACAAGCAAGCGCAAGTTATTGGAGCTGGGCTTGTTGCTTTTTCCAATGAGAGTCGCCGCCAGCAGTTTGAGATAACAGTAGCGACAGCTGTCGGGATTAAGGATGGTGCTGTTGATCTCGCTAAGGGGGCTACTGATACTGTTAAACAGCTAGGTGAAGTTTGGCAGTGGAGCCAAGAGGTCATGTTGAATGACCCGGCGGCAGTGGACAAGGCGGGACGTGCTGGTGAAGCGATAGGTAAGACCCTTGTAGGTGGTGTGCGCCTATGGCAAATGGCCGACGACTACCTAGGCAAGGTTGGTGCCAGTGGTGACTATGCCAAGCCCTTTCAGGATATTTCATGGTTAGGCCAGAAAATAGATGAGCGTTGGGCTGCTCTGACGCCAGCTCAGCAGGCGCAATTGACCGCTAAGCTTTCTACCGAGGTTTTGGGCGGCGTGGCGCTGCCACTGGGAACATCAAAGATTGCCAAGTCAGAGAAGCTCACAACTGCTTTGGAACAGTTGGCTGTTAGATCTGGGGATCTTGGTGCTGGTGCTAAGGAAAAGACCGTTGAGTTCATATCTAGGTTTATTGATGACGTGATGCGGCCGCCCGGTTCTCAAATGCAACTTGCTCACGCTACTGCCTATGGCGGTGGAGAGCGGCCACCAGGAGCGCTGAGCAAAATAGGCGAGAAAATTGCCGATTTTATTTCAGAGAGAAGACGTTTTCAGTCGAAGGTTGATGGTCGCGACTTACAGCCCATCGAGGCGGCTCGCGAGAGCGCTAAAGTCCGTGGGGAGAAGTTCGATGAGCAAGAATGGAAGAATCTTAAACCGGAGGAACAAGATCGGCGGCTAATTAAAGTTGAGCAATATACAGCTATTGAAGACAGAGCCTATCTATTTCAAGAGAATGGCACGGCAAGAGTGCTAAAAGATGACGAGATGGCCAAACGATTAGGCATTCGGGTTGAGGATTTGCGCAAAAGAACAGCGGCAGAGCTTGAGCAGTTGGGCTTGAAGGCAATTGAGCCCGTAGGTGCAGGATTGCCTATCAATTGCGAATATGCTGGCAGGGTTTATTTCGAGCAGCTTAGCGATAGGCTCAAGCTCAAGTATCCTCATGGTGTTAGGTTCAATGAAAAGGGCTTTCCTGAGTTCTCGCCGTATGCTGAAAAAACGCGTTCTGTGGTTCTTACTGGAGATAGGGCAAAGGACTTTCAGGCTGCTGATGAGCTTGCTGGAATTGCTCAGGAGTATCGAGAGAAGCACAAGCTACTATGGCACCATCGGCAAGATGTGGTCCAGAATGAAGATGAAGTTGTTTGTCAGATGGAGCTTATTCCGCGTGATTTGCATGATGCTGTCAGGCATACTGGTGGCTGTGCTACTTCGGGATTGGATTACAAATAGAACTAGGAGTTAGGGTTTTGGTTCAAATTAGAATGAAGAATGAGGTCAGAGTGGGCCTTGAAGAATCCGAGTTAAGTAAGTATGAGCGACAGCTAGGGCTTCAGCTACCATCGGACTATCGAAAGTTTCTTCTAGAATTCAATGGTGGCTCGCCTCGCCCGAACTGTTTTAACTTCAAGGGTGGTAATACCGGCTCACAAGTTCTGTCGTTTTTTGGGTTTGGTTCATTTTACAATGTACTTGAGGAGCTAGAAACATACAACGGCAGGCTGCCAAAGAGATTTTTTCCAGTGGCAGCAGAGGCTGGTGGAAACCTCCTTTGCATTTCATTGAGTGGTGAAGATGCTGGAAGTATTTACTTCTGGGACCATGAGTTGGAAGCCGACCTGTCTCAGGGGCAGACGCCTGATTCTGTTAGTAACACAACTTTGGTAGCTGATAGTTTCAGCGAGTTTCTTGATTCCTTTTGCGAATAAGGGTTTTTGCAATGTCGCAGGTTCTCTTGAGCTAAGCCCAGATTCAAGGCTTGATTCAAGATCTATCAAAGACCCTAGCTAGAATAGCTTCAATATGGGCTACTTTGTGCTTTTGTCCTTTTTGCGCCCATAACCTTTAGCTATGGTGCCATCTTTCTTTGTGTAGCCCTTTACTTTGGTCGTTTCCGGGTCTTTTACAGTTGAGGTTAGTGCCTCAAAGGAGTAGGATTCTGGAGCGCGGTTCATGGCCAAGTTGGTAGAGCCTTTTGAGCATTGTGCTAGTAGGTGGGTTTCTGGTAGATAGACGGGCAAGTCTCCCAGCTGGACATGTTATTGCTAGTTTTGGTTCTTGAGTTCTTTTGATGGCCGTGCTAATTGGAATTGGGGTGTCTGTAAGTTGCAGTATTATTCGACCGCACCATTGGCAGTACTAAAATAGTGCGTTGCCGCGAGCGGCAGATAATAAGCATTATCCCAAGCTTGGCATAATGCTTATTATGACAAGATTCAGATTATGCAAAGTAATCAGCCCGGCGATGTGTGGACTGCCGCTATTAACTGCCTTGCTGTCACCTGGGGGCGTGACTTAACTTGACATAATCCGCGGCGACTTCTCTTTGATGGTGAACTCATCCCACTCAAAGAGGAGAATCGCAATGAAGAAACCAAATATTTGGTCCACAGACAAACAGTACTGGCTTGATTCGTATCACGACCATTTAGACAAGGTGCAGGGCCTTTCTTTAGATACCCGTCGAAAATATCTCTTCGTCGTCGGTCGTCTGTTAGTGGCGCTCTCCGCAGATGGCTCATTCGATGCGAAAGCCTTTACAGCTGATGCGATTAGCGAGTTTGTTCGTCGAGATGCAGCACCACGAATAGGTCACGGCAGACGTCAAAGTGTTACACCTGTGCGATCATTTTTGCGCTTTCTGATTGCTCGCGGCGTCTTGCGGTCTGGACTTGAAGCTGTAGTTCCGAAGATACGGTCGTGTCCAGTAGCTGTCTTGCCGCAACAATTGACCGAAACAGAAATCGAACATGTTCTTAAGACCTGTCTTGATGATGCTAAAAGGGGCCGGCGCAATCATGCTGTGCTTACCCTACTCTCTCGGTATGGGTTGAGGGCTCAAGAGGTAGCAAGACTGCAGTTGGGTGATATCAATTGGACTGAAGGTTTCATCCTAATTCGCACAAGAAAAACTCGTTGTGAGCGAATGCTTCCGCTACAGCAAGACGTGGCCGAAGCATTACTTGAATACATTCAAAAGGACCGGCCAAGTACGGTTTATCGAGAAGTATTTGTACAAATGCGCCCACCTTTTGGTTCCTTGAAATCTGATGCAGTCACAAAACTAGTCGGGCGCTTACTTCGCAAGGCTGGTATTGGTCGTCGGTCTACAAGTGCTGCACATCTTTTTCGTCACACTGTCGCAACACAACTGGTCAATCGTGGTGTCAGCTTTAAGGACATCGCCGACCTGATGGGGCATCAGTCACTTCAAACAACTGCAATTTATGCCAAGTTTAACTTGACTCTGCTATCACAAATCGCCTTGCCATGGTCGGGAGGTGAGAAATGAAACGACCTTCCCTCAAGCCAAAACTAGCTGCATATCTTTCAATACGAAAGGCACTAGGAAAGCCAATTCAAAGCCCACTGATCCTGAAAGATTTAGTTGAATATTTGGACCGTCAAGATCGCAGAGAGCCTATTACTGTGCAGGTCGTAATTGACTGGGTTTGCAACGCCCCGCACGGTCGAGGTGTCTCAGCGCAATTCGCACGTATCTGCCTGGCTCGAGCGTTTCTGACCTATCTGAGAGCCAGTATTCCCGATATCGAAATTCCTGACACAAACTTGATCGCGCAGCCGCGTAGACCAAATCCCTATATATTTTCGGATGCTGAATTCCGTAAAGTTGTCTCTGCTACTAGGGAGTTAAAGGATGATAGCTATTGCTCCATTCACAAACACACAGCCGAAACCTTGTTTTCTCTGATGATCTGCACTGGATTGCGTCCAGGCGAAGTAATCAAGCTAACAATTACAGATCTAGTGCTAGATGAAATGCCTCCTCGTCTAAAGATTCAAGGCGCCAAGTTTCACAAGTCGCGGTGGGTGCCCCTGCATGAAACTGCCGCTGATCACCTTCGTGATTACCTAGTATGGCGCCAAAGCTCCAAACAAGCCAAGTTCGAGGATAATTTATTCCTCTCGAAGAAGGGACAACGGGTGAAGTATGCAGCTCTTAGGCGGCTTTTTCTTCAGGTCATCCTGAACGCCGAGATCTACTCACAACAAGGGCAGTCTTCACCTTCTCTGCATTCCTTGCGTCACACCTTTGCCGTACAGAGAATGCGAACCTGGTATGAGGAAGGCCTTGATGTGCGAGCGTTATTGCCGAGTTTGTCGGTATACCTCGGGCACTTTGATCCTGCTGCCACTTATTGGTATTTGAGTGCCACACCAGAGCTGCTCAGCTCCGCGGCGCTTCGTTTTGAGGAATATACAAAAGCAAGAGGTGCAATATGAAAACGGACGAAACACTTATTGGACCGCTGCTTCGTTACTTTTTTCTAGATTTTCTGTGTACACAAAAACGGGCCAGCCCACAGACGATTGTCAGTTATCGTGATGCATTTCGCCTGCTCTTAGAATTTGTTCACGAAAAACAGGGGATTGCGCCTGAGGCAATGCAGGTAAAAGATTTGAGTGTGACTGTCATACTGTCTTTTCTTGACCATCTGGAGCTGAAACGAGGCAATTCGGTTCGCTCACGCAATGTGCGTTTGGCCGCAATTCGCTCGTTCTTTCGTGTTGTTGCCTTGCGGGATCCAGCAAGCGTAAATCAATCCACCTGCGTACTGGCAATTCCGGTTAAGCGCGCTGATAGACTGCTTGTGAAGTCGCTGTCACGCGATGAGATCGATGCAATCATTGCCGCTTCAGATCTCACGCGCTGGAGCGGTCGACGCGATCATGCACTGCTACTAACCCTCTACAACAGTGGCGCCAGAGCCTCGGAAATAACTGCACTCAAGCAATCACAAGTTGTCTTCGGAACCAGTAATTTCCTTCATTTGTTCGGCAAGGGGCGAAAGGAACGCACCGTACCACTATGGCCCAAGACGGCAGCAGCCCTTAAGGCCTGGTTCGCAGAGATTGCTGACTGGGATACCGATCTTGCTTATCCGAGTGCCGCAAATAACAGACTGACTAGAGAGGGACTAAACTACATTCTTCAACGAGCGATCATGAGAGCATCGTCCAACTGTCAATCTCTGCGCGAGAAAAAGGTGACACCGCACTCAGTGCGTCACACTACCGCTACGCATTTGCTGCAGTCTGGCGTAGATATCTCTGTCATTGCCCTTTGGCTAGGCCATGAAAGCATCGAAACAACGCACATATACCTGGAATCGGATCTAGCCACAAAAGAAACTGCTCTGAGCAAGCTCTCTCCTGCTGGCGTTGATGTGCCTCGCTTCAAAGCCGATGACAAGATTTTGGCTTTTCTAGCAGCCCTCTGATTATGCTAAGGAGTTTTCAGAAAAAATGGCTCAGATAGCGCGACCGCCACCAACACTTTGCATAATCTGAATCTTGTCATAATAAGCA
>JAGOSY010000016.1 GCA_018062085.1 bacterium | reverse complement strand
TAGTTTTGGCTGGTGAATTGAAGTTAGAGCGATAACTGTTTAGTGTTGGTTGGCGGATTTAAGTTAGAGCGATATCGTTTTAGTTTTGGCCAGCGAATCCAAGTTAGAGCGATAACGGTTTAGTTTTGGTTAGCGGATCCAAGTTAGAGCGATATCGTTTTAGTTTTGGCCGGCGAATCCAAGTTAGAGCGATATCGGTTTAGTTTTGGTTGGCGGATCCAAGTTAGAGCGATATCGGTTTAGTTTTGGCTGGCGGATCCAAGTTAGAGCGGCGATAACGGCTTAGTTTTGGCTGGCGGCTCCAAGTTAGAGCGATATCGGTTTAACTTTTAGCCTGTGGTCAAATCCATCTGCGGATCAAACTTATAGCCCACGCCATGAACGGTCGACAGGTTCGACGGCTGCCCCTCAACATCAAGTTTCTTGCGCAAGCGCTTTATATAGGTGCGGATGGTTTCAGGTGAGGCCTCATGGTCTGAAGCCCAAACTCTGTCAATTAATGTTTCTGGGCTGAAGACCTGATTGGGGTGGCGCATAAAAAATTCCAGTAAGGCAAATTCTTTGGGCAAAAGTTGAACTTCCTTGCCTTGGTTGGTGAGTTTGAAATTGTTGACGTCCATCTCTAGCTTTCCCACTTTCAGGCTGGTGCCCTGGAAGCTGCTGGGGCGCCGAAGAAGGGCGCGAACCCTAGAAGATAGCTCTTTTAACTCGAAAGGCTTGGTTAAATAGTCATCGGCGCCGGAATCTAGACCAGCAGACTTGTCGTCCACGTGCTGCCGAGCGGTCAACATTAAAATTGGTGTTAGGCCCTTTTTCGCTCTGAATTTCTGACAGACTTCCAGCCCGCTGATACCGGGCAGGTTCCAGTCGAGAATCAGGCAATCAAAGTGATAGACAGCCAATAGCTCTAGGGCAGACTCGCCACTGGCGGCGATTTCAACAGTATGGTGTTCAGACGCCAACAACTGAGCGATCAAAATTGAAAAGTCCGGTTCGTCTTCAACTAATAGGATTTTGGCCATTGTGGCGTGTTAGGTCCTTTCAGTAAAAAGCCGCCTGGGCTTACTATGCCCGTCTTTCTGCCAGATTTAACGTTTTCAGATGTGGGTACATTGGTGAATATATAAGTAGAGTATAGAAGCATGGGAGCTTCCCCATTGCTGTCGTGCTACTGAAAACGTAATCTCTAACGGTAAATTGTAGACTTTCTTACAGTCGAAAGCGCTATCCCGCAACTGGTATGCCTGAAAATCCTGAAACTCTAAATTCTAAGTTTGACAAAGCTGGGGCCGGCGATGGCTCTTTGGCGTCTCTCAAGAAACAAATTGACATGCATCAAGAAGCTGCCGACAACAAGTCGGTGTTAGATAAACTTGTGCATTTTGTTTATGACAAAGATGCTCAATCTTTAGAGCAACTCAAACAATTGAAGCTGCAGGCCGAAGCACAAGCTGTTAAGGGTGTGCTACCGGCCAATAGCAATTTGCGCGATGAAATTCGCCAAGCTGTTCAGGGTGATCAACAGGCTGTTAAGTCTCAAAATGAAGTCGATTTTTATGCAGGAAGTTTCATTAAGGCTGTGCCGCTCTTTGCTGGGGCGAAGTCTCGCGCTATGCTGGCAGGATCTATTGTCGCTTATGGTTTAGATTCGGTCCATGCCAAAGACACAGCTGGCGAGGCATCGGTAAACCTTGCTATGGGTGGCCTTAAAGGCTTTGCCCTGAAGAAGACGTTTGATTATGTAGGGGCTAAGAGTTTCACCCTTGCGCCGGCAGAAGCTGCTTCAGTCACTGCTAAATACGCGGGTGTTGGCCTCAAAGGTATGGCCTTAGGCGCCTCCTCCCGTATTTACGAGAGTGGCTTGACCAGCTCTACTTACTTGAATGAGCACGGCAAGCTGACCGGTGATAGCTTTACTGCTGGAATTGGAAAAACGTTTAGTACTGCTATTGATGGCAAGGCGATGGTGATGGATGCCGGTCTCTTTATGGGAGCCCACGGCGCCTTCGCTGGTATGAGCAAGGTTGGCGTGAAACTCTTTGAAGGCACTGCAATCGCCGAATCTATGGCCGCTTCTAAGCTAGGCAAATTTGTCAACGAAAGCAAGCTGGGTTCCAATGCTGGCATGGGTGCTACTTTCGGTTTTAGTTCTGGTGCTACTAATGAGTTCATGCGCCAGAAGGATTCCGAAGATTTTGCTGGTGGCTATGACATTGCTCGCATTCTCAAACGCGGTGCTCTTCAAGCCATCACAGATGGTGCTGCTGGCGCTAGCGGTGCTAGTGCTATGCATTTCTCCGCAAAGCCTAGCCTGGGTGGACAGTCTGATGTTACACCACTGGCAGCAGTAAGAAATAATCGTGCCTTTGCTGGTGAAGAAGTTGCACCGCCAAAGCTTGAGGCGACAGCTGAGCCTCTGAAAACCGAAGTTGCTGCTGAACCAGTTCTGCCGAAAGAGACTGTTGCCACCGATGCTGCTAAAGGCGCGGAACGTGTTGCTGAACCAGTTGCTGAAGTTAAACCAGTGGCTGAACCAGCAGCCGAGGTAAAACTCAGCGAACTAGATCAAAGCCCTGAGAGTTTTTCCAATACTCGCACTCATCAAGTGAGCGAGGCTATGAAAGCCAGCTTCGAGCAGAGTGTGGCCTTGGCCAGCAAAGCCGTCGACTATCGCGCTACCACTGACGATGTGGTGGCATTCTTTGAGCATGCAGCAGGAGATGGACGGTCTGCCAGTGTCGCCATGGTAAAAGTGGCTGAGCAGGCCAAGGACCTAGGCAACGTGCCTATGGAGAAGTTGATCAAAGAGGCCTTTAGAAGTTCTCCTGAAAGCATTGCTACGCTGAAGGAGGGAGTTCAACTCGCTGAGGCTGCCGCCAAAAGCAGTGCCAGCCCATTGGATGTTTATAAACTTCTAGATTACGCTTACGGCCAAGGTCGTGGTGCTGAGGTGCCACTGCGCATGGTGACAGAATTAGCTGGTGATCGTGAAGTCAATCAGATCGTGCAAGAAGCTTATGCTGGTTCTGGCAATCTAGTGCGGGTAATTAATAAAGTCGATCGTTACACTGAACCAATTCCGCAAGAAGTAAAGGTATCTTTCGGTGCTTTAATGAAAATGCCAGTGACCAGTGCTGCTGAGCATTTGCAATTTAGGGAGAGCGTTAAACAATGGGTCAATGAAAACCCCGGTTTCACAAAACTGATGGAAGCTTATGGCAATCAGACTAGGATGGGTGTTCATGCAGCGGTGATTGATGCTGTGTTGCATACAGATATTCTCAGTAAATTCCCTGAGCGCAGTGTTACCACACCGAATTTGTTAGAGCAGCTTGAGGCTGCCACCGGACGCCGTTCACTTGATGGCGTAGAGGCGGCTTCACCTGAGTTTACCCAACCAGTTGAGACTACAGTGAGAGCCCAGCCAGAGGCGCTGGCTCAAGCTCAGAAGCCAGACTATAGCGCTGATCAAGCTGCTGGTGATCGACAGGAAGCGGCTCGCATACAGGCCGAGCGTATTGCTCAAAACCCTGATGCTGCCATTACCCATCAGGGTGGGCGAGCTGTTATAAGTCCCGAGACATTGATCAAAGAGTTTCAACAGGCAGAAGGCACTGCTAAGGTCGTCAAAGGCACCATTCTCAGTGAATACATTGGCAAGATGAGTGATGTTGACTTTGCTGATTGGTTGGCCCATGCTTATCGGCCGGCAAATCAGCCTGGCATGCACCCGGATGTAAATAATTTAGCTCTGATGCATATAGGTAACGGACGCGTACTAAATCGCGCTGAAGTACGCGATGCCATCAGTGACCCAGATCATGCCAAAATAGACATTCCTACAATACGCAAGTTTCTTGCTGCTCCCGAAAAAACAGATCCTGGACCAATTTCAGAAGCCGAGTTGTCCTATATAGGTAGTCGCTTACAGCTTGCCTATGAGCGCATCCAAACTCGAAATGACATGAATCCGGAAACTGCCGGTAAGCCGGTTGATAATTTAGCTGTACTGAAAGAAGCATTACCTAGTACTTATCTAAGAAGTCTCCGTGATCGCTATTCGACTTTAGCTACTGACGGTAGTGGTCAGTATGAGTATCGTCCCGGCTTCGATCAAAATCTTGCCAACTGGCTTGAGACCAGTCGCATGGTCGAAATGCAAAGTCCGAAATATCGTCCGCCGCGGCCTGTCAACAATCAACTGTCTGATCGATTGAATGTTCTTGACCTAGCTATAGACATGCAAAATACTGCTGCCAATCCGCAATTAGTCAACAGACTGCTTGAATTGGGTACACAGAACCATTTTGCCGTGAAGAACATTCTCACGAAATTAGACCCTACTACATCAGCGCCTGAGCATACTGAACTTCTTAATTTAGTGGTGCCACGCACTGGCTCGCTTGAAGATGTTAGAGGGCTGCTAGATGCCATTCAGTTTGGTAATAAGTCTAATCAGAACGCAAACAAAGCAAGAGAGCAAGGCAAAGATGCTGCATATCACGACACTGCTCGTGAGACCAATGAAGCTTTTGCTCTTTCCATTGTTAATCGCTTAATTCCTCAAAGTGAACCTGGTTGGCAGCGGGCTCAGCAGATAATTTCAGATATGGTTTCGGGCAAGATTCGCGATCCTCGTCCTGAGACTCCTGGTGGATTTGGTGCTGCAGCTGGTCGTGGTTTTGACCGCAACGGGCCAGGCGGTGGTCGCGGTAATTTCCGCAGTAACCGTGGGGGCGATAGCCCTCAAGAAAGACCTAGGGCAGAGCAGCCTTTGCGCGGTGCAGAGCAAAACAACTTCAGGCCCAAGGGTGAAGAAAAGCCTGTCGATGAAGTTGTGGACCAAACGGCTCAACAATCTGTCAAGCCAGTAGCAGAGCCCGTAGTCGAAGTAGTTAAGCCACTGCAAGAAGCCCCTGTCGCTTTAGAGCCGCCTACCGATGTCACCATTTCACAAGGTTTAGCAGACCTGCTTAAGCAGCCTGTTCCGGAAGACTTCACTGCTCGCCTTGTTGAGCAAGGTTTGGTTCAACCTGACGGTGTCAAGCCGGGCCTTAATGTTCAAGCCGATGTAACAGCGCTTCCGGAATCTAGTGTCAAACCTGAAGTTGCTGCCAAACCTGAAGTAGTCACTGCGCCAGAGGTAGTAACACGCCAAGAGGCAAGCAGCGAGCCACCGGTTACTTACGAACCGCAGGTATACGTGGCTGAAGGTGGTAATACTGGTCGCAAAACTGGCAAGAATAAACAGAGTCGTCGTCCTGCCGTTGAAGAAGATGATTGGGGCGATGATGGTGGTGACTACAGAAAAGGCAGTAAGCGTGATAAGCAACAGCGCGGCGGTAAGCGTGATTTCAAGCGTGGCTTTGACGAATAGCTTCGGTAACCTTAGCTTGAGCGGTTGGTTATGATTCTAGTTAGCTAGCTCCAAATGTCGTTAGGTCTAGACCTCGCTAGCTCTAAATCTTAGGTATTTGTAAGCGCTTCTTTGTAAGCATCGTATGTAACATCATCAAATAAGACGAAACGTACTTGTTTCAATTCAGTGTCTTTGTCCAGCTTCTCTATAAAGTCTTTTATGGTAGAAATTGCTACCTTGGCTGCTTCTGTTAACGGATA
Source organism: bacterium (assembly GCA_018062085.1). Lineage (GTDB taxonomy): Bacteria > Cyanobacteriota > Vampirovibrionia > Obscuribacterales > Obscuribacteraceae. Next base: position 124,200 of record JAGOSY010000016.1, on the reverse strand, counting down.
GCCGTAAGCACCAGTGCTGATTGAGGGAAAGGCGATCGAGGCAAGTTGATTGTCGATGGCCAACTGCAACGAGTTTTGGTACGCATTGCTGAGAATTTGATTTTCATTAGTCGTACCTCCTCGCCAGATTGGTCCAACTGTATGAATGATATATTGTGCTGCTAGTCTGCCACCGCCGGTAATGACAGCATTGCCTGGGGTGCATGGGCCTTGTATTGCTTTGATTTGCTTGCATTCTTCTAAAACTGTTGGCCCAGCTGCGCGATGAATCGCCCCATCAACGCCACCTCCTCCCATAAGCGAAGAGTTGGCTGCATTAACAATAGCTTCTACAGTTTCTCTGGTAATGTCTCCTCGATGCAGAGAAACATCGATGTTGTTAATTGCTTTGCTGTAATCCTCAGCCATTGTTCAAATCAGAATACGGCAAGGTGGTTTTGGCGATCACCATACCTCTGCTGTCTAAGCTAATTTCGGTTGTTTCGTTGGCTGTTCTAATTATTTTTTTTGTTGGGATGGCGGCATTGGTATCGAATAGCGAGGTGGTCTCGGAGACTAGTGTGCCACTGACATCAAAGCGACTCTCGCTAATTGGCCTTCCAAGCCGGTCTGTGTAAGTTGTTGATGAGCCGTCTTGTGATTTGATGTGAATTCTTGATGAGGACAAATCACTCAGTGTTGTAATTGTTTTTGTAGAACCCTCTTGAGGATTGATCTGAATAGTTTGATAGCAATTGGCTGCTTCGAAAGCGACATCACGAGCTGCTATTTTTTCAGCCTTGGTCTCGTCGCTAGGCGCTGACAGCTTGTGCATACTTTTGAATGGGCTGCGGAAATCTTCCATGACTGAAGCGGCAAATGCTTCTTTGCTTCTTTCGCTTGCACCAGTCAGAAACGAATTTTTGTCGGGCGCGGGGCTGAAAAGATTGCCGAGAGCTTTTGGTTCTGCAAATTTTGGCTTTTCAGATGCGTCCCATTGTTCGGGAAGCTGCTGTGGTCGCTCATTTTTGTACTGAGTGGGGCGTTCACTTTGACGTAGATTTTGACGCTGAGTGGGCTCAAATGTCAGGGCCGGTAGTGTTGCTGCATCTACTAGACCTGCTGAATCTACACGAGTTTTTGCTTCTTGGCTCTGCTGGCGGGCTCTTTCGCCTGCGCCCCAGCCGTTGCCCCAGGCATTGCTAGCACTAGCGCCTTCATAAGGTGATGGCACATTCAAGTCGTAGCGATTGGCTGGGCTAAATTGATCGTGTATAAATCGAGCAAGATTACCGCCGGCCTCGCTCTTCGGCACTGCTGTGAGCTGTGCGTCTGCGGCGGCCACGCCATTGGTATTAGGTTGTGCGGAATCACCGAAGTGCCGCATTCAGTCACCTGCCAGAAGTTACTAGATAAGTTGCTATATAAAAAAAGAAAGACCCGCTAAAGACGAGCGAGAACTCTATATTAGCTCAGTCTAACTCGATGTCAAGCGATTCGTCTCAGATCTAATCTAGAACTGTAATTTAAAACTGTTGAAGCTAGCTGCCTGTGACGTCCCGGGCCAGAACAATGCGTTGTGTTGTTTTCGACATGTCGCGAGCACCTTTGGCCGCACTGAGCAGCTTGTCTAGTTCTTGGCTGTCTTCTGGTACTCCTGCTACGCCAAAGGCGAACACCATACCTTTAGGATCCATATCAGCTGTGAGCGGGGCTTCTCTCAAGACGTCGACAATGCGGTGAGCTAAAGCGCCTGCTGCCTTGGCGTTTGAGTTTGGCAGAATTAAGCCGAAGTCAAACGTTTCATAGTGGCCAAGCATATCAATTGGTCGCTTCACTAGGCTGATTCTCTGCATCGCTCTTTTTACAGCGAGGGTTTGCAATGCTTCAACTGGCCCTGTGGCTCCACCTTTTCTGTGGCCGAGACTGAAGACAACAAGCGAGAAAGGGAAGTTGAAATATTCGTAGCGTAAATACTCTTGCTGCAAGAAATAGAGAAAAGCAGGATAAGTGAGAATATCGGTTTCTTGGCGAATCAGCGACTTATTGACACTTTGCAGGGTGCCTTCATCAATACCTAGGCCGCGACCGGCTGAACGAGCCTGCTGATCGGTTACTTGCACCAGGCCACAGCTGATCAGGTTGAAGAGTATTGGCACATACTCTGGTTTGCGCATGGGGCGTTTGGCTAGAATATCGAAAAATTGACTGTGATTATCAATCAGCTCATAAAAATCAATTTGCGGCTGCAGGGCTATTGGTGCGCCTTTTTGTAGCCGTGCTGCAAACTCTTGTTCTGAAATAATGGCATTGCGTTTAACCAGGCACGATTCAAGCTTGAGACCTGCTGAATCAAGATACTGGCTTTGGTCTAGCAGTGACACACCTTCCATAAGCATGGCGTCCAGTCTTCTTTTGACAGTTGTCTGCGTACTTTTTTCGTCTGGCCAAAATCGGAACTCACCTGCGGTCCAGGTAACTAATTCAATTAATACGGTGTCGCCTACAGCCTCTTTCATCTCGGCGTGAACGGCTGTGCCATCGTTAAAATAGACTCGGCAAGATTCTTGTTTATCTTTTACATCTAGTCTGCCGGTCATTTTTGCCAAGGCTAACGATTGTAAAAGGTTCGGCGCTTGCATCTTGGTCAGGTCGCCTTCAAGAGTGGCTTTAACTCCTGGTTTCGGTGCATCGAAGACAACCTCGTTTTCTTGCGAGTGGCTTTGATGGCTTTGGTGGCTTGCTACTGGTGCCACTTCTTGCGACTGAGTGCCGATGGGGTTGAGGTTCGAGATTGTATCGCGGCCCATCATCTGTTCTGTGGATATGTTGTCTGCGAACAGATCACAACCGCAGCCGCTCATCACTAAATTGGTGACCATGCTGAGGTCAGGCTCTGGATGCTGGAAGATTTGCTGGTGGCCCTTGGAAGTGACGGCCGTCAAAGTCCAGATTGGATCCATTGAGATGGCATGGTCAACTTTTACAGTGACAACAAATTCTTGGGAGCCTTCCGTGACCGAAAATGGTAACTCAACTTGTCTGCCCGCCTGTTTATTAGCTTCTTGGGCCAAGAACTGAATATCGGTGTAGTTAGGTACCACCGATTGTTTCGGCAGGCGAAAATTTCGCGGTGCTGGTGTATTTTGTTTCCCGGCTTGAGAACGCGATGAGAACATGTGATTACCAATAGACTTATAAACGGCCAAATCGATAGGCCTCTTATTTTATCTGTGCCACATTCTAGACTTGGCAAATCAGAAAACAAGAAAAAAAGAGGCACTGGCCTTATTATGACCAGTGCCTTTATCAGTCGCTAGGGCCTTTGTGTTATGGATAAAGCCCGCGCAAGCGCTTGGCTTCGGCAATTCGCGAAACTCCGATACGCAATGCGGCCATTCTTACGCTCAATTTACTCTTTGTTGCTAGCTCCAAAACTTGATCGCAAGCACGGCCCATGATTTGTTCTAAGCGTTGATTGACTTCATCTTCGCTCCAGAACAAGTGCATCATGCCTTGTACCCATTCAAAGTAGCTGACCGTGACGCCGCCGGCGTTGGCAAGAATGTCAGGAATGACAATAATGCCGCGCTCATGAAGCATCAAATCTGCTTCTGGTGTGGTTGGGCCGTTGGCGCCTTCAATTACAATTTTGCAATTGAGTTTTTTGGCGTTTTCTTCAGTGATTTGGCCACCAAGAGCAGCCGGTATAAGCAAATCGCAAGGAAGTTCGAGTAGGTCTTTGTTGCTTACTGGAGTTGAGCCAGTGAAGCCTTCTACTTTGCCCATTTCAGAAAGATAGGCAAACAATCTTGGAATATCGATACCTTTAGGGTTGTAAATGCCGCCATGGACGTCTGAAACACCCACGATTTTGTAGCCAGCTTGGTGTAGCAGTTTCGCCGCAATAGAGCCAACGTTGCCGAAGCCTTGAACAACTACAGTGGGCGAATCGCCTTTGATGCCATAGTGGCTCACTGCCCGTCTGGCGCAATAAGCCACACCGCGACCAGTGGCTTCGGTACGGCCGAAAGAGCCGCCGATAGAAACTGGCTTGCCTGTGACCACAGAAGGCACTGTGTGGCCGACGTTGATGCTGTAGGTATCCATTATCCAGGCCATTGTCTGCTCGTTTGTGTACATGTCAGGAGCCGGAATGTCTTTGTCTGGACCAATTAAGGTGATGATTTCGGAGGTGTAGCGCCTGGTTAGTCGCTCGTTTTCGCCAATTGAAAGCTTCCATGGTTCGCAGCGTATACCGCCTTTAGCCCCACCGTAGGGCAGCCCCATCAGGGCGCATTTCCAGGTCATGAGCATGGCCAGGCATGATACTTCGCCCAGGTTTACTTCTGGATGGAAGCGAATGCCGCCTTTGGCTGGTCCGAGGGTGACATCGTGGTGGACGCGGTAGCCAGTGAATGATTTGACTGTGCCGTCATCCATGCGCACAGGCACAGTTACAATCAGCGCCCGTTTGGGGTAGCGCAAGCGCTCGTGTAGCTCTCTATCTAAACCCATTTCTTCGGCGATTTCGTCGAGTTGTCTTTGGGCCATCAAAAAGTGTTCGGTTTCGCATTCCATTGTCGGCACTTTGGCCGACTTGACCGCTACCATCACAGCTACCCCCTAAAGTGTTGAACCCTACTTAAGTACTTTGGACTTTTGTTCTGCGGACATCAGTTCACCGGATGGCTTGGCTTTACCGGGGGGCATTACAGCATTTCCCGCGAAGGTCAAGGCAATTCCAGTCGACAGTCTCCTGTCGTTGCAATATGTTAACTCCGATATCGAAACGATATGGTCAATTTGGGGGGGGCAGAGCCACTTAATTTTTTCTCAGTACCGGTGGCCGGCAAAATTATTTGGACACTTGTCTTTAAACGAGACCATCATTCCTATAGTGTATTAGGTCGTGTATTAGGTCGTGTATTAAGTCGGGTGCTGAGAAAAGCGCTATCGCCTTCTGAAAAAGTATTAGGTGTTGAAGTCAAGCTAGGTGAAGTTAGAGCAATTTGGGGTAAGACTGAGTCAAGTTCGAAGATAACACTGAAGAGATTACAGACGAGAATCCAAAATAATCACTTCTGCTCTGCGTTTTGGTATTAAATATGGTGCCGGTAAATTAATCGATGAAATTCTCCCTTGAGAACATTCTCAACATCTTTCTGATTTTTGTTCCTTTGCCGATTATCGGTGCTTATTTGCACTGGCCAGCTCATATCATTTTCTTCGCAGCCTGTCTTGGTATTGTTCCACTTGCTGGCATTATGGGAAAGGCCACCGAGGTTTTGGCTGATAAAGTTGGCTCTGGTGCGGGTGCGCTGCTCAATGCTACTTTTGGCAATGCTTGCGAATTGATTATTGCTATATCGGCTCTTCGAGCTGGTTTGATAGATGTAGTCGAAGCCTCGATTACAGGCTCAATTATAGGAAACGTCTTGCTTGTATTGGGTGGTGCCATATTGGCTGGCGGTATCAAATATCGCACCCAGTATTTTAATCGCACAGCCGCTTCGACTTCGGCAACTTTACTAGCTTTAGCTGCCATTAGCTTGACCGTTCCTGCTGTCTGTCAGTTAGCCAATAAGCATCATATTGGCCATGGTGACTATAATTTAGCGCTGTGGATTGCTGGAGTGCAATTTGTAACTTATATATTGAGTTTGGTTTTTGCCCTCAAGACTCACAAACAGCTTTATCAGGCCTCTGACGATGACAAAGGTGAAGACCTCGGCGTTGGTGGCTGGAGTGTGCGCACCGCCATTATTATCCTTCTAATGTCGACAGTAGGCGTTGCTATTCTTAGTGAATATCTCGTTCACGCCGTCGAAGAAGCTGCTGTCACTCTCGGTTTGAGTCACATATTTATTGGTGTAATTTTAGTGGCCATTGTTGGTAACGCCGCTGAGCATAGCACTGCGATTCTTATGGCGGCCAAGAACAAAATGGATCTTGCCATCAATATTGCCTTGGGATCAGGGGCTCAAATCGCTCTATTTGTCGCTCCCGTGATTGTATTTACTGGTCACGTTATCGGCAGGCCGATGGATCTTTGCTTCTCTGAGATAGAAATATTGGCTATTGTGGTTTCGGTGATCATTCTGTCGTTCGTGGCCACCGATGGTGAATGCAATTGGCTTGAAGGAGTGCAGCTGCTGGCTGTATATGCCATTTTGGGTGCTGCCTTTTTCTTCGCTCCAGGCTGAAAATATTACTTGCTAGAGTTGTTAAGTGCTAGAGATCCTAAATGCCTGAATTGCCTGAAGTAGAGATAGTAAGACGCGGATTGGAATTGGCTTTGGTTGGTGATGCAATAGTGGCGGTAGAAGTACTGCGTGATGCCTCTATTGCCTATCCTGACGTTGAGAGCTTTATTGCTTCACTGCCTGGTCATAAATTTGGCAAAGTATTAAGGCGGGGGAAGTATCTTTTGATTGAGCTTGATCGCGGCGCTGGCTTGGCTTGTCACCTGCGTATGTCGGGGCGACTTTTACTACGCGAGGGCATTCAATCTAATACTAAGTCTACTAAAGCGATTAAAAAAACGAAGGCTGCCACACCCCAGAGAGGACCGCAATTTTTGCGGGTGCGTATTATGCTGGCCAGTGGTCGTGAGCTTCACTTTGAGGACATGCGCGTTTTTGGGCGACTTTGGTTTAAAGCTAAGGGTAAGACCTTCGAAGATGTCATTCCTAGCTTAGCGTTTCTAGGAGTTGAGCCCCTTGAGTCATTGACTAGTGCTCATTTAGCTAGAGCTTTCAAAGGCAAAGTTCAGGCCGTCAAAACGGCTTTGCTTGATCAGCGTATTCTTGCTGGTGTGGGCAATATTTATGCTGACGAGTCGTTGTTTCTCTCCGGTATCCATCCAACCATAGCGGCTAGCAAAGTAACACCTGAACAGCTGATTAGGTTAGTTGAGAATGTTCAGCTAGTGCTTAGTCGTGCTATTGAATCAGGTGGTTCAACTTTGCGAGATTACACCGATAGTAGAGGCGTCAACGGCAACTACCAAAATTTGGCTTGGGTTTATGGTCGTGAAGGTGAGCCCTGTCGCCATTGTTCCCGTGCCATTGAACGCATTAAACTGAACGGGCGCTCTAGCCATTTTTGTCGTCAATGCCAGCCGATTAAGAGAAAATCAAGTACGAGTATAAGGAAGCAAAATAAATGAGCATTTCTGCGAGGTTTGCCGCCGCTGTTCTGGCTGCTAGTTTCTTATCTGCCAGCCATACCGGTGAGGCAATCGCTGCGCCTCAGAAAGGGCAAGTGTGTTTACCGGTGACAAGTCGCAGTGGTCTTAGCTCAAGCAAGCCCAATTCGAGCAAGCTTGAAGAACTTGATCGAATTATGCTTAAGGTTATGAAAAGTAATAGCATTTATGCAGGGCAACTAGCTGTGGCCAAGCATGGCCGGCTTGTTTACTCTAAGGCCTTTGGTTTCTCGGATAAAGAGCACAAAGTTGATACTAGTTGCGATACGCTTTTTCGCATTGCTAGTTCTTCTAAGTCGATTACAGCCGTGGCGATAATGACCCTGGTGCAACAAGGTAAGTTGAAAGTTGACGACAAGGCGCTCGATATTTTAAAAGACTACAAGCCAGCTACTGGTGAGCCTTTTGACCCTAAACTGCAGACAGTTACGGTGCGCCACTTGCTGGAGCACACCGCTGGTTTTTCTAACGAGAAGGGTGATCCCCAATTTGAATATCTGCGTCTGGCAGCGCAAAAGTATAGCTTACCTCAACCGGCTTCACCACAGGCGATTGTGCGCTATCGCCTGACTAAACCACTAGACCGTGATCCTGCTACTAAATATGAGTACTCCAATTTTGGCTACAACATGCTTGGTCGCATCATCGAGAAAGTAAGCGGAGAGGACTATGAGACTTATGTCAAAAAGAATGTTCTCAACCCCGCCGGGGCTACTAATATGGTTCTTGGGCATACCCGTCTAGTAGAGATGTCTCCGAATGAAGTTTTTTATGACGATCGTGGTGCCAGTGGTAATGAGACTGGTGATAGTGGAACGGGCGCTAGAGGATGGTCAGTCTATGCTGCTGAACCTGAGCAAGTAACAGCTTCTTATGGTTCGAGTTTTTCCCAGGAAGCAATGGACGCTCATGGTGGTTGGCTAGCCACGGCCGAAGACCTAACCAAATTCATTGCTGCCTCTGATGGCAGCAATAATGAATGTAAACTCCTAAATCCTGAGACCATCAGTTTGATGGTGGCACCACCTGAAGTGGCGCCTGTCAAGCGTGGCGGGCAGGGTAAGCAGAATAAGAAGACATCAGGTTCGTATTATGCTAAGGGCTGGAATTTCGACACTAAGACCGGTCAGTGGGCCCATAGTGGCGCTCTTACTTTTGGCACAGCGAGCTTCGTCTGTCACCTCGCTGATGGCGTGCAGGTTGCCGCTGTTTTCAATCACTTGCCTGCAAACTATGGCAAGTTCTTTGAGGCCATGCAGCCCAAAATCGTCAATGCTGTCGAGAAGCGCAAGAGCAAAATTTAAGACTTGATGGCGATGATGCGGGCTCCGCACATTTCTATGCCGCCGACTTGGGCCAATTCTCTTTCCCAGTTATAAATTAGGGTGGCTCTGATTGCACCAGATTTAGTGGCTGGTAGAAGGTCGCAAAGATAGTGAAAAAGATAGGGAACACTGCGTTCTTCGATAATCTCAAACTTGTCTAGTAGCGCGTTCTTGACACGCTCGAAGGAGCTCACGTGATGGTCGACTTCGTGATGGCGACGCCAAATTGTTATCGCTTCTGATTGTTCGTGGCCGGGGCCCAGTGTATTGCTTTCGTGGCGCTCTTCTGTAAGCCAGCTATGGCCATGTTTGGCGTCTTTTCCTCCTTCTAGAGCTTTGTCGGTTCTTTGCTCTGCTGCAATTAATTGCGCCAGGTTAAAGAGCCAGATAGCTGTTTTTTGATCTACTCTTTCGTAGCCAAAATCTTCTACTAAAAGCAAGCCGTTGGGCTTGAGTAAGCGATGGGCGGCGGAAATTGCCTTGTCTAGTGGCTGCATATGGTGCAGCGAGCGGCTACAAAGGAGAGCATCGAACTCTTCGTGCTCAAATTTTTCTAGTTCACTATTGAAACAAGTAACGCCCAAGCTAGTGGTTTTCTCTACCGCTGATTGGCTCGGGTCGATAGCCGTTACCAGCAGCCCACCCTTTGTCATTGCCGCCGCAATTGCGCCTCCGCCGCATCCTACATCTAACACTCGCGACTTTGGTTTAAGACAGCCAAGGGCAAAGCTAGCTGTGATTCGAGCGGCAAAACTGAGAGGGGTTTCCATTTTGATTTCCTGATATCTATATTATGAGTTGCTAGGTAGTGGTTCTATTTTTTTGCTATAAAGCGGTTATAGAAGAACAATGCCGATGCCGGTATACAGCAGATGGCAATAAACGTAAGGAAGTGCAGAACCGTGGCGAAGGCCAGTGCCTGATCTGGAGGTATGTGGGCTGTCATCACTGTGGCTTCTTTCACCAAGAGGTGGAAGCTGCCCACCGAGCCTGGGGTAGGCACAAGTACTCCAGCTGAGCCGATGGTGAAAATTATCAGGCACTGCATTGGATTGATTTTGTCTTCTAGGCCAAAGCCGTAGACCATTTGATAGAAGTTGAGCCAGTAGGTAAACCAGATAGCGACGCTGAGAAATGCAATATAGGGGTAGAGAATAGGGCTTTTAAGAGCTTGGGTGCCGGTGTCGAATTGCTCGGCTAGTTGCTGGAACCGTTCTCTGAGCTTTTCTGGTAATCTGGTTTTGGCCAAGTTTAAGCTTAGTAGTTTCTTTAAGATGGCACCCACATTGGGCAAGACTAGTAAGCCTACTACCACACCGACAAGCAGCACTAAACCACCAGGCTTGAGCCATGGCATTGAAGCTAAAAGTTCGGGCGGCAAAATCATAAGGGTGGCGCCGAGAAGCGATACTAACAGGGCGATATCGAGCATGCGGTCAATCAACATAGTTGATAAAACCCCTGCCCAGGGAAGGTTTTCGGATTTGCAAATCGATAGAAGGCGCACAACCTCGCCGCCGCGAGGTATGGCCACGTTGACTGCGTAGCCAATCATGACGGCGTAAAATGAATTGTACTGGCTGATTTTTTTATCGGACAAGGGACGCAACAAAATCGTCCAGCGATATGAGCGTAAAAAAGTACCGAATATGCCCGAGACAAAGATCATTACAACCGGAAAGGGCTTGACGTTTTGCGAATAATGCCAAAGTTCCGCGAGGTTGGTGCCTTTGAAGGCGAACCACAAGAGAAATATAGCAAAGGCCGCAGCTAGGAGCTGTTTCGGAAGGTTGTTCGGTCTTGAAATCTTTTCGGCGGGTTCCTGCATATATCTCTGTTTTTGCTTGTTAGTTTGAGGTACTGTTGAATGGGGCATCTAGGGGATACAAAGCTCTGAAAGTGAAAGATCACTCTGGCAATTTTAGAGCTGAAACTAGAATCTCCCAGTAGAATCTCCCCATGGTACTAGACTGAAATGCTCGAACCTGGATTCTCAAGAAGATTTTTTGCTATCAAATAAATCGCTAAATATCTTCTTGGGCGGGCACAATACATAAAGAGATATGTCTTCAACCTGCTCAACGCAGATTCTAAAGGTCAAATCTCTCCTAAGGGTACTTAACAAGCACCTCTCAAATGTTCCTCATGAAAGTCAAAACTTGACTGAATGCTTGGCAAGTGCAAGTTCGCCGGATGTTATTTGGATGGCAGAAATGTTTTGTCTAACTGTCGGAACGCTGTCGAAAAATGAAAACGATGTTAAATTAGGAGGTCCTCGCTCTTGAAAAATTGTTCTCGGGTGTGGACTCGAGCGTGTACAGGAATCCCAGATAGTTCGGTGAAATGATGGAAGCCAGGAAGACCAAAGTATTACTAATCGAAGACACAGCTGGGGGCGAGTTCGCCCTTAAGGATGTGCTCAAAAAAGTTTCGGGGCCCGATGCCTCCATGGAGATCTCCATGGAATTTACAGAGAATATCGCAAAAGGCTTGAAGCGCCTTGGCGAAGGTGGTGTCGATGTTGTTTTGCTCGACTGCTCGAAAGATGGCGCTGGCAACGATGGTGCTGATAAATTCCGCCAGCTGAGAGCCCAAGACGCTAGTGTGCCAGTGGTGGTGGTGGGCAACAGCAGCAAAGATGATATTGCCACTCAATCAATTGGCTCTGGCGCTCGTGAATTTCTAGTCAAAGATGAAGTCGACGCTCGTGTCTTGTTGCAGTCAATTCGCCATGCCATGCAGGTGAAGCAGCTTGAAGGTCAGTTGCATGAATCGAACAAAAAGCTTCTTGCGGCTAATCAACAGCTAGACACTATTGCCAATGTTGATGCTGCTACTAAAGCCCTCAGTCGTGCAGGCTTAGAAAAAGCCCTTGAAGCAGAGTATGTGCGAGCCCAACGTGGCGGTTGGAATTTGGTGACAGTCTTAATTGACTGTGATGATTTTGACCGCATCAACCAACAGTTTGGCCACGCTGTCGGCGACGTCGTTCTTCACGAAATTGCAGACCGGGTGAGAGAGACGGTTAGGCCGACTGACCATTTGGCCCGCCTTGGTGGCGACGAATTTTTGCTGATTTTGCCTGATACTCGTTTTGCCGAAGGTATGTTGGTTGCTGAGAAGATACGCTTAGCTGTAGCTGAGAGCCCGCTGCGACTGGCTTCTGAAACAGTGAGAGTAACCGCAAGTTTGGGGGTTTTGGCTCTTCCCTATGAGTTTTGCTCAATTGAAGAAGTACTTTCGCTAGCAAGATTGGCCGTGCGTGAGTCGAAGATGCTCGGTAAGAACCGTGTTTCTTCTGGCGAGAAGCACAAGCAGGCAGGAGCTGGTCAATCACCTGATAAAGCTGCATTAGAAGAGTTGACTGAGAAGCTACGCCGCGGCGACTGCTTCCGCGCTGTATCTATGCCGATTTTTCACCTTAGTGATGAAAAAGTTGTCGCCTACGAAATCTTGAGTCGTGGTCCAGCCGGCGCTTTTGAGATGCCTGATGATCTCTTCCGCGTCTCTGTTGAGCACAACTTACTCACCATTGTTGACTTGCGTTGTTTGAAAACGTGCCTGTCGGCTTGTCCTGATCCGAAGTTCGATCAAACTGCACGCTTCCACGTAAACCTCTTCCCCTCAACGATTATGGATACTCCCATAGAGCGTTTGATGACTCTGTTCCCTTCTAATAAAACCGATGGCAACTATGTCATTGAAATCAGTGAGCAGCAGTTTATTGGAGACCCAGCTTATCTGCGCGATCATGTTCAAGCGTTGAAAGAGCGGGGCTTGCTTGTGGCTGTAGATGACGTTGGCTTTGGTCGTAGCTCGCTTGAGAGTTTGATTATTCTTGAGCCAGACATCGTTAAAATTGATCGCAAGTATGTCTCTGGAATTTCTGAAGAACCGGCTAAAGCTCGTCTGCTTAAGCGACTAGTAAAAGTGGTTAACTCTCTTGGTGCCGAGCTTGTTGCCGAAGGCATTGAGTGCCGAGAAGAGCTTGATTTGTTGGTCGAAATGGGAGTGCCGTTTGGTCAAGGTTGGCTCTGGGGCAAACCGGCTTAGGCCTGCTTCCGCTTGTCGTGAACACATTGTAGTAAACTTGCGTTGGAGTGAGCGTAGCTAGTTGTGCTTGGCCATTGGAGTCTATTTCATGAACTCAGATGCCGCGCCTCGCGGCGAAAATCAAGACACCGTTGCTGAAGTTGTAGCTAGTGAAAAAGTGAACGGCAGCTCGTGCTCTACGAGTAAGTGCCCCTTTTCTAGCCCGAAGCTAATGGCTTTTGCTTTGCCCTTTTTTGCTGTTTTAGCACTTGAGCAGTGGGCGACAATAAGTAACACATGTTTGACTGTCACATTCTGTCAAATGGGTTTACTTTTAAAAGCGGCTTTGGCGCTGGCTGCTGGCATGGTCGGCTTGGCTGGGCAGAGGTTTTTGGCTAAGCGCTAAAGTGCCTCTAGCAGGTGAGATAGAGTCAAGGCAGTGAATTTATGGTGATGTCATAATTGGGCATGCTTAGAAATACTCCGCCTATTCAGACGCGAAATAATATTCGGCACGCTACCGGGCTTGCAACCGCGTTCAGTTATTGCGCTGCGGCACTTTTGACTTTGACGCTCCCGGCTCTTATTGGCTGCTCGTTTTCAGCTTCTGCGCAATCGACAGCTGCCAGTGATCTCGATAGTTATCCTCGCATCAGTGCAATGGAGACCGCCATATTAGGCCAGTCGTACCTAGGAGATGTTTTATCGGTGCGCTTGGCTCGCATGGAAGCGAAAGCCTTTGGCAAATCTTCTGACAAGGCCGACTTGAGCGATCGCACAGATAGCCTGCAGACCTATGTTGAAACTACTTTGCATAAGCAGTTAGTGGTCCCTGGGCCTGGGTGTCAAGGGCCAGAGGAGCAGGTGCTCGGGGATGATACTCGGCCTGCCTCGGCCGGAGCCTCAGGCAGTGTGGAGATCACTGACTCTGCCGCAGCCCAACAGCCAGCAGCAGGTTCTTACCCCCGTGTAACCGCTCTGGAACAGGCTATTTTAGAACAGCCATTTGAAGCTGACTCGCTTCCTGTTCGCCTAGCTCGCATGGAAGTTAAAGCTTTCGGTAAGGCCACTCCTGATTCAGCTTTGGGTGATCGCACAGATGCTCTAGAAGACTATGCAGAAAAGAAATTGCACAAGAAAATTCTTGGTCAATCTTCAACCACCGTCGATAGTGCTGAGTCTGGTGCTGCTTCTGGAAATTCAGGCTCGGGCGCTGGCGGCAGCTTTCTGTCGAAAATGGGAAGTGCCCTACTCGGCATACCCATGAATGGCATGCCAGCTTCGGGTGGGCAGTCTTTCTTTGCTCCGGGTTTTGGACCCTTTGCCGGTGTGCGAGTGCGTCCTCGTAGTGCTGTGGATAATCCTTCTCAGTCTCAAGCCGCAGCTCAAGCTAGCCCGCAGGCAAGCCATCAACCGACAGCGGCTGACCAAGCCATTATTGAGGCGGCGACCCCGCCAGCTCCAGCTGTTCGATTGGCCACTAAAGTTGGTTGGTGTGAGCGGCGAGTATTCGGACAAGTGGCTTACGATAAGCATTTGACTGACAGATTGAACTTGCTCAACAATGCCTTGAAGTTTGAACCCGGCAAAACAGGTCTAGATTTGATGGATGATATTGATAAGTTGATCAAGGCTGCGGCAGCAGCTAGTCCTAGTTCTGGTGTGCGCTAGATTCTCGAACGCGATCCCTCTTGACCTTTTCTTTACTTCTCTAGATATAACTTTGACACCTTCTTTGTGTCTGTTGTGGCACTATGTTGTCAGTGGTCACCGTGGATAGTTATCTCAAAGATCACAGAAAATAGTACTAGTAAAAGACAGTTTTGCAGCGGTGGTAGGGCTGTACTTTTGTTTTGTCTAGTCTCTGCGATAAGAGCCAGAGCTGGCTGTCGACTGCCGATGCGCTGGTGGCAAGACCGCTTTTTTCTAACTCTTGCCTGAGCAATTCAACGGCAATTATTGTAGCCGCTCTAATTTCCACTTCTTCTTCGCTGCCTGGTTTTAGTTCACTAAGTTGGTCAACTCTTGTGGCTAGAGCCGGCTCATAGCTGATCACCTGATAGTGACGCAAGAGCTGCGGCAGTTTGTAATCGGCAAAGGCTGTCAGTTCTTCAATTTTAGATATTTTAATTGTGTGGTTGATGTCCGATACTAGTAGCTGTGCCCGTTTTAGAAAGAGAATTTCCTTGCCTTTGTAGTGAGCAATGTCTAAATAGCCTGGTAACTCGTGGGCCAGTTTTAGTGCGAGAGCCATTGCAGAAGTTGTTGCTAGTAGCGGTAAAAGAGTCTGCAAATAGTTTTCACTGCGCATCTTCTGGGCCAAGCTGACTATGAATTCATGCCGTTCTTTAAGTAGTGGTAAAGAATCTATATTCTCGCTCAATTGGCCAGCTAACAGCGTTTTGAATTGCTCTAAGTTCAGTCTGGTCAAATAGTCTAGGTCGAGAAAATCTTGATTAATAGCCATGCTCACGAGCAGTGCCATGGCGCCATCGTATTTAGAATCTGATTTTGTTTCAGAGAAGGCTCCTTCCGGCAAAGTCACTGTCCAGCGTGTATTTTTCTCCGAGTTCTCTGAATTATTTCCCCAATAACAAAAACCAATTGTATGGAATACGGTCAAAAATAAAATGCGATTTTGTAGTGTGAGAGTCGTCAAAAAGTTTTTCACAAGAGCTGGAGCACTTTCTAGCCAGTGGCGTTCGCCAAATTTATTGCTTCGATCAACACTTAGGTTAAGGCATACGTCAGCGCCTGAACTTGGACTTAAGTCTTGACTTAGTGTTGCTGCAAGGTTGTTCAGTGCTTTTAGATTGATGGTCACGTGATTGGCGTGCTGAACTACATAAGCCGCCGCTTGCAAGAGAGGGTGAGCCTGTTTGGCCAGGGTAAGTTCGATAGCGCTTGAAAGAGAGTGCTGCAAATTGTCATTGATCATAAAAAGCCAAGTTCTCAAATCGCTAGGCAAGAGCTTCTAGTATACAAATAGATATATCGTGTGAAGTATTGCTTCTTGTAACAGCCGCCCTATGACTGACTGTGGCAGGGTTTCGGCGAATGTGTACGAAAGGGCTCTTCAGCTTTACTTAACATTTCCTTGTCATCGCAGTAAGCATGGCTAATAATCGAAGGCTCGGGGCTTACTACTGAGTTTACTTTATTTGCTCAAGCCAGCAATGGTCTGGCTTTGCATTGGAAAGACATGAACGAAGCTAATACCACTTTTGAGAAAGACGCTTGTGGCGTAGGTTTCGTGTATCGTCGGCAAAGCGGCCATCAGGTTGTTCGTGATGCTCTCACTGCTTTGAGTCGCATGGAGCACCGTGGCGCGTGTGGGGCTGATGGTGTCACTGGTGATGGCTCTGGTATTCTTACTGCCATTCCCTGGGCCCTGTTTGCGCAAGAGGGTTTCTATTCTGTAGCTGCCCAAGTAACAGCAGTGGGTATGGTCTTTCTGCCTGAAGCTGGGGCTGACTTTTGCCGAGAGCAGTTAGAGAGCTTCCTGCTCAAAGAAGGGTTTTCACTTCCTGCTAAAGCTTGGCGCGATGTTCCTCTCGATAAAAATATCTTAGGGCCACTGGCGAGGGCAACATGCCCGCGGGTTCAGCAAGTCTTTGTTAACGGCTCACCCGAGTGGTCAGAAGCCCTGCTTGAGCGTAAGCTCTTGTTTGCTCGCAAACGCACCATGGCCTATTTGCGTAGTTATGGCGACAAGTATTCTGATTTTTATGTTGCCTCTTTGTCAAGTAAAACCATTGTCTACAAAGGCATGGTGCGCTCCTACGAACTAGAGCTTTTCTATCCAGACTTGGTAAATCAGTCTTACTCTAGTCAGTTTGCTGTCTATCACCGCCGCTTCAGTACTAATACTTTGCCTAAGTGGCGCTTGGCTCAGCCCTTTCGTTTGCTTGGGCACAATGGTGAAATCAATACACTCTTGGGCAATCGCAACTGGATCAAATGTCGAGAGATGGTGCTTGACCATCCTGACTGGGATAATGAGAACGCTCAAGGTCTTTTTCCTGTTGTCAGCTCTAGCACCTCCGATTCAGGCAGCTTAGATAATGCTCTAGAGCTGCTTGTGCGTCTTGGCCGCAAGCCCGAGTCAGTTTTGATGCAGCTCATTCCGGATGCATCAAATGATTCTATTGAACATTTGCACAATGAAATTGATAGCTTCTACAAATATTTTGCTGCCATTCAGGAACCCTGGGATGGGCCAGCACTGATTGTTTATAGTGATGGCAAATCAGTAGGAGCTAAGCTTGATCGCAACGGTATGCGCCCGGCTCGCTTTACTGTGCTTGATGATGGCAGTGTCTTCTTAAGCTCAGAAGCTGGTGTGGTTGATTTTGATCAGACCAAAGTTTTGCAAAAGGGACGCTTGGGGCCAGGGCAAATGCTTTCAGTTGATCTTGCTAGTGGTCGAGTTCAGAGTGACTCAGAAGTTAAAGGCGAGATCGCCCGTGAGAATAATTACAGCCAATGGCTTGATCGGCAACGTCTGGAATTTTCACCAGAGCCGTTTGCTGAGCAAATTAAACTGGCTGATAGTGATCTTATTGGTCTACAGACTGCCTATGGCTATGGTAAAGAAGACATTGCTCAAATATTACTAGTGATGGCTTCCACCGCCCACGAAGCAATTTATTCAATGGGTGATGATACACCGCTGGCAGTGCTCTCTAGTCAGCCGCGACTACTCTACGATTATTTCAAGCAGCGCTTTGCTCAGGTGACAAATCCGCCGATTGATCACTTGCGCGAAAAACTTGTGATGTCTCTAGACTCTTATCTAGGGCGGCAGAGCGGCTGGTTTGTGCCCAGTGAAGAGGGGGCCAAGGCGATACATCTGTGCAGTCCAATTCTCAACGAACGAGAGTTAGATAAACTGATCCACACAGGCGACGAAGACAAGGCCTTTGCTTCAGAAGTGGTTTCGTTGCTCTTTTTGCCCAGTGAAAGCAATTTAGATGTAGCCCTTAGCAATTTGTGTAAACGGGCGGTTGAGGCCGTGCGCGATCGCAAGGCCATAGTTGTTTTAAGCGATCGCGGTGTCAATTCTGAGAGGGTGGCTATTCCGGCCCTGCTTGCGGTGGCTGCTGTTCACCATGAACTCATTCGTCAGGGTCTCAGGCTTGAATGTTCAATTGTGCTTGAGACGGCGCAAGCCTGGACGACCCATCATTTCGCCTGTCTCTTTGGCTATGGTGCTCAGGCTGTTTGTCCGTATCTTGCTTTAGAAATTGTCCGTCACTCTTGTGCTGATAGTGAAGTGAAGAGCTTGGTTGAGCTTTCTAATGAAACTGCCCAAGCTAATTTTAGGGCAGCTATTGAAGAAGGCTTGCAGAAAGTTTTGTCGAAGATGGGTATCTCATCGTTGTCGAGTTATATCGGGGCTCAAATATTCGAATGTATTGGCCTGGGCGAGAATATTGTGGAACGCTGTTTCATTGGCACGCCTTCGCGCATTGGTGGTTTAGAAATAGATGATATCGAGCGTGATCTGCTTGATTGCCATCGTCGCGCTTTTCCTTTTAGTCACAAACAGCTGATTAACTACGGCATGATGAGTTCGCGTCCTGGTGGCGAGTATCACGGCAACAATCCTAAAATTGTGAAGGCCCTGCATTCGGCTCTTGGTATTAGCCGCAAGGTAGTAAGCATTCAAGAGCGGCAAGAACAGTTTCGTCAATACTCTGCCTTGGTGCGCGAGCGACCACCGCTAGCCTTGAGAGACATGCTCACTTTTGCTTCTGATCGAGAGGCTATATCTTTAGACCAAGTCGAGCCTGCTGTCGAGATAGTAAAACGTTTTTGTACCGGTGGCATGTCTCTTGGGGCGCTCTCCAAAGAAGCCCATGAAGTCTTAGCCATAGCCATGAACCGTCTTGGGGCGAAATCAAATTCTGGTGAAGGCGGCGAAGATCCGCTACGCTATTATCCTATTGCTGATGTTAAAGCCGACGGCACCAGTGACAGCTTCCCAGGCTTGCGTGGCCTTATACCTGGCGATACTGCTAGCTCGGCCGTTCGCCAAGTGGCCTCGGCTCGCTTTGGTGTCACCCCTGAATATTTGGTCACGGCTAAGCAACTTGAAATAAAAATTGCCCAAGGGGCTAAACCTGGTGAGGGCGGCCAATTACCAGCGCACAAAGTATCGCCATACATTGCTAAATTGCGTCGTGCTAAGGCCGGCATGCAACTAATTTCACCACCGCCCCATCATGATATTTACTCAATCGAGGATCTCTCACAGCTAATTTATGACCTCAGGCAAGTTAGTGCTCAGGCACAAATTTCAGTAAAGCTGGTGGCTGAAGTAGGAATTGGGGCCGTTGCTGTTGGCGTTGCTAAAGCCAATGCCGATATTGTGCAAGTCTCTGGCAACGATGGTGGCACCGGTGCATCGGCTCTTAGCTCGATTAAACATGCAGGCGCACCCTGGGAGTTAGGATTGGTAGAAGTGCATCGCGCCCTGTTAGGCAATGATTTGCGGCATCGCGTGCTGCTGCGTGTAGATGGTGGGCTGCGTTCAGGCTGGGAAGTAGTGATGGCCGCTATGCTTGGTGCCAATGAGTATGGCTTTGGCTCGATTGCTCTAATTGCTGAAGGCTGCATCATGGCTCGGGTTTGTCACACCAATAATTGCCCAGTTGGTATCACCAGCCAGAAAGAAAAGCTGAGAGAGAAATTCACAGGGGTTCCTGAGCAAATAGTTGAGTTCTTTCTCTTTATCGCCGAAGAAGTGCGCATGACCCTTGCGCAATTGGGTTATAGCTCGCTACATGAAGTGCTTGGTCGGGCGGAATTGCTGAAAGTAAAGCCCGATGTCAAACCGCACAAAGTAGAGAAGGTCAATTTAGATTTCTTACTTGAGAAAGCAGAGTTGCCTTTTGCACGTGAAGCTAGCCAGGCCGATACCTGGAGGCTGCCTCAAGGGGCCCCACATAGCGATGTTAGTAGTCTCACCGATCTCATATTGGCAGACCCTGAGGTGCAAGCTGCTATTGCTGACCATGGCGATGTTGTTAAGGCCTATGCCATCAAAAACACCGATCGCAGTGTTGGCGCTCGCATTGGTGGCACTCTGGCTAAACTCTACGGTGACACAGGCTTCAAGGGCAGAATCGCCTTGCGCTTCAAGGGCTCAGCCGGTCAAAGTTTTGGAGCTTTTATAGTCGAAAATGTCAAGCTCACGCTTACTGGCGAGGCCAATGACTATGTTGGTAAAGGCATGAGCGGCGGTACTATTGTTATCAAATTTCCGCCCTCAGCACCTGTCTATTTGCAGTCTTGGCGCAATGTTATCGCCGGAAATACCTGTCTCTATGGAGCCACAGGTGGTAGCCTTTATTGCGCCGGGCAAGCCGGCGAACGCTTTGCTGTGCGCAACTCGGGAGCAGTCGCCGTAGTTGAAGGTAGCGGCGATCATTGCTGCGAGTATATGACTGGCGGTGTTGTTGTCGTACTGGGGCCGGTTGGTCGCAACTTTGCTGCTGGAATGACTGGCGGACTGGCTTATGTGCTTAATAG
Source organism: bacterium (assembly GCA_018062085.1). GTDB lineage: Bacteria > Cyanobacteriota > Vampirovibrionia > Obscuribacterales > Obscuribacteraceae. The sequence continues at coordinate 104,118 of JAGOSY010000016.1, read as the reverse complement.
CGAGAAGAGCTTTGCTGCTCAATATTGCGGTGAATCTGACAAGCGATTAGTTGCGGTGGCTGGCCCTGCGGCTGCCTATTTGCGCCAGTTGATAGAGCAGCATCATCAAGCCACTGGTAGCCCGCGAGCATTAGACATATTGCAAAACTGGGATAGATTCTTGCCCCAATTCTTGCTCATAGTTCCTATTGGTGAAGAAGACAATCAGTTATTGCACACCGTTGAGAGTCGTTTATTGGGGATTAGCTAAATTGTTCAATACTGGCGATACTGCTTGGGTCTTGATGTCATCGTCATTGGTAATGCTAATGACTCCAGCTATTGGCTTGTTTTATGGTGGCATGGTCGAGCGCAAAAATTTGCTGTCGTGCATCATGCTTACCTTTGGCAGTCTCTTGATTGTCACGATGCAGTGGGTTCTGCTTGGCTATTCACTTTGCTTTGGCAAAGATGTTGGTCATGTAATTGGCGATCTGTCTTGGTTTGGTCTGGGCAATATCGGCATTAACAGCAGCACCAGCTACGCACCCAATATTCCGCACCTAGCCTTTATGCTTTTTCAAATGAAGTTTGCCATTATCACCCCGGCTCTCATTGCCGGGGCTTTTGTTGAGCGGGTGCGTTTTAAGTCGTTTATGCTTTTCACCCTTTTGTGGACGACCCTTATTTACGACCCGGTGGCCCATTGGGTATGGGGCGATGGCGGCTGGCTCAAGACTTTGGGCTCGCTTGATTTTGCCGGCGGTACAGTAGTGCATATCACAGCCGGGGTGGCTGCTTTAGCTATCTGTATTGCCTTGCGGCGCAAGAAGCGCGCTATTGATGGCCGCTTTCAACCCGATAGTGTACCGCTTACTTTGTTTGGTGCCGTGTTGCTCTGGTTTGGATGGTTTGGCTTTAATGGTGGTAGCGCCCTTGGTGCCAACGCTGCTGCTGCTCAAGCACTGGTTACCACTACAGTCGCTGCCGCCGCTGCGGCACTGACCTGGATGGTAGTAAGCAGTCGAGAAGGCAAAAATACAGCTGTAGGAGCGGCCACTGGTGCTGTCGTTGGTCTAGTTGCTATTACCCCAGCTTGTGGCTATGTTGATGTTGGTTCTGCCATTTTCATTGGTGCAGTTGGTGCCATTGTTGCTTTCTTCTCAATTAAGCTGTCGGAGCATCTCAAAATTCAAGACTCGCTTGATGTTTGTGCTTGCCACGGTATGGCTGGCACCTGGGGCGCTTTGGCTACTGGTATTTTTGCCAGTAAGGCAATTAATCCGGGTGGAGCAGACGGCTTGATTTACGGCAATACTCACTTATTTTTGGCCCAGTTGGCTTCGGTTGTAGCCGTCTGGATTTTTACCTTTGTTGGCACCTATGTAATAGCCAAGGTGGTAGACCACTTTATCAATTTCACAGCTAGTCAATCAGAGCAAGAGTTGGGTCTTGATCTCTACCACTACGGCGAAGAGGCCGAGAGACCACTGATTTTTAACTAACTAATAGTAGTAATATCAGTTGTACTAGCAGGGGTGGATATGTCAAAGGCTGAAACAAAAACAATTTTGATTACAGGGGCATCCAGTGGCATTGGTGAAGCAACTGTGCGACTGTTTTCCCGAAAAAAATGGAATGTTCTGGCGACTATGCGAAATCCCGATCATGCTGGTGAGCTGGCCGGTTTACCTGGAGTCACGGTGTTGCAGCTTGACGTTACTGATTTAGATAGTATTCGCCAAGCGCTTAGTGATGCTCGCGTTAAGCATGAAGCGATTGATGTCATTGTCAATAACGCTGGCTACGGAATGGTCGGCGCCTTTGAGGCTAGTTCTTCTGAGGGAGTAGAGCGACAATTCGCCACCAATGTTTTTGGCCTAATGAATGTCACCCGCGAAGTTCTGCCTGCCATGCGTGAGCGCCAATCAGGAACAATCATCAATATTTCTTCGGTTGGTGGTCGCGTCACCTTCCCCCTCTATAGTGTCTACCATGCTTCTAAGTTCGCTGTGGAAGGCTTCTCTGAGTCTTTGCAGTATGAGTTGAGACAGTTCAATATTCGAGTAAAGTTGATCGAGCCCGGGCCGATAAAGACTCCTTTTTATGACCGCAGTCAAGATTTGGTGGTGAAAGAAGGGCTGACTGCTTACGATACTTTTGTCGCTAAAGCTCTGCCCCTTATGCAGAAAGAGGGCATGTCTGCACCGGGGCCTGCCGGGGTTGCTCATACAGTTTATGAGGCTGCCACGGATAGCTCATGGCGGCTGCGTTATCCAGTCAATGCTGAGGCGATGCTGGCCCTGCGTAAAATGCTGCCAGATCGCGCAATATTCAAGCTTGTGCGCACTATCTTATTAAAATAGTTTAGCTGCGGTTTAAGTACAGAGCTGATTTCAGAGGCTTGTCAGTATGGCGGCGCTGATATAGTAGTGCCTGTCTTTTTCGAGGAGTTTTTTGTGAGACAGCTAAAAGCCGCAATCATTGGCACTGTCGGAGCTGTTGTCCTGTTGGCAACGGTAGATCTGGCCGCTCGTGCTGGGGCTGTTGAGTGGGAAAAACTGCTGAATGACGCCCAGAGCGCGGCCCAGAGCAAAGATTATGACAAAGCCATAAAGCTCTACAGCGATGCTGCTGATGAGTGTCTCAGCTCAAAGCTTGAAGATAAGTTTTTAGCCAAAACCTATAACGATCTAGCCCTGGTTTATGAGGCTCAGGGCAAGTATGCTGAAGCAGAAGCCAATTTGAACAAAGCTCTAACCATTAAAGAGAAGTTAGGCGAAAAAGGTGACTTTTCTGTGCCGGCCACTTTGGGCAATTTGGCCCAGGTGTACCGCCGCCAGGGCAAGTTCGATTTAGCTAAGGCTCAGTATGAGCGTGCCATTGCCATCGTTGAGAAAAATTCGAGCGCCAGCGACCCTAAGTTGGCGCCTTTTCTTACTGGTTTGGCTTCTATGTATTCAGATGCGGGCCAGTTGGCCGATGCTGAGAAAACATTGCGCCGCGTAATCAAACTGATGGAAGACACTAAGAATAAGTCAGGGCAAACTGTGGCCATGAATAATTTGGCAGTGGTCTTGCGCAAAGAAGGTAAAGCTGACGAAGCAGAAGCTGTCTATAAGCAAGTGAATGAGCTGGCTGACACTACTGATACCAGTGGGCGTGAGCAAAATGCCGCTCGCAATAAAGCTGCGGCGCTAAATAATTTAGCTCGCAACTATCGTGAAAAGCAGCAGTTTGATAAGGCCGAGCCTCTAATGAAACAGGCTGTTGACGTACTTGTTGCCGATCCCACTGCGAATCCGGCTGATGTCATTATTGCCGTAGATAACTTGGCTATGGTTTACCGTGAGCTGGGCGATTACACGTCGGCCGAAGCTCAGTATCGCAAAGCTCTAGAGCTGCAAAAAGGCATTGCTGGCGCTAAGCCTGTGGCTCTAGCTGATCGCATGCAAAATCTAGCTTTGGCTTTGATGCCCCAGGCTAAATATGATGAAGTCGAGACTTTACTCAAAGGTGCCCTTGAAATATACGAGAAAGAAGAAGGAGCCAACGGTATAGATGTTGCTAATGCTCTCACTAATCTAGAAGAACTCTATCGCGAGCAAGAAAAATTTGACCTGGCTGAGCCGCTTTTAACCCGGGCGCTCTCTATCCGCAAAGCTACCTTGGGAGCCAATAGCCCCGCTGTAGCAGTAACTACTAACGACCTGGCTTTGCTCTACAAAGAACAGGGCAAAGATGATCAAGCTCTAGGCTTTTTCCAAGAAACCGTGCGTATTCGCGATCAGGGGCAAGAGTCTGAAGAACTTGCTACCGCTCTCAATAATTTGGCCCGTGTGCTGCGCGATCAGAAACGCTACAGCGAGGCCGAACCTCTCTACAAGCGCGCTTTAGCTATTCGTGAAAAAGCCTTTGGCCCTAATCATGAGAGTGTTGCTGCGGTCTTGCGCAACTATGCTATTTTGCTCAAAGCTGATAACCGTGCGGCCGAAGCTAAAGCTTTAAATTCTCGGGCACGCAAAATTGAAGACTCGTCGGACGGTCCCAGTCAGTGAAATTAGCCGCCCCTTTGACTGGCTCAGCTCTGAGGGCTCACGCGTTAGCCCTGACTCTAGCGCTGACGTTTTCGGCCAGCGCTGCCAGCTCTAAAACGAGTGCCAAAGTTAGCACTAAAACAATTACAACAGATTTAGCAAATACTGGTTATTGGCGTACTTTCTTAGAGCAGGGGCGCAAGCAGCTTGCTTCTAAGTCACTGCCGGAAGCAGAAGTTTCATTTCGGCAAGCCCTGCGTTCAGTTAAACGTGAGCCGCATAGTGTAGATGATTTGGTCTTGTGTATGCAAAGTCTCGCTGACGTCTTGCATACAGAAGATTATCAGGAAGAGCCGTGGAAGCTTTATCGCCAGTCGCTAAAACAACTTGAGCGCGAATACGGCAAGGAAAGTGTCAAGCTTATACCAGTGCTGCTCACCATGGGTAGTGTCACTGAGGTAGAAGGTCAGTATAAAAAAGCAGCTGAGTTTTACCAGAGAGCTGCTAATGTAGCCCAAAGCAATGTTGGACCCCAGAGCTTTGAACTAGCTAATTGTTTGCATCATCTTGGCCATGCTTTGTCGCAAGATGGACCGTACCGTGATGCTGAGGACAACTACCGCTCTTCTTTGCGCATTATGATGGCGCAGAGTGCGCTGCCTTCAAGTGAGCCTTTGCTGGAGCTTCTCAGCGATTACCTTGATCTTTTGCACAAATATACAGGGCCAGCCAAAATATTAGCCTCGCAGTACGAAAGAGAATTGCTCAAAGATCAAGTGCAAGAGCTTGGTAAGACTAGGGCTGTGCCGCAATCAGCCTGGCAGCAAGAGCTGGAGCGACAAAAACAGATTCAGCTTCAGTCTAACTCCAATGATGCTAGCCTCAACAACGGTCGTATTGTCATTGACAATAACGGAGCAGTAGAGAGCTTCTCTACCGTGGCGCAGCTGCTTTCTTCCTTGCCTTCTTCTTCTTCTTCTTCTTCTTCTTCTGACGCTGATCTTTCCAGTGCCAATAAAGGCGACCAAATAGAGTATTACGAGCGCATGGTGGCTATTGATGTTAAGTCTCTGGGGCCTAAGCATCCTAGTGTTGCCCGCGACTTGAAGGGCTTAGCGGCAGTTTATGTGGCGCAACATCGCTACAGCGAGGCGCGCCCGCTTTTAGAAAGAGCACTGGAAATTTATCAATCGGTTTATGCTCCAGATGATTTATCAGTGCAACGTCTGAAGGTCTTACTTGCCCTCATCACCGAACAAGCCAAAGCGGCAGGTGATACTGTCAGTGGTGTCGATCATGCAGAGCTGGCCGTCATTCCTTTGCAGGCCCAGACTTTTGAAGTGGCTCAGCGCTTGAATGAATTGGCTTTTCTTGATTATTCGCAAGGTAAGCTAGAAGACTCGCGTAATCATTATGCTTGGGCTCTTTCTAGCATTGCCAATGCAACGGGGAGGCGCAGCGTCTTTGTGGCTGCCTGTTTGCAAGATTATGTGCTTGTAATGCTTAGCAGTGGTCGCAAGTCTGAAGCTGAAAAGATGCAGATGCAAGCTCGAAGCATTTTGGCAGAAGCTTTGTCGGCTAAATTACTGCGAGCTTATAAGTAAAGTTAGTCGTTATCGTTCCAGGGGCGACCCCGTTGGATGTCAACGTGGCCATTGAGTTTATATGGCACCGGAGAGCCGTTGTCAGGGGCGATGGTGAAGCCACCGTTCGAGGTCGGGTCAAGCTTGTCAGGCACCCAGTCGCCAGTGACTTCGATTACCCGGCCCGGTAGTTTCGCTCTCTCTCTTCTTTTGGCCCAGCTGTCACTGTCGCGGTCAAATTCATGGTCGTCCACTTCGCGGGCCCGGGGGAAAAGTCCTGAATTACTGCGCATTACTTGCAACCAGTCAAAATCGGCGGCTTTGAAATCTGGCCCCAGGTGAGAGCTTGAGTCAGGCTTGGAATCTGTGCGTCGATCGGAAAATAAATCTGATTGCAGCACTTGCTTCTCGAAATCAAAAGTAAAGTCGTTGTCTAAAATCGGAGTTGAGTAGCTACTTTCGTGCGAACCAGGCATGCTTGATGTCTTCGGCAGGTCTTCGGAGCGGTCAAACATATGTTTATTTCGCTCAGCTCTTTCAAGCTTATCTTTTTCTTCATTTGCATCTCTTTGACGCCGCAGCTCTTTTTTCTCCGCCCGTTCTTCGGCCAGCTTACGCTCCAATTCGGCTAAGTCGTCCATGCTCGAGCTCTGTCTAATTTGCTCAGAGAAAAAACTGTCACGAAAAGCTTGCCCAGAAAATTGGCCAAACTTGCGATCAAGGGCTTCTTGATCAGCGGCCCAGGCCAGCTCACAGCTTAGGTCAGAAGTGAGCACAGATAAGAATAATAAGACAATCGTCTTGTATGAATGAGGCACCATAGAGGGCATTATATAATCTCTTTGGCCAAGACTATTCTTTAGTGCTGGCGGTATCCGCCTGCCAAGTGCTTGGCTGGGTTGTGGACATATTCAAGTGGTCGCCAATGGCTGTCTGCGGTTTCAAAAAAACAGAGTGGCTAGCTCCATTTTTATTGGTCGATTTTCGCCTGCGTCGTCTCTTCGCTCTATTCGCATGCATATTTTTTCTCTGCACTAGTTCATTTGCGCCAGCTCTTGCCACTGGTCGTGAAACTGCCGTAATTGATTTTCAATTTCAGCCCATCAGACCAACTTCTGCTGTCAGCATTCGTGAGGCAGTTGATGTGGCCTTGCGCAATTACCCAACTATTGCCTCAAAGCGCTTTAAGCTCAAAGCTTCCATGGCCAATGTCACTCTTGCTAAAACTCAGTACTTGCCCAACTTAAATATTGATATTCAAGAGTCAGCCATTACTGGTAACCGTGTGGCCAGCACCGTTATGAACAATGTCTCAGGCTTTGATACGGTGCCAATTGATTCTGGTCCGGTTTCGCAAAAATCGAGCATGCGACCCTTGGTCAATAACTTGCAGGGCGTCAACTTGAATTGGCTTTTGGTTGATTTTGGCCTGCGTCATGCCAATGACAATTTTGCTTATGCTGATGCCCGCACCGCTCGCGCTGATGTTAACTTGACCCAGCTAGATGTGGCTTATGATGCTGCTGAGGCATTTCTTGAGGCTGTAGCTGCTAAGCAGATCATTTTGTCGACAGAGGCGGCCCTGCAGCATATGCGGGCTGCTAATGTTCGGGCTAAGACTCTGGTGGCCGAAGGCCTCAAGCCTGGCGTAGAAGCCGCTGATTGGGACTACGAAGTGGCTAAGGCGCGCATTTCTTTAATTAAGGCTGAAAAAAATACTCGTCTAGCTCTTGTTGGTCTAGCTGAAAAAATGGGTACTGCTACAGCTGATATTGATATTGTTTCCAGCCCTTTGGTGCGCAGCCCGTCTCAAGTTCAACCCATGCGTGCCATTGATTTGACATCGCACCCACTAGCGTTGCTCAAAACTGCTGAAATTGGCCGATGGAAAGCTAAGCAGGTTGTCTTAGATAAGGCCTACCGGCCGCACTTGTGGTTCAACTCTTCGGTTTGGGGCAAGGGTAGCAGTGATGGTGTCAATCCTATTCGCCCCGTGGGTGGTGGCGCCCTACCTCAAGTTTTCAACTACATGGTCGGCGCTTCTTTTAGTTTTCCAGTGATGGAATACTTCCCTCTTAAAGCGCAAAAGCGCATTGCTTTAAATAACGAAATGGCTGCCAGGGCAGACTTGAACCTGGCTATGCAAGTTCTTGAGAAGAAAGATGCTCGGGCAAGAATAATGCTTGAGCAAGCACGAAAAATTGCCGATGAAACCCCGCTTTTGGTTCAGGCCGCGCGGGTACGCGAGTTAAAAGTAAGTAAGCGCTACAGCACAGGGCTGACTGATATGGTCAGCTTGGCTCAAGCAGAGAAGGCCCTTGCTGAAGCCGAAGTAGAAGATGCCGTGGCACAAGTCGAAGTGTGGCGGGCGATTTTGCTACTCTCTTATGCCCAGGGAGATTTGAAGCCCTTCCTCGATATCGTCGATATCGTTGAAGGTCGAGCTAGTCGCAATTAAAATCCGACGTAAAGATAAAGAAAAAACAGGATAGCTCAAAATGTGGATCATCAGCTTTGCTCTTAGACGACCGATTTCAATAATCGCTGCTGTTATTAGCATTGTTTGCGTGGCCTTTTTAGCTGTCGGCAGCATGAAGCGCGATATCTTCCCTGATTTGAAGATTCCAGCTATTTATGTCATTCAGGGCTATGGTGGCATGTCCCCTGAGCAGATGGAAGGTTATATCACGTCAACCTATGAGCTTTACTTCCTCTATGTGCCAGGGATTGAGCATATTGAGTCGCGCACTATTCAAAACGTCTCTGTGATTAAGGTCTTTTTCCAGCCTGATACCGATATGGCCAGCGCCATGGCCACTATTGTCGCCATGGCTAACCGCGCCACTAGTTTGATGCCCCATGGCACCTATAACCCCTTTGTCTTGCGCTTTGACGCGGGCAGTTTGCCAGTGGGGCAACTGGTTCTCTCTTCGGACACTAAGACGGTTAAAGACTTAGAAGATTTGGCCTATACCCGCATACGACCTCTGCTTGCCACCGTCCCTGGTGCAGAAGCGCCGCCGCCCTTTGGCGGGAATATTCGCAGTATTGTGCTCAGCGTTGATGCTGACAAGCTCAAGCAATACAATATTTCGGGCGCTGAAATTATCGAGGCCCTGGCCTCGGGCAACAAAGTATTGCCAGCCGGCAACGTGCGCACGGGCGATTATTTGCGCATTGCCCCAGTCAACTCTGATTTGCCCGATATCCATCAGCTTGATTATTTACCCATTCGAACTGGTCACGGGCCACAGATATTTGTCAAAGACATTGGTAAGGTTGAAGATTCGTCTGATATTTTGGCCGGTTATGCTCTCTTTCAAGGGCGACGCACAGTCTATATTCCAGCAGTAAAGCGGGGTGATGCTTCTACTGTATCAGTGGTTGATGCACTCACTTCAGCTTTGCCCCGCATGCAGGCTGTATTGCCTGATGACGTCAAAATTAGTTATGAGTTTGACCAATCAAAATATGTCCGTGAAGCGATCACCGACGTCTTTCACGAAGGTGTACTGGGAACAATTTTGCCTGGTTTGATGATCTTACTTTTCTTGCGTGACCTGCGCAGTACAGCTATTGTTGTCACCACTATTCCATTGTCTTTGATGTCGTCTATTGTTGGTCTCTGGCTCTGCGGCCAGACTATTAACATTCAAACATTGAGTGGACTTGCCCTCTCAATCGGTATTCTCGTCGATGAAGCCACTGTATGTATTGAGAACATGCACAGTCACCTGGCCAATGGCGTGGAGAAAACACGTGCTGTATACGAGGCCTGTGTTGAGACTATGGTGCCGCGGCTACTCGCCATGTTGTCAGTGGTGGCGGTATTTATTCCTTCATTCTTCATGGTCGGCATTACCCGCGAGCTGTTTATTCCGCTGTCGCTGGCTGTGGGCTTTGCCATGATTGCCTCCACTACTTTGGCTTCAACCTTAGTGCCGATTATGGCTATCTGGCTTTTAAAGGACGAACATAGCGGAGTGCCCGATGGTGAAGGCGATGAGGCTGCCGAAGCTCATGCTACTGCTATTGGCCGGGGACCTAAGAAAGAACACAAGCCTGACTTTATCGACAAGATGAAAGAAGGCTTGGCTGGCTTGTTGCACCTGCTCATGCCCATGCGTTTTGTTGTGATTGGCGCCTATCTCACTGTTAGTATTTCGCTAGTACTTTTGCTCTACAACAATATTGGTAAAGAGCTGTTTCCTGATTCTGGAAGCAGTCAGTTTCGCATGCGTATTTCTGCCCCCACGGGCATGCGCGTAGAAGCCTTAGAGCAACGTGTGCTTAAGACCCTCGATATAATTAAAGCTGAGGCTGGTGAGGCCAATGTGGAGAAGAGCCTTGGTTATGCTGGACAGCAGCCCCCGATGTTCCCCATCAGTTCTGCCTTTTTGTGGACCAGTGGACCGCACCAGGCAGTGATTGATGTGCAGCTCAAAGAAGATGCTCACATCAATATGAGCCAGTTCAAAGACAATATGCGCAAGCGTCTGGCTAAGGCGATTCCTGATACCAAGTATTCCTTCGAGCCTGGCGACATTGTCAGTCAAATCATGAACTTGGGTTCTCCCACACCTATTTGTGTGCAGATTTCAGGGCACAACCTGGTCACCAATAAAATATTTGCCGCAAAAGTTTTAAAAGAGATGGCGAAAATTACAGCCCTGCGTGACTTGCAGTGGGGGCAAGCCCTCGATTATCCTTCTTGCGAAATTGATATTGATCGCGAATTAGCTGGTCAGCTTGGCCTCACCCCAGAAGAAGTGGGGATGTCACTGCAACCAGCCTTCTTCTCTAGCCGCTTTGTCAATTTAAGTTTGTGGCGCGATCCTGTTAGTGGATTTTCTTATCAGGTGCAAGTACAGGTGCCACAAGACCAGATTAGATCGAAAGACGATATTGCGAGCTTCCCGGCTATGAAAAGCACTCGCAAAGAGCAGATGGCGCCCCACGGCATTATGGAAGACCCTGAAATCGCCAAGCTCTATCCAGGTAGTCAGACAAGGCGGCCACAACACCCTCTGATTGGCGATGTGGCCACAGTCGAGTATGGTGTCACTAATGGTGAATTTGATCGCTATAACATGATGCGCATGGTCTCACTCACTGCTAACTACAGCGGTGGCGATCTGGGGCGGGTGGGCGAAGAAGTAAAAGCCGCCATTAAGCGAGCCGGTGTTCCGCCCCATGGCGTATTCGCCGATGTTACTGGCCAGGTGCCTTTGCTCAAGGATACTTTTGCTCACCTACTTGGTGGTTTGGTTCTGGCTGTTTGTGTTATCGCTTTGATGTTGCTTGGCTACTTCCAGGCCGCTCGCATTGTGCTTGTGGTGATGTCGACAACGCCAGCTATTTTGCTTGGGGTGTTGACCATTCTTACGTTGACCGGCACGACCCTCAATATCCAATCGTTCATGGGGGCGATTATGGCCACTGGCGTTGGTATTGCTAACGCTATCTTGCTGGTGGTATTTGCCGAGAAAACCAGAGAAGAGGGCAAGACTGCTTCTGAATCGGCCATTCACGCCGCCCAGATGCGTATGCGACCAATTTTAATGACTTCTATCGCTATGGTGGCAGGTATGGTGCCTATGGCTTTGTCTAATGGTCAGAGTTCTTCCCTTGGTCGTGCCGTTATCGGGGGCCTTTGTATGTCCACCACGTCGGTTTTGACTCTACTGCCTTTGGTGTTCTCAATTATTCAGACCGGTGCTCGCACTGGCACTCACTCGCTGCATCCGGAGGACCATGGTCACTAAATCTTCGAAAATTTGGTTGGGTATCATCGTTTTAGCGCTTGCCGTCGGTGGCTATTTCTTGTGGCAAAAACTTGAGCCGAAAAAAGTCGAGGAAGTCAGTCGCGATGTTCTCGTCTCGGTGCCTACCGTATCGGTTGTTTCTAAAACACTATTTCGCGAAGATCAGTTGCCTGGAGAAATTGAGGCCTACCAAGATGTCTTGATCTATCCCAAAATTAGAGGCTTCATCAAGTCTATTAATGTCGACCGCGGTTCTGTTGTGAAGAAAGGCCAACTAATGGCCACTATGTATGCTCCTGAGTATCTTGCTTCGCGTAATGAGGCTTTGGCACGCGTAGCAGCAGCAAAGGCTGCTGTTGCTTCAGAAGAGTCTGATTTGCAAGACTTACAAGCTGATTTGAAAAAGCGCCAGGCTAATTTACTAGCCGATCAATCTACCTATCAACGTGTTTATGCTGCCTCCCTGGTGCCAGGTGTGGTGGCAGACAACGATGTGGTGCAATGGGCCCAATCTGTTGAAGCTGACAAACAAGAAGTAAATACTTTCATCAAGCGAATTAATGCCAAAGCTCATGAAGTGACCATGCGCAAAGAAGAGCTAGCTGCCCGCATTAAAGGCTTTGAAAACTATGCTGATTTTGCTTCATATCTAGAAATTACAGCACCCTTTGACGGCTATGTTACCGAGCGCAAAATGCATGTGGGCAGTTATGTCGGCCCTGATGGCAGCGGCGCTTATCCCCCTATTTGCCGTGTCAAACAGCTAGATCTATTGCGCGTTGTGGCACCGGTTCCTGAGATTGATACGGCCGGTGTTGTAGTAGGCTCCCAGGTGCCCTTCACTGTCTCGTCTTTCCCCGGGCGTAAATTCGTTGGTACAGTGGCTCGTATCAGTAATAACCTCGACAAAGATACCCGTACTATGCCAGTGGAGCTTAACTACTTTAATCCTGACTACAGTATCTTGCCTGGTATGTTTTGCAAAATATATTGGCCCACCAGACGCCATCAAAGTTCACTGTTCGTGCCAATCTCAGCCGTTGTTTCTACACCGCTCAATACTTTTGTCTGTAAAGTAAAAGATGGCGTGGTGGAATGGGTAACTGTGCGCAAAGGTCAAATTATGGATGGCATGGTGGAGATTTTCGGCAATATCAATCAAGGCGATACGGTGGCAGAGAAAGCCAGCGAAGAGTTGCAGAATGAATCGAAAGTGATTGCTCAGCCCAGTAAGTAAGAATTCACATAGCCAGGACTTCGGCCGGCTAACAAGATGCCAAGGAAATGTCAGAAAGTTGCCAATAAAATGTCAACAAGATGGTTTACGGTCATCTTGTTAGTAAAGTCCCTATTGAAGCACAGCGAATTATCTTCAAGTTGTGTGCTTCTCTGCATTCTCCCCCATCCGGTAGCGACACCCCGGCTCCGGTCCTTGGAGAAGTGCGCGAATACTTTTTATTGAGGTAAATAATATGGAACTAGAATCTCTCCAGTTTGACAAATCTAGCTATGCTCGTGCATCAGCGCCAGAATTAAATGCTCTTGATCTTATGAAGGGTGCATCAAATGATAAGACGTTTCCGTCTACCGAAAGAAGGGCACTGTCGTCAGACAATCTTGTGCTTCTACCAAAAGACCTAGATTTCTCCGTTCCGCTGGATGGGAGCAAAGCCAAGGCACCACCCGAGTTTCTTTCGCTAACACCAAATTCAGGAAAGACTGGTGTAGACGGTGTGATGGAGACGATCAAAGATAAGCTCTCTGGGGTGTTTGGTGAGCGCGTCACTTTGCATGATCATGTTCGTCTATTGGCGCGCGCCGGTATGACGCCGAGTGAGCGGCAGCAGCTGGCGAAAGAAGAGCAGCAACTGAAGGCGCACCTCAAAACCGATTCAGATAATCCGCTTATTAAGTATACCCTTGAAATGGAGCGTCCCAAAACTCCAATGCTTGATGAACTTAATAGACGCACCACTGCCCTCGAGAAAAACATTTCTGAAACAGCTAAGAAGAACATGACACCTTTGCAGATTGCTCAGCTTGAGTCTGGTACAGCCAGTTTAGCTCTGAAGGCTCAATATGAGAATCAGTTGGTTGCAACAGTGGCTCAATATGATCTCAACGGCAGTGTACCTAAAGAGGTCTATAGTGCAGTGGTTGTGGCCGCGCGGAAAGAAAAGATTTTGGAGGAGCAGCAAGCCGGAAAAGATCAAAAGGCATTGGATAAGCTCGTCAGTGGCCAGGGGACCTTGCCCCAAATTTCTATCATTTTTGATGAAGAGCCTATTAGACCCTACGGTGGTGGTAGGCGTGATGAGCCAGTTATTGTAGGTCGGCCATACAACGGCGAGGAGCCGTGGGTCGTTGGTAATAGGCCACGTAGGTTCGATTTTGCTGATAAGCGTTAGCTTTGGGCAGATCGTTAGCTCGGACTGGATTGCTGTCGAATGCTATTTCTGGTAATGCTATTTCTGGTAATTCCACTATGCTAATTAGGCTTTCGCTAAGTAGCCAGTGAAATTGAACACTCATTGGCTACATGTTGCATTGTCGAATTAGATCTTACTTGGTCAAAATTAGCTTGGCTTTGTCTGCTGCTGCTATCGATTCGCTTTCACTGCCAAGGCTGTGCAACACTTGAGCATAGTCTTTGAGACAGGCCGCTAAGAGCGGATCGCTTTTGCCAACGGCCCCTTCTGTACTAGCTAGAGCCCACTGATAGAAAGTTTTTGCATCCTTCAATTTGTCTTGCGAATAATAGAGAAAAGCCAGATCGTTGAGAATTCGAGCTGTCTCAATGTTGTTAGGACCCAGCGTTGTTTGCGAGAGTGCTAGGGCGCTCTTGTAGAGTTCTTCTGCCTGTTGGTTCTGGCCAAGGTGCATCTTTGTTGAAGCCAGTGTGGCCATGGTGCGAATGGTCAAAATGTTGTTCGAGCCATAGGCTGCTTTATAAATGCCTAGTGCTTTTGTCAGCAGAGCATCAGCCTCGCTGTACCGCTTCTGGCTTATGTAAAAGAGGGCGAGGCCACTGAGATCATTGGCGTTAGATGGATGATTGGCTCCTAGTGAGGCAATATCTGCAGCTATTTTGCGCTGATAAAAGTCTTCGCCTTTGCCAAAGTGATTTTGATCGAAAATGGCTTCGTTCATTGTTTTATAGGCTGGATTTAGGGCCTGTTCTGAGTAGTTTTGATTGAGCCCTCTTAGCAGAATCTTTGATTCTTCTTCTGTTTGAAAACTATGGTCGCTTGACAGCTTGCTTGTGCTTTGCTCTTGAAAGGCTGATTGTTGGCTGCTCTGTGGAGTTCTACTTGTCGCTTCTGGTGGCAGTGCAATATCTTTCTTGAATTCTTTTAGTAAGTCTTGGCTAGATTGTTCATCACCTTTGATCAAGTCTTTGTAGTCGCCAATTAGTGATGGTAACTGGTTGCTGGCTTCTAGGCCGGGCTGGTTGAGCAAAATAGACATTGCTCTTTTGTAGTGCTTTGCTGCTGGTTCTTTAAAGCCGGCTTTGTATGTAGAACGTGCCAGCCTGTGAAGACTAGAGACTATTTCAGGGCTGTAAGGCCCGTAGTTTTTTTCGTTGAGTTCAAAGGCCCTCTGGTAATAGGGCATGGCGGCAGTATGGTCGCCTTCTGATTCTTGCACCGAGCCTAGGGCAATGAGGGCGGGAGCAATTTTGGCACTGTTCTTACCATATTTGCTTTCTAGGACCGACAAGAGCCTCTGGTAAGTGGCTTGGGCTTCAGTAGTTTTGTTACTCAATGCCAGGGTGTCGGCAAGCCTTGTCAGGCACTTGGCTAAGTCGTCGGCGTTGTGCTGCTGTTTTTCAACTTGCGCCAGGGCGCGGCGAAAATAGTCCTCTGCCTGAGGCAGGTTCTGCTCGCTCAGTGCTGTCTGACCGAGGCCATAGCTAGATTGCCAGTTGATTGCAGCTAAGCTTGGCAAGCCCGTATCAAGGGCAATCAAAAGGCTGATTGCGACTAAGAATTTCACTGTCATATTGTCACCGATTATTTTGGCCCATTATAAATAATATTGCCAAAATATGGTGGCGCCCTTGCAATAACTAGTCGTCGTCGTCAACCACTGTGCACTCGACAAAAGCAACACCTCTTGAAATAGTGCCAAGGTTAGTTGCCGCTTGCTTGGAGAGATCCATTACCCGTTTGCAAGCGTAAGGGCCACGGTCGTTCACTTTAATTACTACTGTTTTTCCGGTTTTGGGATCTTCAACCATAACTCTGGTTTGGAAGCGTAGCTTGAGATGAGCCGCTGTGAGCTTGTTCATATTGAAAATTTCACCGGAGGCGGTTCGTCGTCCATGAAAGGGAACGCCGTACCATGAGGCATTGCCTCTGAACTCTTTGCCAACAGCTGCCGGGGCTGGCTTAGCTGATTTAACTGTCTTGGCGGCCTTGGCACTACTTCCTGCTACTGCGTCTGCGGCTGTTGCGAAATTTGGAGAGACAACCAGAGCTAGCGTCAATGACAGTAAAAATTTATAAGACATAAAAAGGCTCCCAAAAACGCAAATTTCAATTACTATGTGCCCGTTGTCCTGTTAACCAATCTGTTAGTTGGGCTAAATTACTGAGCGTTTTTAAGGTTGCCCGTGGATATTAGTCATTTTTTTGAATGAGCGTTGAGCCATCCGACAATGCCAAGAGTAATATCATCTTTGAATGGATTAGCCTCAAATATTAGGTGCTCGCGATCCCCCAGCAATACTAGGGTTTTGTCTTGGGTGCCCACGGCTTCAAAGAGATCGTAAGTGCCTTCTTTCTTCACTAGGCGATCTTGATTGCCCTGAAAGACAATCACTGGAGACTGGGTGATTTTTTTTGCGTATGTGGCATTCTGGCGCATGAAGTGTTCGAAATTGAGCAATTCTTTGGCTGAAAGATTTAAGCGCGAATTGGGATCGTCGCTCCACCGCATGCGCTCTTGTTGGTCTGATGTCGAACGATTGACCACACCTTGACCAATATTTAGCTCTTTGTTTTTGTTAGAAACAAGATTGAAAGCCACTTTTAGCTTCGTTCCTGTTTCTTTATAGCGTTGGCCAGCCGGTACCGAGCAGACAACTCCATCGATTAGCTCTGGGCTCTTGGCTGCCACTCTCAGGGCTAGGGCGCCGCCCATTGATTCTCCTAGTAGAAATAGAGGCAGACCTTTATAGTCTTGGCGCAGTTCGCCGAGCACATTGACGATGTCGCTGACGCAGCCTTCCATGTTCAGGGTTTCATTGCCTCTAGATTCGAGAAAACTACCGAAGCCGCGAACGTCAAAAGAGACTACAGTGATTCCTTCTTTGCAGATGCGTTTGGCAAATGATTCGTAGGCTCGGTGGTGCAAGCCGAGGCCGTGAATGCAGACAAGAATAGCCTTGCGCTCTACTCTCGGGTTAACCCAAACCCAGCCTGGAGCATCTCGCAAGCCGCTCGGTTTGAGATTCCAGGCTCCCAGCTTTTCACTGGCTGGATGCCTTTCGCAGTGATCGAACATCGAAGACTGTCCGCTTTGCTGCTGTAGATTTTTATCGCCGTCCTTATTGTTGGCACTTGCCTCAGAGCCATAAACGGCAATGGTTAGTGCCTGCGCTAATTTTTTCTTCCTTTCTAGTTGCTCTGCTGAGTCTGTTAGAGCAGCCTGCTTTAGTTGTTCATCATCGATACCATATTCAGTGGCGAGGCGTTCGCGGTTATTGTGACGAAAGACATATATTGACTTTTGATAAATCGGCAAGGCGTCTGTATTCTTATGGCAAGCCTTTAGTGCCTCTGATAGTGAGAAAAGTGACCAGCCGTAGCGAATGTCTGTATCGCCGAAATAATTTTTGTCTAGTAGTGCCATTGCCCTAAATATTGGTTCGGCTTTGTTAAAAGCACCGAGATACTGGTAGCAGCCCCCAAGGCTTTCTAAAACCATCTTATTGAGGTCATATGAGAGATAGATAGAGTTATCTTCGGTCAATTGCTCAAGGGCGGCTTCAAAAACTTTCGCTGCGCTGCTGTAGTTGCGCTCTCTGTATAGTGCTTCGCCTTTATATATTTGCACGAGGGTGCTCAAACGTCGGCGATATGATTGCTCTAGTTCATTGCTTTTAGCTAACTCCGCGCAATGCGGTAGCAGGCGCTCAGCCTCATTATAGTTGTGCTCATGAAAGTAACAGCCGGCCACCGCTAGCTCGCTTTCTAGTTGGTTTTTAGCACCAACGGCACAACTTGGTTGCTTGTTCCAATAGGCCTGTATTTGTTGGTAGATGGCCCGTGCGCGACTATATTGCTTAGTTTGGCAAAGACAGTCAGCTAAATCGTTTAGGGCTTTCAGTTGCTCTTGACTAAAGTTTTTGGCCGTAGTCATTCTGATTTCGCAAGTATTGGCGTCGAGCATTATTTTTTCATATTTTGGCAAAGCTTCTTTATAGAGACGCTTAGCGTAGAGACCGTCAGCTTCTGCTTGAAGGCTGTCCGCTGGTTGTGAGACTGCAATCTCTTCCGTTGACTGGGCCAGGCCGGGAGGGCAAGTTAGGGGGGCAAGCAACAATGCAGCAATGCTTGCAGCCAAAGCCGATCTCGTTTGCCACGGCCTGATTTTCATACTGGTTCCTCTTAAGCCTAGTAATTTTGCTATTCTTTGCTGATCATGGCAAGACCCCGCCGCAAGCGAGCCGAAATTGATGCCGCTCTAGTTAGTGCTGAAGTATCGCTCAGGCACTTGCTTAAGTCGTGTGGAGATTTTCCTACCGCTAGTCGTGAGCGTACCGAGCGCCTGGTCGAGCAAATTGAAGCTCTTGCTATGGCAATGGTATTGCCCCATGACAGAGTTACCATTGATGGTACTGATAGTGATGAAGTGCGATTAATTTTGCAGTCGTCAGAGCAATTTGTCGAGCGCCAGCTCGTTAAGCTCAATCAAGAAGACTTGAGCTTCGCCACTGCCAACGGGTTGCGGGCTTTCTTTCTTGCTCAATTGTTTGAGCGCCTCAGGCACGAGGTGAGTGCTAGTCAAAAAGACGAATATGATCGCCGGGCTAGTGCTGCTTACTTCACGCCGCTTGGACTTTCTTATTATCTCGTCAAGACTGCCTTTAGTCGTATTCAACCCGGGCCAGAGAATTTGCGCCTATTAGATTTTTGTGCCGGTAGTGGATGCTTGTCAATCGCGGCCCTTGACTATCTTTCTGCGTCATCTGATTGTGCTGCGAAGCGTCTAACCCTTTTGAGTCAGCACATTTTTGCCGTAGAAATTGATCCGTTGATTTTGCGCACCTATGACGCCTGTCTGGCAGTCGCTTGCTCTACCACTATTGAACAAATCAGAGACGTCGCAGGCGGCAATTTTTCTCAAGCTGATGCCTTGTCTGCCAGCCTGCCTTTGTGTGACATCTTACTTTCAAATCCTCCTTGGGAAGGTTCATCTTACTTGCAGTTTGTCGAGCGAGCTGGCGCTTTGCTGGCTCACGGCGGAGTGGCGGCGATAATTACCCCGGCTGGAATTGCCAGCGACCAAGGGGCAACTAATTTGCGCCGAAAGTTGTTTGTAGAGTATCAGTGGCAGAGTCTAGAGGGCTTTAGTAATGAAGATCTAGCTTTTGCCATTCACCCATCTTCTAAGTATGCCCTTACTGTTTTTTCTAGGACAGAGCGAGAAGAGCAAGCCAACTCTGCAACTCGCGTGCGCTTTGGTTCCCTCGCTTCTAATTTATTGACTAGTGAAAGTCATTGGTCAGATTATAGTTTCTCTTTAGCAAAGACCCTTAGCCCGTCTACTTATGCCATTCTTGAGTGTGATAGTGACGAGCATTTCGAACTGTTTAAGGCCATCGCTGAGAAGAGCATTCCTCTTCATCAACTGCATGAACATGGTCAAATGCAGATGGATAGAGGACGTTACAAGCAAGAGAAAGCGCTATCTAGTTACGGCAGCTATAGTCTTCGTTTCGCCCGTGACTACGATATGAGCATTGACAAGAATCTCTTTATTGCCGCTCCTGAAGCTCGGCGCGCTGGTTTCAAACCAGACTGCTATGGTCGCTATCTTCAAGGTAAATGGCAAGACTCGGCCAACTTGGCTGGCGTAGGAAAGCTGCCTTCAGCAGTGGCTTTGAGTGATCCCAGCGTGATTTTGTCTCAAGATTACTCTTGCTATATCGAGCGTGACAGCATAGAAGAGTGCTTGTTGCCGTTAATTGAAGGGCGCATGCTCGGCCAGTTTGAAATTGCCAGTAAGTCATATGTCTCAGGTAGTGGCCGCCAAGCGCTCTGGCACGATAGTGCTGGTAATACTGCTAGCTCGGGGTCAGCGTCATTTTCGTCGCAGTATTTAGTGCGTCAGTCTGATTTTAGCCGGCGTCGCATGGCCCTTGATAGCACTAGAGTTGGCTTCATCTCTGTATCTGCGGCAACTAATACTCGCTCTATGGTCGCGGCCTTGTTGCCGAGCTTTCCTGCTGGTAATTCTGTGCCGTTTCTTTCAGTGACGGCGGCAGGCGAAAACGATCGAGCCTACTGGGCTTTGATTATTACTGCTGTATTTAATTCCTTTACCTTCGATTACGTGCTTAGAACCAGATTTGGTGGCAATAATCTCAATTATTTTCTGCTCGATCAATGCTCTGTGCCCCAGTCGCTATTGGCGGCACGCCAGCGCAACTTGACCGACCCGCTCTTGAATTTGATTGCCCAGGTCAGTGCCCTTCTATCGTTTACTCATTTGTCTTTGGTGCCAAAGATTCTTGCCTATTTAAATGGACGGTTGGAGGCGGCGGGGCTTTTTTCCGCTGAGTTGGGAAGCATTGATGAGAAAGTGGTTGGCCATAGCCATATTCAACTACCAGGCCCTCAGCGTAAGCGCTTGCGCGCGCTACTCGACGCCTTGGTTGCCAGGCTCTATGGTCTCGATAGCAGTCAGTTTGCTCAAGTATTGTCTGGTTGTAGGGTTAGAGCTAGCGATAGCCCAGAGCACAGTCGTGGATTTCATCGAGTAGACAAGCAACTGCCCGTTGATCAGCGCTTGCCCTATCTCGCTTATCAATTCTTTCAAGATATCGAAATGAATCGTCTTGATTTGAATCAATTGGCAGGCTACGGATTTTCCGCGCTGAACTGCTCAAACGGTCAGGGGCTCAGGCTTCAAGCCGATGATAAGGGGCCAAGTGAAGAGTACCTGAGAGAACAAATGGCCTGGTTAAAAATGCATCAAATTAGATTGGACCCATTTCATCAAAAATCTGGAGTAAAATAGCCAATCGCTCACAAACTAAGTAGACCGTCCTTCTAAACTGTCCTTCTAAAAGGTTCCATCATGAATTCGCCTGCACCCGCTCCGGCTCCGGCCCCATCGCCAGCGACAGCTAAGCCATCTGATTTTATTAGAGACATCATTAACGATGATCTTGAAGCTAAGCGTCATGAGAAGGTGATTACACGTTTTCCCCCAGAGCCAAACGGTTTTCTCCATATTGGCCACGCCAAGTCTATTTGTCTAAATTTTGGATTGGCCAATGAGTATCGCGAGAAGTTCCCGTCATCAGGCACGCGCTGTCACCTGCGTTTTGATGATACTGATCCGGCTAAAGAAGACACTTTGTTTGAAGACGGCATTCAAGAAGATGTGCGCTGGTTGGGCTTCGAATGGGATGGCTTGTATCATGCCAGTGATTATTTTGAGAAAATGTATGAGTACGGCGAGCACTTAATTAGCGCTGGTAAAGCCTATGTTTGCAGTCTCAGCGACGCCGAAATAAAGGAGTATCGCGGCAACGTCACAACACCTGGTAAAAATAGCCCGCACCGTGCTCGTACTGTTGATGAGAATCTAGATCTCTTTCGACGTATGCGCAAAGGCGAGTTTAAAGAAGGCGAACATGTCTTGCGGGCCATAATCGATATGGCTAATCCTAATATGAAAATGCGTGACCCTCTTCTTTATCGCATTCGTCATACAGCCCACCACATGACTGGTGATAGCTGGTGTATTTATCCGATGTACGACTATGCTCATCCTATTTCAGATGCTATTGAAGGAATCACCCACAGCATTTGCACCCTTGAATTTGAAAACAATCGCGAACTCTACGATTGGGTGATTGATAATCTAATTGATTATGCTAAATTCCCCAGCCGTCCCCATCAGTATGAATTTGCTCGTCTAAGCCTCAATTATACTGTTCTCAGCAAGCGCCGCTTGTTAGAACTAGTTGAAGGAAAGCACGTTAGTGGCTGGGACGATCCGCGCCTTCCTACAATAGCTGGGTTGCGTCGTCGTGGTTATACACCAGAGAGCATTCGTGCTTTCTGTGCCAGTGTTGGTATATCAAAAGCCAATAGCACAGTGGATATGGCTCAATTAGAGTTTTGCATTCGCGATGATCTAAACCAAAAAGCGCCACGGGTATTGGCTGTCTTGAAGCCACTAAAGGTGGTGATTGAGAATTATCCTGAAGCCGATGTAGAAGAGCTTGATGCTTCTTACTGGCCTCACGACGTGCCTAAAGAAGGTACGCGCAAAGTGCCATTCTGCAAAGAGATTTACATTGAACAAGACGACTTCATGCTAGAGCCAAGCAAAGACTATTATCGCTTGGCTCCCGGCAAAGAAGTGCGCTTGCGCTACGGCTATTGCATCACTTGCACTGATGTAGTTAAAGATGCCGATGGCAATGTGGTTGAAGTGCGTTGTACTTACGATCCTGATGTAAAGCCCGGTGACAACCCAGTCGGCCGTAAAGTCAAAGGCACCATTCATTGGGTTAGTGCTCGTCATGCCTTAGACACCGAAGTGCGTCTCTATGACCGCCTGCTATCAGAAGAAGCACCACCGGCTGGTAAAGACAGCGAGTTCCTCAATTCAATCAATGCTAGTGCCTTGCAAGTATTGAGTGGTTGTAAGCTTGAGCGTAGCTTGTCTGAAGCCAATGCTGGCGATAGTTTCCAGTTTGAGCGGCAAGGCTATTTTGTTGCCGATATCAAAGACAGCAAGCCTGGCTCTCCAGTATTCAACCGTATCGTTACCTTGAAAGACTCTTGGGCTCGGGCTAACAAGAAATAGAGCCAAATTTATTCATTCATGGCCATGGCTAATAGGTTGTGGAATGTTGTAGTTTTCATGCGGCGAAATTTGTAAACTTTCGCTGGAGCTGGTGCTCCCGACGGTAGTTCTGTATGACCAAGACTACCTTCCATTGGTGAGTAGTTGCTTTCTTGCTGTTGCGAGCCTATTTGAGCTTCTGGTCTTGCAGAGGCAATAGGAATGACCGTGTGCTGGGCACCACTGATGAATGATTGGAGATTCTCACACTCTAAGCCCATGCCTGGCGATTGCGCTGATGTTCCGTAGCCAGCTGTTGATCTTTGTGCTTGATTGCTCAAACTTCTTGCAGGTGTAAAACCAGCGTGTTCAACTTGCTGTGTGTAGCTAGAAGCGTCGCGACTGTTACGGTTCCAACGTGCCAAGCCTGCACGTCGCGATACGTTTTCGTGTTCAACTCTATCTGTTCTAACGCTACCGCCGAAGAAGTTGAGAATTGGATAGTCTATTTGACTGGTTAGTCCGAGATCTATAGCTGAAACATTTTCATAGACCTGATTGTTTTGTGCTTTGGTTTCGAGGCCTTGAGCACTGTTGTTGTATTCGGTTGATTGGTCTTTTAAAAACATGGGGTCCTAAACAATTTTTTCGTTTAGCTAGGTGGTTGTAACAACAGCACCTAAGTTGCCGTCGTTTCAAGGAAACTTCCTTTAGGCTATAGTTGCCAGTCGCTCGCCAAGCTACAGCAAGTGACATAGTCATGCAACTATTTCTATTTACTCGTCGGACTGAAGTTGAGTTTGAGTCTGGCGATATTTTGCCGTCTAGGCATTTTATTGATCTTTGTGTCAGAGGCGATGTCTGGCAACTGAATGCATACTACATCTCGCTTCTAGCAATAGCAAGGGCTACTTTGCTGAAATTTGATGTTTGAAAACTGACACTACCATGCTTGTTTCACTGAGGGCTTTATTAAACTTCTAAATTGGATATGCAGCTCTAGATTACAGGGCGAGCAATCTCGAATTGATCTTTAGTTGTGCTGTAGAGGTTGCCACTCAAGCGTCCTACTGGCTGCAAAACATCGAGATCGATAGATATTTGGCCGTCTCGTGCAGCGTTGGTCTGTATAACTTCATCCTTTAGGTGAATACAGGCTATCTCACCAAGAACTAGAGCCGACCCGCCTAAATCGTGGATGTGAAAGACTTTGCACTCCATGCTAATTAGGGCCTCACCCACCCGTGGTGGCTTGATCATGGTGCTTGGGGTGGCCGTTAAGCCTACTGCTGCAAATTCGCTTACATCTGGCGCGTAGTCAGCGCTTGATTGGTTCATTTGCTCGACTAAAAACTGACTGACAACATTGACTACAAACTCGCGCGTTTCGCGAACGTTAGTAAGTGTGTCTTTGGCAATAGCTGTTGAATTGGCTGTGGCTGGTCGTTTGTAACCAGGTGAGAAACCAAGCATGGGCGGCTTTATGCTGAAAACGTTATAGAACGAGAAAGGTGCGAGATTGTCTACACCGTCAATGCTAGTTGTAGATACCCAGGCAATAGGCCGCGGCACCACTGAGCCAATGAGAATACGATAGAGCTGCTCGGTTTTTGTTTCGCTGCATTTGATAATCATTATTATTGAATCAAGCTTAGTGTATTTTGGCGTTGCGGATAGTTTGCATTAGCTCAAGCAGCGGATGATCCATTTCGGATACGACGGCGCGCACGTCGTGCAGCATGGCCGAGCGGGCATCGAGTAAATCTATGCTGACGATTGGCTGTTGGTGTGTGCCGGTAATATGGCCAATCGCTTCTTTTCTTTGAGATTGGCTAGCCTTAGTGTTAATTACCTTAAGGTCTTGCCAGCGCTTCATTAGTGTTTGTTGTCGAGTCAACCCGGTGCTGCTGTTTGCTGGCACACTGGTCAAATAGTTCCAGACTGAAGGTGGGTAGTCTCGTTGCGTGTGAATACTGTTAATGTCGAAGAGCTTTGTCAGCATATTGGGTGTGCCGTCTACTATTCTCTTCTCTCCGGACTGTTGTTTTAAGGCTAACAAAGCCAATGCTGTTTGGGTTATGCCTTCGCCAGTGTCTATGCCATTAGCACTTTGCTCGTTGACGCTGCCGAGTTTTAGTGCACCTCCGATAATACCGGTGACGCCGCCTGAGATAAAGTTGGCGATGGTGTTAAGGCGAATTACTTTGTCTCGACGCTCTTCTAAAAATGCTTGCAGATCATCGGCTTGGGCAATTTCAGTTTCGAGATTGCTGAGACAGCTTCGCACTTCAAAGCTTTCAGATAACACTGATTCGGTCAGAGATTGTTTAAGCAGAAGCGCCTTCAGTAAATCGCTACTAGAGGCTTGCAGAAGGCTTTGCTCGGGGCCTTGGCTGAGCTTTAGGAGTTGCGTTAGGTCGCTATCGATACCAAGTGCGTTGGCCAGCCTAAGGGCCTCTGGGGTTAGCCCTGGGGCGCCGGCGATGGGCGCACTAGCTGGCATTTCGTTTAGAGTTGAATTTCTCGGCTGGTTTACAGCGCTAGAATCAAGGCCGATTTCGTCAGGGTTTATTCTTTGGTTGTGCAATTTGGCATGATTGTGTTTCGCTTGGACGACTGTAGGCTTCATTGGCGGTAGCCCCCCTGTGCTGGCGAGGGCCGGCGCGGAAGTATATGCGAAATATAGAGGGAGGGCAAGGGTTAGTAATCTGTTGGTCTGCAAGTCTTAGGCTCCCGACGAATTGCTTGAAAAGTAGCACAATTCAGTTGTCGAGTGCGGGAGTGTATTCCACTAGAGTGGCCAAGCTCTTTGCAGCCTTTCTCTATTGAATAACCTTCGTTGGCCATTCGGGCAAACAAACAAGCACTTGGATTATCTTTGGCCAAAGTTACTACCAAGAACAGCTGGAAGCCACGTCGAATTCGTAGTCAGAGTATGCTCTCTTCGATTCGTTGTTTCCCAAGCATCCACTTCCACCTGAATTTAGAAATCATTTATTGAACGCCATTGAAACCTATGGAGCGATTCCCTTTGAAAACAGCTGACTCCGATAATGGTCAGCGACAAGCCCCGCAGCATCGGAGTTTGACAAAACCGTGTGCACGTATCGCAGTCAGTGGATCTAAACTCGTTTCTTATGAATTCGTGGAATGCGTTCGTTTATGGTGCTGGTGCCATCAATAACCACCACCGCTGACGGTGACTTGACCATCTCGGTCCAGATCACTATATTCACTTTCCCTGGGTCTTCGTGAGAATAGAAACGTATGACCTGAAAGCGTTTAGAGGCGTAGGCTGCAGTTGCCAAAATCTGTGTAGGTACTGGGTCTCCGTTGATTACCTGTTGCTCCCAGGGCCCATCAAGTTCGGTAAGGTCAGTGCCGAGTTTAGCCAGCACTTCAGTATCTGTCAGATCTAACAATCCTCGATGCAAGTATACAGTCATGCTGAATGAACTCATTGGCTGAGGAATAGCTAATCCGGCAAGAACAAGAGCGGACGCTATACCGGTGGCCTCAGATAGCGTAGTGACTGGTTCAGCGGAGACATATAAGCATGGTGGCCCACCTTTGGGCGTGAAGCGGGCACCTTCTCGCCCAGGCCCTAGAGCATAAAGATACTTGGGTCTGCGTCTGCCTTGGTACAGCGAAGCATTAGCTACAGATCTGTGATAGGTACTGTTAATTGGCACTGCTGGAAGAGTGAGCAGCACAGTTGCCAGAATGTCTGGTGTTTCCATTTTAGCCAGGATGCCCTAACAGCACATCTTCGAGCATGTCGGCCAACATGCTTGCGTGCCCCTGTTTGATTAGCTCCACAGGTAAACTCGCAGGAAATGCTTTGTTTGGCGCATTCAACCAAATTTTCAAGCCTTGTTCAAGCTTACCGCCAGTGATTATTTTGATAGCTGAAGCAATTCGTTCAAACGGATACAACGAAGCCTGCAACGCCGGAGCATCAGGCGTCTTATGAATTGTGCTGTAACTTTTGTTCAACCCACGGGCCAGATCGCTCAAAGTAATACCGAAGTATAGCGAGATTCGCTCTGCATCTAACCTGCCACTTTTACTCCGTAGTACTGGGAGCGGATCAACCACTGTGCGTGTTTTGGGCAAGGAGTGTCTGGGTTTAAATTGCAATAGCTTAGAGATGCGGTGTCGAATTTCTTGAGGTGGTGCCTCAATGTTAACCACCTCCAGTTGCGGGTATGAAGCTGACTGAGCCCATGTTCCAGAGGCTGCTTCGCACAGAAGTATCATAGGCATTACCGGTGCTACCTGTCTAACTTCGTTGACTAGATCGAGCCCCTTAGTGTTCGGTAGTTCATGAATAATTACAAAATCGACTGAACCGTTGGCAGCAGATCTATTGAATTCCTCACGCGAGCTGGCAAATTTAATATCGAAGTCATCAGCTTCGACTTGCTTTATGTTCTGTTGGGTCTTGCAGGTATCAGCGTCCAGCACTAACCCTTTTGCCATACTTAGTGTCATGAAGTGTGCCCCGAGTCAGTAACTATTTTCGATTATACCATAAATCCGCCTATTTTACCCCGGTATAACGCCTAAAGTGGAAGTGATTGCTGCTTAGTCTGCGCCGTATTATCTAAGGTGCTATTTTTAATAGACGTGTTCAGCAAACTTCAAAAAATCTGTTAAGTCATGCCTTTGCCCGTGTTCGTCGACAGCTGTAAGGCATACGGCCGTTTGCGGGATATTCTGTTTCGAAGCAAAAACAGTCGATTTTGTGTCACTTATCCAGTCACTTTATCAATGTTCTACAAAGCTAGCCAAATGTAGTTAAATGACAAACTGAAAGCAGCTGTGACTTTTGAGGTTGATCAACTTTCGGGGGGCAAGTCACTATCGGTACTTTCTTTGCGCTCTGGTAGACTCGATATCAGTATTGTCCACGGGCGTTAACTACCTCTTTCTGGCTCTATAACAAAACCAAGGTCTGACGCTATTTTCAATAAGCTGTATCTGAGGTTCTTGCTTGCCAGCGGAATATTGATAATTAGCCTTAGACTGCTCTTGCAGCGCTCGTATAATACAAGCGCTAGCTCGTCGTTATGAGCATTTCCAAAGATCAGGCCATCTATTTCGCTATACAAGAATGGGTTTTGATAAAAATAGCGTGACCATTTCTGGCTAAGAGAGTGAACGCTGTCTTTGCACAAAGCTGCTACAGAGCCGGCTCTCAGAGCTCCATCACCTCGAAGGTCAAGAAGTGATAGCTCACGTTCGATTTCAAAAACGACAATCTCCCACTTGCCACATTTAACTATTTTGGTATCGCCAAAGATCTCGAGCAGGCAGCCTGAAAAGGTTTTACCTGCGTATAAAATTGAATGGTCTGCGTCTTGTGCAGGTATGCCTTCATTGTGATGATCGAATCGCTTGTGTGGTCCGTGCCTACGAAACCCTACTGGTGTCGCACTAAATTGCGCAGGATCGTACATGCGAACAAAACGAGTTCCTGCTTCAGCCGTGAACCATTTTGGATTTGGCGGCACCACTGGTGGCGGCGGAGCTATTCTCACCATTTAGGCTACGCCAACAGAACGAGCTTCGCGTAGCACCCGCTCAAGGTCTCCGCATTTCATTACTTCTATTGGTGCCTTCCCGTCTAATACTGCATTTGCACTTACTAGCCATGCTACTTTACCAAGCAAACTTCCGGAAAGTTCCTTGAGAACGTCTCCTAATCCAGCTACGGCACCATTAGGACCAGCAGGATCGAATTGAAATAATGGAAGGCGCATGACGTTGGATTCCACCAATCCAATTAATTTGTTGTCTCGTATACGGTCGTGAATCGTCTGTTTAGAGACGCCAAGCATTTCAGCCGCCTCAACGGAGCCTATGGAACTTGCCAGAAGTTCACGTCTGCGCTTGAAATAGTTAAATAAGCTGTTTATTTCTAGTGTCTTTTTTTCTTTGTCGCTGAAATTTTTGGTGCCTAAAAACTCAGCCAAGCTGGGATCGAGCATTTCATTACTTTCTGACATTTTGCCTGTTATCCGTTCAAGCAGGTACGCCGTGCCCTCGGGTCCTAGCGTATCAGCGTAGGCTCGTGCTACTTCCTCGTCATTGCCCACATCTTGAAAATATTTGCGCAAGGCGTCTATGGCTAAATTTTGCTCTCTCGCTCGAAGCTTCATGATGGTGTTCCAATGGCTTTCTTCTAGAGTAACCCGTTGCGGCAGGCGTGTCGACTGTGCACGCTTGACGAAGCGGTAATCTATTCACTCGACCAGCTTTTGGGCCTACTGGCCAGAAGTGAGTCCTAGTCTTCTCGCTTGCTCAAGATAAGCTTCAGCTTCTGCTGCGAGCCCCTGGGCTGCGCTGCACTCGCTGAGACCGACATAAGCAGCGACACATGATTCATCGCGATCGACTACTACAGCAAAATCAGCTTTTGCTTTCGTATAATCGTGCAAGCCCTGAAATGCAAGCGCGCGAATTAAGAGGGCGTCTTTGCCGCGTGTGACGGTGCCTGGATATTCCTGATTGCGCGCTACCAGATCGCTGCATACATTGATTGCGTCCTGAAATCGGCCGCACTTTTGACAAGAGTTGGCAAACACAAGAAGCAAACTCTGATCGTTGGTTCTGGAGATAACCGCCAATTCCAGTTCCTTCGCGGCTTCAGCGAAGTTACCCTTCTCCGCTTGCTCCATGCCACGATATATGGCTGCCTCAACCGGATTTGCCTTCTCCCATTCAGGAGTGCGACGGCTTGCCTGGGCGCGCAATTGCCGATCTCGTTCGGACAGAGATTCATATGCGCTTAAGGCTAAACCGTAAACAACTGGCTCGCTGTAGCCGAACGGCGCCATCATTTGCCAGTACTGAGGTGACTTTTGACCTGGCGCAGCCAGAGCGGCCTGTACAAACTCTTCTGGCGGCCTATATGAGTGCACTTCGATGTAGTGAACAATCATCTCTGGTGCAACATAGAGGCAACCGTTGGCACCAGGTATCCAAATATTCTTGAGCCCTGTCGCTTTGCACTCAGTTGATTCGTCCAATTTAAATTCGCAGTCATGATATCCCCTCAGCCTCATGGGCTGGAATGGATTGGTGCAGTGTTCCCGCAGTTTAGATATCAGCTCGGGCGATACGTCGCCTGTATCGAAAGGAAAAAGTGGATTTAACCATCCAACGGCGCGCACATGCGGACCTTCTTCAACCATGCAACTTGTGGAGAGTTCGGGATAATGGGTCATTTTTGCCTCCCCCTTTCGTGGTTAATCGAAAACGCTATCATGCCCTTCCGAAAAATAAGTTAGCCTTTCTAATAGTTAGCTATACTAAGAATAGTGGTAATTAGATCTAAGTAAGCAATATTTAGGCTGGAGGGCTCGTGAAAGCAGCAGACACAAGACCGGCCAGCGAAAAAGTAGATCCGGCAAGCCGAGATAAAGCCGACCGAAACAGCCTGGTGGCGGCCAAGGTTATGGAAACCGTCCCTTACATCATGTACTACATTCGCAGCCATGTTCTGCGCCAGGCTGAAACGCCGGCATCGCTGCCCCAACTGCGGGTTATGGCTTTTATTAAAAATTGTCCGGGCTCTGGTTTGAGCCGTTTGGCCGAATCTCTGGGTGTTGCCAATGCCACGGCCTCGACCATGGTTGACCGATTAGTTAAAGCTGGCATGGTGGCCCGCACCAACGACCCCACCAGTCGTCGCAATGTCATCCTCAGTCTGACTGTTGCTGGCGAAGAGCACCTGCTCGGCAGTCGCTCGGTTGCCATTGAAGAGTTATCTCGGGTACTAGCTCAACTGCCACCTGACAAATTGGCTGGCATAGAAGAATCTCTTGCCTTGCTTAAGGCTGCTTTCACTGAAGCGAACGCTAAGATATAGGCTTAAGGGAAGAGATGAAAGAAGAACTGGATACCAGCATTAAGCGAGACAAGCCTTACCCCCAGGTGGGAGGTGAGTTCGAGCCGTCCACTGCTGCGGTCGCAACTAATTCAACTAAGTCAGTCAATTCAACTAACTCGAAGAAGTCGAACAAGTCGAACAAAGTAGTGTTGGTTGGGCTAATTGTTTTATTGATAGTTGGCAGCGCCGCAACTGTATATTCATTAACCCACGGCAAAGATAGCAAAGAAGGTTCTGCCGGCCCCGCTGGTGCACTGGGTCAAGCTGGGCGAGACAGTAAAGATGGAAAGGGTAACAAAGATAGTAAAGATAAAAAGGGCGTCAAAGACAAAATAGTGCCAGTCTTGGTGGCAGTCTCTGGCGAGCAAGCCCTGCCCATTGAGCTGCGAAGTATCGGCAATGTCGCACCATTCTCGGTGGTCAATATCACGCCACAAGTTGGTGGCCAGTTGCTGAAAGTGCATTTCACCCAAGGCGAGTTTGTCAAGAAAGGTCAGTTGCTATTTCAGATTGACCCCCGCTCTTATCAGGCATCGCTGGCACAGGCTGAGGGTAATGTTGCTCGGGATAAAGCTCAAGTTGAAGCTGCTCAAGCAAATTTAGCTCGTGACGAGACGATGATAGGCCAAGCCTACGCTAATCTACGAAAAGACAAGGCCCAGGCTAAGTATACCGATGTGCAGGTGGCCCGCTATGCAGAACTTGTGCGCGAGGGTGCGGTCTCAAAAGAACAGAGCGATCAAATTATCACTAGCGCTGCTCAGGCTCAAGCTACTATCGATGCCGATATGAAGATGGTTGAGAATGCTCAAGCTGTTACTCGCGGCGATAGAGCTGCAATTGAAACAGCCAAGGGGAATCTCGGCGCTGATCAGGGTTTAGCTGATCAGGCTCGGCTACAGTTGAGCTGGACCAAAATTTATTCACCTCTTGATGGTCGCACGGGAAGCCTTAACGTTTATGAAGGCAATGTGGTATCACCCAATTCGTCGACTCCGCTTGTTACTATTGCTCAACTTAACCCGATTTATGTCAATGTAACTGTGCCGGAGCAGTACCTCAACGACTTGCGTCGTTCTCAGGCTAATGGCACATTGAAGATCCAAGCTTTGGTTGAAGGTCGCAAAGCCGAGGCAGTTAAGGGACATATTTCGTTCATGGAAAATACAGTCAACACTAATACTGGCACAATTTTATTGCGTGCTAGTTTCGATAACGCTGGGCATAAACTCTTTCCTGGTCAGTTCGTTGATGTAGTAATTTCCATGCCACCTGCTGGCAAATCGGTAGTGGTGCCAGCGCGAGCAGTACAGACCACCCAGCAAGGCAATTCGGTTTATGTGCTCAAGCCTGACAATACAGTTGACTTGGTTAAGGTCAAGCTCGGTCAGAGTGCTGGTGAATTCATTGCTGTTTTGGATGGCCTCAGTGTCGGTCAAACTGTTGTCACCGATGGTCAGCTGCAGCTCAGCCCGGGCTCTAAGGTTAAGGTGCAACGCGATACCCAGGCAGTTGACGTTATAGGCAAATGAACCTGTGAACCTTTCGCGCCTCTTCATTATGCGTCCGGTGATGACGACACTCTTGATGGTGGCACTGGTAATTTTTGGTCTGATCGCCTATGTTACTTTGCCAGTCAACGATTTGCCCGCCGTTGATTTTCCTACCATCACAGTCAGTGCGGGCTTGCCTGGTGCCAATGGTGAAACCATGGCATCTGCAGTGGCTACTCCTTTAGAAAAGCAATTTAGTGGCATTGCCGGCCTCGAGTCGATGAACTCGACTTCTGCCACTGGTATCACTTCTATTACTTTGCAGTTTGATTTAAACCGCAGCATCGATGGTGCTGCTCAAGATGTGCAAGCTGCTATTGTGGCCGCCCGCCCCTGGCTGCCAGCCAGTATGCCCAGTCCGCCAACTTTTCGCAAGGTCAATCCTTCTGATTCGCCCATACTATTTGTTGCTCTCAGCTCTAAAACTTTGCCGCTTTATACTGTAGATGAATACGCTGAAAATGTCATTTCGCCGCGTCTTTCAATGACTTCTGGCGTGGCCCAAGTGCAGGTGATGGGCTCGCAAATCTATGCTCCGCACATACAAGTAGATCCGCGTAAACTGGCTGCTTATGGCATCGGTATAGACGAAGTAGCAGCGGCAATTCGTCAGGCTAATGTCAATTTGCCCACGGGTACGCTCCATGGTCCTGATACCGCCTATAACATCAGAGTAAATGGACAGCTCTATAATGCGGAGGCCTTCAAACCTCTAATTATTGCTTACCGCAAAGGCGCACCGGTTCGCATTCGAGATGTGGGCACTGTGATTGACAGTGTGCAGACCGATAAAGTGGCAAGCTGGTACAACGGCCATCGGGGCATAATTTTGACGGTGCAGCGCCAGCCGGGCACTAATACGATAGAGATAGTTGATAGTATCAAAAAGATGATGCCGAACTTCAGGGCGATTTTGCCTGGGTCGGTTGATTTAGAAATTCTCTATGACCGCAGCGTTTCGATTAGACGATCTGTGGGCGATGTTAAAGCTACGTTGGTAATCACTGTTTTCTTAGTTGTCTTAGTAATTATTCTTGCTCTGGGTAGTTTGCCTACAACTCTAATTGCTAGTGTCACCCTGCCAATTGTATTGATGGGTACTTTTGCTGCAATTAAGCTCTTTGGCTTCACCCTAAACAATATTTCGCTTATGGCCCTCACTCTTTCTGTCGGTTTTATTATTGATGACGCCATTGTTGTATTAGAAAATATCGTG
Source organism: bacterium (assembly GCA_018062085.1). GTDB lineage: Bacteria > Cyanobacteriota > Vampirovibrionia > Obscuribacterales > Obscuribacteraceae. The sequence continues at coordinate 71,054 of JAGOSY010000016.1, read as the reverse complement.
CGCCATATCGAAGCCGGTGAGCCGCCGCTGCTAGCTGCGGTGAACGGTTCGCGCGAGATTGGCTTTACTGTTGTCTCTATGACAGTGTCTTTGATCGCTGTTTTCATTCCGATATTGTTTCTTGGTGGCATCATCGGTCGCCTCTTCTTTGAGTTTGCTGTCACTATTTCAGTAGCGATTCTGATTTCTGGATTTGTCGCTCTTAGTCTTACTCCTATGCTTTGTGCGCGCTTCTTGCGAGCTGGCAGTCATCGGGGGTGGTTGCACCGTCTTTCAGATAGCTTGTTTGGTCACTTGCAGGCAGCATACGACTATACTTTGAAGCCGGCATTGCGGCATAAGCGTTTAGTTGTGCTCAGCTTTCTTCTAATGCTTGCTGCCACTGGCTATTTGCTTAAGGAAGTACCTAAGGGCTTTATGCCCGCTGACGATACCGGCCAAATTTTTGGTATGACTCAAGCAATTGAAGGCATCTCGTTTTCCGAGATGGTGCGCCACCAGCAAATGCTTGCTGATATTGTCCTTAAAAATGAAAGTATTCGTGGAGCCATGTCTAGTGTTGGCGCCAGTGGCCCCAACCAAGCTGTTAATCAAGGCCGTATTTTTATGGTCTTGAAAGACCGTGCTGATAGACCGGGTCATGCAACTCTAGATCAAGTGATTCAAGATTTGCGTAAGAAAACTGCTAATGTGCCTGGCATCAATTTATTTATGCAAAACCTTGGTGGCATTCGCATCGGTGGTCAGCTAACCAAGGCGCAGTATCAAGTTACTCTTTCTGGTTCTGAGCTGCAAGAGTTGTATAAAGCTTCTCGCGATTTTGAAGCGAAACTCAAAGCTATGCCTAATTTGCAGGATGTGAACAGTGACTTGCAGGTAAAGAACTTGCAGCTGAATGTTGAGATCGACAGAGATAAGTGTGCGCGTCTTGGTATCAATGTGCAGCAAGTGCAAGATGCTCTCAATAATGCCTATTCGGCCAGGCAAGTTTCGGTGATTTATACCCCTACCAATCAGTATTGGGTGATACTCGAAGTCGAGCCCCAATATACTGAAGACCCCTCGATGTTGCACTGGTTTTTTGTTCGTGCTGGCAACGGTCAGCTCGTTCCACTTGATACGTTGGCTGCTGTAGACCGTGGCGCTGGGCCGCTTTTGGTCAATCACCTTGGTCAATTTCCGTCGGTCACTGTATCATTCAACCTCAAGCCTGGGGTGGCTTTGAGTGAAGCGGTTGCTCCAGTAAAAGAATTGGTTGCTAGCGGACTGCCTGAAGATATCACTGGTAGCTTCCAAGGAACAGCCCAGGCTTTTGAGAGTTCTACTCAAAACTTAGGCGCTTTGCTTCTTATTTCTATTATTGTTATTTATATAGTTCTCGGCATACTCTACGAGAGCTTCATTCATCCTATTACTATTCTTTCTGGCCTGCCCTCAGCTGGTTTGGGCGCGCTATTGACTCTGATAATTTTCAATATGAATCTAGATGTATATGGATTTTTAGGTTTGATACTTTTAGTTGGTATCGTCAAGAAGAATGCCATCATGATGATAGACTTCGCCGTGGATGTGCAGCGCGAGCAAAATCTCAAAACTGATGTAGCAATCTACCAAGCCTGTCTGGTGCGTTTTCGCCCTATCATGATGACGACCATGGCGGCTATTTTGGGCAGCTTACCAATCGCCATAGGCTTCGGCGAAAGTGGCGGGTCGCGCCAATCACTTGGTATGACAATTGTTGGTGGCTTACTAGTATCGCAGCTGGTGACTTTGTATATTACGCCGGTGTTTTATATCTATCTCGATCGCTTTCAGCGTTTTGTAAAAGACAAGGCTGTCTTTCGGCTGCCGCGCAGAGCCAGAGCTGACGGCCCCACTGCGCCGCTGGAAAAGTTTGAGGATGCCAAATGAATCTTAGTGCCATCTTTATTAAGCGGCCAGTGATGACGACCCTGGTGATGATTGCCATTCTTTTCTTCGGACTAATGGGCTACCAGGCTTTGCCTATTAGCGATTTGCCTAACGTTGACTTTCCTACCTTGCAGGTGACCGGTACTCTGCCTGGTGCCAGTGCAGAGACCATGGCCTCTGCTGTCTCGATGCCTCTAGAGAAACAGTTTGCTACCATCGCGGGCCTGACCCAGATGACTTCGACGAGCACTCTCAGTCAGTCGCTCATTACTTTGCAGTTTGATCCGGCACGTGATATGGACGGCGCCTCTCTTGATGTACAAGCGGCCATTACAGCTGCTTCTAAGCAGCTGCCGCCGCAAATGACTATGCCTCCGACATTTTCGAAAGTGAACCCAGCCAGCCAACCAGTGATTTATTTAGCTGTTAGTTCTGATAGTTTGCCCCTGCACCAAGTCGATTATTTTGCCGAAACACTTATTGCTCAGCGCATTTCGCGGGTAAGTGGAGTGGCCCAAGTGCAAGTCAATGGCTCCCAGGCCTATGCTGTTCGGGTGCAGGTCAATCCGCAAAGACTAGCCACCTATGGCCTTGGCATCAATGATGTTATGAACGCGGTGGTGTCAGCTAACCAAAATCAGCCCACAGGAACACTCTGGGGTAAGCACCAAGCGTTCACGATTCAGTCTAACGGGCAGCTGCTCAATGCCGATGCCTACAAGCCTGTGATTGTCGCTTATCAAAACAATGCGCCAATCAGATTAGAAAATCTGGGCCGTGTCATTGATAGCGTGCAGAACGATAAGTCGGGCGGTATCTACAACGGCAAGCCCGCCATCATTTTGGCGGTGCTGAAGCAACCTGGTGCCAATACTATTCAGGTAGTAGATAGTATCAAGAAGCTCTTGCCGACGTTCACATCATTGACCCCAGATAATATTCATTTAGATGTGCTCTACGACCAATCTCAGACCATTCGAGAATCAGTCAAAGACGTGCAGATCACGTTGCTATTGACTGTTGCCTTGGTGGTACTGGTTATATTTGTCTTTCTCGGCAATCTTTCAGCCACTGTCATTCCTAGCTTAGCTTTGCCGATTTCGGTGGTCGGCACCTTTGCTTCTATGAAGCTATTGGGCTTTAGTTTAGATAACCTGTCGCTGATGGCCCTGTCGCTTTCGGTGGGCTTTGTTGTTGATGACGCCATTGTCATGCTAGAGAACATTGTTCGCCACCTAGAAATGGGCGAGACGCCCATGGAGGCTGCACTGAATGGCTCAAGAGAAATTGGTTTTACGATTTTGTCGATGACGCTGTCATTGGTGGCAGTATTTATTCCTGTTTTGCTCTTACCAGGAATTGTTGGCCGCTTATTTAACGAATTTGCAGTGACTATTTCAGTGGCTATTCTAATTTCGGGCTTCATTTCTATTAGCCTTACACCTATGCTCTGTAGCCGTTTTCTCAAAGCCGAGAAGAAAGAAGAGCAGAGCATATTTGTTAGGGCTGCAGAGAGCGTTTTTAAGCGTGCCCTTGGGTTTTATGACTGGTCGCTTTCGATTGCACTGAACAATAAGGCTTCGGTGCTGGTTGTCTTTGCCATGATGTTCATTGCCACCGGTTATCTCTTTACTATTATTCCCAAGGGCTTTATGCCTACTGAAGATACTGGCCAGATCGTCTGCATGACCGAAGCAGACCAAGGCACCTCTTATGATGCCATGGTCAAATTGCACAAAACTTTGGCTGACATTATTGCCAGCGACCCGAATGTTCACAGCTATATGTCAAGCTTGGGTGTGGGTAATGGCAGCCCGAACATTGCTCTCAATCAGGGCCGCATCTTGATTGTGCTCAAGCCCAAAGATGTGCGTAAGATATCAGTTCATGATGTTATTGCTGAACTATCTGCAAAGCTTGCCGCCGTTCCTGGTGTCACTTCTTATTTGCAGAACCCACCCACCATTACTATTGGCGGACAAGTAACCAAGTCGCTTTATCAATTTACTTTGTCTAGTCCTAACCGAGATGAACTTTATGCCGCTGGTCATACACTGCTAGATAAAGTAAAGGAGCTGCCTGGTGTTGTTGATGTTGCTAGTGATATGCAAGTCGACAACCCCGAAGTACATATTGAAGTCAATCGCGACAAGTGTTCGCAGCTTGGGCTCACCATGCGCGAAGTAGAAGACGCTCTCTCTAGTGCTTACGCTACGCGCCAGATTTCTACCATGTACACTGCCGCCAATCAGTACTGGGTAATTATTGAAGTGGAGCCTCATTTCTACCGTGATCCTTCTGTGCTAAAACAGCTTTTCTTGCGCACACCTTCTGGTCGCTTGGTTCCCCTTGATACCATCGCTGAGATTAAGACCGGAATTGGCCCGCTGCTGGTAAATCACCTTGGTCAGTTTTCATCAGTGACTATTTCATTCAATTTGCTGCCAGGAAAATCGCTGGGTGAAGCAGTGGGTGAGATTAATCACTTAGCTCAAACATACGTGCCCAAGTCTGTAACTACAGCTTTTCAAGGCACGGCTGAGGCCTTTGAAGACTCATTCCAGAATTTATGGATGCTTTTGGCTATCGCTATATTGGTAATTTATATTGTGCTCGGTATTCTCTACGAGTCTTTTGTTCATCCCATCACCATTCTTTCTGGCTTGCCCTCAGCCGGTCTTGGTGCTCTACTTGTGCTACTAGTGACAAAACATGATTTGGATATTTATGGATTTCTGGGCTTGATCATGTTGATTGGTATCGTCAAGAAAAATGCCATCATGATGATTGACTTTGCTTTAGATGCAGAGCGTGAGCAAGGCAAGCCACCGGAACAAGCTATTTATGAAGCCTGCTTGACGCGCTTCAGGCCAATCATGATGACCACCATGGCTGCCCTGATGGGGGCAGTGCCAATCGCTATCGGTCTGGGGGCTGGATCAGAATCGAGGCAACCCCTGGGCTTAACTGTTGTCGGCGGTTTGCTGGTATCGCAAGTGGTGACGCTTTATATTACTCCGGTGTTTTATATTTATCTCGACCGTCTGCAGACTCGTTTGATGCGCAAGCAAGAGCAGCCGTTGGTTGAAGTGGTGGAGCCGAGGGGTTAGGTTGTAATGACCTGCTTGTGGGCCATAAATGCAGGTGTATACCGATCACTCTCTTGGCGACCCGCGCTCCTTGGTATACAATCTGGTATACGGTTCGGCCATGGTAGATGAGGTTCCAATGCTTGCTGCATTCGATAAGAGAAAAGGCAGTCAAAAGACCGTCAAGGCTTTTGAAAATGACATTGCTTTGATCAATGAACAAGCAAAACTTTTGGGTTGCACGGCCGCTGAAGTTATTCACTGCATGTGCGAAGAGCTGCGTAAGCAAACTTATTTGCAGGAAGTTGGAGAAGCTTTTGATTTGCTGGTTAATGATCCGAAGCAGTTTGCCGAATTTCAAGCGGAAAATACAGCTTGGGATAGCACGCTTGCCGACGGACTAGAAACTGCCTCTTAAGGGTGAAGTTTGGCTAGTGAATCTTGACCCTGCGGAAGGGCATGAACAAGCAAAAATTCGCCCTTGTGTTGTGCTCAGCAACGACCAGATGAACACCAAGATAGGTTTGAGTATAGTTGTGCCATTCACTGGAAGTGGATGGTTTACTAAGTCTGGCAAGCTCTCGCCAATTATGGTTGAGGTCCTTCCTCCAGAGGGCGGATTGACCAAGGTTAGTTATAGTATGGCGCACCAGGTTAGAACTGTTTCTCACTCAAGGTTTACGAAACAAATTGGCACTCTAAGCGCGCCCGTCTTAAGCCAGATTGTGCGTTCTGTGCAAGAAATAATTGATCATTGATGGCTTAGTTGCTCTACTTATCGACTGACAGCAAGTTCTTCTAGCTCGCCCTGATCCATTCCATAAATGGCTCGCGTTCTAGCAACTTCTTCGGTGGGGCTGTTTCCGAACATTCTTTTAAATTCACGGCTGAATTGCGAAAGGCTGTTATAGCCAACTCTTTCGGAAGCCTCAGACGCATTCAAATTATCTTGCAGCATGAGAATTTTTGCTTTGTGCAAGCGTAGCGATTTGACATATTGCAGAGGCGAAGTAGCCGTCAGCTCTTTGAAGTGCTGGTGAAACATGGTGGCACTCATATTGAGCGAGCGTGCTAAGTCATCGACGCTTATTTCGCTGGCGTACTTCTCGTGAATGTATTCGAGCACGCTGTTCATATCGCTCAAATGCCCATGGCGCGTAGCCAGGGCGTATAGGGCGATACCGTGCGGCCCTCTGAGAACCCGGTAGTAGATTTCGCGCAAAATTTGGCCGCTCAGCACTTTGAGATCGCATATGGCCTCTGGCGAACCTTCGCTAGCTGGAGCAAGAATAGTCATCAAGCGCTCTACTGGCTCAAGTATTTCGGCGGTCAGAGGGGTGGCATAGGATGCCTCTATTACCTTTACTACGTTGTCGCGCCTCGGCTTTATATCCATTTGCAGAACCAGTTCACGCAGAACCGGCAGCTCTATATTGATAGTGATTGCTAAAAGTGGGTTGTCTTCGCTGGCAAAAGTTTCGCATTCGAAGGGCATCGAAATAGCAGTAACGAAATAGTTGTCGGCGTCATAGGTGCAGATGCGATCGCCTATGTAACCCCGTTTGCTGCCCTGTAGCACAATGACAATGCTTGGTTGGTAGAGTACAGGTGTTCTCGGTAAATGCTTCTCTATGCGCCCTACATGCACGTTAGGCAGGCAGGTTTTGCGAACGCTTGGAGTTGTAGCGATGCGCATCGTTTGTTTGATAATTGACTTAATTTGTTCGTTAGGCATAATCCGATTATACACTAGGTTCTCTGGTTTTTTGAACGGCCCAGCGGAGGATTAGGCAAACATTGCGTACTTTTCGGTGTATTCAAAACGGCTGAGCGGAGTTTTAATAAAAGGAACGGAAACGACTTTGATGCCGTCGGCCCTTGTAGTCGATTGCAAACCGGACGTAAATAGGAGATGGAGAGAAATGACGAACGCTATAGCGACTAAATTAGTGAATGCCTTTGCCGCCAGTGACCCTAAGGGCGCTTTGCAAGCAGTGAAGATTCCACGTCGAGAACTACTGGCAGACGACGTGCAGTTAGAGATTCTATTCTGCGGGGTCTGTCACTCTGATCTACATATGGCCCGCAATGAATGGAGCATTACTCAATATCCAGTTGTGCCGGGTCACGAAATGGTGGGCAGAGTTGCAGCAGTGGGAGCGGCCGTAAAGAAATTCAAAGTCGGCGATTTGGCAGCAGTTGGCACAACCGTAGACTCTTGTGGTCAATGCCCCGACTGCAATGAAGATTTAGAAGTTTATTGTGAAGGCAATGTTGGCACTTACAACGCCGAGGACAAACATATTGGCGGCACCACATTTGGTGGATATTCTCATAGTGTTGTCGTGCGTGAAAAATATGTTTTACGCATGCCCGAAGGCCTTGACTTAGCTGCTGCAGCCCCGCTGCTTTGTGCTGGTATCACTACTTATTCACCGTTGAAGCACTGGAAAGTTGGGCCAGGTAAAAAGGTCGGTATCGTTGGTTTAGGTGGTCTCGGGCACTTGGGAGTAAAGTTTGCCAAGGCACTCGGTGCTCATGTGGTGCTTTTCACAACTTCGCCTTCAAAAGTGGAAGATGCGAAGAAACTTGGGGCAGATGAAGTTGTCCTTTCGAAGAATGTTGATGAAATGGCACAACATGCCACTTCTTTTGATTTCATTCTTGACTGTGTTTCAGCCGACCACGATCTCAATTCCTACTTTGCTTTGCTAAAACGAGATGGTACTCTCACTCTCGTTGGCGCGCCAGAGAAGCCATTGTCAGTGCAAGCATTTGCATTGCTACCCAAGAGACGGAACTTTGCTGGTTCGGCTACTGGTGGTATCAAAGAGACTCAAGAAATGCTCGATTTTTGCGCTAAGCATAATATCGTTGCTGAAGTTGAAATGATTGAAATGTCGCAAGTGAACGAAGCCTTTGAGCGCTTACTCAAGCAAGACGTTAAGTATCGTTTTGTCATTGACATGAAGAAGTCTAAGGAGATTAGCGCCAACTAAATACGGTTGAGAATTCACTATCTCAACCTGTAAGCTCCTACCGGATCGTCCCAGAAGCCACGAGCAGTCCACGTTTCTGTGCCATCTTTGAGCCTGATATTTCGCACTGCAAGTTTCTCTTTGAGGCTATTGAAAGCATCGGAAGAGAGGCCAAGTTTTTCTCTGTTCGTGAAAATAAATTTGAGTGAGCTTGTGTCGGCTATCTGGTTGATTTGGCTGACTTTTATGTAGTTGTCTGTAAAATCGATGGCTTCAAGATTTGCCATGCTCAAAAGTGTATCTATAGACTTTGGCGTTACTCTTGTCTTACTGAGAATAAGCCATTTGAGTTGTTTGATTTTGGCTATCTGCCGGCAATCATCTTCACTTAGTTCTGAGCTCAATATAGCCAAGAATTTAAGCTTCTTAGAACTGCTCAACTTAGCTATCAAATTTGTTAGCTTCCCGATTTCACCTACTTCAATATATTCTAGCTGTGGCAATATCTTGAGTTTGGCAACTTTGTCTGCTTCAGTTTCTCCAACTAATGGTATCTCTGCCGAGTTTTCTATCAATGAAAAGTTTTGGCGGAGTACTGTGAGGTACCTTAGGTGTGAGAGATTATCTATCTCTGGGAGCACACATGATTCGGTTTGTTCACTGCCATAGAGTTCGAGGCTAATCAGCTCTTTCATTCGGTAGATTGCTTTTTGGACGGAGCTGTTAGAGCTACAGTACGAGCGCATACCAAACAGTGGCAATTTGCTCATTTGCTCGATATAACTGCTCATGCCTTGTTGGTCGGCTATTCTTTTAGATCCCATCGACCAGAAAAGTTTTCCTCGGGTGGGATCGATTGTTACTTTGTCAATAAGTGATATTTCTTTTGAAACTACTTTAGTTCCTACCATTTGTAGAAATCCTAGAGGAACTCCATGAGGCACCAGTACTGAAATGGCACCGTCTTGTGCCGAGATTTGAATTGGCCTAAGTGATTTATTTGTCTTCGCGCCCGAAGGGTTAATGACCGCACCAAGCCGTGACAGAGTGGAGACGTCCTTGTCTTCGTTCGACATTGAGCCGGCAACACTTTTTATTAGGCCGATGGCACCAAAATCATCGCGGTTTGGCTCGCGTCGATTTTGCTCTGCGGTCGGTAACTCCGCTTTGCTTTGTTGAGATCGTTGCACGCAATAGATTGCAGCTGCACAAACTGTCGCTATAGTTGCTGCGGTTGCTAAAAATAGCACCAGCATCTGTTGCACCGAGCGTGGTGCACTATCGAGCTGTTTCGGGATGTGGTTTTGATCTTTTTTCAGAATTTCGCTAAGGCTGTTAATTACCTCTTGGGCGCTATGTGGACGCTCATCTGCATCCTTAGCCAGTAGGTTTTTCAGTAGCAGTTCTAGTTCTATTGAGTGGTGCGGGTTTATGCTATTGGTTGTTAGGCCCTGATATGGTGCATTGATGTGCTGCTCTCTTATGTCGTCAATGTTCACTGCCTCGTAGGGTGCGTGCCCTGTCAATGCTTCGTATAGCGAGCAGCCGAGAGCATAGAGATCGGCTCGTGGAGTAATGGCGCCAGATAACCATTCTTCTGGGCTCATATAGCAGGGCGAACCAATTATTTCAGTTGTTCTAGGTTGAGAAATCGCACCATATTGGTTGAACTGACTGATACCAAAGTCGAGGATTTTGACATCGGCCTCACTCTTGCCGATGGCTTTTTCATCAGCCCCTTCGCTATCGCTACCTTTGGCAAGCATGATATTGCCAGGCTTCAAGTCTTTGTGTACTAGGCCTTTTAAATGAATGTATGCAAGTCCTTCGGCTACCTTCTTGAAAATAGATAGAGCTTCATCTGTTTCTATTGGTCCAAGTCTATCTATTCTGTCAGCTAGAGTTTCTCCACTAATAAGCTCCATGGCAATAAGCGGCCACTTGCCTTCATGCAGTGCGAAGTCTAATACTTTGACTAGGCTCTGGTGATTTAGCAGAACCAGCTTTCTTGCTTCTTCGCGAAACAGTGCTTCATTATTTTCAATTGCCAGATCTGCCTTCATGATTTTGAGGGCTACTAGGCGATGCAATCTTGTATGCTCAGCTAGATAGACATAACTCATTCCACCTTCGCCTAAACTGTCAACAAGCTTGTATGTATTGGCAAGAGTTTTAGCTGTCTCTAGTTCCTGTTGCAACTGCGCCTGTATCACTGCTTCTTCGTCGTGTTTGCTATTGCTGGTTAACTGTGATGCCTTCAGCCGTGCACTGGTCTTTTGCACTATAACTGTGCGCTTACAATTGCAGTAATTTCGATTTTGCAGAAAGGCAGTCAGCGAGGCGCGCGATTTATTTTGTATTTTTTTAGAGCAACGTGAGCAGTATGAAATCTCAAGTTTTGCCTTCGCCATTTTTGCTGGATGCTGTTTGCATGTACATCCGGCTTTGCCCAAAACAAACTGAGTTAGGGAGGCTGCTTTGGTTGAAGCTATATTGTTTCCGCAACCGAGGCAAGTTGCCATTAATTCTGACTTCCGATATTCTCAAACTAGTGTTTTTTTCTAATTGGTTCGCCTACGAGAACTACGCAGCCAAAGGTCTCATCTTGTATGTTGATAGCAACGTGTCTCTTGTTCGGTGGAGCATCTAACGAAATATACATGGCGCTAGTTTCGCCGTGCTTGTCGGCTTCAACAACTGTGTGCGAACCATCTTGATGGGCTTTCTATTCAACCTTTGTACCATCTGGCTTGAGCTCTGTAACCAGTCCATTCTTATGTTCTCTATATTTTAAACCATCTAAGTAAGTTACTTCTTTTTCGCCATTGGGCCCTACCTTAACTTTGAAGTTATGGCTGGCCGTGGGGCCCCACGATTCAAGCGAGCCGTCAACCTGGCTAACATGCCCTGTGCCATCTTGGTTTTGTACTCTTTGGGTACCGTCGCCCCAGCATGCAGATTTGGTGCCGTCTAGGTCGACTTTCTGGCCGTTTCCGGTTTTGTCAGTTGTGATTGTGTAATTGTCTTTTTTGTTCGGACCCCAGTGTGTTCTTTTCCCATCTGCAGTGCTCAGGTAGCCTGTTCCGTCTCTGCTTTCTACTTTATAACTTTGGTCAGGATAGCTGGTCGCCACACTATTGTCAGCGATCTCTGGCCCCCAGCTTTTCGTCACCCTGGTGCCATCGGGTTGATAGCTGGTGTAGCCTCTGCCGGTTTGTGAGTTTTCCTTCTTCATGCTGCCGTCTTGCCAGTACGTATATTTTTCTGAGCAGTTGTCGAATACAAGGTCTGCAACTGCATCGCTTGGTGCGACAGTGTCGCGGGCTGATCTGCTCTTACTGTCCGATTTGGCAGACTCTTGACTGGCGATCTCGGCATAGTTGAGCTTGGTTCCACTGGCAACTGCTGAGTTGTCTGCTAGTGCACTGCCGACCTCTTCCCTGCTGAATTTTAATTCTGACGACTTGAAGACGACTATCTTGTCATTACTCCAATCGCGGTACCTAGACCTCCGGGAAGTACGGCCGGTAAGGCCTGACCGATAGCTACTGATTTTATGATTTTGGTTTTGATTTCTGATGGATTTGTTACTACTAGGTGGCCATTGCTGTCAGGCTTTAAATTGATAGTGACTTCGGATGGAGCGCCGATCAGATGTGCTAACACAGATTTTTGAGCGACCTGGGCTTGGTAGTGCAGGCGATCATCGGCGCCGCGCACTATGGTGACATTCTTAATGGTGCCGTCAAAATCGTAACCCATCGGGCCTTCGAACTTCAGATTCATTCCCTTTATGTTGGCGAGCTGTTGGGCGCCGTCTTTCGAAACTAAGTCAAATGACACTTTGTCCATTTGCATTTTAGAAAGCTCTACTAGGCCTGCTGTGCCAGGAACGGTTTCGCCTATTTTGATTGAAGAGGTGTTTTTGAATTCAACTTCAAAATGATTGCCGCGTTTTTCAATTGATTGAACGTTGCGTAAGAAATTAGCAGTGTCTCTATCGAGGCAGCCACCGGCTAGAAGCACGGCCTGATCAGCTAATCTGGTTGTTTCAAGTTTTCCGTCAGGCATCTTGGCTGCCATGTTTAGCAGCTTATCCATATTGTTGGTGGCGAGATCTTGAGCACCACTGCGGCATACACCGCTAAGTATACTTTCTACTCCAACTTCTTTAGCGAAATCTATTACTTGACCGATTTTCTCGCTGATAGCAGGTTTGGCCTTTGAAGCCATTTCTGAGGCACTGCCTCTCACTAAGTCCATGACTTGCTGGCCTAAGCTGACATCCGCCTGAACCGGGGGCTTATCTGTAACGTCTCCAGCATTTCCTTGACCAGCATCATCAAATCTCATTTTATGTACTCCTCAAAATTACTAATGTCCTTCGTCGGCTTTGCCTTCGATGTTGCCATAGTATTGAGACGAGTTGAAAAATACTTGAAATCTGAAAACGCCTACGGGCTTTCGCTTTCGCAGAAAAATTATGCGTTAGGGCTTTGGCGGCGGCATGAAGAACGGCGCTGGCATTTCGGCAGCAGGTTTCTTGGTGGTGTCCTTCTTCTTTATGCTGTCTATTGCTGCTGGCAAGAGTGCCGGCGGTAAGAATGTAGGAATGGGGACGCTAGGTGTCTTTGGCTTGTCTTTAGCTGGTAGCGGTGGAACAAATAGTGGTGGTGTTAGCTTTTCTTTTGCTGCATTGAAGGGTGGTGGAATAAATAGTGGTGGCACAAGCTTGTCGGCCTTTGGTGGCAGTGGTGGTGCAAACGAAGGAGGTGGAGAAAACACCACCACTGCATCAGGTGTATTAGCTTCAGGGTTAGGGGCGAAAGTGACACCGGGGTGATTGCCGTAGAGCAGAGCTATAGTCGCTCTGTCACGCTTTGTCGGTTGACCAGTTTGTTTTGGGAAAGCGCGGAAATACATGACATCGTAAATGCAATTTGAGTGATCGAGGCCAAGAGCGTGGCCAATTTCATGCACGGTAGTTGAGGCCATCTCGCCATTTTTGACAAAGGCGCCAGGGGTAAAGGGGTCAGTGGTGCGCAAATTGACCACAGCTTCGTTCAATTCGTTTTCGCTTTGGCTTAGGCTCGTCACACCAGCCGATACCCTTGTCTCGGAGGAGGAATCAAGAGCAGCATCTGTCCAACGCACTTTTATGTCAGCATCAGAACTATCTTTGACAATGACATATCTGATTTTTTTACCTGATGCTTCGCACCATGTATCTAGTGCTTTTATTACATAATTGCGATAAGCCGAGCGATAGCCTGCTACTCCCTTGGCTGAGCTAATGAATACTTTGATTGGTAGCTTTTTGCTTGACCAGGTCCAGAGATGGTCTTTCTCTTTCAAAATTTCTAAATAGTCTGGGCGGCTATTGTTTGCACTTTTAAGTTTTTTGCGGTCGTCTTGCAACTCAGAAATCAGCTGTTCTGCCTGGGTGCGTCTATTGCCGTCGCTTTCCAGTTCAAGGTAACGGCGCAACCACGAAATTGCTTCATCAAAATTGGCCTGATCTTGATAGCTTATAGCCAGATTGTAAGTGACGTTGCTGTCTTTGGCATCATATTGGAGGGCTCTCTTGCCCTCGGCAATGGCCTTGTCTAGTTGGCCAGATTGGCGATAGGCGAAGCACAAATTAGCGTGCACGCAAGATGAATTGGCCGAGGGGTCTGCGGTGCTGGCCAGCTCTAGGTATTTAATTGCTTCTTTCACCTTGCCAGCGCCAAGTTTTGCGGTGCCTAGCTTGGCGCAGTCGTATGATTTTACGCGAATGAGCAGCTCTTGCGCTTGGGCGCGGCCTGCTGGCTCTGCTACTTTTAAGTAGTTATTGAGGGCAATAACGCATAAGTCGAACCTCTCAGCCTGATAGTAAATCAAGGCAAGCAGGAACAAGGCGTTGCTTCGCTGGGGGTTGAAATTGTTGGCTGCTTTGGTTTCGGCAATGGCCTGATCGTAATTTTTCATCTTCTGGTAGCAGTCAGCCATGTCTAAATGAATGCGCTCAGAGTAAGAGGTTGGGTCAAACGAGGCCGCTTGATTTAAGAGCGCCAGTGCACTGCCGTAGCTGCCTTGTCTTGACAGCTCTTCGCCTTGGGCGGAGAGCGTGTAGGCTTGATTCTCGATGGCGTAGCTTTTGACTAGGCCTTGGCCATGGGCTGGGGCCGGCGCTGACGCTATCCAAGTGGTGAGCAAGAGGCATATTGTGGTCGCAGGTAGCCTGGTTTGACGGTTTCGAGTCATCTATGTAATTCCGTCATTCATGTATGCCTGACATCTATTATTGCCTACGCTTTCTTGCTCTTGCCTTGGGCCCAATGATTTTATACCTTGGTAAGGATAGTATTAGTCTCAGCTCAGGGCTAAACTAAATAGGAATAGCAAATGCTTGGGGGGAGAATGACGGATAAGCCAGTGGTGCAGGCCGTGAAACAGAAGGGCAATGAGCTGGTGAAGGCTATGCTCGATTTGCTAATTCTTGCCCTGCTTATGGGCGGCTCTGGGTTCGGCGGCTATTTCTTGGGCATTCATGAGCGCTTGGCGCCGGTGCAGAATGTCCCTCCTGGTACTGCTAATGCCCTTCCTCCAGCAGCAGCGTCTTCTGCTCCACCTGCTACTGTGAAGAAAGAGGCAAAGGCTGGTGAGATTCCAGTGGAGAGCGGCGACAAACCTAAAGCGGCAAAAAACAAAGTTAAATATTGGATTTCATCTTCTGGCGTTGACTATACGGGTTATTCAATTACAGTCAAAGTCAACGATACGCCAGTCGATAATTTCTTTGGGCCTGGCAAAAACGTTGATATTACTCGCTTTGTTAAAGAAGGCGATAACGAAGTAACTTTCGAATCTAAAGCACTTGGTGCGCAGTACAACAAGCATCCTGGCGATGCGTCTTCTATTTTAACTGTGCAACTTGTCTCTGGGCCTCATGTGCAAGAGAATTATGAGTCTTCGGCAGTAGTTTTAAGCTATGCCCGCAATGCCTCAGAAAGCGACGATGTTAATGACACTAAACACTTCACCGCAAAATAAGCATGAAAGCTAAGGGCAAATTTATTTCATTCTTGCTAGTGGTTGACACATTCTTTGTGGCGTATGCCTATGGGTTTCACAGTCGCCAGGTTTTGGTTGTTGATCCGAAGCTACCGCCAGTGGTGCACAAGAAAAACATGGAAAAAATTGAGAAGAATGACTCTGCGGGCAAAGCGATAGTGGCTGGTAAAGCGGCAGTTGTGAAGCCGCTGAGCAAGCATGAGTCTAAGAAGCACGAGTCTAAGAAAGTTTCTGCGAACAACGATAAGTCGGCAAAGGAACAACTAGCAAAAAACGAAAAACCGGTAACAGCGGAAAAACAGACAAAAGCAGTATCAGCTAATAATAAGACTACTGCCGCAAAATCTACGAAGCAAGCGACAAAGCAAGCTGAGAAAAAATCGCCTTAGTTTTAGAGGTTAGGTGCTTCTGGTTGCAGTTCTTGCTCTAGCAGGCGAATCACTCCGCTGCCGCCATCAACCTCGACCCAGGTGCCATCTGTCCAAAGATTAGTGGCATTGCTCACTCCTGATACGCAAGGAAGGCCATACTCGCGCGCTACCA
This sequence comes from bacterium, assembly GCA_018062085.1. Taxonomy (GTDB): domain Bacteria; phylum Cyanobacteriota; class Vampirovibrionia; order Obscuribacterales; family Obscuribacteraceae. The sequence continues at coordinate 55,477 of JAGOSY010000016.1, read as the reverse complement.
GGGCACCATGTTGTAGCATGCCCCCAATCTCCAAAATTACGGCTGAGGCATTGACGAACAATGGTGTCCAGCCCGGATCTGTTGCCCGCGCCACTAAAATTTCACCACGTAGAAGGGGCTTCTCCTCGGGCCAGTGCAAGACCTTTATGCGCCCCCGCACTACCCCGGCCGACATGGGTGTGCCGGCCACTTCGCCTTCTTTCGGAGTGCATGGTTTGGGGCGTAAAATCGCTCCGCGAGAGTTAAATAGAGACGGTAAAGTAGGTACAGCTGCCAGACGATCCGAGAACGCTCGATTGCGACGAGCGGCACTAAGAAGATCGTATGTCGAATCACTGGCCGCAAGCTTCAAATCACTCATAGTTAAGTCAAAAATTTGGGTCTTGGTATTTAGGCGCTTTGAAATTACAAGCAAATCAGCGGCGTCTAGCAAGCGTTCCCGAAGCTGCGCAATAGTATAGATGAGCAAGTACTTGTGCATCTCACGGTAGCCACTCAGAGTTTCGTAAACACTATAGAGCGACTGAAAGCGCTTCAGCTGGAGCCAGCCGGCATCTTTTTCTAGATGCTTACAAATAGCTTGGTACGCGGTTCGCCTTTCTTTTTGCGCCTGATCAAATCGTGCCTGGGGGTTGTCGTCAGTACCCAGAGTTTGACGCAGAGTTTCTATTTGGTTTAGCAGCATTTGTGGCATCTCACTGAAGCGAGGTGCGGCAATATCAAGTTCAATGGCACCACGGTGGCCAAAACAATAGAGAAACTCTTTCCACCTTTCTTTGAATGAATCACTATCTTTGTCAATGACAGCCAGTTGATAGAGCGCAAGCCCCATCTCAGTTGTAATATTGTTTGGCAAGGCCCTTTCAAGCATGGTTAGCTCGCCATTCGAGCTATTCCCAGCAATTGACTTGAGGTGCTCTAGTGCAATGCGCGAGGCTAGAAATAGAGGAACTGTGGTCTTGAAAATAAATTGAAATGTTTTCTTTAACAGCGCTTCTGATAGCTCATATATCGCCATGGAGGATTGGGCCATTGCTCTTATTTCGGGCAAGAAATGCGCTATTTGCTGCTGAGCATTTTTATGGGCTTGCTGTGGAAATAACCGGGCTTTTAAAACACGCCAGGCAACTTTTGGAAGGCGAACTAGTAAATGAAAGGTTGGATGAGGATGCTGGTGGCCGCTTACATATTCAGTTTCGTTAACTTCAGACAGGGCGCGGCTAGCGTTAGGGTCCATATTGTTGAGCATGGCACTGACCTTGTCTTTGCCAAACATCTTCATCACATTTGAAAGATTCAAATAGAGACGACCATTTTGCACAATGGCAATAGACTGAATTGGCTCGCCTAAGAGATTGACGCCGAAGAGTTGTTTGGAAGCCTGTTTGATAAGACCAGCAAGAATATCTGTACCCATTGAAGAAATTGGTTTGAGCAAGCCTTGTACGACTATGCTGACGTCGAGATACAATTGTTTTTGCGCACCGCACGCTGTCATCATATTGGCAGGAACCGGTACATAGGCCGTTATCGGTCGAGCTTGCAAGAGATAGAGCTGATTGTTGGCAAAGGCCCATTCAGTATCAATTGGTTGGCCGTATAGAGTTTCAACCTGTTTGACTAGGGTCGTAAGCTCCAAAATTTGGGGATCAGTCAAGCAGGCAGTGTCCTGATTCGGGGCTGCACCATTGGTGGTGCCTCCGGCCAAATTGAGCCAGTGTGAAATTTCTTTATTGCCAATGGTGCGAACAACAATTTTGTTAGTAACTTTGTCAATGATAAATGCATCGGGAGTAGCCAGGCCGCTTACAACTGTCTCACCCAGGCCAAAGTTAGCGTTGATTACGACCTGGTCAAAGTCATTGCTAAGCGGGTTTAGCGAGAATGCAACCCCAGCTACTTCACTGGCGATTTGCCGCTGCACAATAATCGCCAACTTGGGGCTATCAATGGCAAAGCCATGTTCTTTCTTGTAAGCGACCACGCGGTAGTCGAGGCATGAGGTGAAAGCGCGCACTACGGCCTCCTCGAGAGCATCTTTCCTCACTCCTAAGATGGTCTCGTAGCCACCAGCAAACGAAGCACCATCTAAATCTTCTTCTGGTGAAGATGAGCGCACGGCAAACAAGGCCTCTGCTGCGAATAGTTCTAGTGGTTGCTCTAGTGCCTCAAGTTGCTCTGAATTAAATTTGAAGAGGGTGGCTACCTCTTTAAGGCCCTTGCAGGTGCTGGGCAAATCGGCAGCGGCCATTTGAAATTCTGCCCATGCAGCGGAGTTTTTTAGGTCATCTAGCCAGGGGCGAAAAAACTCTACTGCAAGAATGAAACCCGGGGGCACCGGTAGGCCTGATTGACTGCCCCGTATTAGTGAAAAACCTTTTCCGCCCACAGAAGCAAGGGTGGCGATTTCTTTCTCTCCAATTTTTAAAGAGACAGATGCGTCACGCGGAAACACAAAAATATTTTGGGTTTGAAGCATGCACCCTCTCCGCTGGAACGACAAAAAAAACTAGAGTTTCAATTTTTGCTTGAGCCAGTATTTTGTGCGTGGCATGGCTTCCATGCAGGCTGAAGTCGAGTGGCCATCAGCACCAAGTAGACCCGCGATAACTTCAGGTAGGCCTTCGCTTACTATTGTGTAATATGAAATACTGCTGCTCACGCTGGCTGGCATGTTCTCGAGGTCTAGCTGAAACTGAGCTCTCAGTTTTGGATCTTCAGATAATTTGCCTGCGCAATCATCGATCGCGTGACCAAGCTCGTGATAGAAGCAAGCAACTATGTCCCTAAGTGGCCGAGCTTCGCCTAGCTCGTTGCCGCCGCCTTTCAATTTTTTTCTTTCATATATGTAGCAATCATGATCGTAGGTTCTGCCCGGTTCTTCCCCGAGGCTTGTTCCCGCTTGTCTGGGCTTATCCATATCGCTAGAGCCAGGCCATTTGTCTTCAATGTTTGGTGCAAGATTAACAGTGGCACCACCGTCGTCAAGAATTTTGTAGATATGCGCTGGTAGTTTTTGCATTGCCGCTTTGATGGCTGCTTGCATTGATTGGCTCACCGGTGGGTGGCCAGCTAGAGGTGGCACAATGATTAGGCGATCTTTGAACGGTGTTCTGGCAACTGCTACGCCAGGGGCAGCGGCTACTCCTGAGGCCGCGGCACCCGGTAGCGCCGGTCCAGCTGCAGCTTTCTTGGCGGCGGCTGGATCGAGTCTTTGCAAATATTGCATGGCTTGGGCTGCTTCTGGGCTGCCGCGAAAGTTATCTATTAGTGAGGTGTAGGCTTGGGCTGCGTGGGGTCGATCGCCAATGCCTGTGTAGGCATGGCCCAGATACATCCATATGGCAGGTGTGCTGAGACCCACATTGACTGCGCGCTGAAGATAAGCTGCTGCCATTCTATAGTTTTTGCTGTTGTAGGCTGCTAAGCCTTGGGCGTAATCAGTATCAGCTGATGCTAGGGCTGAAGTTAGAGAAGCTGCGCTAAGAAATAGGCTGGCAGAAATTAAAAGTAAAAGTTTGCTTGGTTGCACTTGTTTTAGTTTTCTCCAGCTGAATATGAGCAATTATTCTTTCTTTTAGTTTACAGCAAGAATGATATTGAGAGTGGTGCTGAATCTCTCGGTCTAGTCGAGGGCGCAGGCCTCGAAGGCTGTGGCGTCGCCAGCCAGTGCTAGAGCTGGTTCTGGCTTCGGTCCGCTTTGGGTAATCAGCCAGACTGCTGCGAGGATTACTCCGGCCCCGATAAATGTTTGTAGCGAGATTGTTTCTCCGGCAAGCCACCAGCCAAGAAATATTGCCACTACTGGGTTGACGTAGGCGTAAGTGGAGACATGAGCTGGATTGACTTGTTTGAGCAGCCAGATATAGACAGAAAAGGCAATCATTGAGCCGAAAACCACCAGATATAGCCAAGAAATACCAGATAAAAGTGAGATGTGCAGTTGCTGAATTTTGCTGAATTCACCGGTACAGGCCGAGCAAACAAATAGTATTGAGCTGGCAAAGAGCATTTCCATTCCGGCTGTTAGTTGCTGCGAACTCGGCAGATGAGCTGATCTTGAATAAATTGCGCCGACTGCCGAGCTCAAGCAGCCAATCAAGACAAAGCTTACACCAAGTAAGTCGATACTATCTGCTCCGGCAAATTTCTGGGGCTCGATCAAGAATACTAAGCCGCTCACGCCGGTAATTAACCCTAGTATCACTCGCTTTGTCGGTTGGATCCCTTTGGGTTTGAGCCATTGCAGCGTTACTATAAAAATCGGCACAGTGGCGGCCAAGAGCGACACCATACCTGATGGCACGGTTTTTTCGGCTAATACTACGCCCGTATTTCCCACGGCTAACAGCAAAATACCTAGAGCTAGTGTTGGCAGTATGTGTGAACGGTTGGGCCTCGGTGCTCCGCGAAATAGCATCCAGCCGTACATAATCAGACCGGCTGTGAAAAAACGAGTTGCTCCCATTAGTAATGGAGGGAAACTTTCAAGGGCAAACTTAATGGCAATGTAAGTAGAGCCCCAAATCAAATAGATTGTGAGAAATGCCAAGATAATGCGAATTTTGCTGGGCTTTATTGATTCCAACTTGTTACCTTGCACTTTTCTACTGCTATTTCTATTTCAATTCTACTGCGAAAAAAGCAGAGAAGACCTTGGTCTTCTCTGCTTTGAATTTTGGTCCAAGCTACAAATTAGTTGTTCTACTCGTTAGCTAGAAGCTGAGAGTAGAGAACTCAGTTTGTTTGATGTTTGCGAAGCATCTTCTTTTTCAACAAGCTCGGCTGAGCCAGGCTCAAGGTCGTGGCCAGAGAGCCAGCCGTTGGCTGCCACAATTGCGGTTCTCAAGCCATCTGGTTTGGCGTCATCTAGTGCTACTTCTTTGTAGAGCGCTAGCAATTGCATGGTAGTCATTAAGCAGACATTTTTCTTGGCTGCGTACTCTGCTAGTTCCATTTCTTCAACTGACGAACCCCCACCGGTTGGCGGTTGGTCGCTGATTTTGCTGACAATCAAGATGCCTTTAGGCTCAGTTCCTTTTTCGCACCAGTAACGGGTTTGTGAAATAGAAAGTTGACCTAGGTGTGAGCGTTCAGCTTGGGTGGTTGTCCAGATGACACGAGCGATACACACATGTTTATCGTCGACTTCTAGTCTTAGCTCATGTTTGTCGTCGGCGGCAATAGTTACTTTCCAGCCAATTAAGCTCAGTACTTTGCCACAAGCTTCAACCAATTCGTCACCGGTTGTTGTCAAAAGAGTATTGCGTACCCCTTTGGTCAGAGCTACCCGAGTTTCGACATCGCGAATTTTTTGTTGCGCGAGTTTTACCTGTTCATTCAGTTCATCGAGCTCTGTGTTGAGCTTTGCGATTTCATCTGAGAAATATCGTTTTGTCCAATCCGGCACGTCAGTAGCCCCCGCTCGTAGTGTCATTGCATCATCTAAATTGATAGAACCAAGATCAAGGCCAGAAGATTCGCCATATTGCTTGGCGGTCGCTGATCCGTTAGACCCTGATTCCCCACTGATTTCAGCGTTAGGTGGCGATAAGGTAGAACTTTCGGCCACGGTGACTTCAGGCTCAGCTTGCGCCAATTCGGCTTCGGTTTCCTTGTTTGTATCCTCTTCGTTTTCTGCTCCTGCTTGTGCCACTTCAGCAGCGGATTGATCAACTTCTTGAACTTGCAGGTCAGTTGATGGCGTAGTTTCTTCTTGGCTGGAGAGAAGGTCTCCGAGAGCTAATTTTGTGTTTTCCTTCTTGGTTTCTACTTCTGTTTCTACTTCTATTTCTGCTACAGGCGCCTCGCTAATTGCTGATTCGCCAGTTGCATTAGAATTGTCGCTGCTTTCGGGGCTGCTGCTGCCGAGCGATGAAGCTAGACCTGTGGGCTGCAGGGCTTCAAGGGTTACTGTATCGCTGGGTTTGTTCAAAACTTTAGTTGGTAGTCCCTCGCCGTTGTTGTCATCACTAGAATCTTTGCTTGTGCTTTCGCTCTCTAAGTTCGCATCAGAGTTAATAATGTTGCCAGCCGCGCTGTAGGTGGGTTCTGAATATTTGTAGCCACCTAGTACATCTACTTCTGTTTCGACTTCGGTAGCGGCCGCTTCAGTCGTGCTGTCTTCTTTAGACTCGGCCGTACTTTCTGCAACAGTATCGCTTGAGCTATCCAGTTCTTCTAGTAGTTCTTTGTCTTGGGCCGCTAGCTTGGCTTTGACGGCATCTTCATTGTTTTGTACTACCTCTGTTGCCAGGGGCTGCAAGAGTGAAGCGAGAGAAGCCTTTGGTGCATCTACTTTTAGATCAAGCTTTGGTTCAATTTGAATTGAGTTAGCTGCCTCTTCCATCTTATCTAGGGTCTTGGCGTCAGGAATAGCCATTTCTTGTGTGGCTGATTTGGACGAACCGTCGTCTACCGCCTTAATATTGGCGCTAGTGTCAGTCATTGGTGAGGCTTCAATCGCTTGAACCGGATGCCCCTTGACTGTTATGCCAACGCCATCGGCGCGTTCGCCGCTTATTGCCGCCACGGTTGGTGGATTAAGCGGTTCTGAACCAGGCGCTTGTGCCGCTTCAACTACGAACCAGAAGAGTGAAACGCCTACTTTTAATACATCGCCATCTTTAATATTTTCAGGGCTGGTGATTTGGTTGCCGTTTAGGAACGTACCGTGCCGGCTCTTAGCATCTTGCACAGTGAACTCGTCATTTTCATAGCTAATAATGAAATGAAATCGCGAAATCGACTGATCGCCACTAATAACGATGTCGTTTAAGTCGTCGCGGCCGACTCGACACCTTGGGGTAGCGACTGGGATCTTCCGGTTGGAGACCAGGTCGACTAGAAATGCAGTTGGAGTGTTGTTACCTTCTTCGTTGCCCATTTTGCTGCTTTCTTCTGGAGTTGATTAGATACCTAGTGATGGTTTGTTCTGCACAATTGCTTTTAGGTGATTCGTTGTCACATGCTACGGCAAATGCATCAAGATCAACCACATTAAATCTGTGGTCTCTATGAATGTTCCACACACAAGAGAATATTAACGCCCAACTCGCATCTGCTTATACACTTGCGACAATTTAGTTTGATTATCAGCCTCACTCTTAATATTATTTCCACCCATCACAACTGGCGATATGGGTAAATAAGTTAAAGCTATCAACCGGAGCATCACTTGAAATGACCGATTTTGTTGACTCGCAAGCCGCATATGTGGGCACTGAGTTCGTTCAGTATCTAAAAACGTTGCCTTGGTGTCGCCAAGAGAGCGGTCATCTTGTGGCAGTTCATAAACTCACTTCAGAAATAATTGAAGTTGTGCGCGAGAGCGAAGTGAAACTTTACCCAGGCGGCTTGGTAGTCAAGCTGCCGCGCTCTGTTTTGATGGGTTTGCAAAAGCAAAGTGATGATGGTCAACCTCTGCCCGCCGTCTTGGTTTGGAAGACCGAAGGTGTGGAAATTTGGTTCCGTCGGCAAAAGAGCTCTGATTTCCCGTATGACACTTGGACAGATCCTTCTGCTCTTACCATCGAGAGAGAGAAAGCGATGGTCTTAGCTGAGAAGCTTGGTAGTGAAGGGGCCGCGGCTTTTGCAGAGATGGCTGAGAAGTCGAAAGAATGCCCAGCTATGATCCCTGCATATTGACCCCTGCATATTGACCCTGTATTAACGCCAGAAATAGTGCCAGCCATAGTCGACATTGATGCTCTTGCCGGGTTGTATCGTCTCGGTGAAAGTGAATTTGCCGATGCCATTCATATATGACCACCAGCCAGGCCAACTGAAATAGCCCCACCAAGGCGGCAGGTCGCTGCCTCTAATTTCGTCTATGGTATTGGTCATTGTCATGATGCCGCCTTTTGAAACACTATCAAGGCGGCCGAGTACCTTTCTCGTGATTTCAACCGTGACTGGTTTATTCATATAGTTTGTTAGGGTGATTGTGCCAGCAAGATTGACACGAGCGTACTTGTAGTCTTGCCATGTGACTGCATCGGCTGTTCTGCTTGTTTCCTTTTCTTCTTTCTTGGCCTTGATGTCAACGGCATTGGTTAGAGTCAGGTCGGCGTTGCTGCCTGGTGAAGCATATGTCATCATACCTTGTGCTAAAACTTCGCCGTCGTTGCCCCAGTTGCTAGGCTTGCTGCCTGGATTGCGACTAGGTTCTCGACTAAGTTCTCGACTAGTACCGGTCACCACTATTAGTGCCGGTGCCGTAGTGAATGGTTGCTTGCTGCTATTGAATAAGCGTATCTTGTGAATTATCTTGTTGCTATCGGCTAGCTTCTGCTCATCACTTTTGCCAGAATTAACCATGTGATTGTTTTGGCTTTGCACTTCTGGTGGTGGCGCAATAGCAAGGTCGAAGGTATAGAGATCTTTGTAATCTACCGTGTACTCTTGCACAGGAACTACCATGCGCTCGCCTTTTTTTAGGGTCAAATGCTTAAGATTGAAAACAAAGAGATCTTCATTTTTGCTCGATTCACTGCTGGTCTGGGCTGCTCCGGTTTTTTCTTCATCTTTATCGCTGGCATAGCCAACCGATTGCGACATGATGGCATTGCTAAAACTATTTCGTAGCCTTGAGTCTTGAGCGGCATAAGATGCTACGTGGGCCAATGTTTCAGAAAGTGAGATTGGATCTATATCACCCTTAAATGCAAAAGAAGGAACACCAACAACTAGATTGCAATTGACGTCTTTTAGGTCGGTAAGATCGTTGACGATTGTGGCTTGTAGCTTTACTTTAGCGTGGCCCTGTCCGTCAATTGTCACTTTGTAATTTGGTATCCACCTTATGCCTTTTTCTAGATACATCATGCCAACTCTGGCTTTTGTATTACCTCTTTTTTGCCAATCTAGAGCCATCGTTAGAGTATTGCGGATATATTCATCTTTGAGTTGAGCATCTGGTTCTGATTTGAATGAGAGAGTTTGGATGCGATCTATTGGTATGTAAGTAGTGCCTGTGTCAGTTTTTAGCTTAACCAAGCTGCTCTTTTGCGGCAAAATTAAGGTCGGATCAAGTCGCTCTTGGCCTGCCCTGGCCAGCTCTTCGGCTGAGCGGGTGGGAATACCGATTATTTTTGCATCGTACGAAACCAGCTTAGCTTTTTCACCAACACCGATTAGCTCATCGATGCGCACCATTGCTCCGGCATTGGCGGCTATCAGTTCAGGCAGAGTAAGGGCCGTTTGACTGTTTGTAATTTTTCTTCGACCTGACGTTACCGAGCCTAGCTTTGCTTGGGGCTCCATACTATATGGAAAGAATGTGCCCAAAACTGGCTTAGGTAAGTCTTCAAGCACTACGTCGCCACTAGCGGTTAGTGGCATAAGCCCCTCGTGTATCAGCAGGGCATGGCCATCTTTGAAGACTGTCACTTCTTGCACTGGCATGTGGGCCAAGCTGTGCACTGTGGTATCGCTGCTAAGTGCTCCTGTATGGCTGGAGCTTTGGTTCTGACTTTGGTTTTGTTCTATTTTTGCAGTTTTTGTATCGCTGGCCTGGGCTGTTTGAGTAAGCCCAGGGCTGGTCAATGTTGCTGTCATTGTGGTCAAATAGAGGGTCAAGAGGCGAGGTAGCGAGAGTTTTCTTGCCGGTGCGTGCATTTTTAGCCTCATTGGGTGCCTGATTAGGTGCTTTTCCGATTAAATCACCAGCCCCATAGTTGTACCTCAGGAAAAACCCTGAACTTGCTGTTAATTGTCGTAGAATTTTGCCTGGTTTAGTTTAGTGAGAGTAACTTTTTCGTATGGTTTTAAAGATTGATGCTGCTGCCCAAAAGAAATTTTTAGAGCTAGCGGCTAAGGCGCTCAATGGAGATTGGGCGGCGATGACCCAGCAAGGGTTGATGTTAGTTAAGGGCGAAGGTGTTGAGCGCAATTTTGAACTGGCTCGTCAGTACTACACAGAGGCAGCTGAAGCTGGTTTCAGTGTGGCTCAATATAACTTGGGCTCTTTATATTTGAATGGTTTAGGTGTAGAGCGCGATTATGCCAAGGCTCTGCACTGGTTTCAGCTGGCTGCCAATCAGGGCGACTGTGATGGACAGTTTAGTGTCGCTTATATGTACGATCGCGGCTGGGGCACGCAGCAAAGTGATAGCGATGCTTTTAAGTGGTATGAAGCGGCAGCTAACAATGGCTCCGGCAGAGGGCAGTTTGATTTAGCTGCTTGCTATCAACACGGAAAGTTTGTGGCTGTCGATCTTGAGCAGGCTATTTATTGGTACCGCGAGGCCGCGGCTTCAGGCGTTGCGCGAGCTTTTGAGTCATTGCGAGAACTTGAAATGAGTGCGAAGTAAATTGATGCAGGCTTTTGTGACGCTCTATAGATTTAAAACCACAGCTGTCAGCTTTTTGCTTTCCATTTTGCTGCAAAATGTTTTTGCTATTTCAGCTCACGCTATTCCAGCTAACGCTGCTCTTGCTGAGGTGGAAGAGCTAAATCGGCAAATACTCTTAAAAGAAATAGAGTTAGAGCGCTTTAGTATCAATTTCCGCAAATATAACAATATTCAAGGACGTTGGCGGGGGTGGCGTTATTTTGCTTTTCAGGAAGCTAACGCCGGTATGACTGCTGCCGGTTTGACCAAACAGCTTGTTGATCGCCAAAGAGTGATCGAAAATGCCAATGTTTTTCATGTCAGCAATAGCGGGAAAGTCAGTTACGTGCAAAATGGCGTAGATCGTGTTTCACAAGAGAAAGGCTTGGTTCTACAAATGTTGGGCCAGACCGTCGGAGCGATTGGCTCTGGTATCGAACTTGGTATCAATATTCATCATGGGCGGGCGGCCCATAAAAAAGGTTATGGCTCCAAAGATAGTATTAGTTTTGTGCTATCTCTTCGTGATGATATACAAGCGCTTTTCGCTAAGCGCGCTAGGGTGGTAGAAGCCGCACACCTAGAGGGGCAAGACCTCGCTGTTGCTCAAGCCGAAGAGAGCGTTCTTCGCGATATTACAGATATGGGATTGCAAGAGTATTCTGATTACCACATTGCCGCTAAGAAATTCAGAGCATTTCAAGATTCTCTTTATGTTTTTGATATAGCAAAAAATACCACTGGTGCCGTGGGCAATCTGGTTAATATCGTTCAAACTCACGAGCGTAGACCGCATTTGTCAGGTGGAGCGGGTGTGCTCACTCTCACTTCGGGTGCTTTGATCATGTTTACACCTTTACTTGCCCAGGGCGTAGGTAAGGTTGTTGCCGCCTCACATAAACGTGCCTTGCGTACCGTAGTGGCTGGCATTTCGCCCCACACAGTAGATGAATTGGAGCTTCATCGACGGCAGCTCAATACATTGCTGAGTGCAGGGTCTGGTGCCGCTGGCTCAAGTACTTGTTCGAGTAAGTCAGTGGCTTTATTGTCTGCCTATGATCTAGAGGCTTCTCAACGACGAAAGCAATTTGCCCTTGCTACTCGTGAGATTCGTGCTGGTACTCGTTCTGCCACAGAGAATACTCGAGCCGGTCTGTTTGTTGGTAGCACAAAGGTTGCTCTTGGTGTCACTAACGTAGTTGGGGGTTGGCACTTGACTCATCACCCACATAAAGTAAATTCGCTGATACAGGGGGGAACCATCGCTTATGCCAGTGGTGCATACTTTGCTGTGGGTGAGAACTTGCGGTTGCGAATTGTTGACGAGGTCAATCGCAAGAGGCTCGGAGCCCGTTTTGAACTTCCGGCTCAGGTGCTCGCTGAGAAGCTAAGCGCTCTTGATCAACTTGAAACTCAGCTTAGGGCTTGTGCAGAAGGTGGGCCCAAAACCGATTAGTGGTCTATGGCGGGAAAAAAGTGAGATGAGACTAGAGAGGGAGAAACTATGCTGCCGATTGACTATAGACTGGTCTACAAAGTAGAGGAATTGCCGTTGGCTGTTCAAATAGAATTGAAACCTTATCCGATGGCAGATGCGGAGGGAGCATATCAGGTTGGTTGTGTTACTTCTGGGCCTGAGCCTAAGCCCCTCTCGCGATTGATATTTGGAGCTATTGGTCATGCTAGCAAGGAAAATAATGACAGGCAATTAGATTGTTATGTCCATTTTGAAAGTGGTGGCTTTGCCCATACTTATTCAGTTAGGCACTATACAATGACTTCGCTAACGGCTAACAAGGCTAATTTGGTCGAAGGCACTTATGTGCCAGAACGCTGTGCCACTGTTGATGAACTCAAAGCGTTGTTAGCATCGGTGCAGTAGAAGCGGGCGCGAATGCTAAGAACAAGGACATCTCTGGAAGTGAAAATACCTGAGTACTCAAGTATTTTCAAAATAGGTGTATATACACCTATTTTATTTTTTGTCTTGAGTCTATGGCTTTAGTCTGAATCTTTGGTGTTGTCTTGGATTTTTATGGGGGCAGCAGCCGTTAGTTTTAATTTCGCTGGCGCCGGAGCCAAGTTTTCTCTGCCCATGGCCAGCAGCATGCCGTGAATAATACTCCAAGGGTGCGGCGGGCAACCTGGAATGTAGACATTGACGGGAAGAATATTTTCAACACCATTAGCTTCGGCGTAGCCACCTTTGTGCACTCCGCCAGAAATGGCGCACGTACCTAGTGCTACTACTATTCGAGGGCTCGACATGGCGCCGTAACAACTGACTAGAGCTTCTTGCATACCTTTTGAGACTGGGCCTGTAATTATCAAAGCATCGGCAAAGCGCGGTGATGCAACTATATGTACGCCAAATCTTTCAATGTCAAAAATTGGATTGCCAGCTGCGCCAAGCTCCATGTCGCAGGCCGAGCAGCCAGTTGATACTACCCGGGCTGCTATTGAACGGCCGAACCAATGGGCTTTGTCCAAGCTATCGGCTGCTGGAAATTTTGTGTTTAGTCGATCTTCTTTCCGTCGGGCTACTATTTCTTCGTTTGCAGCAGTAGAGAGTACTAACTCTTCTCTCGTACGCACCGCTACACGGGTGGTGGGATTATTTGCAATCGTGCCAGTGGGGCAGATATCGACGCAGTAACCACAGCCGATGCAGGCGCCAAGATCGAGGCGAACATGATTGTTTTCTTCTATTTTGAAGACTGATATGGTGTCGGTGGGGCAAACCTCAACGCATGCGCTACAGCCACTTTGGCACGGCGTATCGGTAAACATTGGTAGCCCGCGCACGCCTTCGGCTAGGTCTGGGCAGATGTTTTTGGCGGTGGCGACACCCTGTTGTAAGAGATAGGTAATTAGTTTAAGCATTAGTTTTTAGGTTGAGCATTAGTTTTTTTGATAGAGCATTAGAGATCGTTGCCACTGTAGGAGAGGGCCATACTTTTGTTGCAGAGGGGGAAGTCAGCAATGAGATTGTCGCGAATTGCAATGGAAATTGCTGTCCAGTTGTCGAAGCTTGGATCTTTAATGGCATAGCGACTAATTTTCCCCTCTTCATCTGTAAATATTAAGTGGATAAGTTCGCCTCTTGTTGCTTCTACTATGCCGAGGCCGGTGGCATTGGCTGGTAGCTTCTCTGGTGTTGCCACCTTCTCTTCGCCATGAGGGCAGGCGTCTACAAGCTTGGCGATGGTCTCAATTGATGACCAGATTTCACCAATACGAACAGTAGTGCGAGCAAGAATATCGCCTCCGCTTTCGAGCACTGTTTGCGGTGCTAGTTCAGGATATTTGCCATGCTTGAATTGTTGTCTAGTATCACAATCGATACCGCATGCTTTGCCGATAATTCCGACCATACCGAATTCGTGGGCCAGTGATTTAGACAATTTGCCTATATCTTTCATTCTTTCGCTGGCCATTTGGTTGTCTGAAAGTATTTGTATTACAGGCGTTAGTTCTTTTTTGAGGGCGATTATTCCGGCCTTAATCTCAGAAAGTTTGCGATCGCTCACTGGTCTGACACCGCCGGGGAAAATAAAGCCGCGTAAAAAGCGTGAGCCGCTCAGTAAATCGGCTAAGCCAAGGGCCTTGCCGCGTAGTCGACCCATAGCGCTCGATATGCCAAGTAGACCGATGTCTGTGCCAATACCACCAACGTCAATAATGTGCACGGCTAGTCGTTCAATTTCTAAGGCGATGGTACGCAAATACTGGGCCCGCTCGGTTATCTCGATGCCAAGAATTGATTCGATTGCTATGGCATGAGCAAAGGCGTTAGCTAAGGCGGAATCACTGGCGGCTGCTTCAGCGACAAAGTGTGCTTTTTGCCAGGGCACTTCGGTCAACCGTTTTTCGACGCCACGGTGCACCCAACCAAGGCGAATTTCAAGGTTGACTATGGTCTCGCCAAAGCAGCTAAATCTGAAATGTCCTGGTTCGATGACACCGGCATGGATTGGCCCCACTGGAAGTTCGTAGACCCCCTCACCCTTAACTTCTAGGTATTCATAGCGTCGGGAGAGGGAGTTTTTGAAATCGGCTGGTAGATCGATTTTTCGCAGAGGGAAGAAGTCTTGAGCGTATTGTTCGTGTAGCAGTAGATGTTTGAAGCGAGGATGACCGTCTGGCACAATGCCGAAGAAATCGAAGAGGGCCCTTTCGAACCAGTGAAATTGAGCGTGGCGAGTAGAAAAAGAAGGGAACTTGTTGTTTTCTATGGCTGTCAACATCAGCTCGGCCGTGCCATCTTTGGGTGACAGAATTAGGGTTGCCAATTCGCCCCCTGTAATTGAAGTAAGCAGACCCACTCGTTTCTCTGAAGTTTTAGAAAGTGCTTGATTGAGCCTCTCTTGAAGCTCGTGAAATGAAATTTGTTGGCACTCTAGTTTCATTTGATTATGCTCCATGGCCCCGACCAGGCTTCAGTGTTGACGACTAGGCCCAAAACGAGGGTGCCGAAGACTAACACGGCTGGAATTACTGCTGCTCGAACAGGCTGGAACTTTCTGAAACCTTGCTTGGCAGGACCTAAAATTACTTTGCCCATATGGGCACAGATAGCGACAAAACTAATGGCAATGGCTACAGTCATAATCAAGGCCAGGACCCACCTCTCATCGGCCATGCTTAGGCTAAGCATCGACATTTCGGCGACAAAAGCGCCAAATGGTGGTGCCCCAGTTACGGCAAAGGCGGCCAGGGTAAGCAGTAGAGCCCAGATTGGACAATCTTCAATGACGCCGTGCATCTTATTTAGCTTTTTTGTGCCGCTGGCTTGAATTATGTTGCCAGTGAGCAAGAAGAGAGCAACTTTAGCGAGGCTATGATTGAGAGCTTGCAAGAAGAACAGTGGGCCAGAACCAAGGCCAATGGCAAAGACCATGAGGCCAACGTTCTCGATGCTTGAATAGGCCCAGAGTCGCTTAAAATTGTGCTGACGCAAGAGCAAAAGGCTGGCCGCCACCACTGTTATGGTGCCTAAGATGGCGACAAGTTGGTGCACGTGTGAATGGGGCTGGGCAGCATTAATAATGCTAGAAACTTTCCAAATGCCAAATAGAGCGCAGTTCAAAAGCGAGCCTGAGAGCATGGCAGAGGCCGGTGCGGGAGATTCTGCGTGTGCATCAGGTAGCCATGTGTGAAGAGGGAAGATACCAGCTTTGGTGCCATAGCCGATTAAGCAGAAAATGAAGCCTAGGCGCAAGAGGGGAAAATTTAGTGTTTGTGCCTGGCTAATAAGTTCTGAAATATTAAGTGTGGGAACGGCCAGTGTTCCTCTTTGGCTGGCTGCAAAGATAAAGACTGTTCCTAATAGAGCAAAGGCGATACCGACAGAGCAAACAATTAGATACTTCCAGGTCGCCTCTAAGGCAAATTTATTTCTTTCAAAGTAGACCAGCGGTGCCGACGACAGTGTGGTGGCTTCAATGGCGATCCACAAATAGCCTAGATTATCGCAAAGAAAGACTGAGGTCATGGCCAGTAAAAATAAATTGACTGAGGCATAAAACAACCGCAGTTGTTGGTCACCATAGCCTTCTCCGTTGGCTTCTGCTGCGGCAAAGAAGTAGTCGGCATGGGTAATGCAACAAGAGACGACAAAGGTGGCTAGCAAGATGAAGTATGTACCCATTTTGTCTACAGCAATACCACTGATGAACTCCATGCGCTCAGCCCCAAGCAAGCAGGGGTGAAGTACTAGAGCGACAATACCGAGTTGCCACCAAATCAAAATAGGTACTAGTTTTCGTGTTAGTTTGACGTCTCTAACAATGAGGCTGAGTATAGCCAGTGTGGCCGGTAGCGCAATCAGGTAAAGCAGGTCAGCCATTTAGTCTTTTAGCTCCGTTAACTGACTGACGTCGATGTGCTCGAAGCTTTTCTTGATATTGAAGAGCAGCAGCCCGGCAACCATAACGGCCACAAGTACCTCAAGTAAGAGACCCATTTCGATCATTAGCGGCATGCCGTGTGTTTGGGTGACGGCAAAGAGATAGATACCATTTTCAATTACGAGAAATCCGACAATTTGGCTAATTGCTGCACGCCTTGTCAGCATCAGCAGAACGCCAGTAAAGAGAATAGACATAGCGGCCGTGGAGCCTAATCTTGATTCTGGTTCACCAATTAAGCCTGGTATCTGCTGGCTAATCATAAATGAAAGACCGAGCATCAGGGCGCCTATGTGCATAGAAAGGGGTGCGGCGATGAAAGCGCCGCCATCAGTTCCTATATTAATCTTTTTGATTACATTGTTCAAAAACCAAGGAATACTCCATGATTTGATGATAAAAACCCCGGCTGCTACTAAGTAGAGATGGTCTTCATGGGTGATGTTGGCAATCCAGGCTGTAACCGCAGCAATGGCCATGGTATGAAGAGAGTAGAACGATAGATTGGTGCGCAGGTGAGTCGTGCCAAGTATTAATATGGCAAATATGGCTGATACCATTGCTAGTGCTTCAAATGTGTCGAGAATCATATTGTTGTTGTTCCTCGCACTAATTGAGATTTTTGCTTAGGGCAATGAAGACGCAAAAGATGCTCATTGCTACAGAATAGGCAATGAACTCCGGTAGCTTGGTCCAGCGCAGTTTAACGGCAACACTTTCAATCACAGCGATGCTGGCAGCCAAAATCATGATGCTAAAAATAGACGATAAGGCAAGCACTAACTGGTTTGTGAGCCAGAAGAAGGGAATGGCGTGGAGTAGGCACTGGCTTGATATTCCAAGCAGTATCAATATCTTCAGGAAGTGAGCATATTCAATTAGAGCCAAATTGGCTGCTGAATTTTCTAAGATCATGGCTTCGTGCACCATGGTCAACTCTAAGTGTGTAGTCGGGTCGTCAGCTGGCATTCTCGACAGTTCAACCAGGCTGGCTAAAAATAGTCCACAACCAGCAATGAACCAAAGGCCGGGCTGGTTCATTAGGGCGACATTGTCAAATGAGAAGGCTATACCTAAGTCACTTGTTTGGCTGACTGAGCCTATGGCTGCAAGGCACAAAATAACGGCTGGCTCTACCAATAGTGCCAAGGTTACTTCGCGGCTGGCACCAAAGCCGCCGAAGGCCGAACCGGCATCAAGGGCTGAAAGAACGGTAAAGAAACGAGTGAGAGCCAGTAAATAAATGACCAAGAATAGATCAGCGCCTAAATTGAAGGGGCGCAGGGATGTCCAGGGTGCAAGAAATGCCAGAATAATTAGGAGCGAAACATTGATTGCGGCGGTGCTGCGAAAGATCCAACTAGTGTGTTTGCTAATTGTCTCGCCCTTACTTAGTAGCTTGAGTAAGTCGAAATAGGGTTGCAGAAGTGGCGCGCCAATGCGATTTTGAAAACGTGCTTTGGTTTTGCGAATGATTCCAATCAAAAGCGGTGGCAATAGCAAAAATGTAGCGATGAAGGCGAGAGTTTCAAGGATGGCTTGTATATTTGTAGCAATCATATGTTTGTGCCTAAGAATACGAGCAATAACATTGTCAAAAAGACGTAAAGCAAGTGAATATGAATGCTGCCTGTTTGTAGCCGTACTAGTGAGGAGGAGAGCCAGTCAAACAGTCCCATCACTGGTCGATATAATTTGGTCTCAAGAATAGGCGTCATAAAGGTTTCAACTCTTATAAATTCGGGGAAATGCCGTCGGTCTTTTCCTGAAATTTCGGTGGTGACTTTAAGTTGCAAAATTTGTGAGAATATTCGACCAATAGGATGCGAGAAGCTTGAACCGGTTTCTTCAGTTCGAGTCGAAAGTGGACCAAAGCCACAGTCCCAGGTGATATAGCTCTTCACTTCACCAGACCGTCTGCCTAATACAAATAGATAGATGCTTGACACTAGAATGCCGCCGACTAATGCCAATTGCCCTTGGGGAATGGGGAAAAGAGTTGAGCCAATCACAAATTGATCATTGGTAAGATGTCGGATGGCTGGGGCTAGGCCATCTAGTGCTATGGGCACAGATGTACCAATCATGACGCACGCTACAGCCAACATTAACTGAGCAATGAGCAAGCCGTCTGGTCCACTGGTGGTTGATTCTTTCGCTTTGGCCGCAGCGTTTGAGCGCGGTCGGCCTAGAAAAGCAATGCCAACAGCTTTAGTAAAACAGGCAAGCGAGAGGGCACCCACAAAAGCGAGAATGCCTACCATAGCAAGCGCCATTGCTCTCTCTAAAATTTGGGCATTGGCAAAAGAAAGTTGGAAGAATGTTTGATAGACCAGCCATTTACTGGCAAAGCAATTCATTGGCGGCATGGCGCAGATTGATAGCGAGCCAAGAAAGAAGCAAAGCATGGTCCAAGGCATGCTTTTTGCCAGTCCACCTAGAGCTGATAGCTCTCGTGTGTGCACCGCTCGCTCTACTGAAGCGGCCCCGAGAAATAGCAGAGCCTTGACCAATCCATGATTGAGTGTGTGAAAAAGAGCGGCAGCAGACGCCAAAGTGGCAATTGTCGTTAAGCCGTGGCTGTGAGCAAGAATGGCCATACCAATGGCGGTGAGAATTATGCCCATGTTTTCCACTGTGCTGTAAGCTAACAGTTTCTTAAGATCGCGCTCCATCAGGGCAAAGAGAACGCCCCATAGTGATGAGACAGTGCCCAGAGCTATGGCGCAGTAGGCGATGCTTATGTGACTGCATTCTCCTGCTAAGAGCAGGCGCATGAGCAAGTATATTGATATGTTTCCGACTAAACCAGAAAAAAGAGCAGAGGTTGGCCCCGGTGGCTCAGGATAGGCCAATGGCAGCCAAACGTGCATGGGCCAGACTCCGGCTTTGGTGCAGACTGCAATAAGAAGAAAGAAAGCAGCTACTAAACTCTGTTCAGTGCCGAAGTGCCAAGCACTTAGCGACCAACTACCTGTATTCTGGTGCATCCATAGAAAAGCAGCTGTAAGAAAGGCCGTCGAAATACGTGTGGCTGTTAGATAGGCGAAGGCTGCTCTTTGTGCTCTGTGCCTGATGTGATCTGCGGCTACCAATCCGGCTGATGACAGAGACATTATTTCCCAAAATACTAAAAATGCTATTCCGTTAGAGGCTAGCAAGACTTGCTGTAAACCAATTAGGAAGATGAAAGAGAGCTTCCAGTAGTGCCCTCGTTTGCCCTGGCCGTTTAGCGCAGCAACGTGAGAAGGGCTGGCCACTGCTGCAGCTGAGGCCAGCATACCAAGCAAACCGAGAAAAGGAACACTGAGCGAATCAACTAACGAATTTGCTGGTGCCAGACCAAAAGAAATGTATTGCAAATGATTGTATTCAATAGATTGATTCCACGATATTGCCGCCCCGCCCAGGGTCAGTAGGGCCCCAGCCAGCATTAAGAAAGCTAACAAATTGCTTCTAACATGCTCCCGGCCGACTGCTGCTATGACAAGCCCAGCAAGCCATATAGCGCTCGCACTAGTGAACAGGTTGGCGGCCGATAATATCGTGGGGTCGTTTATCATTTGCTTCTGCGGGTTACCTCTCATACGCTAACAGCAGAATGTGATCGAAGTGTGATGGTCGCATGAAAATTTTTGCGAACCGATATTTGAATGTACAAATGTAACTGCTTATTGCGAGCGACGAATTGATCACATCTTCATCACTTTTGCCTGTTAACGTTCTAACAAAGGCCATGAGCTTGATGCCGTGGCGGTGTGTGAAAGATACTGGAGACCATGATGTCAGAGTCGAGCCATATAATTTTGCCAGCCGATCGTCTTGCTGGACTAAAGCAAAATTGGAAAACTGACATTGTCTCTGGCTTTATTCTATTCCTTGTAGCTTTGCCTCTTTCACTTGGAATAGCCATGGCGTCTGGTATGCCGCCAATGGCTGGCATCATTGGGGCAATGGTCGGCGGCTTGTTGGTCTCTCAAATTAGTGGTTCTTACGTCACTATTAACGGACCTGCGGCTGGTTTAATTATTGTTCTGTTGAGCTCAGTAGATCGTTTGGGAGGCGGTAGCCAGGGTTACCACGCTACTTTGGCTGCAATCGTTATATCTGGTGTGCTTCTCTTTTTAATGGGGCTGTTGAAGGCTGGTGAATTAGGCAAGTTTTTCCCAGCTTCAGTTGTGCACGGAATGTTGGCCTCTATTGGCATTGTCATCATGCTCAAACAGTTTCCTGTGATGTTGGGAGTTACACCGCCTTCAAAGGAGCCCATCGAGCTTTTTCTCGAAATTCCTTTCACCATTGCCCATGCTAATCCTGAAATTGCTGCAATTGGCATTATGAGCATGCTAATTTTGATTGGATTGACCTTTGTTAAGAGTGGTATCTTGCGCAAGATTCCGGCGCCAATAATTGTTGTGCTGGCTGCCTGTGGTCTAGGGTGCGCGTTCCATACAACCACTGTGCATTCTTATGCCTTTGCTGGACAAAACTTTGATATTAATCCGTTGAAGTGTCTGGTGCAGGTGCCGACAAATATGGCAACAGCATTTACTGGCCCTGATTTTAGCGCTGTTACAATGAACGGATTTTGGCTTTCAGTACTCTCTATTACTCTTGTTCAAGGTATCGAGACAGTCCTAAGTTGTTCTGCGGTAGATAAACTAGACCCCTACAAAAGGCATGCAAACCTCAGCAAAGACCTTTCGGCTGTTGGTCTTGGTAGTGCCATTTCTGGCATGATTGGTGGCTTGCCAGTGATTGCTGAAATTGTTCGGAGTACTGCCAATATTGCAAACGGTGCTAAGACCCGGTGGTCTAATTTCTTCCACGGCTTTTTCATTTTTATATTTGTGCTGCTCGCTGCTACTATGATCAATTCAATTCCCCTGTCATCACTGGCTGCTTTGCTTGTCTTTACTGGTTATCGCCTTGCTTCACCAAAAGTTTTCAGAGATACTCATGCCATTGGCTGGGAGCAAAGTCTGCTCTTCGTCACTACGATTGTGGTTACATTGGCCACTGATTTGCTTATTGGTGTAGCTGCGGGAGTGGCTGTCAAATTCTTGCTGCACATATTGCGTGGTGTGCGCATTAACCAACTGTTTAGGGCCAATGCCGTGCTTGTTGAGCAAGGCACCGATACTGTGATCTTGAAAATCAATGAGGCAGCAGTTTTCTCAAACTATCTCTCATTGAAAAAATATCTGGCTAAAATTCCACCAAATAAAAAAGTAGTTCTTGATCTTGGCAGTGCCACATTTATTGATCACACGGTTATGGAGCACTTACACGATTTCGCCCGCGACCAAGAAAACAGTGGCGGTTCGGTTGAGTACAGAGGACTTGAATTGCATCAGAGCGTCACCAAGCACCCGACGGCTTCGCGTAAACATCTTGCTGCTCTTTAGGAGAGAATCGGGGGCGTCAATCGGTGTATCATTGCATTTATGGCAAAAATTCTAATAGTTGAAGATGAAGCTGATTTGGCCGAGCTTGTAAAGAACTGGCTTGTCAAAGACCATCACTTGGTCGAGATTACCGACGATGGTCTAGAGGCGCTTATTCGCATGGAAACAAACAACTACGATGTCGTCATTCTCGACATCATGTTGCCTTCTGTTAATGGTATGGAAATATGCAAGCGCTATCGTAAGTCTGGTGGTTCTGCTGGCATCATAATGGTTACTGCTAAGGGTCATGTGGACGACAAAGAAACCGGCCTCGATTCTGGTGCCGATGACTACATGACTAAGCCATTTCAGCTAAAAGAGTTAGCCGCCCGTGTGCGCGCGGTTCTGCGCCGCAACCACGGCCAGGCTCAAGATGTAATGCGCTTTCGTGATCTTGAAATTGATGTCAACGAATTTAAAGTGCTCAAGGGCGGCCATGAAGTGCACCTTCTTCCTAAAGAGTTTCGTTTGTTTGAGTTCTTTCTGCGTCATCCGCATCAGGTGTTTTCAGCTGAAGATATTTTATCTAGTGTCTGGGAATCTGACACTGAGGCTCTACTTGATACAGTGCGCGGGCATATCACCAGAGTAAGGAAGAAGCTCGATACCGCTGGCACCCCCTCGGTAATTGCCACTGTATACGGTGTTGGCTATAAGCTTGGTGAAGCATAAGTGAAGCATGACTTACGGCGCCAGCTGACAATAGAGTTTGTTCTACTTTTCGTTTTGCTCTATTTCCTTGGTGGGGCGGTGGCGATTTTTATGTTCGCCGCTCAACTTGATAGATCTATTGATAATCAGTTGCAGGGTCTCGCCGCTGAGGTATTACCTGCAGTCGATATGACCGCACGCGGCCCCTCGCTCAATCGTTGGGGTCTGCGGGCACAGTCACGGCACGAAGAGGTGCCCTTCAGTATTCAAGTTTTTGACACAAACCGACATCTGTTAGAAGAGTTTGGACCTGTTGGTCATCGCCAGCTAAGCTCCGGCTTTGTTCGTGTCGATGGGCTAAAACCGTCTTCTTTAGATGATGTAAATTTACGTTCATTCTTTATTGAAATTCCAGATGGCACTAAACTCAGTGGCTACTTGCAGGTGCAGATTTCAGCACGGCAGCGTGATGACGCCCTCAAACAAATTGTTTTGACCATGGTCTCGCTATCTCCATTCTTGGCTTTGGCTGTAGCTGTCTGCGGTTCCTGGTTTGCTGGTAATGCTGTAAAACCCGTTGAAGAAACAATGGAGCTTCTACGCCAGTTTGTGGCTGATGCAGCTCATGAGATTAATACGCCAATTAGTGTAATTGAAGCTTCTGTGCAGACTTTAGAAGCGACCTTTGAAGATAGTCAACTGGGCTCAAATGTCCTAGCAATCATCAACCGCGCTAGTGGGCGAATGAAGTCTTTAGGCCAGAGTTTGGTTGTGCTTTCGCGCATGGAATCACCGGATTATCCTGCTCCAATTGACCACATTCACCTTGATAGTATTGCCTCTCCAGTGCTGGCTGAATGTGAACAATTGGCTCGGGCTAGGCGTATTAAGCTTTGCTGTGAGCCATTGCCTGACGTTACTTTACTTGGCAATAGTGAGTCTCTAGAGAGGCTTTTACTCAACCTCGTGGCCAACGCTATTCGCTACACTGACGAAGATGGTGTCGTCAATGTAAAGTATCAAGTTGACGGAGATTGGCTAAGAATCTCGATTGAAGATAACGGCATTGGTATACCAGACGAGAGTATGCCTCATATTTTTCAACGGTTTTATCGCGTCGATAAGTCGCGCTCACGCGACATCGGTGGCTTTGGTCTGGGTCTGGCTATTGTTAAGGCAATTATTGATAGGCACAAGGGTGAGATACAGGTGGAGAGCGAAGTGGGTAAGGGCAGTCGCTTTACAGTTAGTTTAAAACGCCTGTCTTAGCTTGGTTTCGCGCTTTCTCTTTATTTGTTTGCCAGTGCTTGCTTGTCTTGATTGGTTACTTGGTCTTGTAGAACCTGTGCCATATCTAGATTGACTTTTCTTTGTGGTCTTCTCTTCATAGTCTTTGTCGATTGGCCTTTGCGCAATACTGCGACTGAGTAGCAGCCCGCATAGTGACCCTGCTCCTATCACTGTCCAGAAGGTTGGTGTGTGCAGCAGTAACTCTGGGGCTAGGGCGGGATTCATGGCAAAGATTGAACTAAGTGCGGTGATGGGAAAGAATATGGCCGCCAGCACATTGAGGCGATGGGCGCTTAGAGCCATTTCGTAGGTCTGCTGAGATTGCAATTCGCTCTTCCTTGCTACGGTGTAGTCGAGACCGTTCTTGGCGTCTAAGTGTAGAAGCTCGAAGGTGCGCTCTATGTCGGCAGCTGAATCGCGGGCCACGATAATGGCTCGGTCATCTGCAATGATGTCGCGGGCTTGTTGCAGCGTAGCGTGCAAGTTGCGGCTGCTGCGGTGTAGTGGCGCAATTGCTTGCAGTAAGAAGAGATAGTCGTCTGCGCACGATGCCTCTTGCATTTTGCTTTCTAGTACTTCAGCTCGCTCGGCAAAGTTGGCCACATGCTTTTTCAGTAAGTTGCTTACGCTGCCATCGGTATTGCAAGCCCATGCACCGTCCGGAGTCCGCCATAGCAATTTAGCTTTGCGCCCTTGATCATTGGGGTTAGGCGGATCGTGTAGCACTAAAAGTAAATGCCCTTCAGCATTCATGGCCCTTTGTCTGCCGGCATTGTCGCCAAAGCGAGCAATGAGCTGGGGCGGCACTTCCCATGTATCAGGAACTATTGAATTCATTTGTGTTGTTTTTCCTCTTCATTTTCTTTTTTCTCTCTTGTTTGTTAGCTTAATTGTCAACTAAGCATGGTTAAGAGCGCTTTAAGACATTCTTGTCTTAAGCTTAAGAAGAGGCAGTAAGGCAGTATTTGTTGGTCTTCAGTCAACTGTTTCTTGTTCGGTTTTGCTGACAGGGTGGGCAGTTCTCGCCAACTTAGATCTCATTCTGGCTGTGGCGGAAGCTGTCACTTCTTTTACTTGGGCTCGTGTCAGCAGTGGCTGCAAGTGGTTCCAGGCGTCTCGCTTTGTGGCTATCATACGTGCGAAAAGATCTCTGACTTCGGCATTGCTGGCCTGTTCTCTTGCTGTGCGATCTGCGCTCTCGCTGCCGCTGAACTCTTCTGGTTCAAGTGAGCCAAGTAGAATGGCTTCGCCTACAGTAATGTTAGGATTTTTATTGTCCTTGCTCGGTATAGAATTGTTTCTTGTTCCAGAATTTTCTTCTTTGATGGCAGTTTGTAGTTGCTCTTTTAGAGAGCGGAGTCTTTGCTTGTATGGTCTATACAGTGTCGCGAGGCTTGCCCTTTGTTGATTGGAGAGACTTTCTAAGTTCTTGATTTCGTGCCAAGCCGGAATAGCTGTTTGATTTTGAGCTATAACCGCTTGCTTTAGCTGGCCTAAACTCTGCTTTCTGTTTAGGTTCTTGCCTGGCTTTTCTAGCTTCTTTGGGATAGTTTCTCTATTCGACTGCACCGCAGTGGACTGGATTGTTTTGTTGTTGGTGACTTCCTTGATTGGCTTTTGAGCTAAAGCCCCAATTGTTAGAATGGTAAGACAAAGAAGAATGGGAACCATTGCAAAACTGGCGAGAAGAAAAAATCTCTGTCGATATAATTTGTGCATTTCGTTTAACCGATTTATTCAGGGTTAGATACTGCCAGATCTTCGCGGCCACTATCAAAGTCTTTTTTCTTGTGCCAGCGGATATTGATGATCGCTGGATGTGCTGCCAGTATACTGTGAATTAAGCGTGGCACCGCTTCTTCTATACCTTTGTTTCTGCCGCCGAAGAGACTCGACATGAATCCGGCTGAACGCTCTATCCAAATAATCCAATCGCCCTGACTTTTTTCGCTATTGTCAGCTGTTACTTTTTCGTCGCTCTTCTCATCTTTTTTTTCTTGTTCTTCGTTTAGGCGAAAACCGCAAACTAGACAGTATGTTACTTTGTTTACAGCAAAGTTAAAATACCAGCCGAAGTCTTCTTGCCCCGGCTCTTTGTCGCATTCGACTCCTTTTTTTGTCAGCTCTTCAATTAGCCATTTACAGAAGTCATCGCCATAGCAGCAGTCATTGATAAAGTGCTCTTGCGGCTCCGTAGTATTGAATTCTTTTGACTCGAAAGTAATGAGATTTCTTTGTTCGCTCATAAACTGACTATTTGCTCTCTTTGCTTGTTTCGTCGAAATTTAGATTAAGTGGTTCGTCGTTAATATAAGATGCCCGTTTTGCTGAAGGTAAATCGCTATCACCCACGGCTGTAAAAGCAAAGTCATCAACCCATACTTGACCGCCGCCAACCAGCAGAATGCCAAAGTTAATAGAAGAGCTGCCTTGGGGGACATCCAGGGTAATGCTGCGCTCGGTCCAGTCAGTCGTTCCCTTTATTGGCCGGTCATGCATGTTGTCGAATGAAAGAAGGCCATTACTTACACTATTGCTTCCATCATTGCCTCTGTCGATGCGCATCCAAACCCCGGCCCAGTCTTTAACGTCTTTAGTTCTTGTATAACAAGTAAGTTTGACCTTCTTGCCTACAAATTTGTCTGCTGAAAAGCTCTGCATTAATGTGCCGCTGCCCTTAAAGTTTGGATCTATCGATTTTATGTAACCAGATGCGGTGCTGTTGTGGGTGACGCTTTTGTCGGCACCCATTTCGTATTGAGTCGGGTTTGAACCAGCGCGAATCCATCCGATGGGAATGACTCCAGGTGGCCTTTTGCTTTCATTTAGCGCTCTACCTAAAACGTCTCTAGTGGCCACGGGGTAATCATCAGCCTGATTGCTCGCTTTTCTAGAGCTGGCATGCAGAGCTAAATCTTTAAATGTGTCTCGATGCTCGCCCACAAATTTATCAAATGCAGTTTTAGAACGAGAAAATTCACTTACTGGAGTTTGTTCTAACTTTGCTAGATTCCTCTTCACCTCTAGTAAGTATTGATGCCATTCTGGCTCAATTTTTGCTATTGGTTTGTCAAAGGCTGCTTCTAAAAATGTTGCATAGCCTCGACGATCGTTAGCTGCCACCAAGTTTACATAGCGCTTCAGCTTTTCTTTTTGAAAAATAAATATTGAAAGAAGCCGCTCTTCGCTTTGAGTATCGTTTTTGTTTTCTTGTGAAAGTTTGATCAATTTTGAAAGAGTAAGATCTGGTAGCGATTGGGCTGCTAGCTTTAGTCTCCAGGGGGTATGATAGCCCCAATATAGGGCTGAGTTGCCTTTGTCTTTATAGCCGAAAATTTTCTCAAAAAAGGCAATTAGACCTGAGAATGAGTCGTCGTTTGCTAGCTGGTTGTGGGCGATGTGAGCAAAGAGCACGTGCCCAACTGTACCTAAGCCACTGTCGGTATAGAAAACCAGTGCATTGCGTTTGGGCAGAATAGTGCCAGTGCACAGTTCTTGATAGTCCATTTGCTCTTGTAAAAACTTCTGTTGTGAGATCTTGTCTGGCATCATGTAGACGTTAACTGGTCCTGGCCAATCAAG
Source organism: bacterium (assembly GCA_018062085.1). Classification (GTDB taxonomy): domain Bacteria; phylum Cyanobacteriota; class Vampirovibrionia; order Obscuribacterales; family Obscuribacteraceae. Next base: position 28,261 of record JAGOSY010000016.1, on the reverse strand, counting down.
CTTTAGTAGATCGGCATTGATGCGAGTGAGAAAGCTTTCGGCAAATACTGCCACTAGTTTTGCCCATTCTTCGTTTCTATTGCTTTCACTCTTGTAGGCACTTTTGAAATCAGTTTTATAGAAAATGGCAAAATGCTTGGTGTCTATTCTGTGATGAAAGAATTTCTGCGCAGGGTCAAACATGTTGGCATAGACAAGATCGCGGTTAGGCACTACCGCACGGCCAACGTCGATAAAACCCAGCTGTTTCGCTTTGGTTGCGGCTGGAGCTGCTATAGCCATGTTTTTCAAAGCTTTTGCCGATTCTGCACGCCAGTGGTAGGCCGATCCGCCGCAGCCTCTGGGGTCGATGGCTATGGCTTTGGCGCAGTCGACCAGGCATTGATTGAATTGCCCCTGGCGATAGCTGATTTCTGCCCGATTGGCATGAGATAGAAGTTTTTGTTCTGGCGTAATTGTGGTAATTTTAAGAATTTGGTCAAGGTCGTTTATGGCTTCGCCGTCGTGGTTCAGCATGTATTGGCAATTAGCCCGCTGGAAGAGCTTTTCGGTGATATTGTCTTGGCTCAGAACTATGGATTTTTCTACGTCAGCTAGTGCGGCCGAGTATTGTTTCAATGAAAGGTAAGTATTTGAGCGGAGAAAGTAGGCTGCTGCATTGTCTTTTTCTAGTTCGATGATGTAGTTGAGGTCCTGCATGGCCGCAGCATCGTTTCGCAAAGCATATTGCAGGGCGGCCCGTTGAAACAATTTGCTGATGTCATTGGGATTGCTTGTGAGCTTTTCGCTAACTAGTTCAACAGCTCTAACCAAGTCGGTGGTTTTGTGTTGCGCTGCTGGTGCCGGAAGTGCTAATGAGCCTGAGAGCAGGACGCTAAGTAGAGCTGCTTGAAGCTGATGGCGATTGCGACTGCTCATTTATTTACTTCGCTTCTGACTATATCGTTGATTATCCCGAGAGAATATCATGCCCAACTGGAAACACCTGTTATTTAGGCCGCCAGCGTTAATTCACTGCTGTTTTTCTTGAAAAGTATTGGCCAAAATAGACTAATATACATAGATTGCAGCTGAGGATGAAGATGCGCTGGCGGTTGCTAACTAGTTGTTTAGTCGCTCTTACCTGTTTAGTCTCACTTTACTGTTCAGTTAGTGCCGCCCTTGCCATAGAAGAAAGCGAGTTCTATACACAGGGAACTGCTCTGTTTAAGAAACAAGAGTATTTGCAAGCCTTTGACAGCTTTGCCAAGGCCGTTCAAACGCAACCAGATAACGCTGAGGCGGCCTACTATTTAGCGGTTACCTTGCATCACCTAGGTCACCTTGATAAGGCTAAAGAGCAGTACAAAATTGTGGCGGATGGTTTTCCGGGCACAGCTGCAGCACGACAAGCGGCCACGATTTTGCACCGGCTGTCAGTGGCAAAACTGGCTGAGTCAGCAGGGCTGCCTAAGGAGACTTGGGTTAAGTATGAGCGCCGCGGCAATTCAATTGAGGTTGATGCCCTGGTAAATAATCGTCCTCTTAAGTTCGATTTTGACACAGGGGCAGAGCGTTGTTTATTGACGCCAGTGCAGCTTAAGCAATTGGGGCTGCCTATGCCAACTGGCTCACCGAGTGGTTTTGGTGCTGGTATTGGCCAGACTAAACCCATTCCTGTTTGGCATATTAATGTTGATTTGAAAGTTGGTCGGATAGAAAGACGCAATTTCCCAGTCTTGGTTAGCAGTGTGCCCATGGAATTTCCGCTGCTTGGTCAAGACTTCTATCGCGATTTTGAATACAGTATCGATACAGCCAGCAAAACTATTTCTTTTCGCCAGCACGGCCTTGATTCTACTACTGTTGTGAAGAACGCCCCGCCTTTAACTGTCGACTCAGCTGGTCACTATGTCTTTAGTGTGCCTTTTGTCAAAGAAGGCAATTCTTTGATTGTGTCGGTTTTGATTAATGGCAAAACTGTACCCATGGTTTTTGATACTGGTGCTGTCTTTTGCTTGTTTTCTAAGAGTGAAGCTAGTCATGCTGGCATCAGCATCGACACTCGTCGGCCAGCCTTTCCTATCTCTGGTCTTAGCGGACAGACCATGGCTCAGGTTGGTGTCATTGGCGGTATCAAGCTAGGGCCAATTGAAAGGCATAATTTTGCCATCGGCATAAGCGATCAGGCCAACACTGCCAAGCCACTTTTGGGCCAAGACTTTGTCGGTGACTGGAATTACACCATTGATAATCAACAGCAAGTTATTCGCTTTACAAAAGGTTTGCAGTAGAAGTGGCACGATTTATCACCTTGTCTTTTTGCTTTTCTCTCTGTTTATTGCTTTGCTTAACTCTTTGTTCACTAGACTGCTTCGCCCGGGGCGAATATCAAACGGCCCTAGAACTGTATGGAAGAAAACAGTATTTGCCTGCGGCACAGAGTTTTGAGAGTGCTTCTTTGAGTGATCCGAACAATGTATCGGCAAATTATTATGCGGGCTATTGCTTTTATCTTGCTGGACGTAGAAGTGAGGCAGTCTCTAGCTTTTGGCGTCTAGCTCAAGTTTTCCCTACACGCCGAGAAGGTATACAAGCACTGGCTTATCTGCGGCAGATCGACCCTGATTTTGCTAAGCATAATGCTAGTAAGAGTCTGCCTGGCGGCGTCAACCAAGTGCCGGGTCGCCTCAGTCGTGCCAGTGCTGGCGAGCAAAGTACCCAGTCTCAGTCGAACAACGAAAAATTGGTGCCAAAGCTTTCGGCTAAGGACATTGTTGAGCGATTGGTGGAGGTTAAGCCGTCGGCAGGCAAGAATCCCAATGTTTCCCCTTCATTTATTCGCCTTGTCAAAGATTTGGTTGTGGCCATGCCTCTTCCAGTGCTTCGGCTCCTGTTAGATCAAGGCGCAAGAATTGTAGTTGTTTCATCGGCAGTTGAGCATGACATGCGTATTCAGAATACAGCGCCACGTGGCTGGGATTCGAGTTTTAGCTGGAAAGAATCGCCGGCACTGACTCAAGGCAGCAAAGTGGTAATGTCGCAGTTTCGAGCAGATAGCCGCAGCGGCGAGGCAGTTAGTACCACAGAAGAGATTGGAGTGCTTCGTCACGAAACCGGCCATGCCGTTGATTATTGTCTCGGACAGTTTAGTGACTCACCTGAGTTTAAGCATGCCTATGCTTTAGAGGCAGCGAGGGTGCCCGACGAACACAAGCAACGGCTTGATTACTTCTTGCAAAAATCTAGCACTGGCCCGTCTGAAACTTTTGCTGAGCTATTTTGTTATAGCACTGGTGGTGAAACCGATGCTGGTCGCAAAGAGAGTGGTGAGCTGGTGCATAAGTACTTCCCTCAGTGCGAGCTGCTGATGACCAAGCGCCTTGCTGCACTTGGCCAATAGCAGTAATTGCTATTGGCCTAAAGCCGTAAAAAAGCGCTAGGTGCTTTTCCTGTTTTTTGCGCTGCTAAAACAGTCATATTTTCCTAAGAAAAAATGACTGTTTTAGAAACGATTATTGGTGAAGCTACCTGATCAAAAGTCTGCTCTACGGATGTTCTGCTCACTTAACCATCAACTTGAAAGTCACGTTTGCCTTCAATAAGGGTTTGCTTGAAAAATTCGATCACTCGTTTCACTTCTTGCTCAGAACCTAGCTGGTGACTAGCGCCCGCCACGACCACAAGTTTCGTTGGCACACCCGCCTTTTGTAATTTTTCTGAAAGCTCCTGGCTTTGAGCAAAGGGAACAAGATCGTCGATGTCGCCATGAACAATCAAGAACGGAGGATCACCTTTGCTGACATGGTTAACAGGGCTGGCTTCGGCCGCTAGTTCTTTCTTGTCTGCTGCTAAGCCCCCCAATAGTTTTGCCACTGGACCGTTAGCTGTATCGTAGTCAATTCGCGTTCTTGAACCGGCCTGGTTTTTGACTGAAGCGAGGTTTGTAATTCCGCACCAATCACAAACGGCTTGAACTTGGCTGGCCTTTTCTATTTCAGATTGTGCGGCGCCGTTATGGTCTCCACTTAGAGTGCCAAGCAGTGCCGCTAAATGACCCCCGGCTGAGACTCCCCAGACACCAATGTGATCTGGGTTGAAGCCATAGTCAGGAGCCTTTGAGCGCAGAAAAGCAATTGCTCTTTGACAGTCTTCTAGTTGGGCTGGGTGTTGGGCTTTATCTGTGAAGCGATAGTTGAGGCTAGCTACAGCAAAGCCATTTTGAGCTAGTAGTAAGGCTATATCGTTACCTTCGCTTTTATCGCCTTGCAGCCAGGCCCCACCGTGAATGAATACTACTAGCGGAATCAAAGGGTACGGTTTAGTAGGCACATATAAATCGAGAATTTGACTATTTATTTCTGGTTGCGTTTTATCGCTGATATAAGAGATGTCTCGCAAGACACGCACACTGCCTGCGCCTTTACTGTCGTTAGTCTTTGTCACAAAGGGAATGGCGATAATGCATAGCACTGAAAGGCTTATTAAAATTTTGCGGGTGCGCATGGTGACCGTTTTTTCCTAGTCGCTATAGTTTTCTAGTTCAATCAAAAGCTCTCGCATAGTTTGATGTCTATCTTGCGCATGCTTTTTCAAAGTTTTCATGATTGTGCGACTGAGCCTATGCGGTACCTTTACTCCGGGGCAAGCTTCGGCTAGATCTTGTGGTAGGTCGGTAACATGCATGCTCATTGTTTCAGCAGAGTTAGTGCCCAAAATCGGCAGCTTGCCTGAAATCGTGTGGTACATCAAGACCCCAAGGCAATATATGTCAGAGCGGGCATCAAGTTTGTTGCCTAATATTTGTTCTGGGCTCATGTAGGCTGGTGTGCCCAAGACCTCACCATCCATGGTCAGTTTTTTTGAGTTTTTGGAGGGTTCATTGACATACTTAGCAATACCAAAATCGACAAGTTTGACGAATTCTGGATTCCAGGCTGTGTGCATCAGAACTACGTTTTCTGGCTTGATATCGCGGTGCAAAATTCCCTTTGAATGAGCGTGCTCTAGAGCTGAAGCCATTTGCAAAAAGATTGCTACGGCTCTTGCTATTGGCAGCTTGCCGTGGCGCTGGAGGACATCTTTGAGATTGGTGCCCTCGACAAAGTCCATAACTAGGAAAGGCGTATGATTTTGCGAAATGCCAAAGTCATATACAACCACAATATTTGGATGACTCATTGAGCTAGCAGCTTGCGCTTCTCTTTGAAACCGATGGAAATTGGTCTCGTCTTTCTGTACTTCGCCAAACAAAACTTTTACGGCCACAGTTTTTTCCATGACCAAGTGCCTGGCCATATAGACCACCCCTAGGGCGCCGCGGCCAACTTCACAGATAATTTCATATCGATCAGCCAGTATTGCACCGACTAGAGAGCTATTCGACAATTTCTCCTCCGCGAAGGCTTCCACAGGGGTAAGATAGCTCCATGCAAGTGGTCATGTGAATACTCACGAAATAGTAATAGACCAAAGATCCAAATATTAAACCCTTTAGAGGATAAGTTAAATATGAGCTTACCAAAACTGACCAGAGATGAGGATGAAAACTCCGATATTCCTATTCTCAATCCTGGCAAAACCACGGTCTTTGGCACCCCTATTGATACTAATATTGCCAGTGCTTTGGCCTATCTTCCCCTCGGGCCATTGGCTCTTGTGGCCGGCTACGTATTGCTCAACTCTCCCTCCGAGAGTCCATCTTTCAACCGCTATCATGCCATGCAGGGCCTTGTCTTTACGGGAGCCATGCTCGCTGTTTTTATCATCAATAATATCCTTACTGGCTTTCTTGGCATTATTCCTATCATCGGCGCCTTCTTGGCCATTCCCTTAGGTCTATTGGGCGGTCTGCTGGCGCTGGTATACATGATTGTTGGCGTAAAGCTGGCCTATGAAACCTATAGTGGCAAATCACATAAACTGCCATATCTTTCTAAGTATGTAGACCTTCTCCTAGACAAAACTAAATAGGTCTAAATAGGTTTAAGCCCAGCCTAGAGAGGGGCTAGAGAATAATCTTTAGGCTCTTTTTGAATTGCATATTTAGCTCCGGTTTCAGATCTGAGTTCACTTTTGCCAAATTGCTCATTGGCGCCTTTCGCCCGAGCACAAGATAGAGTCTGTATTCTCCGCTTTGTTCACCGGCTGCTGGTGAGAGATCTTGATTGTCTTTGAACTGAGGGCTGCTAGAACTATTTTTTTTCGCTGGCGGCTTGCACTGAGACTGTGTCACTCGAAGGACTGATTTGTCGGTTACCCTCATATCGCCGTCGTTGCTCCATTTGCCGAGGGAAAAACCCCATAGGGCTGGAGTCATTTGCTGCTTTTCTTGGGCCTTGAGTCGATATTGACCAAACACCAGTGCTCCTTCTGACTTCTCGCCCGTGGTAAGACTTAAGGTGTTTTCTGCATCACCGTCAAAATGAACGGCTGAAATTGGCACTCTGACAAAACGCCACTGGCGTAGTTGACTGAGGGGGACTGCCGCTGCCCGAGCGGCTTCGTAGACGATGGCTGACTCAGAGGGCTCTTTTACTTCTTTGTCTACGGCGGGGATGAGAAGTTCTGGTTCGCCTTCTAGAGCGAGGCCGTTGATTTTGATTTTGCTGTTGGCAATTTCTGGGTTACCATCAACTATGATTGCTGCCCAAGTGTCATTTTGAGGGAAATTCTGAGCGATTAGGTGGGGAATTTCAAAGCGCCTTTCAATCGTTTGACCCGGACCTAATTGGCAATACCACTCAAGTGGAGCCGCATACTGCTCTTTCAAATGTAAGAAAGCAAAACTGACCAAGAAGGCGACAGCGAGAATGATGTACGAGAAGTAACCACCAGGCAAAAGTTTGCCACCAACTCGTTTTGCTTCAGCTGCTCGACAGCAGGCGGTGAGCCAAACGGCAAAGCTAAGGGCCAGAGCGATGTTGACACAGGTGGTAGCTGCTTCTATGCTGCCTAATGGTTTAACCAGAAGGGGAGCTAACTCAATGCGATTGATGACGACAAATAGCATTGCCAGAACACAGCTAGCACCAAGTGCGCGTGAATGCCAGGTATGCTCTAAGTGGTCTAGGCCGATTATCGTTAGTACCATCACCCAAGCCATTGCCGGGAAGGCATAGCGGCTTTGTGCTTCAAAGATGACGAAGACTAGGCTTGCTGCCACCATCAGTAGTGAAGAAATTTTGATTAGGTCATTGCCGCTCAACTGCCTTATGTTTGTGCGTAAAATTCTTTCCATTACTAAGAGATAGACAGCGCCTAGGCCGCCGCCCAATAGTAATAGTTGGTGTATTAGTACTTGGGCTGGTTTTGCCAGGCCGAGACTGTTGTAATAGAAGTCGTTCCAACTGTTGCGAAAAAGTCGCTCTATTTTTCGGGCAAAGAGAGCGCTTAGTTCCAGAGGATTGTTCTTAAACGCATTGGCAATGGTGATGTTCGGCCTATCGTGTTCTACTAAATTAACATATTCGGTTTTGGGATATGGTGCCCAACCATCAACATCGCGGTCTAGGCCAATTGCAGTATTGAAGCCTGGCATTCTCTCTGGCAAGAGAGTTCGGTGGTTCATGGTGGCTTGGGTGAACATCAGCCATGGCGTTACGGTGATGAACGCCCCAGTGGCAAATACACCTACTAGTGTCATTGCTCTGTAGGTCGGGCGCAAGTTTAAAAGAGTCAGCCCTAGAATGATCATAGCTACCGGCGCCATTACTGCCTTGGTGTGGGTCAGCAAAACTAATGACATGCCTGCGGCAAAGGCTTTGAGCAAGTCTTTAACCGATAGTGCTCTGGACTCAGCTGTTTGGCCTCGGGGTAGCAATGATGATAGTAGTAAGACAAAAATAAGCGATAGGGTTGCTGCCAGGGGCTCGCTCATGAAGCGTGAGGCGCCGATCACTTGGCCTGGATAGAGGCCCCACGCAAGACCACCAGCGCACGAGAGAGTGCGGGAAAAGCCCAGGCGTCGACTAATGCGAAAAATTAATAGTGAGTTTAGGCCGGCCAGTATACATTGGCCCACGAGTACGGAGGTGTAGCCGCTTTCTGGGCTGTTTTGAAAGATACTACCGATTCGTACAAGCAAAGCGGCAAAGCTAGGCATAATCATGCCGTCTAGAAGCAGCGAATAACCCATTTCGCAGTCATGAGGATTGACATAGTGCCCGTGGCTAAGTTCGCTTAGCCAGGTCGACAAGAGTTTGCCTGAGAGCACATAGTGAGCTGAGTCCCAGATTATGCTGCGAGTAAAGTCGGGTAGCTCAAACGTGTTGTATAGGGCAGCCAGAATCGGCAACAAGAATACGACCAACTGAGTGATAACACTCTTAATTTTCAATTTGAGTCCTTGGAAGTATAGTCTGGGAAAGTATGGTCTGGGGCCATAGCTGAGACTGCAACATATATTTGAGACTTGGCAATGCTAACTAGTTCGCCTTGCTAGGTCAAGAACGGTCAAGGCAGCATTAAGTAATTTCGCTGTCCTGCTAGTTCGGGTATAGTGACTTAAGTATTAGTGATTCGAGGCTGAGTATGGAAAGAGTTACCAAATTGTTTGAGAACAACAAGGTGAAGATACTGGCCGGAGATCTCACTGCCGGTGACTGGGAATTCAAGATGGGTGTGCTTTGGGGTGGTTTTGATCAAGTCAACCTCGCCACTGATTTGAAATCAATGCAGATACAGACTGAAGAATCTGCCAAGAATCTAGCTCAGACTCTCGGTTGGGCTGTGGTTGGCAATATAGTGTTTGGGCCACTGGGCTTAATTGCTGGTTTGGCCATGGGCGGTAATCGCAAACAAGTCTGTGCTATGTGCGAGCTCAAAGATGGCCGTAAGTTTTTGGCCATAATGGACTCGAAGATATATCAACAGATGATGGCTTTGACTTTGACCAAGAGCACTTAGCAATTATTAAAGTTAAGAAGGCCATTGGAGCGGCATTGCAAATAGGTGAATGTGATCTCACCCAGAATGCGATTATCCGTCCCTAAATTCTTTTAGAATAGTTACTGCGTTTGACTTATGCTCAACATCTGGAGTTAATCCTGAATAAAACAGCCATTGAAGAAGGCGGCAAGCTACATCTTGCCCGCATCGCCGCAGTCGGAACTGCAGTTCCTACTAAGCTGCTCACAAATGCCGATCTAGAAAAGATGGTAGATACGAGCGATCAGTGGATTGTCGAGCGCACCGGTATCAAGCAGCGTCATATAGTTGATAAGGGCGTGACTTGTTCTGACTTAGCTGCAGAGGCGGCCAAGAAGGCCCTCGCGACTGCTGGTGTCGATGCTAGTGAAGTTGACTTGATTATTGTCGGCACTGTCACTCCTGACATGATGTTGCCAGCTACAGCTTGTTTGGTGCAAAATAAGATCGGCGCTAAAAATGCCTGGGGTTTTGATCTATCTATTGCTTGTTCTGGCTTTCTCTATGCCATGCAAGTGGGGGTGCAGTTCGTTGCTACCGGTGCCCATAAAAATGTTCTGGCCATCGGCATGGATGTAATGTCATCGATCATTGACTATAGTGATCGTCAAACTTGCATAATTTTTGGAGATGGTGGTGGTGCTGCATTGATTCAGCCGTCGCCGGCAAAAGAAGAAGGTTATTTTATTGACTTCTTGCACGAAGTTGATGGCTCTGGCGGCGACTATCTTTGTATGCCTGGTGGTGGTAGCCAATTTCCGGCTTCGGCACAAACGGTTGCCGATAAAATGCACTATGTTAAACAAGACGGGCCGGTGGTCTTCAAGTTCGCTTCAAAACGCATGCCGGAGCTATGTGCTCGTTTGCTTGCTCGCAATGGTCTGACCGGTGCTGACATTGATCTTTTCATTCCCCACCAAGCAAATCTGCGTATTATCAAAGCTGCAGTTGATCGCCTTGGTATGTCAATGGACAAAGTCATAGTAAACATTGATGAGTACGGCAATACCACTGCTGGTACTTTGCCCTTAGCAATTGGTACAGCCTTGAATCAAGGTCGCTTGAAGAAAGGCGACTTGGTTTTGTTTGCAGCGATGGGAGCTGGACTGAGTGCTGGCGCTTGTTTGATGCGTTGGGGCTATTAAATCTAGTTTCTGAAATCTAGTTCCACACTTTAGATGTAGGTCACAGTGCCATCTAACAGCTGCGCTAATCAGTTATAACTATTTGCCAAAAAGAACTTCTATTCTTGCGCTTCTAATGTTTTTGGCGGTACTCGAAACTTACAGTGCGGCATATCTACGATTGTGTAGTGTGATTATTTATCGAATGAGATGGAGAATTTGGTCAAATCAAGTGAGTTAAATTTGGTGCAGTCGGCGGTAGACCTGAGCACATTGCAGCAAGTCATTGGAGCAGCGCAAATTAGCTTCGATGACCTTAGATCGCTGCCAATAGGCAGTTTTAAGGGCCTTTTTGTCTTTCGCAAATTTAAGGACATGAAAGTTTCTGGGTGGCTGAGGCTCAATCAGCTTCTGGCTAATTTAGGTTACTCGGCGGTGTTTGTCGCTGAACTAGAACGCTTGCAGTTTTTTAGCAACGGTCTAGACCAAGCCCAGGAGTTTTATCAGGATTATTCGCAAGATTTTTGGCAAAATCCACTTTTAGATTGCCATGTTGACGTCTCTGTCGACTCTGAAAAGTTATTGCGCCATAAACTGAGGCAGGCATTAGAGAACATTGCTAGTTCGAGTTCTCTCACTGCTGGCACTGGCATAGCCGTTGAGCAGGCGAACTCTCCAGGTTATGCATCAGTGATGCGCTTTTTGGCTGGCAGCGATTGTGCTCTATCTCCTGATGCTTTTGAAGAAGCGGCACTGAAGTTAGAAGAGCTAGAGCGCATCGAGCTGGTGCCCCTGCTTTCTAATTTGCGTGCCGCTCACAAAGTGCCCACGGTCAGCGACTATCAAGGCGCAGCCAATCAAATTGACCTTGAAGCTTGGTTAGATGTCCGTCAAGATGCGGCTATAGAACTTGAATCGCAAGCTGAGCCAGAAAGCGGCAGTTCACAAAAACAGCAAATTGCAGCAACCCGGGCTCAGCAGCTAATTGATAGTGTGCAATATCTGTTGCTTGTGCCGGTGGTTGATACTGACCTCGCTCCAGCCTTCTTTCACATGGGTGGTGTTAACGATATGCCTCCAGCTCATGTGCACTTAGCTCTAATGCGACGTTGGTCAGAGAGCTATGGTCTTAGACCGAAAATATTGGGTCTAGGCTCTGATTCACTCTATGTTTATGTGGCTAAACCAGTTAGCAGCGTTGAGATCGCCAGCAAGTTGGCCATTGAACATTTTCGCTATTGCCCAGATAGTGTTCTGCAGACTTTGGGGTCGGTTGGTCGTCTTGCCAACGAGATTCGTGGCTGTGACCTCTGGCAATTTTGGTGGGAATGAGCAGCCTGTATTAATGAAAAGCTCTTATCTATGCCTTATGTGCAGTTTTCTGGTAGTTCTGCCAGGTCGTATCAATTGTTTTCTTTAGCTCTTTGTCGAATGATGCAGCTCGCCTCAATTTTTGGAAGCTGAGCTTGAGTTCTTCAGCTATTGCTTGATCGAGGTCTTCTACTAAATGTGTTTGCTCCATTGCTTATCACCTTTTGCCTTTCTAAAGCCATCGCTATCGCTTCGCCAGCCGACCGTTAGGTCTATAGTGAAGATAAGGCAGCCCCTGTGAAAAAGCCGTGAAAAATTGCTAGCCTAACAAAGCCTAATAACTAAATTTACCCAGGGCCACTTTGCCGTGAAAGACCCAGTAGACAATCACCGTATAGCTCAAGACGAAGGGTAAGCCAAGCACGGCAATGAACAACATGGTTTTAAGTGTGCCTTGTGACGATGCTGAATTGTAGATGTTGAGGCTGAGGCTTGGGTCGATGCTTGAGACGATCAGGTTGGGGAAAATTGCTATGCCGAAGAGTGCTGCGAGAGCGCCTATGGTGGCAATAGAAGAGAGAAAAGCATAACCAGGCTGTTTGAGGAAGATAGTGCGGGGAATGTTACCTATCGCCAAAATGTTGATTAAGACTACAGACCAGAGCCAAGGGTAGTGCTTGAGATTGCTGGTCGCCGAAGGAATCTGAGTTAGAGTGAAAATTGTGGTGAGCATATAGGCCATAACAAAAATGCCGTAGGTATGCCAAATGTAGTTGTGAATGCGTTCTTGTAGTTCGCCCTCAGTTTTAAGATAGAGAAAAATTGAACCGTGCATGGCGCAAGTAGCAACAGCCAGAAGGCCGGTGATTACAGGATAAAACTCAAGTACTGACATTCTTTCTTTGTGTAGTTCTAGTTGACCGTCGATGGGCAAGCCCAAGAAGAGCTGGCCGACGATGTAGCCAAATAAGAACGAGGCGCTAAGGCTAGAGAGAAAGAAGCAGGCGTCCCAGAATTGACGCCAAAATTTGGCGGGATGCTTGCTGCGAAATTCAATAGAGACCGCTCTGAAAATTAATGCACAAAGAATGATCATCAGATTTGTATAGAAGCTGGAGAAGGCCATAGCGTATACATCGGGGAAGGCGGCAAAGAGTGCGCCAGCAAATGTAACCAGCCAGACTTCGTTACCATCCCAGAGTGGGCCTATAGAGTTGATAATTAAACGGCGCTCTTCATCGGTTTTGGCAATAGGGTGCAAGATGCCGACACCAAGGTCAAAGCCGTCAAGAATGCCGTAGCCAGTTAGTAAAACGCCGAGCAACATAAACCAGATGAAATTTAAAGAGTACTCCATTATGGTTCGTCCTCTTCTTTAAGCTCTGGCCCTCGTTGCAAAAGATTGCCTACTAATGCCATGAATTGACCTAAGCCTTTTTTAGCAACAGGTGCAAGTTTTTCGTCTTCTTTAACTATGTCTGCTACCACTGGGGGCCCAGCTTGAATGCGGGTGTTCATCACCATCACCCAGACAACAAAGAGAAAACTATAGAGTATGCCAAACATAATCATTGAGCCCAGCACCTGCTCGGCTGTAACTGAGTGCGATACACCGTCTTTGGTTCGCAGCAAGCCGTAAACGACCCATGGTTGTCTCCCAACTTCGGCAGCAATCCAGCCAGCTTCATTGGCCATGTAGGCGCCGAGCACGCCGAAGACATAGAGCCACATCAGCCATCTTTGCTGATACAGAAGGTTGTACTTGAGTAGGACTAGGCCAAGCAGTGAAAGAACAATGAAGGCTACACCCAGAGCAATCATCAAGTGATAAGTTTGAAAGGGTATGAAAACTGGCGGCCGGTCTTCTTCTTGAAATTTGTCAAGGCCAGTGACTGGTTGATTGAAATTGCCGTGCACGAGCATACTGAGCATGCCTGGTATGGCTAAGCCGAACTTGACTTTCTTTTCTTGCTCATCGGGCCAACCAAAAGCATAAAGTGGTGTGCCACTGCTACCGGTTTCATAGTGACCTTCGAATGCGGCTAGTTTGGCTGGTTGGTTGACAGCCACTGCATCAGCCTGAAAGTGGCCCGAACCAAGCATGGCTAGGCTGCTTAGGGCGGCGTAAACCAGCGATATTGCTATAGTTTTTCTTGCGAACTTTGTGTGCTGGTTCTTCAGTATGTAAAAGGCGCCAACGCTAAGAGCGAAGAAGGCACCAAGAATAAAGCAACCCAACCAGACGTGCAGCATGCGGTGCACCATAGATGGGTTAAAGCACATGGCCCAGAAGTCGGTTACTTCCGCTCTCCAGAAGCCATTTGCCGATTTTACTATGTGATATCCGGCGGGGGTTTGCTGCCACGAATTGGCAATTGTTATCCATACTGAAGAGAACAATGAGCCGAGTGCCACCATGCAGGTGGAAAAGAAATGCATTTTGGGGCTGACTTTATCCCAGCCGAAAACTAAAACGGCTAAGAAGCCTGACTCAAGAAAGAAGGCGAAAATCGCTTCTGACGCTAAGGCCGAGCCAAATATGTCACCAACAAAGCGCGAATAAATTGCCCAGTTGGTACCAAATTGAAATTCCATCACTAGGCCAGTGGCTACACCCATGGCAAAATTAATGGCAAACAGTTTGGTCCAAAAGAGCGCCATTGATTTATAGAATGGGTCTTTAGTTCTGAGCCAGAGCCATTCTATAATCACCATCAATAAACCAAGACCAATGGTCAAAGGTGGAAAGATGTAGTGGAACATCAGAGTCAGCGCAAATTGTAGGCGCGACAAAAGCACCACGTCTAGATGCATGTTGTGCACCTCGCTGGTAACTACGTTCTTATTTCAGTATTCGTAGTTCAATATTAGTCTAACGGTAATACTTTAGCACTTTAAGCATTCCGGCTCTCTCAATGTTGCTGCTAGTTACAGTTGACAGCAAGCATGGCCACAGGCGAAGATCTGGTTCTTGCAGTATGGAGAATAGTAAGGTGAGCATGACATCTACAGAGAATCTTGTGGTGATCGAACCGCGCATTCGCGGCTTTATCTGTATTTCAGCCCACCCTGTGGGTTGCGAAGCTCATGTGCAAGAGCAAATCGACTATGTGAAAAAGCAGGGGCCAATCAATGCTGCTCCAAAAAAAGTACTTGTCATCGGTGCTTCTACTGGCTATGGCCTGGCGTCGCGCATCAGCGCAGCTTTTGGCGGCGGGGCCGCTACTTTAGGAGTCTTCTATGAAAAGCCATCAGAGAACGGCAAGACAGCCACTGCTGGTTGGTACAACACCCTTGCTTTCGACCGCAAAGCCAAAACGGCTGGTCTTTATACCCATAGCATTAACGGAGATGCTTTTTCTGATGCTATCAAAGAAAAAACTATCGAAGTAATCAAGAAGGACCTTGGCCAAGTCGACATGGTTGTTTACAGTTTGGCTTCACCGCAGCGTATGCATCCTAAGTCAGGCACTCTGTTCAAATCGGTTATTAAACCTGTTGGTCATACCTTTACAGCTAAGACACTCAATACTGACAAAGATCTAGTCAGAGAAGTAACAATCGAGCCAGCCAGCGAGCAAGAAATTGCCGACACCAAACAAGTGATGGGTGGAGAAGATTGGCAAATGTGGATGGACGCTTTGCGCCAAGCGAAAGTTTTGGCAGACGGCGCCATTACTGTTGCTTACTCTTATATCGGACCAGCAGTAACATGGCCTATTTACCGCGACGGTTCAATTGGTGTTGCCAAACTCGACGTAGAGGCCACCGCTAAAAAATTGAATGAACAGTTGGCAGCTACTGGCGGCAAGGCCTACGTGTCAATCAACAAAGCTTTGGTTACTCAAGCAAGTTCAGCCATTCCAGTGGTGCCGCTCTATATTTCACTGCTCTACAAAGTGATGAAAGAAAAGAACACCCACGAAGGATGTATCGAACAAATCTATCGTCTTTTTGCTAGCAATCTCTACAATGGCGCTAAGCCAAATCTTGACGCTGCCGGTCGCATTCGTATCGACGATAAAGAGATGGACTCTGATGTGCAAGCAAAAGTCGATGCACTTTGGCCGCAAGTGACCACCGAGAATCTCAAAGAGATTTCGGACTACGAAAGCTATGGCTCAGAGTTTCTCAAGCTCTTTGGTTTTGGCTTAGACGGCGTTGATTACACTGTGGCTGTTGATCCGGCGATGGGACAGAGCTAGTACTTATCGCCGTTGGTGTGAAATCAATTTCTTAAACGGTCATATTTTCTTAGGAAAATATGACCGTTTTGAAAACACAGCAAAAACGTTGTCAGCTCGTAGCTAGTTTATTTGTCTCTAGCTCGCATAGGCCAGGGTTGGCCAAGCAATAGCCCTAGCAATGTCCCGACAACGGCTACTAGAACCAATAGACCTAGCGCTATTGAGCTAATTTGCAAACCAAGGCGATACGATTCTGGTTCATAAGTGAAAACAACTTTGTGTTTTCCTGCCGGTAGAGTGAGTGCTCGCTGTACGTAGTTGGCTCTAAGAATTGGCGTGGCTTGACTGTCTAGCGAAGCTTTCCAGCCAGGGTAGTATTGATCTGCCACCACTAGATAGCCGCTAAAATCTGATTCAGTTGAAAGTTCAATGCGCTCATCGGTGAGTTTGCTTATCTCTATGGCACTGATAGAGGCACCGACTGCTGAATTAGTTGTTGTTGTTGTTGCAGCATTCTCTCGTGACTGATTTTGTGACTGCTCGCTTTCGATCAGAACCATTGTTTCTGGATCGAATATTTCTCCATTTGATAAGGCACTAGTTTTGATTGCTATAAGAGCCTCTTGTTCACTCACTTTTCTGTGCTCTGGCACAATATAAAATCGTGGTCGTGCTCGAGTATTTTCGTAGCAAAGTACACCATCAGCTTGACTGACTAGCTTCCAGTATTTCCAGGCCTCATCGACGAAAGCGCGGCCACCAAAGGCATCAGCTGGTGCTAGCAAATAGCGCACTGCGCAAATATCAAAAGAGCGATCTTGGGCTTTAATGCGCCACGGTGGTTGTAAAAAACCGCCTTCGGCAATGCCCAATAGCTTCATATAACGCCTAGGCATCAGCGGTTCGTAGCCTGAGGCATTGCTCACGCCCCAGAGGCGACTCAAGTTGGCAGGATACTCGCCTGGGTCGGCAGCTAAACCGCGCAAAGTAAAAATGCGTTGGTTCTTCTCTTGTAGTTTCGCTTTTAATTGTTCACAACCACTGGGCGGGCTAAATTGAGCAATTGGTGGTGACTTTTGGAACCACTGCGAGTTGACGGCATACGAAAAAATCACGGCGAATATACTGGCTAAAAGTAAGGCTTTTCGCCATAGTTGCTGCGGTCTCAATTTGTATAGCAGCAATGGCAGGGTGCCAAAAAGAAACGTCGGCACTAGAGCGCCAACTAGCGTATATAAACAGAGCGCTAGGTGTTTCCATTTGCCTAGCTTTTGCCAGTTGGCCAACAGCTCTTGTTTGAGTGTTAATGTGTTAGTAGAAGTTTCTTGGCTTTCTATTTTGGCAATAGCTAGGGCGCTGAGAATACTAATAGCAAAAGCTGGTAGTAGTAGTACGCGATAGAGTCCACGAAAAGAGCCCAATATCGGAATGGCATGAAAGAGTCTTGCCAGGGGAGTGTGAGCCCCTAAGGCGAAGAGAAACGACAGCACTATGATGGCAATGAAATAAGGCACCACCGCTTGGCTTCTGAGGCGTGCCATGGCAAAAATTGAAAGTACTATTGGGGCAAAGCCAAAAAATAGAAGTCCAGGCGGTGGACCTTGCTCTGAAAATGGCAGCCCCTCAAGGCTTCCAAATTTGCCTCCAAGCAGATAAGGCATGATGAAACCAAGAATCTGCAGGGGCTCCAGTTCGCCCACTAAGAAGTCTTTGTAGCCAAAGGTGGTTCTAACACTTTGCTGTGACAGTTCATACGAAGGTAAAAGCTGAACCGCTGCAATAGCGGCGCCGAATAAAATTGCAGTGGTGCTCAAGGCCGTGACAATCAAAGCTTGTTTGATATTTTCTTTGTTGCTGGCCGCTTTTTTAGAAATGTTGCCAAAGGCAGCATAAGCCAAGGTAGCGACAAATATGTAGGCGGCAGTTTGGGGATGGCCAGCAAGAATTGCCAGAGCACTAGTGCCAGCCATTAGAGTTATTTGCAGCGTTGTCCACTTAGTTCTAAGCCGCAGAACTTCGACAAAGTAGAGCAGAAGTGGCAGCCAAACTGCTGTTTGAATTATCTGAATGTGCCGCAGCTCAGAAATTTGATAGCCACCAAAGCCGTAGACCAGCCCGGCAATCATGGCTGCTAAGCTTGATTTTGTTAGACGGTAGGCAAACAGTGCAGCAAATAAGGCGCTAAGAAAATAGGCACTTAGTACATATAAGTTCCAGCCCTGATAGGCCTGATTGCCTTGAAGCAAATGCTTAAAGATAAAACAAAAAGGATAGAACAGGCTGGTTTGTGGATCGGCTAGTACCGGAAAACCAGTGAGTAAAAGTGGTGTCCATAAAAATCCAGGTGCGGCGAAAGCTGGATAGTTTTGTACCCGGCCATCTTCTGCCGCAAAAATAAAACCATGCAACATTTTTTCAGCAAATATTGCTGCTAAGGCTAGGCCGTACAGAAGTGAACAATAGAGCCATGGAAAACCTTTGACTGACTTCTTTGTGGCTTGATCTTTTTGATCACTTGAATTGTCTGAATTGCTTGAATTATTTGAATTGTTCAAATTGCCCTGAACTTTGCTTGGAGCGCTTGACCAAAATTACGGCGTTCTCGTCTTTGAAAACTGTTTGCCAGGCTGAATCGTGAGCAAGCTTGCTGACGATTGGAGCCCTGGGCGGAAAGAATACCCAGCCGATTTGATATTGCTCTAATAGTTTTTGCCAAGGGCCACGACAATTTGCCATTTGCCAGTAGTCTAGGGTGATTTTATCCCCGTAGACATCAAAGCGTGTATCTATGAATACCTGGGCTTTCTCTCCGTCAGCCAAAACCATCACGTCACCATATTGGGGATCGTTGAGGAGCCTCCCTTCGGGCCTTGTTTTAGTGATTAATTCAAGAGCAGCTTTGGGCACAACGAAGCCAAATGTACTACTGGGTAATGCGGCCTGAAATAGTGATATGGCAGTGTTTACGCCCATTATAGCTAGCAGTAGTGGAATCAAATAGTAGCGACGCTTGATCGTTTGTAGACTCCCCTGACTACATTTAGAAAAGGCCTCTTTATGAGTAATCAAAAATTGATAGACAAAACCCATGGCTGTCAAGGTGGCAAACGGCACCATGCGTCGGCTTTGCAGTGCTACAAAGAAACTAGCGAGGGAAAGTATGAGCCATGGCAAATGGTTGAATATTTTTGGTGAAAATCGCTGATGCTTGATCTTGTGATTAACTTGCATTGCGATGTCTGAGATAAGACCTGCTATTAGAGCCAAGCCTATGATGTCAAAGGCGAGGAAGTCGAAAGATAAAAGCTCATAGGCTGTAAGCGGAAACAGTTCTAGGTTGTATTTATTTGCTTGCGAAAAAAACAGATGGGGCAAATATTGCCAGAGATTTATTCCATATGGAGTGGTCATGCTGCCCACTAGAGCGCCAAGAAGGCTTGCCAACAGTGGCAGGCGGCAAGTTGTTAGTGACGCCACGGCCAGTACGATTAAACCGATGACAAAACCAGTGTGGAGATTGGCCCATATGGCAAAAAACAATGCAGCGCTAAAACCGTAGGCGAAGAACGGCCGAGTGCCTTTGTTTTCGCTGATCTTGACCACTGTGGCAATAAGTACAGAGAGGAACAGGTATGAAAAAATTTCAGGGCGGCAGGGAAAGTGAAAGCTGCCAGCGCTAATGGCTACACTGGCTGCTAAAGCCACAAGCAGTGGTGAAATACGCAAAACTTTGGCAGCGAATAAGGGCACCATGACGAAGCTAGTAATGATAGTCAAGGCAGTGAAGTAGAGCAGAGCGGCAGCTCCACCAAATTTATAGATTCCTGCAAAAATCAGGGCACTGAGCCATTGGTAGGCGATATAGGGCTGTCTATCGGCAAGCTCTGAAGTCAATGTCCATGAAAAGGGATCTACTGCTGGAAGGCTAGCGTGTTGATAGATGTGCTGACCTAAAGCCACCAGCCAGCAAGTGTCAGGGTCGCTCAGGGCGGTCTGGCCGCTCATAAAGCCAAAGTAGAGATTGGCTAGACAAAAGCAAACAATGAAGGCCCAGCCAATTATCTTGCTGAGTTCAAAGTTTGGTTGTTTCATTCTTAGCAGTCAGAGTCTACTGAGCGTATTTTACTGAGCAGCCATAAGACTGAGTTGAAGCAACTTTGGGTGTTTTGTTCTTGAGCAGAGAGTCAAGTGATGCGCGAACATAGTTCTTAGCAGTTTTGACGTCTTCAGCATCGGCACTGGTTTTGTCGTCGATGGCGCCAGCGTAGGCTAGCTCGCCTTTCTTGTTGATGACAAACATATGTGGTGTGGTCTTGGCACCATATAGATGGCCAACTGTGCCGTCGCTATCTATTAGTATTGCTGTTGGTGTCGCACCTGAAGCTTTCATGGCGGTGTTGTGTTCGGCATTGCTTTGGAAGCCTTGTTTGCCTTCAGCAGAGCTGACTATCGACAACCAGATTACATCTTTTGCGGTGTATTCTTTTTGCAAAGCTTGCATGTTGCCAGAGCTGTAGTGCTTCTTGACGAAGGGGCAGCCATGATTAAGCCACTCAAGTACTACAAGCTTACCCTTATATGAAGATAGGGTTTGCTTCTTACCGTTGGTGTCAGTCAAGGTAAAATCTGGTGCGGCTGTGCCGACTTTTGCTGCTGCGGTGTTTTCAGAAGCCGCCCGGACGAATTTGCCATCGGCGAATTCTGAAGACATGTAGACGCCCGCAGTCAAAATTAGCAGAGCAGCTAGCTTTTGAGTAATTTTGGAAGAGACGTTCATTGCTAACCTGTCAGAAGATAAGAGTCCTTTATACTAACCGATCATTCTACATTGGCGCCATTTAACAATGTGTTTAGCTTTACTGCTGTAATTGGGTGTTGTCAAAGCTTTAAGGCCATTGCCTGAAACAATTGCTAGGTCTTTATCTGCGATTGACAAGTGGGGCGTTTTGGGGAAATCTCGTATAATTTAGAGTGAAGTCTCTTGGTTTAATTCGAGATGGGGATATAGCTCAGTTGGTAGAGCGCACGGATCGCACCCGTGAGGCCAGGGGTTCGAATCCCCTTATCTCCAAATTCTATTTATCTAACTGAAGGACTGTAGCCCAATTGTTCAGCCCAGTGATTGCTTCGCGCCGCAGGAACATGGTGCAGAAAATTTTGAATGCTCTCTTTGCTTGCTTCAGGCTTCGCTATTTCAAGTCTTTCTAGGCTCTTCAGTTGGCTGAACGCGTTAACCCAGTCAGTTATTGGCAGCTCCTTTATATTGTCTTGTTCGTCGCTCGCGACAGCGCTGCTGGGAAGAACTTTATCAACGGCAGGTTGTTTTGTCTTCAGTGAGAGCACTCTGAGGTTTGTTTGTTTGGCTAAGGCGGCAACACTTCTAGCTGTTAACCACTGATCAACTTGGCCACTTAGTTCGAGAGTTTGTAGTGCAGGTAAGGGCGGTAGATTTTGCAAGATAGGATTGAGCTGCTCGCTTTTGCTTAGATGGAGCGTATTGAGATGCTTGAGCAGCTTGAGCTCTGTGAATGGCTTCCAGTTGAAAGTAAAAGATCTGATCTCGAGAGATCTAAGATTCTTTAGTTTGTCTAGGCTTGTTAGGTCGGCATCGGACAAAATGTCGTTGTCTATGGTTAGTTTCGTCAGATTGGTCCATCGAGCCAGGCGCTCTAGTACAGGGCTGGCAGGCTTTAGGTCGTTTAAGCGGAGGTTATCGATGTCATCAACGGCAATTTTGTCAATTAGCTCTGGGCATTGATTGATGATTGAATTTAAGCGGAGATAGACCCCAAGTTCTTCTGGTATCTTAACTTCGCCTTTGGCCTCCTGGCGTACTTGCCCCACACCTTCTATTTCTCCGATGGACACCACTGTGGGAAATTGGAAACAGCGCATTCTTTTGCCTTTAACTTGCTTTATTTCACGTGAGATCGGTGGGCTGTTGGCTAGGGCTTTTAACTTCTCTGGGGTCAGGGCTATTGGGGTTTTGCCTTCTTCCCCTAATGCTGCTTTCAGCTGGCCCAGCCCTGCAGCTGATGGTTTAACGGCACTGTTTTGTCGTTCTATTTCGCCTTGCTTGTGTTCTGGATTAGCTTGTTGTGCTGGCTTAGTATGTTGACCTGGTTTGTTCAACCATTGTGAAATAGTGAAGCTAAGCAAAGCTAATATTGGTATTGCTACCAAAATAGTTTTCAGTGCCATTCTATTTGTGCTAACGGGATGCTCGGCATGAGCCGCTTCTGGCGAAGTGATTTGATCTTCTCTATCTGCCGACTGATGCTCACCAATGCGGCTGCCGCTGCCAATTGGCTTGCCATCAACGATGCGCTGAATATCGACAGCCAGTTGATCTGCTGATTGGTAGCGCTGCTTGATATCTTTGCTTAGGCACCGTGCTAGCAATAAGTCAAGCGAAGATTCTATTGAAGAATTGAAATTCTTTCTTGCCAACATACTTGAAAGTTTTGGTGGCTCTGCTTCTTGATGCATGATCAAGGTGGCAAGAGCTGATGTTCCGCGAAAAGGTACCTGGCCAGTGAGAGTTTCGAAAAGAGAGCAGCCTAGCGAGTAAAGGTCGCTGCGTGCGTCTAGTTGTTCCCCGCGAGTTTGTTCTGGGCTCATATATAGAGGTGACCCAAAAACTTCACCACTAGCTGTCAATGCCTGTCGACTAGAGCTTTCAATCGATTGCAGGCTAGCTATGCCGAAATCAACTATCTTCACTTCAGTGCCTATGGTGTTTTCAGTTAGCATGATGTTGGCAGGCTTAATATCGCGGTGAATAATGCCGGTTTTATGAGCGCAACTGAGCCCGCTACATACTTGCAGAAATATCTCTAGGCTTTCTCTTTCACTTAACGGTCCTGATTCAGCTATTCGTTCAGCTAGTGACATGCCGTTTAGCCAATCCATAACAAAGTAAGGGCAGCCTCTATCAATACCCATGTTGGCGATTGAAACTATATTGGGGTGATTTAGTTTTGCCAGTGCTCGTCCTTCTGTTTCGAAGCGGCGCCAGCTCTGGTTATTGATTTGATTTGGGGCGAGGAGCTTAAGGGCGAATGGCTTATCGAGTATCAAATGCTGTACTCGATATACAACACCCATTCCGCCTTGACCGATCAAGGCAATCAATTGATAAGAATCGCCAACGATGTCGCCGCGCTCATAGTGGTGCTCAATTTTGCCTCCACTACTAAAGGTGACGGTCTGAGCTTGGTGGTCTATTTCAATGCGCATTTTGCTTAATCACCAATTTTCAATAACCATTTTGTTTTGTAGCCCACTTGTTAACGCGGGCAGCAGGGACAGTGCGCAAGAATTCTGCAATTTGCTTTTTGCTCCATTTTGGTTCTTCGAAAGTAATGCTTTCAACACGCTTGAGTTTGGCAAAGCCCTTGCGCCAGTCATATATGGGCAACTCATCTGGGGAGCTGCCTAGTTTTGACTTTGTTCCTCTTAGAGCATCAATCTTTTCATTGAGGTCTTTGTTCTTGAGTTTGATTGCTTTCAGCTTTGGTTGCCTGGCCAGAGAGGCGATGCTTTTCTCGGTCAGCCAATTTTTTCCATCGCCCTCTAGGCGCAGCAGCTCAAGCTTGGGCATGGTGGGTAGATTGAGCAGAAGCTCGTTGAACTGCGTGTAATCTTCAATTTCTAGCGTGTCTAGCTGCTTCAGTACTTTCAATCGCACAAATAATTTCCAATCAAAGGAGAGCTTCTTAAGCCAAAGATGTTTGAGCGTTTTGAGTTGATCAAGAGTTTCTAGCTCTGCGTCGGTAATTTGCCCGCCGTCAATAGTTAGGCTGTGCAGGTTTGTCCATTTGCTTAGGCGCTTGGTCACTTCTCCAGCTTTTTCTAGGCTGTCAAGTCGCAAGCTGAAAATATCATCTGCTTTAAGCTTGTCTACTAGTGATGGGCAATCGTCAACAATCGAGTCTAAGTGCAGGTCAATGTTTTCTTCAGCAGGGAAAATTACTCGGCCTCTAGCATCTTGGTCGTTGCTGTCATTCGTATGAATTCTACCGATTCTCACAGTAGTGGGAAAATTGAAACAGCGCATGCTTCGGCCGTTGATGGTTCTTACACCCGCAGAGATATCGGGAGCGTCATAGAGTTCTTTGAGTTGGGCTGGCTTTGTCAGCACTAAACTTCGGTCTGGTTGCAGCAACGGGTTGTCCACTGCATTATTGGTTTCTGCTGCTTTGTGCTGCTCATCTTCGACTTTTAAATCGTGAATGGTTTTGCGTACTAGGCCTCCAAATCGGGCGTTTCCCCTTTTGACTTTCTCTGGAATTTGGTCCGTCAGGGCATCATCTAGTGCAAGGGGTTCTTGGACTGTATGTTTTCGAATGATCTGCTCTTTGGTTTTTTCGGGACTTCCTGAAATCACTACTATTGCTGCTAACCCTACTATCAAAATAAGAGCCGTGATGGCAATTAGTGATAGTGCCAATTTGGGCTGCCTTAGCTGACTGAGAAAGCCTGACATTGCTTGTTCTTTGACTGTGTCTTTACGGTGATTTTTGACTGCGGCTTCACCTTCACTGCCCGCTCTACCACCCGCTCTATCTTCAATGCCCTCTGCGTAGGTGCTTAGAGCTGTAAGTCTGCGGCTGCCTAGGTCAAGGGAGGGGCTACCGATTGGTTTGCCGTCAATGATGCGCTGTAGATCAATAGCGAGTTGGTCCGCTGATTGGTAGCGTTGCTTTGCCTCTTTTTTAAGGCAGCGTGCCACTACTGCATCCATGGCTGGTGATATCTTGCCAATGGAATGCAAACTTGAAGGCACTGGAGGCAGATCTTCTTGATGCATCATCAGTGTTTGAATGGCTGTGGTGCCGGCAAAAGGTACTTGACCAGTAAGTGATTCAAAGAGAGAGCAGCCCAGCGAATAAATATCACTACGAGCATCCATCTCTTCACCCAGTGTTTGCTCAGGGCTCATGTAATAAGGGCTGCCAAATATTTCGCCGCTGGCAGTTAGCGCTTGACTAGTGCTGCCGCTTGGTACCTGCAGACGGGCCATGCCGAAGTCTACGATTTTTACTAAAACGCCACTAGCGGCCGGCACCAGCATGATATTGCCTGGCTTGATATCGCGGTGGATGATACCGCTTTTGTGGGCGCAAGAGATTCCAGCGCAAACCTGCATGTAAATCTCAAGGCTCTCTTTTTCGCTCAGCGGGCCAGAGCTTTTGATGCGATCAGCTAGAGACATTCCCTGCAGCAAATCCATAATGAAGTAAGGGCAGGCTTTGTCGATGCCCATATTGTGGATAGAGACAATATTGGCGTGATTGAGTTTGGCAAGAGAGCGCCCTTCTAGCTCAAAGCGACGCCAGCTTTGGCTGTTAATATGATTTGGGGCCAGCAATTTGAGGGCGTATTGCTTTCCTAGAATCAAATGCTTGACGCGATAAACCACGCCCATTCCGCCCTGACCAATCAAATCTATTAACTGATATGACTCGCCGATGATATCGCCACGGCGATAGTGGTGCTCGGCTTTGCCCTCGCTGCGAAAGATAACTGTCTCGGCCTGGGGGTCGATTTCAATGTCCATCTATTTAGCTCGTCTGTGCATTTTAGTCTCGTCCAGGCATTGCCATCGATATCTATATATAAGTAGGTTCACTCAAAGGAGGTGGCAGAGAAAAGGTGGAGTTTTTTTCTGGGGGGGGATGCCAAGTATATATTGCAATTGAAATTCCCTGTTGTTGTCTTAGTTACACAGTTGTCATTAATTGAGGAAAAGTTGAGGGTGCCTGATAAAAATCGTTTGGCTCGGGGAACAGTAATAAGAGAGCGAGAAATGTACAACATGGTGAAGTTGCAAGATGTGCTAACTGACCGGGTTTCGTCTTGTATTGTGAAGATCCTTGAAACAACAGTGCGGAGGTTGGGACAAGAGAGTGAGCCAGTGGTATTCTTTTTTGGCTGCGGGCTATTAGCTCAGGTGGCTAGAGCGCACCCCTGATAAGGGTGAGGTCCCTGGTTCGAGTCCAGGATGGCCCAGTAAGTAACACTTTCTGCAACAAAGCTGTCGCACGAATCTCGTTCTTGATAGTATGAGATACAGAGACACCGCAGAGCGGAAAGATGCTCAAGCGAGCTGCTTGTTACGCGATTTGTTCCCCACCAAATGGAACGTGTTCCTCAACAAAGGAACGTCAAAAGTCGCACGACACTAAAAGCAGTTTGCAAAAGCCCGGGGGCTTGGCTCAGTTGGTAGAGCGTCTCCTTTGCACGGAGAAGGTCAGCGGTTCGACTCCGCTAGCCTCCAGAAATCAGCTGTTCATGCGGCATGCAAGTGCTCGCAACAAAATGAACGGCAATACTGAAAGCGAAAAACTAGTTTTTATTAAGACTAGAAAAGCGAGTAAGTGTCTCAAAGAATTAGAGATGGTAACGAAAGTAACCAAATCTGATACGGAGGAAAGACAACCATCAAATCGATGTGTTATGCTTTCCAAAACGAAGCGAAGGTGCCTAAGAAGCGCTCTAGTGGCCGATTTCGAAGGGTGAGTTTGTTCTAAACAAATCACTCTTCAAAAGTCCGATTGGTGTGATATAGTTATTCACTCAGTCGGACACCAAGTCCGACAGCCGGTCGTGAGGCTGCTAATTCCGATTCCGTACCCTGAAAACTACATATTGAGGTCCGTATTCCACCAAGTAGTTGTGTGTGAGCAATCACATGCAGCAGCAGTCTAGAAGACGCACGCCAAGCAAGCTTGTTATCATAAACACAAGATCTTCTAGACGTTGGTTAAGCTACTAAGAGCGCACGGTGGATACCTTGGCGTCAGCAGCCGATGAAGGACGCAATAAACTGCGAAATTCCACGGGGAGTCGTTATAGACTAAGATCCGTGGGTCTCCGAATGGGGCAACCCCGCTGAGTAATGTCAGCGACGCACATCTGAATACATAGGGTGTGACGAGGTAAGCTCGGGAACTGAAACATCTTAGTACCGAGAGGAAAATAAAACAAAACAGTGATTCCCTAAGTAGCGGCGAGTGAACGGGGAACAGCCCAAACCAGTAGGACGTAAGTCTTATTGGGGTTGCGGGACTCTATAAAGAATTGAAGAAAGTTAGTTGAAGAGCTCTGGAAAGGGCTACCAAAGACGGTGACAGTCCGGTAGACGAAAACTTTCGACATCTGGGAGTATCCCAAGTAGTACGGGACACGAGAAATCTTGTACGAATCTGCCAGGACCATCTGGTAAGGCTAAATACTGACTGACGACCGATAGTGAACAAGTACCGCGAGGGAAAGGTGAAAAGAACCCGTGAGAGGGAGTGAAATAGAACATGAAACCGTGTGCTTACAAGCAATTGGAGCACTATTTATAGTGTGACAGTGTGCCTGTTGAAGAATGAGCCGGCGAGTTACCGTACGTAGTTGGTTAAGCAGTTAACATGCGAAGCCAAAGGGAAACCGAGTCTGATAAGGGCGTTGATAATTACGTGTGGTAGACCCGAACCCTGATGATCTAGGCATGGCCAGGATGAAGCGCGTGTAACAATGCGTAGAGGTCCGAACCAACCGATGTTGAAAAATCGGTGGATGAGCTGTGTTTAGGGGTGAAATGCCAATCGAATCAGGAGCTAGCTGGTTCTCCCCGAAAGGCGTTGAGGCACCGCGTCAGATTTATCCTACAGGGGGTAGAGCACTAGTTCGGTGCGGGCGGAGAAAATCCGTACCAAATCGAGTTAAACTCCGAATACCTGTAGCGTCATTATCTGGCAGTGAGAGTGCGAGAGATAAGTTCCGTACTCAAGAGGGAAACAGCCCAGACTACCGACTAAGGTCCCAAAGTTCATGCTAAGTGATTAAGGAGGTGGAGTTGCATTGACAACTAGGATGTTGGCTTAGAAGCAGCCACCATTTAAAGAAAGCGTAATAGCTCACTAGTCAAGCGATTCTGCGCCGAAAACGTATGGGGCTAAGCATGGCACCGAAATCGTAGGATCAACGTTAAAAATTGATCGGTAGGGGAGCGTTGTGTTGTAGGTCGAAGTAAGAGCGTAAGCACTTATGGACGAAGCACAAGTGAGACTGTCGGCTTAAGTAGCGAAAACATTGGTGAGAATCCAATGCACCGAAAGACTAAGGGTTCCCACGCAAGGTTCGTCCACGTGGGGTTAGCCGGGAGCTAAGGCGAGGCCGACAGGCGTAGCCGATGCACAACGGGTTAATATTCCCGTGCCACTTATTATCCGCTAGGAGCTAAGTCGGGACGCAGGAGGCTATACACAGGGTACAGTTTGGTTTTGTACCTCCAAAGGCGTAGCTAGTCAGGGTAGGCAAATCCGCCCTGGCGTTACAAAGTAAGGCCGAGTAAGAAATGCTCTAAGGAGCAAATTGTGTAGATGCCACGCTGCCGAGAAAAGCGGCGAAAGCCAGGATAATGTGTGCTCGTACCCTAAACCGACACAGGTAGTCAGGTAGAGAATACCAAGGTGCGCGAGATAACTCTCTCTAAGGAACTCGGCAAAATAACCTCGTAACTTCGGAAGAAGAGGTGTCATGGTAGGGTGTAGGACTTCGCGTCCGAAGCCTGAGATGATCGCAGCGACGAGGCTCAAGCGACTGTTTAACAAAAACACAGGTCTCTGCTAAACCGTAAGGTGATGTATAGGGGCTGACTCCTGCCCAGTGCCGGAAGGTTAAGTGGATCGGTTAGCGCAAGCGAAGCTGAAAAACAAAGCCCCGGTGAACGGCGGC
>JAGOSY010000078.1 GCA_018062085.1 bacterium | reverse complement strand
TTCATGGCTGGTATTTGCCAGCGGCAAAAGCCAAACAGGTAGTTCTAATTAGCCACGGCAATGGTGGCAATTTGACCAATCGAATGCCTCTCATAGCAATGTTTCTGCGTCAGGGGATGTCGGTTTTCATCTATGACTATCAAGGTTATGGCCTAAGTAACGGAACGCCTTCTATCATAAAAATGAAAGAAGACGGCACTGCAGCATTTGACTGGCTGCTTTCAAACAAGCACTACAGCGAACAAGACGTAGTATTGTTTGGTGAATCACTAGGGACAGGCATTGCCTGCCACCTAGCGGCTCAAAAGCATGTTGCTGGAATCATCCTGCAATCTCCCTACATATCACTGCGCGATCTTGCTCGTCTCAAACTCTTCTGGCTTAGGCTCTATCCAGATGCACTGTTCTCCACCGACGAGCAACTCGATAATGCAAAGATACTGCAGCAGCCCCATGCACCACTTTTGCTTGTGCACGGAGCTCACGACAAAGTAATACCAATTACTTGCTCAGAGAAACTCTTCTCATTGGCTCAGCCTCAAAAGACTTTTGCTAGGCTCGAAAATGCCTCACACAATGACATATACGACGTTGATGTCGAGCAATACACGGCTTCAGTGCGTGAGTTCCTGAGAAGTCTATTATATATATAGACCCGCTACTGAACTTCTTGCTTGAGTACTTTTACACCGAGTCGTTGTTCAAGAGTTGCCATTGTATTTGGTGTTCGTTGCAATGCCTTGAGCTCTTCGCTAGAAATCATTTTTCTACCCTGCCGCAAAATTTCGGTATCAACATAAAGGACACCGTCTTTTATTTCGCGATGGCGAGCTAAATTAACTAAAGTGCGCAAATGTTCAACGTTGTATCCCGTACTGGTTGGTGCAGAGTGACTTCCCGCCTCTACTCCGTTTGTTAATACAGCCAAAACCGAGCCATCACGACCGACTATTGGTCCACCAGAATTGCCGTGATAGGTCTTCATAGTAAAGCCGAGCCGAGATTGGCCAGTGTAGGCAAGATAGTTTAAGCTGCCAGGAGAGATTACAGGCAGTTCTGCATTTTTCGGATAACCAATGGCTGCCGCTCTTTTAGATTCAGCGTAGAGCGGATTGCCCAACTTCAGAGCATCGAACCTAAAGGCCGGGTTGCCAGCAATTTTGAGAAGTGCCAGGTCTGCGCCCTCGTCAATTGCAATGACACTGGCTTCGTATGACCGTCCACCGAAAAGTCTCACCACTTGCTTGTTATGCTCTAGACGAGCGACGACGTGATAGCTAGTGGCTAGTAAGCGTTTTTCGCCATCGACAAAGAAGCCAGAACCTAAGGCTGAACCGTCGTCTGAATGCAAGCGCACGACACTACTTTTGGACGAGTCATAGATACGGGCCAGCCAACTGTCGCTTGCTACTTTGACCAAACCAGGTATGTTTTCGCCCACCTTGGCGCTATCGGCTAGTGGCTTGACTGAGCTAAAGGCTGG
This sequence comes from bacterium, assembly GCA_018062085.1. Lineage (GTDB taxonomy): Bacteria > Cyanobacteriota > Vampirovibrionia > Obscuribacterales > Obscuribacteraceae. The sequence goes on along the minus strand of JAGOSY010000078.1, from coordinate 1,624 downwards.
TATCTCAACTTTAGCCACGCTTTCAATGGCATTGACCGCAGCCTTGCCCGCCTTCGGACCAAATTTTACAGCTAGCCCGAGAGCCAGTATGCCAGTACCGGCCATTGCCACTTGCTCTTTGGCTGAGTTTGGGGCACTATTGGCGAAACTCTCCCACCAGTCAATCAAATGACCAGCGTTGGTATCCTTATTCTCTTTGCCTTCCGCCGCTTGCTTATCAGGGCGGGCATCTCCGGGTATTGGCATGGCTAAAATGTTCCCGCAATGACCCCATTTGAATCACTTTCACGCCCGTAATCAAGAGTCTTTTTGTGCCATCTAAATCACGCTCGGAACTACACTTGCAGCTTTCTAGCCACCTCTCCGGCTACAGCGATAGTGCTCTATCGGCATTGCTTCAGAAAGCCACGCCCATGCACGAAGGAGTGGGAGGCAGTTCTGCGCTTTTTGAAATCGACGGTCATAAGGTCTTCGCAAAGAAGATTCCACTAACTGACCTTGAGAGAAGCTCCGAAAACTTCTTGTCGACAAGTAATCTCTTCCATCTACCAATGTTTTATCAATACCGATTAGGCTCTGCTGGTTTTGGCGCCTGGCGAGAGTTAGCAGCTCATAAGCTAACTACAGAGTGGGCCCTATCTGGGAAATGCTCTAACTTTCCCCTTCTATTTCATTGGCGCGTTGTAGAGTGCGACAAGCCTCATACAATGACCGCCCGCGAAGTCGAAGATTTAAATATTGCTGTTGAGTATTGGGATGATTCGCAGGCAGTCCGACAGCGACTGGAAGGATTGCATGGTGCCTCTGCACATCTAGTTCTGTTTCTTCAGTATATTCCGCTAACACTGCATGACTGGCTTAGTTTCGAGCTAAATAAAGATAGTGCGAGCGCTGATGCCGCCGTCACTCATGTTGAAAGTCAGTTCGCATTGGTCTCGTCGTATTTTAGAGACAATGGATTTGTCCACTTTGACGCCCACTTCAAAAATATTCTCTGCGACGGCAATCTTTACTATGGTGATTTCGGACTAGCCCTATCAAGCCAATTTGATTTAGGACAAGAAGAAAAAGATTTTTTACAACGCCACCACTCCTACGATCGTGCTGTCTGTATCGTCAGCTTAATTCAGTCTTTGATGCTGTGTTTTTACGGCAAAGGTCGATGGATAGAGCATCTAACAGCAATCTGCGCTAACGATCAGTTAATGACGGAGAAACTGACGCCACTAATTGAGTCAACAATTAGACGCAACGCACCAATAGCATTTGTTCTTTCCGATTTCTACCAACAACTTCAAAACGAGACCAAGTCAGCTGTTTATCCGGCAAAAGAGATAGAGCAGTTGCTTAAAGAAATTGATGATGGCAATAACTAAATCGAAACAAATCAATTAAAGATCAAATCTCTCATTTGCAATATTCAATTTGTGTGATACAGTCGTTATAGTTGAGACATAAAACAGCGGGCCTCGCGGCCCTTTTCATTCAGGTATTAAATCGTGAACTTCTGGACAGAGCGAAAGACAAGCGAGAAACGGTCATAAAGACTGTTCGGTTTTGTGTGCTTTTCCACTGAAGGTTCTCTGTAATGCCAGCTCTAATTCAACCATCTATTCTATTATTC
>JAGOSY010000054.1:5552-11599 GCA_018062085.1 bacterium | reverse complement strand
GATGGTTGGGGGGCGGACGAGGTTATTAGTCTCCTCTGTGTCAATAATGCCTAAGTCTGATAATTCTGATCCAGGTAAGAAAAAGGGGGCGCAGACGCCTCTTCCTCAAGCACCGCCAGAAGCCAAAGACCCAGCTGCCGAGTATTCGTTTTTTGTAAACGAGCCAGGCAATTCACAGTACAACTATGGTCTAGATGTCTCACTTTCCGACCCGGTAAGTCTTCCTGGTTATACATCTTACTTGCAGCCAGCCCCAGTATCACCTGTGTCTCCAGTTGCTCCAAGCGCGAATGTGGCTGCAGCTGCACCGGTTAACCTATCGACTTTCAATCCAAATTTAGACTACGCGCCGGTCTATAGTGCTGCCGCTGCCGAGATGGCTATTGAGCATGAGCGCGACGACATTCAAATAGACGCGGATCGGCCATCTGTATTCACTCCTGCTATGGCTGAAGCTTCATTTGCTAAGCCTGAAAGCATTGAGCAGAATGTTTCGTTTGGCCAGGCTGCTACGGTCACTCAAGGCGCTACGGTTTTTGAGAATGCCACGTTTGGCCAGGCTGCTACGGTTACTCAAGGCGCTACGGTGTTTGAGAATGCCACTTTTGGTATTGAAGCTAATGTCGCTCAAACTGCCGCATCCATTGAGCATGCTGAACTTATACAAGATGCCGCTCCCATTCAGAACGCCGCACCAGTTCTGAGCGCTTTTACCGTCGAGAACGCCGCACCCGTTCAGAATGCCGCTCCCATTCAGAACGCCGCACCAGTTCTAAGTGCATTTACCGTCGAGAATGCTGCGCCCGTTCAGAACGCCGCACCAGTTCTAAGCGCATTTACAATTCAGGATGCTGTTCCTGTTCAGAACACTGTACCTGTTCAAAATGTTACACCCTTGCAAGACGCTGCAAAATTTTCATCAGCTGTAGTCAGTCAAGACGCCAGCTCTCTGCGCAGTTGGGGGGTTGTGAAACCGGATCCACCTCCTGCTCAAGATGTTCGCAACCATGCTGGTTTGAGCCAAGATCAAATAGATGAAGTCGATGGCGAAATTTGGCCATCTGATGATCGTAAAGTCAATCGCAGCCAATCGGCAAAAACAGGCACGCCTGTACCATTGCATCTGGCCACCGATATGCGCTTTGCTAGTCTTGTACTTTCGCCAGAGTTAGCTGCCACAGTCGATCGCATTTATTCTCTAGTAGATTTAGATTTTAGTGGCTACGTCGATTTTCCTGAAATGTCATCTGTCTTGAACAGCGAGCACCTTTCCGATTCTGAGAAGAGTTTTGTGCGCATGATCTACGCTGTCGGTTGCAAAATACTTGGTGAGCGGCCTGCGGTTGCCTCTAGCACAGTGCCTGTTTTGACTCAGGATGATTTTCGCCGTGCTTTTGCCTATCAATGTGCCAATACTTTAGGTGCTGATGCTAAATCTAAGGGAATTCTAGCCTCGTCTAATCAAGGAGCCGGAGCAGCACAAAGATTTACTGAAATCAAACCGACTTTATATGCCGACAACGACTATCCTCAGATGTCACTACAGCCTAGTGCTGTTCGCCTTGGCACCATGGGTGATGCTTTCTTTGCTGCTGGGGTTAGTTCTCTGGCCGAAAGTCGTCCGAGAGCGCTGTTGCGCATACTATCTGAAAATTTAGATCATAGCTTTTCTGTTGCTTTTCCTGGTGCGCATGGCAATCCACTAGATGTTATGCCGCCGCGCCCTGAAGAAATTCTCCGTTATGGTCTTGTAGCAAAATATGGTTTTTGGTTCCCACTTTTAGAGAAAGCTTATGGTATTCACCTAGCGCAAAAACACAGGCTGGCCAGCAAGCTGGCAGAGCCTCGCAATGAGGCCTTCTCTCGCTCGTCGCAGGTGATAGAAACCTTGACCGCTGCTTTTACTGGCACTCTGGTGACGGCTGATTGCTCACCACAAGACCTCTTGCTTCAGCTTTCAGATTTAATTGCCAGAAAGCGAATTGTTATAGCAGTTTCGTCAGATTTCGTTCCAGAGAGCTCATCTTTTGCTGGCATTGCTCCCACTGCCAATAAGCCGTATCCTCTCACTGGTTTTGATAGGCAGCGCGGCCAAATATTTCTCAGCTCTATATATGGCCATGACACTCATCACGAAGATGAGCCCCTGCGCTTCACCACAGAACAGTTCTTGCAGTACTTCAAAGTCATTTATTTCGAGCAAGAAGTTGCCCCTGTGCAAAAAGCATCGAACCTTATGCGCTCAACGCAAAAACAAGGTCTAAATCCCTGGAAGAAAGCTTGATTGAAAACTGACTTAAAGCTTGACTAAAAATTGTAGGCTAACTTTTATAGTTTCCGTATTCTTTGATTAGCTCAGTTACTGCTACTTTAATTTCTTTGCCGTCTGTCAGCTCGGCAATCCGCTTATCTTGATTGAACTTTGTAAGGGCTAGTTCGGCCTTCTTTCTGGCGCGATCATTGGGATGAGCTTTAGCGACAAAGTAAAGAGGGGGAATGCTAATTAGCTTTTGTTCTTTGACTAATTGATCAATCGCCACGCTCACTGCTTGATAATCTTCACTTTTAAGGCAGGCGACCAATGCCTTGAAAAGCATGTGATCAATCTTGTTGTAGAGGCCCTTTGTGGCGGTGGAAAGTAAATCTGCCACCGAGTTGAATTGGGCTCCGTAATCACTCATTGGTCACCTTTATCCCCTAAAATTGAAGAGTATACTGCTAATATTGATGTAGACTAGACCCAGGAATTAGACGACTTCGAGTAATTAGACTAGTCCTAGTATTAAGGCTTTATCTTCAACTAGACCTATCAATATTTTATGCCATGGAGAATTGAGCTTGAAACTAGGAGCGGAACCATTCTCTAGGCAGCTGTCTAAGAAATTCGCACTGTTCCTTGCTCTGACTGTTTCATTGGGCCATAGCTTTGAAGCAGCGCTAGCATCCTATGATAGTTTTCTCTTTGGACCAGATGCCAAAATTACTACATGGGAGTCCCCTCTGGTCGCGGCTGATCTAGGAGCTGTCGCTGGTTCTTATTCGCCAGTTCAAGCCAATCTTAACCAGTCATTGGTTGACAATTATATGGCCCAGAGTTTTCTCTCTTTGGCTCTGCAGGCCAGTGAAAGTGGCGAAAAAAATAGATTGCTAAAGCTGAGTTTGGAGAGTAGTAAGAGTGATAGAGGCTCTCGTTCTCCCAGTAACAAAAGCAATTTGGCTCTGCGTGTTTTTGTCCTTCTTCAATTGAAAAAAACGGCATTGGCTAAGCAAGAAGGAGTCAAGCTTCTTCAACTTTCTAAAGAAGCCGCTCCAATGGCCGCAACTTCGTCTTCTAGTTTGTCGAAGAGACAAAAACAGAAGGTTGCAACAGGTCTAGCCTGCTCGTCTTCTGCCCTAGTAAATTTGTCCCAAGGTTTTCAGCGTGCTGGTGACAGCATTAGTGCTCAGTATCTGCAGCAAGCGGCAGCCAAGTTAAATGTTCTTGAGCCAAGCGCCGAAGTTGTTTTGACGAGTGCTCCAGAAAATCAGGTTGAGGCTATCTACCAGCAGGGTGTTGAGGCTTTCAAGAGTGGTCAAATTGATTTGGCACAGGAGAAGTTTAAGCAGGCTCTGGACTTGCAGGAGAAGACTATGAGTGATAAGTTGCTGCGTGCTTTTGACAGCCGCATGGCTCTGGCTCAGACTTTTGTTGCACTTGATCGAAGGGAGGCCGCGCAAGAGCACTTTAATCAGATAATCGATCGATTGAAACAGATTCCCAAAATTGAGAGACCACAAACGGCAGATCTGTTAGCTCAATTTCTGCGCATGGTAGAAGTTGATCTACATGAAGTTGATCTACATGAAGTCGATATAAGTGAAATTGATTTGCCTGAATGCGATCTTCCAGAAAAGGACTTGCTAAACAAAGCCTTGCAGAAAAACGATTGGAACTTGCCCGAAAGAAAGTCAAAGAACAAAAGCCCTTTGTCTGTCGAGAAGAAAGAGAGACTTAGACATGGCTTGAATTCACTCGGAACGGCCGCTTATCTCTGCAAAATCGACGGGGATCTTGTTCAAGCTGCTCATCTTTTTCGACGCGCCTATTTGATCAACAAACACTATTTTCCTGAATTAGATGATCAGTTGGCTTCAACCTGCTATGACCTTGGCGAAACTCTTTACTGGGCCTCACAATTAGAAGAAGCTGAGCATTACATGCAAGAAGCATTAAAGCTGCGTGAGAAAAATGGCAGAGATTGCCATGAAGCTATTAGTCTGCGCGGTACACTTGGACGTGTTTTAATTATAGGCGGCAGAGGTGAGGCTGCTTGTCGATTCTACATAGAAACGCTGCAGCTGTTGGCAGGAAAAAGTTTTGCTGAGAGTTTTGAGCAGGCCAAAAGTCTTGATTTACAGCAGTTGTTAGACGGTTTGACTAAGGTGGCAATCGATTCTGGCAATAAACTCAATCCTGAATTTAGGAATCAGTATGAAGATGCTCTGCAGAGCTTGGCCGATGCTGCTATTTCTTGTAGGCATTACGATCAAGCGATTGCTAGCGACACGGCACTGCTTTATCTGAGAGAGAGCTCAAGCAAGAACCTTGATGGTGAGGCTGAAAAACAGGCACGAGAGCAAGTGGTGGCAACTCTCTGGCAGCTTGGCTGGGTGACTTCAATGGTGGGCAATCTCTCCGCGGCAGAGAGTTCAAGTAAATACTATGGTCGATTAATTGATGAGTTTCCCTCAACACTACCTAGACCTTTAGCCGATTGGTATCAGGCCCGTGCGATCTCGTCGGATCTTTTGGGTAGATACCCTGAGGCCAAGCGCGATTTTAAGGAGGCCCGTCGGCTCTTTAAAAAGCATTTGCGCCAAGAAAAAGATCAGGAACAAATTGATATTGTCACTTGGACTATCGACGACATTACCTACAATCTTAATAGTCGGCGCAAGAGTCCAGCATCAGACGGCGATTATTTAAAAGCTGAGCCCAATTCGTTCTGGCGCCAAAGCCGCTTTCCGCTGAAGGTCTTTGTTGAGACTTCCTCAAATAATGGTTTTGGCGGCCCAATGCGCGATCTGATGGTTAAGGCCATGGAGCAATGGACTAACTTTGACAGTTCACCAATCAAGCTCATTTATGTTTCTGACATCGACAGTGCAGACGTGTACATTGAAAGGGTTACCTCGTATGACGACATTCCTTATGGCTCGGCTGGCAGAACGAGCGCTGTCTATGAGAAAGACAATAAGAGAGCTCTCGACCGCGCTCATGTAAGGGTTTATTGTCCCTCGTATGACGGCAAGGCCTCCCGAGCAGAGGGAGCCGCTGACAAAATCGAGAACCAAGAAATGAGTTCATTTGCAAAAACTCAACTTTATACTCTGTTCATGCACGAATTTGGCCATGTTCTTGGCGTCGGCCATTCACCTGGTGGTCAAGATGTAATGTATTGGAAGTCGTGCTCGACAGAGCTGACAGAGCGTGACAAAGAGACTATTCGCAAGCTCTACCGCCAGAATAAATGAGACAAAGACAAGGACAAACAGACCGGTCTTTAATTGTAAAGTGTTAATCTTGCTTGGAGCAGTAAGAGCTAAAATGATTTTTCACGGCTGTTGAAATTTTCACGGCTATTGAAATTTTCACCCTTATTGCGAGCGTCTAATGCATTCGGCCAAATCTGAACCAGTTCATTCAAATCCAGCCCACCCAAATCCAATTGACCGCAACAAGTCAATCATTTGGTCGCGCTATCTCATTGACTCTACAGATTGGTTAGTATTTGCTAGCACTGTCACGCGTTTGCAGTCTAGTGCGAATGTCGCTACTACAAATATGATTTCTTCTCCGGTCAAGCTGCTGTCTATGTCAGTGCTTTCTCCGGGTGGTAAAGTTCTTTTTGAAGGTGTGCTCAAGCCGCAAGACGAAATTGCTAGTCAATTAATTGAAGAGCATGGCCTTAATCAATCGATTGTCTTCAATGCCATGCCTTTCAGTGAAATGCTGATTCAGCTCAATCGTCTGTTCGATGGTCGGCAGGTCTTAGCCTGGGATCTTA
>JAGOSY010000054.1:0-5452 GCA_018062085.1 bacterium | reverse complement strand
TAGTCCAGTGCCGTAGCGGTTGATTGGTACATCCATGCGACGGTAAAGTTCTACAGCTGCGCCAATGCAAGTCCAGCGGTCAGGAGCTATGCGCCCCATAAAGGTGCCGAACCAGTCGTAGCCACTGGCATGAAAAAAATGCTTCAGTTTAGAGCTAAAGAATTTTGGCAGATGGAAGAAATTGATACGCTTGAGAACCCTGGCGTTTTCGGCTTCGACCCATTGGCGGTTGCTTTCTACCATAGCTTGAGCGATGACGAAAGCTTTCGCCTTTTGCTCAGTCGACCAGGGCTTTTGTAGATGCAAGCCGACATAGTTGCCTTGGTATTCAGGGCCGGTTAAATCGGTTAGCGGATGGATAGTGCAGCCTTTATCCATGTACGAACTAAGCAGTAATTTGACGCCGCTTTCATCTTCAATTACGACTTCTGCGTGACCGACGCTCTCATGTAGTCGTTTTGCTACGTTGCCACTGGTGAGCAGTAAGTCGCCGGCCTGTAATTGATCTGCTGCTGGATTAACCAAAGTATTTAGTGGAACTGGCCCGTAGCCTTGCTTCTTGAAGCGTGCTTTGTTCTGTCTGTAGAGCATAAATATGTACAACCAAAATGCGATTTCGGCTAGGGCCAGTACATGTACGATAGGATGCAGCGCCCGCGCAAAAAGCGCCAGTACGCTCAGGCCTAAGCCGAGCACCACTGGTAGTTGCAGCTCGATGCGGGAAAGAACATCAAAGTAGGTTTGCAATAAGTGGTCGACTTTAATTCTTGTCAAAATTAACCAAGCGCCACTTACCAGAACACAGCCACCTGAGAGTTGCCAATCAAGGTGGTGGGTGACAAATCTGTAGGTGAGCCAAATTAGTGAAAAGTAGCAAACAGTATTGATGGCTTTAACTAGATCAAAGTAACCAGTGGTTCTTTGAAAATCGACGCTAGTTTTGGGCGGAGAGTAAGAGGCAATAGACATTCATCGATAATACCTCCTAATTGATAATCTCAACGCGTATGGGCAATACATTGATAGAATTGCGCCGAAGGAAAAGGAAGAACCTAGATAAATGCTCAATGCCAGTTAACCTAAACCGCTCTATTGCTGCTCTGCTTTTGCTATTGCTGGCCTATCCCCAGATTGGCGAGCATCTCTCGGCGTCTAGTTCAGCCTTGGCGTCGCCAAAGACCGACAGCTCAAAGGCTCACCAGCTAACTGAAGAAGCCATGGTCGCCCAAAAGGCTGGTAATTTTGCTCAGGCTGAGCCGCTTTTTCTTGAGGCCGTGCAGATTAGAGAGAATGGTTTCAAAGGTGATCAGCCCTCTGGCCTATTGATTGGCAGTTTAGAGCGGTTGGCCGATTGTTATTTCTTGCAGGGTAAGTACAGCCAGGCCCAGGTGCTTTATTTGCGAGCAATAGCTGGTCGGCGGCAGGCCGGCGTTGCCAAAGATAGCAGCCTGGTTCGAGATTTAACTAACTTGGCTGTGCTGTATCAGCGACAAGGCAAGACTGCCGAGGCTGATGATATATCGAAGCAGGCCTTAAGTCTTGTAGAGAACCAGTGGGGCGAAAGTCTAGAGTTGTCTAATGCACTTGTGGCTAGGGCAAAAGTTCTGTTAGATATTAATGTGCTGGATACTAATTCTCTAGGTACTAATTTAGCTGCGGCTGCTACTGCTCTTTTAGAGCGAGCTTTGAGTCTGAGATTGAAAGAATCTAAAGGCAACGACTCTAGTGTCAGCTCTATCTTAACTACTTTAGCCAAGGCCTATTTAGAGAGTGATAACTATCATGCTGCCGAGAAGAGTCTAAAGCAGGCATTAGCCATTGACCTAGCCAACTCTGGACGGGAGTCACTGCCAGTGGTGGTAGATTTAAGTACAATCGGCCAGCTCTATCTGCGTCAGGGTAAATATGCTGCTTCTGAGCACGCTTACGTAGAGGCTCTTGAAATAAGCATTCGCCTCAAAGGCGAAGGGCATCCTGAAACCGCTACCTGCCAGAATAATCTGGCTCTCCTCTATCGCAACATGGGTGACTATAGCAAGGCAGAAGGCTTGTTGCGCCGTGGCCTAGCGATTCGCGAGCAAAACTTTGGTGGCGACCATCCGCTGGTGGCACAGAACTTGATCAATTTGGCTGATATTTTGGTTGCTGTTGATAAAGATGCTGAAGCTGAGCCTTTATTATTGAGAGCGCTGAAAATTGAAGAAAGCACTTTTGGTCGCGAACATGATTATGTCGCCTTGATTGAACGTGAGTTAGTCGATATTTTGCAAACTCAGCCGACTAAACTGGCCGAGGCAGAAAAGTATGCTAGACGCCTTTTAGAACACGACCAGGCTGTCAGTGGCGGCGATAGTTTACTAACAGCTCGTGACCTTGAATCTTTGGGCAAAATTTTAATTGCTCAAGATAAATTAGCTGAGGCAAAACCTGTGATTGAAAAAGCACGGGCAATTGAAAGTATGCAAAAAGGCATGTTTTTTCAGCAGGAGAAGAATAAGAATGCGGCGGATACAGCAAGAAATGCTGGCATTATTTACACTAAACCAGTTCAAGATAAATGGGCACTGGTTATTGGCATAAGCAGTTTCCAAGATACCTCCCTCAATCTGCGGTTTGCCGCCAAAGACGCAGTAGATTTTAGAAATTTCTTGGTTAATCAGGCTGGTTTTCAAGCTGACCATGTCAAACTACTGACAGATCATGAGGCCACCCGAGCAAACATCGTGGCATTACTTGGTGATAAGTGGATGAAGCGCGTAGTAAAGGCTGACGATTTAGCAGTTGTCTATATTTCAAGCCATGGCACCCAGGCTGCCAGTCAGGTTGGTGGAGCCAATTTTATTGTGCCCTACGAGGGAAATTCTCACAACATTGTCTTTTCTGGAATTCCTATGCAATGGCTTCTCGCGGGCTTAAAAGACTTGGTACATAGCGATCGCATTTGTGTCTTCCTTGATGTCTGCCACAGTGGTGCAGCTGCTAGTAAATCTGATGCTAGTAAATTTGATAGCGAAAAATTGGATCCTAGTTCCGATCAACAAGTTGAGAAAGTAAGTAGCGCTGCTGGTGGTAAGGCGCTTTACCGTATTCGTGACATTGGTGAAGCGGCTCTTGCCTCTCCACCCGGTCAAGTTGTTGTGGCAGCGAGCCAAGCGGACCAAATTTCGTGGGAGTCGAAGCGCTATTCAAACAGTGTCTTTACTCGGCGTTTAATCGAGGGCTTGGCTATCAATGGCAAAAACACAACGCTTCAGCAGGCGTTTGCCTATTTGCGTGATCGAGTTGAGGAAGAAGTTCTGCGTGATCGTACTCAGATTCAAGCACCAGTGGTGGTGCCAAAATTGGAAGCGGCCAATGCTCCGCAATTAGGTTGTACAGCAACAAATCCACGACCTGCTGGTAGTGAAGCAGATGGTGCTGGTGGTGGTGGCTCAAAAACTTTGGGATCCAAGTAAATTAGAGAGAACAACTAGGAGAAGACGATGGTCTGGCATAACAATGATGCAATGAATAATGGCAAATTTTTATTGGTAAAGAAACTACCGGTAAAAACTATATTGGCAAAAGCCCTGCCTTCGGCCTTAGCGCTTGTCACTATTGCTACGACTATCTCTTTCAGTATCAGTTCTGCTCCGCCAGCTCAGGCCTTCTGGCCGTTCACAAAGAAGCATGCCGACGGTTCTAAACGCAAAAAGAGAAAGTTGCAAGGCACTCAAGTAGGTCTCGTACCAGGTAATCCACCAGCGCTTTACTGGGCCGCCAAAAAGCCTAAGGCTGTGGTGCTTTGTTTGCATGAGCTAGGGCTCTATAGTGGAGTTTTTGACGATCTTGGTTCGCGTATGGCGGCAAAGAATATTTCGGTCTATGCCATCGATTTGCGTGGCTTTGGCGGTTGGAGAGAAATCGACAAGAAAGATAGCAAGATGGATTTGGCTAAGACCTTGTCAGATGTTAAAGGCTCTTGCGAAGAGATTCGTAAGCTACACCAAGGTGTACCTGTATTTATTCTTGGTGAGGCCATGGGCGGTGCTTTAGCTCTGCAGGCTGCTAGTAAGTATCCGACTTTGATCAATGGCATCATTTCTGCTGCTCCAGGCGGCGATCATTTCAAGTCGGTCAATAATTTTGTTAATGTCGGTGTCGGCATGGCTGTTGGTTCTAAGCACGCTTTTGGTTTGGGTGAAAAGCTGATGGACGTGGCTACTCCGAAGCAAGAGCTAAAAGAAGCCTTGAGTGAAGATGAGATGGTGCGGATGGACGTCACATCTGGCGAGATGGTCGCCTGTCAATTCTTTATGTATAAGACTAAGGCCATGGCTAAAGCTATTAAAGAAATGCCGGTTTTGATCGTGCACGGCGATAAAGACGGTGAGTCGAAGCTGATTGGCTCAGAGAGCGTTTTCAAGAATCTTGCTACCAAAGACAAGAAATTTGTGCGGCTGCCAGAAGGCGATCACTATACGTTTGAAGATACAAAGGTGAGCGATGAAGCATTCAGCACGGCCCTTGCCTTCATCGACGAGCACGCGCCGAAAGAAGCTAGCGAATAGCTTTCTGTCTCAACAATGAGTGAGATTATTGTTTGATTTGATGTTGAAAAGATTGCACGAGGAGAGATTCGAACTCTCGACCAAGCACTTAAGAGGCGCGTGCTCTACCGCTGAGCTACTCATGCATAAAACTCATTATAAGGGTAAGAGTGCCAGAAGGCCCTTTCTTATGCCAAGAGGTAGTTTACAATTTGATCAGTCAAAAATTCATTTCAATTTCTCGATTCTCTGGTCTAATTCACATAGATGTGCAACCATTGAGTTAATTGAACAGGAGCAAAAAGTGGACATCCAGGAATTGGCGAGACTTCAACAGCAAAGCAATAGTGACCACCTCATGGTCGAAGTCGAAGACACCGTAAAAGCGGGTAGACCGAGGTGTTTTTTATCAGCCGATCGCAACGCCCCTGATACCGTTACTCTTCATCGTTACCGTGATGGCGGCACTTTGCTACGCATCCTTGACCTCAATACTGAGCGGGGCCTAAAGCGCTTGACTGAGTTAAATGTCGTTGGTCACACTGACCGCTCTATTTAAATTTAGTAGAAATTTTAAACTTATTCGTCTTGGGCTTTACTTGCCCTTGGCAACAACCGCGCTTGACAAATTGATTTTAAGCGACATGAACTATTGGTCTGTTGTTCGGTTCTGGTTCATGCAGGCGAAGATTCTCTCTGATCAAGGGTGCTGTTTCCCCTTCACCAAAAAGTGCGTATTTAAGAGCGTATGTTAGTGGATGAATTTCGCTCCACGACATGTATATGTGTGGAACCTTGCTGCCTTGACTATTCTGATCACGTAAATGCAAGAGCAGAGCGGCAATGGCATCGGCCACTGCCGGTGACTGACAGCGCAGTACTCGATACTTATCAATTTCATGGCCGGTAACTAGAAGAGGGTC
>JAGOSY010000034.1 GCA_018062085.1 bacterium | reverse complement strand
GCTCGAGTCAGCGCCTGTTGGCCCTCGTGCTACAGGTGAAAAAACAGGTGAAAGATCTCAAAGGGATCGCCATCTCGATAATGTCCACAGTGACGGTGATGAGCACTTTGGTGCTAAGCGAGACTTTACAAAAGAACGCGAATTGGCAGCGATAGTCAAAGAACCAGTTTTTACTTACGAATCGCTGGCCTACAAGCCCAAAGAAGTTTTGATTCGTGATTTTGAATCTAAGCTCAAACTAGTCGCTACCGAAGAACGCACGATGCGGCGTGTGCCTGAAGATGCTCCGAAGACCCACGATGAGCTTATGGCTCGCGTTGAAACTATTAAAGCCGACAAAGGAAAATTTGATTTCTTCGAATTTTTCCATAAAATGACCGTGCCAGAAGTGGTTCAGGTTAATGTCTACGAAGTTTCTGGATTGCCAATGAAGATTGTCGTGCCTACTGAGTATGCCAATCGCTTGGCTGAAGTGCGCGACCTCAGGCGAGTTGTTGAACAACCGTCGCCTTATGATCAAATTTCTCTGGGCGATAGAATGGCTATTGCTTCCAAGCTCAGGGCCGGTGACGCTAACGTTCTTGCCGCATATATGACTCCGGCTGAGATCACTAAGTCGGTGCCGGTAATTCAGGCGGGGCAAACATTGACAAAGCACCCTCTAGCTAGCAGAGCATTGCCTGAAGACATGGTGCCAATTTTGCAGTCTCTGCCTAATCCGAAATTGATCAAAGAAGTTGTCTTGCTTGATACTCCTGATTACTCCAATGACTACTTCAGTGCTAAATATGGGCAGGCTAATTTCAAAGCTGCCGCTGATGTCAGTCATGAAGGCGTTGTCACTCATTATCAGGGCAATCGTGGCAATAACTTACTCGAATATACCTATCATGAATGGGCTCACTTAACTAAGTGGGCCTCACCAGAGTTGAGTAAGATCTTTGATATGGCTACTGTTGTTGATAGGGTCGGCCCTAACATCAATTACAAAGCAACCCGTGCTGCTCGTGAGAATGATCCCAGTCATCCTGATGTTGTCGAGAACACTATTTATTACAGTCGTGAACACGCTTCGCGTACTGCTGATGAAAATTGGGCAGTTGCTAAAGGTGAGCTCTTCATGAGCCCAGACCCTGATGGCTTGTGGGTATTTGCTCAGGAAGCACCAGTGCGTGCGCTGGCTTTGAGTACAGCGTTAGAAACTAGCTACATGCATCGAAAAAATGCGCCGCGCACAGCACAAGATCTAGCGCTTTTTGAGCGCATCAAAGCGGTTGATCATATTTCGAGACCATTGGCTATTCAAGCCCTTAGTGGGCACTTGCAGAGTGGCTCTGTAGAGCAACGCTATACTGCTGCTAAATTACTTGGTTTGTATGGTGATAGCACCGCTGTTGGTGCCTTGCGCAGGGCGGCGCAAAACCCAAAAAATGATGTTATGCCAAATTGGGAAAAATTTGATGGTCCGATTAACCCCCTTACAGAAAACCCTAAAGCCAAGCTAGATAAGCCAGCGACAGTAGCCGTCGTGGCTCTAGACGCCCTAGTGAAGCTGAGTGGTTCTACTTCTACCGAGCGTGCCCAGTTTGCGTTAAAAGAAGCCCTGACTAATCCGACTTTGCGCCCTTTGATTGCCAAAGAATGGCGTCAATTCGATCCTGTAAACAGTGAATATGCTCAGTTCCTTGGATACTACAACGATCCTAGGTATCTTACCCATATGCAGAAACTGATTGAGACTCGCTTAACTCAAAATGGTCAGGGGCGAAAAATGGTCTTTGATGAGATTATGCGTTTGACAGATGGTGATAGCCGAGCAAAAACAGGCTATTTGTTGCGTAACTATGAACATGTACCTGGTTTGCGTATGGAGGTTCTCAACCGCTTTGATTTGATGCTGAGTAAGGGCGGCATGGCGGCGATGGATCGTCAAAAGGCTCAGGACTTCTTTGCTAAGTTGGACAGAGCAATTATGCCGCCCTTGATTAAGGAGCAAGTTGACGTCGTCACAGCGCGAATGGAGACTGCCAAAAAAGTAGAAGCAGCTCTCAGCATCTTGCACCGCACTGGTCAAGATAAGGTGGAGAGCATGAGAGAGCTAGCAAATATTCGTGACGTCCGGGCGATCAGGCCTCTACTTGAGCAGGCTGTTAGTGCGCACCCAGAAAACCAAGCCGAAGCACTACGAGCCCTACAGAAATTCTCCCCATCTATCGTCAAATTTTACGCGCAGACATTCAGGCGCGAAAATCTCAATAATCCAATGCTCGCCAGGCGCCTTGAGCAACTGCTTTCGAGCCGCGCTTATGTCGCGCCTTCGTCAGGCCTGGCTGGGCTTAGCCAGGGCAATTAAGGCAGAGGCGGAGGCAGGGTGGCAACTGAAGTGGCAATAGGAGCCTTTACTAGTTATGGCCAAAATATTGCTGGTTGATGATGACCTAGACTTCCGTGAAACCATTCAAGATTTTCTAGAAGCGGAACATCATGAAGTGGAGACAGTTGGCGATGGCGAAGAAGCTTTAAGTAGACTGAAGATTTATCCTTATGAGTTGATAGTCTTAGACTGGAATATGCCTGGTAAAGATGGCATTGTCGTGCTCACTGAGTTCAGGGCGGCTGGAGGAAAGACTCCTGTTTTGATGCTTACAGCCAAGGGCTATATCAACGATAGAACTACTGGGCTTGATTCTGGGGCTGATGATTATCTTACTAAGCCCTTTGATATGCGTGAGCTTTCATCAAGGGTGCGGGCCTTGTTGCGCCGTCCTGTTGTGCTAAACAGTGATGTGCTCAAGGCTGGCAATGTTACTGTCAATATGCGAACTTTTCGTGCTTTTATAGATGATGTCGAAATTAAGTTGTTGCCGAAAGAGTTAAGTCTACTTGCTTTTTTGATTAAGCATAGAGGGCAAGTTTTTAGTGTTGAAGATTTGCTCAATCGTGTCTGGAGTTCAGAAAGTGATTCGTCAACTGACGCTGTTAGGCAGTGTATAACCCGTTTGAGGCGCAAATTAGATAGCGAAGGGCAGCCTTCTGTTATTGTCACTGTTACCGGCTTGGGCTACAAAGTCGAGCTGCCCGGCTAACTGCGGCCTGTCTAGCGTGTTAGTAGCGTCATGTCAAACCATTGTCAAACCGGCTTGCTAGGTTGAGATTGTCTGCAATGGCAATCAACACCTAGTGAGGGTTCAAAAATGAAAATGGAAGCGCAACCTGTTCAAGACTTACTAACTCGCGATTCTGAAGGCCGTGGAAAAGACTCGGCTGCAGCCAGGATTCTTGATGAGCTTGGGCATCCTTCAGGTAACGTTAAAGACTTTCGTCCCAGCGCCATAGACAGTGGTTATAGGGTTAAAGACTTGCTCCCACCTTTGTTCATCGAGCAATCAGAGAGGAAGGTTAGTTCAGTTAACGTCGGGCCAGATCTGCCGCTTCATGGCTATGGCTCTGCTGCAGAACAGATGTTGCCCGGTGGCGATAGCCTGAGTCTTGCTAAAGGCTACCAGAGTCTTGGCTTGGCTGGTGGTGATCGCATTAGTGTCAATAGCAGTGGTGATGTAACTATGGTTGATGCCAACGGTAGAGTTGCCACAATGACTGAGAAGCGAACAACCCCACCAGATATGATGCCATCTTTGGTAATGGGCGAGTTTTCAAATGGAGTGCGGCTGACTAGTGCTGGCGGCCTAAATGTTCTCACCTATCCTGATGGTACTCGTGTTTATCTTGATCGAACTGGTCTGCGAGCTGTTGATCGTGAAAATCAGCCACGAGTTCAGCTGGATTTGAAGCGTCCTGATTTCGATTTTATCGCCTTTAAATAGACTATTGAATTAGGCTGGATGGAACATCTGGAAGAGTTCATCCATAGAGAATTTCAGACGCACTGGGCGGCCGTGTGGGCAGGTGTCGTTGCGTTCAGTTTTGAGCCAGTCGCTCAAGAGTTTGAGTATGTCTCGATGGCTAAGGGCCATGCCGTTTTTGATAGCGCTCTGGCAAGCAATTGATTTGGTTGCTTCCAGTTCCATGTTGGTGGCATCGACGGTGGCAAGGTCGTCAATTAGTTTTTGAATCACAGGCACATAATTGACCCTTGCCAGTTCTAGAGGAAGCTCACTAACAGAGGCATTGTCCTCTTCGAAGACAAAAGCAAAGCCGAGCTTTTCTAGTGCACTTTGTGAAAGGCGCAGTGTCTCTAATTGCTCTGGACTGAGCGCGAGTGGAGCGGAAACAATTAGTTTTTGCGAATTTTCGCTGATTCTGCCAGCTGTGGTTTGACTGGCTAAAAGCCGCTCGTAGAGCGTGCGTTCGTGGGCGATGTGCTGCTCAATTATTTCTAGCCCGTTAGAGGTTTCGACCATAATATAGGTATTGCGCAGGTAGCCGATTATGCGCCAATCACTAGGTAGTTCAAATAACTCAGAACCAGAGTGGAAGCTTGAATCGGCGCTACTCTCATGCACAGAGTCGCTTAAGAAAATCTCGCCAGCTTCTGGCTTCGATGCCGGAGTGTAGTCGAATAATTCTCTTTCTATTTCTCTATCTAGTTCTTGTTGCCGTTGTGCTGTGGTTGTCGGTGCGTACACCGGCGCGTAAGATGGTGTGTGGTCTACGTAAGAGTCTTGTGACTCGTGAGATGTGTTGCCAGCCGAATAGCTTGGTGGTACGGCATAGTCTGCACTGGCCTGATAGCTTAGGTTGTCTCTGAAATTGATTTGCTCTACTTTTGTCGCTGGTTGCGAAATACGGGCGGCTTCGTGCGACCTTTGTTGTGCAAATTCCTGTCCAATATGTTGAGCCGAATGCGGCTGAGCATCGTAAGAGCCTGCCGAATTTTGCTCTTCGGCAACCAGTTTGTCGTGTTCGGCTCTAGCTTGTTCAGCTCTGGCAATAGACTCTTCGCGCAAAGCGCGGCCAAGAGCTCTTTGGATAGTCAAGTAAATATCGTTGCCGTGAGTATAATTCAACTCTTTTTTTGTTGGATGAATGTTGACGTCAACTTGCCCAGGGTCAATCTCTAGTTGCACCACAGCCAGTGGATAACGTCCCCGGGGAATGAGATCACTGAAGGCGTAGTCTAAGGCTTTGTATGTGAGAGGGCAGCGCACAGCCCTTCCGTTCACTATGGTGAGAATGCCCTTGCGGTCGCCTCTGAAATGGGTTGGCTTGGCTAAGTAGCCTTTGATGCGCACTGCTTTGCTGCCGACGGTAATTTCGTCTATTTCATAGCCGTGTGATACTTCTACTAAGCGCTCTTTGCCGGTGAAGAAGCCAGCTTCAACGATGGTGCGCGCTAAGTCGCCGCTGCCCGATGTGCGCAAGGCGGTGTTGCCGTTATTTAGCAAGATGAAGGCGACGTCAGGGTAACTAATCGCTAGACTTTGCACGATTTCTTCGATGTTGCCAAACTCAGTGGCCGCTTTCTTCATAAACTTGAGGCGGGCTGGGGTGTTGTAGAACAACTCCTGAATTTCCATCACTGTGCCGGGTGCACAACCGACTTCCACTGCCTTTAGTTGGCCGTCGGCA
This sequence comes from bacterium, assembly GCA_018062085.1. GTDB lineage: Bacteria > Cyanobacteriota > Vampirovibrionia > Obscuribacterales > Obscuribacteraceae. The sequence goes on along the minus strand of JAGOSY010000034.1, from coordinate 39,292 downwards.
GTTTCTACTCTGGTGCCTACTTCGGCTTGTTGGGTGCGGGTATAGCAAGTGAATTTTGAAATCGAAGCAATTGATGGAATAGCTTCGCCGCGGAAGCCTAAAGTGTTTAGTGTCCAGAGGTCGTCAGCTGAGCGCAACTTAGAGGTAGCGTGGCGCTGGAAGGCCAAGACGGCGTCGTCAGGGTCCATACCTGAGCCGTTGTCGGCAATTCTAATATCGCGGCAATCTTGAGAGACTGATATCTCGATTTCGCTGGCGCCAGCATCGAGTGAATTTTCAACCAGTTCTTTAACTACCGACGCTGGTCTTTCTACCACCTCTCCGGCGGCAATCTGACTGGCTATGTGGTCCGGCAATACAAGCACTTTTGGCATCAGAGCATCTTATCATCAGACCAGTCAAGAGTATGTTTATCAGGGTTGAGAGCTATATAATGTTGGCTCGCAACTGTGAATTGAGGGCATCTGTCAAGTGGTTGATGACACATACGAACAAGCGCTGCAAGTCGATGTTTTGGCCTGTTCGCTGCAAATGGATAAGAGTGAGTCAGGCGACCTGCTTGAGTTTCTCGCAGCTAAGCTATCCTCGGCTCTGCCTGAAGAGACCGAGATAACCAGAGGCGGGTGGTTCTTGTCAGCTAGCAAGCCTGTGACTGAGTTAAGCATTAAGCTCGGCGATCAAGGCTTTCAGATTGTGCGGGAGAAGCGCGGAGCTATTACTGCCCGGCAAATGAAAATTGTGCGTGGGGTAGTATTGAAGACCGAAGAAGTGCCTATAGATCAGTGGGTGCAAAATTTAGCTTCGGCCCTGGCTAATTTAGCGGAGAAGAATAGTCGTACTAGAGCAGCACTGCAAAAGTTTGTTATTGGTTAGTTCGATTTAGTTGAAGTCGGTTCCATAGATAGGTCATCAATTGCCATTCTGGGATATTTTCAAAGAAAAAGATGATGATCGCGTTAAGCGTTTGCATCAAGAAGCCAGTGTGGCTGCCCTTGAGCGCGGCGAGATTACGCCAGCGGCACGGCACCGCATTGAGCAGCAAGTCAATTCTCCTCATAAGTTTTTCTCAAGTACATTTAGTGCTAAAGAATATTTACTGGCGCGCGAGGCTGGCTACGAGCCAATTAGTCAAGTGATGGGCAGCTCGTTTATGCGGGTGGGCTGGAACAGCTACAACAATGCTTACGGCTTTGGTTGGCCTAGTACTGGTGAATTGCAGAGTTTATCTAATGCTCATAGAAAGGCTCGTGAACTTGCTATCACCCGAATGCGGCAAGAGGCCGAACTGCTTGGTGCCCATGGAATAATTGGCGTACATATCAAAGTAAAAGATTTTACTTGGAGTTCTAACGTCACTGAATTTACGGCTGTTGGCACAGCTATACGCATACCCGGCAATGAAGCTCTGAAGCAGAGTAAGCATATTCCTTTCACTAGTACTTTGAGTGGCCAAGAATTTTGGCAGTTATATGAGTCTGGTTATTGGCCAACAGGCGTAGTTATGGGCAATTGCACCTACTACGTGCAGGCTGATTGGCAAACGCGATCAGCGACAAATAGCTTTTGGGGAAGCGCACCTAATCAAGAGTTGATGCAATTCAGCCAGGGCTTTAGTACTGCCCGTGAGCTTGCTGTCTCACGTTTAACCAGTGAGATTGCCCTTATGGCAGCTGATGGCGGCGTTGATATGGACGTCACTTATAGCATTCAGCCCATACATGTAGAGCGCAATCGCATTAGCTACATGGACATGTTGTTTAATTTTTTGGCTATGGGAACCGCTGTCACCAGCCGCCCTGACGGCAAAGCTCGCATCGATCACAAGCCCATGATGGTGATTGATTTGGGCCGCAGTGGATTGCGCAATTTAGAGTTTGATGATCCGCTCGAAGATATTGGCCAAAGCAACTATGCTGACGATGAAGATGAACTTGAGTAATGCTACTAAGGAGTAAGTGATGCCGGACCCTAACAACCCTCAACACAATCCGGCCCAGGGCCACGATGACTTACCAGCCCACGCCCATGAGCGCTTAGCGCAGATGCGCGGCAAAGATGGTAAGCGAGCATTATTTACTTCAGATCTTTCAGTCAACGAATTTCTCTTAGTTAAAGAAGCTGGTTTTGAGCCAGTTGGTATGGTGGTTGGTTCGTCTATTTATCACATTGGTTTTCAGCAAGCACGTTGGACCAAAAACGAAGAAATGCAAGTCTTAACTCAGGCTATGTATCACGCCCGCGAACTAGCCATGACTCGTATGGAAGAAGAAGCTGATGAGCTGGGTGCTGACGGTGTTGTCGCTGTACGGTTGAAGGTAAAACACTTAGGTTGGGGCGAAAGCTTAGCTGAATTTGTAGCGATTGGAACGGCTGTAGTAGCCAATGACCGTTCTGTTAATTGGCGCGCTGCTAACAATATGCCATTCACTAGTGATCTTTCTGGTCAAGATTTTTGGACACTGCTAAAGGCTGGGTATCGCCCAGTAGGAATGGTTATGGGTAACTGTGTCTATCACGTTGCTCACCAAACATTCGGCCAATTCTTCAAGACTGTTGGTCAAAATATTGAAATGGTCAACTTCACTCAAGCTCTCTATGATGCTCGTGAACTTGCTATGGAGCGCATGCAGAATGAAGGCGTTAACTTAAAGGCAGACGGTATTGTCGGCGTCGATATTCACGAAGGCAGCTATGCTTGGAGTGACCACATTATTGAGTTCTTCTCGGTTGGTACTGCCATTATTGCTATGCGTGCCGATCACCATATTCCTGCACCGCAATTGGTGCTCTCTGTTAACGATTAACGTGCCATTTTGGGACATTTTTAAAGAGAAAAACGATGATCGCGCCAGCCGTGAGCATCGAGAGGCTACTGTAGCGGCTCTTCTGAATGGAGAAATTCCACCACATGCTCGGCACCGGCTTGAAAGTCAAGTTGCCTCTGGCTCGAGTTTCTTTTCTAGTACGTTTACTGCTAAAGAGTATCTACTCGCTCGAGAAGGACGCTATCTGCCAATTTCGCAAGTTATGGGCAGTGCATTTATCAAGATGGCTTGGAACCCGGAGGCTGATGAAGAGATACCTTCCTTTGTCAATACAGGAGAGCTGGATGTGCTGACTCTGGCCCATAAGCAGGCCTGTGATGTCGCTCTTGAGCGCTTACAAAAAGAAGCGGCACTGCTTGGAGCCGATGGTGTCATTGGGGTGCTCGTCAAGCGAGCTGAGGTTGCTTGGGCGGAGAATGTCACTGAATTCACCGCAGTTGGTACTGCTATTCGCATTCCTGGTTGTTGTAAGCCTGTCAATAAGCAATCACAGGCATTGCCATTCACTAGCACCCTAAGCGGCCAGGAGTTTTGGCAGCTCTATGAATCAGGCTACTGGCCAGCCGGTATTGTGATGGGCAATAGTAGTTACTATGTTCGTGGCTACTGTCGCACTACTAGTTCGTTTGAAATGTACGGTGGTATCAATCAGGAGCTTTCTTATTTCAGCGATGGTTTTTGCCGTGCCCGAGAGTTGGCTGTTGGTCGTTTAACTTCAGGTATCGTTGAACTCGGCGCTGAAGGTGCAGTTGATATGGACGTTAGCCATAGCATTCGGCTCTGTAAGTCTGAACGCGATGAGACGAAAACTTTAGATATTATGGTCACTTTCGTTCTTCTTGGAACGGCTGTTGTAAGGCGTCCTGACGGAAAATCAAGAGAAATGCCAAAGACCAGAATAGTGATTGATTTATCGAAATCTGGCTTGAGTAATATCGACTTAGATGAGCGTCTTGATAGATTTTCAGATGATGGACAGGGTGGAAGAATTCGCTGATGATGAGGCGCTGGAATGTTCCTCAAAACGCTTGGTAGACAAGGGGTGCTAGCCTTGCTAATCGTTTCGTGTGGTATCTGAAAGCGATTTCACTGCTGTTCCGGTCGCTGAATGGGCATTATTGCCTAGATTGGTAGCCGCAAACCAGCGCCCATTAAGCTTTCTTGGGCCATCTTCGTTGCAGTTGGGGGGCAAACTTTGCTAAGTAAGATAATCCTCCTGTTTTTCTTACACATCTTCTTCTCTAAAAATCTTCCATCGCAATCTAAATTCACCGCTGGTCTATTTATAGCCACCCATAGCCTTTGTTTTTCGCTCAAGCCATCTGTTGTCGCGTTTTGCGGCTTGCTTGGGTTTTTCACAATGCTTTGGTCGGTGTAGTAACAAAAAAAGAAAGTGCCGAAATGGACTCTGGCAATAAACGCCCGCGCAAGCGCAACTTCAAATCAAATTCCGTTGCTCGCGACGGTCTCAGTTCTAATCAGTTTGGGCGCAGAATTGCCAGGCAGCATAAGCTTGTCGCACGCACTCTTGGCCGCACTCCTCCTGGTGTCGCTTTCATGGGTTCTGCCCGCACGCGACCAGGAAACCCTTACTACGACGTCAATATCGAAGCAGCAAAGGCCGTCGCCGCCCTTGGTTTTCCTATCTATCATGGTGGCGGACCGGGACAGATGGAAGCTTCTGCCATTGGTGCAGCTCAAGGCGGAGCCAAGTCTATAGCTCTGTGCCTGCGTCTTGCTCGCAAAGATCAGGTATTTGGACCATACGATCAAGCCATTTGGTTTGATGACTTCTCCCCTCGGGTTGATACACTGCGCCGCTTTGCCTCTGTATCGATGGTGTTCTTTCCTGGCGGCATCGGCACAATGCACGAGGCCATGTCGATGATGGACAACATCATGCAGAAGAAGTCTCCTGTCAGGCCTATTATTTTCTTTGAGCCAGTTCCCGACAAACCTTATTGGCAGGGTCTCTTCGCCTGGCTAAAAGATGTGGTCATGGCCGCTGGTTTGCTCAAAGCTGAAGACATTCCCTTTGTGCACATCGTTCGCAGTGTCGATGAGCTAGTGGCAGTGATCAAGGCCCAGTCATAAGATTATCAAAGATCAGTTGAAATTCCATGAAAGGAGGTCGGGCCCTGGGTCTGACCTCCTTTTCTTGCTCTTCTTTTGCTCTTTAGTCAATGTTAAAAAAAATCGCACACCAATACTATCTAATGTAGTGCCGTTGAGCTTCCCAAGTCTTTTGCCTATGTCACAGACTTTCGTTCCCATTGTTTTTGTCAGCGGTTTCTCCGTGTAGCTAGCTAACAGTCTATAATCAGCAACTTAGACTTTTCCCGGAATCGGCAGATAACGTCTTCAACAATCATAGCCACAGAGTGGGGGCAGAGAAAGCAATGCGCATACTGAGAGCAAAGAGAGTAGGCCGAGTGCCGTTATCAGCGAGCCCCGAAAGGAAAGTTGACTTTAGGCGTCGCGGATCTCATGGCGCGGCATTAGTTGAAGGTGTAGTTAGTTTGGTCATGATAACTATTGGCACAGTGGCAGCTGTCACTCTGTTGGTCAATGCTGGTATGTCTACTTACTACAAAGAAAAAATCGGATTTGTCGCCAATCAGTGTGCTACCTATGCAGCTAGTCTTAGCCCCGGTGACGACCTTGAAGGCAAGACCAGTTTGTTGGCAAAGAAACTTGTTGCCGCGATGGGGATGCCTAATAATGCTGTGACAGTGAAGGTTGCAGAGATGCCCATAGAAGATAGAGTGGGCTTGAAAGTAACGTTGTGTGTCGGTGGGTTGGGCATGTTTGGTTCTGGTGACATCATGCCAAAGGTACTGTCAATGCAAGATACAGCAGTGTCCCTGCGCAACGGCACACCATCAGGATATTTGTGGATGAATAATAATCCGAAATTTTCAGGTTATTTGATACCAGTGGTAAAAGTGCCACCATCTGGCCCAAATTCGTTGGGTATGCCACTTTATATTCCCTAGGTCAAGCTTTAGCTGGCCCAGATTGTCTCTTGCATGTACTGGTAATAGTTTTTGCTAGCTTAGTTGTCTTTGTCGTAGAGGCCACTGCCGAGTGAATCATTGTGATCTTTTGGCAGTGTGCGCCAGCTGCCAGTGATGACGCCGGTGGCGCTAGCATCAATAGTGCCTGCTTGCTCCAGTTGATCCATTTTTTGCAGCAGCGAAGCGTAGTTGCGTGTCAATTGCACTGTGGTTGGATGTCTGTCTCCTAGCCCTTGATCGCAGATCTTCATTCCGGCCTGGTAGGCCCCTTTGGCTAACTGATATTTTTTCTGAGCGTAGTAGATACTGGCCAAGTTTTGCCAACCGCAGGCTACGTCAGGATGGGTGGGTCCGAAGTTATCGGCAACTACTTCGATAAAGCGACGAGCATAGTCTTCACATTCTTGGAATTTTCTTTGGAAGTAGCAGATTTTTCCAAGATTGCTAAGAGCCTGAGCCAATAATACTTTGTTGGGATCGTTTGCTTTTTCTTTGAGTTTTAGAGCACGCAGATAGTATTGTTCTGCTAGGCCAAAGTTGCGGGTGCGACTGCAAATGCCAGCAATCTCATCAATGCATTCAATGACTCGCTCTGGGTGCGAGACTTCTGCTTTTTGCAGCAGGGCGAGCCAGATTTCTAGGGCGTTGTCTGTCTTGTTGGTGAGCAGGTATTGTTTTGCTTTGCGCACCTGTGTGTCCCATTCTTCTTCTTTGGCGGCTTCTTCACTTGTTTCTTCATCCTCGACTGTTGTGTCGGCTTCATCATCATTGTCTTCGTCGCCAGGTTTGTACCACTGTAGTTCTTTGAGGGCTTGGGTGACGTCAATGTCAGCTCTTTCGGCGTAGTCAAAGGCAATGTTGGCATGTTCTTGGCTGAGTTTTTTGTCGTGTACCAGTTTGCGGCAGCGTTCTGCTCGCTCTAAAGTCTTGCCGTCTAGTGTGCCGGCAATTAATAGCATTTGTGTTAGCACAGTAGAGTTGTGTTTGGCGATTTCGTAGGCATCTTGGACTTGCGAGTCGTTGATGCTGCCAAGACTTTTGAGGAAGTCGTAGAGTGACACGTGTTCAGCTTTTTCTGCCGGTGTTTCTTCTCTTGCTTCTTCGGCTTCGGTGAGAAGCGTTTCTAGAGCTTGTTCGACAGTGACGCCGTCTTTAACTGATTGAATGACAGAGCGGGCATCTGTTATGGTGATTTCTTGATCAGCCATCATCGTTTGCACTAAAAGAGCCGCTTGCAAAAGTTTTCTGGTGACGAGCTTTTCTTGCATCAAGACTTGTCCAACCGGTTCTTTGTTGATCAGGCCTAGCTCAAGGGCGCTGACTAAGTCAGACTGCGAAATGACGCCACAAAACAGTAGTAGTTCGCCTATGCGTGGGCAGTGGCGGTTTGGTAGGTCATAAAAGCCTTTTTCTTTTAGTGGCACTTCGACAGAAACTTGTCTTTGTCTTGCTTCTTTTAGTGCCTCAACAGCCTGTGGTTTGCTTAACTTGCCATCGCGGATGAGAATTTGAGCGTTTAGCGCGCCAGTGAGTAGGCCTTCTGTAACAGCTCCACTGAAGACAAGTAAGCGACCAAAAGGTAGCCCAGATGTGCGGTTCTTTTCGAGCGCTTGCTGCAATTGGTCTCTTGAAACATAGCCAGCTTCAATTAGCAGCTCACCCAGGGGGGTTGTGTCTTTGGTTGACTCAGGGTCCCAGCCTAGCTTGAAGAGGGCTTCGTCAACGGTAAGCTGGTCTTTTTTAACGAGGTCCATGGCCTGTTTAGCAAGTTTAATATCGACAAGGTTTTGCTTGATTAAGCTCTGGCAGCGCAGAGTTCCTTGCAGCACTTCTTCAGTCAGTAGGCTAGATAGTACGAATACTCGTCCAAGAGGCAAACTAGTTTCTTGGGCAATTGATATAGCTTGTCCTAGATCTTTGTTGTCCAGCAAACCTAACTGAAGAACCAGATTTCCTAGCTGATTCTTGTCCGTGACCTCGATCATGCAATTTTCTCCCAACGTCTCTCATTTCGATGTACCCAGGAAGAGTTGCAGTAAAAGCCGATTTTCAAACATGGCAAAGGAGTTTAATATAGAGTTAGCGCTAGCTAAGCTACTTCTTGAAGTACTAAACAGGCACTTGTTTAGATTAAGTAGTCAAGATGCGCTTTGAGAATATAGTCAGCTCTTGTTAGGGTGTTTTTGTATTCCCTTTTTCTCAAACTTAGAGCAAATCTTTCTCAGCTAAATCTCCCGCACCATTTCCGTCTCGACTTTGAGCCTTATCGGCTTTCGATCGAGCACGGCCGTGTCAAAACCACCCGCCCGCTATGTCCGCCGCTAGTTGGTCTCAAGGGCGTTCCTCGGGTAAATGGCCCTGCCTTTTACCTACCACCATCAACCAAAATCAAATAGGGACATCTCTATGTCAAACAACCGCAAATTCGCCATCGTCATCCTCGTTGTCTGGGTGGCAATTCTCATCGCTTTGCCTGCCTGGGCCATGAGCGATACCTTTCCCACCTTCTATCAGGAAGGTCTGAGCAAGGGCTTGGCTGGCTATCAGTCGGTCTTTTACGCTCTCAAGCTCTCTGGTGCTGCTGCCAGCTGGATTCAGATTCCCCTGATTTTCGGCAACTTGCCGGTGGCGCTGTTGTTCAAGTATCTCTGGAAGCGCCCTGCAGCCTAAACCGCTGAAGCGCTATCTGGTCTTTTCTCGTAGCCAAAATCTCTCGCAGTAACTGTTAGTTAGAAGACATAACTTATGAAAAACCATATAGCCAATGTGCTCGATCTCGAGCTCAGCTGCTATCCAGGAGGAGTTTTCCCTTCGGATGAGCGGCAGGAGATTATCGAAATCGGCCTCACCACCGTTGACCTGGCTCGGATGAAAATCCTCAAGGTCAGGAGCATCCCCATCATTCCAACCATGTCTAGCATCAGCCCGTTTTGCACCGAGCTGACTGGCTGGACAGAAGAAGCGCTGAAGCGCCAGGGTTGTGAATTCACTGAAGCCGTGCGCCGCCTCACTGAAAAGTATGGCAGTCGCAATCGCTTGCTGGTGTCTGATTCGGCTGGAGATCGCAAAGCCCTCGATTGGCAATGCTCGCTCTTCGGCTTAGCTTCGCCTTTTGGTGAAGATGAGCTCAATGTCTCTGTGCTTTATTCTATGTTCACTGGCGATTTTCGCAATGTGAAACTGGAAGAAAAGCTCAATCGCCTTGGTCTCGCCTTCGAAGGTGTGCCGCACCGTGCCGACGTTGACTCGCATAACATTGCCAGACTCATGATTGAGCTAAGCACTGCGAAGCGTCGCTAGAAGCCTAAATAAGTCTCCCTAAATAATGCTACCTAAACAAGGCGCCAAAATAGGGCTGTATGCCGCATCAAACTGTTAGAAATAAGTGCTGGCCGGCAAGGGATGATAACAGCTGAGGCTGTATCTTCCCTTGCCGGTTGGGCCTTGGTTTTTTTGGTATTTTTTTCACCGGTGTTTTATTATATACCGTCGTATTTCTATTACAGAAAATCATAGATAGAGCCAAAAAAATTCCCGGAGAAAAAGTCTGAATCGCTAGGCTTTTGCCAAACAATTCAAACCTCTCTCCAGGAACTCAAAATTGACGGCAATCTAAACTGCTGCGTATTACTTCAGCAATGCCGGTTTTTGATTACTTCTTCTTCTTGTCTGCCTTGGCTTCGTCATCGGACGTCTTGCAGTCCGGGACCGGAACGATGCAGACTTCGCTGACGGGCTGGAAGATCTTGACCAGACCGGCCAGGATGAAACCAGCAACGAAGCCGCCGATGTGAGCCCAGAGAGCCACACCGCCACCGCTGACCGAACCAATTGACTCAAGCACGCCGGAGATCTGCATCACGAACCAGCCAACCAGGAACCAGTAGGCCTTGGTATGGACATACGCGGGAGCAGGAACGACGTAGAAACCAGAGATGGTCGCAGTCGGCCAGAGCAGCAAGTAAGCGCCGAGGACGCCAGCAATGGCACCAGAGGCACCAAGGGTGGGAATCATCGAGCCGGGCTCGCTGTAGGCGTGACAAAGAGAAGCGAGAATACCGGAGACCAGGTAGAAGGCGAGGAAACGCCACTTACCGATACGGTTTTCGACTGCTTTGCCGAAGACGTAGAGGAAGAACATGTTGCCGAAAATGTGACCAAACGAACCATGCAGAAACATGGACGAGAAAACGGTCACGATTGCCCAACCAACTGCAGTCGGGTCGCCACTGGCGATATCGGTGAAAAAGTTGTGAGGCACCATGAGCCAGGTGCTGAAAAACTCTTCCTGGCGACCCGAGACGATCATTCCCACTTCTGCGAAGAAAGCGAGAAGGTTTGCCACGATCAGCCAGGTAGAGATGGTTGCAAAATTATTGCAACGCAGGTTGTCCTTGAGCGGAAACATAGATTGCTCCTATCAATCGTGGAAGGCTGAGGCGCTTCTTACGATTTTTTTGTTGGTGTTGGTTGTATAAAAAATCCGCAGGCAGCCTCAGAGGGACGGCAAAGCATCAGCTACACGAAGAGCATTTCTGTTTGAGAGAGAATGTGTGTAATTGGGGCTTTAAGAACTCTTGAGCGGATTTGGAAGAAAAGAATAGACACTATGTGATATCGCTTTAGATATCTTGATCTCAATAGCTATAGGCAATAGCCTCTAAATAGACCAATAGCGAGCCTTGTTCATGTTGACAAGCTGAGTGGATGTCAGGTGTTCGCGGTAGCCTTACTAATCTGCAATGGTCAAGCGGGCGCTGATGTAGGTGCTTATTAGCTCTTCTCTAATCTCAATTGCTTTGATTGTGATAGCTGCATATTGCTAGGTTCTGTGCGTACTTTTAATTTCCTCCCAAATCTAGCCAAACAAAAAAGACCTCCAACCCCACGCTCTTCCCTTAATTCATATTTTCGAGGCTCCCGTGCCCCGAATGTAGATGTTCACGACCAGTTAACACTGACTACTAGTTAGCTTGTTAACTGCCTCGTCATCTCTGAATCACACGCGGGAAACCGCTTGGATGCGCAATGCCGTCTGAGCGAAATTTCAGAACATGGAGAAATAACAAACATGAACAAACGCCAGCAGAAAGACCTGTCACGCACGGGTCGCTCGGTTCTCCGCTTACACGTTCTCGGTGCAGCTCACGCTGTCACTGGTTCGATGTATCTCTTCGAGTATCACGAAAAGGACAAGGTCACCCGTTTCATCACCGACCTCGGCTTGACCGTCGAGAACCAACAGGCCGACTTCCAGAAGCGCTTGCCCTCCGGCATCAACGCCTCTGACATCGACTTCGCCATCATCAGCCACGCCCACGTCGACCACTCGGCCTACTTGCCGAAGTTGATCAAGGACGGCTTCAAAGGCTCTGTCTACGTTACCCCGGCCACCCGCGACTTGATGGGCGTCATTCTGCCCGACTCCGGTTATCTCCAGGAAGAAGAAGCAAAACGCAAGAACGCTCGCCTCGACAAGGCCAACGCGCCTGATGATGCCTCTGCTCCTGCTTCGCTCAAACTCAATTCCAAGGCCAGCGCCAAAGGCAAGAATCCGCGCTCGTCCAGCAAGTCTGCAGTCAAGGCTGCCACCAAGGATGCTTCTGGCAAGGCTGCTGCTCCGCGCTTCGCTCCGCTCTACACCCAGGAAGAGGCCCAGGCCAGTTTGAAGGTTTTGCGTACTGTCGACTATGACCAGCGCTATTCTGTCACTGACGCCATTTCGTTCACCTTCACCGAAGCTGGTCACATCCTCGGCGCCGCTGTGGTCAACCTCGAGATCGGCACTGGTAGCCAGAAACGCACCTTCTGCTTCTCTGGCAACATTGGTCGTCCCGACATGCCCCTGCTGCGTGATTTGCAGCCGGTTGCTGCCGCCGACTATGTCATGGTCGAAGCCACCTATGGCAATCGTCTTCACCAGAAGCGCGACCGCCTTGATGTGCTCGAAGCCAAGCTGCTCGCTGCTCATGCTCGGGCCAAGAGTTCTGGCAAAGCCGTCAGGGTGAAGAAGTCTGTCGCTCCTGGTGCCAACACTGGTCAGGGCAGCGGTGTCATCCTCATCCCGGCGTTTGCTGTGGGTCGGGCTCAGGCTCTGCTCAACGACATCCGCATCTTGATGGAAGCTGGTCGTGTGCCGGTCATGCCCGTCTATGTCGACGGCCGCATGACTCAGGCTGCCACCGAAGTGCACCGCAAGCACCTGGGCATCCTCAATGAGGAAACTCGTGGCTTGTTCGAGGCTGGCATTGACCCCTACACCACGCCGCGTCATGCGGTTGTGGAAGATTGGAAGGCTTCGGAAGCGCTCCATCGCGAGCACACTGAGCCTTGCATTATCGTCAGCTCGAGCGGCATGGCCTCTGGTGGTCGCATTGTCAATCACCTCAACTACTGGCTCTCTGACAGCAAGTGCACGGTGATGTTCGTGGGCTACCAGGGCACTGGTACTCTCGGTCAGGCGATTGTGCGCACCTCTGCTGGTGAGCGTCCTGACAGCGTCGCTGCTGCCAACGTCAACTTCGATACGCCCAAGACTGTCCGCATTGCCGGCAAGCCTGTGCGTCTCAATGCCACCGTCGACTTCCTGCCTGATTACTCGGCTCACGCCGACTACGGTGATACGGTCAAGTGGCTGGGCAAGTTCAAGCGCCGGCCGAAGATGACCTTTATCGTGCACGGCGATGAAGAAGCGCTGGCTGGTTTGAAGGGTCACATCGAGAACACTCTTGATTGGAAGGGCGTGACTATCCCGACCAATCGTCAGGTCTTCGACCTGTAACCCATGGTTACCGAATTGGCGTGGGTGATTGTCTTTCGACAGTCACCCACGTCCAATTTTTCTTTCTCTTACGTACTCGTGGCTTTTTTTACTTCTCTTTAATACTGTATAGAGTAGTATAGCCAAAGGCCGTTAGTGAAAGAGTGTATCCTAAGTGCTTCTACTTCCCTTTGGCGGCTAATAAGCGCTCCTGAAAAGTCAGCGAGTTGCTAGCTACATGGCGGTAGGTAGTTTCAAACCCGGCAGCATGGGCGTAACCAAGCACGCGCTCTAAATCTTGCTCCACCACAGCTCCAGCCATTTGGGTCACTTCGTCTTCCCATGGTACGTCAAAGTCATCGGCGCCATAGCGCAAACCCTGCAGTGCTGCTTCGTTTTGGGTCAATACAGAAGTGCGCAGGTGTTTGATATTGTCGAGATAGATGCGGCACAGAGCTAAGTGACGCAAGTATTCATCAGAGCCTATTTCTTCGCCGCCCAGTTCGTTGTTGTATGGTTTGTAGGTCCAGCACAAGAAGCTGAATAAGCCAGATTTGCCGCTGTTTAGACGCTCATCTTGGAAGTTGCGCACGGTCTCAAGGTGACTGAGGCGCTCATCTAAGCTTTCATCGAAACCAATCACCATTGTGGCGGTACTGTTTAGTCCCGTATCGAGTATGTCTCGCTGGGTTTCCATGTATTCAGCTACGGTGTATTTCAATGGGCTGTGCCGCAGGCGGAATGAATCGGCCAGTATTTCCGCCCCTCCACCGGTAATCCAGCGTACCCCGGCGGCTTTCAGTCGGGCCAATGCCTCTGGTGTGGATAGCTTGCTCAGCCGCGCTATGTACAAGAGCTCAACCACTGTCAGGGCGTAAAACTCTATTGTGTCGCCATACTTTTGGCGAATTTTGCCGAATAGCTCCTCGTAATATTCAATTTTGAGCTGAGGGTTAAAGCCTCCATTGAAGCCAAAAAGATCGCCCCCTACTGCTGTTAGCTCATCAATTTTGGAGAAAATCCAATCGTTGTCACGCACATAGCCGTCTTTGTCGCGGGGCAGGCGGTAGAACGAGCAATAGTCACACTTGGCCACACAAATATTGGTGTAATTGATGATGCGCATCAGCAGATAAGTGGCCTGATTGGGCTGGTGATAACGATCGCGCACGATACTGGCCAGTTCAATTAGCTCCTCATTTGAGGCGTTCTTCCACAACCATTCCGCCTGTTCACGGCTGACCCTTGTATCTGCGTGGGGGGCCTTGTTTTGGAGTTGTTCTCTAATGCTGCTTGTGGTTATCTTCATGGTTTTTTGTCGGTGTGCTCGGGGAATCTTTTGTCGTTTCGCTTGCCCCGAAAGCTTGATGCTTATTGGCAAAATTGTCGCAGATTGCGGCAGATTTAATCGAAAATTTGGGAATAGGGCGTAAAAGTGCGTACAAATACGTAAATGCACGTATTAACAATGGGGTTAGATTGACATAGACTTCGGTTTGAATCGACATGTGGGGAGCTAAGAATGGTAGCTGGAGATGGACGGGTATCAGATGTTAAAGTCGGGAAAACCTCCGATACAGGCTCTGTTGCGCAGTTAAGTCATGATGTGGGCGTCAAGATGGTAGGAGAAGCCTATCCCTTGCGTACAGCTATGTCGGTACCAGTGTCTGGCCCTGGAGACCTACAGATTGTCAGCGCTAACACTGCCGCTGCCCCAGCAGCCACTGATGCTGCACCCTTTGATAAATCTAAGTCTGTTAGTCAGTTGATTCAAGATGGTTCGATTCGTCGTTCTGAGGCTCCCAGCCCCACTCCTGAGGTAGCTAAGCCTGGTGCCCAGGCCGGAGTGACAGTCACATACGCAGACGCTGCGGCCAATGACCCAACCAAAGTTCCCGATTTCATCATTAAGAAGGATGGCACGATTGAAGCCACCGGAGATTTTGAAGCATTGCAGCGCAAAAACGTTGTAGTACAAGTTGAGCGTGCACCTGGCGATACTTCCGACCCTAACGCTGCCCAGAAAAACTCTATCGATAAAGTCGTCAGCTATGCCTATGAGCGTCTTGGTGCTGACCCAACTGTGGCTCAGACCGGTCTCAAGCTTAACGACGAATTCGGCTTGATATCCGAAAACTTGGTGAAAAAGCTAGCTACCAATGGCGACCCCGGTGTCGAGCCGAGCATCGCTGATTCAAGAAGAGACTTCTCGCCAGAGAGCCAACGGGCCATGTCCAACATGAGCCGTATGACCCCAGGTTCGTCAGGCAGCATGTCTCGCGGAGACGTTGAGCGCCAGTTCCCACCACGTGATGTGCCAACTTTACCTGGTGAAACAGACAAAGTTCAAGATACAAAAAATGCTGTTGCAGGGATGTTCAATCCTGACAAAGCGGCTCCATACGAAACTGTGCGTGTTCGCAACAATAACTATGAAGTCGGCCGTTATGGCATGAACTATCCGGTCATGCGTGACTACTTCTATGATTTGGGTGGCTTTAATTTAGACGAGATGGACGAAGATGGTTTCATCGCCATGCTCAGCAAGCTCGATAAAAACGGCAAATTGCCTAAGTCGTTCATGAAGTTCAAGAAGAAAGATGGTTCTTTCGATAAAGAAGCGGTTGGCAAGTTCCTCAAATTCGCTAAGGGAATGAAGGAAGGCCATAAGGAAGGCCAACCAGAGGGCGTTACTGCAGCAGATGTAAAAGCCAATCTGCCTAAAGAGATGCAAGAAGAAATGGCCATGGCTATGGTCGAGAAGTACAACAAGGCTGGTGGAGATAGCGCTGGTAAAACAGCTTTGGCATTCCACTTGGGCAAAGGACCAGACCAATTTACACAAACAGACCTTAGCGACAAAGGCAATCAAGAGTACATGCGTGCGGCAGACCGCTTGGCTCAGTTGTCTGGTGCTCGTCATGGTATGGGTGAGAACGACCGCCTCGACTACAAAGTAAGTCTAGATGGCACTTCGATGGACGCTAAAATCGTCAATCGCGCCTTTAGTCATGCCAATCGAGTTGGTACGCAGGGATGGTGCGCTAGAGAATTCCAAATTGCTTGGGCCAATATTGCTCCTGAGCTTGTGGGTTCAGGTGATGGTGTGCAGATGACCAGAGCCTTCCAGCGCAGCGATAAGTTCCAACAAGTTGATTGGCAGACAGCTCAAGAAGCCATGCGCGGTGGTAAAGCTGTGGCTGTCACGAGAACTTGGGACCCTTCAGTGGGCAATACTGCTACCGGTGGTCACGTCGCTACTTTGGCAATGCAGAACGGCCGCGTTATGGAAGCCAGTGATCACGTCACTCAATTCAGCAAAAACAACGGTCGCTACCAGCCCAACAAAGACAAGTTCTTCGTCTACACTGGTTAGAGCGAGAAGAGCTTAAGTTAGATCTTTGACTTCAAGGTTATTGACGTCGCCTCTAAACATGCACATTTTGCTAATTTGTTGAGCAGGTAGGCTGTCGATTTGCTTTTTGACGTCTTTCTTTTTCGCTTGAGTAATCACTGAGTATTTCTCGCGCAAAATAGTGGCAGCTTCAGCTACCATGGCCAAATCGTCTCTGCCGCTATCGAAAATTAGAGCAAGGCGCTCCACCGTGGATGGTGGCACAAATTGTTTGTCGCTGAGAATACCAATGATGCGTTCAAAGCCGATAGAAAATCCGCAAGCAGGAACATCGCGCCCTGACACTTTGCCAACCATTTTGTCGTAACGCCCACCGCCAGCGATTGAATAGTTGTAGCCAGGATACCTAATTTCAAAAATCGGCCCAGTGTAATAACCCATGCCGCGCACCAGGGATGGTTCAAATTGCACTTTGAATTTATCGTTGGCAGTTTTTGAAACCACTGAAACTATGTTCTTGAGTAGCTTCACAACTTCTTCTTCAGCACTGATTTTCTCCGCCAAGAAGTTGAGCTGGTCGTCTTCTTTGGCTAGTTCCAGTAAGAGTTGATAGAGGGCTGTGATAGCGCTTTCTGGATGTCCGTCTTTGGTGAGTTCTTTGACGACGCCATCAAGGCCGACTTTATCTAGTTTGTCTAGGGCAATAAAGACGCTGTCAAAACGGTCTTCAGCAAAACCGCAGTGCTTGGCAATGCCAGAGAGCATGCGGCGATCGTTAATCATAATAGAGAAGCCATCAAAGCCAAGCTTGACTAATGCTTCAGAGGTTGCTTGTAAGAGTTCGATTTCAGCGATTTCGTTTTTGACGCCAAAAATATCAATGTCGCATTGAGTAAACTGTCTAAAGCGCCCTTGCTGAGCACTCTCTGCCCGCCATACGGAGCCGATTTGAATAGACTTGAAAGGATTAGGCAGGTTGTTCTGATTGTGCGAGTAGAAACGCACCAGGGGCACTGTCAAGTCGAAGCGCAAGCCCATGTCTGTTAATTGTGCGCGGTCGGCTTTGCTATTTTCCGAATGGGCCTGACTCAGTGCTTTTTCGAGCTTCTCGCCGCGTTTTAGTACTTCAAAAATTAGTTGCAGATTCTCCCCGCCCTCACCGCGCTTCAGCAGTTGGATGTTTTCTAGGCAAGGTGTTTCAATCTTGGTAAAGCCAAAGCGCTCATAAGTAGCGGTGATGATTTGCGTGGCCCAATCGCGTAGGCGTACTTCAGCCGGGGCGAAGTCGCGCATGCCACTAAGTGGGGCTGAGCTAATTTGAGTGTCGGTGGCCATGTGGTTCCTTCTTAGGGCTAGGGCTTGGGGCTTTTGGGTCGCGACTATGAGGCAAGCTCTAAAGGAGCTGTGCCCTGTGATCGCATACAAGAATACTGCAAAAGGCGGCTATATTTATACTATAATAATTAGTATGTAGGTTTTTTTTGAAGAAAGCGAGAATACCTAGGATGCCACAGTGAAGTGACACCCTAGGTATGTTGGGATGTTGATGGGTTGAAGCCCTGTAAGAGGCGTCAATCACCACAAGTGATTGACGAACTCAAACAGTGCGGTGCTTACCTGCTTACCAGAGCGCCCTTTCGGCCTCGACGCGATGAGCGAAAGTCTTGCGTGCGCGTGGCGCCGGTGAAGACTTTGCGCTCTCGACGAAGAGAGGAGAGGGTGTTGCCGTGGTGGTTTCAGGAGAAGAACTCTGTCGCTCTTCGGTTTCCTTTGCGGAATTTATTTCGTTGGTGTTGCTGGTCATAAGCTGTAAGACCCCTTGATGGTGGTTAATTTGTGTGTTTATCCTTGATGGTTGGCGCTCCATCCGAATGAAAAAAGAGGCGCAGTCCAAGTCCTCCCTGTGAAGGAAGAACCCAGGCTGCGCCTCTTTCAAAGTTGATCTCTAGGCCAGTTTTTCTTGCTTTTAAACTAGAGTGCCGTTTTTCTGCAGAATCAGTTCATTTCAGTTCAGCTCAAGCAGAGCGTGAACTTCTAGATGCTGCAGGAGCCGCCGTCGCCGTGGCAAAGGGCCATGCGTGCTTGACGCAGTTGACCTTCGGCCTGAGCAATGGCGAACTCGGAGAACTTGATCAGCTCGTCGGCGCGAGTGACCTTGCTATTCAAGTCGATGGGCAGTTCGACAACGACTCGCGGCGCTTCGCAGCTCGCTGGTGTGGTCGCTTGCGGTGTGCCGGTCTTGAGCTGCTCGAACCACTTGTTCGGGTCGGGGGCAGCGCAGGTTGTGCAGCCGGGCTTGGCCGAGAAGTCGATCAAAGGTTCGTCTTTGTTCACTTCCGGGATGGGGCCAGCGTGAGCCTTGAGCGGGCTCAGTGCGGCGACATCTTCGAAAGAAACGACGGTAACTTCGAGCTTGATCGACTCACAGCGCAGTGCTTCGAGAGCCGATTGGTTGACCACCACATCAGCCGCAGCCGACAGGTTGGTGGCGGTGACGGAGTTGGCGCGAGCACGGCTGACGAGAGCAGTGGCTGCTTCGCTGTTGGCCGTTCCCACTTGCTTTTCCAGCCCGTTGAGCAGAGATTGCAAGTTGACCAACCGCTTTTTCAAGCGCGTCAGTTGTACGGGTGCAGCGTTTGTCCCTGGGTAGGATTGGTCGCTGGTATACATGGTTTATTCTTCCTCAGGTTTGTCGTCAGCTCTTGGGCAATAGCCCAAAGGGTTGAGACCTTTTTGCGTGTTGCAGGAGGTACATTGGCCGTTGAACATGATCTGCTTGTATTTCCTGCAGCATGGACAAGTACCGGTGTCGGGGCCGATCAGGCTATGCCCACACAGGGTTGTCGGCGGCTTGGTGTAATCCAAGTCGATCAGTGCGTGATTTGTCATTCGTGAGTATTTACCTTTACTGGTTGAGGGTCATCAGGGGGATGATTGATGCACGTTAGCGCGAGGGGAGATGCGCACGTAGTCAATTGTCACCGCCGATGAAGGGATGAAAATATCGATTGAATGTTGGTTACTTGATGGTTTGAAGGGTTTGGTTGGAGGTCCGGAAGAAGTTAAGGAAAAAGAGCTACATCACCCTATGAAAATTGCAGCCCGTGTTTCAAATCAAAGCCCTGGTGCCCGTTACGTAATGTTTGCATATAATTCGTGGTGCGAAAGTATATTTTAATTTTGTTGGCCTCTGGTGCGCAGTTGCGCAAACTCGCTCTGTCACTGTGTTTTCAGCGGTATGACTTCCGTGGCAATTGCGCCAAGTTTTCCTTTTTCGCGCTCGCCGAACTGATTAAGACAAGCTTAAATCAGTGTTCTAGCCTCTTGACGCTAGCGGGCGCGCGCGAGCTAGCGTACGATTCTATATCCTCTTGGTAATTCCGGAAGGTATGCAGGACACGGGTTTTGAGCTTTGGAACTTTTATGAGTTGTAGTCAATTTATAGTTCCTTTAGATATTGGAACTTGGCAGAATTCTCGAACTTACTTCGCTGTGGTTGTGCTGGTCTTGGCGTCACTGGTTGTTGTGACGAGCATGCCACCGGCTTATTGCAGGTGGTTTTAGCTGCCTGGCGCATTTGGCTCTAAAAGACACACTGATTTTCCATCAATTGGAATTTTTTTTGATTGAGCAGCTTTGGCTATGCTCACGAAACCTTCTTGATCGCAGGTAATGGAGTAGCGCTTTTGGTTTTTGCTCGTGATCAAATAGAAGCCCTTGTCAGTATTGTGATTGCCACTTTCGAGCCACAGCCTAATTTGTCCGCTATTTTTGCTGTTGCATTTTTGAATGATTGCCATTGCCTCATCGCAGCTGATCTGATTCTCTGGTGCATGGAACCATTTGACATAGCGTTGCAATGAGATTTGTGGTAATAATAAAAGTGTCGTAAGACTTTGTTGGAGTCCCCTGCGTTTTAGCGGCGAAGGAGTATTTAGTTACTCAGCTCCAATTGAAGCAGACAAAAATTGAGGAAGAGTGAGGAGAAATTCTCACTCTTTCGCTTATTTGGATTGATCGCTGGCCTCGATTTTTATGTCGCGTACCTGTTTTGCAATTAAATTGTAGGCATCGCTTAGGGATTCATCTTTGTATCGTAGAAGGTGCCCTCTGGTTGCGCCAGTGTAGAAATCAGCTAGTTGGATACCTGGTTTTGCCGCTGATTGAAACTCAAATTTCGCTTTTTATAGGCCCCGCGCTGACTAACATTTGAGATCAGGAGTTGAAGAGAGTTGACTAGGTCTACTCGATACGTTTGCCAGTTGCCTTGTTGAGCGATACTGATAATCAGATCGTCGAACACTTCTATGGCTTGAAATACGCAGTTTGCTACTAGCTTAGAGTAGATTCTATGCCTGTCTGCGTGTGACTTTTCTGACCCGTCGTGATAGATGCAGCTGGCAAAGCAGTCAATATTATTCTTGGCAAGAATTTTTCCACATGAACGCATATGCTCTTTCTTCATGTGCGCATAGTGCAAAGATGGCCTGTTCTGTTCCTTGTCATGCTTGTTGGCGGCGTGTTTTGGATAGACTGAGGCAAGCACTTGCTTATGGATATTGTTAGCTCTGAAGCGGCCCTCAAGTATTATTAACGCCACAGTCATTACTTCTTGGTCATCTTTTGTGCCTGATTCGTCAATGTAACCATAGTTTGTCATATGAGTTAGCTTGTTAATAAACAGCGACCGGAGCTGAACTTTCGCGCCGCTCAATCGGATAAATCAGAGAGCTGTTTCCGGCCGAGGACTACAATAATACAACCGAACTGGCCTGTTTTTCGGTGTTGCCGGGTTTCCAATTGCCTGTCATGGTCAGGGCTGTCTATTTCTCCTGGAAAGTTGAGCCATAATCAGCTTCGATAGCGCTTGTTTAGTTGTCTGCAGTTCAATTTCACTTAATGGTTGTAGCAACTTTTTCTGCACTTTCTCGGTAATACGCTTAGCGTGTGTCAGGGTTTTGCGACCTTTTGGTGTAATCAATAGTTGATATTTGCGCCGGTCATGCTCGTCTTTGTGGCGCACTAACAGTTCGCGCTCTTCTAATCTGTCAACGATATCTACCATTGATGTGCGGTCAATACCGTTACGCATGGCTAGCTCTTGCTGAGTTTCACTGGCGTGATTTTCAATCATGCGCAGAATTACATACTCTTGAAATGATAGAGAGAGTGGCTTCAAGCCTTCTGCCACTTCGTCGCGCATGATGCGGGCGGCCTTGTTCAAGAGAAAACCTAGATTGTTTTTGAGGTTATCTGGAATCGGAGCGTCGTTATCAGTGGTCATGGCGGTCTCCGGGCGGTTTTCAGACGAATAAAACGGTGATTCAAGAATTGGCCAAGGTGAGTGACCTGCAAGGCAATAGGTCAGTAGAACTATTAGTCAGTTAAGCAACTAATCAGTGGCACAAACTAATGCAAATCCAATATATAGGTAGGTGGGCAATTCTTGTTGATTGTGAGATTGGTTTTATCTAAATGTGGAATCATTACCTGGGCACCTGCGTCTATTGATGCATGAAGGAAACAAGTGCTTTGAAGGAGCCAAGTTATGAACAAATTTACCCCCCTCGCATTATCCGGTTTGCTTTTTTGTGCTCTCCCAGCCATTGCAGATGATTCCGCTTCTACTGTTGGTGCACGCGCTCAAACAGCTGTTAAAGTCTGTGCGCCAGGTTCGATGCATGAAAAGCTGAAATTGAGTACTGAACAAAAAGACAAACTCAGCTCTATTCGTGATCAGTACAAACTTGCAACAGCTCAAAAGAAAGCTGAGTTAGAAGTGGCTATGAGTCAACAACATCAGCTGATGTCGAAAGCTACAATTGATAAATCAGCTGTGCTCTCGCTGCAAGGCAAAATCAATTCGCTGAAAGCTGATTTGTCTAATGCTCGCATTGATATGGCTTTGACAGCATCAGCTGTGTTCACTCCAGAGCAACGTGAAATGTTCAGTAAATTCGGTCACGGGCGCGGTCATGGCGGCCCCGGTATGCACAGATGGGGCGGCCATCGACTAGGTGGGCCAATGGGTGGACCTGGTGGCGGATGGGAGCACAAAGGTGGCGAACGTAAGTTCGGTTAGTTCTCAAATAGGTCGTAGGTTGTTTAAAGGCAGAGGGATGTTCCCTCTGCACAGGAGAGAGTCATGAAGATCAAGTCAGCTAGTTTGTTTGGTTTAACCCTGGCACTAGCAGTGATCGCGTTTGCTGCACCAGCCCAAGCACGAGACAATAATGGTTATGGTAACTACTTGAGTAGCGGTATCAACAATAACTCAGGCAGTAGTTGCGATCGAGGCAACAATCGCGGAAATGATCATGACGGTGGTCATCATCGTCGCGGCCAAAGAGCCTTCGGCAACCAGTTCCAGAATCAATTTGGTAACCAAAACCAAGTAGGTATTTATCCTAATACACCGTTCGCTGGTAATACCGCATATGGTAACAATCAGAATCTTGGCTACAACACTTTTGCCAATAGCCCAGCATTCCTGAACCAAAGGGCCCAGCTGCAACAGCAGCTCTCTTACGGCAATTTGTCAGCCCGTGATCGCAACAAATTGTTGAACCGTTTAGCTAAGTTAGAAGCAAAAGCCTTCAACAACAACAATGGGCTCAATGGAAACAATGGCTACAGTAGTGGCATTCTCAGCAATCTGCGCAACCAGTATTTTAACAACGGAACTCTCAATAACGGTAATTTCAATACTGGCATCAATAGCGGATTTCTCAACAACAATGGTAGTTTAGCTAACGCTGGATATGTCAATCAAGTTCGCGGCATGCTTGGATTTTAAGAAAATCAAGGTTCTGATTAACTAGCAATCTGTCCGTGAAGAAAACCAAGTGCGCATTGTGCAATAGGCATGGTGCGTATTTGACTTCCTGCTGAGCTATACTTTAGAAACACAGACATGTTAATTGAACTGGAGCAGGCTTGACAGACTACGGCCGCGACCAATACCAGCAAGAAAAAAGGGCGCGGGATGCAAGAAAGAAGCATCCAGCTCGTGCGCTAACGGAACTCGGGCTAACTTTTGTTTGCAGCCTAGTTTGCGCTTGCGCCGCGCTGCCAGTTTCAGCCCATGACCTAGCTCGTGAAATCACTTACAATTTCCCCCCCCTTTTCGGGTCTAGGCTCGTTTGAAAAGCTATCAAACGGTAAAACTGATGGTAGCTCTCTGAATCGTCTTGAGACTAGGAAGGTTAAGCTAGCTAAAGCTCAGGGCAAATTCAAACTGAAGTATTACCCTGGCGAGACTATTAGTTTTGTGCCGGGGCCAGCGCTAGTTCGAAATCCAGATTTGATTTCCTCAATACCACCAGATAATATTTTCGGCTTCGAGTTTTCTTTTAATTCAGTTGACGATAGCGAGGATGCTGTTGCTGATCGGCTTGTGGCAAAGCTTTCGCGATTCAATAATTTGCATTCAATCTGTTTGAATCGTTGTGATGTAACCGATTCTGGTATCACAGGGCTGAGAAATTTGCCGCAATTGCAAAGTCTTGATCTTGGTCATACCTTCATCACAGGAGCTTCGCTAGCGGTTATTTGCAAGCTTACTGGTTTACGGGAGTTGAGTCTGAATTCCGATAATCTCGGTGGCGCCAATTTTGCACATTTCTCACGGTTACCTGAGCTGGTATTTCTGAATTTGACCGGAGCTGAAATTGATGATGCCATGGTAAGCAAACTAAGTTCTTGCAAAAACCTAAGAATTCTTATCCTGTCTCGAAATTCGAAAGTTACTAATGCCTCTCTCTCTACTTTTGCTTCTATGGGCAAATTAGAGATTCTAGAAATCGTCGATACTTCCATTGATGTGCGCAATTTAAAATTGCTTTCGCGCTTGAAGTGTATTGTGGTTTCTGAGCGAGATCTTAAGGGCTCTAGTGTGGAGCAGCTTAAGAAGATAGCGCCGTGCTTAGTGGTTGATGGTAGTACCAACAGCAAAACCCGTTCGACTAAGCCAGGTAAAGAAGAGCTGTATCTATTTGCTCCATATCGCAAATAACGACTTCAAATTTTTTTGCATGAGCTAAACTTGATAGCTGAGTTTCGAGGCCCTTGCTGTGAAAGCTTTTGGCACATTAATTGCTTTGTTGGTCGGGCTTGGCTCGGCTTGTTTTGTGTCGCCTTCTGGCGCAGTTGATGCGGTTGATGCAACAAGTGAGGTGATCTATCGCTTTCCTGATGTTGCCAACTTGGGTACTTTGGAGACCCGTATTGGAGACCGCCCTGGTGCTGTAGCCCTTGACCGTATATCTAGTCGTCGGCACGCGGTCGCTACGGCTAAGGGCACGGTGAAACTTACAACGGCTCAAAACCGTGGTGTCTACTTTGCGCCGGGAGCGGCACTGATTAGACGTCCAGAGTTGATGGATGCCATATCTCCCGATAACATCCTAGGTTTTTACTTCTCCTTCACCTCCACTGGTGATTCTGAAGATGCCATTGCCGACCAGTTAGTGGCCAAGATTTCGCATTTGAAGAATCTTCGAATTGTTAGATTAGGGCGTTGTGACGTTTCCGACATTGGCATAAAGTCTCTGCAGGGCTTGCCGCAGCTGAAGATATTAGATATTAGTTACACTCTAGTCACCAATAAATCAATGCCGGTAATTGGTCGTTTGACTAACCTTAAGGACTTGACCATGAACAGTGTCGACCTCAGGCAGTCTGATTTTTCTTACATTGCGCGCTTGCCAAAGCTGTCTGTTTTATACCTCCGCGGCTCTCAGGTAAGCGATGCTATGGTCATGGCACTGAAGTCGAGCAAGAGTTTGGAGAATATTGACCTCTCCAACAATCGTGCCATCACTGATGCTGCCCTTCCTGCTTTGGCTCTTCTGCCTAACCTCAGGGCCGTTTGCCTGGCTGGCACTTCAGTCAATTTGCAGAGTCTGAGTAAGCTTGCGCGAGTTAAGCGGGTGGTTCTTTCCAGTCGTGACTTGAAAGGCACTCGTTTGGAGGATTTGCAAAAGACTATCCCTAATTTGGCGCTTGACAACTACGCTAAGAAATTCGCGGATGGAAGCAGGCCAGGCGCCGAAGAAATGCATTTGTTTGCGCCGACGCGCTATTAATGGTCTTAGATGTCCAGAAATAACCGGTTGCGGGTATATATAACTGGTAGTTACTAGTGAGCCCGAAACCCCCACCAGATGGCAATCGACGTCCGACAGTTACCAAAAGATGGCGGCGACGATAAAACTTCGCCTGAAGTTTCTGCGACTGTCAAAGCTGTTCACGAGATCACCGTTAAAGACCAAAAAGCTCAGGTGGCGAGCAGCCAGGCGAAAGGCGACTCTGCTGTTTTGCCTGTAGTTAAGCTCGAAGATTTGACCAAGACCACCAAACCAGCTGATGCTGGCGAGAAACCCATTGACCGGGTTGCTTTAGCCAAAGATGCAGATGCTCTGAGACAGGCCACTGGCAATGACAATTGGGTCGCTCGTTGGGCCGATCGAGACAAAATCGTTGATTTGCTCAAGGGTCATACCGCCGCTGAGTTGAAGGTGCTCAACGGCATTTACAAGATGAAGTTTGGCAAAGGTCTAGAAGAAGAAATGTCGGCATTTATGACCGGCTCAGACCGCGAGCGCTTGAAGGCTGCTTTGCACAAAAAAGATGGCAATGAAAGCACCATAGCCGCTGATCGCATTAGTGTTGCTTTGACCGAGCGGGGCGAGTGGACCGGTCGCAGCAATTCAATCATCGAGAAAGACTTGCGCGATAGTTTGAGGACTGCCAACGCTGAGCAAGTCAAACAAATATCCGCAGAGTATCAAGAGCGGCATGGAAAGCCTCTAACTCAAGCGATTGCTCAAGATCAAAATCTAACAGCAACAACCAAAGAAGCACTGATGATTTACCTCAAGGGTAATGATAAGCGCAGCCCTGAAGACTTTAGCAAGCTCACGGCCTCGGCTCTTAAGGCGGAAGATTTACAGTTTTTCAAAGAAGTGATGAAAGATGCTACGCCTCAAGAGCGGCAGGCTTTTGTCGCTAATGGTGGCGATAAGCAAATGCGCGATGCCTGGTCGGGCTCAGACTTGGCTCAAGCTCGTGATTTTAGTGCTGATGGTAAGCTCTCGGCGGCCACCCAAGTTAAAGAGAACACTGGCACTGTTTGGGATAACAACAAAGGTATTGAGCTAGCTCTTTCGCGCATGACCGACTCTGAGCGCAGTGATTATCGCATTGGTAGACAACTTAGCGGTGATAACACTCCACTTGGTACTCAAGATAGCGAGCGGCTTAAAGCCATGTCGCCTACAGAAAAAGCTGCTGCCACTGGCCAGTATCACACTCTCAGAACTAGTTTAGAAGCGGCAGGCAACGCCACTGAATTGGCCCGCTGGGAATCAATGATCAATGTGCGGGGTGGTTCCATTGCTGCCACTCTAGATCAACACAGAGGTTCACTCTGGAATGATTCTGCTGCTGACATTGGCACTTCCATTGAGAGCATGTCCAAAAAAGATTGGGAAGCGGCTAAGAATAACCCTGCTGCTCGCAAAGAACTAGAGCAGATGCTCGATAGTCTCAATCAGTCTGAGAAAGATAAGCAAGGCTTGCTCAAGATTTTTGATTTAAAAATGAGCGCCAAAACTTACGAAGATTCAGTTGATAGTGGAAAAGTTTCTGTTGTCGACCGCATGGATGAGAAATGGCACTTCTATCGCAATGACCAGGGCGCTATGCTTGAAGCTGTTTCTGGTATGTCGAAAGAAGACCGCGAGCGCTATAAAACAGACACTAAGTTCAAAGCCGAGCTTGATCAAAAAGTTGATAGCTATATGTCCGGTCAAGCCCGTGACGAAGCACAAAAAATACTAAAAGCCGTTGAGCTTGGCGAGAAGCCAGTGTCGACTATAGTGACAAAGTTAGCGCAGCATGCCGCTAATGCCTTTGTCGACGAAGCAAAGGCTGTGCGTGATATTCGCGATGCTTTCAATGCTGACCCAACACTTAGAAGCCGCATCAATGAGCCTAAAACTGACGCTGACCGAGCCCTGGCTGCCGACTTTAAGAAAGCCGGAGAGCAGGCTCTCGGCAAAGACATGTATCAAGAATACGTAGGTGAATTGCTTAAGACTGGCTCTATATCTGCCGATAAAATGACCAAGTTGTCTAAGGGTACTTTCAGCGATGATGAAGAGACAACCTACGAAGACATAGCTAAAGCGCCAAAAGAAGAACGTGATCGCTTAAAGAATGATATTGCCTATCAGAACACCGCTTTAGATCATCTCAATAGCGATGAACGCAAAATTGCTCTGGCTGCCGCTGAGCAAGGCGAGTATCGCAGTGAAGACAAAATTCGAGCCCTAATTCTTGGCTTCGGTGGCGGTAGAGACATCGTCGAGCAGCTTAAGCAAGTTCCTACTGAGCAGTTGAACCAGCTCAAGAGCGACTATGCCCGCAAGTATGGCACTAGCTTTGAAAGTGATCTTATGGCCAAATTGAGCGGCCAAGAGATGGCAGAAGCAAGACGAGCATTGACCGCTGATAAGTCATTGGTTGAGCGGGTTGATAACGCCAGGGACGAGTCTTACTCAACCCGCAGTGGTATCGGTGCCGGCTACGCTGACTGGGTCAGTGCTACTGGTAAACAGTCAGATGATGCCTTAGATCAGATGCTACAAACTGCTGCTGAAGCCAATCGTAAGGGTGAAGCAGCCAGCCCTGAGCAAATGAAGCATATGTTTGAAGACTTTGCTAGCGCCATTGATAATCACCGCGAAACTAAGAGTGCAGCCGCTGATTATACAGCTGATGCTCTGATCGCTGGTGGTGCTATTGCTAGTGTGATCGCCACTGGTGGTACCAATCTTCCTCTAGTAGCTGCCCTTTTGGCTGCTGGTGGGGCCGCTACCAAAGTCGGCAGCAAAGCTGTGCTTATGGGCTCAGATTACGATTTCAAATTGGGCACAGTCGCTAAAGATGCCTCTATTGGTGCCCTCACTGGTGCTACTTCAGTCTTTGGTCAAGCGCAACTAGCAGCCGTATTCAAAGTCGGTCAACAGGCAGCTAAATCAGCTGCCACAGCTACTCTAGGCACGCTTGCTAAAGAGAGCGTAGAAGAAGTGGCTAAGCGCGCTGGTGTTGAGTTAGCTGAGGGTGTAGCTGGTAAACAGTTGTTTGTGGCTGGATACGAGAAAATCGTAGCAGAAGGTACAGAGGCTACCATGCGCAATTTGCTCGCCAATGGTGCCAGGAAAATAGAAGAAAAATCTTTTGCTGCCATAGCCGAGCGTGTGGTCGATGCTGGTATTCAGGGGCCGCTTAGAGATGCCGCCGTGGCCAGTGTGCGCAAAGAATTGACTGAGCAAGCGACCAAAGAATTTGCCCGGCACACAGCAAATTGGCTTGTCTATCAGGGTAGTGCTCAAGGCTTAAACGCTGGCGCTGGTGCCGCCGCTAACAGTGGTACCGGATTTTTAGAGGGTGTAGCGGCTTGGGATTCTAGAAAAGATTTGGCAGGCAATCTTTCTAGAATTGGCATGCACACTTTCAATTCGTCTCTTGCTGGTGCCGGTGGTGCTTTGTTCTTTGGTGGCGCCATCAAGGCCGGCGAAGCTGGATTTAGCGGTCTCAGTCGTTTCAAGGCCGCGCCAGAGATAGCCAGTTCTGAGTTTAGATTGGCGCCAGAGGTTAGATCTGGTTCTACTGGCGAAACTAGTTCTATCGGTGCTTTTCGACCCAACAGCGAAGTTCGAGGACCAAACATAGCTCACGATCTGCCATTGCGCGGTCAAACTGACTTTACTCCCAACATGGCCATGGCTGCCATTGAGACCCATCCACGGCTTAGCAGTACTGCTCCAGACCAGCTATGGCAGCCCGCTCGCGAAATGGAAAAATTGGCTCCTCATGAGCGTTTAGCTTTGGTGCGGGAACTAGGTAAGGACATTACTCCGCTCAATACTGTGGTTAAGGCTGGTCAGTTCGTTGACACCATTCAAGCGGCTACCAAAGGCTGGACGCAAGATTTTTCGCATCTACCTAAGGCGATTGATGATTCGTATGCACGATTCCAAGCGAACGGACAAAAGGTCAATGCTCTTGTTGATCAGTACGGTTTGCCTTGGCGTAATGGTGAGTTAGATACTGCTGAAATGGCTTTGAGTATGAAAGGTCACCCAGAAGATCTGGCTGTTTTGAAGGCTTATGTTGCTGATCGGCAGGCTTATTCAGATGCTCTTGGTGTGCAGACCAAAGTGCTTGATCAAAGAGTGGCCGATTTGCAAAAGGCTATAGATTCATTCACTGCTGCCAATGATTTGCCCAGTGTCAAAGTTGAGTCTGGTCGCAGCGCGGCCATGGTGGGCAAGGCCGCTACCTATAAAGATGGCACTATTACTCTCAATCCAGATAACATATTGGCCAAAGATCATACTCTTGATGTCTTTGAGTCTTCTTATCACGAGTTGACTCACCACGAGCAAAGGTTCACTGTCGGTCGCAGTCTTGCCGATGAGCTGCAGCTTGGCGCCAAGCCCACCAAAGAAGAAGTGGGTCACTTCAAAGCATATTATGAGTTTAAGACTAAGCAAGGCATGTCAGAGGCGCAAGCACAGCAGCTGCTCGATGCTAGAGCAAAGGTCAGCCCGCTTGAGCTTAGCCCCGAGCAGACCTTACGAGCGAACAATTTAGAAGCGGCATTCCGCAAAAATGCACCAGCAGGTGAAAAGCTTGTGGCGCTCGGTAACGACTTCCGTGCCGTTAAGAGTTATCTTAAACCGTTTGAGATCGGCGCCGATCCTAATGCTGCCTATCACCTTTTGACTAATGTCTTTGAAGGAAAAGATGAACTGCTAGCCAAGCGCTTGTTTGGCACAGCAACGCCGCCGCAAGAGGCTCAGGCTTTCTACACTAGTCTGAAGCAATACCTCAATGGTACGAGCGATAACTGGGGCAATAGGGCAGCTGCCACCAAATACTTGAAAGAAACACTAGAAACAAGATTGGTGGACATTAACGCTAGCCGTCGCAGTGTGTATGCCGATTACATGCAGACCCACGAAGTTGATGCTTTCTTGAGTGGTCAACGTGCTCGGTCACAGGCGATGGAGCTGGGCTACAAGCCAGCACCAGAGATTCAGGCCGCTCGCAGAACTGCAAGTCAAAGTGCAGAATTAGAGTATCTTTTAGACAATGCTTTTGAAAGTATTGGTAGACATGTTGGCCAAGATGCACCGGTTGTTAAGCCGCCCAGGCTATTTATCGAAGGTGGTCAGGGCGTGGTCAGTGACTACGATGTTGCCACCGATTCAATTACATTCGCCAATGCCTCAATCACAGTTAAGAGACCCGCCGCTCAGATGCAGAGTCAGTTTAACCGGCCCAATTTCCGCGATGGTGAAGAGTTATCGATTAGAGGGTTAACTGATGACCTTCCTGGCTTGTCAAAAGTGAAAGTAGTCACTGCTAACTCTGAGCGCGTCAGTCTGCGTTATGAAGGGCCTTACACGGTTTCACGCCAGTCCGTGCCAAAGACCAATGAGGAAATTGCTCAACTGGATGCATTCATATCACAGAAGATTGCACCAAGATTGACTGAGCCAAACTTTAGTGCCCCTGGCAGTGCAGAGGCCCACGTGAAAGCGGCACTGTTGACCGGTGATAACCTTGGTGCGGCCGATGCTAGTGTACTCAATTATGCATTGAAGAACAGCACCGCCGACAATGAATTTCGTCCTATTCTCTTTACTGAGTTGGCTCGGCGTGCCCAAGAAGGTACATTGCCCGATAGAACTGCCGCTCTCTGGTTTAACGAAATTGGACAGTCTCTCAAGTCTAATCCTGCTGAGCGGGCCAAGGCTTACAAAGAGTTTCTCGATTACACTCCTGCTGGGCAAAGAGATCAAATCACCAAGAGCGCTGAAGCCAATGAGCTATTGAAGCGTGCCTTTAATGCCGTTGGCGACGGCAATAGTTGGCCGATCAGAAGTGCCAGCTCTGCTCATTGGGCCACTGGTGATGTGCCTTCAGCGGTTAGACAGCTAGACAAGCTTAGAGACAAAGTGTTGAGTGGGTCTGAATTTACTCAGGTCACTAGGGCTGGAGACAAGAGCCAGCTGACCATTTGGCACATGCTCAATAACGAGCGTGACGGTATTCTCGCTAGCCTGAAAAGGCAAAAAGGCGACAAGGCAATCAGTGCTGATTGGCAAGTTTATCCTACTGTAACTGGTTCTCCGCTCGATAGAACTGGTGCCGATTTTCTATTGGTGAATACTAAAACTGGTGATGTGCATTTCTTAGATGCTACAGGTAATCAGGAGAAGCTTGAGAATCTTTCGGGCTCAAATGTTTACAGGCTTAGACAATCAGGCGTGATTGGCGTTAAGAATAGCTTGTTTGATGAATCTGGTGCCCTCAGAACTGATGCCGATAACCTTTCTACTCGCACCGAAGCAATAAACTTCAGACCTGATCTTGAAGATCAAATTTGGCGCTTGACTCAGCAGCCGTCAGCCTTCCGCTTGGGTGCCGATGGGCCACCTTTGCCGAGTTTAAGTCGTACAACCGAGGCTGAAGCTACTAGTCAGATCGGTCAATTAGTTGACTGGGCCAGAGCCAAAGCGAAAACAGCCGCTGATGGCAACGAGCGCAGCGATTGGTCAGACATGGCTACTGTCCTTGAGCGGGCGAAAAACTATTCTAATATCCAAGCTGTTCAAGTTGCTTCGCCAGAGTTAGGAAAGAGCTTAGATTCGATTACTCGAACTGAGCTGATTAACTACGCCATGAGCAAGTTTAAGCGACTAGATTATGGCATGCCTTCTAAGGCCGATAGCGTCTCTGGTGTCAGCGTTAACAAAGAAGGCACTGTTATGCTCAAGACCAAAGACGGTGGATTCTTTAATGGTGGCAGCATCGCTGACCGTATTGATGCAGCTCGTCGCGAGTTTCTTGACTATGTGCGCTTGTCTAAGTCATTGAGTAATAGTCAAATTGATGCCCTCGGTGGTGATAGTAAAGCCCTGAAGGGGCTCAATGGCGCTGATAGGCACGCTGCTATTGAGAAGCAGCTGCGCCTCAATACGAAATTCCAGACCAATGCCAAAAATCTCGCTTCTATCTTTATGAGCGAACAAGCTGTTATTCGCGGTGGTGGTGCTGTTGGTGACAAGCCACCTGTTATCGTCAAGAACATAGAGAGCAAGCTGCGTGCTCGCACGGAAGACTCTTTACTTGGCCGACCCCAGCAAGTTGTGGTTAAGCCTAATTCGGCATCGCAGCCGGTGCCTTTAGCTAGAATGGAAAGCCTTGAACGCGGTGTGCCTGAGTCTACTAAACTTTTGAAAGAATGGAAGGATACTCCTTCTAGCCTTGATGCTCCGGCACCGAACATCATCGAAATTCTCGACTTGATCATTGATGAAAATAACTCCATTCCTGTGGCTGAGTTGCCTAAATTTAAAGCTCTGAGAGATGCTTACAAAGATCCGACAAACCCAGACCATGCCCGGGCTTTGAAGATGATTCATGAATTGATGTTGGCTGGGTAGCTTAGCCAAGTCAGTGTGCATTGTAAAGAGCCAGTTTGGGGGCATTAATACGCCTTGGTAGCTTTGTCAAGGTTGTGTCGGTTGCTAGAGGCAGGCTTGCTGAAGTCAAACTTGATAGTGTTAGCTCTTACTAAGATTGCGCGACTTTTAACCGGCTCCAGAGGAAGATTGGGTTAATATGGCTAGCCATTCAATTTCTTCTACTCGCTGCAAGGAGCGTTGTGAAGACCACAAGTGTCTCCATATTCAAAACTGTCTTAGTTCTTTCTTTGCTGTCGTTGTCCACTCTTGAAGTGCTGGCAGCAGAAGTAAGACAACCTGTGCACGTCTACTTTTTTACGGGTGGATTCATTGACGTATTCAGTCGTGAAACGGTCAAGAAGATAAAAACGAAAACGCAAAACGTTGGCCGGGACTTAGAGATTCCGGTAAAGTTTGAACGACACTGGTTTACCAATTGGCGGTCGGTTTCCAAAAAAATTCAAGCCGATCGCAGCAAAGCCAAGGTCGTGTTGCTGGGACATAGCTGGGGCGCTGCCGGAGCTGTACATCTGGCTAGAGATTTAGATAAGAAAAACATTCCAGTTGACCTACTAGTGACCATCGACACTGTTTCAGTGCCTGGAGCATCTCAAGCGAGTACTATTCCGGCAAATGTGCGTGTCAATTACAACTTCTATGAAGGAAGCGACCTGTTTTTGCACGGTCTGCGCAACAATAAACGAAAAGGTTCGAGTTCTGTCGACGGAATTCATAACGTCAAAGTTTTGGTCGGGACCACTTTCTCCCCGCATATGACGATTGATGACAAGATTGAACCGTTAGTTTCGTGTCAGATCAAATTATTGATGCTTGATCAATTGGATCAACTGAACATTCCTGATCAACTCGACAAAAAGCATCTGGCAGAGAGGATAACTGCCCTGGAAGAGAGTTTGTCAACAAACTGAACTGCGATCAGGGTTGCAGCTCGATTTCGCCGGGCCGCCAGGTCTTGTTGAACCATGGCTCTAGCGGACCATACAAGCGCAGGATCATGAACCAATCTTTGCCTGGAATCGTCTGCACCCAATTGTTCTCTTTTCCCGTTGGTGCTTTGGGTCCGAAGTAGACATCCACCAAGCCATCGGCATTGATCTTGAGCCCCTTGTTCTGGCTACTTACACTCGGAGCCTGCTGGTCAGACCTAGCACCTTGGGCGGAATCTCGACTACTAATGGTCCCCATGGTGGAGCATGGGTTTGGAGTTCAACTATATAAGACAATAGTGACAATGAAAAAGGAAGACAGGAAAAGAGCGTTAGCTCCTTCCCTGTTTTCCAAAAAGAGAACTTCTCTTTTTATTACCTCGACTGCTTGTTACAGCTTCGAGAATTTCTTACAGCTTCGAGTACTGGCGCAGCAACTGGCCCAGCGTGCGCACGGCAACACCGGTAGCACCAGTGGAATCGACACCGTGGTCGTGGCGACGGAAGCTCGTGCCAGCAATGTCAATGTGCACCCAAACTGTGCCATCCTTGATGAATTCACGCAAGAACCAGCCAGCAGTGATGGCACCAGGGCCGGTACCGCTGTTGTTGAGGTCGGCCATGACGCACTTGTTGCAGTCCCTGTACTCCTCGAAGAGGGGCAGTTCGTGCATCGGTTCGCCGGCTTCTTTCGAGCACTTCAGCACTTCGCGAGTAAAGCGCTCGCTATTGCCCATCACGCCCGAAATCTTGTCACCAAGCGCCGTTTCGACATCACCGGTTAGGGTGGCCACGTCAATCACTTGGTTGGCACCACTGACGGTCTGGATGTAGTGCAGAGCATCGACCAGAGTGAGGCGACCTTCGGCATCGGTGTGACCGATTTCGACAGTCAGACCAGCCATGGTCTTGAGGATGTCGCCCTGACGCATCGACTTGGCGTCGATCATGTTCTCGGAAGCGGCAATCACTGCCCGCACCGAAATCTGCGGCTTGAGCACCGACAGAATCGACATTACTTGCAACACAGCGGCGGCACCGCCCATGTCGTTCTTCATGTCGAGCATGCCGTCGTAGTCTTTGGCGTTGAGACCACCGGTATCGAAGGTGATGCCTTTGCCGACCAGACCAATCACCTGCTGAGTCAGACCGATTTCAGGGTCGTAGCTCATGGCGATGAAAGCCGGCGGGTTCTCCGAGCCACGATTGACAGCCAGGAGGCCGCCCATCTTGAGCTTCTTGATGCCTTCGATGTCGAGCACTTCGCACTTCACCAAACCGCCAGAATCTTTGGCCACAGCGCGAGCCATGGCAGCGATCTTCATGGGCGTCATGATGTTCGAAGGTTCGTTCACCATGTTGCGGGCGCGGTTGGTGGCGTCACCCAGCAAGCGGCCCATGAGAATGCCCTTCTTGGCCGCAGTAAGCGTGCCAGCGGTGCAGAGCATCTTCAGCGACTTGAGGTGGGTGCGCGGCCCTTCGTTGCCCCACTCACGCGTCTTGCGGTGGTTGGGCTCGTAGTCGGCCAGAACCGAGTACTCGGTTACGACCTGAGCGAACTGCTCGACGGTGAACCCGTGCAGGTCAACGTCAATCAGGGGGAAGATCAGGCGCTCGGAGCCAGCCACGTCGCGAGCGGTGGTGAACGCTTCAGCCAGAGCTGCGCGCAGACCGTTGAGGGTGAGCTTGGAGCGAGCGCCCAGGCTGACCAGGATGATTTTGTCCAGACCGTCGGTGGTGAGATCGGTGTCGATCACCTTGGTTTGGATGAACTTGGCTTGAAAGCCGTCCTGCTTGAGGCGACGCTTGATCAGACCGTTGGTCAGATCGTCAGCGGCGAGAGCCTGGCCGGAAAGCTTTTCACCAGAGAATACAACGAGAAGGAGGTTGGCGCGTTCTCCAGCTTTGACCCGCTTGATTGCGGAGTCAAGACGGCTGGAGGTCGCCGAAATGATAAGAGACATGATTGTTTTCCTCAAGCGCTTGGCTTACGGGCCTTGCGCGTGTTTGAGTTTGTTGGTGAGAGAAACCAGCATCAGACGGTAAGCAGGCTGACCTGCTCCGTGATGTTGGCGTAGCCGCTTTCCGAATCGCCGACGAATGTGGCGCAGTGCGTTCCGTCTTGCATATCAGACTGAAGCAATGCGTCGACCTTGCCGTAATTCAAGAGTTCGGTATCGAGAAAGTTGAGAATGTGAACTTCGAGGTCTTGTACGCGGGCGAGCGGGGCACAGACGTAGAGGCTCGGTGGAACACCTCCGGAGAGGTCCATATCGTTGGTTCTGGCGATGACGCTATCACCGGTGGTACCAGGTGCTATGCGTTCCACCATGATCCAGACGAAGCGAGAATAGGTTGATGTGGTGGACACCAATCGCATTCTTGTCGAGCTGAGGTTACCGGTGATTGCACTGAGCATATCGGCAACCGCAGCGCGCACGAAAGTTTGAGCGTTACTGTAGGTTGTTGACATAAAAATCTCCATGCCAGCGCCACCTGCCCGACAACTCAACGCAAGCGTCAAGGCTGGGGTGCACAAGCAATAAGGTTTGGGGTGGAAGTCGAATACTTGGGGGGTAGAGAGACCTATTCGATTTAAGAGAGTAGAAGATATCTTGAATCTAGTGAGGAAAGCTAAACAGGATCAACTTCAACGCTCTCTATTAGCTCTTAAAGACACTAAACATTGTTAACAGATCACTTTACATGCTCGCGTCAGCTCGCGCAGGTAAATTGTCAAGAGTTAAGCTCTGCTTTAGTCTTGGGGCTTGAAGATTGATGCATAGCAAGTGTTTTGCTGCCCGCTGACAACCTTCTTTGTGCTTCGCTGGCTGGTTCTCAAGCAATTCTCATAATCTGCTTTAGATACATGTCTTGACATCACTTGATATCAAATGGCCATGCATCATAGGTTCGATAAGCACACCCAAACTCTTTCCCTTGCTCCAAAAAAATATCCATCTAAAAGCGCACTAGTTCACCTTCTATATCACTTCTCCTTCACTCACCCTGGTGTGCTGATCAGACTTTGTCTTGGTGAAATCGAGAATATAAGCGCTTCTTGATGGAAACACTATTCGGAAGAAAGAAGAATTGAAACACTCATTTTGTGCGCGTGCTTTTTTTTGCGCGGGCAATGAGTAACACCATTTGGAATTGCCTTGCTGGCTTCAAGTGGTGATTTCGATCTGGGAAATTATCCGCAAGCTTTGCTTGCTTAAAAAAACAAAGGAGATCCAGATGAGTCGTTCGTTGAAGCGGACCCCCATCACTGGCATGACTGATGCTGATTCGGAAAAGAATGACAGACGTTTGGCCAACCGCAAGTTGCGGCGCTGCACTCGTCAAATTCTTTCCCTGTTCGGCGTCGATTGTGACACCACTTCCCTGCCCACCATTCGTCAAGTCAGCGATGTTGGCTTGTTCGGCAAAGGAGGTAAGCAGTGGCTCGAGGACCCCGACATAAAGGATCTTATGAAGTAGCGATTGTGAATAATCGGTGGTTAGTGCTCAAGTGAAATAGTCTTGCGGTAGTAACTTTCGATTCTTCAGCAACCTTAGTCAGGGGGGAGGGTAACAGGGCTCAGGCTCTGAATCTTCCCCCCGTTTCTTTCTTAGAGTTCACTGCTCTAAAAATTTTTGGATCTATATACTATACTTTGTAGGCGAATAGTGGCCTATTCGTTTGTTTTGTCTGTATCATGCTCATGGCACTGTGGAGCAGTAAAATTCTTAGGTTCACCATCTATTTTCTTGTGGCTCTTGTCGCTTCTTTGTCCATTGCCAGTTGTTTTGGCAAGTATCATCCTTGGCTGGACTTGCTTAGTCACTTTACGCTCCTCTACCTTTGGCTTTTTCTCTTGCTTTTGCTTGGGCTTTTGTTTTTGAAGAGCTATAAGTTTGCTGCCGTAACTTTTGCTTTGCTTCTATTGAGCAGCCGTCCTGTTTTTAGTATGTATTGTCCAGTCGTGAGTTCGGCTCGAAATAGCTCTGGTGAGCTGGTTCTGGGCTTGCCTCAAGTAAGAATAAGAATTTTACAGATCAATCCGCAGGCAGACAAGAATCGAAACATTAGTGGTGTCATCGGCTACATCAGAGAATTACAGCCAGATGTTCTTGCTGTCACTGAATTATCTGATGACTGGAAAAGAGCACTAGAGGCTGAATTTGGCGACTATCCCTATCGCGTGATTGCTAGCAAATACTCATCGGGTCTTGCTTTGTTTAGCAAGCTTCCAATTGTTGATCAAGAAATTGTCTATTACCCAGGCGATCCAGTTGAACATCCGCAGATTCGTTGTCACCTGAAATCAAGTGCAGGTGCCATTAAGTGTATCGTTGCCCATCCTACTGTTCCTAAAAAAATGGTAGCCAGTCGTAATGCTGAATTGTTAGGAATGGGCGAAGTTGCAGCGAAATCAGGCTCTCCATGCGTTGTATTGGGAGATCTCAACTGCAGCCCTTGGTCGTACCACTTTGCTCATTTGCTTGAAGTTGGTAAGTTGAAAGATTCAGAACAAGGATTTGGACCGCAGCCGTCTTGGTCAACGGAAATGCTAATTCCCTTTGTACCGATTGATCACTTTCTGGTCAGCCACGACATCGAGGTGTTGAACCGCGTTCTCGGGCCAAACCTGGGCTCGGATCACCTACCTGTATATGTCGATTTGCTCGTGAAAAGTTTAGTAACTAAGCCGTAACAAGTTTTTCCTATATTGAGACCACAGAGAACCCCCCTCTCAACTCAGGTAGGAAGTGAAATGCTAGATTCAAACCATTTACCAACTGATCGTACTGCTCCCGCTGCACTTAGTGGAAACAGTGCTGGTGTACAGCGTGAATTGCTAGAGCAGTACAAGCTACCAGCTCGCAGCAATGGTGCGTGCTCTCTCAATGATGCTTGCTCGCCTTTCAAGCCAGACTATGGGCGTAAAACAGAGTCAGGCCGTGCCTGGGATAAAGAAGCAAAGAAACAACAGGGCAGCAGTCTTGAAGTTGGCCCTGATGGTAAATATGAAGTGAAGCCTGGTGACAGTCTTTGGGGCATGGCTGAGAGACTGATCAAGAAAGAAGGTGGCAAGTCGTCCGCCGCCGAAGTGCAGAAACGCGTTAAAGAATTGGTCGAAGCCAACAAAGAAAACTTGCCTGGGCTTGATTGCAATCCCCATTTATTGAAGCGCGGAACCAAGTTGAACATTCCGGGGCGCCCGAACCAGGATCAGCCGTCAGAAAAACCAGCAGAAAATCTGACACCAGGTAACGCCGCCAAGCCGTCAGAAAAACCAGCAGAAAATCTGACACCAGGTAACGCCGCCAAGCCGTCAGAAAAACCAGCAGAAAATCTGACACCAGGTAATGCTGCCAAGCCGTCAGAAAAACCAGCAGAAAATCTGACACCAGGTAATGCCGCCAAGCCGTCAGAAAAACCAGCAGAAAATCTGACACCAGGTAACGCCGCCAAGCCATCTGACAGTACAGCAGACAAACCCACCGATAAGCCCGCAGACGGTGCTCGCCCTGATGTCTGCAAGCCTTCCGACATCTACAAAGATATGGCTAAGTTCCCTGAGCTCACATCCATAGAATATTTCACTGCTTGCCGAATCAGCAAGGCTGTCATAGACGGTGATGCTGAAGCTTTGAAAAAGGCCATGACTGATTTCCCTGCCAACAAAGAGTCCGGTGAGCGTGTCGCTCGAGCCCTTAATGAAACATTTAAAGACCAAGGAATAGTGGTCGACTATAACCAATTCAACTACTTCCGCGCCTCTGCACCCGATAAGCAAGAGACCATGAGCAATTTCCGCCTCTATCATCGCGGTGCCGATCGCTACTTAGAAGTCG
>JAGOSY010000003.1:335377-365895 GCA_018062085.1 bacterium | reverse complement strand
CTGTAGTTCCGCCGGTAGATCCAGTTGAACCAGTGGAGCCTGTAGTTCCGCCGGTAGATCCAGTTGAACCAGTGGAGCCTGTAGTTCCGCCGGTAGATCCAGTTGAACCAGTGGAGCCTGTAGTTCCGCCGGTAGATCCAGTTGAACCAGTGGAGCCTGTAGTGGTGCCAGTTGATCCCGTGGAACCTGTAGTTCCGCCAGTGGAGCCGGTAGATCCAGTTGAGCCAGTCGAACCAGTAGAACCAGTGGATCCAGTAGTTGAACCGCCGGTGGAGCCTGTAGTTCCGCCAGTGGAGCCAGTTGTTGAACCGCCGGTGGAGCCTGTAGTTCCGCCGGTGGAGCCTGTAGTTGATCCACCAGTTGAACCTGTAGTTCCGCCAGTGGAGCCGGTAGATCCAGTTGAACCGGTAGAACCAGTGGAGCCAGTAGTTGAGCCGCCGGTAGATCCAGTTGAACCAGTAGAACCAGTGGAGCCAGTAGTTGAGCCGCCGGTAGATCCAGTTGAACCAGTTGAACCACTACCAGTAGTGCCACCGCCTGTATTGGCAGGTGGATTCGGTGCCATCGGTGCGCCCATATTGGCTAGGAAGGTCTGCATCTGTGGAGTATCAACACCATTTTGTGGTGCAATCAAGAAGATGTAATTAGATGGATACCAGGCACCAGCGGTCCAATAGGTGAATCCACTCCAAACGTCTTTATTGGCTTGCATGTACTGCATCATTGCACTTAGATCTGCTAGCGCTCCTGGTGCTGATGTCACTCCCATTTCACCGAGAAAGGCTGTGCGATGATTGGCGCGACACCAGTTCGTGAATCCACTTAAGGTGGCCACTGCATCGCTGACGCTAAGAAAGTCTGTATGAGTACCTGAGCCATCATAGTCTAGATATTGATGAACTTCGTAGGCATAGTTATTGGCTGGGTCTGTGATCTTTACCATCTCAGTGGCATTGAGTTGTACAAACTCTTTCGGGTGATCCCAGTAGGTGGATGGTACGAGAATTAGGTTTCTACTACCGGTACTTCTGATACCATCAATGGCTGCTTGAGCCGATACACGCCATGTTGCTGCAGTCATTGATGAGCCCACAGGTTCATTCATCAAGCCGAAAATTACCCGAGGATAGTTGATGTAGTGTGCTGCAATTTTTTTCCAAAAATCAGCAAACATACTGTTAGGGTGCCCGCCAGGAACGCCGATCGTTATATTGCGATAGGCACCATAATTGTGAGGGTCTAAGACTATGGACATACCTTTGGCGTTGATGGCCATTACTACTGCATCCAGGCGAGCCAACTCTGCAGCATCCAGATTGCCATTGGCAGTGGGTTGTACTCGCTCCCATGAGAATGGAACGCGAATGCATGTCATACCTTTTGAGGCGTAGTAGTTAATTTCAGTTTGCGAGGGAAATACGTAGTTGGTGTTGTATATTCCTGGCACATAAAGGGGGTTGAATTCTCCACCTGAGATATTCACGCCCATCAAGTTCATGCCTGAATTGTCAGCCTGCGCGGCACCACTGTTGGGCACCAAGGTAATGTAAATTGCTAATACTGATAGGAAAATGGAGCGATAAAGGCGCACGAAAGAGTGGCGTCGCTTTGAGCGACACGATTGGCTATTCGACATAAATTATTCCTCGCCACTAAAGTTGCATAATTCAGGTCAAGGTCAGCTACATTTAGCGAGCCAACGCATACCTGTTATGTCTCCATTCGAAGTCTTGGTCGATCTTGACTTGTGGCAAGCTGCTAGTTGAACCGTCGCAAAGATTCACTAAAAACAGAGTCAGGATGGTCTCAAATGGGGTTATACGAATTAGGCCCAAGTGTTACAAGGCGGTAACGGGTAGAGCCAAAAAAGTTTTATAAAATGCTCGAATTAGGCGCCAGTGGCACCTTCTATTGAAACATGTCATCGGTTAGAGCGTCAAAAGGATCGGCTTTGTCGAATCCGTATTTCTTTCTTAGAGCTTTGAACCGGGGGAATATTTCGTCGCTGTCGGTCAGCCAGACGTTAGAAAGGGTGCAGCGGAAGCGATCATTGGCCTTGGATTCGCTTTCAACCTTGTCTATAAGGTCGCTACCGTGGTTCTTTAACAAATCTTCTAAGGTCGCTTCAGCAACATAGGCCAGGGCGTCTTTGGATGGAGCGCTCTTCACTAGCTGCAAGACCATAACCCAGCCGTCTTGTGGTTCGTCGCTGACAAGTTCTTGAACATACTTGGCGGCCCAAGAATCTTCTTTATTGCCTGTCTCAAAGTTGCGAAAATAGGCTACTGCGACTTCTTTTGGGTCTCTGGTTTTTTGTTCAGTCATGTCTTTACTGCTAATTGTAGGGACGGCCAATTTTGAATTTGCGGTCAATGTGAAGGGTTGAGTATAGCGGAATCGAGAGATAGTGCTAACTGTCAATGGTTAAGGTCTTTACAATCTTTTGTGAATTTTATCAAGATAGATTGCAAGAACTAGCGCCTGTGACTGTCTTGGCTTCGGTGGGGCGAGCCATTCCTTGACAGCTATGGAGCAAACTAGTAAAACCGACTAGTACAACTGAAGGTTTGAAGTGGTTGCCCTTTGCAATGGTGGGGTCATGAGTAGTGCAACTGTAATTAATCAGGCACCTTGGCGAGATACTGCCA
The DNA here is from genome assembly GCA_018062085.1 of bacterium. GTDB lineage: Bacteria > Cyanobacteriota > Vampirovibrionia > Obscuribacterales > Obscuribacteraceae. The sequence continues at coordinate 363,247 of JAGOSY010000003.1, read as the reverse complement.
GCGAAAATGTTTTAAGCCATTTGCAGCTGCCGTCGATAGAAGGGATGCCCAACAATTTAGTTTATGATGTTGCCATTATTGGTGGTGGCATGGCTGGCTTGAGCGCGGCTCAGGCATTTGCTCAACTAGGAGCTAGTGCTGTCGTACTTGAAGCACATCCAGCCCTTGCTCTAGGCGCCTCCGGGCGCAATGCTGGAATACTTTGTGCTGGCATCAATATGCCTATTACTTACACTCCTAAAGGTAGCAGCGCTGCTGACTTGTGGTCGGCTACTCAGAAGAAGCTTTTTGAGGTCTTAGAAGAAGCTAGTCAACAGTCGTCATTCATTGATGTGAAACGTGTTGGTGCTATGTGCCTAGCCACTAGTAAGACAGCTGCTGCCAGGCTGAAGCGCGAAACCAAAGCACGGCTTGCCGCCGGTATGACTGCTGAGTTGATTGCGCCAGCTGAGGTGTCGAGGCTGGCCGGTGGTTTTATTGACGTGAGCAATGTCCTATTAGCTATGTTTCTACCAGACGAAGGTGCCATTCATCCTTTTACTTTACTTGCTACCATGGCCAATCGCGCTCGCAAGCATGGCTGCCAGATCTATGGTGAGGCGCGTGTAGCGAAGATTGAAAAGACAGCGGGAGGCTACAGTGTAAAAACCGCCAACGGCAAGACCATTAACTGCCGCGCTGTTGTGTCAGCAGTTGGGCCTTTGGAAGCAGCAACTGGACGCATTTTTGCCCTGTCATTTAAAGTTGAGATACCTGAGACTTGTCCTGTCTGGTGGGATGCAAATCCTTATATCTATTATGACTATCGCCCTGGTAATGGCTGTTTAACCGTTAGCGGCGGACGATATGGCTTACCCGGTACCACTAAGTGCGATCAGCAATATCATTCTAAAATGGCTGCAGCTACAAGGCTGTGGGTTCCAGCTTTGAAGAACACTGAGCCTGATTACGGCTGGGGAGTAGACCTTCACGTGGCACCAGATTTGTTGCCAGAGCTTGCAGTTCGTGGAGACAACTGGCTTTCAATACAAGGCCTCGGTGCTCTTGGTGTATTGCCTGGCTTGGTTCTTGGTGAGAGGGCGGCTCAGCAAATAACTAGTAATCTTGCTCATTGCCAGAAATAGGCGACGTCTAAGGCTTGTTTGGATTCGCCTCAGTTTCTTTCATTGGAGAATTCGGCAATAGTGGCTCTAATTGGGCAACTAAGAACTCAGCATCAAATTCTTCCATGTAGACATATTTGTCAGCACCCAATAGCTTTCCAGCCAGTTCAGTAGATTTGTTAAGCAATCGCGTCATATTGTCAGTGCTAGAGTATTGGAGGAGCAACAATCGCTGGCGCAGAAATAAGTAAGGGATAGTTCAATGTACGACGAAAAGACAATTCAGCTTGACCAATTCATGAAAGTCGCAGGTTTGGTGCAGTCTGGTGGTCATGCCAAGCAAATTATTCAATCGGGTGAGGTGGCTGTAAACGGCGAGGTCGAAGTTCGCCGCGGGCGCAAACTTCAGGCCAATGACGTTGTTGTATTTGAAGGCCAATCGTATGTTGTGCCCGAAATAGAAGATTGAGCATTCTCTATGCAGTCAAGCTTCTCACAATCCGCCGCCCAGCCCACCACCAAGATTGTTGATCATGTATGTACCGGTCAAGTGAACCAATATTGGAATTAGGGCTAGAGCCAAAAGTTCTTTAGCTAAGCGGTCTCTCTTAACCCTGTTGCGACGCAGCCAGCCAACTAGACAAGCCAAGACAAATGAAAGTGCTGTTGCGGCTTGAGAGATGTCTCTGGCGCAATCGTATCCATAGTCAGCCAGTTGACCGACTTCGTTAGATTGACCATAGCGTGGATCCACTGGCGCACCTACTAGACCTTGGGCATTGGCACTGTTTGCTAGAATCCAACACAGTGCCACCAGTATTGATGCAGCATAGGCCTGCAGGCGATTGCGCACTTGCTGCAGTTGCTTGGGGCAATTGTCGGTTACTAGTGTGCCGTCTTCTTTGCGGTAGAAGTAAGTGCAGACGCGCTCTCCTGAAGCTTTTTTGTTGAGTAGAACCACGACTTCTTCATCGCTTAGGCTACTTAAATTGTGGACGTTCAGTTTGCAATCGCCACAAAAACGCACGCTAGAATTGCTTTGCTCTGCCTGCATGTCGTCCCATTTGATGCTGCAGGGCGACGAAATAAAATAGCTTTGAATTTGATTCTTTATGTCACGCTTGCGCCTAAAGGAAAGAACCGGAAAAGAAAGCATAGCGGCTCACCCCTTGTGGCACCAAAAGGAAAACAGTGTGAATAGCCAACTTTAAGCGGCGTTAACCTGCCGGTAAAGTGGAGAATCCACACTGAAGTCGAGTTTTTCTATTCTTTAAGTTATTCGCCAGCGTTAAAGCTATTGACGGTAGCTTTGATTTTATCTTTGAACTCAGTTGGTGAGTCAACTGGGCAAATCATTTTGACGTACATGTGAGTTTTCAATTCTTTTGAGTACGGTGCTAACAGTATAGTGGTGCGAAAGCCTTGGAATTGTTCAGATGGTATTCTGTCTTTGTCAAAACCATTGTATTCGCCTGGTCTTAGCTCTACGTCACCGAGAATACCGCCTGCATCAGGGGCTAGTTCAAGCTTTCTTGAGTAATGCTCATAGATTTTGCGAGTTTTGCGTTCAAAGTGCAGTGAGTTTCCCTTTAGAGTCACGGTAGCTTGCGGGTAGTATTGTTTAACAATGGCCATAATATTTTTGTAGATTACATCTGGTGGCTGCTTTTTTAGCACCACTTTCGGCGGCAGTACGCGTTTGTCTGGATCTGCGACTAGATTAGGCTCATTGGCATTGAATGATCGCACTATGAATTTGAATCTATCTTTGAAGTCTGTTAGTACATCTGGCGGATAAACCAATTTGGCTAGTAAGTGGCTGTTTCTTTGTCTGGAGAACTGGGCCATCAGGAGAACCGATTGTGTGCCATCAACTACATCTGATGGCAATAATTCTTTGTCTGGTCCTTCGTAAGCACCGGGCTCAAGTGAAACGTCACCGATAATGCCGCCGGGTAATGGGGATAGCCCGATGGTTTTGTAATGAGCACTTTGCAAATCCGCTACTCTGAATTGAAAGTGCAATTTTCTGTCAGCAAAAGTTACTTTACTGTTGGGATAGTACTCTTTCACTAGGTTCTGTAAGTCTTGGAAAATAGTATCGACATCCACAGCCTGGGGTGTTGACGAGGGTGTCGCGGCGATTTGAATTGGGCCAGAGGCCTGTGCTGAGGTTTGGTCGGTGCAAGACATTGTCAAGACAGTAAGGCAAGAAAGCGCGATTGCGGAGCGGTTAAACCGGGTGCGGATGAACAACGGCAAGATTCTACCTCTTTGGTCTGTGCAACTATAGACACGCATTACTAAAGATAAGTTACCCGAGATTATACCTGCTCACTTGCCAGTCAGATTAAATCTGCTGCTTTGTTTCTTTCTGTTTTTAGTTAGTCAAGTTGTCTCTACGGCTTCGATTGTGGCGCAGAATTGGGCAATTTCCTGTTCGGTATTGTAATAGTGCACTGAAGCACTGACGAGGTCTGCTAAACCGCGATTTCCCATATCTATGCTAGTGCCGCTAAGGGTAGATGCTGCGACGTTGCATTCCCAATTTACAAAACGGCGAGCATCTGGGGCGCATTTCATATTCCTCTGGGGCCGCTCAAGTACTTGCGACCAGTAGCCGAAAGTAGGTCGCAACCAATTTTTTCAACATCTATTGTTAATTGACCGACTGATTGGCAAGCGTCAAGTAATTATGTGATCTTGTGCTCGTGTGCCACTTTACCGACGGTCGCTGCTGGATTAATCAATCCGCATCATCAAGCAAGTTTAGCGCTTTCTAGCGTCGCTTTAGGTCGTCTGCACGATATTCTTTGACATTGGCTCTGAATGTGTTTTCCAACGTAGCGAAAGTGGCATATAATCGCTGTCATGAGTCGATTTAATCAAGTCAAATTGGTAAGAGGAAAGCGCTTGGGGCCGATGCCTTCTCGGGCTAGTGGTGGTAGGAACATTGTCTTGTTTCGTCTATTCTCTGTAATATTTGCAATCGCTCTTGTCTCATCTCTCAGCGCTTGTGTTGCTGTTCGTCGAACCGGGTTGAACGAAGACATGAGGAAGGTAAAGGAGGCCAAACGGATTCGGTTAGAAGATAAGGTGCATGAGTTCGGTGACAAAACTCATAAGTTCCAAATGCTGCCGCCCAAAGGATTTGTCTACTCTCATATAGACACGCCCCAAGGGCAGGTGTTCACTTTCTCAACACCTGTTCGCAAAGACGGCCGGGCCGGAGTTTTTAGCGTTAGCTGTGTGGCCAACAAAGCTGGCTCCGATAAGGTTCAGTCGAGCTATGTCTTGAGTTCAGTGTTAGAACCTCTGGCTCGAAATTGTATTGATTTTTATCAGGGTTCGGTGCAGTCATTTGATGATAAAGGACGCTCTTTTGTCGGAGCCCAATTTACTGGTTCGTATGGCGGCTACTATCCGATGATTGGATACGTTTATGTGACCCCGGTGCAGGACGGTTTTTACATTGTGCAGTGGCAGGATGGTGAAGCGTATTTCCCCTTAACAAGCGAGGTGATGCTGAATTCGTTTAAGTCACTGCAGATTGATTATTAGTGTTATCCGGGATGCTTGAGGCTGAGAACTTGATAGGGGAGTAGTGAATCATGCTGATGGCTGACACGCTGGCAATATTTTTGGTTGTTCTGGGCTTTCTCTTGGCTTTACCTGGGCTGTGGTTGTTGTGCTCTGGTCTTTGGCCTACTGCTGTATCTCGGACAACTCTTGATTGCAATTCAGGCTTGCTCTTCCCATTTCTTGTTGGTATACCGATTTCGTTGGTGGCATTCTTTGCTACTGTTTTCGCTAGCAAAGAACTTGGCCAGGCTAGCGGCTTTGTGTCAATTGCTATTGTCTGCTTTTATGTTTTGTTTGCCAGTGTTGGAATCGCCGGCTTGACCACAGTAATAGGCAATCGCTTGCCGTCACCTGCCGATATAGAGCGCCCTTGGAAGGCTACTATTAGGGGAAGCATTGTCTTGGAATTGGCTTTTCTCTTGCCACTATTAGGTTGGTTTGTACTCTTGCCATCGGCTCTAATTATAGGCTCTGGTGCCGCTTTTAGGTCTATGCTCAAAGGCTTTAGAAGGCCAAAGTCGGCAAAGAGCAAGGCTGTAGCGGAGACAGTGGAGAGTCGCGTCACTCAGGAAACTTTAGGCAGTAACCCTGAGGTAGCCTGATGCCTGTTTCTCGGCGCGATGTTCTTAAATTTGCCGCACTCACTGCTGCCTCGGCTGGCGCGTTGCCGTTGAGTGGATGCGAGAGCATTACCAGCAGTGCTAGTAAGTGGCTAGGCGAGGGCATTCCTTCTAATGTGGGCGTGGCCAATGGTGCGGCTGTTGATCCTGATTTCCATTTCTTATCACGGGCAACCTATGGCCTCTGGCCAGGCGATCTCGATTATCTCAAGAAGATAGGTTGCGAAAAGTGGCTCAGCGAGCAGTTGGATTACGAGAAAATTGATGACCGCGCCTGCGACCTGAGAGCGAGACGCTTTGAGACTTTGTGGTTAGATCCTGGTACCTGTTTCGAGTACAAAAAACCAGTTTTGCGCGATGAACTGGTGCGCCATATGCTACTTCGTGCCGTATATAGTAAGAGGCAGCTCTATGAGGTAATGGTTGGTTTTTGGAGTGACCATCTCAATATCGATGTGGGAAAAGGCGATGCCATTTACGCTAAGGCCACTGATGATCGCACGGTCATTCGTCGCCATGCCTTGGGGCGGTTTCGAGATCTTATAGCTGCCTCCGCTAAGTCGGCAGCGATGCTAATTTATCTCGATGGCAAAGAGAATCGCAGCGCTGCTCATCCTACGGCCAAAAATATACCCAATGAGAACTATGCTCGTGAATTGCTAGAGCTGCATACCATGGGCGTTGACGGTGGCTACACCCAGCGTGATGTCTATGAAGTCGCTCGCTGCCTAACAGGTTGGCGTATTCATACACCGTGGCAGCGCGGCAAAATTTACTTTGAACCTGCCGAGCATGACGATGGTGCCAAAGTGGTTTTAGGTAAAATCATAGCCGCTGGAGGAGGCGAACGAGATCTTGATTCAGTACTTGATATTGTCTGCAAGCATAAGTCTACCGCTCGTCATATTGCCACAAAAATGTTGCAGCACTTTGTTAGTGAAGAACCGCCTAAGGCTATGGTGGCCAGCGTAGCTGCGGTCTTCGAGACCACTGGCGGCGACATCAGGGCAATGCTTAGAGCAATATTTACAGATAAGCAATTTAATCAATATGCTGCGGGCAAAATAAAAAGACCGTTTCATTTCATTGCTAGTTCATTGCGTTCGCTTGCTGCTGATACTTATGCACACTCATCTTTGACCGAGTATTTGAACCGCATGGGGCACGCGCCGTTTCAATATCCTACTCCTGATGGTTATCCGGATCAGTCGTCATATTGGTTGTCGACGTTGCTCTGGCGCTGGAATTTCGCACTTAGTGTTTGTGACAATAAAGTACCAGAGGTAACTATACAGCTAGCAGAACTAGCCACTGCAGTTGGTGCCCTGGCGGAAAAGAAACAAGATGGTGACACTGGGCAAAGCTCAATATCTGTTAGTAGGCCTCAGCTTGACAAAATGTTTTCTCATTTTGTCGGTCGCCAACCAACAACTTTGGAGCGCCAATCATTCTTTGAGTTTCTGGCTCAATCAAAGAAAGATGCTCGCCCTGAGCTTGTTGGCTTAATTCTCTCTTCACCTGCATTTCAGAGGTGTTGATGGCATCACCCAAAGACTATTCAAGAAGAGCATTTTTGCGCAAACTAGCCTTTGCCGATGAGGCACATTTAGGTGCCATCAATAAGTCTTTGGTTTGTATTTTCTTGCGTGGTGGCGCCGACACTCTCAACATGCTCGTGCCATACGCTAACGACGACTATTATAAATTGCGTCCCAATATTGCCATCAAAAGCCCTTCTCGTGGCGGTTCTGCTGCTGCCATAAAGCTTGATGATCACTACGGCTTCCATCCTAATATGGCACCACTTTTGCCGATTTATAAAGAGGGCCGTTTGGGCATGGTGCAAGCCGTTGGCACAGATAATTTTACTGGTTCGCATTTTGAGGCCCAAGATCAAGTAGATCATGGCGAATCTTGTGGCCATAGCCTCGGTGGTGGCTGGCTTGGGCGACATTTAGCTACTCGTAGCTTAGAGCAGCAAACACCACTGTCAGCGGTGGCAATTGGTACGGCCTTGCCGGAGTCACTTCGCGGTGCTCCTTCGGCCAGCGTGCTTAATTCAATTGAAGAAATTAAGCTACAGGCTCCGGCTGGTCAGTCGCAAGCTATTGCCAAAGCCTTGGCCAAGCTCTATGGCGCAGAAGTGGCACTGTTGGCTGAGCCTAGTAAGATTACTCTAGATCTACTTGGTCGGGTTGAGAAGCTTCAAGGTAAGTCCTATCGTCCGGCCAATGGTGCGGACTATCCAGATAATACTTTCGGCAAGGGCTTGAGAGAAATTGCACGTCTGCTTAAAGGTGGAGTAGGTTTAGAAGTTGCCGCCCTTGACTTGAACGGTTGGGATACACATTTTTTTCAAGGTGCTGAAGCTGGATTGCAGGCAGATAGCATTGAACAATTGGCAAATGGTCTAGCTGCTTTTGATAAAGATTTGGCTTCGTGTAGAAGCGCTGTTACTACACTGGTAATCACCGAGTTTGGTCGACGCAGCTACGAGAACAGCTCAATGGGAACAGATCATGGTCGTGGCTTTACGGTATTTGCCATTGGCGATCGTATTGCTGGTGGTCAGGTGCACGGACCCTTGCCACATCTGACCCGGGGAGAGCAAATGGATTTGCTTGGTCCCTCAGGCTTGGCTGTGCAGTTTGACTACCGCTCAGCTCTTTCTGAAATTTTGGTGCGAGCACTTGATAATCGCCGTATTGAAAGTGTATTTCCTGCCTTCAAAGGGCAAGAGATAGGCCTAGTGAAACGAGCTATTGTTTAGCTTTGAAATTCGGTTGGCGCCTGTTCTAGCCTACGTCTTTCTTGCTTCATGGAAGTAAAGTATCGCTTGCATTAGTTTCGGCAAAAATTGAGAGCGGTGTCATAGTTAGCATTTCAATTCCCCTACCGTTCAGAAGTTCTATTTCTTGAAAGTCGCGCACCCGTCCCAGTGTAAGAGAAAGTAATGAACAAGAAAGTGAGATTTTTTTTGTGATTGTGGCTATACGAGGCTATAAGCGAAAGGAGTGTATGATAACCTGAGCTAATGAAAAGAATTGACCGTCAAGTAGGAACTAGATTTCGTGCAATTGTCGCTTGTGTGGCGATAGTTGCGCCTATAGGGGCAACTATTGTTACCGGCCTGCCTGCCATTGGCTTGCCTGGGGCTGGGGTGATGTCTTTTAGACATAACAAGTCGATTCAGTTTTCGGGGCCCTTTAGCGCTTCCGCTCGCAGTGGCCTTAGACCAAAAACGATTTCTGGTGCGCAGGTGCAGACTCTTCTGAGTTCACTTCTCTTTCTCAACTTAACAACGGTTAAACCGGCCGTTGTTTCTAAGGCGGATATTGCTCTAACTGATTCTATTGGGATGCAAATTAAGGCTGGTGAGCGGCCTAAAATTTCTGAATTGTTGGCACTTTATAATTTACGCATGAAGGAGAAACATTATCTGGCTGCACTCAGTTGTGTATCGTTTATTTCCTTTCTTCATTCTGCTAATGCCGATCAGAAACTGCCACCAGTTGTGACTGACTCTGATTTGCAGAAGACTAAGCTGCTTGCTGGTCGCGAGCTTCTGGCGCGAGCCGAAATTGAAGCCAAGAGTTTTGAAGCAAACTCGATGCTTCACTTGAAGTTGGCTAAGTCTTTATTGCAATCTTCTGGGGACAAGAAGTTAATTGAACGTGTAGACAACGATATTCAAAAGCTTGAGAAATCTGGCCTTAAGCCTCACGGTTATGCTGGCTTTCTTATGCTTGGTAATATTGTTGATGGCACAATTCAGTATAGCCCAGCTTCTTTTTGCAAAAGCATTAAGGTCGGCGATCGCATAGTTTCGGTGGATGGAGTTTCGACCAGTGGTCTCAGTTCCCAGCGTGTGCGACGTTTGCTTGATGGTCTAGAGCCTAATGTCGCGAAGATCAAACTAGAGCGCGGCAAGCATCATACTTCCATTAGTTTTAAACGTGGGGAGCCGCTTCCTGCTAACGTTCCTGATGGCTTGACTGCTCAACAATATTTGCAGCTCGCTAGTCAGCTGCGCGAAGTTTGCCGCTTTGAAGATGGTCGGCTGGCACTAGCTAAAGCACAGAGAGCCGATAGTAATGGGCCGATTGCTGACCGCGCTGCCAAGATGCTTCAGGCGCGTTTTCCTCGAACAGAACCGACTAAGCAAGCCGTAACCCTTTATTCATCAGCTTATTGGTTGCATCAAGATAAAAGCGATGCTGCTGAGAAAGTATTACAACGTTGTATTGCTTCTTGGCCTGAGTTTGAACTTCCATACCGACAACTTGCTTCTGTTTATAGAAGTTCTGGTCGAATAGGTGAGGCTAAAGCTATCTTAGAAAAGTTGCTAAAAGTGAATTCAAATTATGCTCGTGGCTGGAGTGATTTGTCTCAGGTGAAATTGCAGCTTGCCGATAGAGCTGGTGCTTTGATAGATGCGAAGCACGCAGTAGAACTTGATCCGGATGACGCTGTAGTGAACTCGTGGTTGTCTGATTTGACCAAGAATGAGTCAGTAAAAACGGAAAAACTCAAGTAATTTACTAGAGCAGATTGTCATTTGACGATGTCGAACATCACCACTAATGATGGTATCGCTTGAATGAGAAAACCGCTCATAAACAAAATTGCTCCGGCAAAGCCAAATGTACGATCGGGTAGATTGTCTGCGTACCATTCAATCATTGGCGACAGTGTTGTTACTATTAAGACAGTGCCAGCAAAAGTCAGTCCTAGCTTGATGCCGAAGTGAGCGACTTTTAGACTGTCGCCGCCAAGGCTAGCACCTACTAATGCAGTTGCGCCGGCTAGGCCACCCAGGACAAGGGCAATTATAAGTTGAGCCTTTTTGAGATGAGGTTTCTTGTCGCTCTGATAAAACTCTGCTGGTGTGATTTTCAATTTTGGCAAAATTACTGAAACAAGCAGTGATAATGGGCCAAGAATTAAAGCAAGAGATTTGTAGTCAACCACCCATAGTGCCAGGGTCAGGGCAAAGGCTCTAATCGCACCAATACCAAGTAAGAACCAAAATGTATCTGGTTTGCCTTTGCCAATTCGATCAATATGCAAGCCAAAAGCTGCTCCTAGGCCGATGCCTGCAATTAAGGCAAACTTTGGACCGAGAGGAAAGATAAAACCAGCAATCATAAGGAGGCTATAGTTGACAAGGCGAGTGAGGGTGCTCAGTGGACCTTTCTCTCCACCAAATAAGTCGTACGCTAAATAGAGGCCTCCGACCAAGTCGCAGGCCATTCCCAGAAGCGTCAGTTCAGCTGAAAAATGAGGTTCCATATTTCTCTGCCAGGCTTAGACAATAAACATACCATTGATGGGTGAGATAGTGAAAGGGCAGAACATTTGGGAGCGCGTAGTCGAAACCTATGGCTCTTTTCACTCCTACAGTGATACTGGTACGGTCGATTCAGCAGATTCGCCAGGTGTGCCCATAGAGTTTCAAACCGATTTCAAAAGACCGCTGTATTTTCGCTTTAATTGGCTTTCCTGGCACCCTAAATTCGGCAAGACTAGGCCAGCGAAAGAAACGACAATCTGGTCTGACGGATAACAATTTACTACTAGTTTTCACGGCGAAATTGAAGTGGCAGAGCGGTTCTCATTGTTGGTCGCTGGAGCGACCGGAATTTCTAAAGGTGCTGTGCACATCATCTTGAATGTTCTCAGTTTAGAGTCACTGGGTCTATACAGCCCATGGCCTGAGATGAGCGCTGTCAAGCGTCTTGATGACCAAGTATTAGATTTTCCGAAAGAGAGTGGTAGTGTGAGAGATTGCTATCACATTCGCTGCACTAGTCGGGCTGTTGATGATACCGATGTATGGGTGGAAAAAGACACTTTTATAGTGCGGCGCATAAAAGAGATGAGTGTAATAACTGAGCAGCAGTGCGAAGAGATGCGAGCCTTTGCTCAGCTCCCAGATCAAGTTGAGATAATGGTCCGTGCCCTTAAAAAAGAAGGGATTGCCGAGGAAGTAATTGCTGAAACTATCGCTGGATTGGCAACTATATTTAAGCCGAGTACTCACTTTAGTGAGTACAACTACAAGTCCGTTCTGGTTAATCAGGTACTTGAAGACAGTGTTTTCATTCCATATAGCTATGAAGCTCGCAAGCTTTGATTAGCGGTGATGTTGCTTGGTGCATTCTGATTAGCCAGGCCAATCAGTAAGTTCTTAACGTTTTGGTCTTGCACGGCATTAATGAGAGCCTCGAAGTTTTTCTCGGTGACAAAATTGTATTTGACCTTGAGGCCGCTCATGTCACCATTGCCATTATTGTCGTTTTTGAAGGTGGCTTGGATAGCGCGTGTTAGTGCTCTCACCTCGGCAACTGAGTGTCGCTTGCCATCTGTGGCAAGAATGCGCTCTGCTGATTGCCAGGGCCCTTCTCCTCTGCGCACCGTGGCAAGCTGTATAAGGTTGTCGCTCGGTTTAAGAGCAACTGCCTCAGGCTTAGTTTCTTTTTCTACGGGTTCAGGTTTAGGAAGTACTTCGGCCGCTACTTCAGGCACTACGGTGCGAGCCACTACTGGTGGTACTAGTGGCGGTACTAATGGCGCAGCTGCTGCGTCTTTGGGGGTTCGGGCCACTACCGCTCTTTCGGCCGCAATTCTTTCAGTGGCAGCTCGTTCAGTGGTAGCTCGTTCAGTAGCGGCACGTTCTGCAGCAGCTCTTTCTGCCAGCGCTTTTGCAGTCGCTTGATCGCTCAGCGCCTCTGCGGCTACTTTGCTTTCGACGGCTGGCGCCACAACCGCTGCCGCAGCTGGTTCGATGGTCCCAGCGACAACTTCCTTCTCGACTACCGCTGGCGCTACAGGCTTAATTGCTCCTTCGGCCGTCTCGATGGTCCTGGGATTGATTTGAGCGACTTCTTGCGCTAAGCGCGAATCAGCAGCACTGACTGGGGCAACTTCTATGGTCTCTTTTACTGCGGCTGTTTCAAGCTGGGGAACTAGTTTTGGCACAGCCGCTGGTACAACTTCTGGCGCAACTTCTGGCACAACTTGTGGTATTACGTCTGGTACAGCAATTTGCTCGACTTTTGGTGCTGCCGCTTGTTCTAGAGCTTGGTGCTCTGTCACTTGTCGCTCAACTGCTTGCCGCTCCAATGCTTGTCTCTCTAAAGCCTGGCGCTCTATATTGCCGACAGCAAGGCGCTGTGATAGGTTTTGCTCAGCTGTTTCTCTAGCGATGGTAGATGCCGCTATTTCTGCATCTTTTGCTGCTATCCCAACTTTGGCGCCAAGGCCGATTGGGGCAATCAAAGCTCCTTGCACGGCTCCTATGAGACCCTGCCTTGTTAGATTCTCGGCACTGTAGTCGAAAGTGCCATTTTCCATGGAGGCAATCATGGTTGGTCTCGCGATGGCACCAGCAGTGGCACCTGCTACTACAAGTTTGGTAGCTAAAGTGGCACCTTCTCTAGTGGCTAGTGCTGCCAGAGAAATACCACCGGTGGGCACAGCCAGAGCGATTGCGGCGGCTATGGAAGCGGTTGTAAGGGTAACATCGGCAACAAAGTGTGCATATTTTTCATTTGAGTCAAGATTGTTCTGGTAGGTTTTGCTGTAGTACTCAGCCAGGGCTTCTTGCACTGCCGGTGGTAGCTTCTCCATATTGGCGTTGAATTGTTTTAGCACCCCTTCATTGACTTGAAGCATTCTCTCTTGGCCAAGACTTGTGCCATCACCAACTGAAAGCGGAGCATATTTATTCATTCTGTCGAAGAACGATTGCATGCCATCGGTGTTGCTTGCTGTTAAATAGCGCGAGTATTGCTCTGAGTGGGCGGCATCGACTTTGCCTAAGAAGTCATTGTCGAGGGTGCCACCATAGCGCTTTTGATATTCCGACTTTAGTTCTTGCTTCTGTGGCGTTGTCAGATTGGCCAGTTGACTTTGGAAGTCTTGGAACTTTTTGTCGTCACCGAGCACGAAGGAACGCAGTTGATCTACCAGTTGAGGCTGACCATTTTGAGCAATTGTATTGTGCAGCACTTGCTGCTTCTCGGGGCTTAGACCTTCTCTTTTTGAGATGCTTGAGAACAAATCTTGGTCGAGGTTACCGCCGTATTTTCGGCTGTAGTCGGCTTTCAGTTGGGTTTGTTGCTCAGGGCTCAGCTTGGCCAGGTCGGCTTTGAAATCTTTGAGCGAGCCACCATCAAGCACGAGCGAACGCAAGTTGTCGGTAAGATCTGCTTTGCCGTTTTGGGCGATAACATTGTCTAAGATTTTTTGCTCTAATGGCGGAAGTGATTGGCGAATGCGGCTGCGGTCTGCTTCTGGTAGTTTTGCTAAATCTGGATATCTACCCACTAGCCAATCACCTGCTAGCCCGCCTGACAAAGCTACTTTGGTGCCAATATACGATTGACCCTTGCCATCAGTGAGCAAGTAGGCAAAATTACCAGGAGTACCTAGAGCTGCAGAGAAAGTTCTGTAGAGTAAATCATCTTCTCTACTTACTTGACCTTGTTTCTCACCTCTTTGCACCGCCAAGACGTTTTGCATCCGTGCTAGCAAAGCGGGGTCTTTCATTAGCTCTTCGACTTTACCAATAGTGGCAAGTTGCGCTTTATTGGCAGCGTTTGAGTCTAACGATGTATCGCTGTCGATTTTCTCTGCGCGCGCCTTGAGGAATTGGTCAACTTCTCCCAATACCGGAGGCTTGCCCGTTTGCGCCGTCTGCTCTAAGAGTCGGCTGGCGAGAAGTTGGGCCGGAATGTTACCAGTGGATCTGTCGGTCAGATACTGGCTAGCGAATGAATCAACTGAGGCTTTGAAGGCCGGGTCGTTTTGATAGCGGCTTGCATCGGCAGCAGTCATTCTTTCGATGTGGCCGACTGCCTCGCTAGTTTTGGTAGCGCCAGAAGCGGTGAAGTTTTGCATGTATTGGTCAAGGGGCCGTTCCACTGCTTGTGACTGCTCAAGAGTAGCCGGTTGGCCTGGCTTTTGCCCTGGTGGATTGAGCTTTGCCTCTATTAGTGCCAGTACCTGCTTTTGTTCATCAGCTGTGGCATACGACTTTAGAGATTCGGCTAAAGTTGCTTTGTAAGTTGGATTCTTTAGCAGGTTCCATTCTGCAGCTGTCATATTCTCTACACGATTCATCAGGTCGTTGGTGGTATGGCCGCCGCCAAAGCCCAGGGTGCTATCTTTATGTAATTCGGCTAGGCCCGAAATTAAGGTCTTGCCACCATGCAGTAGCTGATCTCGTAGTACTTCGCGACGCGTTCCTGATGCCGAACTTTGAATATTTTTTTCGATAAACTCATAGAAGCGTTTGGCCTCTTGTTCTTGAATTGTCTGTGGCTCGGCACCCGACTTTACTATGTCTCTTCCGCTGGCATAATCGCGGCGCTCTTTACCCGTAGCATTGGAGAAAACAAGATCGCTGTTGGCAGCGTTTTGGAAGTAAGGCAAGATCGCTGCTGTATCAGCTTTAAGTATGGTGCCCAGCGATATACGTCCTTCCCGCAGGTAGTCTTCTGCGATTGGGTTAGGCACTGTGCCTCTACCCCGTGAAGTGGAGCCAAATGATTTTCTCATATTCGCTACAAATTCAGGATCGCTGTTGAGTGCAGCTCGTGCTTGAACATTGGCTGGCAAGTCGCCACCAATTACACCAGCGAACATTTGTAAGTCGCGTGATTGCACTGCCTTTTTCGCCATATCTATGATTTCAGCAGAGTCGATTTTGTCTACACCCTTCAACAGAGTCGAGAATATTGCTTTCTGGTTCTCGCCAACACGGCTTGATTCAACGCTCTGTATGTCAGTGGTAAGTGGTTTGCCATAGTCTTTTTGATAGTTTGCTTGTAGTTCAGCGGCTTGGCTTGAATTCAGCGGTGCCAAGGTGCTACGTAAGAGCCTCATGCCGCGCTCTGGATCTTCTTTCATCACCTCGAGGGCGATGCGCGCGTTGCCAGCGAGGTTGGTGGCGCCGTCTTTGCGGTTGAGCATTGCTTCTATGGTGACGAACTTTTCTCCGTTGCCCAATTGGTATTTCAGTTCATCACGCAGAGATTTTCCAAACTTTTCTTGATACTTTGCTTCTAGAGCTTGTCTATCGGCCTGTGCCATGGGGCCAAGGGTGCGGGCTAGGGCGTCTGTGTCCGGCGCACCAATGAGGAAGAGATAGTTGGTGAGTTTGTCTTTGACTAGATCAACACTGGCGTTCATAGCTTCAGGTGAGAGCCGCGATTCTGCTGGCTTGGTAGTCTGTTCTGGTAATTTGGTAGTTTGTTCAGGAGCGAGGACAGGTAGCGAAGCGTCTACTGTGGCACCCTTGCGCGTATCGGTGACAAGGGTGCTGCCGATTAGTGGTTGGGTTTCGAGTAGGGCTGGTTTGCCAACAAGCTCGATGGTTGGTAGCAGATCTGTTGCGGCTTTGGAGGTTGCTTGTGGTGTTGCTAGTTGAGAGTCGGCTGCCTTGGTCAGGTCGACACCGCTGACTTTGCTGGTGGCATCATCAGTTTTCTTAATTTCAGGATTTAGGTCTTTTGCTTCTGTGGCTGCCATAGTAAGTCTTCCACTGTCCAATAAGTACTGACCAGAGTGTCTATTTGACTTGATCTGATTTGATGCCCTCAGTCAATTTATCCAGTTACCTAGTTAATTAGACAACCGAGAAATTAATTGTATTGAGAGCGACGTGACAATTATGTGAAAGTATTGTGACTGGGTTGTGATTAAGCTGTAAGGGCCATCTGCAGGGCTATTTGCCGGCCTATTTGCTTTGGGGTAAGTCAGTAAGTGTCTTAGGGTTCGGAATCTTATCGAAGGACATGAGGCGCTGCTCTGTCTCTGCTCCGTTTTCCTTCAGCCATTTGCTCATCTCTGGGCCGGCTTTTTCGCCATAGACTCTGTGAGAATAGATAACGGCGTAGCCAGTATCGTTGACGAGGACGAAGCGGGCAAATACAGCCTCTAGAAACTTTGGATCGCCCAATAGAGCCGCAATTATGTGTTCAGCCGGTTTGGTTGCGGTTCTCTCTTTCGAGTCTGTTCTCAGAATTTTGCCGTGCTCCTGGTATTTGACTACTACTAAGTTGGCCACTGCTGATAGTGCTTCGCCAGTTTTTACCCCAGGATAGAGATTTATGGTCACCATATCTTTCCAGGTATTTAAATTGGGCTGGTCTAAGGGAGTGAATTCATTTTGATTCTTTTGTGACCAGCGGTGCACATATTCTTTTTCAGCAAAGGGAAATTTTAAATTGCTTTCGGCTGCGCTGGCTGCTGCCATTGAAAGACCGGAGACGAGGGAAAGAAGTGCGGTGGCTATAAAAATTGCCGCATAGCTCAAGGGTCTTTGTGCTGGTCTTTCATTTACTTGGCTTTGCTTAGCTGCGTTCATTCTGTTTTGCATTCTCTTCTGATGAGGTTACGGTCATTCTTGGTCAATCTTGGGCAAGTTTAGCGCAGATTCTGCCTGGCTAAGTGTCCGGCCAAGTGTTTGTCTCAGCAGAATCTGGACTGCAATGCTTATGCAACAATTGGTAAGTACCTTGGGGATGTCAAGCTTGCAACTTTGAGGTAGCTGAATGGCTTTTGATGACCCTTCTGTGGCTGTGAAAAAGGAGTTTGTACCAGAAGAAAGCCAGGATAAAGGCAGGCTGTCTTCTGAGGCTTCAGAGGCTTTCAGAGCGCAAAGCAAGAGCAATGCTCGTGACCAGGCCCGGCCGTCAGATTTAAATGGCGTGACGATGGTTAGCCGCGATGACGGCACTTACCTGTTTGATAAGCAAGGACGTTTATTTGAGAGTGCATCGAGCGACGGTAAGGCAAATATTGCCTATCACTATGATGATCCTGTAAATCCTAATCGCATTACTAAAGAAGTACTCAATGGAAAAATTGAAACTCGTTATCTTGGGCCTGTCACTGTAGACGGCAAGCCCCTGACTGTCGACGGCCACGAGGTAAATGGTTATTCAATTTTTGAGAATGGTCAACTGAAAGGTAACTGGAGCGGCATTCGTTCTGTAGATAGAGATGGCACCCGTGTGATTGGCAGTGGATTTTCTACTGCCAGTGAAGCGGCCTACCAGCGCTGCGATGCCTCCGGGCAGAAACTTGTTGCTGAAGCCAAGCCCCTTAATAATATGCAAGTAGATAAGAAGACTAGTCTATTTGATTTAGCCGCTAATCATAGTGCTGCTATTGAGTCAGGTGTAAAGCCGAAAGAGCCAATCCGGCAAGTCAACTTTGAGCCTCAAACAGTGGGACGGAACGAATCGGTTTTGCCTGCTCTGGTGCTGGAAGAGAAATGTAAGCCTGGGAGACTAGTTGCATTCCGCAAATCTGAGGATGTGGAAAAATCTGATACCAATTCGGCTACTAAGCCTAGCTCCAATGAGTCTGCTGTTAATTCGAGGGTTGCAGTGCTGGAAGACGGCACTTATACCCGTGATGCTAATAATCGAGTTATTGAGATGGTTTCGCCCGATGGCAAGACTAAACATACTTTTAAGCGTGCCGATCCCAATTTTCCAGATCGTATTACTTCTGAGGTGATTAACGATCAAGAAGAATATCGCTTTATTGGCAATTGCAAGAGTGGTGGCAAGCCTGTCATTTTGGATGGCAAGGAGAACAATAGCTACTCTATATATGATATGAAGGGCCAGCTCAAAGGTAACTGGTCGGGCATACGCCACGTCAGTCCGGAGGGAGTGTTCTCTGTGGGAACTGGTTCGATTACCAAGGCCGGTGAGAAAGGCTACGACGATTTTGGCGCCAGTGGAAACAAGCTAACCGAGGCCGAGGCTGAGCGCCGTAATAGTGGTGGCATTTGGCCCGAGAGACGAGAGTGTGAGCATGCCGATGGTGCTAAGTATAGAGCCGATCTTTTGGGCAAAGATTTACGCTCATTGACCGAACAGAGAGAAGTGGCTGGTAAGTTAGAAGAGCACGTATGGCGCAAGGGGGAGTCTGGCTATACCTGTGACAAGCTGCCGGGAGAAGTAAGACAAAACCTTGAACTGCGGCAGGATAAATCTCTTTCTTATGAAGATAAGGATGGGGTGCGTCACGTTAAGTATCAAGATGGCAGCAGCGATACGGTCAAAGATGGTAGCACTCAGCATTTTGATGCTCTTGGTCAGTTGGCAAAGATAACCGGAGCTAATGGAGATTCGAGAAGCTTCTCGCGCAGTGGTGCAGAAGTGACTGCGTACACTGATACGAAAGCTGGGCAAGTAACAACCTGGCAACGCTCTGCAAGTGACAGAGATAGCTGGTCTTCGGCTGGCAAGAGTGAGACGAGAGTTGGGCTTAAGACCACAGCTGATGGAGCTATTGAGTATAAAAATGCCGATGGCAACCGCGTTCGCGAGAATGCTCAGTTTTCTAAAATCGAGTTCAATAGCGACAACAAACCAATTAAGGTTACACAAGATAGAAGTGAGAGAACTTTCGAGTGGTCCGGTGAACAGCTCAAGTCGATTGTTGACAAGGTCAGCAGCAAAAACGGTGATAGCGTTAAGGCCTGGCGGTCTGACGATGGCAAGACTCTCACTCGCGAAGTAAATGGGCGCATACGCACATGTGAACTGGCACAGGCTCCTAGTGAAGATGGCGATTATGGCTATAAGAATAGTGATGGTAAGTCGCGTCTAGCCAAAGTAACAAACTTAGAAAAACAGGCAGATGGAGCGCTTAGCGGATCTGAGAACGTCGTAGAGGCTCGTGAAGACTTTATAGATGCGCTTAAGGCAAGTGGTCTTAGCGAACAACGAGCCGAGAAGTATCTCAAAGCGATTGACGGCAATGTCAGACGCTATGACCTCAAACCAGAGCAAATAGCTGCGGCTTTTGATAACCTGCGAGAGCTTTTGACTTCGCCTGAAAAGAGCCCATACTTTAATGCAGCAGAGCGCAAGACCTTAGCTGAGACAGCTTTGCACAATATTGCTAATAACATGGAGATTGACCAGGGCAGCCATCCGACCTGCAATGTCACCACAGTGGAAGTGTATACAGCTGCTCGTCATCCAGATCAGTACGCCAGATTGGTGAAGGAGGTAGGGCTTACTGGTAAATGGACAACCAGTGAGGGGCGCGTCGCAAATATTCCAATTGAGGCTGTTCGGCCGGGAGAAGATGAGTCCAAATACAATCTTGATAAACCTAATTCAAAACTAAGAAATATGGCGAGTCAGGTTGTAGAGATGACTTTGATTAATGCCATGTATGAGCATGGCTATAAGAATGAGATGGAATTTGTGAAGAAGCCCGATGGCAGCCTGGTAACTGTCAATGGTAAAGCTGTTGAGAAATTGAAGGAAGACAAAACTGGTATGCGCTATGTGCTCGATAAGCCAGAGCAAAAGAGCGAGACAAAAATTGGTGCTAATGGCCAGCGAGAGTCTATAACCTGGCAGACCAGTGAAGACAAGTTTAGAGATGCCAGTGGTAAGCTCCATTCGGCTGAGTCTGGTGGTCCAGGTTTCACCACCTTCGATAATGTGCAAGCGGGCAAATTGGTATTTGGCTACAACATGCCATACTTCGAGGGCCCCGCTACACCCGAAGGTGGAAAGCCAGAGTATGATATGGCCACCGAAGAGCGACTTCTTAAGATTAAGGCTGAGAACAAATTCCCTCACGGGATAGCCACCATGGGTGGTATTCATGTTCAAACAATTCATGATGTCACTCGTGGTAAAGACGGCAAGCTCTATGTATTGCTCGATAATCAGCACGGTGAGAGCACTGATGGCTGGACAACGATTGATGAAATTGCCAAAACTCAGGTAAAGTCAGGCTATGAAATTGAGCCCAAGATTAGACGGTGGGATAGGCCGGACAAATGAATTTAGATTGGTATCTTAGTTTCAAGGCAAAGGAGCCTCAAGTATGACATCCAAGTTATGTAGCCTTATGCTCTGGGATGGCCGAGCTAAATTTCCCAGTCAAAGGGAAATGGAAGCTGGAGCTGGTCTGCCTCCCGATAGTGTTGTCGAGCTTCCTCTCAAACGAGAATTTATGAGAAAGTTTACTTCGCGAAAGGGCGAGACCTTAGCAGGCGAGGTAGTACTCTCGCTTAATCAGGATGTGCCTCTTGCTGATTCAGTTGCCGAGGCCGTGTCGGCATTACTATTTTACAATTGCCAGATAGTCTACTGTGCTGACTTCGATCGCATTGATGCCATAGGCTTGGTGGACCCGCTTAAGGCCGCTCTTGCCTCGAAAAACGTCAAGCTAATGCGGATTTCACACTAGGCTATTGTTCTATTGAACCGGTCGCGAGAAGCTTATCCGCTAGATTAGCTTCTCGATTGGTCGCTAGATTGGTGCTATTGAATCTTTGTGCCATTTGATTGAGTTTATGCAATCTACTGCTTCTTTCAGGTTGGTTTTGTAGGCCTGTTCCGGAGCTGTGAAGTAGACCTGTTCAACGTAGCGACCGCTACCATCTGAATTGATGAATACTCCATATGAGCGGCGACCTTGAGGCTGTGACTGGTTGTCTTTGTAGACAGATTCAACAGCTAGGACGGTGCGGCCGTGAATTTTTCTAGT
Organism: bacterium; assembly: GCA_018062085.1. Classification (GTDB taxonomy): domain Bacteria; phylum Cyanobacteriota; class Vampirovibrionia; order Obscuribacterales; family Obscuribacteraceae. The sequence goes on along the minus strand of JAGOSY010000003.1, from coordinate 342,399 downwards.
TTCGGCGTGCAATATTTCAAATGCGTCAGTGTTGGCATAGACGCCATTTCCGATTAGGTGCTGAAGACTTTTTAGCTCTTGCTGATTTAATTGATGCGGCTCCCGGCTAAGTACACGATTAAAGGCCGCAGCTGTTTCGGGATTTTCTTTTGCTCCACCGAATGCTCGATTCCAGTAGCACATTTTTGTTGCGAGATCTCCACTGGGATTGTACTCGGTCATCATTGGGGCACCAATCATGGCTTTGCTATCGCTAATATTAGGCATGGCTTGTTGCCAGTTTTTTGGCATTTCTAAGCGCTTAATAGATCCCTCTTCTGTTACTCTGTGATTGTCGCTCATTAAATTTGTGCGCTCTCTGTCAAAAATTCTATTGAATAAACTACGGTGTTCTTCTTGATGAGATGGAAGCTGTGATAGATGTTTGTCGTGGATGTCATAAACTATAGCAGCTGGTTTGTCGCTTTTAGTAGTTGCTTGGTGTGGGGTATCAAATGGCATGTTCCGGCTCCCTGACTCTGAAGAAGTGATTTTCAAATAAGTTAGTGCTTTTGCACTATTCGTGGCCCTCGAGGTGTTTCGGCCGGGCCTCGCAGCCCCTGCCGACCGTATAGCTGAGGCAGTGTTTGCCAACCGGCATCTCCGGCGTTTTGATCGTCGAGATAAACCTGTGTTTGACCGTTTACTTCGCGCACATCGTGAATCGTTTGCACATGCTGCTCTGATAGTTGCCTATACTGGTTGTAGCCGTATAGCGTTGGAATACCAATAGGGAAGTTTCCTTCGCGCTTATAGGCCCAGAGTTGCTCAGCACTGGGGGCAACATTGTGATCGATGTAAGGCATGTCTCCGCCCCATAGCTCTTTGACAGCCTTTTGTATTTCGGGGCCGCCCATAATTGGATTGACACCGTTGCCGTTTCGATCCCTCCCTATATAACGGTGTCCCCAGGTTGCAGGACCCTTTGGAGCAAATTGTGTGAAAGCGTTGATTCCGGCATTTTCAATTATGCGGCTGGCCCAGTTACGCTGATTTCCTTTGTAGTCTCGTTCTGGATCAAACACTTTTTCATCTGGTGATGCGGTGTAGGCCTCGCGGTCTAGAACAACTTCCTTGCCTGTGGTGGTGAATAGTCTCCCTTCTACTGCAACTTGTTTCAGTGTGTCCGCATATTTCTCAGGGTGCCTGCAAGCGGTAAATATTTCACCAGTGGTTATATTGCAAGTTGGATTTTGTCCCTGATTTATTCGTTTTGGTGAGCTGATATTGTGCAAAGCTTGCTCGCATAGTTGAGCACGCTCTTTAGCATTGAAATATTCTTTGCCACCGTCTTTGCTTAATTTTCCTTTGAGTAAATCGGAGAGATTATCGTAGGTTTTGGCTATTTGTTCTTCGCTTGGTCCTTTAATTCCTTCAGCAGCAGCTTCTTTTGCCCGTTTTTCAAATTTGTCCATGTAGGCAGTCAGTCGATCTAATTTGATTCCGCTAGCATTAGCTAATTCTTGCAGTTGCTCTCGAGCGTCTTCGATATTGTCTGAACGATCGCTTGGTTTAAGCAAATCTGCAGCACGAGCTACTCTTTCTCTCGTGGCGTCGCCCTTGCCATTGTCTTGCGATGTGCTTTGGCTAGTGGCTTCAGCAGTCTCTTTGTTGATAGGTGATTTAGTTTTGAAGTATACGTTGCCCGAGCCGTCGTTGGCTACGTCGTAGCGCGTGGAAATCTTTCCGCCTTCACTCTGACTTTCAAACTGGTTTGTGCCGTCCACCCCTTGCGAAACTTTGTTCCAGACTTGAAGCTTTTCTCCGCTTGTAGTCACTTTATTGTCAGTAATTTTCTCAAGTTTGTTCTCTGAATCGTATTCGAAGGTACGCGTTGAACCATTGGGCATGGTCAGTTTGCATGGCTGTAGGTCATCGCGCAGTTCTATTTTTGCCAGATTTATGTCTTCTACAAATGTTTTACCGTGCTTTTGGTAAGTAAGGAAGCCTTCTGACGAAACTGTTGAAAACTCTCGACCATCTGGATTGCTTGCCTGCCAGGTTTTTTCTCCGCCAGCTTTTGTCGTTTCTTTGACTTGACTAAGACCTCTGCCATTGCTGGTATCGTTGTCAATTTTGCTGCCGTTCGTCGTGTAAGTATAGCTGCGGTAATTCTCTTCATCCAGGCCTACGCGAATGACTTTGCCAGAATTATCACTCTCGACAAAAGAGCCGTCTTTTCTATCTACATGTAGGCTGTCATCATTTCTCAGTTTTGCCTTGTCGCCGTTGGCTCTGATGAAAGAGACGTCAGTTTCGCTGATGGTAAGTTTGTTTACTGGATTGACTTCAGATTGAAGGTTGCTTGAGAAGCTATCATCAGTGTTTCGACTAAATATGGTGGTTTTGTTCTGGGCTTTGATTTCTGCTCTGACCAAGCCTTTCTCGTCATATTCGGCAGTTAGTTCACGTCCGCTCTTGTTCTTAGATACTAGCAATTCGCCTTTGTCTGAGAATACATTGAGAGTTCCATCAGTAGTTCTTGATTCTTTCTGTCTTCTGCCGTCTGCGTAGTATGAGTCCCAGATATTTTTGTCGGCTGCACTGTCAGTAGCCCTAATAGTGTAAGTACCGTCGTCTTGAATTTTAATTTTGCCTTGCCAAACAGAGCGTTGACCGGCGGTGCTCAGTGCGTAGCCCGACTTATCTTGAGTTTGCTGAAAAGTAAAGGTTTGTCCTTTCCCCTTGTCTGTGATAGTTGCTGTGTGGGGTTCTAGGTCGCGCTCCGAGTAAGTGAATGTGCGACGCTTTTGGCCATCAGCGTTTTCAATTGATGTGACTCGACCCTCATCATCAAACTGATATTTACCTTTGCTTTGCCCTTCTTCGATTTCTCCACCGTTTGAGCGCATGATATGTTTGATGCCATCAGCGGTGTTGAATGAAAGGTTCCCGTTTTTGCTCAATTCAAGATTAGTCACTGAGCGGGGTTGAGCTTCGTCGCTTTGCCAGATAGCATCCTCGCCAGCTTTAGGCTGTGAGTTTTGGCGAGTGAATTTGGTTGTGGTGCCATCTTTAGTTTGGGAAATACTAGTAAGTTCACCGGCTTCGTAGTTAGCCTTGAGAACACTACCATCTGGCCTGGTGACTCTCTCGACTTGCCCCTCTCTGTTGGCTCTGATTTGGCCGCCTATGACATTGACGTGCTCATTTATTGTCTTGCCGTCTAGTCCTTGGATTTGTACTTCGCCTTTGTCTAAGTAACGTGTGAATTCACCTTGTCTATTTATGCTAAAGCTTGGTACAACTAGATTTTTATTATTTTCACCGAGGAGACACCATTCGCCACTTTGTTTAGTGTATGTCCAATGGCCATCTTTTGTGCTGGTAGTAAGTTTATTGATTTCACCGTTGGCATCGCGACCAAACTCTCTGGTCTTTCCTTCTTCTGGATAGGCAATCTTGCATACTCTTCCTTGGGCATCAGTGGTCACATTTGATGGTAGTTTGCTGTCTGCTACTTCTCGTGTTGGCTCTATAGTTTTTCCTTCTGTGGTTTCTTGTGAATTTGTTTGCGATTGATCTTGTGAATCGAATAGTGCAAGGCTAGTAACTTTCGTTTCACCGCTTTTCTTGAATATATTATTTTCTTGAAGCGCGCGAAATTCAGAAAGGTTAGACAAGGCTGAGCTTGACTCGGCACTCAATTTGGCGCCACTGTTTTGCTGTGACGTGTCTGATTGCTGCTCAAGGTCTTGAGCTGCATGCAATTCAGGCTGCTGAAATGTCGGCGAATGCATATTCGCTGCTTCTGCTTCTATTCTGGGCATAGTAATTCCTAACCTGGTGGCCTTGACCGAATATTAGGATGATAATTTTTAATTGTGACTATTTGGTACCCTGGTTTACGGTTTTGCGGTTTGGCCCTTGGACGGCAAGTTCAAACCAGAAGGTGCTGCCTTTACTGTCGTTGCTATTTTGGCTGTTTTCGCTATCGACACCAATTGTGCCGCCATGTTGCTGAATAATGGATTTGCAGATTGCTAGGCCCAGACCTTTTCCGCCCAGTTCACTGGCGTCAGATTCGTGTACTTGTTTGAATTTTTCGAATATGCTTGTTTGGAAAGCTAAGGGGACGCCGCGTCCTTGGTCAATTATCGAGATTCTGATGAATTCTCTTCCAGCTCGAGGAGAGGCGAATTCTGCTTTAATGTGTATCTCGGTGCCTGATGGTGAGTACTTTATGGCGTTGGTGAGTAGATTGGTGAGAACCTGGCCAATGCGCGCGGGGTCGATGTCAAGCGTCGAATTCATGGCTTTTCCGCTTTCTATCTGTTCCGCAACTATTGTTATGCCATGTTGCTTGGCTTGAGTGGATACACTGTCCATGGCCTCTTCTACAATGTCGGCCAGCAAACAACGCATGGGGTGAAGTTCAAGTTGACCAGAGGCAAGACGTTCAGTATCAAGCAGGTCATTTGTTAGTTTGATTAATCGGCCAAGATCGCTCTCTGCAGCTGTAATCTTTTCTTTGGCAGCGGCCGGAAGATCGCCAGCTGCTCCGGCTGCCAGAAGGGTCAGGACTCCTTGAAGTGAAGTCAGCGGTGAGCGCAGATCGTGGCTGACCATTGCAATTAAATATTGCTGCATTCTTTTGGCATTGTCTAACTCCGTAACCATTGAGTGAAAAACATGATCTAGGTGAGTTATTTCATCTTGGCCTATCAATGGCCGATTGAGAGCGATTCCTTTTGGTAGCCGTGCTGCATTGTCAGAAATTATATTTATTTTTCTGATAATGCTGCGCGAGAAGAAGAGCGCTAGACCGAATGCAATGAGAATGTTGGCGGCAATTCCAGCTATCAGAAATATTTCAGTTAATCGTCGAAATTGTGCTTCTCTTTCTGGGCTATCAGCTGTTGCGTCTGCCTGATCGCGAACGATCGATTTTAGTTTTAGGTGTAGCTGATCGATGATTTTCTTTACGGCGGTCATTGTGCCGTGACTAGCAAGGACATTGCGACTGCCCATGCCTCGATCGACGCTGTCGATTAACTCTTCTAGGAGTTGCATGCCTTCGTTCGCTGCTGCGCGAGCTTCCTTGGCTTTATTTAGATAGTCTCTGTCGCTGCTACTTTCAAGTAGCCGTTCTAGTTGAGTGAAAGACTCTTGCGCTTGAGTTTTATTTCTTTGATAAAGTTCCTTAAAATTAGTAGCTCTTGAAACTGTATAGGCGCCGACATTAACCGCGCATTGTGTAGCATAGGTTGCGGCAGAGCTGGCGCTATAAACCACGTCTTTGGCATGTTCTTGACGCTTAATTTCAAGCTCCGCCTGGTGCACTGAATAGCTTAATAAACCCACGAAAAGCAGCTCAAATGCTAGTGGGACGCCCACTAGAATCCAGCCAATCTGACTTATTTTTAGGTCAAAACGCATGCAAAACCAAGAGGTTATAATGTCAAATGATAACATTTCAGCCGTAAGCTCCCACGGAAGTCTTTATGCCAAAAATCTTGATAGTAGAAGATGACCTTCAGGTAGCTCTTACAGTCAAGGATTGGTTACTATTTGAAAAATACTTAGTTGAGCATGTCACCACCGGTAGCCAAGCCCTCGAGATGATCCAGGCCTATGATTACGATTTGGTGATTTTGGATATTAACTTGCCAAAGCTTAGCGGTCTTGAGGTTTGCAGGCGGTATAGGGATGGTGGCGGTGCTTGCCCAATCCTTATGCTCACAGGGCAAGATGCTGTCGATGATCGTGCAAATGGGCTAGATGTAGGTGCTGATGACTATTTAACTAAACCCTTTCACCTGAAAGAATTGTCTGCTAGAGTGCGCGCGCTTTTGCGGCGCCCTGCTGAGATTACCTCAAGTGTGCTTAAGGCTGGTAATCTGGTGCTTGATAGCGCAAAGCATTGTCTTACCGTTGATGGGCTGCAGGTGCATCTCCCGCGCATGGAATTTGCGCTATTGGAGTTTTTGATGCGTCACCAGGATCAAATTTTTAATCCTTCAACTTTGTTGGAGCGAGTTTGGACTGCTGACTCCGAAAAGTCACCAGAAACAATTCGTACAACAATCAAGAAGCTAAGAATGAAGATTGATACTGATGGCGTGCCGTCTTTAATAAAGAATGTTCACGGCGTGGGATACAAGTTGTCTGAGATATAGCCTATCCCGGTCGATGGCCAAAGCTAAGTCGAACTTTTCTTGTCAACCACCCTGGCATGCGATGGGCCGACTGAGAAAGTTCTCGCACCGCTTCATCGTTGAGAGCACTCAGTGCTCTTGTCACTGCCAAGTCATTACAATTCTTCTCGCCGAGAGACCAGAGCGCGCTTATGATTTCGCCTATCGGTGAATCTTCAAGGGCTATTTTTCTTGGGGAGTAGCTCTTGAGGGTGATTTCTCGCTTCATTGACTGGAATGTGCTGCTGACACCGTGTACGTTGTAGAGATGCTGCGCTAGATCGCTGGCAACCAGGCCAAGTCGCCTTGCTATATCGAGGCCGTGAATAGTCACTTTCTTTTTGAATATTTGCGCTTTGAATTTTGCCACCGCCAGTGGTTCGAAGGTTCGCTCGTTTGTTCTCAGTGTGAAAAGCCCCCAAGCAATGCGGGTTAGGTAGCCACATTTTACCAACCTGTATAGACATTGATCTACGGCCTCGCGTGTGCCTAAATTTAGCATTTGTTGAGTGGCAAACCAGGCACCCGAAGGTAGGGCGGAGATGAAGTTTAGAATTTCGCCATGACAGCTCATGATTGCACCTCATAAACAGCTTGTATTCTTTATAACGCTGAGACAAGGTGAAAGGTTCAATTGTTTGTTGTTAGATTTTCGGATTGAAATTCTAACGCGAGTCCGTTGTCAGATTTTCGGATTGAAATTCTAACGCGAGTCCGTTGTCAGATTTTCGGATTGAAATTCTAACGCGAGTTCGTTGTCAGATTTTCGGAATGAAATTCTAACGCGAGTCCGTTGTTAGATCTTCGGATTGAAATTCTAACAGAGTCCGCGTGTTAGATTTGTAG
>JAGOSY010000003.1:13214-335277 GCA_018062085.1 bacterium | reverse complement strand
GTCAGATTTTCGGATTGAAATTCTAACGCGAGTTCGTTGTCAGATTTTCGGAATGAAATTCTAACGCGAGTCCGTTGTTAGATCTTCGGATTGAAATTCTAACAGAGTCCGCGTGTTAGATTTGTAGCTTGAAGTTCTAACAGTATTTTCAACCCTCCTTCAAATCAATAATAAGTGGTGCCATCGACTGGTTTCGAGCCAGTTTCTCGCCGCCTTCAACGGCACGTGTTGACCACAATCACTACAATGGCAATGGCGCGAGAAGAACGATTTGAACGCTCAGTCACTGGTTTGGAGCCAATTGGTTTACCACTTAACCGATTCTCGCGTGGTCCGGGATCTCAGACTCGAACTGAGAAAAAACCGCTTCTAAGGCGGGCGGATTTACCAATTTTCCTAATCCCGGATGGGGTGGCTAGTGGGATTCGCGCCCACGTTTCTGAGATCACAACCCAGAGTCTTAGACTGCTAGACCATAGCCACAATTTTCCGCAGCTGGGATTCGAACCAAGATTCGCGCCTTCAAAGGGCGCTGTCCTGCCAGTTAGACGACCGCGGAGTATTTCTGCGCAGATGCTAACTGCGCAGAATAGTTCTGTGAGAATTGCTTCTACACAGGGTTCTATTGCACCGATTCTGTTAGTGCAATATATTTCTGTGCTACCTGGGCTCGAACCAGGGACCAACCGCTTAACAGGCGGTCGCTCTGCCAACTGAGCTATAGCACAATAAACAATCGGAGATCGAGGAATCGAACCTCGTACATTGAGCTCCCAAAGCCCACGTTCTGCCAGTGAACTAATCCCCGAAGGACAATTAGATACGCGGGTTTGACGGGTTGGGGTTTTGTAAGTGAACATGAGCGCGATCCTTTTGATTCAGTACAGCGAAGCCATGACGCAACGGATTGAGCCAATTAAATTGGCTTCCGTTGAGGCTTTGATGCTGTAGAGACCAGATCACGATTGAATACCTTTTGGTGGCGAACGTTTTTTCACTATAGCATGAGTGGCAAAAAGTGCAAACAGAAAATTTCTCAATTCGCAACAACTCAAATTGCGATGAATGCATAGCAATAGAAAATTACAGTTTATTATTTGTTTTTAGGAAGGACTATTCACTACTGCCGTGGTCTTCCATTGGCGCTTCCTGCTGCACCGGCGTTGAAGAGTCACCGAAAGCCATACGCATAGCTGTTTTGCCAATTTCGTGAACTTCTGGCGTGCGCAAGCTGCTAAGTGCAACAACTGCACAATTGCTTTCTGGCAAAATAATGATGATTGACCCCACGCCTTGAGTGGCACCACCCCAGAAGACTTGGTGTTGACCACCAATGTTCGGATTGGGGCCGGCTTTCCAGCCGAAGGCCCAAGGATTTGGCTGTCCGGTAGTCAGTGCTGGGCGGTCGTACCAGAGCGTTCTATAGCCCTGTTCAGAGAGCATGCGCCTCGACATCAAGCCGAGTGCGTACCTGAGCATGTCGTTGCAGTTGCTGGCCAGCATTCCTGCTGCAAATGAGACAGCTGGACTTTTGTATTCAACTGGCGATAGGCGTCCGGCTTTATTCAATGAGTAGCCTTGTGCCACCAAGCCTGTAGGTGCAAGTAGCACCGTTGTAGCTGTGTTTCTCATCTGTAGCGGTGCCAGGATGGTTTCACCGACCATTTCTAGATAGCGCTTGCCTGATGCCTTGGCGATAATCGAACCAACTAGACGATAGCTAAAGTTTGAGTAGAGATATTGTGAGCCTGGTTCTGATACCAGTGGAGTATGAACGAGAATGTCTAGCTGATCTTTCCACTCAACTTCAGGATTTACTTTCTCGGCCACACCAGCAGCCATAGATGAGAGCTGGCGCACAGAGAGGCTTTTGTAAGGCTTTGTCAGCCCGTCAACATATTTCTCAAGAGGGTCGTCGAGTCCAACAAGACCTTTGTCGACAAGAGACAGCAAGGTGACACCAGTGAATGTTTTGGTCACTGATGCCAAACCAAATATGGTGTCATTGGTAACTGGGATGCGTCGCTCAATATCGGCATAACCATAGCATTTTTCAAAAACTACCTGGCCTGATTTGATAATTCCAATTGAATAACCAGGCACATTGCAGGTAACCATCCGTTCTTTGATCATGGCATCAATGTTTGCCAATCTCTGGTCAAAATTGTCACCACTTTGTGGCGTGCTTTGCCTGTTTACTTGTTGGCCGAATTTATTATAACTATTATATTGTGGTTGCCCGTATCCATAGTAATTGCCCTGTCCAGTTGGTTGCGACAGTGCACTCTGACTGCAGAGCGCAGCTAGAATCAAGGCTAACGCTATGGAATTTTTCACTTGGCTTGTACCTGTTTAACTTCTCTAATCGTGTTCTTATCTGGTTTCGTGCTTGATTCAGTTTTTGTTGTCGCTTCTGGTTGTTCGTCTTTGAACCAATTAGGGTTAAAGCTAAAGCCAAATCCTGCTTCTTTGGCACCTAGTTCTGGGCGATATGGATTTTGACAAACGTAGATTAAGTAGACGTTCATTGAAAGGAAGATGACTACACTTCCCGTCATCAAAAGTTGTGAAATTAGATTTTCAACAAAGAAAAAATAGGTGAAAAGCACTATCATAGTTCCACCAGCAATTAGTACCGCCCATAGTATCGGTGAGAGTTGGCTTTTGGCTGCTACCATTCTGTATTTACGGGCATCAGAAAGCTCTTCTAAATCTTGCAACAATACTGCGTAGCACGCACGCTCATTTTCATCGCGTGGGGCGTAGCCAACAATGTCTTTCCAGAGTTGGCGGTAAGGAGCAGTAGTGCCCTCTTTCTCACCGCCGCTTTCTACCTTTTCCCAGTCTTGGTTAACTGCGATGGTGGCATAGTTATAGAGACTTTCGCATATTTTGTGCTTGGCCATCGGCTCGAAGCAGCGGCTCACATGATAAATGTTGGTCAGTCGATTCGCTTCAACTACTGCTTTATCGCTAGCAGTGTCTACTTTGCTCTCAGCATTGACCACGATAAGACCGACCAGAATCGCATATAGTGTGCCGATAATCGCTAGTAAATAGCCACCCACTTCATGGGAGGCCTCAAGCACTTCTCTTGATGTTCGCTTTCGCACTATAAATACGCCGGCTAGCGATAGAGCTGTAGTTCCGCCGACGATAACCAAACAGTCAGTTAGGGCGCTCATGTTTTCCTGCGTTTAATCCTTAGTAGTAGCTGCGCCCCATACTGGGGGCTTTGAAAGCAAATAATCATATATCACTGTGGTTGTCATAGATCGGCTAAGGCTTTATTATTTGAAGCATCATTTGTGGGCATTGAAGGGGTAATTCTTCAGTTTCCTCTTCGCCGCTTCAGGAGCGCCATGTCTAGCAATATTCTTCGATCTGTGTCAGTGAATTTGAGTTTAGCTGTTCTGCTTTCAATTTTTAGTCTGTGTGCTCTTGCTCAGGAACCTGGTGTGCCGAATAGCAACGTTTCGATGTCTATTTATCACGTTGTTCGTGGCGGGGCGGGCCAACAGTTATTTATCACCCCTGATGGACAGGCGGTTGCTATCCCCGGCGGTGGTGTTGATGGCAATCAGATTGCGGTTTATTGCGGTGTGGGAGGCCAGCGCTGGTATGTTGACAAGTCTGGGGCGCATGTAGATTTGCCGGCCATGGCGCCTGTGCAATCTTTCCCAACTCAGGCTTATGGGCAACAGTCCAGTACAGGTTATGGCCAATCAGCCTATTATCCTCAATCTAATTTTTACGGGAGCCAAAACTACGGCTATGGGCAGGCTCAATATGGGCAGCAGCCTCAGTACCAGCAGCCCTATGCTCAGATGCCTCAATATAATCAGCAGCAGCAGCCACCGGTTCAGGTGAATGTCGATCCGTCAGTGAGCTCTTCATCAGGTGGTTCAACTGGCAGCAGTGGTAGTGGTAGTGGTAGTGGTAGTGGTAGCAACATGATGGGAGCCTTTGCTGGCTCTATGCTTGGGTCTACTCTTGGTTCTGTACTTGGTAATTCGTTTGGAGGTGTGCCTTATGGCGCTCCTGTCTATAGCGGGGCGTCAGGGCCGTATTACACCGGCGCTGGCGGGCAGTCTACGTACATTAACAACAATTCCGAGAATAGTAGTCACTTCAATCAGTTCCATGATCAACACAGCTGGTATCACCACCAGTCTAATGATACTAATGGGCGATACAATCCAAATAACCCTGACAGTGGTGGCACCCGGCCTGGTGAGAACGGCGGCGGAGTGCAACGGCAGGGTGGAATGCCTGGTGAGAACGGCGGCGGAGTGCAACGGCAGGGTGGAATGCCTGGTGAGAACGGTGGCGGAGTGCAGCGGCAGGGCGGAATGCCTGGTGAGAACGGTGGCGGAGTACAACGACAGGGTGGAATGCCTGGTGAGAACGGCGGTGGCGAACGCCGTGAGGGTGGTATGGGAAGAATGGGCGGCGGCGAACACCGTGAAGGCGGTATGGGCAGGATGGGGGGTGGCGGTCGGAGAAGATAGCATTTCCTTTATGAAATTGACTAGTTATGCGAGTTGGCAATAATTCCGAGTGGTTTAGATTCGACCCGGCAATTAGCAAGAATTATTTTTGCAATCTCGTAGACTGCATGGGTGCAATCCAGATTGTTTGTCGTGGGCAGCGCAATGCTTTCTCGATCTTCAACATGCTTAAGAGCTTCGACCATGGACACTAAGTCTGATGGACTGTTAATTGGTTGCGCTAGACCTGCGTCAATCAATATCTCTGCTGTGCCGCTCTCTTGCGGCATTGGTTCGGTGAGCATATCAATTGCCATGGGAAGATGACGAGCGATCGCTTCGAAAGTGTTAAGCCCACCAGCTTTGGTTACTAGTAGATCGCAGGCACTCATGGCGTCAGATAAGGATGGCAGCTCTCTTTTTACTACAGTTTTAAAGGGCATTTCTAACGAGATTTGTTCGATTTGCTGGAATAGCTTTTCATTGTTTCCGCAAATAACTAGCATTTGAACTGGTTTACTTACAGATTTTAGTGCGCTATAGATTTTGATAAAATTGCCACCACCAGCCCAGCCTGCTGTTAAGCAGATAGTCACCTTATCTGGTGCTAGTCCCAGGTCGGTGAGGAATTTTTCTCGACTAGTTTCTGCTGGTCGCAAGAAGATAGGGTCCACTGGCATGCCAATGATGACTATTTTGGCTCTGTCTATACCGAGTGACAGCAAGCGCTTTTGAGCTAGTTCGTTCGCTACGATAATGGTGCTGGCCTCAAGGCAGGCCCAGCCGTTCCACAGTTGGCCGTTTGGATCAATTACGTCTAGAATTAACAGTGGCTGGTTTGGAAGATTAGCGTCTGCTAGTGCTTTGGCTAAATAGTGATTTGCCATAGGGTGGATTGATACCACCACCACAGGTTTGATTTTATTCAAAAGCCGCTGCAAGTATCCAGAAGCGAGCCAATAGCCGAAGGCTGAGTTGTCTGGCTTTAGGCTTTCGATCATGCTGTAGTAGTACTTCATCCAGCCTTGCTGGTAGCGCAAGAGAACATTGTAGATGCCGACGAAGACTTGGTGGAGCGGATGGCTGTTTTCAACCACGTCGACGATAACCACCTCATAGGTCTCTCCTGCACTTTCTGATTTTTTACGTAGTATCTCGTTGATAGCATTTTCGATTGCGGTAGCGGCACTGCGGTGGCCACCGCCAGTGTTCGAGACACAGAGCAGAATTTTATTGCTTTTTGTAGGTTTGGCCACAGGCACACCTAGCTCTTGCTTTTTGAACTTACCTAGTATTCCTCATACATGTGACTGTCTTTTTTTAGAAAAGATCCATTTTTTCGAACACTATTTGCCGTTAAGGTCGAAACTTTTTTGGAATGGACCTTTCAGGCAATCTTAGCGTCGCTGCAGCTTATTGTTAATCTTTTTCATTAGGGCGGGCATTGCAGCTTTCGCTGGGCAGCATCGCCACTTCCATAAGTTCTTGCTGGCTCAGGCTTTCTTTGCTCAGTAGCAGCTTGGCTGCCGCTTCGAGGTTGGTTTTGCGCTCAGCCAGAAGGCTGAGCGCTTTCTGCAAGGCTGCGTTAACTAATTCTCTTATAGCACAGTCAATTTCGCGTGCTGTTTCTTCGCTGAATTTTCGCCCTTCCGCGTCTGTGGGCTTGTAGCCATTGAGAAAAGCCTGCGTTTCCCCTTCGTATGTTACCGGGCCAAGTGACTTGTTCATGCCATAGCGTGTCACCATACTGCGGGCTATCTCTGTTGCTTTAGATAGGTCGTCGGCAGCTCCTGTAGAAATGTCTTCAAAGGTAAGCATTTCTGCCGCTCTGCCTCCCAATAGCACAGCTAGCCTGTTTTCTAGCTCACTTCTCGACATGAGAAAACGGTCTTCGTTAGGTCGTTGCATGGTATACCCTAGAGCAGCGATGCCACGGGGGATAATCGATACTTTCTGAATTGGATCACTACCAGGCAGGGCCAGTGCAACTAGAGCATGACCAATTTCATGATAGGCAACTATTTGGCGATCTTTGGTTGCTAATAATCTGTTTTTCTTTTCAGGACCAGCAACAATGCGTTCAAGAGCCGTGTTGAAGTCGCAAAGCTCAACAGTCATGGCATCACGCTTGGTGGCGCCTAGTACTGCTTCATTAACTAGGTTTGCTAGGTCTGCGCCAGTAAAGCCTGTTGTGGCTGCTGCCATGGGTTCTACAACATCCGCCGGGGTGCAAGTTACTTTGCGTAGGTGTACTGTGAGAATTTGCTCTCGGCCGAGTTTGTCAGGGCGATCAACGACGATATGACGGTCGAATCGTCCTGCTCTTAGTAGCGCCTGATCGAGAATTTCTGGTCTGTTCGTAGCTGCCAGTAGGATGACACCTTGTCTTGGATCAAAGCCATCCATCTCTACCAGTAGCTGATTGAGTGTTTGCTCTTTTTCGTCGTGGCCACCCATTGCGTTAAGGCCCCTAGAGCGGCCTAAGGCATCTAACTCATCAATGAAAATAATGCATGGTGCCTTTTCTTGCGCTTGTTTAAAGAGATCTCGTACACGAGCGGCTCCAACCCCAACAAACATTTCAACAAACTCAGAGCCGCTTATAGAAAAGAATGGCACTACTGCTTCGCCAGCCACTGCTCTGGCTAGCAAAGTTTTGCCTGTACCCGGTGGGCCGACTAGTAGTATTCCCTTTGGTAAGTGGCCTCCAAGACGATTGTAGCGCGCCGGTTCTTTGAGGAAACCGATAACTTCTTGCAGATCTTCTTTCGCTTCGTCGACCCCTGCTACGTCTTTAAATGTTGTTTTGACGTCGCTTTCCATATAGGTCTTGGCACCACTTTTGACAATTGCTCCTGTCCCGAAACCGGGAATATTTGAATCGCTGTTTGCAATTTTTTGGGCAATCAGTGAGCTTATTCCAAAGAGGATGATGATTGGTATGCACCAAGAAGCAAGCGACTTCCAGACCAAATCTTCTGGTACACCTTGAAACACTTCTGTGTGCTGGGCCAGACGGGAAGCTAGTTGTGGATCTTCAATTCTTACTGTGCGAAACGACTTGGTTTTGCTGTCTGCCGTTTTTAGCGTGCCTTTGATTTCTTCCGGTGATACATATATTTCTGAGAGCTTGTTGTTATTCAGTTCTGTGAGAAAGCGACTATATGGAATTTTTTCAACTTGGGCAAAGCCAAATAGCCCTGTCAAAATCAGGCTGAGCCAAAAGGCAATCAGGCCAAGGCGTAGAAGGTTTTCGTAGGGCGGAGTTGTCTTCTTGTCGTCTTTTTGCACACTTCGACCAATTTTTAGGTTGCTGCCAATAATTGTGCCCAGTGTAGTATTTTTCTTTTCATTCATCACTCTTTTGATGGATGTTTTCTCTGGTCAATTTATTTAAGTTTAGGGTGATGGGCTGTCCTTAATCTAGGTGAGGTTCTTATGCAAAGAGTTAGCCAGGTTCGCCAAGTGATGCCACTGATTATTTTGATTGCAATTGCCGTTATTGCTTCGGTGGTTTGCTTGTTCTTTGCTGCCCGGCAATCGGCTTCGCAAGATGTGAAGCCCGGCCTGCAAGTCCAACAGGGTCACTGATTTAGTTTGGCTGGGTATGTCACTTATCAGTAATACCGGCTATTGGGAACTTAGTGTCATGCCAGTGCCAAAGTCAAAGAATGTCAGTTCAATCGTCGAGTATCAACGGCTGAAGGCGGCTGCTGGCGGCTCTGGTGTGGGTGGCGGTGGAGGCAGAGGAAGCGCAAATGGCGCTACATGGAAGCGCTTGCGGGCCAATCAAGAAATTGGCTGTCGCATTCTTGAGAGTGTTCCAGGTGGATATTTAATCAGAGTAGATGAGGTCGATTTGCCTTCCTATTTAGTAAGTGAAGCAAGCATCGAATCTGGTCAGGAAATTTTGGCACAGTTTTTTTGTATTCATAAGGGCAGCTTGATTCTTTGCCCGCTGGCTGGTTGAAGGGTTTAACTCTAAGATTATCCCAAGGGATGATTCGTCACCTATATTTTTATGCCACGATTGCTTACGAGCGAGAGAATTAGTTTATGAACAGTAGGCCGACGCAGAGACTTGTGAAATCAATAAGCGACAGAATTTGTAGCCATTCTGCTAAGGCCCAGTCCGGTGGTCTGGCGCTAGTAACTATTGGAAATTCACTTAGGGGCGATGATGGCGTTGCTCAGCGAGTCTGCGATGCTCTAGATCCGGCTCTTCTGGCACGGGTCTGTCGCTTTGACCTTGGTACTTTTACTAACTTACTGGGTGACTGTCTAGCCGGTCATCACTCTGCAGTAATTGTCGACGCTACTAAAAGCGGTACTGTCGCCGGCAATATTTCTATTACTGATTTGAGTGTTATGGCTAGCGGTTGCTGGGCTGCTCCTCTAAAATGCCCTTCTAGTCACGGTCTTTCTTTGGTCGATGAGTTGATTTTGACCAATGGTCGAATTAGCTTGCCAAAACAAATAATCTTGTTTGGTGTTGAGGTTAGCGATGTAGACTGGGCGGCTCAACTCTCACCAGCCCTAGAAAAGTGCATGCCCTCGATAGCTAGTAGCCTGACCCGCTTGGTTGTTTCTACATTGGAAGTGACAAAAGATGCATGAGGCGTCGGTGGCTCAGTCCATCCTAGATATCGCCAGTAAGAAGTTGGCCAGTACTGCTCACACCGATACTGTAACTGCAATTCATGTGATCATCGGTCAGTTTCGCAATATTGACATTGATTCCCTTAAATTTGCCTTTGATAATATTCGGCCAATGTACGCCGGTTGTTCCAATTGCAAATTAGAGGCTGAAGTAGTTACGGCTCGGGCTACGTGTAGAGGTTGTTGTGATACTTACAACCCTGATATGGCCACGTCATTTCGCTGTCCTGGGTGCGGCAATGGCGTTGGTCAACTAATATCCGGGGAAGAACTTGATGTAATAGGTATTACTTTGCGGTGAATATTGGTTTTTGATAGTTCGCATTTCGCCATAGATACTTCCTTCTTTCGAACAGGGTGGATAATTTAAGTGCACGATTCTTCTGACGAACACATGCTTGAGCGAATTCTTGCAGGTAACGACGACCTCGCAGCTCATAACCGCGAGCACTTCGACGAGCTAGGCCTTACAGTCGTTAACATTATGAGTGCTCCAGGAGCTGGCAAGACTACTTTGCTTGAGGCGACGGTGGCAGCTTTGGCGACGAAGCACAATATTTTTGTGGTGGAAGGCGATATGGTCGGTAACCTAGATGCTGAAAGACTTCGTCGAGTTGGAGCTACAGTCTTTCAGATTTGCACTGGTCGTAGTTGTCATCTTGATGCCCAAATGGTCGCTCGATTCTTACATTCTGAGCCTCTGCAAGGGGTTGAACTGCTTTTGATTGAGAATGTTGGCAACTTAGTCTGTCCGGCTGATTTCAAACTGGGCGAGCACCGGCGGGTTGTTTTACTTTCTGTGACAGAGGGAGATGATAAGCCTATTAAATACCCAGTTATTTTTCGCAGTTGCGACGCTGTGGTATTCACCAAGTGTGACCTGTTGCCCTATGTAGATTTTGATATTAATAGAGCCATAGAAAACATTCGGGTTTTGAATCCTGAAGTTGAAACCTTCGTTGTTTCGTCTAAAGATAAAACGGGTTTGACAGAATGGAATGATTGGCTGAGCAAAAAGGTACCGACAAAAGTCGTATCTAGTTGAATTTAAACAGATCGGTTGATGTTGAAAAGGCAAAAATCAGCTCTAATCAGTAAACACTCTAAAGTGTTGTTAGTGAGGAAAACGTGCAAAAAAGTTTCACCCTACCTAAATCTGACTTTGACCAATTTTTTTCCCTTCTGGGGCAAATGGGCACTGTGTATGCTGCAGTGAAAGTATCAGATCAGTCATTTGCCTTTCGCGCTGTTCACTCAGCTAGTCAGATTGCCTTTGATGCTATACGCACAATTTTGCCGCCCAAGAAATTTTTCTATCCTCCGAGCGAAACGCTCATTACATACGATAAAGATGGCATCTATGAGAACCAACCAGAGCTTGAATTCAAAGTAATTTTTGGTGTTCATCCTTGCGACTTAGCCGGCCTAGGCATTATGGATAAGATATTTGCTTCTGGTCATGCCGATAGCCACTACATGAGGCAAAGAGAAGCTAGTTTTGTCATCGGCCATTCTTGCATGCCTGATAAGCACTGCTTTTGTCAGTCGATGGGTAGTGACTGCGCCAAGGCCGGCTATGACATTTTTCTTACTGATATTAATACTGATTATTTTATTGAAGCTTTGACTCCCGCTGGAGATGAGTTCATTGCTTTAGCGCAACCAATTCTCGCTAATGCTACAGAAAAAGATCATGAGCGTAATCATAATTTTTGGGAAACTCGCTCGGCAGCTTTCACCAACGGTTTTAGCTCTGGCAATTTGAAAGTGACTATGGAAGGCGAGTGGGACAACCAGTTATGGGATGAACTTGGCGAGCGTTGTCTTAGTTGCGGCAGTTGTACGCCGGTTTGCCCAACTTGTTATTGCTTTGATTTAGTTGATATAGCTGGTCTCAACAACGATTCTGGCTCGCGTAAGCGTGAATGGGATAGTTGTCAATTCACTGGCTTTGCTAAAGTTAGTGGGGACTTTAATTTTCGTCCCACCCCGGTGGATCGCTTGAAGTTTTGGTACAGGCATAAGCTGCATGGTTTTGATGATGCCTATGCCGATAAGACCTGTGTTGGCTGTGGTCGCTGCACCGTTTCGTGCCCATCTGGTATTGACGATATAGTGGCTGTGGTTAAAGCATTGCAGGTGTCGTCTGCTGCAAAAAACGGTGAGGTGTCTGATGCCTGAGAATAATTCAGAGTCTAAATGTCCACCTTCTAGTTGTGCGGCAAATACTTGTACGGCCTATTTGCCCACGAGGGCTATTCTCAGTAAGGTAACTGAGATGGCTTACGATAACTTTTTGTTCGAATTTGAGCAGATAGATCCGATCTTTAGTTCTTGTCTGCCTGGTCAATTTGTTGAAATCTGGATACCAGGAGTTGGTGAGAGTCCTATTTCGGTTTGTTCTGGGCAAGTGGGTGAAACCCTGCAATTGCTTATTCGCAAAGCTGGCAGAGTGACCAAAGCCCTGTTTAATTTAAAGCTGGGAGATTGGGTCGGACTGCGGGGTCCCTATGGTCATGGCTTTCCTGTTGACCTCTATAAAGGCAAAAATGTCTGTATGATTGCCGGTGGTCTTGGTGTTGCCCCCCTGCGTTCGGTCTGGCAATACTTGATTAATCATCGCCGGGATTATGGTCGATTGATGCTAATTTATGGCATGAAACATAGCGATGAGATTTTATTTTCTGATGAGTTGATGGCTTTGCGCCAGAGTCAAAAGCTTGAATTGTTCTTGGCGGCTGAAGATGTCACTGTTTGCCATATTGCTAACTTAGAAATCGAAGCGGGAAGAGTCACTGACTTGATTGATTTGGCCGAGCTCTCTACTGATATGCAAGTAGCGATTTGTGGCCCACCTGTCATGTATAGGTTTGCTGTAGAAAGCTTGAGGCGCTTGGGTATTGCCGACGAAAACATTTGGCTTTCTTTAGAGCGTCACATGAAGTGTGGCATTGGTAAATGCGGTCATTGCTTTATAGGTGGAAAATTTGCCTGTCAGGAAGGTCCAGTTTTTCAAGTGACTGAATTGGCTAACATGCATGAAGTTATAGAATATCCGCGCGAGAAAATTCAGATATGAGTGTTGCTAAAGTACTACCGACTATATCTGTTGAGGGCTTGACTGGCTGTGCTGGCGAACTGCTAGTGATACTAGAAAATCTTGATCAACTTTTGCCTTATGTGCGTATCAAGAGTTTTCCATTTGCTCAGAGTAGAAATGAAGACGGGCCTGTTGATATCACCTTTGTCGAAGGAAGTGTCAGTCAAAACCACGATTTAGAGAAGCTCACTAAAATTCGAGCTAATTCGCGCTGGCTTGTGGCGGTTGGCAACTGTGCTACGACTGGCTGCTTGCAAAAAGCTTCGTGTCAGCAGTGCACTGCTAAATCGATGATGCAAGCGGTTTACGGCAATGATTCAACCTTGTCATTTTTACCTGCTCAACCTCTTGAACACTATGTCAAAGTCGATGTATCTCTTTCTGGCTGTCCAATCAATGCAACTCAGTTTCTTGCAGTGACAGCTAGTCTGCTGCGCGAACAGCTACCTTACATTACCAGTAAACCGGTTTGCCTTGAATGCAAGATGAAAGAAAACCCTTGTGTTTTAATTGAGAAAAATGCACCATGTCTAGGGCCAATAACTGCTGCTGGATGTGGTGCTCTGTGTCCTAGCGTTGGTGCTGCCTGTTATGGCTGTTGGGGGGTGTGCGACGAGCCTCAGATTGAAGCAATGAAGATAATTCTTGCGGAGAAAGGCTACGACGTCGACGAGATTTACAGTCGTTTAAAAGCATTCGGTGCCCCCGAACATCTTTTTGAGCGCATGGATAAAAAATAAATTGATTGCAAAGTCAGAGCAGCGAGTTGGGGTGCATTAACAATGGATATTGAGCGCAAATCAATAGAGATTAGCGAGATTTGTCGCGTAGAGGGTCATGCTGCCGTCACTGTTAATTTTGAGAACGGTGTGATTGCCGATGTGCAGCTGAATGTTTTTGAAGGGGCTCGTTTTTTCGAGCGCATTGTTCTTGGGCATATGTATGACGAAATTCCTCATATTACATCTCGAGTTTGTGCCATTTGTTCTACTGGGCACGTTGTGGCAGCAATTAAATCTATTGAGGGAATATTCGGTTTTGTACCCGGCAGTCGTGATTTGTTGCACCGTGAACTGATGCATTTGGGCATGATTATTGAATCTCACGCCACTCACATTTGTGCTTTAGCTTTGCCTGACTTTCTCAATGTTGGCGATTTAATGACCCTTGCCAGCCAGCATCCTGCTGAGTTTGAGATATGGAAGCAATTGCGCTCGCTTGGTTCAACCATTCAAACTATTGTTGGTGGCAGGCCATTTCACCCTGTTAATTTGCATGTGGGTGGATTGTCGAGTTATCCAGAAAAAGAGCAGCTTGTTGAGATGCGTAAGTTACTTGATGAAAATCAAGAGAATGCTATGAGACTTTATGGGCTCTTGGCGGGCTTGAATGTGTCGTTTGGTCAGGGTGTTACACCGGTATACTCAGCTTTGATTCCTGATCATGATGGTTATGGCTATTTTGGTGAAGTGATAAGAACAAGTACTGGTTTTCAAGCCAACGTAGATGAGTATCGGCACTATCTAAATGAGAAAGTAGTTCGCTACAGTCATGCCAAGCAGTCTACCTTTGAGGGGCAGCCCTTTATGGTCGGTTCTTTAGCGCGCTTGGCAATGTTTGCTGAGAGGCTTAGACCAACGGCATTGGCCCTTTATGAAAAGAGCCCATTGGCAAGCAGAAGCCACAACACGATCTTGAATAACTTGGCCCAGGCTATTGAATTAGTCGAGGCCATTGATCGCTCGAAAGTCATTATCGAGACTTTGTTGGCCGCTAGTTTTTGGGAGAGCAGTAGTAAATTTATCTACCAAACGGCGCTTCTAGAAAAGCGAGCAGGTGCCAAGACTGGTGCGGTAGAATGTCCAAGAGGCACTCTTTATCACTTCTACGAATTAGAGCAATCCGGTAAAGTGGTTGCTGCCGATATGATAACGCCCTCTGCTCAAAACACCGCTCGCATTGAGAGCGATATTCGTCAACTTGTTGCTGGCCTAAAAGAAGAGCAGGCAGACTCAATACAAGCTAAACTAGAGACTCTTGTGAGAGCTTACGATCCCTGCAACACATGTGCTACCCATATGGTGCAGGTTATTTACAAGTAGCAGTTAGTATTCAACTTGTAGCTGAGAAGCAAAGACCAGGAGAATTGAATGAGTACAGATGAAATTACACTGGCATCTTCTCCTTCCTCTTCTGTTTCTTCTAGCTGGCAAGAGCGATATCGGCAAAAACTTGTCACTGCTGCTGAGGCAGCTCAAAAGATAGCTTCAGGCGACTCTGTCTACATTCATTCGAATGCTGCAGCTCCAGCTAGTCTAATTGAAGGCATGCTAGCTCGGGCATCACATTTGCGCGATGTCACCATCTTACATTTGCTGACTATGGGGCGAGCTGAATACGCTCGTAAAGAATACGCTGAGTCGTTTAGAGTACATGCGCTGTTTATCGGTGAGAATGTGCGTCAGTCGGTGAATGAAGGAAGGGCAGACTACATGCCGGTTTTCTTAAGTGAGATACCGGCTCTTTTTGAACGCGACATTGTCCCTGTTGACGTTTGTATGATTCAGGTTTCGCCGCCAGACGCTCACGGCTATTGCAGCTATGGCGTATCAGTAGATTGTACTATTGCTGCGCGTCGTAAGGCCCGTATAGTCATAGCTGAAGTCAATAGACAAATGCCGCGCACTTTAGGTCGTGCCTTTGTTCATATCGATAAGTTCGATTATGTGGTCGAGTGCGATCGGGCGCTGCCTGAATTGCTAGCCGAAGAGCCGACGCCAGTGGAAGAGGCTATTGGGCGTAATGTGGCATCGCTGATTGAAGATGGGGCTACATTACAGCTGGGTATTGGTTCAATACCTAACGCCATATTGCTGCAGCTGGGTGACAAACGAGATCTTGGCATTCATAGTGAAATGCTTTCAGACGGTGTCATTGATCTGATCGAAAAAGGTGTAGTCACCAATGATGCCAAGACCGTATTGCCCGGCAAAGTCGCAGTCAGTTTTGTCATTGGTAGTCGGCGCCTTTACGATTTTGTCAATGATAATCCCCTCTTTGAATTTCAAACTAGTGACTACATCAACGATCCTTTTATTATTTCGCAGAACAATAAAATGACTGCTGTAAATTCAGCTTTGCAAATTGATGTTACTGGCCAGGTCGCAGCCGATTCAATCGGCGATTATTTATACAGCGGTGTCGGTGGCCAGGTTGATTTCATTAGAGGTGCTGCACGGGCTAAGAACGGCAAGGCAATTATTGCCATACCGTCTACGGCTAAGAATGGCACTGTTTCTAGAATCGTTGCCAATTTAGCTATTGGCAGTGGTGTTGTTACTTCGCGCGCTGACGTGCACTATGTGGTCACCGAATTTGGTATCGCTCAGCTTTATGGCAAAACTCTCAAGGCAAGAATGCAGGCTCTTGTATCAATTGCCCATCCTGATTTTAGGGAGAAGCTTGAAGCTGATTGCGAGTTGATTCACTGGCATTAGCTCAAGTAGCAGTATTGTTAAATAGACTTGTTGGGAGATTGCTGTGAATATATTGATTGCCATTGATCAAAGTGCTTATGCCTCAGATGTTGTCGCTTTCGTTGGCAAACATCGTTGGACTGACTCTGAGCACTTTACTGTGGTGCATGTGGTTGATTCGTTATTGGTAGGAAGCCATATGAGTTTTCTGCCATCGCCGGTGCTTGATGAGATCAAGCAAAAGGCTCGTGACCAGGGTCGAAAGGCTGTTCACGAAGCTGCTGAGAGGCTGCGCGAACTTTTCCCAGATGCATCTGTTAATGAAGAGATATTAGAAGGTTTTGTTGTCGATTCAATTGTTGATTATGCCGCTTCATGGCCAGCCGAAATTGTTGTGATTGGATCCCATGGTCATCGAGGTAGTAATAAATTTACCCTTGGTAGCATCGCTCGTTCGGTCTCTACTCAAGCCCAGTGCTCTGTATTAATTGTCAATTCACATAGTGACAAAAAGACTCAGTAACTGAGCGATTGCGCCGCTACTGAGTCTTTCTGTTTTTGCTTTCTGGTTTTGCGTTTTGCTTGTTTTTTCTTAGTAGCGCAGAGCTGCTGCCATTCCTTCGTATTTCGTTAGGCTATTGTTTGGTAGGAATACTACTTCGCCATTAAATTGGAATGTCAGAGAAATCATTTGATCGCTTGCCGTCAGCTGGTTTTCTTTACCGCTTTTGACTTCCAGTGCTTCTGATTCTTCTAGGTAGAGCTTCTCTACTCGCCCGGCTTTGATTAGTTGCGTTATTTCATCAAGGCCAGAACCAAGACGCTTTTCGTGTACAAGCTTTTCTAGTTCTTCAAGCTCTTTAACTACTTTGGCTGTTTTCCATATTTCCACTTGCTCTTTGGCAACTTTAAGAACATCTGCCGCACTGGCGTGCTCGTAATTTCCTTCAAGCGAAGCCATTACATAATTTGCTTGAGAAGAAGTGTCGCCGAAGTGAGCTGTTCCGATTACAACTACAGGCCACTGTAAAGATTTACACAGCTCAGCAACCGCATCATGAATCTTGTGTTCTTCGGCTTGATTGCTATGGTCATGCGATTTTAATAAATGGCCGACATGAGTCAGTTGCTCGTTTTCTTTGATTTCAACGATTTGATCTGCGGCAGCTTCAAAGAGGCGAACGAGGTTGCCACCACCGACGAGAATGTGAAAACGTGGACAGTTAGCTGCTGAATAGGCTACTTCGCTGGCAGCGAAAGCATCGCCTAATACCACTCTTTCTGTCGCTCTATAGTTGAGAGGCACAACCTTAGCGAAATCTTTGGCGATGAAAATTGCCACACTAGCGTTGTGTGTTTCAGATTCTAAGCCGGAGAAGATTAGCTCTAAGCGTTTCACTAGTATGTCGTGGTCTGAGGTAGAGACTTCTTGGGGAATCAATTTGGTTGCTTCAACCATCATGTGTTTTAGTTTGGCTTCATTGTCGCGTTTGACGATTCCTAGATCGACAATAATAGAAAGTATCGGAGCTTCTTTTGTGGAGACAAGCTCGGCCATGGCGTTTTTCATTTCGATTGATCCACTTG
The DNA here is from genome assembly GCA_018062085.1 of bacterium. Lineage (GTDB taxonomy): Bacteria > Cyanobacteriota > Vampirovibrionia > Obscuribacterales > Obscuribacteraceae. The sequence goes on along the minus strand of JAGOSY010000003.1, from coordinate 317,965 downwards.
TTGAATAGAGGGGTGAATATTAGGGGATAATTGTTGATTGCTACAGTAACAAGGAGTGGTAAGGTTTTTCTCCCTCCTAGAGGACTAGATTGTCCATGTTTAGTTCCTCAACGGGTTGATTTGCCTGCCCTTTAGACAATTGTTTACGATCGGTAGCTGGCAGGATGATTTTTCGGGCGAGATGTGCAAGCCTGAGAATACTTGAGCTACAATGAGCCTATTGCTCAAAGATGTTGTAAATGCTGAAAGACTCAATTTTCAAGCTAACTAAACTTCGGCCAGAGTTTGCTTCTCAATATGAGAATCAGCCGCAAGACCAATTTGGTTTTAATCTTGATAGCTTCGCCCACTGGGAGGCCTTCTTTCGCTTCTTTTATGATGATTATTATCATGTTAAAACCGTTGGCATCGAAAATATTCCTGCCAATGGGCGGGCTGTTCTAGTTGGCAATCATTCAGGCGGCTTGCCGATTGATGCCTACATGACCAACTGTGCCAACTATAATCTTCACCCTTATCCACGGCGTATTCGTTGCCTGGCCTTAGATGGTCTTTTCCACGTACCAGTGATTAGTGACATGATCCAGGGCATGGGCGGTGTTCCGGCTCGATATTCTGTGGCCAAGCAATTGCTAGAAAATGATGAGCTGGTTTTCTTTTATCCAGAAGGGCCACGGGGCACAGGCAAACTATTCAAAAACCGCTATCGCCTTATAGATTTTGATCCTGGTTTTATTAAGGCTGCTATTGCTACCGGCTCTCCGGTTGTGCCAATAACCGTGGTAGGGGCCGACGAAATTTATCCGATTTTAGGGCATTTGCCGGGTCTGGCCCGTTTCCTTGGTATGCCATATTTCCCTTTGACTCCGGGCTTCCCCTGGTTTCCCTTAACCACTAGCTCATTGCCGCTGCCCATCAAAATATTGATTGTGGTGGGCAAACCAATTTATTTCGATTATCCACCTGAGCGGGTCAGCGATAAGCATTTGAGACTCCATCTAACTAAAGAAGTGCAATATAACATTCAAAGACAGCTCAATTTTCTCTTACGCCATCGCCACACTGCTTTTACGGGTTGGGATGATTCGTGGTTAAAGCTTCTAGAAGAAGAACTTAAAGCCTGTCAGTCATGAGAAGCTATTTTGAGCATCTAGCACACTATTCAGCCTATGGGGTGATACATAGTCATTGAAAAAGGTCTAAATTAACAGTAGCAATCGTTGGTTAATTGAGGTTATGCGATGAAGATCATTATTGCAGTTGACGACTCACCTTCATCTAGTGAGCTCATTCGTTCTATTACCAGTCGCAAGTGGCCGCAAGATGTGAACTTTAAAATACTGACTGTGCTAGAGCCTTCTTGCGTCTCGTATGCTGACCTTTCTATCTCTGAGTATGCACACACCGCCGCTGAAATTTATGCCAAGCGCAAAGCCGCTGCTCGGCATCATTGTGAGGCTATTCGGCATAAGCTTGAAGAGGCAATCGCCTCAGCGTCCGTTCATTATGAAGTGCGCGAAGGGGCACCGTGGGCTGAGATAGTTACAGCTGCCGTTGAATGGTCTGCTGATAAAATCATGATTGGTGTGCACTCTAAAGATGTCTGCCCGCACAACATGCTAGGAAGCGTTTCTCGTGCTGTGGTTAATCATTCGCCTTGCTCGGTTGAAGTAGTATCAACTTCACATCATCGCAAGAGACATGCCGTTTCTGGAGCTGTTGCTGAAAAGACAAAATGAATGAGGGTTTTGATCTTATCAACCTCGATTGGTACAGGTCACGTTCGCGCTGCTCAGGCGATCGAGGCTGCATTTAAGGGCCAAGTTAGTGATGCAGTGGTCAGGCACGAAGACTCTTTGAGCTTCGCCAATGCCGCCTTTCGCAAGGTTTATCAACAGACTTATATTGATTTAGTTGCTAATGCTCCAGATTTGCTTGGCTTGGCCTATGATTACGCCGATCGCGATTGGGATAGACTTCACTATGGCATGGCCTTTGAGCGGTTGAATATTAGCAAGCTGTCTCGATTGCTTAAAGAGCTTAAGCCCGATGTCATTGTCTGTACCCATTCATTGCCGGCCGATATGGTTTCTTGGTTGCTTTGTCGCAAAGAGATTTCTTGCCATCACGCCGTCGTCGTTACTGATTTTGATTTGCATGCAGTTTGGCTTTGTCACCACTATTCTCGATATTATGTGGCTATAGATGAAACTAAAGAGCACCTTGTGCAGCTTGGTTTTGAGCGCAGTCGTGTGGTTGTTTCTGGTATTCCTATTGATCCAGTTTTTGCCCAGGCGAAAGATCAGCGCCAGATGCGCATTAAGCATAGTCTTTCGCCAGAGCTATCAACCATTTTTGTATCCACTGGTGGTCTAGGTATGGGCCCTACTGAGCAAATTCTTGAGCAATTGAGAAAACTACACGAGCCGGCAAATATTGTGGTGGCTTGTGGTGCAAATGCTGATCTACTTGAAAAAGTAAGAATCGCTGCTAAGAAAAATCAAAGTAGTGAGCATTTTATAAGTGCTATTGGTTTTACTACTGAAATAGACGAGTATATGGCTGCTTCAGACTTGATCATTGGAAAACCTGGTGGGCTAACTTCTTCTGAGGCACTGGCTAAGGGTTTGGTCTCGGTAATAGTCAGACCAATTCCAGGGCAAGAAGAGCGTAATGCTGACCATCTTGTGGAAGAGGGGGTGGCCATCCGCTGTAATAATCTACCGGTATTGGCATATAAAATTGAAGAGCTTCTCCAGAATCAGGAACGTCTGAAAATAATGCGCAGCAATGCAAAAAGAATGGGGCGGGCCCATTCAGCAACTGATATTGCTGCTGATGTCTGTCAACTAGTAGCGGGTCATGAGTCGGTGGTTGCTCATCCTCAAGGGCACGTTTGTGAGCGTCTCTGGAGGGAGAGATTTGCAGTCTGAGAGCCGTCTAGGGCCAATTGCAATTGATCGTGAATGGAGGCTTTCAGGTCGCTTATGGCGGCGTGCTTGTTTTCTCTATAATGATCTAAATAATTAGCTATTGCAATTGGTTCACCAAAGAAAACAGATGCTACCTGGGTGCCTTTACTAGTAATTCGGCCGGTTGTTTCAGTCTCGAGAAAATCAACAATCCGGCAATGTTGAATTTTTGAAAGAGGCTGTAGTAAAACGCGGTGGAAGATCAATAGATTTTCCACGCGATTAAGGTCAGCAATAAATTCGTCATGAAACTGGGCGGTGCGTTTATTTAGCGTCTTTTGATAGTTAGCTTCAAATATGGTTGCTCCAAGTTTCTCGTCTACTGCATTGCGCAGTGAATATAGTATTTGTTCTGGGCTCTTGTGTGAAATTTCGCTGTCAATAAATTTGCCAATTCGCTGGCAAATGTGATTTGCTAAGTAAATGGTTTGTTCTGCTGCTGTCGCTGTTTCTGACAGTAGACAATTGTAGTGTTGAGCCAGGTTTTTCAGTACTGTAGTGGTTGCTCTTTGTATCCTTGTGTTGATTTCTGCACCATCATGCCTTAAGCCGATTTGGTTCTCAATTGTTCTGAGAGCGTTATCGACACTTGGTTCGAGAGCCGTTTCTAGCCTATAGCTGATACCAACTGGTAGTACCCATAGTGCTTGTGCGGAATCTGGATGGATGGCTGGTGCGCTACTATCGCTTGGCATAATATCGTCTTGTATCTCAAGCAGAATGTGCACTAGTGCGGTGCTGATGCTGTGAACCGTATGGTCGTCCCCGGTAATTTCTGCTTCAGGAAAGACAATAAGTTTGTGCTGCCCTAGTTTGAGAATTTGCTTTGTGGTTTCTATCGATTTTATGTCGCCAGAGCCTCTATTGATCGAATAGCAACCAAATTTTTGAAAGAACCAACCTAGTACGCCGTGATACCAGTCGAAAACTTCGCGAGCTACCATGCAGTGAACTTGCTCTTTTAGGTGTTTGGCAAGAAAGACAACTACACTCGGATCTTGTCTGTCAGCATGATTGAGAAGAATAATAGTGCGCTTGTTCTTAAGAGCCGCTAACGAGTTTTTATCGTCAGTAAATTTGCAGGTGAAGTGATCAATGTAGCGGCAGTAAAGCGGAATTAGAAATTGACAAAAAGCAATTACCGCAAGATTCGGCTCGGGGGCTCTAAATTCGGACAAGGCTCTCACTAATTGTTGCCTCTATGGAAGCGACATTAGGTAGTCGGTGATGCTCTCTACCTGCTCAGCATTGAGATCAGAAGGCGGCATGACTGTGCCCCGTGCGTTGTATTCATTTTCGCCACTTTGGTTGAAAAACTCAGCGGCAGTTATGCGATCGGCAACGTATTGACGTTCATGACGTTTAGAAATGCCGTCAAAAGCTGGGGCAAAGTGACCACCCATATTGCGTATAGAATGACATACCAGGCAGCCTCTGTCGTTGAAGAGCATGCGACCTTCGGCAACTTTGGGTACTCTATCTTTGTGGCAATCAGCTGCTTCTTCTGTGGAGTGGAAGGGCGTTTTTTTTGTGACTTTGTGGCCAGCTATTTGAACGCCACCTGGTAAATCGCTCAAGGTCAGCAGATAAGAGGCGATGTCTTTCGCTTGCACCGCTGGTAATCGTGGGTGTTCTAGCAGTTCGGCATATGGGTAGAGCTTGAGAAAGCGAGCCATGGCCTTTTCGTCGTTGGTGATTCGTGACTCGACAAAAATTTTGCTACGGCGACCACCAATGCCGTCTAATGGGGGGGCAAGACAGCCGCCTTTGCCTTCAACCGAATGGCAGGATGTGCAATTATTCTGTTTGAAAAATTTGGCGCCTTCACGGCTTTTGCTTGAGGCTGGCTGACCCTTGTATTTGCCATGGTCTACGAACAAGACGTCTGTGGAGTTTTCGGTCTTCGTCGCGTATTGGGTCGCTTCTTTTGCTGCTGGCGGCAAACTTTTCTTTGCTTCAATTGCATATGAAATGCCAGATGAAATTGTGCTAGATAGCCCAATTGCCGTCAGTAGCGCTAATATTTTGCTCTGAAACTTGCTCTTAAATTTATTCATTCAAGGCCCCGGTTTATCTGGTCGAGAGTCAAGACTAGATTAGATTGACACACTCTATTACAACAGATTTTCTGCAATCTTGACTAGTTCTGCCGAATGATTTTGGCAAATTCTCTAGGTTAGGCTACCAACCGGTAGGCAGACTCCTAATACAAGACAGCTGCTTCGTCCCTTTGGTTGATGCAAGTTCTAGTGTCATGGTTTTAACTAGTAGGTGTATGTATGTATGTATGTATGTATAAGAAGAGGTTTTTATGGCCAAGTCTTTCCTTTTGGCTCTAGACGGCTCCCAAGAGGCACTTTTTGCTGCCGATGTGGCGGCGTCCTTAGCTAAGAGCAAGGGAGCCAGGTTAACCGCCCAGACAGTAGTTGATAGTCAGTCTTTGTGGGAGATTGTCGGGCAAGACTTGCCGGGAATAATCGGCAGCGGGCCTTATATGGCGGCTTTTCAGGCGATTGAAGCAACCCTTTGGTCTGTAGCGGAAACACTGATGCATGCCTTTGAGTGTCGCATTGCCAACAGTGCTATTGAGGCCATTTGCGAAATTGACGAGGGCAATATTATCGATCTCATTCTGCGCCGGGCAACTAGCCATGATTTAGTGATTATGGGTCACAAGTCAAAGTTCCGACAGCGTAATATTCATCAGCGGCGATATATTAATACTAGCCTTTGTCAACGGGTTGCTGATATATGCCCCGTGCCTCTTCTTGTTGTGCAGAATGCTATGCAGCTCTGGAGTCGTAGTGTTTTGCTCGTTAGTGCTGAAACTTATTGCCCAGAAACAATCAAAGCTTTTGTCCAATTGGCTACTGTAGTTGGCGGTAAGGCAGAGATCGTTTGCACTGGTCGCAGTAAGACCATTGATAGTTTAATTAGTACCGTTCGCCGCGAGCTTTCTCTAGACAAGATTGTTGATTTGGCGGCTGATAAAGTTACTTTTTCTGTTGTTGGTCGCAGACTTTATGAGTTGGAGACCTTCTTTTCAGTCTCTGGTGCTGGGGAGAAAGATACTCTCATCGTTCTCACCACCTGTGATACCGAGCAGGGCCGAAAAGTTTGTACAGGAGAGTCGTTAGATTATGTAATCCGCGATGTAGCAGCTGGTTGCACCTTACTTTTGCCACCGCAACAAGTTAGACCTGCGGTAGTTGAATCGAGCAGTGAGAAAAAGCAGACGGTACTTACTTAGTTATGATTAGCACTGTAGTTACTTATGGATGACCGCTGTCGGCACTGCCATGGTATTTGTAAGAGGCTAGATGCGAGCGATCAGCCGCTTACGTATTGCTTTGGCAATCTTGCTCCGGCAAGAGTTATTGAAATTCTAGATTTTGAAGTGAAGCACTATTCTGGTGAATTATTGCGCTTGAAGCAGAGTGCTACCAGTGGCGGCAATCAGTTAGCCGTATTAATGGAGTCGAGGTTGCCCGGTGCCGAGTTGGAATTTCTTGGGCTAACCAATGTCTTAGATCACTGCCTGGTATTTGTCTGCCAGGCCGAAGCCTCAGACAGCGGAGAAACTGCTGTCTGGATTCGCTATGGCACACCAGAGGCCTGTTGCTCGTCAAATCCACTTGTCATGGAGCTGACGGCGCTAATAGAGCATTTAATCGCGAGGCTCTGTGCTGCCGATTCAAGACCAACGTCTTGTTAATAGTTGCTTGTATCAGTATGCTCGTGTATTGGAGGCATAATTGTACTCTCGCGATCAGACCATTCTTGCAGCAGGTCTAGTGCTGTATGTTGCCCTTGTGCCGTCTGGGTTTCGAATTGCTCGTCAATGGCAATCAGTACCTTTTTTTCATGCAATATTTTTTGAATCAATGGTCGCAGGTCGACTAAGCGATCTTCGTGGTGTTTAACATAGCGGTTGAGATCAATGGCAATAATGCCGTCATAGTCTTTCAGTGCCTCAAGCGAATCGTGAAGCCCTAGGCCGGGCATGCCTTCGTCAACTGCGCTGTAGCGAACGAGCTTGTGGTCGTGCTCTGTGCAATATTCGGCAATTTTTTGCTTCTGTTCTTCAACATTTAGGCTTGTGCCACCGCTGCGAACATAGCCAATTAGCCTTAATTTCTTGTGTAACATGATCGGTCACCTTTGATTTTGCTGAAAGGCTGGCTTTTTTTGTAATGCCGTCTTGGTTTCTATTGTCCCGCTCGTGAGGTAGCGCCATATCCCCCGTGGGTATGACTTAATGTAGGCGGTTCACATAGAGCTATACTTCTATTGGCCGATGCTGATGTTTATTGTGCTTGCCACAATTGCATTTGATCGATGGTGAAAAATAAATGGTGACGATGATGCGAGTAGTTATTGCAATTGACGATTCTGGCTGTTCGAGACTAGCTATTGATGCGGTAGCCAATCGTCACTGGTCACCGGCAACCCAGTTTCGTGTTATTCATGTGGTTGAACCAATTGTTCTTCAGTATGGTCAAATTGCCCCTCAAGCCGTTGAGCTAATGATCGAAGCAGAGCAGAAGCTGAAGTTGCATGGTCAAGAGTTGATAGACACTACAACCTCAAAGTTGCAGTCGTTGTTTGGCGACAAAGCAGTCACTGGCGAAGTTCTTCACGGCATAGTCAGTGACACAATTGTCGAAGATGCTGTCGAATGGCAGGCCGATCTAATAGTTATTGGCTCCCATGGCCGCACTGGTATGGATAGAATGTTTCTAGGCAGTGTCGCCGAAAAAGTAGTAAACAGGGCACCATGCTCAGTTGATGTAGTCAAGCTGAAAACAGTGGTAACTGAAAAAGGCGCGGGCGCAAAGATAGTTGAATCTTCTAGAGTCAATTAGCTGAAAGTCTGCTTTACACTTAATTTGCCGACCGTTGCCTTTTAGACTAGGCCACGGCGCATGGCGTGCACTGCAGCTTGAGTGCGGTCGTCAACTGCGAGTTTGTTTAGTATGTTTCTTACGTGTGTCTTCGTGGTCGCTAAAGAGACGACTAGGCGGTCGCTAATTTCTTGATTTGACAAGCCGTCTACAATTAGCTTGATTACTTCAAGCTCGCGTGGTGACAAGGCTTCTGGGGCCGGTCTGTCGATACCTGGGGCCGAAGATGTCTTGTCTTGGCTTTCGTGCATTTCGTGGTCTGCTGAATTATGGTCAGAAGCCGCCACTGCGAAATTGTTTTCGCTCGAAAAAGCCATATCACTGGAGTTCCTGTTGTTGCCAGATGTCAGCGGTGCTGCTTCTAGCGGTACGGATGCCAGCGCTGGGTTGGCGGAATAATGTTTCAATACTCTGCTGGCGACGGCTGAGTCTAACCAAACATCCCCATTGCTGACCGCGCGTATGGCAGTGTATAGCCTGTCTGGCTCGACATCTTTTAAGCAATAACCGCTTGCTCCAGCTGCCAGTGATGCCATGATGTCAGCATCGTTGTCATGTTGTGTCAGCATGATTATTTTCATTGATGAGTCGCGGGCAACTATTTGGCTAGCCGCTTGAATACCATCCATGACAGGCATGCCAACATCCATCAAAATCACATCGGGCTTAAGCTTTTCAGCCATGGTCAAGGCTTCTTGACCATTGGAAGCTTCGCCTATGACATGAATATCTTTGGTTCGGTGAAGGGCAACCTTCAAACCCAGCCTTGTCAATTGGTGATCTTCTACCAATAATACATTTATTGAGGGAGCGCTTACGTCAGGTGTTTGTTCAGCCATAATTATCATTTACCAGAAAAATCTAATTATAGACCGCTGGAAAATCTAAGGAAGTGATTGGTGGGAAAAGAACAGTCTAATAAAGCTGTAGCCTTAACATTAACCCCGAAGGAAGTTGAACTACGAAAACGTTGGTTAGAATTCTCTGCCAGTGATGAAGAGTTGATTGAGCTTGAACTTGATGTGCTCGTTTCCGACCATATCGATGAATTAATCGAGTCAATGTACGCTCACTTCCTTACTTTTGATGAAACTCGTAGTTTCTTTCCCAATGAGCAAGTACTTAAGCGTGCTCAGGCCGCTCAGAAGGATTATTTCTTGCGGCTTACTAAAGGTACCTACGACACTGAGTATGCCAATGATCGCCTTCGTGTGGGCGCTACTCACCATCGCATTGATCTTGATCCTAAGTGGTATATCGGGGCATATAACCGAGTTTTGGCTTGGTTCTTGCCTAAGGTAATTGATAAATATAGTGGTGATTCAGAAAAGTTAGGCAAAGCAATTTCAGCCTTAATGAAGGTGGTTTTCTTCGATATGGGATTGGCCATTGACTGCTACATATCGGCAAAGGAAATGGCTTTGCGCCAGCACACCAATGCCATTCGTGAGTTAGAGACCGAAAGGCGCGTCACCAAGTCAATTCTTGAGAATTCACCAGTAGGAATTATCAGTTTAGACCAAGATATGGTTTGTCTAGAGTGCAACGACAAATTCATTGAGTTAGTTGATAGTGAGGATCGCAACGATATAGTTTCAAAACCACTGACTGAAATTACTCCAGGGCTTAAGCCTGCTCTTTTCAAAGAAGTGCTCAGTAGCGGGCAGTTTAGCAAGCGAACGAGTGATGCACTTAGGCTGTCAAAGAAGAATGATAGTGAGGCCAACTACTTTGACTGGCTAACTTGGCCGATAAAAGACAACGATGGCAAAGTAACTGGTCTAGTGGCTATGTTTATCGATACAACAGCTAATGTGCTTCTTCAGCAGCAGCGGGAAGATTTTGTTGCCACCCTTACTCATGATTTAAAAACGCCAGTTTCGGCCACTATAAGAGCAGTGCAGTTTTTACTAGATGGAGATTTCGGCCCCGTGCTAGAGACTCAAGTTGAGGTGCTTGAGACAATTCTACAAAGCAATACTGCACTTTACAACTTGGTGCAAACATTGCTCGATGTCTATCGTTTTGACAGCGGTGTTAAAGAGTTCCACATGACAAGTTGCGACATGGTTGGTTTGATCACTCGAATGATTAGCGAAATAATGCCACTGGCTCGAGAGAAGGGGGTCACTATCCATGCTTCGGTGCCGCAAGCTGCGGAAGAAGTAATCTGTGACCAAGATGAGATTCGTAGGGTGGTACAAAATCTCATTGATAATTCGCTGAAATTCACTCCTGGTGGCGGTTCAATCACTGTGACATTGAGTCAGTTAGCTAATCAAACAACTTTAAGTGTCAGTGACACAGGTAAGGGCATACCTGAGGAGAATCGACCTAAATTATTCCAGAGATTCTGGCAAGCGGGCTCTACTGGCCGTTATTATGCTAGCACTGGTTTAGGTCTGTATCTTTGTCGCCGAATCATTGAAGGCCACGGTGGCAAAATCTGGTGCAAAGATACCGAGGGGCCAGGCACTACATTTTGTTTCGAGCTTTTAACTAACGGCCAGGATAGCGCAACAGCTGCTGCAACATAAGATCGAACAAAGTTGGGGCAAATTTATAGCAGTCATGAGAGCGTATGGCAATTTCACCTTGATGATCTGTGCTCACAGTGACTTCTTTGAGATGAGTTTTGGCATCTCTGAAAATTTCTGATAGTACTTGTTCGAAATCCACAGCTGGAAAGCCGTTGCGCTGTGGCACGCCCTTGAAATATTCTTCGATAATAGTAGCTGCGGTGGCCATACATAAGCAGAGTTCGGTTGGCTTTATGGCCAGTACTTTTTCTAATGATTCGTCTGAGATTAAGCCAAAATGCACAGCGCTATTGGCCATGGCATGGGAAGGCAATTGCTTTTCGCGTAGTACGAGATCTTGTAGGTGAATTCGTACATTGGGAAATTTTAGTTCCGCAGCATATTTCCCGTCGCTATGTTTTTCGGCCATCGCTGGTGATACTACCTCTGTAAATTGCATTTACAGCACCTGTATGATACTTAGAGAACAATTTTTGAAAGATCGTTATTGGCCGATTCTGAAGTCGTCTCTTTCTCTTCAACGTGTAACTTCTTGAGCTTTACTATTTCTACCGAGCAAGGTGCATGATTGAGTACTTTCTCGGCAACACTACCGAGCCAGAACTTCTCTAAGCCAGTTCGTCCATGAGAGCCAAGAATAATCAAGTCTGCGTCCCAGCTTTTGGCATAGTCGATGATAGATTCGGCAATACTGCCGCTAATAACCAAACCAGTGATTTGGTTATTTGGATGGTTTTTCTTGAGTTGGATGATTTTTTGGTCGATCATCTGTTGCAATTGGTTCTTATACTCAGCTTGCATTTCTTCTAAAGATGGTGCACACAGGCCAGCTAGAAGATATTCGTTGTAGATTGGAGCCATAATTGAAACAAGGCAAAACTCAGTGTCGTCTTGCCATGCTTGTCTTGTTGCCGAATCAACCGCGTTTGACGAACAATCTGAATCATCGATGGCAATCAGAACTTTCATTTCCACCCCATAAATCTTGGTTTAAATACTGCTCTTAGTATTGGCCAAGCCTAATGGGTCTGCCATCGTTCAAAGTAGTGAAGTTTTATTGGTTTTTGTTGTCACGGCGGCTCAATTCAGGCTAGTAGCAGTTCGGTCTATCATCCTTTGGGATGATAGACCGAACTGCTATTGCTTTTATCTGTTTTTGTTTTTGGTTTTTGAATCGAGCTTTATGGTTCAGGTCAACTAATCAGAAAGTGCTTTCTTTAGAGTTCCTTCTCTGTGTGCTCTATCGCTATCAGCCTTTTCCTGAGCAGTCGGTGCCTTAAACTCAGCAGTTACCTTCTTTATTTTTCCAGTAAATGTAAATGGCACACTGTAACCCTCGGCAACGGCTGTACCAAGATCGCAGCCAACATCAGTGCCTTCATCGGCAGAGAAGCAGAAGCCCTGAGTTTTCTCTATGCGTCCTTGAGCTACTTGCTCGCCGTTGACGGTAATTGTTCCTGTGCCACCTTTGCCAGCGCCACCACCATCATAGGCAAAATCAAAGCGAATAGTTGCTGCTCCCGGTGCTACTGATTTGCTGGCGGCAATGGTGTATTGCTTCTCTCCCAGCCAGTTGTAGGTAAAGGTAGGCTTGCCATCTCTAAGATAGAAACTCCAACCGCCAAACTTACCTGCTTGAGCAATTAGAGCACCACTGGCTCCACCGTTTGCAATTTCGGTATCAGCTGTGATTGAGAAAGACTTGTTCTTCAAATTGATAAAGACATTCTCTGTCATGCCGGTCATGCCTTCGTGCAGTGTCAGCGATGTGCGGCCAGCCATTAGGTCTGGGCGCCCCACTGCTGATGCGTTTAGACGCTCTAGCATACGGTCATCTAATGGCAGTACATTGTATTTAATGGCTTCTTTCATAAAGAGAGCTTGCATCTCTTTTAGTTTCTCTGGGAACTTGGCTGAGAGGTCTTCCCGTAAGCTATGGTCTTTGGTTGTGTCATACAGCTCCCACTTGTCATTGGTAAGCGTGGTTCTAGGCTTAGCTTCCCATGGGGCTTTGTGCACTGTTCCGGCTAGCCAGCCATCATGATATATAGAGCGGTTAGCGAAGATTTCAAAATATTGGGTATCGTGATGGCTTTTCGCTTTTGGCTCGGCAAATGTATAGAGCATGCTAGTGCCTTCTATAGGGGTTTGCTTCGTGCCATTCACTTCTTTGGGCTCAGGTAGACCAGCAGCTTCTAAAATTGTTGGCGCAATGTCAATTACATGATGGAACTGAGTGCGCATCTCACCTTTCGCCTTAATACCTTTAGGCCAGTGCACAGCCATGCCGTTTTTGGTGCCACCATAATCAGATGCCACTTGTTTTGTCCAGGTATATGGCGTGTCTCCGGCCACGGCCCAACCAGCGGCATAGTGACCGTAAGAGTTTGGGCCGCCAAGATCGTTGTAGTGCTTCAAGATGTCTTCTACAGTTTCTGGTGCTCCATTGAAGTAGCTCATCTCGTTGAAGAGACCATTGAAGCCGCCTTCAGCACTGGCACCATTGTCGCCTACTACGTAGAACACTAGTGTGTTGTCTAGCTGGCCACCCTTTTCGATGACATTGATCAATTCACCAACGCAGTGATCGGTAAATTCACCATAGCCAGCAAATACTTCCATTTGATGGGCAAAAAGCTTTTTCTCATCAGCATTGAGTTTGTCCCAATCTTTGATGGCTTCAGGTTTGGGGGCTAGCACCGTATCTGCTGGCACAATACCGAGCTGCTTTTGTCTGGCCAGAGTTTCTTCTCTTAATTTATCCCAACCCTGGTCAAACTTACCTTTGTACTTGGCAATCCACTCAGCTGGCACGTGGTGCGGTGCGTGGGTGCCACCGGGGGCAAAATACATAAAGAATGGCTTGTCTGGGGTCAGTGACTTTACTTCACTGACCCAGCTAGTGGCCTTCTTGGTCATGTCTGGGATGAGGTGATAGTTCTCATCTTTGGGTGGCTCAACTTGAGTGAGTCCGTCATAAAGAGTGGGCGCCCATTGATTGGCTTCGCCGCCAATGAAGCCATAAAACTTGTCGAAGCCAGAGCGTGTGGGCCAGCGATCTGTCGGCCCAGAGGGGCTGACTTCCCATGCTGCCGTTTCGTGCGATTTGCCGAAAGCGCCAGTGGCATAACCATTGAGGCGCAACATCTCAGCTAGTGGTGCCACGCTATTGGGGCGCTGACCTGTTTGGCCAGGAAAAGCAGTAGCTGTCTCTGTAATCGACCCCATGTTGCACATATGATGATTGCGACCACTGAGAAGTGCTGCACGAGTTGGAGAACAAAGAGCCGTGGTGTGGAAGTCGTTATAACGTAGACCGTTATTTGCCAGCTTTTCTACTGTTGGCATGTGAATTGGCCCGCCGAAGGCGCTTGATTGACCAAAGCCCATGTCGTCAATTAGCACTATCAGTACGTTCGGCGCATTAGCTGGAGCTTTAATTTGAAAGAAGGGGGGCGCCTTGGCGTCTCTAGCGTCTAATATTGTTGAATGAGGAATGACAGGTTCTTTGATGGGTAGGGAGGTGCGGTCTAATGCTTCAGGTTGCACGGCATATGCCGGGCTTGTCAGTAGTGCTTGCAGCGGTAAGGCTGAGCTTATACTAAGAGCTAACGCTAAAGTTGCCATGCGGCGAAACGTACTGATTTTTGATGTTGATTTCACGAGACACCCCAATTGCCCATAATAAGGATAAAATTGTAGCCAATTGACAACGGCTAGCTAAAAGGACGTTAATTGATGACCGAAGAAGTAGCTGCGGCACAGGCAGAATTGCCGCAACCGTCTATTGGCATTGTGGCTACGCTGCTGCTGCGTAGTGGCTTGGCGAAGAATGTTAGACAAGCCCTATTGCATAGTGTTTTGCTCTTTTGGCTGATTACCTGTTTGCCTGTGTTGTTGCTTTGCCAAAGTGCGGGCAGTATCTTTAGTGATTCTTTGCAGGTGCCACTCTTGGGTGACTACATTAGCAGTGCTCGATTTATAGTGGTGGCACCAATTCTGATACTTTCAGATTTGGTGACGCAACAATGGCTTTTGAAGACTGTTAAGCACTTTTTGCACGACCATATAGCCGCGAGCGATTTGGCTGCCTATCAAAAGTTTGTCGTAAAGAATTTTCAATTGCGTGATGCTTCTATTGTAGTGCTGCTACTTTTGCTATTAGCCTTTGCTTATGCACCAGTCTGGATAGATATTGTTTTGGTGGTGAAAGTGAGCAATTGGCAGGTGCTCACAGAAAGTGGGCAGCCAGTTTTGTCTTTGGCAGGTAAGTGGAATGCCTATGTCAGCCAACCGTTGTTCAGATTTATTGTGCTCGATTGGCTTTGGGGTTATTTGCTTTGGGCAAGTCTGCTGTTTAGAGTGTCACGCTTTCAGCTTAGAGTTAGTCCGACTCACCCAGACTGCGCCGGCGGCTTAGGTTTTATTGCTATTGGTCAGTCGTATTATGGATTTTCTGCTTTCGCCATGTCGGTAGGTGTTTGTACTTTTGTCGCCCAAGCAGTACTCGAAACTCACGCACCGCTGCAGGGGTTTACTAACCTCGGTATTGTCTTCGTCATTCTAGTACTCCTTCTGTTTCTTGGACCACTTATGGTATTTACTCCACTTTTGATCAAAAGTAAAAGAGAAGCTGTCTTTACATATGGTTCGTTGTGCCACCAGGTAAATAGTCTATTTGCTACTACTTGGCTAAGCTCCCCTAAAGACCGTGAGCCAGCCGATTCGCCAGCGCTAATATCAAGCTCAGAACCATCTACGGTGACTGATCTCAATGCATCATTTCTCAATATCCAGAACATGAAACCGTTTGTCTTCGGCAAAGAGACTCTTGTGACCTTCATTGCCGCAGTGGCTTTGCCAGCTATTCCGCTGATAGCAACAGTAATACCATTGAAGGAATTGCTGAAAGAGCTAGCCAAAGCTCTGACCTAGTTTGAAATCTGAAATTAGTTCACGTTGATATCACGTTCAGTTCACCATCATTTCACCTTCAGCCGTTAGAGTGTTCCAATCCACTCTCTCAGCACACGCCTTTCAAGCGCCATTTGTCGCTAGATCTCCTATGCAGATTCGCCTCTGCTGGATCTAGTTGCAGATGCGCCTGTGCAGTAGCGTTGTGTTCATTTACTTGAGGTCAGGCATGAAAAGATCCCCCGATCAAAGACAATGTTCAATATTAAAGAAAATTCTGTTGTCTACGGTCGCCCTGACTATGAGTCTGGCGGCTACATCGCAAGCATTTGCTACCAGCCCTGGTTATCCCTATCAGCAGCC
This sequence comes from bacterium, assembly GCA_018062085.1. Classification (GTDB taxonomy): domain Bacteria; phylum Cyanobacteriota; class Vampirovibrionia; order Obscuribacterales; family Obscuribacteraceae. The sequence goes on along the minus strand of JAGOSY010000003.1, from coordinate 302,272 downwards.
GCGCAAGTTCTATGTTTCTAAAAATGGCAATAACACTGACGGCTTGACCTGGGCCACTGCCTGGAATGAAATGGATCAGATCAAGTGGACGGGAATAGATCCACAAAACTATGACTCTCTGACCATAGATGGTGGCGTCGGGCGCATGATCTATCGCAAGCCCATGCAAGTGCAGGTGAGACCCTATTACAGCCCTGTTAGAATCACGGTCTCTGGCGAGCCTGGACACAACGGCCAAGTTGTTATTGCCCCAGGTAGTCAATCAAATGGAATCGAAATCAATGGTGGCGTACAGCTCAATGGCTCTAAGCGCTCAGGCATTTTTGTCTATGGTGCCAAGAAAGGCATTACAGTCAATTCAAATGCACCCTATCCCACCAGTGTCAAAAACATCGAAGTGTCGCACTGCACTGAGGCCGGCTTGTTTGTCAGCCCCTCCTACTATCCCTTAGGTATGAGCCAACTTATCCTTCACGACAATGCTACCAATGTGGTGACCCAGCAAACTGGTGCCCCTGGTGGTGCTCAGCTCAGCAAGTGCTGGATTTACAATAGTTCAGAACGTATCAATTCTGATGGTGTGAGAGTAGACGGCACGACCAGCGGCCCGCCGACTCTTGGGGTTTCTTTGAGCAGTTGTGTCCTTGGCCCAGGTCTGCGTGATGGTGTAAGCAATCTCACCAGTGCTAGGCCAACGCTCACCAATTGTCTTTTGATTAATTCGAAGAGAAACAATATTTCGTCGTACTCTGTTAGTTTGCAGAATGTCACTTCGTTCATGACTAGGCTAAACTCATCACACAGCGCCCACAATTGCCTAAAGCTGCAAGCCAGCCCTCAGCCCTATAATATGATTGGCAGTACTGTGAAAAAGACAATTGCCTATGGTGGCATGGTTGATATTCCAATATCGATTGCCTTCCCTTATCCACCTAATTCAACTCGGCCATTTCCTCTTACGGTTGAGCAAAATACCCAGTATCGCACTACAGGTAACACCACGGCTTTGGCTCCGACAATGGTTGACCCTAAGTTTGTTTCTCGAGTCGGGTTGCTTCCCAACCATACTCCTATCCCTTATCTGATGGGTCTAGACTTCTCTCTTCGTCCCGATTCACCAGCAGTGGGAACTGGCTCAGAAGTTACATCGATCAAGCAACTATTAAGCACATTTGATTGATACCATTAACTAGGTTGTGGCAGTGAAGCTCTGGCAAAAGAGCTTCACTTCTTCGGCATATCGTCGTTTATAGTCATAGCGTGAATTTGGTAGGTTGGTTTTCCTGCCACTTTGACCAGCTGTACATTTGTCAGCCAGGCCAGCCCGCCGCCCAGCATTATGCCTTCATCTTTGCACCACAGTTCTTTTTCGGGATTCTCCGCAAAAAGTGTTGTAATTTTGGGAGAGAAGATGATGTTGTAGTTTGCTAGGAACTCTTGTGGAGTGCGGTAAGTACGAGTCGACAGTCTTCTCTTGAAATTGCCGTTCCAGCGCACCGCTAGAGGGTATTGGACCATCTTGCTGACAGCATCAGTGTTCTTTTTAGCTAGAGCTTCCCTCATAGACTGATAGAAGGTCGCGAACAAATCGCCATCGTCAACGCCAGCAACCGAGTAGCGAGTTTTGCGTGCTTCTGTGGCAGACGCGAGTATTTTTTCGGCCTCTTTTTGTCGGTTGGTGGCTTTGTATACTTCGCTCAAGCCCTTGGCGTCGTCAAGTAGCACAGGGTAGTTGCCGCGGTAGAGCTGAATATTGCTGTCGTAAGCCTCTTTGTATTGCCTCTCTGCTTCTTTGTATTTTCTCTGTCTTAAGTAACAGTCAGCCAAGCATGTACGTGTGAGTAATTTCTGCTCGTTGCCATTTAGGCTTTCGGCAATATCCAAAGCTTCTAATAGTTTCTTTTCGGCTGCGGCATAGTTGCTGGCCGCCAGGTCGGCTTGCGCAGCGGTGTTGATTTTGTCGAAATTCTTTTGTTTTATTGCTTCTTGTTGGGCAATTGCAGCATCTATTGAGGCAAAAGATACTTCAGCATCAGCAGCCTTTTGGGTTGTTTTGTCTGCGCCTGCTTTGGCTTTAGCCTTCGCTTTTGCCGCTGCTTGATTAGCCAAAGCTTGATTTGCCACAGTAGGGCTTGCCAAACACGGATTCGTCACGCTAGACAATGAGCTTGATGCAAGAGCAATAGTCAGTGCCGCAGATAAAACAATAAGCTGTTGATCTTTCATGGCGATATGATACCAGTTGGTTGAAGTTTTATGAGAACGCTGGCTGACCGCTGCTCTATCTCTTTCTTTGTCAACACTTGCTGTGCAAGCATTGCTGCGGCGATTATTTGCTTGTTGCCAAGCTGCTAGAGTTAAGTACTGCTTGGTTCTTGAATTTGCGAATTTTTAAGGAACTAAGCTTGATGCAATATTTGTGTTGTAGGGGCAATCAAAGTGTTAGTCAATTGTTGAAATGTTCCTAGCCTGGTTTATAGCAATTGGTCTAATTCTTCTGAATGCCATTTACGTGGCTGCAGAGTTTGCTACAGTCGCCGCCCGGCACTCTTATATTCAAAAGTTGGCTTTAGCAGGTAACCCCCTTGCTTCGTTACTTCTTCCGATCTTGGAGGAGCCGCGAAAGCTCGATGAGTATATTGCTACTTGTCAGATCGGAATAACAGTTTCAAGTCTTGTGCTTGGAGCTTATAGTGAAATCAGTTTTGGACCTTCCTGCGCCGCCACGTTAGTCGAGTACCTAAATTTAACTCCAGTCTTGGCTGAGTCAGTGGCGGCCATTGGCATTCTTTTGCTGTTTACCTTGTTGCAGATTTTGTTTGGTGAACTGCTTCCGAAGTCTGTCTCCTTGCAATATTCCGATCGTATAGCAATTTTTATGTACTGGCCGCTTCGCCTGTCTTCAATAGTCTTTCGTCCGTTTATTTGGCTGTTGAATGGCAGCGGCAACTTCTTTTTGAAAGTGCTAGGAATTCCGGTTTCTACTCACAAACATGTACACTCGCTTGAAGAGATTGAGTTGCTACTAGCCGAAAGTAAAGATGGCGGCTTGTTAGAGCCGGTTGAGCACGAGCGCCTTCAGCAGGCTCTTGATCTTGGAGAGAGAACAGCTAGACAACTAATGGTGCCCCGTTCGAATATTCTTGCTGTTTCGAATAAAAACTCTTTAGAAGATTGCTATCGAATTGCTTTAGAGAGTCCATATACCCGGCTTTTGGTCTATGGAGACTCTATTGACGATGTTCTAGGCTTTATTCATGTGAGGCACGTGATTCAAGCTAGATTCTCTGAAAGTGATCTTGCTGGTATTGATTCTTTGATTAAAGGCTTACCAATTATTCCTGAGAATTTACGCCTCGGCAAGTTGATTGCCTTGCTCAAATCAAAGCATTCGCATATGGCCGTGGTAATGGACGAGCACGGAGCAACAGTTGGTATTGTCACTGCCGGAGATATTCTTGCTGAGTTAATTGAGAACGTTGATAGTGATGAATTTAAAAAGACTATAGTTATAGAAGCTTTAGAAGATGGTCGAATTCGGCTACCTGGCTTTTATAAGTTGCATCGGGCCTCTAAGTTCTTAGGACAAATGCCCGCAACCGAAGCCGAGACTATCAATGGCTTAATCATGGAGATTCTGGATCGAGTGCCTGCTGTCGGCGATTTGATTGAATTACCTTCAGTGGTGATCGAGGTCGAAGAAGTTGAACATCACGCTGCTATCTTGGTGATTGTGAGCAGAAAAGAGGAGGCTAAGCAAGATGTTTGAGCTGAGCTTAATTCTCCTTCTGATATTATTCAATGCTCTATTTGTGGCTTCTGAGTTTGCCACAGTGGTGGCACCTAAGTTATCAATTGAAAAGCTTGCACTTGAGGGCAATAGAACAGCCAAACAAATTTATTCTGTTATCAAAGAGCCGTTGTTACAAGATCGCTATATAGCCGCATCTCAAGTTGGCATCACCGCAGCTAGTTTGGCCCTGGGTATGTACGGTGAGCAGGTTATAGCCACCTGGATAATTCACTATCTTCACCTTGTAGCTCCCCTAGAGATAACGACAACTCACGCAATTGCCAGTGCTTTATCTTTGACTTTGCTTACCTATCTTCATATCGTCTTTGGCGAGATGATACCTAAGTCGTTAGCGCTCCAGAAGTCTGAAGCGGTAATGTTTTTCTTGATCGGGCCGATGCTCTTCTTTATGAGAGTTTTTAGGCCAATTATCTTCATTCTAAATGGAATGAACAATTTCTTGCTGAGAAATCTCATGGGTATAGATCGCTCTAAGTCAACGTTTCCAGCTTTTTCTTCTGATGAGATTCAGTTGATTTTAAAAGAGAGCGAATCAGAGGGAATAATAAGCGATGAAATTGGCAGCGTGATTGAGCAGCTATTTGACTTTGGCGAGCTAGTTGCTGAAGACATAATGGTGCCTCGGGTTCACATTCTGGCTGTGCCGATTAGGCCGACGAAAGCTCAAGTGCTGGAGATAGTGCGTCAAGCTAACCACTCTCGTTATCCTGTTTATACAGGCGATAAAGACAATATTGTCGGCACTGTGCACGTTAAGGATCTCGCTGCTTTCTTGGAGGCTAGCGACGATAGAACTTTGATTATCAGGCCAGTACCCTTTGTGCCACAGTCTTCGACTTTGCAGTCGGTACTTGAGTCTATGCGGCAGTTTCGTACTCATCTGGCAGTTGTGTTGGATGAACATGGTGGTACTGCTGGTATCATTTCAATTCAAGATATATTTGGTGAAGTTATAGGTGAGATTGATGAATCTACTACTACACCACCGATTGAAACTATAGACAGTAAAAGCGTGCGAGTTTTAGGTACAGTCAGGCTCGAGCAACTTGCTGGCTATCTTGGTCTAGTAATTGAAGAAGAAGATGTCGGTACCATTAGCGGACTAGTCTTGGATCAGCTTGGCAGGCCGCCTCGGGTGGGAGACAGGTTCAACTTTAAGAACTTGTCAATTGAAGTAACCCTTGTGAAGGGGCGGGGTGCTCAGTCTTGTATAGTTACTGTATTGCCTGACGCCTAAATATTTGCAGCGCGGCAAGCTATTCGCGGCTATCGAACTTTTGTTCTAGGCTATCTTTACCAGAATCAAAAATGATTTTTCTATCTACTCGCAACACCTGAGCATGCTCGACTTGAATTGCTTTCGCTTCTTCTATTTCTTTGAGAATTTCTCCTTGTGGCTGTTTGACTAGCTCAAAAGCGGCTTTTCGTTTCGCGTTTCTGCTTTCAATGCGCTGATTGAGCACAAGCAATATGACAAAGCGCACGGCTGGAATGACTAGTAAAATTATCGAATAAGTTAAAAGCACGTCGATCAGTGCCGCTAGGTGATGCAGCAGGTTTATCGTTGCAATATGCTTGAACAACCACCAGCTACCGCAAAAATTGAATAGCGCCAGCATTAAGACATTGGCTAGGGCTATCGGCGGAAAGTTTGAAAATTTCCAGTTCTCTTCTTTGAGGTAGCTCTGCTGCTCGGATATTTCGTTTTGTATTTGCGCTGGTCTTTGCTCTTGTTTTAGTTGTTGCTTGTTATGTTGTTCACTTATGTAGTCTGGAAATACATAAACAATAAAGCCACTTTTTGTTACTTCTGGATGACCATTGAATTGTGCCAGTGCACTCATAACCATGCCACTATCAGAGGTGTCACCATCGAGAAAGGACGCAAGCTGCTCTGCTGATACTACACCGCCATTGGCCTCAATTGTATTTGCGATTTGCTGCCAGCGTAATTTCTGTAAATTAGAATTTGGTTTGCCATCGCCAAACAAGAAAGAAAAGGTCTCAAGAAAGAAATTGCCTTTGGGATGCTTTTCAATGAAATCTGTGTAGCGGTCTCTCTGGGCGCTGGGTATGCTGTTTTGATAGCTGGTATGCGAAGGGCTATAGTCCCAGCTAAAAATGTCAGATAGGAAATTTATGTCAAAGAAGGCAGAGCCATCGAACGAGCCGAAGTCACCACTGTCTCCCCCCGCTCCATCAAATATAGATGCAATAGCTAAGAGAATCAGAGCGACAAAAATTACAACTATTACAAGCACCGAGGTCATTAAGGCAACGCCAAACGATACTCGCACCACCCAGTAAAGTGACTTGAAGAGAAAAGCCCCTGCGAGCAGTGCTGCTCTGCGCCTTCCTCTTCGTCTGTAGACGCCGGAGAAATTAGGGGCAAAGGAGTAATAAACGGTGCCGTCGTTGGCTACTTCGAGCTTGGCGCCGGTCTCTCCGGCAATTTTGTTGAGCCAGTAAGTAGCGCTATTAATAGATAGACCTGAGCTTGTCGCTAACTCTGGTGCGGTTGTGCGCAGGTTGGCCTTGATTGCATCAAGGGCTTGGCGCTTGTCTGGCATCAGAAGTGAGTATTCTGGGTCTTCTGGATCCAGGCTGCCAGCGGCTATTGGCGGTGGCTCGTGCTCTTCGCCGTATTGGTTCAGGTATTCTTTCGTGTGGTGGTTGTCTGGCAACTAACTATCCCAGGTCACGTAATAGCTGTTTCTATATTCCCAGGCTAAAGGTCTTAATTTCGACATGATGAGAGAGCTGCCTTTTTAGTGGCGATGATTCTATTGATCCTTGGTTAGTTCAGCGAGTTCCTTGCGCGCAGAAAGAAGTTGACTTTCTGTGCTGGTGTTTGTGTGATTCTCGTCAGTCAAAGCTTGATTGATTGTGATTGATTCGCGATACTTAGCTATTGCCGCTTTCTTTTGATTATCGTTGTTTAGAATACGTGCTTGGAACAATAAGATTTCAGACAGTGAACACTTCCAACGATCACTGTGGGGCGTTTCGGTGTTGAGTTGCCGGCGTACGTTATCCTCAAATCGTTTTGCTGATGCTAAAGCCTCCGTGCGATTCTTCCACTTGAGGTGCATGTTAGTCAACTGCCTGATTTCATCACATTCAAGAGCCCTAAGCGGCTCGCACGGCAGATTGGCATTAGACTGTTGATATGCGCTGATGGAACTTTCCTGAAGGAAAATGGCATTTGAATTTAAGCCAGCTGAGGCGAAGGCCTGGGCCGCGAAGTGGCTCGTATAGCCTTGTAAAATAAAGAAAATCGCGCGAAAGGTGCTGCCAGAAATAGCGTACCATGCGAGTAGCAGGCAGGATATGAAGATGAGGGAGTAGGTGCCAAGCAGGACCAGAAGGTTGCGTGTGTTCTTGTTGTTCATTAGTTCAGTTGCCGTTCTTTTACCTCAGCCAGCGGCTAATTCGCTATGCATTTAGAGGGCGTCTTTATTTTCCCTAGAATACACTGATGCTTGCTGGCAATTTTAACCAACCCAGAGCATGGGTCTTGTTTTTCATCTGGCATGTGCGGAAGACTCGTCTGGCGCTTGATTGTATTTCTTAATAAGCGCCTGATTTGGCTTGTAAAGTAATTCTGCCTCTGGCATTTGGTCCAGTTGTGTATTTAGTGCCGCTAGTCGACTGATTGTGTGTGCGTCTTCAGGTGCACGCAAAAGCGTTTGTCTCACCAATGTCATCTGTTTGTGTAGATCGGTCTGCTGCATTAGAAGGGTAATAAGACCGAAGAACATACATAAGCCCAAGAAGCAATTTTGAATCTGTTTGTAGGTCTCAAGTCTCAGCTCGTTAGTAGCTTTTTCAATTGCGCCGTTGTTGAACGTGCTTTCGACTTTCACGAATCTGGCAGGCTCTGGGGCTTGTTTCTCATCTGGCATTGGGACGAAACCTGTGAGCACTTTGTCTCTTGATTCTACCAGGCACAGCTTGATTGGTTGATGGTAGCATTTACCCTCCGTTAATATTCAGGGCATGATCCTTTTCCTAAACCACCCCCTTAAGGCCTGTAAGCTACTATAGAAGCTATGGTTGAGCACTCCCTTAATAAATCGTGGCTATACGTCTGGGAACCCGGTGTCGGACCTTCCGCGGCCGCGCTTGAACGCTTGCTTAAGGTCGCCCCTCGCCCAGCAGTACCTCCCGGTGAGGCGTGGTTTCTGAGCCCGCAGCGAAGAATGTACACTGAACTTATTGACCAGCCCATTTCAGCGATACCCGCATCGTTTTTACATACCGTTCTGTTTGAAGCCACAACTGGACTACTGGCTTTTCATGATATACCAGAGGCTGTTGAGAGTTGGCGTGTTTGGTTTAGGCACATGCTACCCGGCCTAATTGTTCGAGGTGATGAGAGTCACGCATTTCATTTTCTGATTGAATCAACTTTCACCACATTCTTCCGGGTGTACTGTGAAGGTTTTCACGGAGAGTACGAGGGATTTCGTCGCGATGTGCTCGAAACCTTAGGCAAGGCTATTATGATGCCATCTCTCTGGGATGAAGATGGGGAAAGTATTTGTGCTCAGTACCAAGACTTTGAAGCGTATGGATCTCTCTGGCCCTCGTGTAGCGGAGCCATAAGTGCTTCCCTTTTCTTTTGCTTGACCTATCTAGAAGGCGAAGAAATCGCTGTTTGGGTGGAATCCATTTTCGCTATCAAATCAGCCTATTTCCAAGCGCATCTGTTGGCTTGGCTTGCTGGTTCGTATGAGATTCTTACCTCTGAGTCACCGCATTTCAAAGATATCGAGAAGGCAACCATCGATATAAAGTGGCTTGATTCTTGGACACTGGAGAAAGCAGCGCCACTAATACCGGTGGCAAATACTCAAGAGTTTTTGAAGGCTGTGCGGCAAGTTCTTACACTTGATACTTTATATGCTTGGCTGGATAATATTTCTCGGTACAACGAACTATCAGAGCCGCTGGCTTCGGCTAGAATCGCAGAAATTGTTGCGGATGTGATACTAGCGGGCGAGAAGTAACAGTCAGCAAGGTCCCGTATAGAAGGGCCTTACCGACTGGCTCTATATTTTCTGAATTAGTGTGCCTGTACTTTAATATGATTCTTTTGCGTTTTTGCTTTTGGGGTCGCTACCCCCTGATGATTCTTGTCGTTCCTTTTGTTTTCTTCGAGGTTTCATTTTCTTGGAAGCCGGCGTATTGTTTCATAACATCTGATTTGATTTTCTTGTAGGCTGCTGTCACTGCGTTGTATGCGCTGTAGGCTCCAAATATTGTCAACGTTATTACGCCAAAGAATGAGATGGTAAGTACTAAAAGCTTCACCGTCGCGCCTATATATCTCTTGAAGGTGGGGAAGAATTTGTTTTTCACCTGCCTCCACGTGACTTTTGGCTGCTCTCATTTATTCTTTTGTATGTGGTTTGGCTGAGACGGCGAGGTTTCGCTGGCAAGTAGTCGCTGGCAACTGTGTAACTTTATCCAGTAACTTAGATAATATCGAAGTTACTGGATAGTTTCTCGTTAGATTGGGCTTGCTAAACTAAGATAAGACCATGTTGTTTAATGCAGCGTGAGGAAGAACTTTAGATGACCAAGACAAAAGATAAAGTTAAAAAGCCGGCTGCGGGGAAAGTTCCGAGAGGTGAGGCGAAAACTCATTCGGCTACAAATCTGCCTAGCTCTGGTCGCCATGCCAGGCGTGATCCGATAGAAATAATTGAGCAGTCCAATGAGGGGCGGCTTCAAGCTCTGGTGCCTATCCGGCACAGTCGAATGTCGATCTCTCCTTTTACGTTTTACCGGGGTGCTGCCTCAGTAATGGCTGCTGACTTAGCTGCCGAGGTAAGCTCAGGAGTGATTGTGCAATGTTGTGGTGACTGTCATGTACTAAATTTCGGTGGTTTTGCCACACCAGAGCGCAATATAATTATCGACCTAAACGACTTCGATGAAACCCACCCTGCACCATTTGAATGGGATATAAAACGGCTGGTTGCAAGTTTAGTTTTGGCAGGAAATTCTATTGCTATGTCAAGCAAGACATGTCAGAAGGCTGCCTTTGAAATGGCCCAGTCATATCAGATTGAGATGGCCAAGTATGCCAAAGCGAGATTGCTTGATATTTGGTATTCAAAGATTGACTATCAGTCGTTTATCGACAGTGCAGATCACGAATTAGCAGCAAGGCGCCGCAAGATGTTGAACAAAGAGATTACCAAGTCTTCTCCTGAGTCTTTGCAGAAAAAACTAATTGAAGAATGTAATGGCAGCTGGCGCTTTAAAGAAATGCCCCCTTTGCTCTATCATGCGCCAGAGCTGACGATAAAGGTTCATGAGGCCTATGAGCAATATCTTGAGTCTCTCTCTCCAGATCGCTCTGGACTACTTGGGCATTTCGACTTAGTTGACGTCGCCATGAAGGTTGTTGGTACTGGCAGTGTAGGAACATTCTGTGCGGTGCTGCTCCTCGTTGGTGCCAATGATGACTTCCTTGTTCTTCAAGTGAAAGAGGCGCGAAAGTCAGTATTGGAGCCGTATACTGCGGCTAGTAAATTTCAGAATAGTGGTCAGCGCGTTGTGGTCGGGCAGCGCATCATGCAGTCGGCCAGCGATATGTTTCTTGGTTGGGCTGAAGGAGCAAGAGAACGGCAATTCTTCGTTCGCCAGCTAAGAGACGTGAAGATGTCGCCAAATCCTGCGAGATGGAATAAGTTCACAATGCTGCAGTTAAGTAATTTCGCAGGAAGAGTGCTGGCGAAAGCCCACGCAAAATCTGGTGAGGCAGAGGCAATAGCCGGCTATATTGGTAAAAGCGACAAGTTTGCTAATTCAATGTCTGAGTTTGCACTTTCATATGCGGACGTTACTGCGTCTGATTATAAGCTGTTTACAGATGCTTGCCAAAGTGGCAGGCTCGCGACTGAATCATCAATAGTGGGTTAATGGCGGCTCTCTATCTCAACCTAAGGGGAACAACGGGGTACTGACTGACTTGTTAGTTTCGTTTCTGCTAATATGATGCGCCTCTAGCTACTTGAGGATTGATGATTTCTGTCAGGTTGTTCAGTATCTTAGGTATCAGTCTTGTGATGGCGACGTCATCGGCGCGGGCTGATGCGCCTGTTGCAGGTGAGGCAACTACGACCCCTGCTGTTGTTCAGGCAACTCCTACCCCTGTTGCTGTTCAGGCTGCGGCTGCCCCCACTGAACAAAGTGCTCCGGTAGGCAAAATTGAAATGCGCAAGGAGCTAAAGGGCAAGGTCTCTAAAAAGCCATCAAAAGCCGAACGAGAGGCCGAAATCAAAGCGAAGGATTGGGATAAACCCATTACTGGTTTTCATCCGCTCAAGAGATTGGTTCGCCCAGTATGGAAGCTTCGGCGTGAAGCGCAAGACTTAGAGGAGAACTTAGTAAGGTTACAGGGGCCCATGGAGGGCTTGCAGCCGGCCTTTACTAAAATGGAAAGTAGCATGACCGGTGTGGAGGCAACCATCGGCTCCATGTCGGACAAGCTTGCTGGTCTGAACACAAACTTGACGAGACTTAACGCTGACCTTGAGAAATTAAGCGAGATCACGCCTGCTGTAGCTGGCGTGCATGGCGAATTGAAACAACTTTCGAAACTGCGAGAAGATCTCAAAGAAGTAACTGCAGTGCGCGATGACGTGCGTATTGTCAGCAGACAGATGCGGGAGTTGCAGAAACCGCTGGATGGCTTGAAGTCGCCAATGGTTGCTGTCACCTTGCCACTTTCTGGTGTTCACGGTCAAATGGGCGGTGTCATTGATAAGATGACGACGGTGCAAGAGAAGGTGGTGCTAATGCATCAACGGCTCGATAGCCTAAGTGAGCAAATGCATCAGCTGCGTGAGCCCATCGTCGGTGTCAATCAGCCCCTTTCTGAAGTGCGCGATTCTCTGCGGCAGCTCAATCAATTATTAGTGGCTGCCATTACAGTAACGTGCGTTTCAGTAGTGGTCTTGATCTTAAGTGTCATTATGGGTTGCGTGCTGCTCTATCGCTTCAGGCATACTTTGCTTGAGTTTGTTGGCCGAAAGGCAAAATAGCTTTTAATGGCCACATGACTCTGAATTTTGCGAACCGTTTGAACTATGTGAACCCTGTGCGTCTTTCTTGGCGAGTTCGATTGAATTTTGAATAATTTTCTCGTTCCCTAGAATCAGATTTCTTTCTACTCTGACTTTTGCCTCCCAAGGGCTAGGTTCGCCCCAAAGCTTTGCCAACGCGACAGCGTCATCATAGGTATGACTGCTATCTTGCCAGTAGGTCAGGCCTTGATTGCTGTTGACGGCCCCCAGAGCTGCAATTCTTGCATCAACCATATATTGGGCCAATGTGTCTTCACCCATGGGGCCCGCCAGCAGTTTCGAGCCGATGCGCGACTTCGCCTCGCCAATATTTTGCTTCCAGAACTTGGCCAGTACTGAAGCATCTGTGTAAGAGTATTTGCTTCTGCTGTAAGCATCCCAATTTTTCTGATCTTGAGAAGTGTTTTGGGCTTGTGCTAGCAATTGACCAGTTGTCTGAGAGTCTACTGCTGGTGATGTGAAGTCAGTAGCAATTGCAGCCTGCAGAGGTAAGCTTGTTGCCAACAAGATAAGTCCAACGATTGCCAGTCTATTGCCGCGAGCAGTTAGATGTCTGGCGGAGGCGACGTAAGGTTTGGAGTTCATGCTATTTCTCATCTCGTGTGAATAATCTGTTGATTATACACCTCAGGCGAATGAATTTTTAGTTCAATCAATCTATAGACCTAATACCTGCTTTCGGTGGCTGTACGCCACTGTATATGGTGCTATTCTTGATGTTAGAGATATTTTGAGAGAACACTTGAAAAATAGATAACCAGTCGAGGTTAACTTTCACGAGAGTTTCACATCTGGGCTGATACAGTCTGCCTACTTAGTCGAATTGTCAGCTCTGCATACTGCCGTTCTGAAGTTTGCCTAGGCCCCATACATTACCAATGTAACCACAATAATTTATGACCAAAAGTAATTTGGATTCATCCTCGCACTGCGAGGCTAGGCCTTGGGCGGAAGCTCGAGAAAATTTCGCACCACCGCAGCAGCAAGAGTGGGGTGATATATCTCGCCAGTGTCTGTCTGACAATTCGGCTTGGCACACAGCTAGGGGGAGTAATTTTGGCGGTGATCCCACGCTCGATAAAGGTGCGCTCACTTCTGGCGTTCTGCAATTTGGATCGATAGATACGTTGACCGGTAAGCAGAGCAAGCCAGGCGAAGCAGCTGTGAGCGTGCGAGCAGGAGACAAATCGGCTCCTGCGGCAGAAGTCGCAGCGGTCGGTAGTGATAAGGGCGAAGGCAAGATCGGCGAGAAGGGAGCTGACAAAGCCGCCGACAAGACCACTGAAGACAAAGCGGCTACGCTGTTCAGCAGAGACGCAACCGCTGAGCAGAAGCTGGCAACTGTTCGTGAATTGGCCAATTCCGGCACCACAAGTCTGAGCTATCGTGATGGTTCAGGTAGTGAGCGTAAGCTAAGGTTGGAGGTCGAAGGGGCTGGCAATAGGCAAATGGTTCACCTATTCGATAGCGGGGCAGATGGCCGGGAGAAAATTGCACTAAGAGGTATTGCGAAGGCCGATGGCACGTTCGAAAAGCAGCGAGATCAGCAGGGTAATTTTGTCGACTATGAGGGGAAAGGTTATTCGCAGCTTGTTTCAGCTAGACCAGATGCATTCAGGGCCGACGTGCCGAGCAAAGATAAATCAGCACAGCCTATGGTACCCGAAGGTGAGCGGCTGCCCCAGCCCAAACAGGCAGTGGTACCCGAAGGCGACCGGCAGGCCCAGCCAAGGCAGTCGAAAGATGCAACTACTGAACCCAGAGACACCAGTGCACAGAGATATCCAGCAGGTTCAATAGATAGATCGCAGTTTGATTCTCAGTTGAAAGATCCAAGAGTTATGGCCGCTTTTGCTGGAAGAATGCATTCTGAAGTGGGCTCTCAAGGTCCGGCTGCGCAATTAGCGTTTGCCGAAGAAGTTATGAATAGAGCGGCCTCTCGCAACCAAACATTGATGCAAGCTCTAACCGGTAGTTACTATCCTACTCATAACCCGGGCCGGTCAAATAATCCCAGATATGCTGAAGCTATTAATAAAGCCTGGCAAGAGGGGACCGACACCATACACGGTGCCACTGGTAATGCTTCCGGAAAAGTTGGATTTGGCGTTAAAGGTGGCCATTATGATGCCAATCGTCAGTGGGTTTCTCCCAATCAAACCGTTCGCATAAATGGCGAGCGATTTGGCTATGAGCAAGTGGATCTTAATAAAGGTTGGATGAAGAAATATCAGCAGCTTAAATCTGGTGGTGGACGGGTGTAAATAGATTGTCGCGTGGCTTGTGAATGCGCTGAGGCTCGATTCTCCTAAAGGACGCCGCCGATCTCACTTGATTTATCTTTGACTCTGACTCCGGCACATGCGAAAATTTGAGGGTTTCAATAGTAAACCTCGGGCAAGTTGATGACGATAGAAATCCCCTTGAATTCGCCGAAACCAAATACCCAAGGACTTGCTGATCTGGAAGCGACAGTTCTTAGAGACCTTGAACTGACTGATTACCCGCTGAGGCAATGGCTCCCAGAGCGGCGGACCAAGGATGCCCGCAATATTCTTGATGTGCTAATCATCGGGGGCGGTCAGGGAGGTCTCTGTTGCGCTTTTGCACTTCTGCGCGAGAAGGTTAGCAATATCCTGGTAATTGACGAGAACAATGAGGGGCTCGAAGGTCCGTGGCTCAGCTTCGCGCGCATGCATACATTGAGGACCCCAAAGTATGTCACTGGTCCAGATCTCGGGCTGCCAAGTCTGACTTTGCGTGCCTGGTACGAAGCGCAGTTCGGAGCTGAAGGCTGGCAGAAGCTCAGTTTATTGCCAAAGCAGCAGTGGGCGGAATATCTGCACTGGTATCGTAAACTTCTTAAATTGCCGGTCCAAAACCAGACCCGCGCCGGAGCAATTGAATGGTGTAATGAGAACCAGTGCTTTGTGGTTCCTGTCTCCTCGCCGGATGGGGCAAGTCATATCCTGGCGCGCAAGGTAGTTCTTTCGACCGGCATCGATGGCTGTGGTAGATGGGAGATTCCTTCGATTATCTCCAATACTTTACCGAAAACGCGTTATGCTCACACAAGAGAAGACATTGATTTTGCTGCACTCAAAGGCAAACGCATCGCAGTGTTGGGAGCCGGTGCCTCGGCCTTTGATAATGCTTCTGTTGCGTTGGAGTCAGGCGCGAGCGCAGTCCACCTCTTCTACAGGCGAAAGGATTTACCGTGCATTAATCCATACCGTTGGGCTGAATTTGTCGGATTTCTAAAGCATCACGGTGACCTTCCTGATGATCTGAAATACAGATTCATAACTCAGATAGTTCAGATGGGTCAACTGCCTCCGCCTGATACTTTTGAGCGGGCGACCAGCCATTCAAACTTCACCTTGCATAGTGGCAGCAGGTGGGATTCCATCTCGTATGCGAATGATCGAGTTTGCATTGCGACCAGTGAAGAGAAGTTTGATGTGGATTTTGTGATTATCGGCACTGGCTTTGTTACCGATCTCTCGCTGCGTCCGGAGCTTGCCAACATGGTGGACAAAATTGCTCTCTGGGGCGATCGATTCACTCCACCAGACGACATTAAAATGGACGATTTATTGCGACATCCTTACCTCGGTCAGGGTTTCGAGTTCACTGAGAAAACGCCCGGTGAGGCGCCATATCTCAAGCATCTCTACTGCTACTCCTTTGGTGCTTGGCTCAGTTTGGGCTTTGGTGGAGCAAGTATATCGGGCATGAAATATAGCATTCCTAAGCTGACCTATGCCATCACCCGTGATATCTATAGCGAGTATGCCCACGAGTTTCTTCAATCGCTACGTGACTATGATCTACAGGAGTTTTAGTGTGGCGTGGTGCTAGTGATTTTGCTATGAGCAAGTGGATCGCTCGGAACTTTGTTGAGCCTTGAGCCGAAAGGAATTGTTGATGACCTTCGAGCGAGTGTTAGCTGTCTTTTGTGCGTTATTAATGTCATTCAACATGCAATGCATGAGTGTTTTCGCGCAAGAGTTGAATGCCGCCGATCGAATAACGGTTGTGATAGATGGAGACCGCTCAAAGCAGCTTCATCTCCCGCTTTATGAGTGGTATCCGAAGGATAAAGAACCAATTGGAATGCTGCTGGCCATCCACGGATTGACTTTGCATGGTAACTGTTATGAAGTTCTGGGAAAGGTCTTTGCCGCTGAAGGCTTTTATGCCTGCGCGCCTGATATGCGTGGGTTCGGCAGATGCTATACCGATGACAAGCAGGTTTTCGCCGTTGACGGTGTGAGCAAACAGAATGTCGACTATGATGGTTCGTACTCCGACATCGTTGCCTTGGCGCAGTCACTGAAGCGCGACCATCCGAATTTGCCATTGTTTGTCATGGGAGAAAGTCTGGGCACAAGTATGTCTGTAAAAATAGCGGCGGAGCATCCGGAACTGGTAACTGGGCTTCTGCTCTCTGGTCCGACAGTGCGGATTAACCCGCTTATGGTGTTGCATCCAGACAATGTCTTGGCCGCGGGCTGGGCATTGTTCTTTCACCCTCGCTTCAGAATGTCGACAACCAGTTTTGTGAAAAACCTGGTATCGAACGATGCCGCTATCGTCGAGGAGTTAATGCGCGATCCACTTTGTCGAAAAGGGCTGACTATTGCAGAGTTGATCAGAACAAAACGCTTTGTTAGTCGAACACTTTCTAACGCAGCTAAGATCCGGGCGGAGCTTCCCATTTTAGTGGTTCAAGGCAGTGAGGATAAATGCATGGTGCCACGAGCGGTGACGAGGCTGGTTTGCAATATTCCCTCTTCTAATCAAACGATTCGATGGCTTGATGCTCATGGGCATTTGCTGCTTGAGACCCGCTATTTGAGACCGGCTACTCTTGATGCAATTGACATTTGGGTTGGTGCAAATAGCCCCGCCCACGAGAGAGAAGCAACCGCAATTAAGACCGAGTTTTTGCAGCTGGGCGGCAAGGAACCCCGGCATTGAGATTGCCCAGAGAACGTGGCATAAGGTAATGTAGCACTGCAGTTATTTAGCCAAGCGAATCGCTAGTGATTTTGTTCTTTCTTCCCGCCGTGATTGGCGCAGTTATTGTTGCTCTGGTTATTGGCATGTTGACTCGTCACTGAGTGTGATTTTAGTTTTCCTTAAGTTCTGCTTCTACTGCTAACCGAGCGACTGGCTATTGCGTGACCGATGAAGTTTGAGAAGCTCCACACCGACCAAGGGAATGCAGGAAAGAAGCACGAGAACCCCATAGTGAGATAAAGAAACGGCAGTCGTTCTCATAATGTCTGAGAAGAATGGAATGTGGTGACTGAATATCTGAACTGCAAAGGAGAGAGCGACGATGGCTACCAGTGCGAGATTAGAGGAAAGACTAATCTTCCAGACTGGTTTAGACTCACTGCGTGCACCAAATGATCTCAATAATTCCGCAAACACAAGAGTGGCAAACGCAGTGGTTCTGGCGACTTCCACCGATTCGTATTTCAGTGTAAATACATAAACTCCAAACGACACAGCAGCTGTAAGAAATCCTGTAAATATCATCATTGTAAGAAACTGACGGTCCATGAGTTTTGCATCCATGCGTCGCGGCGGCACTTTCATCACATCAGGGTCTACTGGATCTGCGGCCAGGCAGAGTGCGGGCAATCCGTCAGTGACTAGATTTATCCACAGAAGGTGTATGGGCAAGAGTGGAATAGGCAGCGCCAAAATAATGCATGTCGTCATGAAGATCAGTTCGCCGGTGTTTCCGGCCAGCAAGTACTGAAGAGTTTTTCGTATGTTTTGATATACGCCTCTTCCTTCTTGTGCGGCCGCAACTATTGAGGCAAAATTGTCGTCTGTGATTACCATGGCTGAGGCTTGCTTGGTCACTTCTGTACCAGCCTTGCCCATAGCGATGCCAATGTCCGCTGCTTTAATAGCAGGTGCATCATTGACCCCATCTCCAGTCATGGCCACAACGGCACCACTGTGTTTCCAGGCACGAACAATGCGAATTTTGTGCTCTGCTGTAACTCTTGCGTAGACTGGAATATTGCTCACCTTGGTGCGAAGATCAGTGTCAGACATCTTGTCTAGATCAGCACCAGAAACAACTTTCTCGTCGGCAAGAGCAATTTCCAGCTCCCGAGCAATTGCATAGGCTGTGTTGGGATGATCACCTGTAATCATTACCACCTTAATGCCAGCCGAATGACAACTTGCAATCGCCGTCTTCGCTTCTGCACGTGGCGGATCGTACATTCCAGCCAATCCAACGAAAGTAAGATCATTCTCCACGTTTTCTTGGCTTAGATTCGCAGACGCATCTAAATTTCTGTATGCACCAGCAAGAACCCTGAGAGCAGAATCTGCCATTAGTGTGTTCTGTTTGAGAATTGTTTGTTTGGCGTCTTCGCTAAGTGCTACGACACCTGTCAATGACTGCATATTTGAACAAAGCTCTAGTACCACATCTGGCGCTCCTATTACGTATGCGCGCAACTCTTTGGGTGCAATTTCCCGAATCGAGGTGGCTCGTTTTCGGTCAGAGGCGAAGGGAAAGTCGGAAACTTTGTGGAGTTGTTGTTCATTGATCTGCTCTTCGGTTATGCCAAGTTTCCGGCTGGCAACCAGAAGAGCTGCCTCGGTTGGATCGCCAATGGCGTTCCACTGATCTGCTTCATGCACTATATGAGCGCGATTACAAAAAGCCATGATCGTTGCAAAAAGCTGGAGTGATGATGAAGAGGATGCTTCAGGAGTACGAGTGTCCAGTAGTACAGACCCCGCGGGATCATAACCTGCGCCGCTGACGTCGTATGTGCGCTCGGCGACATAAATCTTGCGGACGGTCATTTGCCCGGCGGTGAGAGTGCCGGTTTTGTCTGTACAAATGACATTGGTAGATCCCATTGTTTCAACCGAAGGCAGCCTACGAACTAGAGCGTTCCGTCGAGCCATTCGTCTGACACCCAAGGCGAGAGCGACGGTAACTACAGCAGGAAGGCCCTCTGGAACCGCTGCTACCGCCAGGCTTACTGAGGTGAGGAAAAGTTCAAGAGTGCTCATCCCGCGCCAAAGCCCGAGCAGGAACAGAAGTACAACAATGGCTAAAGAGGCGAAAGCAAGTGATTTTCCAACGCTCTGCAGGCGCTTTTGAAGCGGAGTCTCTTGGTCGGCACGGGCCTCGTGAATAAGTCCGGCAATGCGGCCCATTTCCGTTCTCATGGCAGTGGCGACGACTACAGCAGCGGCAGTTCCGGTAGCTACACTTGTTCCCATGTAGAGCATGTTCGAGCGATCACCAAGAGGCAGATCTGTTTGCGTCATATCGGCTGCTTGCTTTTCAACAGCAACCGATTCACCGGTGAGAACTGATTCGATGCATCGAAAATCAGCCGCCTCGATTATGCGTGAATCAGCGCTGACCAAGTCACCTGGTTCCAGTTCGATGACATCGCCCTGCACAATAGCGGTAGCAGGAACGGAGACAAGATTATTGTCACGGCGTACCTTGGCCTGAGGCGCAGTCAGCTTTTTTAGAGCCTCAATCGATTTTTCTGCTGTGTATTCCTGCTGGAAGCCGATGACTGCATTAAGGATGACGATCGTTAAAATAGCTATGCAGTCGAGCCATTCGCCCAACATCCCGGAGATTATTCCTGCAACTATGAGGATCCAAACAATCAAACTCTTGAATTGTGCAAAAAACACAATCAATGGATTGATTTGTTTAACGTCCTCAAGCTCATTCGGCCCATTCGCTGTAAGTCGTTTGGCTGCTTCCGCCTGTGATAAACCAGCGAACTGGGAGCTTACCTTATCCAGAATCTCCGTTAAACTAACGGTGTGCCATGCTACCGCTAGTGGTGGCGTCGGAACTGATGTCGGAACGGGTGTGGGAACTGGTGTCGCACTGTGGGCCATAGCTGTTACTCCTGAGTCACTGCCCGACGCCAATTCAGGCGACAAGTTCCCGCTCCTCTGAGTGTCTAGCGCGAACGGCCGTCAGCGGAGCCCTTCCCCCTATCAATTAGGTTGCCATATGGCTCGTGAAGCCTGTTTGACCAGTGCGTTTGAACCGAAGAGCCGCTTCTTCTCGTGCACGTCAGCTGAACGGAACCATTGGGGAGATCAGAATCTTAATGCTCGCTGACTTACGGTCGGGCTCTTGGCAAGCTAAAAGACAGTTTCGACTGAGCAATTGCGCCACATGATGAATCTTTTCAGCCATTTTTGCTACTTCCCATTGGCCGGTAGTTCGTGTCATCATTCTTTCTGTAATTGTTGCGCGAAGTTCCTAGGCTGATAATCTAGAGGCAAGGCCATGAGCATTTATAACAGAGCAGCTCTTTTGGAAGCCATTGAAAACGGTGAAGTATTTGAATACTTACTTTTTTATGGCCACAAAGCCAGCACCGATGGTAGTGTCACAGCTAGCTGCTGCAGTCAGTGGTTTCCTGCACCTTTTAAGATAGACGGTGTTGAGTATTCAACCGCTGAACACTTCATGATGGCGGCCAAGGCTCGGCTATTCAATGACTCTGAGATGCTTGAAAATATACTTGCTTGCCAATCTCCTAAAGAGGCAAAGGCATTTGGTCGGAAGGTTCGCAACTTTGAAGGTGATGTCTGGAAGAATCACTGCACTCAAATTGTAGTAGCTGCCAATCATGCTAAGTTTTCGCAGAACCAGGCATTTACTGAGTGGCTGGTTGCCACTGCACCGAAAGTATTGGTTGAAGCCAGTCTATGGGACCGAATCTGGGGCATTGGCATGGCTCAGTCTAACCCGAAGGCCTTAGACCCGAGCCAGTGGAAAGGCGAGAACCTATTAGGTTTTGCATTGATGCAGGTGCGTGATCAATTGTCGAAAATAGACTGAAGCTACAAATTTCAGCGAAAGCAGAAGGCGCAACAATAGAGATTGGGGGTAATCGGAGAATTTATGAAGCAACTTAAGGGTCGTGAGTACAGCCTCTGCTTGCAAATAGCGTTGTTAGCGCAATTCCTCGCGGCAAGTTTGCTTTTGAGTGGTTGCTTGTTCGACTCTGCCTCTTCTTCAGGGGTAGGTTTTGAAGGTATTTTTGGGGTGAAGCGTTCCGAACTTCGCAATATTAAAGAGTATGTTGACCCGGAGCGCTTTCAGGAAGGGAGTTGGGTCGGTCATGCGAGGTTTGAAGGAAGAGCAGGTATTACTCCCAGTAATGTTAGTGATTATTTGCCGCTTTCTGACAGCGAATTTGATCGTAAGGAAGCTCAATTTATTGTGCAAGACTTTCTCGACTACTATCCTGAAGACGCCGCCGTTCTAGGCAGCAAAAAGTTGAGAATTTATACAAGTACCAACAGCAGTGGTACTACCAGAGATTTTGTTGTGGATCCGCAGTCGAATACATATTTTTATCAGTGGCAGAAGGCTGAGAGCAAAGGATCTTCTAGGTACGGTACTGCCGCCAAGCATGAGAGATGGGATTTGTATTTCGGTGGGAAGGTCAGAAAGCAGTAAAACAGAAAAGAGGCAGTTTGAAAGCCAGTATCCCTAGCTTAAAGAATTTCTGACGAGCAAAGCGTTGTCCATGGAGTAATTATATGCAAAATTTGCCACGGTGGCTGGTCAAAACCTAGTCAAAGAAAACAGATCAGGAAGGTCTTTTGTGGTGAGGGCTAAGTGGAACAGATTGGTAGGCCGAGTATGAGAAAGCCAAAGGCACCGCCCCCTCTAGTAAAGTGTATCGGCGAAGCTTTAGCAGTGAGGGATCCAATGCAAGCTTTGTAGCAAAGCCTCGTTTGATATGGTTGATGCAGAAAACACTAAACTATTAGCTAGCTTGCTTCTTCTTGGCAGTAGAGCGCACCTTTGGAGCATCTAAATGGGAAGGTAAGGCCTGGAGCTTTACACCTAGCGCTTGGAGGAGCTTCAGCACAGTGTCATAGCGTGGCTTCGCTCCAGGTGCAAGAGCCTTGTAGAGGCTTTCTCTGCCTAGTCCTGTATCCTTTGCCAGTTGGGTGATCCCGTGTGCTTTTGCCACATCTCTTACGGCAACCAAAAACACGTCAGGATTAGGATCTTTGAGCGCAGCATTTAGATATTCAGCGATAACTTTTTCAGTATCGAGATAATCTGCTGCGTCAAAAGGGGCAAATTTAGTCATGACTACTTCTTCTCAATCTCCTTCAGCATCGCCTTTGCGCGCTTAATATCTTGTTTTTGCGTTGACTTATCGCCTCCGCAAAGCAGCAAGTACAATACTTTGTCCCGCCGCGCAAAATAAACTCGATAGCCCGGACCAACCTTGATACGCATCTCTGAAATCCCATCACCGACTGGTTTTCAATCGCCAAAGTTGCCTTGCTCAGCTGCACGAATCCGCACCAAAACTCGCGCTTTGGCAATGTGGTCTCGCAAGCCCATTAGCCATTTGTCGAATTCATCTGACCTAAGAAAGGTGAACATGTTTAAAGTGTATCCGATTGGATACAGCTAGTCAATCTAAATGTGTTTCCATTGTCACCTTATGGCAATAAACTCTATAAGAGCTCACTTGATTGCTGCGTGACCGCATTTTCGTGTCACCATTTGGGAGTCAGTCATAGAAACTAACAGAGCTGTTCATTTACACCGAGGGGGTTGGGAACGAGCCTCTCATCGCCCAAGACTTTCGGGACTTTGGAAAAACCCATCCCAACAATATCCCAACTTTTCCCCGGAAAAGATTGGCATGATAAGAAAACGTTAGTAATGCTCTTTAGAGCGGTCGAGCGTTAATAAATGAACTAAGAAAGGCCTGCATTTATTGCGGGCCTTTTGCTTCCTCTCTATTGATAGAGTTGCACCATATTAGGTGCAATACAGGCAAAACCGGACGGACGTCTTCAAACTTTAAATATGGGTTTGATTTGAAAATAAAATGCCTTCTACTTCGATTTTACTTTAAGGAGTTTTGACTCAGCAGCTTTTGCATCTCCGAATCGATGAGCTTTTTTGAGAAGCTCAATATAATCTGGGAGCAGCTCGTTCCAACGTTGGTCGTCTGGACTCATATCCTTTTCGCAGTCAGCGATGGCCGGGTCCATGAGGAGTGCACCTGCTCTGTTTGTCAGCACGTCTGCTTCTCGTACTCTGTTTACCTGTTGAAGTGCTTCAGCATAATTCAATAGATATTTGTATAGCTCGGAATCTTTAGGTCCAAATTCTGATTCCATTATTTTCAAAACGGTTTTGTGCAACGGTACGGCTTTTGAATAATTTTTTTGAACAAAATACAATACCGCTAGAGCATTTAGGTCTCTAGCTATTTTTAAATTGTTTGAGCCAATTGTTGTCTTGTCTATTTTCAACGCCCTTTTGTAAAGCTCTTCTGCCTCACTGTAATTACCTAATTTGCTGCAATAGTATCCAAGGCTCACCAGAAAGCCTGAAAGGTGTGCTGCGTGGGCCGGTTTTTGATTTTCCATGTATGCTACTGCGCGTCTTAGCAAACTTTCGGCTTGTTCATACTTGAGAAATTTTCCGTAGAGCTCCGCAAGGTTTGCTAGTGGTTCGGATTTGGCAAAAGGCTCGCAGTCTGAAGTTTCGCTGAGCGTGATTGATTTCTTAAAAGCCGATTCGGCTTCTTCATAGCGCAGACTAGCGGAACACAGCAGCCCAAGATTATTCAATATTGCACATTGACCAGCGACCTCAGAACTGCTGAACGATTGAGTTGATTCAAGCGCCTTCTTTAGTGAACTTTCGGAAGCAGTAACGTTACCCTGTTGGAGGTATGTTAACCCCAAACTATTGAGCGCAGCACTGTATGTCGTGTCACTCGAAGAATGCGATTTTTCATGAAGATTCAGTACTATCTTGAAAATCTTTATAGCATCTTCAAATTTGCGTTGCTGCTGGTACATTTTACCGAGTTCTAATAGACAGTCAGCGAAATCAGCGTCACTGCTATCGATAAAATTCTCAAGCAAAGATGAACTTAAACTGGCTTGTCTTGTCTCTTCTTTAATTTTGCGCTGAGCACATGCCGTTAGCTCTAACGCCGCTAAGCTGATCGTTTGCTTTGGTTCCGCTGACTTAGCCTCTTTCCTTGCTAGCCTGAGCGCTCGTTTGAAACATTTAGAAGCTTCTGAGTAGTTCTTTTGGTGGAATGCTAGATTGCCAGCCTGGTTTTCAAAACTCCAACTGGAGTGAGCATCAGCAGACATACTTGCATTTGCAAATAGCACCGCAATCACTGTCACGACTGCTTTCAGACTCATTGTATAAACCTCGGAAACTAAAGCCTCATCGTTGGCTGCAGCTTAGAAATAAGTATACCTTATGCGTTATGCTCAGTCGCTTCCTATCAGCGTTTATGCAAAAAAGAGAATTTGCCGTCTCTCAAATGGGATTACCGACTGCTGACGTAGTTACCGGGAAGAATTGCTATTTCGCGTGCATGATTGCTTGGGCTGCTAATCGTTCCACTGGGTCATTGTTGGACCCTACGGGATTGCCTGCTAGCTACACAACACTGGTACCAATTTGGCATCAGACCACACTAGAAAACGAAATCTAAACACTAACACTCAGGGGGAAGGAAGGAAGGAAAACTTTCTTTCCCCTGTCTTTTGCGGTCCAGCTCGCTTATGCTGTATTTAGCACCTTGCCTCGAAGGAACGAAAATGAAGCCAGTCTCTTATCTTTTGTGCGGTTTATTAATCTCACAAATCGTTTTGCCAGTGGCAGCAGAGGAAAGCAAAACCTACAACACTGGATTGGTTAGAACAAGATTAGAAGGTAAACGAGGCCCTGCTGAACTTTGGGAATGTCATTTTTCTGATTCGGTTAAAGTGAAAAGGCTGGAAAATCCGGCTTGGTATAAAGATTTTGCCAACGAAATTGAAAAGAACTGTTCTTCATCTCTTACAAAGGGGGCCAGATACATTCTAACTTTTAAAGACGGCAAAGTTGACAAACTAACACCCATAGCAACATCTGGCTCTGCCGACTTAGATGCCATGGGTGCAAAAGCCATTCGCAAATCGGTGCCTTACAAAAACCTACCTATCAGCAATGAGACCTATCGAAATGGAGTTGCAATAAAGATTTTGGATAGAGATGTTACCGTTGAGCGTTGGCCTATAAATGGGCGCTAAAATGTTTTGATTCACATTTGCTTCGCGCATCTATAGTCGCGACATCTATTTTCATAACATCTCATTTGTCGAAGCCCCTCTTTTGGAACTGGGTTTAAGTGAGCCAATGGCTGATTCTTTTGACGCTTTGAACGACTTAGCTTCGTTCGTGAATCTCGACTTTGACCTGTTCTATCGGGTTGTCAACGACTATGAGCAAGGTGGGGCTAGTTGACAATAAGTAGGCGCGGAAACGGCTTGCACTCTATAGGCATGCCGGTGATTGGTAATTTCACTAGCTCGCATTCAACTGTCACTGATAGATAAGTTTTGCAGTGTTCAGAGGCAGCGAAGCTGCCGGTTAAGTGAGATTATTCATCAGTCGAAACCTCAAAGAGGTTACGACATTACCACCCCAGAAAATAGCTGGCAGAGTAGCGAAGAGAGTGGGTAAGTGGTGATGGCAGGATATAGGAGTTTTACCATTTTCCGAGACCGCACCCCGGTGAGCCTTGAAAGTGATACCAATTGAATTTTTGAGTTTACTGATTGCGGAGATGCCCACCAATTGCCGCCTGAAAGTGATACCGCAGATGAGGCGCATAATTTGTAGCTATTCCTGCTAGCTAAACACCGAGATTCGCAAATTTGTGGTGACGCCAATGATAGTTGCTTCATCAATGCTCTCGGGCCGTTGGAATTATTTCTTTTGAATACGGTTTACCGTTTGCTGAAAATAGCACAGGCTCTATGCTGAATGTGACACCGCAGGTGAAGCGCACAAGATGTGTTGCCGCCCCGTTCGCACCAGCAAAGCTGTGCGCTCACGGGGCGGTTGTTTTTTTTGAACATGTAATCGAAACAGTCTAACTCAAGCTTTTGCTCTTACAGCTAAAGCGATTAATGGCCTTTTGCCGTGAGGGTCAAAAAAGTAGCGGCAGAGTAGCGGCAGGATTTTTTGCATACCCCAAAACCAAAAGCGCCTCTCGTGAGAGAAGCGCTCGTAGTAATGGTCTTAAGATTCGCGGCTGGAGAGATTCGAACTCCCGACCTCATGGTTCGTAGCCATGCGCTCTATCCAGCTGGGCTACAGCCGCAACATGAAGAATATTACCACAGGGTTTGTGGCTGACCTTGCACTTTATTCGATTCAGTAAATAGTTCTGTAACGTCAGGCTTTGCCACTGGCTTTATTTATGACGTAGTTATTGGGCCCTGCGCCGTCTTGACCAGTGCAACACGCTACCTTTGACATTGCCTTGCCTGGTTGTAACAGTGCCGGCCCCACCACCTGAAATCTCTCCAGGTGCAAGGGCTGAGGGGTTATAGCCGTTGTAGCTGTTGTAAGCGTGAATACCTTCTGGCTGGGCTGGGGCTTTGGGGGCTGCAGCTGGCTTAGCTGTAGACTTCTTGCCCTTGGAAAGACCACCAGCTTTAGCGTTCAGCGATTTGGCTGGAGCTGGAGGAGGTGTCTGGACAGGCACGCCATTATTCACTTTGGGCAGGGCCGCGCCTGTTGACGAGGGTAGTGAGCTCGAATATGAAGTAAATCCAGCTCTTTGCAGTGGCTGTTGGCCACCTTGCTGGCTGGCGAAGCCTGTGGCGCCGCCTGCTTGAACTTGGCCACTGCTATTTCTAATGATCGGTGAATCGTCTACAAATTGCAGCTGACGCCGTGACATGTAAAAGCTGGAACCGTCGCCCAAGCCTTTTCTGGCAGCTTGACTTGTGCTGCTAAAGCCGCCTTGTGCTGATGCTTGAGTGCCGCTGCTTAACATTGTCACGCCAGCTAAAAGTGCAATTGCACCTAGCTTAATTGCAGAGCTTCTAACAAGCTGTTTTCTTTGATTCTTGGTAGACACTGCGCTCATAGTCTCTATTCCTGTTCTCTTTATGAAGGCCGTTCTTTGGCTGCCAAGCCATTTTATACGATTCATTCAGTTAAATGCTTTTAAACCGCAATGTCAAGATACTGGCGTAATCGGAGTAACTTCAGTGTAACTTCGGTTTATTTTCCGCCCGCTCTGCCTGCTCAGCCGCCGTGGTGGCTGCTGGCTGCCAAGAACATGTTAAACTATGCGGAGCTTCTTCGCTTGAAGTATAAGTAGTCGGGCTGCACGGTGGGCTCTTAAAGGCGGTAGGCATGGGTTTTTCTACCCTTACTCAGGAAAGTAGTGTGAGTGTGGCGACTGTATTAGGTCTTGTATCCGGTGAAGGCAAATTGCCTGGTCTTTTGGCTCAATCGGCTAAAGAACGCGGATATCGAGTGGTGGCGCTGGCTCTTTCAGAAAGTGCTGAAAGTCAGGTTTCTCCCCATGCGGATAAAACTTATCTGATCGCACCGGGGCAGATTGGTCGCAGCATTGGGCTGATGAAAAAAGAAGGTTGCCATAACCTTGTTTTCATTGGCAAGGTTCCCAAAATCAACTTGCTGCGACAGATTCACAAGCTTGATTGGATAGCGGTCAAGGAGCTAAGCAAATTACCAAATTTCAATGATGACACCATTCAGTTTGCTGTTGGTGACATTATGGAAGCCCATGGTCTCAAGGTTCTGACTCAATCAGAGTTTCTCCGTCATTTATTTCCTGAGATTGGCGTGCTTACATCCTCTGTGCCTACAGCCGCTCAGTATGCTGATGTTGAGTACGGTATGGGCGTTGCTCGTGAAATCGCGCGCTTAGATATTGGTCAGACCGTAATTGTAAAAGACCGCATGATTTTGGCGCTTGAGGCTATCGAAGGCACCGATGAAGCGATAAAACGGGCGGTGAAGTTGGCTCAAGGGCCAGTCGTCGTCTGCAAAGTTTCTAAGCCCAATCAAGATCAGCGCTTTGATATTCCTACTGTTGGCATGACCACTCTCAATTCGATGGTGCGTGATAATCCAAACCCCGGTGGAGTATTGGCTGTAGAAGCAAAAGAAACGCTGGTAGTTGAGCAAGATGAAATGATTAAGTTCGCCGAGGCCAATGGCATTTCAATCGTGGCAGCCCCGCTGCCTACGGCTTAAAGCTTTCAATCTGGGGAAAACACTGAGCGAGAAGTAGCCTTTCGGTTGTAGAAGTGGGTAGGGGTTACAATGGCATAATGGTGCTAGTGAGCATTGCTTGTGGCCAGTCGAGGTAGACTAGATTGTTGATGTCAGAAAGAAAGACTGCTATGAAAATTACCTTTAGAAGAGCCTTTGTCGCTTCACTACAAAGTTCGCTAGCTATTGGAGCCGGGTTGCTTGCTCTCAGTTTTGTTGTTACCGGTGCTGCCAGTGCGGCTGAGCCTGATGGTGCTGAGACTAGAGCTGATCTTTCTACTGGTACTAAGTTTAGTACCGTCAAAAAAGCAGTTGACCAGGTCACCTCTAAGGCTGGGGATAAGCCAGAATCTATGACAGAAGCTTCAGTTGATATCAAGTCTGAAACCAAATCTGAAACTAATTCTGAAGCTAAGTCTGAAGTAAGAGCCGATTTGACACCGGCTCTAACTTCAGAGCAGGCAACCGCCGCGGCGGCCTATGCTGCGCGCGAAGCTAAGCGCCAGGCTGCGGCAGCGCAGGCAGAGGCTCTGCACAATGAAGCTTTAGATCACTATGAGCTAGCCAGAGTTTATTTGGGGCAATGGAATGCTGAGATGGCCGAACTTGAATTGCAGGCCGCCGTCATGTGTGAGCCGGGCATTAAAGCGGTGCACCGCGACTATGTTTTTGTTGCCTTGATGCGGGCAAATGTCATGAAAGCTATTGCTGAAGCGATGATGGTGGTTGGTTTGGGCGAGCCTATTCCTCTAGACGAATCACAGAAGGTGAAATTTAAAGAATCAGCCTGCAAAGCCCATTACGTTAAGGGAATTGCGGCTGCTCGTGAGACTAAATGGAAAGATGCCATCACTGAATTTCAGTGGGCCCTTAGTTACCAGCCAAACAATGCTCGTGTTAGCAGATCAATGGCATTCGCTTACGCCAGCATGGGTGATTTCAATAAAGCCGAAAAAGAATATGCTGCTAGTTTTGCTATGGATCCTTCTGATGCCTTTGCTCATGCTGATTTGGCCTTCCTCATGGAAAAAGCTGGCAATACAACTAAGGCTATGGAGCAGCTTGAAGAAGCAGTTAGGCTGCAGCCCAATGTTGCGGCCTTGCGTGTCGATTTGGCCTGGTTGGCTGAGTCAAAAGGCGATTTACCTCGCGCCAGTGCTGAGTTTGAAGAAGCTGTGAAGCTCTCGCCCAAGCATGCAGCCTTGTGGACTCACTTGGGTAAATTGTTTGCCCGGCAGGGTCTTTCGGGCCGGGCAGTTGATGCTTATAAGGCCGCTCTAGACTTAGATCCTGAGCAGCAAGATGCTGAACAAGGTTTGAATTTATTAGAACCTCCGGCGAAGCACGCCAACAAGGCTTGATCTAATATTTTGAGCCGATACCTGAGCAGCGATAGCCGATGCCGATTAATCGATTGGCCGCAGGGTTGCAGTTAATCTGAAGATTAAATCTTGTCGTAGTCTCCCCAATGACAGGGGCTGGCTCCATCTTTAATATAAAGGTCGCGCGTAGCTACAAGCTGAGCAAGTAAGCGGATTATCGATGCCACTAGATCGCCCCGACAATTCACAACCAGACGGCAACTCCTCTCTCGAGAATGTAGCCAAGGTGACAGCGCGCACTCTTTCGCAGACTCCATCGGCTTTTTACGACGAGATTAGTGGCGACATCAAAGACCATCCGGCAGAAGTGCTAACAAGAGTAGCTGGAGGGGCGGCCATTGGTGCTGTTGGTACAGTTCTTCTGAAAAATCAAAAAGTGGCCCTAGTGGCAGCGGTCGCTGGCATTGGCTGGCAGGGTTTTGAAGCCGCTAGCTCACTGACTGGTTTTGTAAAAAAGGCAGCAAGCGCCGACAATGACGCAGCTCGCCAGCACTTGGCTGATACTAGCGCCCAGAACTTGGGCCGAAGCCTCACTAATTTTACCGAAGCGGCTCCAGGTATGGTACTCGGCGGGTATGCCGTCAGCAGAGCGTTTGGCGCGCCGCCCGTCTACAATCGCATTGGTAAAGCTGTAGACGATAAGCTGATTATGCCAGTTAAAGACCGTGTTGCTTTTATTGGCCCGGGTTCTGAGCGATTGCCTCTTTCAGTTGTGAGTAAAGACGTACAGGGAAAAGCCACCGTAGATGTACTAGAACTCAGCCGCATTTTGGGTGATAAACACCCATGGAAAGGGGTTGAAACAGGAAGTACAGTTGATCTTGCCTCTCTTAAGTTGAGCCGATCGGTTGCTGGTACCAGGGACGAGCTCAAGTGGCTTCCTGGCAGCACTAAAGCAGACAAGATTCCTTTTCATATTCACGGTCCTGAGGCCGGGGTTGGCGCCCGGCCTTCCTTGAGTGATTTGCTTGCCACCCGTGGCTTGGGCATTGTTAAGCAGGGCGACCAGGTGGCATTCTATGCCGGTCAGTTTGAACAGCTAACGATGATGAAGAATGCCGGAAAAATTGAGTTATTCCAGCCCAGTATGCGCTCTGTGGTGGTTGACCATGCCAGCCAGAGTGCTCGCAGCTTAACTGGTAGTTACGACCGGGTCTTGGGTTGGCAGATGAATGAGACCAGACACCTTGATTACCAAGGTACCCTCAAGGCTCTCAAGGCGCTTGATTTGCGCAATCCGTTAAAGGCTTTAGAAGGCATTTAAAGGCTCTCGAGGTCATTTAGCTCGGTTTCAAGGGCTATTGTGGCCTTGGCATTTAATAGAGGTATATGCGCCGGCTATGACTTGATAGTTTCTTGATTCTCAAAAGTTACGGAACTGCGCTTGGGTACTCGTAACCGTGGCCAAGTGGGCTAGAATATGGCAAATTGTGCCCATTTCTTAGGAAAATACATATGAAGGTACAAGAAGGCCTCAAGGCCCATACCAAATATTTGTGGTTTGACACGAAGCAAAAGCGTGAATACATCCGCATCACCGATGATGTTCAGCAATTTCTAGAAGAAACCGGTCTGAGAGAAGGGTTCATTCTTGTTTCAGCCATGCACATTACTGCTGGGGTGTATGTCAATGATTGGGAGAATGGCCTGATCAAAGACATTGATCAATGGTTGGAAAAACTAGCGCCGGTTAACCCCGACTACTACCACCATAATACTGGTGAAGACAACGGAGACGCTCATCTCAAGCGCATTTTGATCAACCATCAGGTGATGGTCCCTGTAACCGATGGCAAACTAGACTTGGGGCCGTGGGAGCAAATTTTTTATGCAGAGTTTGATGGCCAGCGCAAAAAGAGAGTAATTCTCAAGGCGCTTGGCTTGTAGCTAGTAATTCGATTTCTAGCTTCTTAACAGAAACAATTTCAACGAGGTAAGGAAATGACAGTAAAAGAGAGAGGGTATGCAATGACGGGCCGTACATCCTCGTCACCTCACGCTGATGCGCGTGGTGCCGCTAAGAGAACAGTGCAAGGGCGTGAGCCAGTGCAGATGTCTGTTGACTTCAGTAAGGTTACTGTATCGGAAGTATTCGGGCAGAATGTCTTCAATCGTGCTGTTATGCGCAAGCTCCTACCTAAGCATGTATACAAGGCTTTGGTGCGTTGTCTAGACTTCGGCGAAGCGCTTCACCCATCGATGGCCGATATCGTCGCTAATGCTATGAAAGACTGGGCTCTTTCTAAAGGTGCCACTCACTTCACCCATTGGTTCCATCCACTGACTGGGTTGACTGCTGAGAAGCATGATTCCTTCTTGGTATCAAGTGCAGAAGATGGAGGAGCAATTCTCGAGTTTTCTGGCAAGCTTTTGATTCAGGGTGAACCTGATGCTTCGAGCTTCCCGTCTGGTGGTATCAGATCGACATTTGAGGCCCGTGGCTATACCGGTTGGGACCCTACCAGCCCTGCTTTCTTGATGGAAAGTACTAATGGCAAAACCCTCTGCATACCTACAGTATTTTGCTCTTATTCTGGTCATGCGCTCGATAAGAAGACACCACTGCTGCGCTCACTAGAAGCTCTCAACAAGCAAAGCGTGCATCTTCTCAAATTGCTCGGCAACAAAGAAGTTAAGCGTGTCAATTGCACTGTGGGCGCTGAGCAAGAATATTTCTTGATCGATGAAGCCTATTACATGTCGCGTCCTGACTTGATTAACAGTGGGCGTGCCTTGTTTGGCGCTAAGCCACCACGTGGCCAAGAAATGGAAGACCATTATTGGGGTTCTATTAAAGAGCGTGTATTGGCTTTCATGATGGACACCGAAGCTGAGTGCTACAAGCTTGGTGTACCAGTTAAGACCCGTCACAACGAAGTTGCACCAGCTCAGTTTGAAGTTGCGCCTGTATTTGAATATAGCAACGTTGCAGTTGACCACAACATGCTGTTGATGGAAGTCTTCCGTAAAACAGCTCAGAAGCACGGTTTGCGTTGCCTCTTCCATGAGAAGCCATTCAGTGGTGTCAACGGCAGTGGCAAGCACAATAATTGGTCGATGGCCGATGATCAAGGCAACAACTTGCTTGAGCCTGGCACAACACCACACGACAACTTGCAATTCATTGTTGTATTGACAGCTGTTATTCGCGCTATCAATAAATATGGTCATTTACTCAGAGCCAGTATTGCTTCTGCTGGTAACGACCATAGACTTGGTGCCAATGAGGCTCCACCGGCTATCATGAGCATTTATCTTGGTGATAAGCTCTCAGCAGTTGTACAAACATTGATCGCTGGAAAGAAAGAGATTCTGGGCGAAATCGGCAAGGTTCTTCAGTTTGGAGTATCTACTTTGCCTGATCTTCCACGTGATGATTCTGACAGAAACAGGACCTCGCCATTTGCCTTTACTGGCAATAAGTTTGAGTTCCGCGCTGTTGGCTCTAGCCAATCAATCGCTTGGCCAAACACCGTACTTAACACAATCGTAGCTGAGTCGATGGACTTTGTTGCTACAGCCATCGCTGCTGAGATTAAGGGTGGTCTTGATGCTAATGCTGCTGCTGAAAAAGTAGTGCGCAAGACATTGGTTGAGAATGAGCGCATCTTGTTCAACGGCGACAATTATTCAAAAGCTTGGCACGATGAAGCTGCCCGTCGCGGTTTGCCGAACTTGAGGAATACTGTGGACGCTCTTCCGGTCCTTAATGAGAAAGAAGTGACAGAGCTCTTCAAGAAGTACGAAGTGCTGCAAGAAGATGAACTCTTCAGCCGCTACAACGTGCAACTTGAATCGTATTGCAAGACTGTCAATATCGAATCATTGCTGACTGCAAATATTGCACGCACAATTATTCTTCCGGCTGCACTTGAGTATCAATTGAAGTTGGCTCAAACAATTGCTACCACCAAAGCGGCGGTGAGTGGAATTAACCTTGATGAACAAGAGAACCTTCTCAAGCATGTTTGCGATAAGGTTTCTTCCTTGCAAGTGGCCATTGATAAGCTTGAAGCCCTCATTCTAGAGGGCAAGAAAGACGACAATGGCGACCACGGTGAAGTAGATTTACTTCGTAAAGCTAGGTTCTACCAAGAGCGAATAATTCCGGCCATGGATTCTGTTCGCGAAGGTGCCGATAAACTTGAGACTATCGTGGATGATGCTCTCTGGCCGCTGCCTAAGTTCCGTGAAATGCTCTATATCTACTAAAAAATAGATTTAGACAGGGTCTGATAATTGAAAGCTCGGAGTTCTCAATAGAGCTCCGAGCTTTTGCTATCTCCTAGTAGATTCGCGGCTCAATAAGGGCAGCGTAGTGAATATACTGTGGTATCGTTTTCGGTGCGCTTCTTTGTTATGCACTGTTGCAATTCTTCTACTGTAATTCTTACTGCAATTCGTCTACTGTTGTTGGCCATGAAAAACGATCAATCAGATACTACACCCAGCCCCAATCAATCGACATTTTCGTGGGGGCCTCAAGATAAAACCTTACCTTCCACATCGGGT
Source organism: bacterium (assembly GCA_018062085.1). Taxonomy (GTDB): domain Bacteria; phylum Cyanobacteriota; class Vampirovibrionia; order Obscuribacterales; family Obscuribacteraceae. Next base: position 268,327 of record JAGOSY010000003.1, on the reverse strand, counting down.
GCAGCTAGGGCGCGACTGTCCTATAATCAGAAAGAGCTTGATGAGGAAACTAGGCTAGTGGCAGAAGGTAGCGAAAATCAACCATCCGGCCATTTCTCGGCTTCTTCCGAGGAAGGTGATGGCGATGATTTGGGCTCCTCTGGTGGTCCGAGCCAGCCATATATGTCTTTCGGTGATGACTACGCTAGTCTAAGGCCCGACGCCATTGCTAATCTACAGTCGAAGGCTGTTGTTGCTAACGATCCTGATAAGCGCGACGAACTTTTGGACACCATTTATGTTGGTAAGTATGAGTTGCTCTCAGTCATCGGTGCTGGGGGCATGGGCGTCATTTATTTGGCTCGCCAGATTTTCTTAGATCGCCTAGTCGCTATCAAGATGCTTAAGAGCAATCTTGCTTCGGCCAAGGCGCGAATGCGTTTTCACCAGGAAGGTAAAGCTGCCAGTGCTTTGCACCATCCTGTAATTGTTGCCATTAATGACTTTGGAATTGACGAACTAGATCGCCCCTATATGGTGATGGAGCACGTTGAAGGTGTCACACTCTCTGAAGTGATTAAAGAGAGAGTGACACTTAATATTGCCGAAGCTATGCCTATTTTTCTGGAGCTGCTAGATGGTTTAGCGGTTGCCCACAGTAAAGGCATTGTGCACCGCGATATTAAGCCAAGCAATATCATGCTCACCATGGGTGATGATGGTGTTGTTCACGTCAAGCTGCTTGATTTTGGAATTGCTAAGCTGCTTGATGATGACGATAACACTATGCAGAGTTTGACCAAAACTGGTGAGGCTTTGGGCACGCCTTTGTACATGAGCCCTGAGCAGATTCAAAGCCATAAAATTGACTACCGCTCAGATCTTTATTCGCTTGGTTGTGTCATGTATGCCTGTCTTACTGGTGCGCCACCATTTGTCGGTGAGCAGAAATTTCAAACTATGGATTTGCATCTTACTGAAAAGCCAGCTTCATTGAAAGAGGCTTCCCTTGGGCTCGATTTCCCCGCAGATCTTGAGCATGTTGTTATGCACCTACTAGAGAAGGCACCAGCTGATCGCTATCAGTCGGCCGATGCTGTGCGCAAAATTTTAATTGGTATTTCTAGTCAATTGGGACTGTTGCATCCCAGTGCTCTTCCGGGCAGTGCCCTTGAACGAGGAGGCAGTTCGGCTAAGTTGAGCATTCCTGGTTCGCTGGCGCGTATGGTGCCAACACCAACACAAGGGTCAACGTCATCTGCACACTCTAAAACAGATGCAGACAGAACAGACATCGACAAGACTGATGTTGATAGGGTGATGAAGTCTATGCCTGCTGTAGCAGCAGCCTCTCCTAAGACTAAATTGCAAGATGTTACTCGTGCTTATACTGCTGGTGGTGGCGCTGTAACGGAACGCGATCTTTCGCGCCCAATTGAAGTAGAAACCCAGGAAGAGTCTGGCGCAGACCAAGGCGATCAGGCAGACCCTAGGCGAATTCAGGGCCTGGCAACTTTTTCAGTTCAGCAAAAAGCATTTGCTGTAGTTGGTGCTTTACTGGCTTTGTCTGGTTTGTCCTTCTTTGCCTACTCATTGTTTTCGTCTAGAAGTGGTACACAACCGCCTAAAACCCAGACATTAAGCTCTGCGAAATCACCTGTTGCGGTGGCCTCTACATCACCGTCTAGTGCTGCCAGTTTGAGCGGGCTGTCTCCAGATGAAAATGATGATAGTGTGGCACGTTCTAATCTTATGAGCGGTATAAATCTAGCTGAATTTCGCTCTAAGGGCATTGAGAACATGACTAACAAGTCAATGCCTGCTTTTTTAAAGCAAAAGAAGCTGCGAATGGTCAGTTTACGCAAGACAAGAATAGATAATGAAGGGCTTAAATATCTAGCGCATTTGCCTCTCGAACACCTCTGGCTCAATGGTACCAATATCGATGTCAAAGGCCTTAGTTACCTGATTGATATTCCGACTCTAAAAAATTTGTATGTGGGTAATACTCATATTGATGACCGCGCTGCGGAGCTAATAGCTAGGAAAATGAAGCTGACAACCCTCGGCGTAGGCGGGTCAGGCATCACTCTTGGTGGCATCAAAACTTTGGCCTCATCGCCTAATCTTGAGAAGTCTTTGATCAATCTTGATCTTTCAAATCTAGATCTTGGTAATGAAGTCTTTTCTGTGCTTAAACCATTGCGTAATCTGCAGAATCTTGATTGCAGCAAGAATCCACGCATCAATGGTGGCGCATTGCCTGCTTTAACTGAGCTTGGCAAAGTCAACCAACTCTCTCTGGCTTCTACCAATATTAGCGACAAAGATTTGCCGAACTTGATCAAAATGCAGCAGCTGGTTGTGCTTGACTTGTCTAATACCAAAGTTACTCTCTATGGTCTGCGTTACTTGAAGAAGCTGAAGAATCTAGGCACCCTTTGCCTTGGTAAGCACGTACCGAGTGCCTATGAGCAGACAATCAAGGCAGATTTTGAGAAGAATAATCCTCAATGCAAGCTCTTTCTTGCTGACCCGGTGCCATTCGAGTATTAGACTTGGATGGCCTTTTACAGTCTGATAACTATTTTGCTCTGCATACATAAGTTTAGGTCAGCTGTATTTTGTGTACTAGGAAAGAAGAATAGATATAGAAGGTTTCTGGGCATTGCCCCTAAGCCATAATCGAGATAGCATCTACCAGCGATGAACCGCTCACAGCAGAACAAGAGCATAGCTTTCTTATTGACCAGCCTTTGTCTGATGGCCGCTGGCTGTCTATCTGCTTTGACTGGTTTTGGCCAGAGTCGGGGCGATAGGTGGCTTGATACCAGGCTTCGGGCCATCGATCAGCTGCAGGAGATGCGCGAATCATTTAAGGACACACTACTTGCTAACCAGCGCTATTTAATTACTGGTGACCGGCTACAGTTTCAATCTTTTGCCGAGTCGGCTGATAATCTTAAGCAGCATTTGTTTACTTTGAAGGCTTTGGACAATGGTAACTACGGCAATAGTGAGCAGGTTCGAGAAGTCGCCAATCAGTTGGGTCTAATTCTTGATGAATTGAGTTTGGACGCTCAGCTCAGACAAGAGAAAGGAGCCGCTTCTGCTCGTCAATTGCTGCTTACTACAAGAGAGTTACGTGACGCCGCTCATTTATCTAGAGTTTTGTTGGCTCTAGAGCAAGACGAGGCTCAGGCCTTGCGGGGCTACTACAGCGGAGACGTTAAGGCCCGTGGCAATTCATTGCCTTTGATATTTTTGCTGCTTGCAACTTTTGCAGGTGTCTATGGAGTCTTTTTACTGCGTGGCAGTGACGACTATAGTTCAGACTCTAGTTCAGATTCGAGTGACTCAGGTTCTGCTGGTCAAACTCCGATTGGTGACCTTGAGAGTCTCAAAGCTGAGTTGAAACTAGCTCACGAACAGCTAGATCGCCTGGCCAATGTCGATTTTCTTACCGAAGTGTCAAACGTGCGCGGTCTTGAGCAGGTACTGAAAGCCGAAGATAACCGTGTCGGTCGCAGTGGCGGTCATTTAATTGCCATGCTCATCAATTGCGACGATTTTCACAAAATCAATGATGCTTTTGGCCACAGTACTGGCGATATTGTCCTAAAAGAAGTGGCTAAGCGTATCAAAGGCACTCTGCGCCCATCAGATCATGTTGCTCGGGTGGGCGGTGATGAGTTCCTTGTCTTGTTGCCAGATACCCAGCTCGCGTATGGCATGCGGGTAGCTGAGCGCATTCGCGTAGCTATCGCCGATACGCCATTGCGTGGTGCGCAAGATGTGGTGCATGTTAGCGCTAGTCTTGGTTTGGCCAATCTTCCTTTGCGCATTGCTTCTGTTAATGAGGTGGTGACTTTATCGCGCACTGCACTGAAGCGCAGTAAAGCCGGTGGCAAGAACAAGGTTTCGCTGGCTCGTGATCATGGTTTAGAAAAGGCTGAAGATGATCAGCCAACGCCAAAGAGTATTGTCGCTCAGCTCTGCGATAGCACACAGTTTCGCACTGTCTATCAACCAATAATGGATCTTAACAGCGAGAAAATCGCTGGCTATGAGGTTTTGACCCGCGGTCCTGATGGTTCTTTTGAGAGCCCTGCTGATTTTTTCCGTATTTGCATAGAAAACAATATTCTCACAACAGTCGATTTGCAGTGCTTGCAACTCTGTCTTGAAGATGCACCAAATGTTGGGCGCAACATGCGTCTACATGTCAATCTGTTCCCTTCAACTTTGCTTGAGACCCCAGTTGAGAACTTGATTAAACTCTTTCCTCAAGAGCGCAATGGCACCACCTATTGTTTAGAGATTAGTGAGCAGCAGTTTATAACCGAGCCCGGCTATCTGCGAGAAGCAATCAATGCCTTGAAACAAGCTGGCATATTGGTAGCCATTGATGACGTTGGTTTTGGTCGAAGCTCGCTTGAAACTTTGATCTTGCTTGAACCTGATTTGGTTAAAGTTGATAGAAAATATGTGTCAGGAATTTCTGTTGAGCCTTCAAAAGCCAGATTGTTGCGCAGGCTGGCAAACGTTGCTAAATCTTTAGGTGCTGAGATAGTGGCGGAAGGAATCGAAGATCGCAATGATCTTCCTTTGCTCAAAGAAATGGGAATTAACTACGGTCAGGGTTTCCTCTGGGGAGATCTCCTAGCTGTTCTACCTGTTACGACAGATGGCGACAAATCTTAAAGGAGCAGCTCTGGTAGCTGAGAATATTAGTGCAAGGACCAATTCAAGGTAATGTCGTCTTTAAGCCCGAAAAGATCTCTATTGAGAGCGCTTTTTCTGTTGGTTGGGCGCATACTAAGCGGCAGTTTGTTCCCTTGCTTTTGGTTATGGCAGTATCGTGGGTGATACCGGCTGCTTTTGCATTGATCTCTTTCGTGCTGACATTGTTCATACCCAAAGACCAAGCAGTAATTCGCACGCTATTTGGCTTTGTTGCTGGTGTTCTGTCTTTAGTTGTAAACGCTATTCTAGAGCTGGGTATGATCAATGTCTATCTGCGCGTATTAGACGGAGAAGATGCGAAAGTTTCTGATCTTTTTTCTGCTAGCAAGCAGATGTTTACCTATGTTATGGGAAATTTTTGCTTCAACTTCATGTTGTTCTGGGGCTATATTTGTTTTATTGTTCCTGGTGTATTAGTCAGCATTGCCGTGCAGTTCTATTCATACTTTATTGTTGATAAAGAAATTGGCCCCATCGAATCTATTAGAGCCAGTTGGATCGCTAGCCGTGGAGCGCGGCTCAATATATTCTTGATGGTACTGCTCTTTCATGTTTTAAAATCGCTGGGCACCATGATGTTCTTCATTGGCTTAATACCGGTCAACATGCTTATTTCGCTGGCCACAGCAGATCTCTATCGACAACTTGTGAAGAATACGGCACCAGATGATTTCGCCGGTATTGAAGGTCTGCGTTTTGCCCTGCCGACCCAAGAAGAATTCGAGGAGAGTCATAGATTAGTTAAGACTGTGCCTCTTACCCCTACTCCTACTCCTACTCCTAGTCCTAATCAGCATGGCTTAGGCGCTCCAATTATCCCCCTTGAACAGGCTCCAGATTCTGAACCTGATTCTGGCCTTTCTCATACAGCAGACCAAGAGCCAGGAGAAAAGCCATGAACTATTTTGTGCCGCGCATTTCGTTCTTGGTTGTAATAATTTTGTGCACATCCAACAGTGTTTGGGCTGATACCAGTGCGACCCTTCCTAATAATGATGAGCCAGCAGCAGTTCAAGCTAGTTCGCCCCTCAGTGGTGGTGTTGTTTCTTCTGCTAGCAGTGCCGAGGCTAGCTTGAAAGAGCTTGGTAAAGTTTGGCACCACTTGAAGAGTGCAGCTTGGGATACTTTTTGCGAAACGCAGCAACCGGTTACATTCTATGTTGGTGGCCCCAATTTAGTCGGTGCAATGGTGATACCAGCCATCAATGGTACAGGCAGTATAAGTACAGGCGATTTTCTGCCACCACGCGAGAAATGGCTCAGGTACTATGCGTCGCAACTCAATTACTTATTGCCGCTGATTAAATCTGAAAGCGAAGCTTTGCAGTTGCCGCCAGATTTCGACCCCGATGTGGTCGTTCAACTGGCTCAGTTGAAAGTAATCGCTGCCTCTCTGCCGTCTGATGTCGACAAGCTAGTGTCGCTTTGCCAAAATCCCCCATATAAGAACATGGTGGTTGCTACTGCAGCGCAGCAGTTGATTAATGATCTAGATGCCTACGAGAAACTAAGAAAAGAAATTGATAAAGCAGTAAAAGATGACGTGCAAAAGCTCAAGCGCGGTCAGAATAAAAAGAGCAAATAGGTTGCTAAGGGTCTGAGTTTTGAGGACTGCTTGCAAAGTCTAAAAATAAAACTTCTCGTTACCATTTCTATCAAAGCGTTACTGGATGCCCGCTGGGCTGAAATTTCTGTGATTTTAGAGAGGCGTGTTGTCAACTGCTGCTGCCGGGCTTCATGCAATATGGAACAAAGGCAATAGAATATACATCTTGAATAAGCAGTTAGAAGGCCTTCTTCTGACAACTGCCGAGTTCGTGCTAGGTTATTTCTAGGTTATTGCTAACCATTAGTTTGATGGAGATTTGTATGAAGCGTTCTTCTTCATTGTTGAGTATTTCAGCGTTGAGTATTACAGCAGCAATGCTTGCTGGCACCATTGGGCTTGGTGATCTTGCCCCGGCCGTGGCTGCTGACAATACCAGACTCATTGCTGTGGCTGGTTCAATCAGTGACTTTGATGCTCGCCTTGCCTTGATTGAAAATCGCTTGAACGATGCTTTCAATGCTGGCCGCCTGACACAGTTGCAGCGCCAGCGTATTAAACTAGACTTGCAGAGGCTTGCTGATCAAGAAGCTGTCTTTAGTGCATCGAACGGTAGCCTTAGCCTATGGGAAAACTTACGCTTACATTTTGATCTAGACTCAATTGTTAAAGATATGGAAGCGAGTTTGGGGGATCGTAAGTCTGGGTTCTTGGATGCTTCTGTCCGTCGGGATGAAATTCAACGTCGACTCGCTAGGGCTTTTTCTCAAGGCCGGTTGAGCCGTCAAGAGTTTGAAGAAATACGTGCTGAAGTTGAAAGAGAAAGTAGCGCTATCGACGCAGCCAAAGATAGAAATGGCCAGATCAGTATCACCGATAATATTCGCTTGGTACTTGAATTAGATCGCTTGAGCCAGAGGCTGACACGCACTGTGCACGATCGCCAGTTCAGTTTAACTGCCATCGATGTGCGCGAGAGCGAAGTTGCCAGACGTATTGAGGAGGGCATTAAGTCTGGCAAGTTGACTGATTCTGAGGCTGCTGAGCTTAAGGCTGAGTATAAGCGAATCAACGACAGGCAAGATCAACTGCGCAAATTGGCTAGACCATTGACCGCAGAAGAGCAGCTCACTATTGCCCTTGATATTGAGAAATTGAGCGGGCAGGTCGAGAGTCAGCTCTATGACAGTGAAGTAGCTAGCCAATCTGGGTCTACAACTAGTCGGGTGTCTAAGCGCGAGAGCGAAGTCGACAGTGACATTGCCTCTGCTTTGTCGACTGGTTTGATTACTTTGACCGAAGCTCAAGTCTACAAGCAGCAATTAGATCGAGTTACTGACAAAGAGAAGAATTTCAAAGCTCTTTCTGGTGGCGACATTGACCCTCTACAGACGCAGAATCTTTTGGTTGAGCTTGAGCAGTTGAGCGGAAGCCTTGCTCGATCAACTTATGAGAAGAAACCTGTATGGTCTGGCGTGCACGGTACTGTTGCTGAGCTTAAGAAGAGCATTGATGAGGCCAAGGCCGCTAGTCGCCTTGATCCTTCTGATGAAGATTCTTTGACTAAAGAGATTGCAGCTATTGATGCCAAACGTCTAAGTAGTGGAGCAACAGCTCAGTCGACGATGGAGATTGTTGTAGCTCTCAATCAATTTTCTTCAAAGCTCGCTCGCAGTGTCAAAGATCGCGATATTGCTTATATTCCAGATTTAGACAAACGCAAGGCGGAGATCAACAAGCGCATAGCTGAAGGTGTCGTCAGCGGAAGATTGACTCTTGATGAAAGTAATACAGCAATTGCCGAGTTCAATAGAATCACGGCGCTACAAAATACATATAAAGCTGTCGATGGTGTCATTGATGAAAGAGAGAAATTGACTCTTGCTCTAGAACTTGAACGCTTGTCTACTAAAGTGGAGAAGGATATTCGTGATAACCAGTTTGCCACTAAACCAATTCAAGTGTTGAAAGAAGATGCTGACCGTACAATTGCAAGCGGTACTCTTTCAGGTAAGCTTTCTGCTCAAGAGGTGCAAGCCTTAAGAGCAGAGCTTATTCGCATAAATACTTTTGAAAGTAGCAAAATTGCCAGCCAAGGAAAACTAGAAGCTCAAGATGCTATTTTGATTGTCTTAGAGTTGAACAAGCTCATTAAAGATACCGATAATTCCAGCAAGAACGCAGAAGTGGCTCTACCAGACATTTCTAAGCGCCAAGCCGAGCTTTACCAACGCATTACTGAAGGCGTTATGCAGGGCCGTTTGACCGTAAAAGACTCAGACTCGTTGAAGAAAGATTTCTATCGTATTCTTGATCAAGAGGCTAAGTACAGGTCTTCTGGAGGCCTTAGTTTTGGAGAGCACGCCGCTCTCTCTCTTGAGTTAGAGCGTCTTGCCAACAGTATTGAATCTAATATGGGTGACACTCAAGCGGCTGTGCCAGATGTTGATGCAAGACAAGCTGAGCTCGATAAGAAGATTGCTGGGGCTGTTGCCTCTGGTCAGTTGACTATGGCGCAGACTCAAGAATTCACTAAAGAGCTTGATCGCATCAGTCGCGATGAGATCACTTATCGCTTTTCTGGTACTGGTTTGAGCTACGCTGAGTCAATTTCGCTGGTTGCCGATCTTGAAAAATTGAACGGCCGCATTGACACTCAAATTGCTGGTAAAACTGCTCAATGGAGCGGTATTGATGGGCGAGTGCAGAGTATTTCTAAGCAGATTGGTCAGGCTCTCTTGTCTCAGAAGATCAACGGGGCCACTGCTTCGCAACTAAAGCGTGAAGTCGATCGTGTTGCCCAGGCTAAAGTTGCCTTCGAAACTTCAGGTGGCGGTCTTAATTTGGCTGAGACCGAATCACTAGTGCGCGATCTTGATAGGTTGACCCGCAGCCTTGATATTCGCCAAGGTGTTGGTCAAATTGTTGCCTGGACAGACATTGACGGCCGGCAGGCCCGGGCCGAAGCTCGCATTGCCCAAGATACTGCCCAGGGTAAATTGAGTGCTAGTAAGGCCAACAAGGCCAAGAAGCAATTGCAAACTTTTAAGTTGGTGAAGGCCACTATGAAGGCCTCTACTGGCGGTAATTTTACCTATTCGCAAATTGTCGTCATGGCTCAGACTCTCGATAAAATTGATTCGCTCGTCGGCATCGCCCCTGTGGCAGCACCATCTCGCAATCAGTAGCTCGTAACCAATAGCTCGCAATCAATAAAAGAACTGATCAACAAAGAAAAGACGCAGTGACAATAATCACTGCGTCTTTTGATTTTATATTCGTCGAGATTATCGGCGAGTGATTTGGCGTTTGCGCATACGCACTGACTGCGGTGTCACTTCAACAAGCTCATCATCATGGATGTATTCGAGACATTTCTCGAGACCCATTTCGACTGGTGCTTGCAATGTGTAAAGAACTTCTGCCGATGCTGAGCGCATGTTTGTAAGCTGTTTGACTTTGCAAACGTTGATGTCGAGATCTTGTGTGCGGTTGTGCTCGCCCACAATCATGCCCGAATAAACGTGAGTTTGTGGGGTGATGAAGAAGAAGCCACGATCTTCAGCTTTGCCGATGGCGTAGGCTGTAGTTGTTCCTTCTTCCCAGGCAACAAGTGCGCCATTTCTTTGGCGAGCAATATCACCACACCATGGACGATATTCAAGGAAGGCATGGTTCATGATGCCATTGCCTTTGGTCAGGCGCAAGAATTCGCTTCTGAAGCCAATCATGCCTCTGGTTGGCACGATGAATTCGAGCAAGGCCATGCTGCCTTCTACATTCATGTTTTGTAGTTCAGCTTTGCGTGGGCCCATTTCGTTCATTACAGCACCAGTGTAATCATCTGGCACGTCGATGAACAAACGTTCGAATGGTTCGTTAGTGACTCCGTCGATTTCTTTGCAGATAACTTCTGGTCTTGATACTTGGAACTCATAACCTTCACGACGCATGGTTTCAATTAAGATGCCGAGGTGCAGCTCGCCCCGGCCGCTGACGATAAATGTATCTGTGTTATCGGTTTCGTTTACGCGCAAGCTAACGTTTGTTTCTAGTTCGTGGAAGAGACGTGAGCGCAATTGACGGGAAGTAACGAACTTACCTTCTCGTCCGGCAAATGGGCTGTCGTTAACTAAGAAAGCCATTTTCATGGTTGGTTCGTCGATTTTGACGCGGTGCAGAGCAATTGGAGCATCGAGCGAAGCGATGGTGTCGCCAACGTTAGCGGTAGTGAATCCAGCAATTGCTACGATTTCGCCAGCTTCAGCTGACTCAGCTTCAACTTTCTTCAAGCCGTGGAAGGTGAACAGTTTGGCGATTTTGCCTTTAACAACTGAGCCATCTTCTTTGATCATCGAAACTTGTTCGCCAGCTTTAACGCGACCGTTATAGATGCGGCCAACGCCGATACGACCTAAATAGTCGCTATATTCCAAAATGCTGATTTGCATTTGTAGCGGCTCGGATGGGCTACCAGTTGGTGGTGGGCAATGTTCAAGAATGAGGTCGAGCAGAGGTTTTAGATCAGTCCCTTCTTCTTTCGGGTCCTTCATGGCGATGCCTTTGACACCAGAAGCGAAGATATAAGGGAAGTCTAGTTGCTCAGCGGTGGCGCCCAGTTCAACGAAGAGATCGAATACTTTATCGACGGCTAGGTGTGGGTCTATGTTAGGACGGTCAACTTTATTGACCACTACGATAGGGCGCAAACCGCGCTCTAAGGCTTTGCGCAAGACAAAGCGAGTTTGTGGCATTGGGCCTTCGCCGCAATCTACAACTAGTAGGCAACCGTCAACCATGCCGAGAATACGTTCAACTTCGCCGCCGAAGTCTGCGTGTCCTGGTGTATCAACGATATTGACCAAATGATCTTTATAGGTAACAGCAGTATTTTTGGCGAGAATGGTGATGCCGCGTTCACGCTCTAAGGCGTTGCTGTCCATGACGCATTCGACCAGCTCTTGGTTCTCGCGGAAGATTCCGGTTTGACGCAAGAAGCCATCAACAAGAGTAGTCTTGCCGTGGTCAACGTGGGCGATGATGGCAATGTTGCGAATGTGAGTTAACTCACAAATCGATTGTTCAGTGCCGGTGATAGCGGAGGTCATATCTTCTCCACTGGTTTCAGTATTGCTGATTTGTGTCATGGTTGCCGTGCTCATGTGCGATTCTCTGTGCCTATTGAGTAGAGTTTTGTATTGTTGCCGTTCTTTCCTTATTTAGCTATCCTTACCTTATGTAGATAGCTTCGGCTTGGTCTGTGTTTCTCGGAGTTTGAGAGAGTTTTGTCGATTGTTGGAACCGTTCTTAGAAGTCATGCTGGAGGTTATCTCGTGCATGTCACCAGTTTGGGCACTGATCAAAACGATCAGACGGGGACGGGAACTACAACCGACATTTTGCTCACCTGCCAGGCCAGAGGGCGCCTAAAGAAAGAACGGGTGGCAATCGTCACAGGTGACAGAGTTGAACTCGACGAACTCGATTTGACCGAAAAGAGCGCCATCATTACGACGATACTCGAGCGGCGTAGCCTTATCGCAAGACCATCTCTAGCCAATGTAGACCAGGTAGTCATTGTACAGGCTGTCAAACAGCCCCAATGGAACCCCCTCTGGACAGATCGCTATATAGTCCACTTTCAGCTCACACTGCCAGTTTCGCGCCCTATTTTGTGCTTCAATAAGGCCGATTTAGGGGCTAAAAACGACTTAGATCATTTAAGATCTATTTATGAACCTCTTGGATACTTTGTTATATTTGTTTCTGCTAAGACTTCGGCTGGCCTCTCTGAACTGGCCTCTTTACTCGCTGGTAAAATCTCTGTATTCGCGGGCCCGTCAGGGGTTGGCAAATCGACCATGCTCAATAAACTTTGCCCGGGGCTGAATTTGAAGACCGGTTTGATGGAAAATGACTTTGGAGTCGGTCGTCACACAACTACGTATTCGGAACTCTATCGACTGAATTTAAATCTCTCCGATGCCCCTGAGGGATCAAACGATCTGAAAATTGCCGAATCTTCTGATCAGACTAATCTGGTTTCTTGGATTGCCGATACCCCGGGCTTCAACTTAATTGAGTTTCTTCATCCTGAGCCTCGTGATGTCGCTGCACAGTTTCCTGAGATTGATGAATTAGGCTTGCAGTGTCGTTTTGCTGATTGCCTGCACTTGGTTGAGGCTGGTTGCGCTGTTTTAGACTCCCTTTCTGACTTGCTCGGCGACGATGAAGAAGAACCTAAAGAAGAGCCTGAAGAAGAACCTGAAGAAGAACCTGAGTCCGACTCTGAGCCAGAAGTAGAGGATATTGCCGACAGCAAAGAGAGCGAGTTAGCCGATATAGATCGTCCTGTTTCTCTTACACGTTATGAGAGTTACCTCATAATGGTGACTGAATCACAAGCAGAGCAGTCGCTGCAGAAGGCAACCTCTAAGAAGGTAGAAAGCTCTGTCAAAGCTGCCGGCGGTGCTAATTCTAAAACCAAGTTCATCCCGCGTTTAGCCAACAAGTATCGGCAGGCATCGCGCAATACAGTTAAGCAAAAAGTTATAGATACCACGACCTTTGATGATGACGACTTGGACAAAAGCAAAACTACAAAAAAGTAGCGGCGCTTAGTTTCGATTCTTTAGCCAGTGGTCAAATAACTCAGCGTTTAAGGCGTTGGCTGGCAATTTGCCTGCTAAAGCAAGCTCGACGCTTTTAACTGCAAGTTCGGCCATGGCATAGCGAGTTTGCTCTGAGGCTGACCCTATATGCGGAGCCAGTACCACATTGGGTGCTTTGAGCAAGGCCTCGCTGACTTTAGGCTCGTGATAGAAGACGTCAAGACCGGCGCCTTTGATTTGGCCGCTTTCAATAGCCTGAGATAGTGCCTCTTCATCAACTATTTTGCCTCTGGCTGTGTTGATAAATATGGCGCTCTTTTTCATCAGAGAAAATTGTTCTTTGCCAATGAGCTTTTCGGTTTGCTTGTTATGGGGACAGTGTAATGAAATGTAGTCTGACTGCCGAAGAACAGTATTGAGTGAAACTCTCTTGGCTCCTAATTGGGCTTGCCAATTCAAATCATTTTGATCGAGTGTGATGTTGCTGTCGTCAGCAGTGCTATTGGTTTCGTTGGCGCGGCAGTAGAGAATATTCATGCCAAAACCTTGGGCCCGTCTGGCCATGGCTGAGCCAATTCGACCCATTCCAATTATGCCGATGGTGCGACCGTACATCTCCGTGCCTAACAACAAATCATTTTCAAAACCTTGCCACTGCCCCGAGCGCACATAGTTGTCGGCTTCTACAATGCGCCGGCCAGCTGCTAGCACTAGGGTGAAGGCTAAATCGGCCGTGGCATTATCGAGCACCCCTGGAGTATTGGTGACAAGAATTGGTCTGGGCTCACAGTCGTTGAGATTGATATTGTCGTAGCCAACTGCTCGTTGAGCAATCATGATCAATTCGGGGCAGGCTTTAATTATGCTTGCAGTAATCTGGTCTGGTGGCTCAGTTAGAATAATTTTGGCTTGGCTGGCGGCGCCAATAATTTCTGCTTCACTTAGGGCCATGGTGCGCTCTAAGTAACTGACTGTGCCAACTGCGCTCAGTCTGGCAGCTAGAGCCGTCGGCACCTTGCCGATCACGACAATTTTGGTTGGTGTGGCAATTTTAGCTTTGGTAGAGGCTGACAATTTGAACTCTTAAGTTAGACCGATACTAGCTGTGATGCCGGTGCCAGCTGAGCTAATAAGCTTTGTTCGAACTGCTCCAGTTCAACTGCCGCTCTTTGAGAATCCCAGTAAGATAGATTTTGAAGTAATCTTGCTACTTTTGGTGCAGATTCGAGGCACTGACCTTGGTGCACGAAGCCTAGGCGTATTCGACGTGACAAAATGTCTTCAAGTGAAATTGCCATTTCATTGTCAAGGCAATAGGGCACTTCAGCCATTATCGGAGGAAAATCGGGACAAATGCGCTCGCTTAAGGCGGGAGTTTGTTCGACCCGTTCGATAACTTTAAGAGCATCTTTGCCGTAGGTAGCAATTAAGTGATCGATAGTGGCAGGGTCGAGCGAGAGTTTTCTCGACTGAGCCGATATTTGTGCTGTGCTATTGAGGAAGTCTGTTTTGTCGCTCCAACCACCGAGCATGATCTTATCGGTCTTGCTGTGGCTGAAACCGTGATACTTGCTATCTTGATTTACCAACTGTTTCAGTGCCATATCAACTACGTGAATTGCAAGCATTCGGTAGTTCGTCAATTTGCCACCGATTAGTCCAATTACGCCATAAGGGCCTTCGAAGAGTAAATGCTCGCGAGATATGGTGGCAGTTTTTTCACTATCTTTGCTGTCTTTGCTGCCATTTTTCTCTGAATTATTGCCGCTGCCGCCATCGTGCTCTCCCCCGACTAACGGGCGGAGCCCGGCCCAAGTAGCAATGACATCTGTTCTTGTGAGTTGGGCGTCTGCATTGTTTTTATTGCCACTCTTGCGGTACGAGTTAAGTATGCCCAGCAGATAATCTACTTCTTCGCTAGTTGCCACAGGCTTGTCTAGGGGGCCTTCGTAGCCAATGTCTGTTGTGCCGACCATTAGAGCTTTTTGCCATGGTACGACAAAGACATAGCGACCATCGTTCGTGGGAAGAAATAGAGCCGTGCTGGTTTCAAAGCAAGATAAGGGCAGCATTATGTGAGTGCCTTTGGCCGGCTGTACTTTGTTGCTCCAGGTCGGCTCTAGCTGCCGCAGCAGAATGTCTGACCAAACTCCTGTAGCATTGATGCAAGCGCGGCAGCGTACGACTAACTCTTGGCCATTGAAGCGGTCGCGGCAAACGATTGCTTCTACTCTTCCGTCTTTAGTCTTAAAATCTATTGCTTCGAGATAATTAACGGCAGCGGCCCCAAATTCGCAGGCCGACTTGATTACTTCCATCACTACTCTGCTGTCGTCAGTGATGCAGTCGTGAAAGCGCAAACCACCTGATACTAAGGATGCATTAAGCGATGGCGCTGCGCCCAGGGTTTCTTTGCGGTTGAGGCGTTGGTGGGTGCGCACGCCTCGAGCATTGATTGAAAGCAGGTCGTAGAGAGTTAAGCCGACGTCAGCCTTGAGGCCGAAAAATTTCTTGCCTTTGGTGATCGGTAGCATGAAGGAAAAGTCTCTCACCATATGTGGTGCAAGGGTTTCTAGCAGCCCACGCTCTTGGCAGAGTTCACGGGTGAGGCGAAACTGCAGTTGTTCTAGATATCTCAAGCCACCGTGAATAAGTTTAGTGGTGCGGCTCGAAGTGCCCGAGGCAAAGTCGTCTTTTTCTAGTAGTAATACTGATAAACCACGAGAGGCAGCATCTTGAGCAACTCCTGCTCCAACGATGCCACCTCCAATGATTACCAGGTCAAATTCTCTTTCTGCTGCAGCTGCGAGTACTTGACTTCTGTTCTTCATAGTTCCTTTTTCGATACTATTTGGCCTACTTGAGTTTGTCTCTGAAGAGACCCACTCCTAGCCCTAGTGCTGCTCCGAGGGCTGCACCTTTTACTGTAGTTTTGGCGCCACCGCGGCCTTTTGTAGCTGCCATTGTAATACCTGTGGCTGCTGCTGTACCTGTTGCCATGTCTCTCATGATCGGATGTTTAGCCAGCGTCTTGTTGCCATTGATGACTCCGACGGCAGCACCGGTACCGGCCCCGATGGCAGCGCCCCTGACCATGCCTTTGCCTGCCACTAAGCCAGTGACGGCACCGGCTGCTGTGCCCACGCCAGCACCGATGGTGGCTTTGCGCACAGTGTCATGTTTTTGGAAAAACTGTTTCGTTTTGCTTGGTTGTGCCTTGGTCACTGTTGCTGAGTAAGTCTGAGCCTGGGCTGGCAAAGTACCGAACACAAGTGCTTGGCTGGTGATCAGGCCTAGAATGGCCAATGTAGCGTTACGAATCTGCAGTTTCATCGTTTGCTCCTAACTTCTAGTTATAGGGAATTTCTTCCGTTCAAAGTTTCTAATAAAATTTCTAATAATAAGGAATACTTTGTTTGAGTGATGGTGCGAGCTTAATGCTCGGTAACAAGAAGACTACCATTAAATTTATTTTTTTCGATAGGCGTTCCTCAGTGAGCATCAGACTTTTGACAAATTCTTTGAAAATTGAGTATGCGTTGCATATCCTTGCTATGTCTCCTGTTTATCTGTTTTGAAATGCATATCTGTTTCGCAGAAGTGATCATAGGTAGTAGTTGGAATTGACGAAGACGACGGCAAATCTGCTGTTGTTCCCAATTAGCTCAATTTCACTATCACTCGGCAACCTTATTTTTTGCCCATCTGAGGTGGAAAGCTGCTTATTTCACAGGCAAAAATTGTGTAAATTGACTATCCTACAGGTCGATGTCTGCAGATGGCTTTGAGCCGTTGCTCGTTTAGGGTCTGCTTGAGACTTCAGTAAGTCTGGTTGTACGTAGGAAATTTGAGAAAAATTTGCCAATGAAAATAGTTATTGCAGTTGCATGTACCGTGCTTGTAGCCGGCATCGAGTGTGGTGCCCCCCTGTCAGTGTTTGCGCAAGAGCGCAGCACCGCCGCTGGCTCGACGACACAGGTCAAACAAAATTCCAGCAGTCCCGCTGTGGTTAATCCCAACCCTAATTCGCAAATGGGCAACTTCTTTCCTGATAAGTCGAAGGGTGGCGAGACCATCATTAAAGAGCTAGAGAAAATCTCAGAGATGGCTCAAACTCCGCAGTCAATGGAGAAAATCCAAGATTTGGAGAAGCGCGGCGAGAAGTACTTCGAGCAGCATTTGATAAGCCAAGCTTTGATCGCTTGGCAAGAGATGTATGGCATGAGCTTAGAGATGAAGTACGCCGAAGGCCAAGGTAAGGCCCTAACAAACATGTGCCGTTGTTACGTCGAGCAAGGATCTTGGATTAAGGCCAAATATTTAGGCGAGAACGCTGTTGAAGTTCTAGCCAGCGTGCAAGATCAGCAATCGCTAGCAAGAGCTAGAGTTGCTCTTGCTCAAGCCTATTTTGGATTGGACAATCCGGTGTGGGCGACGCAGCAATTAGATGCGGCGCTTAAGGTCTTGACTACGTCGGGCCTGAACAATCCGGCTGAAGCAGCCCGAGTGATGTATCTCTGCGCCAATCTTTGTTTGCAATTTGGTAAACCGAAAGAAGCGACTAGGTTCTTCCAAGAAGGAGCTACCTATAGTGTGCAAGCCGGCGATTTACCGAAGGCTGTACAAATTAGAATTGCTACAGTCACCAGCATGATTGAAATGGGATGGTTTACTGCCGCTCTAGAAGAGGCCAACAAACTTGTATCATTGGCTCGCTCCAATCCCAAAGATGGTGTGGTTTATCTCGTTCCTGCTTTGCAGACATTGGCCAATGCTCAGTATGCCGCTGATGAATTTTCGAGCGCTCGTAAGACGTATGAACAAGTCTATGCTTTGTTGCCTAAGCTAGATTCGAGAGCGATTTCTGATGTGGCCAGGGCCAATATGGACCAAGGCTATGCTTACTGCTTAGCGTCAACAGGTGATTTGGATCAGGCTCGGCAATATTTACTGAAGGCCTTGCCTGTATTTAAGGCTAAATCTGATGCATACAACCAAGCTCAAGCCACAAACGCCCTTGGTGTGATCGAAGTTCTTGATGGCCAAGTGGCAAAAGGCCTGACTTATTTTATGCAGGCCATCGATTTTCAGGCTGTCATACAGCCTAAAGCTCCGAAATTGCATGCCACTGTTTTGCAGAATATGGCCGGTGCCGAGTACCGCAGTGGAGCATATCGTGATGCGAAGAGCCACCTAGAGGGCGCTTTAAACATATTAGCGAACACGAAAGAGCAGCAACTAAAAGGCCGACTTTATCAGTGTTTGGCTGAAACTGCATTCAAGGCCTCTGATTTGACCTCAGCCGAAAATTATGTCAATAAGGCAGTTGGTATTTCAGAGCGCATCAACGATGACGGCTGCTTGTGGCGGTCTTACTTGCTTCGAGCCAAGTTGCAACTGACAAGACAAGAAATAGACCTGGCCAAGGAGTCTCTAAAGAGTGCTGTTTCTTATTTCCGTTCACCCCAAGCTGGAGATTTCTCGACAGCTGATAGTCTTGGTTTTCCCACAAGTCGCGAAGACATGGGCGCCTCTCTAGTACAATTGATGGCCAATCAAGGATTAACTGAACAGGCATTGCTGGCCGCTGAGCAGATTAAGGAAGAAAACTTCATCAGCGAATGGCTGAGACGTGGTGGTCAGGTCAAGCCTGAGGATCGCGACGTCTATGTTGAACTGACTACACAACGAGCACGCATCCACGCAGCTGAAGTCTCTGCTACTCCTGATAAGTTGGTGAAAGAATGGCAGAGTTGGATGGAACGTTTTCGTTCGATCGTCACTTCCAATCGATCGCTGGCTCGCTTGATTGCTCCAGTGCCAAATTCTCCTGCCGACATCATTGCTGCAGTACAGAAGACCAAAGCGACAGTGGTTGAATATCTGGTAGGCCCAGAGTCGACCATGGTATTTACGATTGATCCACTGGGTCGCATTTCTTCGACCAACTTACCTGTTAACAGAACTAAGTTGAAAAACCAAGTGACGACATTGCTCGAAACTAGTGCTAAAGGTGGTGCTGAAGAGGACGGAAGTCAGGGGGAAAAGTTAACTCTGCGTGCTCTATACAATCAGTTGCTGCCCGCTTCGGTGCGACAATTCTTGCCTACAACTGCTGAGCAGATGGTGGTATTTATACCGGACGGGCCACTTTACAATCTTCCTTTTGCTGCCTTGATTGATGAAAAAGGCAAGTTCTTTGTGGAAGGTCATTTGCTTTCGATGGCGTCATCAATGTCTGTGATAATGGATTGCCCGCCTGAATATACTGCTGATTTGAGCATGTTGGTGGCCTCTACCAACTCTGCCAGCGGTGGCTCAGAGCAGACGGAGACTGCACAGATTACGTCAGCCGTTGGTGCAGACCGAGTGACAACATTGACTGGTAAAGACGCTAGTTTGCCAAATCTCGAGGAGCAGTCGAAAGGCAAGTCAGTGGTGCACTTCTCTGCTAAATTGCCTTTGATAGAGAATAATCCCCTTAGGTCGGTCTTGCCGATCTTTGGTGATAAAGATGATCAGGGAAGAAAAGTAACTGTAGATCGCCTTTGTGGAACACCAATGGCCGTCGACCTAATCGTTTGGAGTGCGAGCTCTGTCAACTCAAAAGATGTCCGCGGCAATGCTGTCAAGATTTTCAGCCGTGGTTTGAATTATGCTGGTGCTCGAAATGTACTGATGAGTTTGTGGTGGCAGCCAGATTCTCAGCGTATTGACGAGCTTGTTAGTGTCTTCAATAGTAAGCAAGCTGGTCTTAATCCGGCTCAAGGTCTACGAAAGGCTCAACTAGCGGCAATTTCGAAAGATCCGTCGCTAAAGAGCTGGGCCGGCTTCCAGCTACTTGGCCCTGGCTATTGATTTGGTTAGGTGCAACCAAGGCTCAAATTGAGCCTTGGTTGGCTTCGACTGTGTAGCTTGAAAGTCACAAGCGGTTACATGTGGCAGATTAAGAATTGAAGTCAAGCATGTATATATTCGCCTATTAATTGTATAAATTTCTAACTTGGCATCATCTGTCGTTCTATTTGTCGTTTGAAACTGAAGCAGGCTCGTAAATGATTTCTCAAAGCAAAAGCAACCGGTATCCTGAAAACCTGAACTTGACTACTGCTGCCCGCCGTGTTCGTGTGGTTCCGCGGGCACTTTCACTGCTGCTGAGCGTAGAGTTAGTCTGCTCAGGTTTAGCCTTCTCTGCTTTGGCCGGATGGCAGCCAGTCTGGGCCGCTGAACCAGAAGTCAGCGAGAAGAGTGGGCAAAGCGAAAGCGTTGCTCCTTCATGGAATGATAGTAAGTCTGATTCTATGTTTATCATCGAGTCAGATGACGTAAAAAAAGTACAGCCTAAAGTACAACCTAAGGTAGAGTCCAAGCCGGAAGTCAAGGTTGAGGAGAAGGCTGAAGTTAAGTCTGAACCCAAGCCTGAGGTTAAAGTTGAGGCGCAGCCTGAAGTTAAGCCTGAGCTTAGTTCTGAAGTTAAGTCAGAAGACAAGGCAGCGACAAGTAAATCAGATGCTAACGGCAAAGCAATTGCCGAGGTTACCCCGAGTCTCCCTGCATCTGTCGCTACTGACAGTGCCGTGATTACAACTGCTACTAAAGATTCTTCTACTTCCTCGACTACTTCTACTTCTTCTAGTGCAGCTCCAGCAGCTAGCGAAGAAGTTCTCGTGGTTGACTCTGATAGTACATCCGAAGTGACTGGGGTATCTGCTGTCAGTGCTCCGACTAGTTCTCCTTCAGCTAGTTCTGGTTCTCCTGGTTCTACACCAGTTGTTTCTAGTCCAGTGATTCAAGCCATTTCAGGTGGAGAATCGGCGCATGGACTGGAAGCTGGCAGTGTACTTTCACCTAATGGCAAGAATTTATTAGGTGACACTGCGGTAGAGACACCGAAAGTTGGTGGTGGCAGCGGTGCCCTTTCGACTGTTGATTCACTGTCCGCCGATATGCTCGTTGAGCTTGGTGCCAGTGTTGTTGAAACTGGGGTTAGCGCTCCTGAGCAGATTATCGCCAATGGTGATGGTCCAATCATCATTGATAGTGATGAAGTAACAGAAACTGAAGAGACAATTCAATACGAGAATCTACCAACAGATGAAGGGAAGACAAGAATTAAAACTGGTGCTAAATTTCCAGTTGTTGTCACTTCGCAGATTTCTTCAAAGAATGCTCACAAAGGTGATGGCTTAGAGGCTCGTTTGAAGTTCGATCTCAAAATCGGCGATCGCCTTATTGCTAAAAAAGGCTCTGCTGTGCAAGGTCATATCAACTACGCATTACCGGCCCGCAGTGTTATGCACTCATTGATTAGCTCTAACCGTTGGTATCGTAACTCTGGCTGCTTAGGCGTTGAGTTCGATGAAATCGTCACAGAGAAAGGTGAGCACCTACCTCTAGTTGCTACTCCAGCCAAAGCAGCGCTTTTCATCAAGAACAAAGCTGAGGGTAGAGTTCTTGGTGTTAACCACTTGGGTCAAGTAGCTGGTCCATGGGAGCAGCAGCTCAAGTACAAAGCAGTTCGTATTGGTTTGAATGCTGCCATGGCTCCGGTTGGTGTCTTCAGCTTTGGTGCGATGCCGGTAGCCCTAGGTCTAATGGGTGCCGCCAATCCATCGTTTGCATTCATGAAACCAGTGGGTACAAATGTGAGGCACCGTCGCATCAAGGGATTTGCCTGGGGCTTTCTCTCTGGCGTACCTGGTAGCTGGCTGATTGAAGATACCGTGGTTAAGGGCAATGAAGCGATAATCAAACCGGGCGATGAGTTCTTAGTTGAGTTCAAGCAAGAGTTCACCGGTGAGCCCGCCAGCGAAGCGCAAATGTTGCCTAACGCCAACGCTAAAGTGCACGGCGATGTCAAAACGACGAAGAAGAAAACCAAGCAAGCTGACAGCAAGTAAGCTGATAGAGTAAGCGAAGGCTAAAAGCGATACAAAAGAAAAGAGAAGGATATAAACTCCTTCTCTTTTCTTTTGTATCTTGGACTAGCGTCTACTTCCTGTTTAGTAGGGGGCCTGTTGTGCACCAGCTCCAGCTACTGTAACAGGAGCATCGAGCTGCAATTGCATGGCTGTACCGGCAGGAATCAACACGTCTTTGCCTTTTCTTAGAAGTACGCTTTGGGCAACTCCGACTGTGCCACCGATAGCAGTACCAGACCAAGCGCCTTTACCGACACCGCGTCCACCGCCAGCTATGGCTCCTACCGCTGTTCCGAGGGCGGCGCCTGTGCCAGCTCCGATACCACCGCGAATGGCTGCTTGACCAAGTTTGGTCTTCCAGGTTTCGCCCTTGAGAGTGGTTTCGTCTGTGCCGCTGCCGGCGTACTTACCGATGCCACCAATTAAGTGAGCTGAAATTGGAGTCTCGGTGCCATCTGGTGTTCTTAGCCGGTTGAACTTGATGTCGAGGCTACCGGCGCGACCTAGGTAGGTTCCACCTTTAGCATCTGTGATGGTGCCAATGATGGTCGAACCAGCAGGAATAGTTGAATCGCCCAGCATGACTGTTTGGCTTACCGAAGCTTGAATCAAGTCACCAGCCTTAGCTACTTGGGTGGCAATACCACTGCTCAGTGAAATTGGAATAACTAAGCCAGCAGGTGCATAGGTGATTCTTCCTTGTCTGTATCCGCCCTGAGGCTGACCATAAGGTGCTTGCTGTTGGTATGGAGCCTGGGGCTGTTGATATGGTGTTTGGGCTTGATAGGTGTTTTGAGCTTGACCATAGCCTTGTTGAGGCTGTTGCATAGGATTGTAAGCTTGTTGCTGTTGTTGAATAGGGGTATTGATAGTCGATGGTGCCGAGGCGAAATAATCACCTGATAATTGGCCTACATAACTTTGAATGCTGGCTTGATCTCTGAGTGATTCACGCAGAGAATCTGCCCATTTCTTAGCCAACAGAGCTGGGCTGCTGCCTGCTGTTTTGGCACTGGCACTATCGACGGTGACAACTTGGTAGCCGCCTAGCGTGATCACAGGCACACCTTTGACGTAAGTGATGTTTACTGACGCTGGGCCTCTATCTTTAGCGGCAACAAGGGCATTGTCTAAATTTTGTTGCACCACAGCTGCTCTTTTGTCGGCAGTCATGCCGCCTGCTGCAGGTACTGAGAAAATTGCTTGACCAGCAACGTGGACATCATTGTCGGCTGCCATTGCTGCAAGTGGAGTTAGTGCTATCGATTGACTGAGCAGAAGTGCACCCGCCAAAATCGACCGTTTGATGGAATAAGATTTGGATGTCATCTTTTTGTACCTTAGATTTGTACAGCCTCTGCCGGACTGAATTAGTATAATAATGAGATTTCGTTCAATCTCTTGAGTGGTCGGTTTTCTTTACCAGTTTTCTTTAGCAATGTTTTTAGCAAGAGGGCTTCAAGTCACAGACCATGTTGTTTAAGACTACTGAATTTTAGCAATGTTCCCCGTTCAGTTTCTGAAACGTACTTTAGACCCCCCTTTGCAAGGCCTGCAAAGCTGTACCCTTGGTAATTACAGAAAAATCAGCGTGTCATTCGAATTGGCTCCATAATATAAAAGAAGTACTTTCAATATCTATTCAGAGTTCCTCATAATGAATCCGGCCACTAGTTTTGCCAGCCATGCTCTGGCCCAAAGGAAAGCTCTGATTACAGGAGCTGGTCGAGGTATTGGGCGGGCTGTTGCCATTGCTTTGGCTCAGGCTGGTTGCACCGTGGCCCTGCTTGGTCGGCAAGAAGCGCGGCTTATGGCTGTGAGCAACGAAATTAAAGATCTCGTCGGCGTTCAGGCCCCTTATTTTATCGCCGATGTCAGCCGGGCTGCAGAGCTTGAAAGGGCCTTAGAGCTAGTTCACACGAGCTTTGGTCGCGTCGATATTCTTATTAATAACGCTGGCATATATCGCACTGAAGCGGTTGCTCAACACGATATTGCTTCGTGGCTAGAAGTGCTTGAGACCAATTTGACTAGCGCTGTTGTCAGCTCAAAAGCTTGTCTGCCAGCTATGATCGCCCAGAGCTGGGGCCGCATTGTTAATGTCTCATCGATATCGGGAAAGCATGCAGAAGCTTATGGTGCTGCTTATTCTGCCTCTAAATTTGCTTTGATCGGTTTAACCCAAGCTACTGCCTTAGAGCAGGCTCGCAATGGCGTCACTGTCAACGCTGTCTGCCCCGGCTGGGTCGCTACAGACATGGCCTATGCTCAAATTAACGATCCACTTTGGTGTGAGTTAAATCAAATAGAGAGTGAGCAGTCGTTGGAAATTACTAGGCTGTCTGTGCCGCAAATGCGCCTGGTTGAGCCTTCCGAAGTAGCCAGCTTAGTGGTTTATCTTTGCACACACGAGGCCGGCGCGATAACTGGGCAGGCAATCAATATATGTGGAGGTTTGTCAATTCAGTGATGCATACTATTCATTTAGAGCAGGCGCTTAGAACTAATCTCTGGGACGTTAATGACCGTGACGGTCTTACTCTTGTTCAGTCGCCTTTGTTGGCTCAATATAGTGAGAGGCTGACCCATGCTTTCACTACCAGAGTCGGCCCTGGTACCGCTAGTGGGCCATATGACTTTTTCAATCTGGGTCGCAATGTGCCTGATGATGCGGTGAAGCGCACTGCGTTA
This sequence comes from bacterium, assembly GCA_018062085.1. Classification (GTDB taxonomy): domain Bacteria; phylum Cyanobacteriota; class Vampirovibrionia; order Obscuribacterales; family Obscuribacteraceae. The sequence continues at coordinate 243,833 of JAGOSY010000003.1, read as the reverse complement.
GCTAATCGCGAGCGCTTGTGTGCAGTGCTCGGCGCCAATCATGACTATCTAAAAGTGCCTGGGCAAGTTCATTCGGGCACTGTAGTGCCCATATTAGAAGCTACAGCTAAGCCAGATATGGCTAATGTTGATGGCGTTTCTACAAATCTTGCCGCAGTACCTTTGTTGCTGCATTTTGCCGACTGCGTACCGGTAATCATTTACGAGAAGAAGAAAGAGTTGGTTTCAATCGTTCACGCTGGTTGGCGGGGCACTGCTCAGGCAATTGCCGCTAATGCTGTCAAGCTAATGATAGAAGAGTGGGGGGGCGATGTTTCGCAAATGGTTGCAGCTGTTGGCCCCGCCATTGGCACCTGCTGCTATCCCACCGGTGAAGATGTCGTTGAGCAGTTATTGTTGACATTGTCTCTGCCTCTTGACGGTAGTCTAGTGAAAGCTCAGATGGCTCATGGTTTGGTAAAGCGCGAAAGTAATCAAGGGAGACGAGAACTTCAAGGACTGCAAGAAACAGCGGTGCTACATTGTGATTCTCCGCAATCACAGCCTCGGCCCGACCTAAAAGCTTTCAATGCAATGCAGCTTCTGTTGGCAGGAGTGGCAGAAGTTGATGTATGTTCATTTTGTACAGCTTGCCGTCCCGACCTATTTTATTCGCATCGGCAGTCGGGAGGAAAGACTGGTCGTCAGGGGGCAATAGCAATGCTGAATTCGACGAATGGGAGACTTAATCATTAGAGCGATAGTTTGTGATTTTGAGGCAGTTATGCGCACAATGTCTTTATTGGAACTGAGGGGATAAAAGGATGCGGGCTAGAGCGAGTATCGCTTTAAGCATGACCGTTTTGCTTTCAACGGCCTCGCTTGGAAGCGCTGCAACTATTGCAACTTCTCCAGCCCTGGCTAGTGAGGCTGATGGCTCTTTAGCTCTGACCCAACAGCTTGCATCTTCTGATGAGAAGGTGCCACCGCCGTCTCCTATACCCAAAGCCGCTCCACCTCCCTCTCCTATCCCTAAGGCAGCCCCTCCGCCGCTTTTTCTCGCGCCAAATGGGGTTGGCTTACCGCTGTCGCCGCCTGCGACAGCACAGCCTAGCCCCACTCGTGTCGCTAGGCCCGGTCTAACACCAGTGGCACCTAGTTCATCTTCGCCACCCTTAGTGCCCACTTCGCTCACGCGCGTAGCTCGACCGGGAGCGCCCTTGCCGGCGCAAGTTCCAGCACAAATTCCAGCAGGTTCTCAGGCACCAACTTTTGGCTCAGCTCCCACTTTACTTTTGCCCCAAGGCTCTGCCTTGGTCCCGGCTTTAGTCCCGGGCGGCTCACCTCCACCACAAGCCTATGGCCAACCGCCTGGCTACAATGCACTCGGCAATGCTCCAATAAAAGACTCTTATCCAGCCATAGGGCATCTTGAGCAGGTCACTTTAGGTTCGTCTAGCCCTGCCGACAATATTGACCATCGCCTAGCGTCACTCGAGAATGCAATTTTCAAAAAGACATTCGAATATGACTCGCTTTTTGATCGTACTGAGCGATTAAAGAAAACAGTTTTAGGCACTCAAGAAGTCGACCCAAATTCGGCTGCTGGCAGAGAAGAAGCAGCAGCTGGAAGATCTGCCGGTCAGCAGCCAGGCGCTACTGGTGGTACTGCTGGCGGTGCTATCCGCGGTACTGAGTGGATAGAGAACCCACATCCTGCCCTTGAGTCTTTGACCGAAGTACACTACTTGGACGAACAGGCGGCCTTGCCTGAAAATTTGACTGCTGTCGGTGGTCCAGAGTTGGGACAGTATGCTGTTTCTCTTCTCAATCGAGAACGGCAGGCATATGGTGTTTCCGCAGTAACTCCTGATAATGTTGCTGAACAAATGGCTGGTGAGCTTGCTAGCGATTTGGCGAAGCGCAACGTTTTATCGCATTTTAATTCTGCTGGCGATGGCCCTGATCGTAGGTTCACTCTCCTTGCAGGTGCTGATGCGTTGAATGAGGGAATTGCCTCAGTCAAAACTGCTGAGGTTGGCTCTAAGCGGATGTGCAAGGCTGCGGTAGCAAGAATTTTGAAGATTATGCTTGGTCGGCAAGATGATCGTGATGCCTTGCTCAATCCTGATGCTACTCATATTGGTTTTGCTCTGGCGCTGACAGCTGATCGTGAACGAGTGGTGGCAGCAGTTGAGGTACTGAGTCGTCATGCCATCATGATACCGGTGGCTAGCGAAGTTAATGTAGGCGATAAGATCGAAGTGCGCGGCGTGTTTCAGAGTCCATATCTTTTCGACAAAGTTACTGTTGCTTGGGAGTCATACAACCCTGAAGCAACGGCGTCTGCTCCTGATGAATCAGAAGAAGCATTGCCTTACTTTCCGCCTTTAGATTACATTGCTTACTCCAACCGTTCTGAAGGCAATCATGACAAAGCCATGCTGTTGCTCAAAACTGGGTTGATAGTTGGTGCAGTTGGAGCCGGATTGTTTTTCCCACCAGCCGCCATGGCTGTGCCGCTAATTGCTCTTTCTGGTGGCCCATCTGAAATCAAACCTGTGTCTGATATACCGGTGAAAGGAGGCATAAAGGTAGATGGTGGCTCATTTGCTGGTCACATACCACTATCTAATAATAGTAAGCCGGGCTTGTATTACGTTACAGTGTGGGCTGTTCAGGCTAAAGGGCAAAAGTCTGTTCCAATTAGTCGGCGGGTACTTCTAGCTAAGGCTGCTTCCCCAGAAGAGCAAGATGCTGCTGAGCAGGCAGAAGAGAAGGTTAAAGAAGAACGCAAGGTGGCTGAGCGTAAAGAGAAAGAAGAGCGCAAGCAAAAACAGGCTAGTGAAAAGCAAAAGCAAGTCGATGAAAAGCTAAGGCACGCTGTCGAGAAGCAAGAAAAGCGCCGTGAAAAAGATAACAGATCACGCGACTTAACTGTGGAGGGCGAAGTCGAGCCCTCACAAAATAGCAAAGTAGACGATAACAAAAAAGAAGAGAGCAAAGTGCCAGAGAGCAAAGTGGTAGATAGCAAAAACGATCAGCAAAATGATCACTCAAAAGGCAGCATCAATGACAAAGACTAATTTCATTACTGCTATTCGCCCAAAGAACTTTTGGTTACTCTCCCTCGCTCTTTCACTCTCGGTCGTCTCTTCTTCTACTGCCAATCTCTCAGCTCAAGCTAGTGACTTGCCTGAACCGAGTCCGGTGCCTCCTGCTCGTCCTTCTTCTTATTCTCAGCCGCTGACAAGCTCGACAGCCTCAACTACGCTACAAACTGGAACAGGGTCAACAACTCTGCAGACAGGCACCGGTTCAACCACATTGCAAACTGGCACTGGCTCAACTCTTATTCAAGCTGGTACAGGTTCTTCCACACTTCAAGTTGGTGTGCAGCGAGAGGCTGGTCCTGTCAATATTTTGTTTATCGTTGATGGCTCGCGCTCTATGCTTGAAGAAATTGAGCGTGGTGGCAGGCAAAAAATGGATGCTGCCAAAGATGTTTTGCAGCAGGCCTTGTCGCGCATTCCCAATGACGTCAATATTGGTTTGCGGGTATTTGGTCAGGGGGCATTGACGAGTCAGCATTCGATGTTTGGTGGCGGATTTGGTGGCCTCAATATGTTTAGTGAATGTCAGAATAGTGCCCTATGGGTGCCGATTGGTCGCAGCAACAGACGGTCATTTATAGAGAAAGTGCGACAGATAAAACCCTATGGAATGACACCACTTGCGTATGCTATTGAACAGGCCGCACACTATGATTTTCGTGGAGTAGAAGGCACCAAGGTAATTATTTTGATCACAGATGGTGCCGATACTTGTGACCGCAACCCTTGTGAAGTAATTGCTCGCTTACCTCTTCATGGTATTCGCTTAAAAGTTGATGTGGTTGGCCTTGCCCTTGCCCGTGAGCCCGAAGCACGGCGGCAACTTGATTGCATCGCCAAACAATCTAACGGCAAATACTACGATGCTAAGAGTTCGGCAGAACTAATAAATAGCATATCGGCTAGTGTCAGTAAGGCCATTGAAGGAAGAGTTATTATCAAGCCCGGCAGTGGTTCGGTTGAACCCGGCAGCGGGGCATCTATCAATACTGAGACACCAATTGAAATGGTGCCAATTGAACCGATGAAAAGCTTAGATAAATAGACTTTAGATAAATAGGCAATCGACAAGTAAGAAGTAAATTGAACAAAAAAGCAGAGAGATTTTTGCGCAAAAATCTCTCTGCTTTTTAAAATGGCGTTATGGGTAAAGTCTTTAGTTGAAGAGTTTGAAGGCTGTCAGATTTTCTTAAAAAAATCTGACAGCTTTGGAATTATCTAAACTGGTTTAGTATTGGCTATAACCAGCTAAGTTTGTATCTGAAATTGTGGCTAATTCTGCAGCCCAAATTAGAAGCTACCGCAAGCTAATAGCAGTCTTCTTATTGAGCTTTTCGATTTCAGGGCTATGAGTCACAGACATAATCATTTTTACTTCTTCAGCCATTTTGTCTGAAACCGGTGCGTAGTAGTTAATCAGCATTAGCGGATAGATACCGAGTGCAAGAATCGAGAATGATAGCGAGTAGGCTACGATCTTTTCTGTATTGGTGGCATCGGTCAGGTGACCTTTCCACTTAGGCAATTCTTCTCCGTAAAATACTTTTTTCAAAAGCCAAAGCATGTAGGCAGCAGTGAGAATTACACCAAGAGCAGCAAGATAAATCCAACCTTGTACCATGTGGCCATTGGTTAGAGATTGAGCCATGGGTGAAGTGAAGCTGCCATAGAATACTGCTGCTTCAGCTACGAAGCCGGACAAACCAGGAAGACCAAGGTTAGCCATGGTGCCAAGCATCCAGAAGTAAAACAGGGTTGGCATCTGTTTGGCTAGACCGCCACCAATTTCAGGCAACTGTCTAGTGTGAGTGCGTTCGTATACTGCTCCAACCAAGAAGAAGAGGAGGGCGGAAATTACACCGTGGGAGACCATTTGGAAAATAGCACCACTAATGGCAGCGGATGAAAGCGAGGCCACACCCAGCAAGACAAAGCCCATGTGGCTAACCGATGACAGAGCAATGATGCGCTTCATATCTTGCTGGACCAAGCAGGCCATAGCTGCCCAGACAATGTTGAAGGCACCAAGGGCCATAATCTGTGGGCCGTAGTCAATGAAGAATGCTGGGAAGAAGCCTAGGCAGATTCTCACTAAACCGTAGGAACCCATTTTCAAGAGCAAGCCAGCTAGAAGCATTGAAATCGGGGTTGGCGCTTCAACGTGAGCATCTGGCAACCATGTGTGCACAGGAAAAGATGGCAGTTTGATGATAAAGGCCAAGAAGAAACCAAGGCAGGCCAAAATTTGAATGTCTCTTGGAAGGCCAGGGCACATTGACGACAATACTGTCATATCGAAGGTGGCACTAGTGCCCATTTGCGTATACATATAGACCAAACCGGCCAACATCAGTACGCCACCAAAGAAGGTGTATATAAGGAATTTAAGAGCAGCGTATGCGCGTCTTGGACCGCCCCATATGGCAATCAAGAAATACATTGGCACTAACTCTAGTTCGTACATAACGAAGAACTGCAGCAAGTCAAGAGACATGAACACTCCGAGTACGGAGAATGTCAGGAGCATGAGCATTGCGTAGTAAAGGCGGGGACGGTTATCGCCAATAGAAGTTGAGGCTAGTATTGCCATCAACGTGACAAAGCCTGTCAGCACCACCAGTGACAGTGACATGCCGTCTACGGCAACAAAGTACTGCACGGGGAAGGGCTGCTGGAACCAGAGCACTTGTTCTTTGAGCTGGAATTCAGCAGCTCTGCTTAAGTCAAATTGCGAAAGGATGAAGGCTGAAAGCCCAAACATGCCAGCGCCGAAGCTGATAGCCAATTTGCGAGCCAGATTCTCCGGGCTACAAGAAATAGCTAGGGTAGCAAGCAGAGGCAGTAGTAAGAGGATGGTAAGCAGATGTTGTGGTTCTGGACTCACAGCGGTCTCCTGAAAATTAATGACACTAAGAGAGCGCCATCAGTATAAAGGGCTGACTAGTAAGCTACTAGCTTTATTAAAGAGAAAAATCTTTTCACTCTAAACGGTGCTTTATCTATGGTCACTCTTGGCGCTTCATCAATGTATAGTTTTAGAGTACGAATTTAGTAGGCTGAAGCTCTAGTCAAGAGCTGGAGATATTCTAGGAGATTAACCTTGTTACCGCTGAACGCTGACCAGTTGAGATGGTTTGTTGAACACGCTGGCCTGATTGTTGCCGCACCGTTCTTGGCGGGCTTCCTGATTATCATGGGGCTGAGAGCTTCTAAAACTCTTTCCATGATGGCATCCATTGGAGCCGTAGCTTATGGACTGGTGCACTCGCTGATTATTTTCCAAGCCTTAGTCACTCACGCATATCCTGAACCGTACTTCCAACAAAACATTCCCTGGTTTGTTTCCAGTAGCTTCAATCTATCGGTTGGAGTATTAGTCGATAATATCGCCGCCTTGATGCTGATAGTAGTTACTGCTGTTAGTTTGTTGGTGCAGATATATACGCATGGATATATGCGAGAAGATCCTGGTTACTCAAGATTCTATTCGTACCTTTCTTTATTTACTGGCTCGATGCTCGGCCTAGTTGTTTCTACAAATCTTTTCCAGATGTATGGCTTCTGGGAACTCGTCGGAGTTTGCTCTTATTTCTTAATTGGTTTCTGGTGGCACAAAGAATCGGCTGCCAAGGCCTGTATGAAAGCCTTTGTTGTTAACCGCATTGGTGACTTTGGTTTCTTAATCGGTACTATCACTTTCTTCCTTTATACAAAAGATTTTTGGAGCCCGAGCAACGTGCTCGGATTTGTCGGACCTGCTGGCACCGATCTTGCTGGTGTCATTCACAAGGCTGCCGCCGCTGGTGCCCTCAATGACTCCACTCTATTCTTCATTGCCTGTTTGATTTTCATGGGGCCGATGGCTAAATCAGCGCAGTTCCCGCTGCACGTTTGGTTGCCTGACGCTATGGAAGGTCCTACACCAATTTCTGCTTTGATTCACGCTGCCACAATGGTTGCTGCTGGTGTCTATCTAGTTGGTCGTGCTTATCCTATTTGGCTCAATTGCGACGGCTCTTCTGGAGCCGCCTTGACTGTAGTGGCCACCGTCGGTGCTATCACTGCTTTCATGGCCGCCACCATTGCCATGAGTCAATACGATATCAAGCGGGTCTTAGCTTGGTCGACTTGTTCGCAGCTTGGCTATATGTTTGTTGGCCTTGGTGTTGGCGCCTTCACTGGTGGTATCTTCCACCTTTTCAACCATGCTTTCTTCAAGGCTATGCTTTTCTTGTGCAGTGGTGCAGTAATTCACGGCTTACATGGACAGCAAGACATCCGTGAGATGGGGGGATTGAAGAAATCTATGCCACTTACCCATGCATGTTTCTTAATTGGCACCCTTGCTATTTCGGGCTTCCCGCTATTCAGTGGGTTCTTCTCCAAAGACGAAATCATTGGAGCGGCCATGGTTAGTCATCCAGTGATCGGCTGGTTGATGATGTTGACAGCCGGAATGACAGCATTCTATATGTTCAGACTTTACTTCATGACATTCACTGGCGCGTATCGCGGTAGTGCACATCCCCACGAATCACCAGCGGCAATGACCTGGCCGCTTTTGGTTCTGGCGGTTCCTTCTATGTTGAGTGGTTATCTAGGTTTCAACGTTGCCAACCTTCCTGCTGCTTTCTCGGGTGTATCACCAGAACACGGTTTGCCCAACCACTTTGCTGCCTTTGTTTATGGCCCTCATGGGCCGCATTTTGAAGGCGCCAACTTGATGATGATGGGTATCTCTCTGGCTGTTGGTGTATTTGGATTTGCCGTGGCTTACTCGATGTATGTCACCAGAACCTTGCACTTCAACAAAACCTTTGCTGAAGCAAAAGAAGGCATGGCACAACTGGTTTACAACATGTCATTTAACAAGTGGTATATAGATGATATTTACTTCGGTATCGTTGACCGTGTCTTGTTGCCTAGCTTTAATAGGGTTTGGAGCTACATCGACAAGACCGTAATCGAAGGTATTGTCAATGGTGCTGGCCTGGTCACCATGAGTGTTGGTGAAGTACTGAAGTTCCTTCAGAACGGTCGTGGTCAGTACTACGCTCTTGTAATCTTTGCTGCGGTGGCTGGTATTGCCTGGATTTCTTATATTTTTCCAGGTCACTAACTCTCACTAAAATTTTTTAATAAGGAAGACCTTATGAGTTCCGATTCGCATTCAGATGATCACGCTCACGATAGCCATGACAGCCATGGTCACGCACCTGCTGCTGACGTCATACCTGAGTCTAGTGTGCAAGACTTGGGGTTGAAAGGGCTGACTATAGTAGCTGCGGCTCTGCTCTACTTTATGGCTTTCTCCTGGATGGGTGTGCCTTTGCCAGAAGGCGGTCATGAAGCCGGTCCGGCCCATACAAGTGAGCATGGCGAACAACCAGGCACTTCTGAACATAGCGCCCCAGAACATGTTGAAGGCCATCACTAAATCTTTCGTTTTTGTTTAGGTTACGATTAGTTTCAACTTTTGTTGCCGAGAGGGCTGGTATGAGTCACTTGCCAGTTTGCTTGTCAACCTTTCATGCTATCTTATGCCAATTGAGAAGCGCCTACTAGTCAGCTTTTACTAGTGCGCCTCTAATTGGATGTTCAAGAATTCCAATCAAATAAGCCGTTGATTCAACGGTCTGTAGTTCACTCTTTGAGGATATTTGAATGCAGGAAGTTACAGTTGGCATTGCCGGAGCAGCCGGAGACGGCTTAGACAAATCTGGCGATACCTTGGCTAAGTCATGCAGCAGGCTTGGTCTCCACGTATACGCTTACAACTGCTACCAGTCGATCATTCGGGGCGGTCATATTTGGCTCCGTGTTCGTATTGGTGAAAACAAAGTTTATTCCCATGGTGACAACCTCAATGTTTTGGTTGCTTTGAACCAAGACTCTATTGAACGTCACGCCATGGAAGTTGAAGAAGGCGGTGCCGTTCTCTTCAATTCAGATCGTCTCAGTTGCGAGCCCAGCCAAGTTAGAGCTGGTGTGCAAGTCGTCGGCTTGCCGATGAAGAAAATCACTGAAGAAGTAGTCAAAGAGCATGGCGCTCTACTGCCTATTATGCAGAACACAGTGGCCATGGGTGCGGCAGCTTACTTCGCCAATGTCGGTTTAGAAGAGCCAAGTTCAGTTTTGGCTGATACTTTCGCCCACAAGGGTCAGAAAGTAATCGACCTTAACGTCAGCTTGCTCAAAGTTGGTTATGAGTTCGCCAAAGCCAACTTCAAACCTGTAACAAAAGAGTGGAAGTTTACTCACAAGAAGCGTTGTTTCTTGACCGGTAACGAAGCCATTGCCATTGGTGCTTACGCTGCTGGTTGCAAATTCTATTCTGCTTATCCAATGACACCAGCTTCGACAATCTTGCACTGGATGGCTAACCACGCCAATGAAACAGGCATTTGCGTCAAGCAGTGCGAAGACGAACTATCTGTAATCAATATGGCAATTGGTGCTGGTATTGCTGGTGCTCGTTCTATGTGTGCAACCGCCGGTGGTGGTTTCGCTCTTATGACCGAAGCTGTTGGCATGGCTGGCATTATGGAAGTGCCAGTGGTCTGCGTTGAAGTGCAGCGCGGTGGCCCTTCAACTGGTCTGCCTACCAAGACTGAACAAGCTGACTTGTGGCAAGTCTATGGTGCCTCACAAGGTGAGTTCCCTCGCTTGATCGTTGCTCCTCGTGACATTGTTGATTGCTTCAACACTACCGTTGACGTATTCAACCTGGCAGACCGCTATCAATTGCCTGTTCTGCTCATGTCTGACTTGCTTCTATCTGAGCACCCTGAAACTGTCGATCCTGAAGTCTTTAATGGCAATCCTGTTATTGATCGCGGCGAAATCGTCAGTGAATGGCCAGAATCAAAAGGCAAGTTTAAGCGCTTCAAATTCACTGAATCAGGCGTCTCACCTCGCGCCCTTCCTGGTACAGCAAATACTGCTTTCGTATCAGCTTCAGATGAGCAAGATGAAGAAAGCATTCTGATTTCAGATATGTTCACTTCACCTGCTACCCGTCGCAAAATCATGGATAAACGCGGCCGCAAGATTGAAAATCTCTTGAAAGAACTTCCAGCTCCAGTGCTTGAAGGGCCAGCTGATGCTGATTTGACTCTAGTATGTTGGGGTTCTACTTGGGGCCCAGTGAAAGAAGCTGCTGAGCTTCTCACCGCTCAAGGTATCAAAACCAACTTGCTCAATATCAAATATATTGCTCCTTTCCACGCCAAAGAAGTGGAAGCAATTATGTCTAAAGCTAAGAAGAAGATTTCTGTTGAAGTTAACTACACTAGCCAAATGGCTCGTTTTATCAAAGCCGAAACCGGAATATCTATGGATGCTCACATCAATAGATATGACGGCGAACCAATGGAACCACTCTATATCGTCGGACATGTTAAACGCATTCTTGCCGGTGTAGCACTCGATTATGATGTAACTGAAGCAGAAGCTAAGGATATGGCTTATCACTATATCCGCACCCATGCTCAAGAGAAGTTGCGCCCAACAGCTGCAACTCGTGAATCTTCAAACGGACACGGCGAACCTACATGGAATGTTGAATTGTCTGAACGGGCTACAGGCAAACTGGCTGCACGCATGAAAGTGGGTGTTTCAACTGGTGCCACTTATAGCTTCGAGAAGCTGGCAGAAGAGAAATAAATCTTTCTCCTTACTTATTTCTGCAACTGCATTCACATTAATGATTTAAGAGGTTTATAAAAACGAGATGGCAACTGTAATCGAGCTTCCAGTCGAATTATTCAAAGGCCCAGTCGACCCAGACTGGTGTCCAGGATGTGGCGACTTCGCCGTACTTAAAGGTGTTCAAACTGCAGCAGCAAAACTAGGCATTACTCCAGAAAATCTTCTGGTGGTTTCTGGTATTGGCTGCTCATCTAACTTGCCTGGCTTCCTTCATGCTTATGGTATTCACAGCCTTCACGGCCGTGCTGTTCCTGTAGCAACCGGAGCCCACCTGGCAAATACCGATCTCAAATGTGTTATCACCGGTGGTGATGGCGACGGTTATGGTATTGGTATCGGTCACTTGCTTCACGCAATGCGCCGCAACCTTGATGTTACCTACATCGTTATGGACAACCAAATTTATGGTTTGACCACTGGCCAAACATCACCGACTACTGGTGTGGGTCAAAAAACCAAGTCAACACCTCAGGGCAACCACGAGAATCCACTCAATCCACTAGCTCTGGCAATTACTGCTGGTGCTACTTTCGTGGCTAGAGCATTCTCCGGCGAACCAAAACACATGGCTGACACAATCGCTGCGGCTATCGAACACAAAGGCTTCTCCCTCGTGGATATCTTCAGCCCTTGCGTTACCTACAACAAGGTCAATACCTATCCGTTCTTCAAAGAACGGGTCTACAAGCTAGAAGATGAAAATTGGGATCGTTCCGATTTCCATGCTAGTTTGGCCAAGGCCTTCGAGTGGGGCGACAAAATTCCTTTGGGCGTAGTTTACGAAACCGATATGCCTACCTATGAAGACAATGAACTTGCCTTCAAAAAAGGTGCTTTGGTTAAGCAGTCGCTCAAGACCGATCCTAAAGTTTGGGCTAACATCGTCGAAGAGATGATCTAGGCCAAAAGCAAAGTCGGCAAAAGTTAGAAAGTGAATCATGGGGTGGGCAATGTGACCCGCCCCTTGTTCCTTTAATCTCGGGTTGTCAGGGGCGCTGTGCGTATATGGTGCTTGTCATATCAATGGATATATGAGATTCTTTACTCGGTGAATTTTTTATCAGTTTCACCTATGCGTTGGATATATTGCCGCTGGATGACCTTTCCCTTTTGTTGGATCAAATTTAAAAGGCTTTCAACTGATAAAGAGGTGATGATATCGCCTTGGTAATGATGTAAAGTAGTGTCGGCTAATAAAATGCTTTATGGCAACCAAGTGAGGAAGTAATGACTAAGTACAGCCGTATCGGTCGCAGGCATCCAGATACTGCTCCTATTTCAAAAGATCAAATCACTACTCTGAAGGCTAAGGTTCAGCGTGTAGAAGAGATCGAAAAAAACAATAGAGCTTCCGTCTGGGACTACGTCTGCGATATGTGGACCCAAATTGTTTACTGCTTTAAACCCAAGAGTCATCAGTGCCGTATCTACGGTCACACTCTGCCAACCGGTGGCTGGACTGCTGGTCGCAGACCGCATTGTGGCGATTGTGGTGCTCAAATAAACGATGCTAGTGATTTGCGCAAAGCATTGCCCCGCGAATACTAGAAAATAGGTTTTGTGCTGTAACTTGAAAATACTGAGAGGCCATTGCTGTGTGCGGTGGCCTTTTGCTTTCGGTAATCATACTTAGTGCTTATTTTTCGCCACCGGCTGCTTCTAATCTTTAGCCATAAGAGTGATAACAATTGCCTTCCCAACAATGTTTAATTGCTCTAGTCAGAAAATTAGTAGCTGAGAAGTATTTCTTCCTAAGGAGTGGCCGTGAGTATGTTCTGTTATCAGTGTGAGCAAACTTCCCAGGGAACTGGATGCACTACCATGGGTATTTGCGGCAAGACCCCAGATACATCCACCTTGCAAGACGTGATTGTCTATATCGTCAAAGGTATTAGTCAATTTGCCCATCGTGCCCGTCTGCTTGGCCAAACCGATTCTTTTGTTGATGAGGTATGCCTTGAGGCACTTTTTCTCACTCTAACTAATGTCAATTTTGACGAAAAAGAGCATGTCGACTATATCACCGGGCGGTTGTCCCAAGCCTTTGATAAGGCTCGTTCTCTGTACCTGAAAGCGTGTACTAAAGCTGGGTTAGAGGCAGAAAAACTGCATGGCCCAGCTCAGTGGGGACAGCTAAAAACTGAAAGCGAGCTTTTGCAGTTTGGTTTAGCTATTGCCATCATTAAGCGCGCAGACTCGACACCTGAAGATATTCTGTCTCTGCAGGAACTTCTCACCTATGGTGTCAAAGGTCTCGCTGCCTACGCGCACCACGCCCAGCTGCTAGGCTTCCGTGACTCTTCTATCTATGCATTTGTCCATGAATCATTTAGCTACCTGGCTGAGAGCGAGCAGACAGCAGATAGACTGCTTCAATACTGTCTTGATGCCGGCAAGGTCAACTATTTAGTGATGGAGCTGCTCGACAAGGCTCATACTGAAAGTTATGGTCATCCTGTACCTACTCAAGTGCGCATTACGCCAGTGAAAGGCAAGGCCATTTTAATTTCTGGTCATGATATGAAGAGCCTCTATGAGCTGCTGAAGCAGACTGAGGGCAAGGGCGTTAATGTCTACACCCACGGTGAAATGCTCCCAGCCCACGGCTATCCAGCCTTGAAAAAGTTTTCGCATCTGGTCGGCAATTACGGTGGTGCCTGGCAGAATCAACTGACTGAGTTCAATTCATTCCCCGGCGCCATTATTATGACAACCAATTGTCTTAAACCACCAGCTGAATCGTATAAAAACCGTTTGTTCACCATGGATGTTGTTGGTTTTGAAGGCCTCAACAAAGTGCAGAGCAATGACTATAGCAAAGCGATCGAAGCTGCTCTTGCGGCCCCAGGATTTACTGAAGATGCGCCAGCGAAATCAATAACTGTCGGCTTTGCCCGAAACGCGGTGCTATCAGTTGCCGGTCCTGTCATTGAAGCAGTTAAGGCTGGCAAAATTAAGCACTTCTTCTTAATCGGAGGATGTGACGGAGCTGAGTTTGCGCGTAACTACTTCTCTGACATTGCTACATCAATTCCGGGTGATAGTGTCATTCTCACACTCGGCTGTGGCAAATTCCGCTTCAACTTCAATGACTTTGGTGACATCGACGGCATTCCGCGCTTGCTAGATTTAGGACAATGCAATGATGCCTACTCCGCTGTTCAGATTGCAAGCGCTTTAGCCGATGCTTTTGGCTGCACTATAAACGAGCTGCCATTGTCGTTAATCATTTCATGGTTTGAACAAAAGGCTGTGGCTGTGCTTCTTAGCTTGTTGTACTTGGGTGTGAAAAACATCCGTCTCGGTCCGAATCTTCCAGCTTTCATTACTCCTGGAGTCTTGAAGATTCTGGTAGACAACTACAACGTTATGCCAGTAACTACGGCAAAAGAAGACTTGGCGCAGATCTTGCATGCTGTCTAGCTAACTTAAGGCACAAAGCACTAAATCGAATCACGTTTGCGCGAGTAATAATTTTGTGCTTCCGCGTAGCGACCCATATTTGATAAGGCATGTCCAAGGTCGTCTAGAGCTTGTTGCTTCAGCTTTACATCAAGAATCTGTTCGAAGTTAGGCGCATCAACGACGGCTTTGAGGGTTGCCTCAGCCAGTGCTGGTCTCATTGAATTGAGATAAGTGCAGCCTAATTCGCTAAGTAACATGAGAGTGCCTGGAGAACTCTTGTCTTTGAAGTCGGCAGAGTCAAGTGCTTCTTTTAGATAGTCGATAGCTTTGCCGTGCTCGCCAAGAACCATAAGAGTGTCGGACAATTGGCCATAGGACTCAGCCAAGGTTGTGTTCGTATGGTTCTTGTCTTTCTTGATTTTTTCGATTGTTTTGAGAATCTGCTCTAGTTTTTCTTTTTCTTGGCTGATTTTTTCTTTCGATTGTGCGGCCGTTTCTGGCCCATTACTAGAGCTAGCGCCATTGCTTGCTGTATTGGTAGTCTCTGATTCTCTGGCACTTTTGCTAACACCAGACTCTTTGCGCTGGTGGAAGTTGTAGTCGAATTTGAACGACAAGTTAAGTTGGTCGTCATCGGCCTTTGAGTTGATATCAGAAAATGGCTGAGCGTTTTTGACCGCTTCTATAGCGGCTTGATCGTTAGCTGTATTGCCAGATGAATCGACAATATGCACTTCTTTCACTAAACCGTGATCACTTACTTCGAAGCCAACATTGGCGCTGTAACTATAAAGACATCTTGGTGGCTTCCAAGCTGCTTTAATTTTTCGACTCATGACTGAGAGAAAGGCATTGATGATGCCTTGGCCCTCGCTGCGATAGAGAACGGCATCTTCTTTGTGGCCCATTCTCTCTAGTAAGTCGGCCAAGAAATTCAAACGTGTGCCCAGGAGTGGATGGTTATGGCTGAAAACTTCTTCTGATAGAGCTACGCTCCGTTTAATCAGTGGCAGGGCTTCATCAAAGCGCTTTTGTTCAACCAGTGTTTCGGCTAGGTCATTCAAGCAGATTGCTACTGTGCCGTCGTTGACACTGGAAATGCTTTCGGCTAGCCCCAGAGCTTTACGGTCTAGCTCTTCAGCTTTGCTGTAGTCTTTTTGATAAAAGTAGTTGGCAGCCAGTGCCGTCATGGCTTTGCGCACGCGCTTCTTGTCGTCGCTCTTCTCAGCGCTGGCTTGCAAATCGAGAAAGCGTTTAGCCGCGTCTTCATATTTTCTGTCGTCCCGCAGGCTTCTTCCTGCTTCTAAAGAAGCGTCCCAGCTCTTGGCTTCGTCAGTGCCCAGCGCCGCCCAGGCGGGTCTGAGAGAGCCTGAAAACGCAGTGAAGCTAGCAAGGGTGACCAGAGCGATTTTTTTGCTTAAATTCATGCTTGTTTCGACTTTTGAGAAATTGGTAACTGCCACTGGAGCCGACAATTATACCTGTTTGAAACGGAGTATAAGCCTAAGATTTTACGAGGCGTACTTTAAGGACGCCTTCGATGGAGCTGATGCTTTTGAGTACTTCTTCGTTGACGTCACCATTGCAATCAATTAACGTGCAGGCGACGTCACCTCTTGAGCGGTTTAGCATGTCGAGTATGTTTAAATTGGCATTGGCGACGCAGGCCGAAATGCGCTCAATCATGTGCGGAATATTGGCGTTGGCTACGATCAAGCGATTGCTTGGTTTGCCTGGCAGAGACATTTCTGGAAAATTAACAGAGTTGTGAATGGTTCCTTTTTCAAGGAAATCACGAATTTGTTCTGCCACCATGACTGCACAATTTTCTTCTGCTTCTTCTGTAGATGCACCTAAATGGGGCAGTGTAATTACGCGCTCTTGACCTTTTAATTGATTGCTGGGGAAATCGCAGACGTAGGCTCTTACTCGACCCGATTTGATAGCTTCAGAGACAGCTTTCTCATCAACAATTGCCGAGCGCGAGAAATTCAAGATTGTAATTCCTTCGCGGCATTTTGCCAGCCGGCGGGCATCAATTAAGCCCTTGGTGTCGTCTAAAAGAGGCACGTGCATTGTAATGAAATCAGATTGAGCTAGTACTTCAGTAACGCTTGAAAGTGACTTTACTTCTGATTGTAATTGCCAGGCATTGCTTACTGTGATGTGGGGGTCATAACCAACCACTCGCATACCCAGTGAGAATGCCGCATTTGCTACTTTTACTCCAATCGCTCCGAGGCCAACAACGCCGAGAGTTCTACCGGCAAGTTCGATGCCAACGAAGCGTTTCTTTTCTGATTCAACCTGTTTGTCAATTTCAGAATCGGTTCCGCTGAGACTGCGGCTGAAATCCCAGGCTGGTCCTATTTGGCGTGCGGCCATCATCATGCCGGCAATAACCAATTCTTTGACAGCATTGGCATTGGCACCGGGAGTATTGAAAACCGGAACACCTAGACTACTGAATTTGTCCACCGGAATATTATTGACACCGGCACCAGCCCGACCGATGGCCTTGACGGTTTCAGGAATGGGCCATTCATGCATACTAGCGGAGCGCAGTAGCACGGCATCAGGGTTATGCATTTCAGATGAAATCTCATAGCGCTCGCGCGGTAGTTTTTCTAGCCCGGCGATTTTGATATTGTTGAGATTCAATATTTTGAACATATGTTTCCTTACGGGTGTTTCCTTTTAAATAAATTTTCTTAGCCGTGGCGCTTGGCAAAATCGGTCATGAAATTTGTTAGCGCTTGAACGGCCTCAATGGTGACGGCGTTATAGAGACTTGCTCGCATGCCACCGACCGCTCTATGTCCGGCTAACCCGAGCAGGTTTGCTCTTTTCGCTTCGTCTAAAAATGTTTTGTCTAGGGCCGTATCTTTGAGAATAAAAGGAATATTCATGAGCGACCGGCACTCTGGCGCAACACTATTGTGATAGAAATCTGATTGGTCAATTGTTGAATAGAGTAGCTCTGCTTTTTTCTTGTTAGTTTCTGCCATGGCAGTCAGGCCGCCATTTTTCTTCAGCCATTTGAGCACAAGACCAGCCATGTACCAGCTATATGTTGGCGGAGTGTTGGCCATCGAATCAGTCTTAGCTAGATTCTGATAGTCGAATAATGTTGGTGCTTTGCTGTCGACTTGGCCGATTAGATCGTCTCGAACAATGACGATTGTCAGGCCCGCCGGGCCAATATTTTTCTGGGCGCCAGCGTATATTAGGCCAAACTTCGAAACATCGAACGGGCGAGAGAGCATGTTCGACGACATGTCTGTCACTAGTGGAATTTCTTTTGCGTTGAGAGATTGAGGCGTGTAGTGAAACTCCACTCCATGAATCGTTTCATTGGCAGTGTAATGAAGATAGGCTGAGTCTTTGCTTAACTGCCATGAGTGGCCATCAGGAATTGTCGTAAATTTGTCAGCTTCACCAGAAGCAACCACATTTACCTGACAATATTTGTTAGCTTCAGCTATGGCTCGTTCAGACCAGAAGCCAGTATTGACATAGTCTGCGCTGGTATTGCCCCGCAATAAATTGAACGGCACCATCGAAAATTGAGATGTAGCACCGCCTTGCAAGAACAAAATTTTGTAGTTTGAGGGAATGTCGAGCAGTTCTCTCAAGTCGGCCTGACTTTGCTCGGCAATTTGGCCAAACTCTTTGCCGCGGTGGCTGACTTCCATAATTGACATGCCCGAACCATGCCAGTCAAGCATTTCTTCTTTGGCTATCTCTAGTACTTCTTCAGGTAATGCCCCTGGGCCAGCGCTGAAGTTGAAGGGCCGGTTGAGAGCAGTTGCTGAGTCGCCCCCTGAACTACCTTGATGGTTACTTTGAGAGCAGCCTTGAGAATTGGCTTGAGTATTGGTTTTGGTCTCTGCTTTAGTCACGGGCGTCCCCTTGGCAAGAGTCTAGCTATCTTCCTTTATCTGTAAGGCAGATAAGAGAATCGTCGCGCACCTTGTCTGTGTTGGGAAGGGTTTATTACTACTTGTCTCAAAAAGCTTAATTATGCGTCTTCAGTTTGACAGGCTCGGCGGCAGCTGTTTTGGCTGGGTCTTCGCCTTTTTCGTTACCCTTAGCGTCACTTTTAGCATCAGTAGCAGTCACCACTATTGGTGCGGTAATCGCCGTTGTTGGGCAGACTACGATTGTGATGTCAGAAGGCGCACGCGATTCTAAATGAACTACAACGGCATAGTTGTCTAGCTCTGCTATTGAGTCTTTTAACTTGGCCACCAGTTCATCGTCAGCCCGGTAGCTGCTTGCTATGACTTGTTCATGTTGGCACTCACTAAGCTCTCCACGTTGTTGATACTTAACGTAGTAGCCTTTCTCTTTTAAGCGGGCTTCTAAGTTTTTCGCTGTCTCTTCGCTACCTTTTGCATAGCGCAAAATAATTGAAACCGGTTTGTCTGAATAGGCTGCAGCACATTGCGCTGCGAGATTGTCGTTAGTGGCTATGCTGTCGCTTAAAGCAGTTTCGCTGCTGCCATCCATGGCCAAGGCCTCATCGCTACGTGAATGTCGCTTTGAGTGTATTGTGGCACCGGTATTGGCGGCGATTACGCTCACCGATTGTGGTGCACCAGTCATGCGGTGCAACATAAGCGCACTAGCTTCTGGCTGCGGCACCCAATAACTGCCACCACTGATAGTGACGGGGTCGCCCGGTAGCATAGCTGTTTGGATCTTATTGGTTTTAATTTCTTTACTGAAGGCTGCTAGCTTGAGCATGTCTTCGACGCTTAAATCTGTTCGAACATATTCTCCTGCCAATTTGCAAAGTTCTGGCAGTTTCAGTAGGACTTGAGGTTCTTCTAGTTTCTTTTTAACTTGGCGCAAGAACCATTGCTGGCGCTCAATACGTCCTATGTCGCCTTTGGCGTCATGGCGGTAGCGTACATATTCTTCTAGACCAGCTGCATCTAATTTGTTTAGACCAGGCTCAAGGGCAATATTCAGTCGACCAGCTCTATCTCTATAATGCATGGGCTTTTCGATTAATATTTCCACGGGGCCAAGGGCCTCGAATACTTTTTTCAAGCCCTGGGTGTCGATCACTATGTAGTGGTCAATCGGCACACCAAAATCTTCACCAACAGTCTTAACTGCTAGTTCTGGTCCGCCAAAGGCATGGGCCGAATTGATTTTATCTACACCGTGATTGTCGGCAATGCGCACTCTTGAGTCGCGTGGGATAGAAACCAACGAAACTTTCTTAGATTCTGGGTCTAGGCTGGCAATAATCATAGTATCGGAGCGGCAGCCAGTGAAGCGCTCGGTGTCGCGGCCATTGCTATCAACGCCCATGAGCAGCACATTCATACGGCTTGCTAACTTAGGCCACAAGCTAAAGTCGGCCAAGCCCTTAGCTTTGTTCTCGCATTTGGTTGGTGCGGCTGCCGGAAGCGTCTGTGATAGATTGGCCTTTCCGCTAAGTGGTGTGTGACTATAGAAGTTTTTCAGTTGACCCATGGCCAGAAGACCAATGCCCACGCCTACTGCTGTGGCCAGCAAAACTTGCGGGGCCGAGGGGAAACTAAACTTCTTATCGTTAGGGCTCAATCGTTCATCCCAAAAATTGGTTACTTACAACCATATAGTGACAATATTAGCCTGCATCTTCCGTCAGCGGATTAGCTATACTGGGTTTCTGTAAACATTTGAGCAAGATTTTACCGGCAATTATCAACTTAACCAGGTTTTGGTAAAGAAAAGCAGGTAGTCAAGAAGACTCTTGAGCCTTTAGCGGTATCTATTCAGGCTCTAGGAATCAGTGGTAGCCATCCATTAAATTTTTAGGAAAGGCGGTATCGGTGCAGGTGGTGTCGGCGGTCGGCAAATCAGACGATCAAGAGCGGTTAGTTGGTCCAAGCGGATTTTTGGAGCTTGGCGGCAACGTTCTGGTTGTCGATTTTGGTAAAGTCTTTCTCGAAGATACTGTAGTTGGCTTCCTTTACGAAGATGGCCTGCTCAAGAATGGTAGTTCACTTGATAGCAATGACGCTCAGTGGCGTTTAATAGACGATTTGGACGGTTGTATCTTTCGTGGTATTGACTCGGCCGGGCTAGAACTTGTTATTCCCACCTCAGAGTATGGTGGGCCGACTGGCAAGCTTGTATACAACGGCCAGTCTTTTAATGTTTTGAATGGTCGAATTGCTACTGAAGAGCACATGTTGGTTGGTGAGTTCCACGACACAGGCTTAGTCACTGTGCGCGACCGCTACACTAAAGTAGCTCGGCGAGAGCTCGATGAGACAGCCATCCTCAATCTCACTTTTGATGGCGTTCGCTCTGATGGTTCGGCTTGGAAATACGAATACAGCCGTCCTCTAGCGCGCAAAGATAAGTCTTATGCTGAGAACGAGATTATTCGGTATTTCCAAGATTTTGATCGCTTGAGTGTTCTGCAGAAAAAATATGTGATTGATAGCTTGAATATTTGGTCGGCGAGCGGAATTCTTCAAGTCGTACGCAAGTCTGAAGGCAACGCTGCTTTGGGCAACGTCAAGCACGGTGCCGCTGGCGTCACAAGAGTTCGCTCGGGTATGGTCGATCTTGATTTAGAAGAATTTGATCGTGATATTGATTTATTCAAACGTTTTGGTGCGCTGGCTGTGGTATCGACTAGAGTGCAACCCTATGTGGAAGTGCGTATAAACTTAGTAGTTTCTCACGAGTTCGGTCACCAACTACAGTTCTGTCTTTCGCAAGCCCTGCAAGATCGGGTGGCCGAACTTTATGCTGCTCGTCTTAAACGTTCTTTAAAGATGTGTCCGACTCCAGCGGGTTACGAAGGTGGTTCTGAAATTCTGCGTCCTGAATATGTGCCCAACCGCATGTTTGTTTCTGGTTATGCCAAGGCAAGCAAGTTTGAATATTGGGCCGAGAGCGTTGCCGCTTTCTCTGTTCCGGAAGGTCGAAGGCTGCTAAGAGAGCTAGACCCGGCCATTCATAAAATGTTGACTGAGATAGTGAAGCACCCAGAAACTGCTTTTACTGCCATTTTGACCGAGCCACTGCTCGACCTGCAGTCAAGTCTAAGGTTAGGGGGAGAGTTGAGAGAGGATTTGCTCAATTGCTAACTCTTCTGGCCTCTGTGAATAAAAGAACCCTACCGTTTGTCTTAGCCAATACTTTAAGGCTTAGTGTCATAGCGACATTAGCGATATTTGCAACATCTGCAACTAGCAGTTATGCCCTGGCTGCTTCTGATGCTGCGCAGCCTGTGCTCAAAGCGATTGATCCATCTGCTGCCAAACTGGATGCACCACCACCGCCAGAGGCCACTGTTGACCCTGGTCGAAAATTCAATCAGAGTAATCCTTTCAATAGTGGCATTCAGGGGCGTCCCTTGGGCTCACCACCCGGATATCCGCAGGGTCAGCAGTTTCAAGCGCTGCCAAGTACGACCGGTGCACAAAGTACAACCGGAATGCTCAGTCCTCAATTTGATCAAGCCCAGAGTCAAGCCCAGAGTCAGGCTCAGAACCAAGCTATATCTAGTCCTGTTAACCCGCTAGATGAGCAGCGAGTGACACGCTTAGAAAAGCAAGCTTTCGGTAATACTTATCCTGAGCATGAAGTTGACGATCGCCTCGAACACCTAGAGAAGGAAGTGCTTGGCGGTAAGCGCGATGGACAGACCGTTGAGCGCATTGCTCGCCTAGAGCAAAAATTACTTGGTGGTACTGCTTTTGGTGGCGCGTTTGGCGGCACTGCCTTAGGGCAGGCAGCTATACCATCTAATTATCAAGCCAGCAATCTCACGCCCGTGAACATGTCGGGCAACAATTATATTCCTGTGCCTGCTTCGGCCTATCCTCCGCCGGTGGCGCAATACCCTAGTAATCAGCAGCAATACTCCAATAATCAGCCCCAGTATGGCTCGCCCTACTCGCCTTCGTCGAATCAAGTTGCCAATCAGATTTTCCAGCGTCCGCAAATACCTGGCAATCACTTGCCACCAGGGCAGGTGGCATCGCCTCCGGCCTGGAGCGCTCAGCCCAATTTCTCCCCGCGTGCCTATGGCCTAGGGCCGCCTCCTAGTCCTGTCCCTGCGGCTAGGCCAGGTGCGACCAATGTTGGCAATATAAGTAATAATACGGGCAGCAGCGTTAAGCCCACTGCTGCCAATCGCAGTCAATCAGCTGGTAGTGCTAAGCCAAATACTAGTTCTAGTGCTAGTTCTAGTGTGGTTCGCATTGCTCAAAACACTGGAGGGCCCAATACTTCATCTCCGAACTATTCTCCTGCGGCGCCAGTTGCTAGTTCTCTTGCTATCGATGCTGCGGTGGTGGCTAACTCACTCAACTATGACGGTCAAGCCGGAGACTACTTGGGGGCTATTCGTCGTCTGAGCACTGGCAACAACGGTGGCTCAGTTTACGCTCATTGGCGCCAATTCCCCGTGCGGGTGCGCTTGCCGCTTGGTTCTCCTGAGTCGTGGCAACGCAACCTTGAGGCTGTTATTGCCCGCTGGGATCAGTACGTGCCCGTCAAAATTGCTCTGCCCCATGAGCCATCAAATGTAGATGTGCTTTGGGTTAATCAGTTGCCACCCAAAGCCCTCGGGGTTTGTCGTCTCAATATTGTTAATGGCCAAATGCAGGTCTGGGTATATCTTTTGCGCCCCAGTTTCTATGCGGCTGAGGTGCCAGAGCGCACACTGGCAGGTGTTTTCAGTCGTGAAATGGGTCACGCCCTCGGCCTATTTGGCAAATCTGAGAGGAACTCCGATTTGATGTATGCCGCTGAAAATGGCAGCTCTAATATCAGCGTCCCTTCTACAATCAACTCTGCTGTTGGAGCCAAGAAGAAAGCACCGATTAAGTTGCCTGGCATTGGTGCGCGCGATATCAATACCCTCAAGCGTGTTTATGAGGCGCCCTCTACTCCTGCCGGTCTCAGTCTTGAACAGCCGTTGGAATGGGCTACTAGCTACTGATTTGTAAGCGAGAAGCAAGAAGCGAAAAGCGAAATACATGAGTATTCAAGTATTTCGCTTTTGCTATAGACGCAAAGCCACTAGTTAATTGACATCACCTTGTAACCACTTGGGATCACAAACAACTCTGCCGATGGGGCAGCAGTGCTAACTTTGGTCAATTGCATGCTAGTGGTTGTACCGCTTGCTTTGGTTGTGCTTTTAACCAAGATTTGGGCGCTGTTGTCGACCCAAACTTCCGATTCCACACCATTTTCTTTATAGGCCCAGCCATGACAGCTGCGGCCATCAATACTCTTTACACCAAGATCTTTAGCGTTTTTCTTTTTGGCGGTCTCTGCGTCCATATTGCCTTCGTAGCCTTGCTTAAGAGGCATTTTTGTGATCATTTTCTGGGCTTCCATGATCGAATAACAGATTTTGCCAGGGTAGTCACTGATTGAGACCACTTTGAAAGTAGCCCCCTTACTCTCTGAGCGTAGCTTGCCTTTGCCGTCGGAGGTCAAGCGCATTTCTGTCTTGCCGGCAGCCGAAACGCAGTCGTAATTGGCGTCGTACACTTTGGGATACAATTCAGTTTTTTTGTCTGCCGCTTGGGCGGCATTGGCGCTGGTTAGTGATATCACGGCAAGAGCCAGTGATGCTAAGACTTTCATGCTTATCTCCTATCAAGTTTTTACTGATTACCATGGCGGCTGATGAATACCATAGCAATTATTCAGGTCTTCCTTTGAAATTGCTCATACCATTTGGTCAATAAAAGGTGCAAAATTCATATTGCAGGAAGCCTGTGAAAGAGCAACTATTGCGCCACATTATTTAGGGGGCACTCGAGATGGCCACAGAAACAAAGATTCAAGAGTTAACCATTGCCCATAGCCCCGATACTGATGATGCTTTCATGTTCTATGGCTTACACATGGGCAAAGTTGAAACCGGCGGCATCAAAGTCAATCAAGTGATGAACGATATTCAATCACTTAACCTAGAAGCCCTCAAGGGGTGCTATGAAGTTTCTGCTATTTCTTTTGCTGCTTATCCGAGTGTGCGCCATATCTATAAGCTCATGTGCTGTGGCTCTAGTATGGGTGAAAATTATGGTCCAATGGTGGTGGCACTACCCGGCACCACTATTGATGATTTGAAAAATATGACTGTGGCTATACCGGGAAAAGAAACTTCGGCCTACCTGACGATGCGGCTCTGGCAGCGCAGTTTGGGCCTTCCTGAGTTGAAAGTAGTGGCCGTGCCTTTTGATCAAATCGTAGAACAAGTCTTAAGTGGAAAAGTTGGTGCTGGTTTGATTATTCACGAAAGCCAGCTGACTTACGCCCAAGAAGGTTTGACAAAACTTGTAGATCTAGGTGTTTGGTGGCAAGGCGAAACTGGCTTGCCGTTGCCTTTGGGCGGAAACGCTGTGCGTAAAGATTTGGGCGAAGAAATGATGCATGAGGCCGCCAACATATTTAAGAGTTCGGTGCAGTATGCACTGGCCAATCGTTCTGAAGCTCTGCAGTATGCCATGTCGTTTGCGCGTGACATGGATGAAGCCACAGCTGACAAGTTCGTCACCATGTACGTCAACGATTTAACTGTTGATTGCGGAGAGAAAGGTCGTGAGGCTGTGCGTCTCTTCTTCCAGAGGGCCTACGATACTGGCATATACGATGAGCTAATTGTGCCTGAATTTGTGGTTTAGATAAAGCCAGGACCTAATTCCGGTCAACTCGTTACCTAGACTTTTTATGGTTGATTGACGAATTGTTTGACTGCCCCCATGTAGCCTGCTGTATTAATTAAGCCAATATCGTTGTGGCCTTCACCACGACAGGTATACATTTGCTTGGGCTGCAGAGCCTTGCTGTACATTGTTTCGCAGTAGCTGAACGGCAAAATAGTGTCTTTGTCGCCATGCATAAACAATATAGGCGGATGTGCTTCTTGCACTGCACTCAAGTTGTCGAAGTTAGGTTCTGGCACGAGATTCGGCGGTAAGACCCAGAGAAAGAAAAGCTTGTCGCGAGCTGCTTGCAGTAAGGAGGGAAAGCCCGATTGCAAAATTACTTTGCCCACTTTGCGATTTTTCATGATATTAGTCGTGACACCACAACCCACTGATTCGCCGTAGGCTATGATGTTCTCTGGCTTGTAGTGCAAGGTGTTGACCACATAGTCATAGGCTGTCAGGCCGTCGCTCAAGGCGTGAGCACAGGTGGCACTGCCACCACTTTCGCCAAAACCTTGATAGTCATAGAGAAAAACAGAGGCGCCGCTATTGACGAGCAGCGAAGCTAAACCAACTCGGTGGCCGATATTTCCGGCATTGCCGTGTGACACAAGTATGATTTTGTCGCTTGGTTTTTCTACAAGCAAAGCAGCCAGCGTTTCAGGTTTGTCAAAGCCTTTGTCTTTGGACAGTTTTGGTAGTGGGATCTTTAGCTCTTTGCTTTTGGTTTTGAAAAGTTGGTCTAGCTTGCTTAGTTGAGTCTTCCAGCTGACGTCATAGATTGGATGCAGCACAGCTGCGTCTTTGAAGACAAAGAGCAAAAGCAGACTCAAGGCCACGTACAAGACATATAGCTGAACTACAGCCTTGATTATCTCTTTCCAGTGAAATTTATTGGGCTTTGTTTTCTTTAGCTTTGGCTGTTCTTGAGCTTGATCTTGATTGGCCGATTCAGTTGAAGTTTGAGGCGTCAATGGTTTTCCTCACAAAGATTGTTTAGTCACAAGGCTCTTTCAGCAAGGTTTTCTCTCACAAGAAATTGCTGGGATATTCCCATCTTATAGTCGGTTATTCCCCATGGGTGGCCGAGCAGACAATTTGTAAAGTGTTGGGGCTTAACCGAAGAGAGTTATGCGTTAGCAGCCGCCGGGTGAGGGCATGATGCTAAAATCTTGGAGCAACTGTACAGAGCTAAAGACTACGGTTCAACTCATGGACGCGATGCAGGAAACGATCGGTTGGGAAACCTATTTGACGGCTGGTACCAAGGCTCTTGGCCTTAGTCGTTATGATGATGCCGAAAAACTCTTTCAGAAAGCCTTGATGGAAGCTCGTAAGGAGCTGCAAGACGGCGCTAGACCGGCAGAAGGTGTGGCTGCATCTGCAGCTGACACTGAGACTACTGATTCTTTGAATGCCGTGCCTTCTGCTGCCGTGTCTTCGTCTGCCGCAGCTAATTCACTGGTGGGAGATAACGCGCAACTGGCTGAAATTGGCGTGGCGCGCATCTCTGCCAAGATGGGTGAACTTTATTTGGTGCAAGGGAAATTCAAAGAGTCTGAGAGTTTCCTCAAACAAGCCATAGATTTATTTGAGCGCACCCATGGCAAAGACAGCAAGCCTGTGGCCGATTGTTTAACTGAAATGGGAGCGGTCTACCGCGCCCAAGGCAAATATTCGTCGGTGGAAGCACTACTGCGAAGAGCCCTGACTATCTATGAGAGCGAAGGCATAGAGCAGCAAGATCCCCTTGAAGTGGCGACGATGCTCGGTAATTTGGCAGATTTCTTGCGCGCCCACGGTAAATACAATGCTGCCGAGCCGCTTTTTCAAAAAGCTCTGGCCAAGCGTGAATCGGTGCTTGGTCCGGACCACCCTTCGATTGGACCCTACCTGCATAATTTAGCCCTGCTCTATCATGCAGAAGGCAAATACGACCAGGCAGAACCGCTCTACACTAGAGCGGTACGTATGTTCGAAGAGACGTGGGGACCAGACCACCCCAGTGTTGCCACGGTGCTCAACTACCAAGCTGAGCTTTATCGCATGCTTGGTGATTTCGCTCGCTCTGAGAAAATTCATTGGCGCGCTCTTAAGATTAGGCAGACAGTGCTTGGCCTGCAGCACCCTAGCACGGCCCAGACTCTGAGCAATCTAGCTCTGCTCTTTCATATTCAATGTAAGTACGACCAGGCCGAGCCTCTCTATCAATCACTGCTTGAAATTCGCACTAAAGACTGGGGCCCCAAGCACATGCACGTAGCTGAGGTGCTCAATTCACTGGCTGAGGTTTATCATGACCAAGAGAAATACTCTGAAGCCGAGCCGCTCTACTGGCGCGCCGTAGAAATTATTCAAGAGAATATGGGTCACGACCATCCTACTGTGGCCAAGGCCCTGCGCCGTTTGGCTCATCTTTATGAAGAGCAAGAAAACTTTAGCGAAGCAGACCGCCTCTACCGTTGGGGCCTCGGTGTCAGCGAAAAGGCACTAGGCGCCGAGCACCCTGAGGTGGCCGAATTAGTGGCACGCTATGCTGCCCTGCAACGCAAGCTTATTCTAGATGACGATAACGACGACACCACTGAAATATTGTGGCGCGATTAGGGCAGTTGCGGACGTTTTCAAAGCAGTCGTCACAGCAATAGCTAGGCTTAACTAGCTCTGGAACTAGCTCTGGAACTAGCTAACTGGCACCAACTTAGAAGCGCTAGGAATGCCGACTTTGAGTTTTTGGCGCACACCTTCACCGGCTAGAATGCCGCTGGTAGCTGCCTGGCCCACACCTCTGGTCCACGAGCTAGAATCACCAATAATGAACAGGTTAGGAACATTGGTTTCCATATTTTTGTTCACTGAAATCGAGTCAGGATAGCTCTTGCACTCAGGTGCATAGAGAAGAGTTGACTCACCAGCTACACCAGGGCAAATTTTGTCGAGGGCATCGAGATACTCGATGATGCTCTCTAAGATGCGGTGCGGATAGGCAAGAGAAATATCTCCGCACTCAGCTTCGAGGGTTGGTTTGATCAAATTATTTGTCAAAGACTTTGTTCGTCTGCCCGATTTGAGATCGCCTAATCGTTGAACTAGTGGTCCGCCACCGGCTAGCATGTTGGCAATTTTGGCAATGGTCTGCGAATACATTTGAGGGTTTTTGAACGGTCTAGTGAATGTTTTTGAGACCAGCACGGCAAAGTTATTGTTTTCAGACTTCTCGTACATCTTCGAGTGGCCGTTAACTAGCACATAGTCGCGGTGGTTTTCTGGTGTGACAAAGCCTTTTGGGTTTGAGCAGAAGTTGCGCACCACATCACCTGAGTGACGGCTTCTGTAGTAGAGCTTGGGTTCGTAGAAGCGCCTGTCGACTTCTTCAGTGAAGAACGCACTGGTTTCAACACGAATACCAATATCGACTTGACCAGGATTGATATCTAGGGCTTTATAAAACTCTTGCTGGGTGAGCCAAGCTGCTCCGCCGCGGCCTACGGAGACTATGCACATGTCGAAGGTGTCTTCGACTTCTTCTTCGGGCTTTCTGTAGCGGTCTGAGCGCACAGCAAACTTTTCGTTGCGACGAGCTATGGAGACTACTTTCTTGTCAAAGTGAAAGACTATGTTCGAGCCCTTGGCTTTGATTTCATCGAGAATACTGGTGTTAATTGCCGGAGCATTGTCTGAGCCGCAGTGTAAAAGTTCTTGGTAGTGATAGACCATGCCAGCCATAGTGGCTTTCTTCTTGATCCATTCAAGGTCTTCGGCATTGGGTTTAACTACCGGTATTTCGCAGGGAGCATGCTGCAAAATCGTAGCTCTGACCATGTCTAGACGCTTTTGTAACTCGGCTTCGCCTACTAGGTCGTAAAGGCGGCCACCGATAACTGGTGAGGCCGAGAGAATGACTTTGAAGTCGTTCCAGCTGCCAGCTGATTGGCCTGGGGCGCAATAGCTGCAAGCTTTTGGCGGACATACGGTCAATTTGCCTTGGTCAATCGGGCAGGCATAACGCTTCTCATAGGTTGGGCCAACGTCAAAGACGTGTACTTCAATGTCTGCGCCGGCCAGCTCTTTGAGAGCGAAGAGACCGGAGGCACCGAGGCCAATAAGAGCGAGTTTTTGCATAATATACCGTGCTGCCACCAAATTGTTAAGCTTAAAAGCAAACCATTATCCTACCACCGTTTGGCAGGGTTGCTAAGAGAAGGTTGCGAGGCCTTTATAGAAGTTTTTCTTAATCTGGTAGGGGTTTTGCTTTGAATTTAAGGCTGAGGGTGATTCGCTCGTCTTAGTTGGGTATCAAACAGATAGTCTTTTTTGGGGAGTTTTGACATGTATAAATTGCTAGCCGTTGCCTTAGCTGCTCTATTACAAGCGCCCGCTTGGGCTCAGACGGCTTCTCCAGCTTTGACCGGACCTACAGAAGTCGGTACAACCACTATGGCCGCCGGTCAGTATCAAGTAACCGACAAAACCAATGGTAAGGTTTATGACCTGATGGTCACTGGCAAAGGCAACATGATTCTCAGTCCAAGTGCTGCCGCTGCTGCCTCTTCAGGCACAGCTGCCGCCGCCGTGACACCACCTGCTGCTGTCTCACCATCTGCTGCTGTCTCACCGCCTGCTATTGCTCCGGTTGCTGGAGCTTCGGCAGTTTCTGGCACTGCAGCAGGCGCTACTCAAGGCGCATCTAGTACTATCAATAATTTGGTCAATCAGGGGATGCAGCGAGGTATGAACGAGCTGATGAAGCGCGGCGCTACCAATCAGCTGAAAAATCTAGTCAAATAGATTTAGTCTGCAAACACAGTTGGCACCTGAGATACGATCGCGAGCTTTTCAATTAAGTCTTGCCAGTCGGTTTCGCCAATTTTTGCTAACAACTGTTCTTGGGCGTGCTCCCACAAAGGTGTTGCTAGTCTTAATATTCGCTTGCCGTGATCGGTAATGACGATACGCTTAATTCTTCTGTCACCAATCGGTCCAGCGATACCTGAATCTTGTTCGACAAGTCCTTGTTCTAACATCGGCTTCAACGTTCGTGTAAGCGATGTGCGGTTCATACCAAGGCTCTCAGCTATGTCTTTGATTGAGTGAGATTGACTGAGAAAAGTCGTAACGAGTAGGGTTAATTGCGTGCTTGTTACTCCTGCCGGAGCCAGCACAGCATCATAATATTGGGTGACTAGGCGAGACGCTTTTCGAATATGCGCACAAGTGCAACCCGCTGCAATCAAGCGGCATATTCTTAGATCTGGTTCGCTATTTTTCATGGGCGTAATAGAAAATTTTAAAAACCAAAATCTTAAAAACGGAAAACCCATCTCGCATCGGTGAATTAGGTGTATATACACGCATTTTTGGAAGCCCAGCTTATGGTCTTTGAATTGTAAATTAGGTGTATATACACCTAATTTGGAAAACAGAGATAACTATCACGATTTGAAGAAAGTCCCACCAAGTTTCAATTGAGTTCCAATTGAGTTCCAATTGAGTTCCAATCAGGGTTTCAAATTAAAATTTCAAACCAAGATCTTGAAATTAGATTTTAAACCAAAGTTTTAGCGTCAATGAATCGGTGAGTGCGCCCGGTGTCTAGCTGGGCTAACATGGTCGAGATTTCAGAGAAGATCAAATCAGTGACTTTGGCGATAGTTGCCTTTTTCTCTTTTTTGAAATCTGCGTAATAGACACTCAAATCAATTGGTTCGCCGACATCAATGATTATTTCGCGAGGGCCTTTAATAGACGGGTCGCCGTCAAAGATTTCAATTTCCATACGCTCGATTACATCTGAATAGCGCTCTTGGGTCATGTGCTCTGTGACGTAGCCATCATAAATACAAATGAAAGTAACCACACGATTGAGGTCGCGGTAATAGCTTTTGTAGACCCGTTGTTTTTCTTCGTGAACATGGCGTTCGTATTCAGTCATTTTCTTTTCGTCTTCGAAAATGAAGTCATCGAGTTTGTTGCGAAGAACACGCACACACTCTAAATCGCGGGCGTCTTTAGGTAGTTCAATTTCAAGAATGCGAGCGAGATTATTTAAGATGTGTCTGCGCAGAGCCTTTAGTCTTTCGTTCATACCAAGTGCTGGTTGCACATTCGAGGAAATACCATATTCTTTTTCGATGGTGCCAAGCATTTTTTCAGCCAATGCACGCATACGGTTGTAGAAGCTAAAGTCTTCAGGAGAAACTATGCCAAGCTTGTTTTCGAGAGTCTTCAAGGTTTCGCGCAGTGAGCTAGAAACATCATAGGGGTATGTATATTTCATGGCGATGGGCTGAATGTAGACCGTCTTTTCGTCGTCGCCGGGGCCAATTTTGGCGCCATTTTTTTCCATATCTTGCATTGCCCAGAAAGCCATTTGTGCCGCTCCTGACTCCAGCGGCATGACAGTATCATTTTGTCTTGATAGTTCCCCTTCGGGAAATAGCACTAATTTTTTGCGGCCTTCAGAAAGTATGCGGCGAGTGGTTTTGAACGATTCACGATCAGCGGCACCACGTACTACTGAGTAAACTCCCAGATGTTGCAGCCACCAGCCGTTAGCGCCGTTGTCATAGTCAAACACTTCGCGGGCAGCAACAAAATTGAAATGTTCGCCAGCGGCTCTAGCAAACATACCCACCACTTGTGGGTCGTGACGGTTCGAGTGATTGGGGCAAATCATGGCATGTTTGCCTTTGAGCTTGGCAAAGCGCTCGAGAGCACCATCTTTGATAGTCACTCTGGTGTCGTGCAATTTTAGCTTCATGTAAAGGGGCAAAACTAGATTTACATACCAGATTAGGGCAGGGCTTTCTAAAGGTGGGCGAAAATCGAGCATTTTGACCTCAGTTTCACTGTTTGCGAGATCAAAATTGTAACCGCTCGAAAACCAGAATCGGTTAATTATTGAATCGGCTCGAAAGTAAAACCAAGGTCTTTACTGCGCCTGATAATTTCTCTTGTCGACCGGATGCATTGGCTGGGATGCAACCCTTCGTGTAAGACCACCAGTTCATTGCCTGGTATCTGTTTCATGATGCGTGAGACCACAGCGTCTTCGCCTATAGGGCGAAAGTCATCGGCCATGGCTCCCCAGTAAACTGTTGACATGCGGCGCTCTTTCAGGGCCTCGGCACAGCGTTTGTCCATGATGCCATAAGGGGCGCGGAACAGAGTGGGGCCGGCACCTATTATGTCGATTATTAGTTGATTGGTTTGATCAATTTCTTTTTCAACAGCCTTGCGGGTCAGGTTTGGTAAAAAAGTATGGGTCATTGAGTGGTTGCCGATAATATGACCAGCTTTGTGTACAGCTTCGACCAGCTCTGGATAGAGTCTGATGTTCTCACCGATAAAGAAGAAAGTTCCTTTGACTTTTTCATCCTCTAGCACCACTAGTAGTTCTTTTGTGGTGGCCGGATTTGGTCCGTCATCGAAAGTGAGATTGATAGGAGTCTTTTCATCGTGTCTTGTATAGCGGTTCTTTGACCAGTATCCAGCGGGCAATATTGGTTTGGCCAGCGCTCTTAAGAAAGTCATATTGAACCGGTGCATGCGGTTTTCGAAGTCGTGACTGCCGCTGCGAAATTCATATGATTCATCATCATCATCATCATCATCATGCTCATTAGACATGGCTGGTTTCACCGACATCGCCAGAACTCATTTTTGTGGCATTCTGAATCAAGGCATGAATAGCTCTTCGAGCTCGTTCTCCCACTTCGCTAGAGCGCCTTTGAGCGATTGATTCTATGGCACTAGCAAAAGCGTAAAAGCGCTCGATAGATAAGTGTGTAGCTTTCGGGTGCGGTAGTAGGCTGCGCAAATAACCACGTAAGTTATTTGATTCTTTTTCTGTCAGTGGGTCAAGAATGCTGAGCAAGGGCTTGAGCATCTTTACTGAGACTAGTGGCCGCTGGTAGGCAATGACACCTTGCGAAAGAGCCCGGCGAATTAAGCGGCATTGCTTTAGCGGTGCTTTCTTATCACGCTCGCCCTTTGGTATTTTTGCCAGCTCACCATTCCACAAATCAAAGTCATGCAATATGTGCAGAATTGACGGAGAGGTTTGGCCAAAACTTGTATTGACAGGAAGAAGCCCATAGATAAAGGGTCTTGACTCGCATCGGTCGACATCTTTTGAGACGTTTAAAAGCACAGAGGCTATATTTGTCGAGCGCACAATAATGGCTTGCTCGTTTACTTGGCTGATGCGACCTGGGGCAAATGCCACTTCTTTGACTGCAAATTCTTGGCAGAGCAGCATGTCGAGCACGCCGTCTCCAACCAGGGCACCAAATTCAGCAGTGGTAATGTTTCCGGCGACAAAATAGATAGTCACTTCAGGAATTTGCCTACCAAATTTTATCGAAAGAACGCCTGTCACTCTCTCTAAACTGAGAAATTGCATGACATTGAAAAGAGTGCCTTCTCTTACAGACGTTATGTGAAAGCTGATGCCCAAGAGCGCTCCCGACTGGTCTTCTGGGTTTGAGTATTCGACTTGTCCCGGCCGACTTAGGCTTGTCGACCTCTACCTTTTAAAATACATTGCCATATAGATTATATGGTAACGGAGGCTGTAAAGGTTGTAAAACTACTTGCTCTTGAGGGTTCCGAAGCGCTGTTCGAGAGCCTTTGCTACTTCTTTGCGGTCATCAAAGTCGATTGTGCTGTCTTTCAGTATTTGATAGGTTTCGTGGCCTTTGCCGGCGACGACTATGACATCTTTGGGGCTAGCCGCCAGCACGGCTGACTCAATTGCCCGAGCGCGGTCGACTTCGACAGTGACACCTTTGAGGCGCTTTATGCCGGTCAAAATGTCGGCGATGATCTGTTGTGGGTCTTCTGAGCGTGGATTGTCTGAAGTGACTACCACTTCATCTGCTAGGTTCTCAGCAATTTCGCCCATTTGTGGACGTTTCGATGAATCGCGGTCGCCGCCGCAGCCGAACACCGCGATTAGTTTGCCGTCTTCAGGCACTAGGGCGCGAGCGGCTTTGAGTACGTTTTCTAAGCCGTCAGGGGTGTGGGCATAGTCAACGATGCATAGAGGTGAGCGGTCTTGAGCAGCCAAATGAGGTGGGGGCGGCACTACTTCAAAGCGACCCGAGACTCCACTGAAGTCGACTAAGGCTTCGGCAATTGCTTCTTTTTCTAAGCCTTCACCCATGCAGACTGCCATGGCGGCCATGATGTTGTAAAGATTGAAGCGGCCAGTCAGTTTTGTCGAAAAAGATATGGCACCACTGGGAGTGGCAAGCGTAAGCTTCATGCCAGAGAAGTCGAAATTGCCTTTCTTCACGTGAATAGAAGCTTTCTCGCTGTAGCCATAGGTGATTAGATTGATATCTTTGGCTGTGGCTTTGATAAACTCTGGGGCTAATTCATCATCAAGATTAATAGCTGCTGTGCGCGGCTGAACAGCGCTTTTTCCTAGCATTTCAAAGAGCTGGCGCTTAGATTGCCAGTAATGCTCCATGGTTTTGTGAAAATCTAGGTGATCTTGAGTGACGTTGCTCAGACAAGCTGCGGCAAAATGGCAGCCGAAGACTCGTTTTAGAGCAAGGGCATGGCTCGATACTTCCATGGCGATTTGTTTTACGCCGCGGTTGGCCATAGTGTAAAGCAGTGCTTGCAAGTCAGAAGCTTGGGGAGTGGTGTGCTTGACGTCTAAATATTCACTTTCGCCCAAATATTTTCCGTCTTTAAAAGAAGGAATGCGCGCACCTAAGGTGCCAATTAAGCCTGTGGGCTGACCATTGGCGTTGAGTATTTGCTCAATTAAGTGAGTAGTGGTCGTTTTGCCGTTAGTGCCAGTAACTCCGAGTAGTCTGAGTTTTTTGCTTGGCGCTTCAAATATGTCGCTAGAAATCGCTGCAATAGCGGCGCGGACATCTTTGACGACAATCAGTGGAACACTGTAAGGGCCAGATTCTTTTTCTGAAAAGATGACGCTGGCGCCTTTTTCAATGGCTTGGTTGATGAACTTGTTGCCGTCCACTGTGTAGCCTTCTATCGAGAAGAAGGCGTTGCCGGGCTCGACATGGCGTGAGTCGTAAGCGATTCCGGTGACCTGGTTACTGCTCACGCTGTCAGCCGAATCTAGACCAGTGTTCGCGGCTGTTGCACTATTGGAGCTAGAATTTGCATTAGGGCTAGCATTAGAGTTAGCAGGTACCTCTCTTGCTGCAAGAGCCGCCCCGCTATCGCGGCGCAGCTCTGACAAGAGTTGATTTAAGGCTTTTGGAGCTGGTGTATCAAACTGGGTAGACACTTACCAACTTGCGTCCTCTAGATTCTTCGTAACGAACGATCCCTTGGATAACTGAAAAGAGAGTATCGTCAGATCCGCGCATGACGTTGAATCCAGGATGGATTCTAGTGCCACGCTGTCTTACTAGAATATTTCCAGAGGTGACCGCTTCACCACCGTAGACTTTGACGCCGAGGCGCTTCGGTTGGCTGTCTCTGCCGTTTCTTGTAGAGCCCGCGCCCTTCTTATGTGCCATTGAGAGGTAACTCCTTCTACTTAAGCTTTGGCAGCAGCTTTTTCAGCTTTAGCTACAACTTTGTTGTCGACTTCGATTGATTCAATCATCACGCGAGTCGATTGAACTCTGTGGCCCTGCTTCTTGCGGGTGCCTTTTTTAGATTTCATGTGGTAGACAATCACTTTGTTGGCTTTGATTGTCGACTGGATGCGTCCGTGCACTTCGTTAACTTCCAACTTGGAAATTACTTTGCCGGTTACTTTCGCACCTTGAATATAAGGAGCGCCGATGGTGGAACCTGCTCCGTCGACCAGCATTAGCACGCGGTCAAAGACGTGAACCGAACCTTCTTCTTCGCCAGACATATCGATGTCGATATAACGACCAGCGTGTAAT
The DNA here is from genome assembly GCA_018062085.1 of bacterium. GTDB lineage: Bacteria > Cyanobacteriota > Vampirovibrionia > Obscuribacterales > Obscuribacteraceae. The sequence goes on along the minus strand of JAGOSY010000003.1, from coordinate 208,052 downwards.
TCATATTGCCTTCCGCAGGCTTCAACAATCGCGAACATTTTCGTCTCCAGCTATTGGTCAGGCTTCTTTTCCCATCTATTCAGACATGTCTTGAAAGATTCATGCCTAATATTTGCCCATGTCTTATATTGGCCCTTCTCAAGCCCCAGTTCTACGCCAAAACGCAAAACCTGTTGCTAAGAGCGGACAAGCGAACTCGAATAGTACCAAACCCTATCTCAGTGGTCAAACGAAGTTGCCTTAAATAGACACTAATGCGCAAGAATCGGTAAGATTTGATAACACTTTCATTAGTGGATTGTATAAGTAGAATAGATTTCTGGCAGCCTTGGTCATCTATTTGTAAAGAACGATTTGTTAAGGAGGAAGCCATGTCTGATGCAGTTAACGAAGCCGAACTGGGCCGCAGTAAGTACAGCAATACGCCAAAAGAGCACCTCTATCATTTGCTCACTATAGGCTGGGAGGTTAATAGTCCTCTCATAATCAAGTATGTGGCAGAGAATGCTTTGCAAAAAGACTTGAACGATTGGCTGGCACTGAATAAGACGAAATAGTCGGAACAAACTGGGCGAGCTTCTGAATTGTGAGCTTTCCATTAAACATATAAAGGAATTAAGCAGCGCCCCCTAATATGGGAGGACTTGATACCTACACAAAGTTTTTTTGGAGAAATAATCTCTATGTTGCAAGTTGGAAAAAGAGCTCCTGACTTTGATATGCCTTCTACCAAGGATCTGAAGACCTTGAAAGAAAATGTCAAATTGTCAGACTACAAAGGCAAATGGCTTGTTCTTTTCTTCTATCCTCTCGATTTCACCTTCGTTTGCCCTACTGAACTGAAGGCTTTCTCTGAGAAGTATGACGAAGTTAAAAAAGCTGGCGCTGAAGTTCTCGCTATCTCTACAGACAGCGTATTCAGCCACAGAGCTTGGATCAACACTCCAGACGCCCAAGGCGGACTCGGACCAGTTAAGTACGTTCTCGCTTCTGACATCACCAAAGATGTAAGCCGCGACTACGGCGTATTGATCGAAGATAAAGGTATCGCTCTTCGCGGTTTGTTTATCATCGACCAAGACGGTGTTCTTCAATACCAAGTCGTACACGGCTTGAATATTGGTCGTTCTGTTGATGAAACTCTTCGCGTTCTTGAAGCTCTCAAGACCGGTGGGCTTTGTGCAGCCGATTGGAAACCAGGCCAAAAGCCACTTTCTGTTTAAGATCTGCTGTTAAACGAAGATCCCTTTGTTTATAAATGAAAGAGCCGTCCTTTTGGGCGGCTCTTTTGCTCTCTATAAGAGTTAGAATTATCCAGACAGATTTAGTCTGATTTAACAGGAGAATCTTATGCCACTGCGAATGGACGCTCCCCTGCCATCTCTTGAAGGCGGAACGGACTGGTTCAATAGCGAACCAATCACAGAAGAAGACCTTAAAGGACATCCGGTTCTAATTCACTACTGGGCAATCAGTTGTGGAATCTGCAAAGAGTCTTTGCCAGACCTCAATCGTTGGATTGATGAGTATGGCTCTAAAGGCTTGAAGATTATTTCTATTCACATGCCTCGTCAAGAGTCAGACACTGATGTGGCCGAAGTGAAAAAAGCTATTGATGAATACGAAGTGAAGCAGCCCTGTGTTGTCGACAACTGGCACACAATTACTGATCGCTTCGAAAATAAATATGTGCCAGCCTTGTATCTCTTCGATGCTGACCACAAAATGCGTCATTTCCAGGCTGGTGAAAAGGCCGTCAAAATGACCGAACCTGTGATTCAAAGAGTTCTCGGGCTAACCAAGACCGTCTAACTAAGTCAGTCTAATCAGAAACTAACTCTCCAATAATATAGGTGCAGATCATGGGTTCGAATGCCACAGCAGATAAGTCAGCTGATAAATCGGCAGACAAGTCAGCGGACAAGTCTATTGATAAAGACAAGTCAGACAAATCTCAAGGCGACAATGCGGAATCTCATGAAAAAGTCGATGCTCATTCGCTTCATGGCAAGGCCAAAGTAGCTGAACTGCTACCATTTACATTCGAGCGCTCAAGCAAGTTATTTGCTCGGGCTAAAGAACGTATTCCCGGTGGAGTTAATTCACCAGTGCGCGCTTGTAAGTCAGTTGGCAGTGAACCGATATTCATGGCCCATGCTGACGGCCCACACATGTTTGATGAAGACAAGAATCGCTACCTAGATTATGTCGGTTCATGGGGCGCCATGATACTTGGTCATTGCCATCCACGAGTAATGGAAGCAATTGAAACCGCAGTTCGTCGCAGCACCAGCTATGGTGCGCCATGTCGCGCTGAAGTAGAGATGGCCGAATTGCTCTGCGAAATTGTGCCATCACTAGAAATGGTACGCATGGTTAACTCTGGTACTGAAGCTTGCATGTCAGCTATTCGTTTAGCTCGGGCCTTCACCAAGCGTACTCTTATAGTTAAGTTTGACGGCTGCTACCACGGCCACGCTGATTCATTCTTGGTTAAGGCTGGTTCTGGTCTAGCAACTTTGGGAATCTCTAGTTCTCCAGGTGCACCAGAAGAGCTAACTAAGCTCACTCTGTCTTTGCCTTACAACGATGTTGACGCTCTGCGTGAAGCCTTCGCTAAGAAGAGCGATGAGATTGCCGCAATTATTGTTGAACCCATCGTCGGCAATGCTGGATTGATTCAACCAACCGATGAATTCATCAAATGTATGGTTGGTCTCTGCAAAGATTCTGGCGCACTGCTAATTTACGATGAAGTTATGACTGGCTTTAGAGTAGCTTTTGGTGGCGCTCAAGAGCTGCATAAAGTCAAACCAGACTTGAGCTGCTTTGGCAAAGTTATTGGTGGTGGCTTACCCGTGGGTGCCTATGGTGGCCGCAAAGATGTAATGGAACACATTGCCCCGCAAGGTTCTGTTTATCAAGCCGGAACTCTTTCTGGTAACCCGCTAGCAATGGCTGCTGGCCTTGCTCAATTGCGGTTCTTGAAGGCCAACAAGCCTTATGCCAGACTCGCTGAAATCACTGAACTGCTGGCAAATGGCTTGAAAGAAATTGCCGCCAAAGAAGATATCGCCGTGCCACTGCAAGTAACCCACGTGGCTGGAATGCTTAGCTTCTTCTTTACAGATAAGCCAGTAACTGATTTTGATAGCGCCCTTAAATGCGACACTGAATTGTTTGGCAAAGTATGGCGCGGTCTTCTTGAACGCGGCATCTACTGGCCACCTTCGCAATTTGAATCAGCCTTTATTTCAACTGTTCATTCTAAGGCCGATGTGCACGATACTCTTGTCGCTTTTGAAGCGAGCTTGAGAGCTGCTATCGCTAAAGACAAATAGCAAGCTGAATCTAAACAACACTCTAAATAGATGAGGACCCTATGCAATTTATCGTAACTGGCCTAGATGGCGAAGATGATGGCGCCCCAGCTCGTCGCACAGCAGTGCGTGACGCTCATTTGGCTGGTATCGTTGAATTGAAGCAATCGGGAAAGATTTTGTTCGGTACAGCTATTCTTGATGACAGTGAAAAAATGACTGGTTCTGTTTTGGTGGTAGATTTTGCTGATCGCGCCGAGCTTGACCAGTGGCTGAAAACAGAGCCTTATGTCACTGGTGATGTCTGGCGCAAAATCGATGTGGCTCCTTGCCGTGTTGCCCCAATGTTTATGGCTAAGTAGTTAGGATAGAGTTCGCTTCGCTTTTATTAGTGTCAATTTGCTCAGAGTGCAAGCCGTTCGAACGTAAAAGCGCTCTAGCTACAGTTAGGACTGCCACACTTTGAGCCCCTGCTTTTAGTAGAGCTTGGGCGCAAGCGAGAGCTGTGGCTCCGGAAGTAAGCACGTCGTCGATTAGGATTATATCTTTCCCTTTGACTCTATCGCTTGCTCTGAAGGCGCTGTCTACGTTGATAGCTCGCTCACTTTTTGTCAGCCCGTATTGGGGTGATGTTACTTTAGATCTGACAAGTGCTCTGGTGTCGCATTTGATGCCTGAGCGTTTGCTTAGTGCTTGGGCAATTAGTTCGCTTTGATTGAAGCCGCGCTCCTCTAGCTTCGTTTGATGCAGAGGGACAGCGATGAGTACGACGTTGCTCTTGGCCGCTTTGCCTTGACTTTCTCTTGTGCTCGGTCGTTCTATTATGCTTGGATTTGCCTTTGCCCTAGGTGCTTCCTCTGACTCTTCATGATGCTGTAGAAGAGAACCTAGGCCTCCCTCAAGAGCTTTTGCTAAGTCGCCAGCTAGTTCTTGTTTGTCCTGATATTTGAAGGCGCGAATTGCCTGGCGCGCTAAGTCTTTGTAAGGGCAGATGCTGATGCAGTGGATTTCCACTGTAGCGTCTTTTGTCAGGTTCAAGGTGACCATAATTGGTTTAGTCGGCGTCAGCCCTGCTATGCAGCCTTGGCAGAGAAATCTGGATTGATAGATGGGCTTGAATGAGAATGGCGGCGGAGCGATTGCTCCTTGGCAAAGAAGACATGGTCTTGTGCCCAAAAGCAGGACAAGGTGAGCCTCTATATAGAGAGCAATCGAACAAATACTCTGCCAGGCTTTATTAACCATAAGCTTTTACCTATAAGTGACTGTTGTTTATATAAACGTCAGAAAGCCTCTTAAAGTTCAGTTTGTTCGCTCGGCCAATTGGGTTAATATAGAGGCGATCTTGGAGCTGTGGATATGTGAGTGCGCAGATGCAAGAATCTGCTAGTCCAGTTCTTTGAAGTCCTCTATATAAACAGGTGGCCCCAGTGCAATTCGAAAATTTGATTGAGCAAGCAGAAGGTGAGCTAAAAGAAGCTTTCGCTAGAATGGATCGCATTGCCTTGGTCAATCAGAAGAGAGTCTTAGATAGTTACCGTGAGCACCAAGTAACTGAAGAGTATTTTGCTGAGCGCACCGGATATGGTATTGACGATATCGGTCGCGAGATGATCGATAAAGTCTTTGCTTCTGTGCTTCAAGCTGAAGCAGCGGCAGTCAGAGTGCAGATGGTCTCCGGTACTCATGCAATTGCTTGTGCATTATTTGGCAATCTGGAACCAGGCGATACGCTTGTTGTTTTAACGGGCAAGCCCTATGACACCTTAGAAGAAGTAATTGGTGCTGGTGGCACCAAGCAAGAGCCGGTGCGGGGATCTCTTACTGCTCTTGGAGTGAAGTACAAAGAGCTGGCATTAGATCCAAATCTATCAGTAGAAGAACTATCGCAGCAGATTGAATCAGCTGCGCCAGCCAAGCTTTATCACATTCAAAAATCACGTGGCTATTCTATGAGTCGCCAAACTCTAAGCAATAAAGACATCGCCAAGTACATTGCAGCAATTAAAGCTGTTGACCCTAAGGCTTCTACTTTTGTCGATAACTGCTACGGCGAATTCGTAGAAGAACAAGAGCCTACTGCTATTGGAGCTGATTTAATTGCTGGCTCATTGATCAAAAATCCCGGTGGCGGCATGGCTATCACCGGTGGCTATGTGGCTGGGCGTAGAGACATGGTGGAAGGCGCCTTGCTTCGTCTCACAGCTCCGGGAATTGGCGGCCATCTTGGCATTACTTTCAATCAAAACAGACCGATATTACAGGGGCTATTTCTGGCACCATCGGTAGTCAGCCAAGCCGTCAAAGGAGCCATGCTAGTGGCCAGCGTTTTTGAGAAGTTGGGCATGATTGTTCATCCCGCCCCGGCAGCCGATCGCTACGATATTATTCAGGCTGTGGAATTTGGCAACCGCGAGCGTCTCATCAATTTTTGCCGAGCCTTGCAGAGCTTCTCGCCCGTCAATGCCCATGTATCGCCGGAGCCTAGTTCGATGCCCGGCTACGCTGACCAAGTAGTTATGGCCGGTGGAACCTTTGTAGAAGGGGCGACCATTGAATTGTCAGCTGATGGGCCTCTGCGTCCGCCATTTGCCGTCTATCTACAGGGTGGTCTCTCATACCTGCACGTTAAATGTGCGTTATTGGGCTCCCTCAATCTCTCGGCAGATGGCGTGACGCCGTTCTTTTAGTGTGACAGCGAAATGAAGATGATCTTTGAGTATGTAGTGAGAATGATGGTCGGCGAGAGCGACGACGATGGACTGGATGCGCTTGAAGAGGTTTTATGTGAAGTACCTAGCATCAGCAACGATGATTGGGGTGATCGCTGTGTCTCATTTTCTGGGCAAGGACTGACAATGTATTATTCAAAGTCTCAGAAGCGCTATCCTATCGCTCTTTTTCGAGTTTGCAAAATTGATTTGCCCGGTTGGAAAGACGGCCCATATGATGGTGATTTCCCAGCTGGTATTCTTGCGTCCGATAGCAGAGATATGGTGCAAGCCAAGATTGGACAGCCTAAAAGCAGCTACGTCGATAAGGGGCGTGTTGGGACGAGTTGCGTAGAGCGAAATATTGATGTAGACGCTTACGAATATAAATCGCTGGAACTCAAATTTGCTTTTGATTGCAACAGCGGAGAGATGCTCCATATGTCCCTTCAGTTTAGGCAGACTAATTAAACTCCGTCGGTATAGCAGGCTTTAGTTTTGAATATCAGTTACTACTTTTTGATGGGCCTCTTCACTCCAAACAATTCGACCCTCACTGCCGTGAAAAGTTTCGAACATGCCAGCTGTAGGTATTGCCACCGGAATAAAAAGTATCCACATAGAGCCGCGATTAGGCATTGAATATTTGGTATTTTTAGGATGAAATCCATAATGTATTGATATGTCTCGACCATATCGTGGTCCCTTTAACATTTTTATAGGACGAAATTTGGCTTTAACAGGATTTGCCCAATTCTTATGCTCGCAACCAATGTATTCAAAAACTCCTATCGATTCGCTATCATATCGGTTTTCAATTTCAGCTTGAGCTGGACTTGTCAAATTTACAAGCAATATAAGTATAGCGAACATGAACGCGACAGCGGCTCTAAACATTAGTTGCCCTCCTTCGTTGTCACTTCAGTTTGAATTGCGTTACACAAGCCAGTTGCACTTAATACTTTCCCTCTAACCATTTCCGCCATTCTGCAGGGGGAATAGCATCGTGATAATAAATATATTCGCTAGCTTTAATTGGATGAATAGCTTTTCGTCCTTCTACGACCCAAAGGTCACCAACTGAATCGCCCGGACAATTTACTTCTTTGATTTGATCCGTGACTAGGTCAACTGCTGAAATGGTTGCACCTGCTGGAATGTCGTGAGCCGAACGAAGAATTGGTATAAGCGCGTAGATACTACGATCTATGTCTTCAGTTCTTGTTGAATAGTCACCCTGCATTCTCATAATACATTCTCTATTCGATGCCTCCAACAAATCTGGGGAAAGTGCGTCGCTAAAGTGCATCACTTGCCCTTTTGTTAAAGGCTTAGTTGCCTTCCTGCCGATAGCAATCCAACGATCGTATATCGCATCAGGTGGCCTGTCCTTCTGCGTGACTCTGACAGTTTTAAGAGAATCGCTGGTAATTGTTGAACCTACGGCAATATTTTTGCTGCACTGTATCAACGATACTAGACGATTGGGTATTGGTTGCTCTCCATTGGCACTCATGGGCGCAAGCGAGGACACAATTATGGCGCTAAATACACGCACTAAAATTGATTGAAGCGCATGTATTTGACTTACATAGGAAGTTTGGTTTATCTGCAAAATATATGAACCTTACCTTGAAGTCATTTCAGTTTTAAGACCCGGTCTTCACGCATGAAGGCATCTACTGAAATTCCTGTCCATTTTTTGCCAGCGATTCGATACTTTTCCTTTATTAGCTGCCGTTGGCTCTTTGATAAGGGTGCACTAAAATCGAGTTCGTGCATACAAATCAGCTCGTTTTTGGATATTGCGTATTTTGTTTTACCCCCAATAGCGCGAAATGGTGAAACAAGCGCACCACCCGGTATGTGGCTCTGCGGCACGATCAGAATCTCGACATCAGCAGCTTCTAATATCAAAGTGCCCTTTGGAATATTTCTGGTCGCTATAACTACTCCGCCTCCTTGGTTATAGCGTTCGGGGGCGCAGAGTTCCCTATAATGATCGCTGGGCGAGTTCCATTTTTTGCGTGCTATCCTCAGTTGCTCGGTAAAGTTCAGGGTTTCTGTTATATTGCGAAAGCCGTTAATGCGCGAGTTAAAGTCTATATCTCCATAAGAAATCATTTGATTCTTCTGAAGATCCGCTTTGGTTTTGTATCCCAAAATTTCTAAAGGTGAGAATACGCAACCGCTGTTTGCATCCTTCTTGGATCTTTCAATTACATTGAGATCTGAATAAGACGCTATGACAGTTCCAGCAGCTATATTCCTTGTGGAATAGGCTATAGGCCTATATTCCATTGCTGTAATTTTCGCCTGTGAAATGCCTGGCAGTTTCACGCGGGTATTAGACGCGAGGTCTTGCGTGCTAATAATTTGATTCTTTCGTAGCGCCCTTTTAGTTTTGAAGCCGAGTATTTCTCTTGGTGAAAGAGCTGACCGCAAGTAGCTTTCATCACGGGGTACTTGTGCCACGCCGATGTCTGTAACTTGAGTAATAAAAGAGCCTGCCTTGATTGCTCTTGTTACATAGACAATCGGGTAATAGCCTTCATTCACTATATTTGAGTCGGCCTTGGCTGGCAGAGTCTGTAAACTTCCTGCAATTAAAGCTGCTATTGCAACCTTTGAGATGCAATTTTTCATAAATTACCTTCCTACTGATGCCCTAGGTCGAATCATTCTGCATTTCATCAGTTTCTTTGATGCACTTAGACCTTAGTTTGTTTAACAGCTCTTCTCAACATATTCGATTAACCCCCAAGTTAATAAACTTATCCACATTAATCGGCTCTGGGGCGCCAAAATAGCGCTTTTAGCCTGCGTAAAAGCGTAATACTTCAGCCAGGTTTGGTTGTCAGAACAGAAGTTCCGTTATAATTACTGTGCCCATTTACATACTCTGACATTGACTCTCCTTGGGGATTAGCATGGTTGCTCAAATGCCTGCCAGACAGACCTCTTTACCAGGCGTGAAGCCTGAGCTGAAGATACTCGCGGGAACCGCCAATCCGGAGCTGGCCAAGGAAGTGGCCGATCACCTGGGGCTGCCGCTGACACCGATTAAAATCAAACCGTTCTCCGATGGCGAGATTTATGTGCAGCTGCAAGAAAGCGTCAGGGGCATGGATTGCTTCATTATTCAGCCTACTTGCACTCCAGTAAACGAAAACCTGATGGAGCTGCTCATTCTTATTGATGCCCTGAAGCGCGCTTCAGCCGGTCGCATCACTGTTGTAATGCCATATTACGGCTACGGCCGCCAAGACAGAAAGGCCGCTGGTCGCGAAGCCATCACAGCTAAGCTCATTGCCGACTTGCTCACCACCGCTGGCGCTCAGAGGGTGGTTGCCCTTGACCTGCATGCGCCGCAGATTATGGGCTTCTTCAACATTCTGGTCGATCACTTATATGCCAGCCCTGTTTTGCTTAAATATGTCCGTGACTTGAATTTGAGCGATATGGTTCTCGTCTCTCCTGATGTCGGCGGCGTGTCGCGCACCCGGGCCTTCGCTAAAAAGCTAGACGACGCCCCAATCGCTATTATCGACAAACGTCGCACCAAGCATAATGTAGCTGAAGTGATGAGCGTGGTCGGTGACGTCAGAGGCAGAACAGCCATTATGGTTGACGACATGGTCGATACCGCTGGCACCTTGGTCAAGGGCGCTGAGCTTCTTATAAAAGAAGGCGCTACTCGGGTATTTGCCTGTGCCACCCATGCTGTGCTCTCCGGCCCAGCCAATGAGCGTTTAGAAGAGTCACCAATCGAGCAATTGATTGTCACTAATTCAATTCCTCATGATATGACCCACATGTCTAAGAAAATTGTCGCTCTATCTGTGGCCGAACTGCTGGGCGAAGCCATTTGGCGTATTCATGATGATTCATCAGTTAGTGAGATGTTTGAATGAGTCTCATTCTCGAAAGCTTTCCCGTTGGTCCTTTGCAGTGTAATTGCTCGATAGTTGGTTGCAAAGAAACTGGCGAAGCTGTCGTGATTGATCCAGGCGGCGATGTTGAGATTATTCTTGCTGCACTAAAAAAGCACAATTTGACTGCTAAATATTTGCTGCACACCCATGCTCACTTTGACCATATCATTGGCTCTAAGGCCATGAAAGAGAAAACTGGCGCGCTTATTTGCTTGAGCAAAGGCGATCAGTTTCTCTACGATAATCTCACTATGCAAGCGGGAAGATTTGGCTTTAAAGCTGAAGCTCCGCTACCAGTAGACCATTTTCTTGAAGATGAAGAAGAGATGATCATTGGTAAGCATAAGGCCTCAGTTATTCATACTCCTGGCCATACACCGGGTTCTACCTGTTTCTGCCTGCAAGATAAAGATAGCGTTTTGTTTGCTGGCGACACTCTCTTTCAACGTTCAATTGGTCGCACCGATCTTTGGGGCGGCTCCTTTGAACAAATCGTAGATTCGATTAAGAATCGCTTGTTTACTCTCGATGACAGTACCAGGGTTGTAACTGGCCATGGCCCAGATACTGATATTTGGACTGAGAAGAAAGAAAATCCGTTTGTAGGTTCTTAGTAAGGCTCTTTATTAGAGGGTCTTGGTATCTCGTTGGCATCTCTTGAACTTTTAGGGTGAGACATTGAAATCGAAAGAGACAACTGAGCTTGATTTTAGACCATTTAATTCTGATGGCGTGCTTAAGGCTTTGTGCAGTGTTTTGCGCAGCAGCAAACACTTGTCGTGGAATTATGCTGGTGACATTCAAAGTGTAATCGAGCGTATTGGCAAAGTTTTTGAATCGTCGCGCTGCTTTATTTTTGTCACTTCGCTTGAGCGGCCAGACATCGAAGTTTTTGAATATATGGCTTCTGGTGTGGGCGCCATTGCCCATCATTTTGCTAGCCCCATTGGCCAGAAATTGGCTGAGCAGTTGATTGCTAACTCTGATGAGCTTTCAACCGTAGAGAATTTGGCTGAGTATGCCCAAGATATCGATGAGCCGCTGCGCGAGTACTTCGTGCGTGTCTGGGAAACTTTCGGCCCGCAGAAGAGTTATTTGATTCCACTTAGAGTTCAGTCAGAAGCAACCGGTGAGCGCAGAGCTGGCTTGCTGGTTTTGCAGCAAGGCGAGTTGGGCGGTTGGAATAAGCAGGTGCTTGATAGTTTGCTTGCCATTGCTGACTATTTGGCTAAATTGGCCGAAGTGGAGCAGCTAGTGGCCAACCTTGAAGCGAAAGAAACAGAAGACAGTGCTACTGGTTTGCTCAATCGACGTAGTTCGGCCAGCAGCTTTGAAAAAGAAGTGGCCCGGGCCAAGTACTGCAGCTATGAGCTAAGTGTGGCTGTGATAGATCTTGATTTGAACAAGCGTTCGCCAGATTTGTATGGCTCAGCTAGTGGCGACGCCATTATTAAAACTGTAGCTCAAGCAATTAAAGCCAATGCTCGGCCTATAGACGTTATTGGCCGTTGGGGCGTGGATGAGTTTATCGTTTGTATGCCTCATGTTGCTGCAGATGAAGCTTTCAAGATTATTGATAGTACCCGCAAGCGTATCAATGAAGCCTTGATGAATCTTGGCAAGGCTTTGCCCAAACAAGACGACCTTTGGTATCCACAGACGGCCAGCGTTGGTATTGCTGCTATGGCCGAGGGGAGGCAGACATTTGATACATTGTTTGCTGCCAGTCAGTTGTCTCTAGCAGATGCTCAGTCAGCTGGTGGTAACGTTGTCAAAACTAATAAGCCTACTTGATATCTGGCGCTGTTTGTTCACTTTCTATTCCGGTTGGCAGACCGGGTATAATTGATATGTACTATCACCTTTTAACAGTAATGTTTCTTCGGAAGGGCAAAATGAGAAAGAAAAATTCAGTTGCGGTCACTCTCAGGTTAGCTGTGGCAGTTGCGTTGATTGGTTACTGTGCTGCACCTGTCTCTGCTGAAAGCGAATCCGGCGGGTTCATTATGGGTGGTGGCAGCGAGTCTGGTGGCGTATATGGTAGCGGCGCCGAATCTGAGTCTGGCGGAGTCTACAACAGTGGTGCTGAATCTGAATCAGGTGGCGTTTATAACAATGGTGCTGAGTCTGAATCTGGTGGACTATCTGAAGTTGGCGCTAGCAGCGAGTCTGGTGGCGTCTATGGTAGCGGTGCAGAAAGTGAGACTGGTGGCTTGTACAGCACTACTGCTCCGGCTCCGGCAGCATTCGATCCGCAGTATGGTATTAAGACCTATAAGTGGTAGCTTTTAGACTCTGATTGATTGATTATTTTTAGTGAGGGCCCTTCAGCGAAGGGCCTTTTGCTTTTGGCTTAGGCTGTGAACTTGCTTTGTGATGCGTGTCGTGAGAATAATGGTGTGGCTTTTTGCCCGGTGAAGATGTTGATGTGGGTGGTGGCACCACTTTTTTTGCGCTGCCTGCTCCCGCTGTTTTTTTTGTACTGGGCACATTAGTTTCTGCTTGTGTGGTCTTGCCTGTGAGGTTCAAGTGCGGATAGATGGCGTAGCCGACGACACCGATGCCGTAGAGCGCAATTACTACCGTGGCAATCAGAGGCAGAGAATTCTGTGAAATATCAGCACCGGGGTGCTTGCCTGGCTCTTCAGCATGGCGCATCACTAGTTTTAGAAGCAGTATGCCACCGAGGAAGCCACCAATGTGGGCAAACCAACCAACTTGGTTGTCGTTACCAAAGAGCCCATTGATGCAGTTCATGGCGAAGAAGACACCAATCAGAACCCAGGCTGGCAGCTTCGGCCGGAAGAACCAGGTAATCCAGGTGGTTACTTGGGCCCCGGGGAAGAGCAAGAGATAGGCTGCCAGTACACCGGCAATGGCACCACTGGCACCAAGTGAGGGAATGCTTGAGCTGGGATAGACCAAAATGTGTGTAAGGGCAGCGAGAATGCCGCAGCTTAGATAGAAGAGTAAATAGTTTTCTTTACCCATGCGGTCTTCGACGTTGTCACCAAAAATGAAGAGGTACCACATGTTGCCGATGAGATGGGCGAAGCCGGCGTGCATAAACATGGCAGAAAAGAAGGTCGAAAATTCTTGTAATGAGACGTGGCCGAGAAAACGACTAGGGACAAAGCAATATCTGGTCACTTCGGCGTCGTTGGCGAGAAGTCCGGAGGTTACAGTCCAGATAAAAATGACAATGTTAGCTGCGATCAAAAGATGATTGATTACAGGGTATGAGCGCGTGGGATTGTCGTCTGAAAGTGGAAACAAATTTTGCTACCTACTTGGAGTTACCTATCTGGAATTACCTATTTGAAGTTGGCTATTTCAAGTATTACTATCCTAGCGATTGCGCGTGACAACCCTCAGGTCTTAACACCGAATTCAGAATCTAGAGAGTTAAGCAAAAAGCCCCCACATAAGGAGGCTTTTTGATTGAGCTGATAATTTTGCTTACTTGGTTTCGTGATCGGGCTTGAAGCCAAACTCTACGGCTGTCTTTAAGTCTTTGCCTGACATTAGAGCGTAGGTAGCGGCGCGATTGGCGTAGGCTGAGCCGAGTTTGCTGTCTAGTTCAATGGCTTTATTGCTGTCGGCTAGGGCTTGATCAAGTTTGCCTAGGTGACGGTAGGCTTTGCCACGGTTGGCATAAGCGCGGGCCGAATGTGGATTAAGTTCTATGGCCTTATCACTGTCGGCTACTGCCTTTTCGTACTCTTTCAAGCCAACATAGGCATGGGCTCGGTTGACGTAGGCTGGGCTAAATTTAGGGTGCAGTTGAACTGCCTTGTCGCAGTCAGTCACTGCTTCTTTGTGGCGGCCAAGATGGTTCAGTGCGCGGGCGCGGTTGGCATAGGCCATGGTTAACTTAGGCTGTAGAGCAATAGCTTTGCTGGCATCATCATTGGCTTTTGCATACTGGCCCATTTCAAGTTCGGCCCATGATCTATTGAGATATGCCATATAGAGCTTCGGGTCTAAGCTGATGGCCTTGGTGCAATCAGCCTCGGCCTTTTTGTACTGGCGGGCGAGCATATGAAGATTGGCTCTGTTGGCATAAGCACGCGCGTAGTTGGGGCTCAGCTTTATGGCTTCGTCGAACTTTGCCATTGCTTCCTGACCTTTGTGCTCACCTAGAAGTCTTACGCCTTCTTTTAGTGCGGCGAAGGCCTCGGCATTTTCTTTTGCGCCTTTTTTAACTGTCTTGGTAGATTTGACTGTTGTTTTTGTGGCTTTGGTCGGGGCGGCGGCGGAGGCTCCATTTGGCAGACCGCCAGTTAGCAAACCGAAGTTGGCAAGGTTGGCTAAGGCAAGAGCAGTCAAGACCTGTGCGACGGTGACCTTGGAGGTGCATAGATTGGTCTGTGTTGCCAAGTTAGCTGAGCATTTGAAGCCTGTAAGCATTTATCTTTCTCCACCAAACTGTAAAAAAGCTTTTGAATTATCCCATCTATTGCATGTCAGTGCTATTACCCTTGGCTTGCCAGTTACAGATGTTATAGTGAGCGACTGGTGTTTACCATGCAAGTTGGATGACATGTCAATTGGTATGTTCAGACAGCGTACTATCGCCAAAGATGCACTGCTAGCGGTGGTCCTTTTGCTGATTGCTCAGCTTGCCTTTGGCTTGCTGATTGTCTATTTATTGAGTGATATTGATAGTAAGCTGGCTGGCCAAAGACACCGGGTGGCAGTGGTTTCAATTAGCAATAGAATTGCCAATTTAACAGAAAAATTTGGCATTTTGCTTATTTTTGACCTCTCTAAAGATGGGCGTAATTCAGACCCAGATACCGAAATGTGGCAGGCGCTATCAGTGCGCATCGAAAGTGAGTTTAGGCGGCTACGTGCCCTCTCCAGCGAAGACTTACCCGCCCAAGAAATTTTGCAAGAACAAGAGAAGATTTTTCGCGCGGCAGAAGCATTCTATAGAAAACAACTAGTCCACAGCAACAACACGGCGAAACCTAGCAAAGTAAAAGTAGACCCATCGTCTTTAGTATTGAGTCATGATATTTACGAGCATTACCAAGAGTTGTTAGCCCGCTACAAGGCTCAGAGACCGGCAAGGGAGATTTTGAGTGCGAATTCTCTTTTGAGTGCCAAGGGTATTCTCGTTGGTGCCTTTTTTGTCGATATAGTCTTTACCTTTATCCTTTTGGCTTTGGTGCTCAGTCGTCTGGTAAATGGGATAACTGCCTTGGCTCTAAACATTGACCGATACAAGAGCAATCAGCCTTTGGTAGATTTTCCGTCTTCGGGTGATGAGCTTGCCAAGCTGGATAAACTTCTGCGGGAAACCATTCAGGCATTAGAGAATTCAGCTCGCTATGAAATGACATTAGTAGATGGTGCATCTGATGTGATTTTCAGGCTTGATTCAGAAGGTCGTATAAGAGATTTGAACGCTGCCGCTTTGGGGCAATGGGGCTATCAGCCAAGCGAACTAGAAGGTGCACCGTGGCAAACTATAGTGCCGCCAGAAAGTCGGCAGGCGATGCGAGCTTTCCTTTTGTCTTTGCCTCATGAAGATCATTCTTCGGCTTTTGAACTAGCGATAAAACGCAACGATGGAGCACTGGTTGATAGCCGCTTCTCTGGATATTGGTCAGAGGTCGATCACTCTACATTTTGCTTTGTTAGCGACATTGGTGCTGCCAAACATCGAGAAGAGGAGCTGAGAGAAAAAGAGAATGATGTTCGCATGTTGATGCGCAATCTTCCAATTGGTTTGGTTGTCGTTGATCAATTTGGTGCATTTTTATCGACCAATGAACGAATGGAGCAGATGCTCAACGGTGCCATTGGTTCTACTTCTGGTTCTACTTCTGCTTCTGCTTCTCGCCATGTAGATGATGTCTTTAGAGACAATGATGTTCTTGTCCAAGCTAGGCGGGTCGGTCAGTTGCGCACTCAGATCGGTAATATAAAGATCGGCAATAGAAAGGCTGATGGTCTCGATTGCGAGATCACGGTTGTTGATCTTGCTGGCACGAATGAGACTCTCTTAGTTGTTGAGGATGTCAGCGAGAAGGTCAAGCTTGAGAATCTGCGTAAAGACTTCCTCCAGTTGCTTTGGCGCAACCTCGGTGAGCCAATATTGAAAGTTAAGCAGATGGTGTTAGGTATCGAAGTAAAAACCGAGAAAGAACAGACACGTGTGCAAAAATTTGTACTTAACGTCAATCGACTAATACGCTTGCTTGATGAGCTATTGCGGCTTGAAGAGTTGGCTCCTGGTAAGTTGGTCGGGGCGCTGGTGCCCATTAGGGCGAGTGATTTGGCCGACTCAGCAATTGCTTCGTTGGCTGATTATGCTTTGAACCAGGGTGTTAAACTAGAGCTGCAGATGACACCGCAAGTAGTGCTTGCTGACTTTGAGCGAGTGGTGCAAGTTCTAATCAATCTTATCTCTAATGCCATTAAGTTTTCGTTCAAAGGCGGCACTGTGTTGCTGCAAGTGGGGCAAGACCGTGATCAAGTTGAATTTAGCGTAATAGACTCTGGTCGAGGGGTGCCCCTAGCAAAACAGGCGCAAATATTTCAAGCTTATGGGCAGGCGAGTGTTAGCGACGCTAGTTCTGGCACAGGACTCGGGCTAGCCATCTGTCAGTCTATAGTGGAGGCCCATGGTGGAACTATTGGTGTCGAAAATAGAGAGACAGGTGGAAGTCGATTCTGGTTCAAACTGCCACGCCTAGAGGTTCCAAGTGAGTGATTTGGGGCGAGCCTTGAAGTCTGGGGTGGCTAGAAATGCCATGCTTTTGGGCGTCTTGATTTTCGCTAGCAATGTCGTCTTTTTCGGTGCTCTCCTTAGTTCGTTTTCCAAGCTTGAGGAGAGTTTGCGTCAAGAGCAAGAGGCTCGTCAGGTCGTTAGTTGTCTTGCTCAGTTTTCATCTGCTATGCAGGTGGCTACTTTTGCATTGATAGATCGTACTCGAACTGCGAAAAATTCAGAGAATCGCTATGCCGCGATTTTCTTGCGCTTGCCTGTATATTTTGCTGAGTTGAAGCACTCCTTGCGAGAGCGACCAGAGCACGAGCTTCAATTGAGTGCTTTGTCACTAGCTCTTGATGAAGCTATTGATTTGGTGCACCAAGTCGATGTAAGTTATTGGATGCAATACAACTTTGGTCTCAAAGTCAGGCATATGCACTATTGTGCAGATCTTGTCAAAGTTACTAATAAAATTAGCGATTTGCTGAGCCGTCTTGATGATAATTACCGTGGGCTAGAGGCTACTGCCGATAGCGGTAGCTTATCTCCTGCTGGGGCGGTATCTAAGATCTTACTTCTGGCTTTGGTCTCAAATACTGCTTTTACAATCTTGAGCTTTCTTTTTGTAATTTTTTTGATTTTGAGACGCATCAAAACTATTTCACTCAATGCCATCAACAATGGTTTGGATAAACCGCTGATACCATATATGCACGAGCTTAGTGACATCGAGTCTTACTTTAGAGATCTATCTATGCACCTGAGTTCGCTCAAGAGCCGTGAAGCTCTGGTTTTGGAGCACGCAGCCGATTTCATCTGCTTGCTTGATCAAAAAGGAATAGTATTGAGTGTCTCAGAATCGAGTGCTCAGCTTCTCGGTTACCACGCCGCTGATTTGGTTGGTCGTAGGCTCAATTCTTTAGTCGAGCCTTGTGATGCTGAGGCTTTGCTGCTGGCGCTCAAGTCGCTCTCGGCTGCAAATGGGGCTACTAGTTTTGAGAGTCGTGTTCGGCTCGGGGCCGGAGAGCGACGTGATTTTGCATTTAGAGCGAAATTGAGCTCTGATAAAACGATAGTGTGTGTTGCTCATGACGTTACCGAGAAGAATAAGCTCAACACTAAGATTCGCGAGAGTGAAGAGCGTTTTAGGATTATTCTCAACAACCTGCCTCTTATGGTTGTGGGGCTTAGCCCCTCTGGGCAGATAACCTCTGTCAACGACTATGGCTTGGCTCTATCACTATATTCTGAACGTGAGCTATTGGGTCTGTCGCTTGAGCAGTTGTTTTCTACCCCAGGGGAAGTTACTGGATCATCGGCTTTAGCTGGTGCGGACCAACAAGGTTCGCGCAAGATTGAGACTTTACAGTTGAGCCAAAGACTTTTGCGAAAGGATGGCAGCTACTTGCCTGTGGAGCTTGTTCTTAGTAATTATGCTGAGGATGGCCATAGCGAAAGAAGAAGCTACAAGAAAAGCATTGCCTTTGTGCGCGATGTATCGGTGCGCGAGCAGATTGAGATTGCTAAAAGAGATTTCGTCAATATGATTGGTCATGATTTGCGCTCACCGCTCATGTCTCTTTCTGCTACCCTTAGCTATATTTCGAAAGCGACAAATATGGCTTCTGTGGCTGAGGCAGAGTGTGTCTTCTACAATCTCGTTGCGCTCACTACAGACTTTTTGAACCTTGGTAAGTTGGAGGCTGGCGAAGAGGAGTTAGACATTACTCAGTCTTCTTTCGCTTCTTTGATCAATTGTTTGAGGCAAATGATTTCTGCCAGCGACCAGACAAAGGAGCTGACTCTTAGTGTCAAGCAGCCGCCTAACGATTTTATCTTGTCTGCTGACTTAGATTGTTTAGCTAAGGCCATGACTCATCTATTGAGAATATTGGTCTCCGCCAGCTCTGGTCAGCCCGAATATGTAATTGATTTTCACCATGAGCCAGAACAGTTAGAAATTTTGATTGCTTGCAGTGGTTTAAGTCTACCTGCTTCTATCTTGGGCAGCCTACAGCAGGGCTATGTTGCCTTTTCTCAGGCCTCTGGCGATTTGAGAAGCGGGCTTAGCCTTGGTCTTGCCATTTCTATCTTGACCAAGCATGGCGCCAGCCTTAAGCCATATCAAAATAGCAAACAGCAAGGCTTTCAAATCTTGTTGCCCTTGATTTGATTAGTTCTGTACTTTAGGTGCCTTTTCGCTAGTTGCAGTTGCTGTAAGCGAATAGGCTCCAGAAGCTACGGCCTTATTAAATTCGTCAGTCAATTTTATGACAGCACTCTTGCGGTGCTGTGTCATCCAATCTATTTCTGCTTTTTCTTGGTTCTTAGCTGAGATCATTTCTTCCAAAGGCTTCTTCACTTCAGCTAATGGAATAGCACCAGCTGTCTGCCGTTCAGTTACTTTGATTACGTGATAGCCAAAATTGGTTTCGACTACTTCAGGCACAACCTGACCAGCTTTGACTTTGCCTACTGCAGCCATAATCTTCAATTGGTCTGGGCCATTGGCTGTGCTGAGATCCATGAAGCCAAGGTCGCCGCCGGTTTTTGCCAGGCGGGCTGGCTCGTCTTCGGTATAATTATCAGCTAGGGTTTTGAAGTCGGCACCCTTCATGGCTTGAGCTAAGTAATCTTTGGCTTTGTTATATTGAGCTTGTTTGATTACTTTGACTTCGTTTTCTAGGTCTGCACCTTTTAGCTCTGGCTTCTGCTCTTGCAATTGTGTCCTCACGCTCTTGAGCGGTCCGGCATCAACAGCTGGCGCTGCCACCACGATATGAGATAGACGCACTCTTTCTCCGTGTTTCAGACGGTCTTTATTGGCTTCAAATTCTTCTTTGACTACCTTTTCGCTAGCTGGTGGAGCTGCTTTAGCAATGCTTTCTAGCATCAGCCTGATCATCTGAGAAGAAATCACTTCTTCACGAATTTGGTCTGGCGTTTCAATTGCTGTACTTACATATTGCTTGTATTTTTTGCTCTCTTTGATCTGGGCAAAGCTGCTGGCTGCCTTCTGATAGAAACCCGCTTTATGGGCTTCTTTTAGGGCGATCTCTCGGTTTATTAGTTCACTTAAAAGCTGGCTTTCGATCACCTTGGCCCCGCACTTGAAAGCCAAGCCGAGATTCAAGACTTGCTCGTTGAATTGAGCCTCGGTCATTTTTCTCTGTGTGAGGAAATCTTTCAGTGGTTTGCCTTCTAAGGCCTGAGCTGAATGAGCAGATTCGATCATTTTCGTTTTTTCTTCAGGAGTTAAGGTCACGCCCATCTGCTTTGCTTGAATTAATAGCTGCGCCATCTTCTCTGGTTGCATAGCGAGCATTGACTGCAGCGACATAACAGCAGCTTGGTATTCTTTTTTGAAGCGGCTGACAGTGACTGGTGAGCCATTTACAGTGCATATGACCATGGTGTTCGGTAGCTTAACTAGGTTAACTCCGGTAATTGGCTTTAATTGTGGTAAGTCGCTAAGTACCGCTGGCAGTGCTGCGTTAGAGTCAGGTTTTGCACCAGTCCCATCACCGTTAGCTTGGGTGCTACCAGTCTGAGGGCTGGATGTCTTGTCTGTCGTGGAGCTGGAAGTCTCAGTTTTCTTTTCGCTCTGACAGCCAGCCATAGCAAGAGAAAGTGTCAGCGCTAAAAAGATAGGTGAGCTGCTGCCACTTCTATTGCTTCTATTACTTGAGCTATTCACAGTACTGATATCCTCTTTTAATAATTTAGGCCGGTTTAGCGTGAACCTTTGTCACCATAGCTCCGAGAAGTTCTGCCAGCAAATCTAGTTGATCTTCTGGATCATCTCCTTGCGATTTTACAAGAATGTATGGGCTTGAACCTTGACCACCAGCGATACCTGGTTTGTAAGTAGTGCGGTTTGCCAAGTGTTTTGGCAGACCATTTTGAATTGGAATCCACTGCTGCAAGCGGAATGGTACATACAAACGCAAACCCTGCATATCTGGTTTGATCGATTGTACGTTGGCCGAGCTTGCCACTAGTCTTAGTTTGACGACCTTGGTTAATTGCTCAGTTTCTTTGGGGATAGCGCCGAAGCGGTCGCGCCATTCGTCTAACAGCATAATCAGCTCGCGATCGGTCTTAACGTCGGCTAGACGCTTATACTCGATTAGGCGCTGCTCGTTGTCTTCTATATAAGACTCAGGAATGAAGGCGGTGACGTTGATATCAACTGCGGTATCAGCTTCTTGTACCACTGCTTCGCCCTTGAGTTCGGCCACCGATTCTTCAAGAATTTTGCAGTAGAGCTCAAAGCCCACCGAAATCATGTGGCCATGCTGCTCTGAGCCAAGAATGTTGCCCACGCCTCTGATTTCCATATCACGCAAGGCGATTTGATAACCAGAACCTAGTGAAGTAAATTCGCGAATAGCCTTTAGTCTTCCTTGGGCTTGCTCAGACAACACTTTTGATGGAGTGTATAAGCAGTAGGCATAGGCTTGGGCGTCCGAGCGGCCAACCCGGCCACGGAGTTGGTACATTTGGGCGAGGCCGAGTTTGTCAGCATCATTGATAACAATGGTGTTGACGTTAGGAATGTCGAGACCAGATTCGATAATCGTCGTACAAACCAGTACATCATATTCATGGGCAAAGAATGCCAGCATTACGTTTTCCAGATCGCGTTCGTTCATTTGGCCGTGGCCAATGGCGATGCGTGCTTCTGGCACCAATTGCTTAACTTCAAAGGCAATTTGCTCGATGTTTTCAACGCGGTTGTGAACAAAATAAATCTGTCCACCGCGCTCCATCTCATGCAAAATGGCTGTGCGCACTAGGGGCAATTTGTATTCGCCGACAAAGGTTTTGATTGGTGCGCGGTTAATTGGCGGAGTGTTGATTTGCGACATGTCGCGAGCGCCAGATAGCGCCATATATAAAGTACGTGGAATTGGGGTGGCTGACATGGTCATGACGTCAACCATGACTCTTAGTTGCTTAAGCTTTTCTTTGTGGGCAACACCGAAGCGTTGCTCTTCGTCGATTACAACCAAGCCCAAGTCTTTGAAAGCAATGTCTTTTTGCAGCATTCGGTGAGTACCGATTACTACGTCGCATTCACCAGTACCTAGCCTGCGAGCGACTTCTCTTTGCTCTTTGGCGGTGCGGAAGCGAGAGAGTAGGCCCACCTTTATTGGATACGGCGCGAAACGCTCAGCCATAGTGTTGTAGTGCTGTTGAGCCAAAATTGTGGTTGGTACAAGTACAGCTACTTGCTTGCCTGACATTACTGTTTTGAAAACACCGCGAATGGCGACTTCGGTTTTGCCGAAGCCAACGTCGCCGCAAATTAGTCTGTCCATTGGTTTGGCCGATTCTAGATCGCCTTTCATATCTTGAATGGCTTGCCACTGATCGGGCGTTTCTTCGTAGGGGAAAGCTTCTTCCATTTCGTACTGCCAAGGTGTATCAGGCGTGCACTGGAAGCCTTCTTGCTTGGCTCTTATGGCGTACAAATTGACCAAGTCTTCGGCCACTTGTTTAACTGATTTCTTGACGCGCCGTTTGGTTGATTCCCACTCGGCACCACCTAGTCGTGAAATTCTTGGTGGGTTGTCGCCAGCGCCGCGATAGCGCGAGAGTAAATTGATTTGATCGACAGGCACATACAGTCTGTCGTCGCTGGCGTAGGCAACGCTGAGAAATTCTCTTTGTTGGCCGTCAACGGTCATGCGTTTGACGCCTTCGAATTGACCGATACCGTGCTTCATGTGCACAACGTAATCGGTTACTTTTAGATCGGCGACTGAAGTGAAGCGCTCGTAGTTCTTCTCTGCTACCGGTCTTCTATAAACTGTCGGTTTGCGTTTGACGCCGAACATTTCAGCATCGGTGCAGGAAACTAACTCGACATCTTTTAGTTTAAAACCGTGGGTGAATCCATGGCGACAGACTAGTACAACT
Organism: bacterium; assembly: GCA_018062085.1. GTDB lineage: Bacteria > Cyanobacteriota > Vampirovibrionia > Obscuribacterales > Obscuribacteraceae. The sequence continues at coordinate 185,437 of JAGOSY010000003.1, read as the reverse complement.
GGACCAGAGGCTTGATTTTGCCCTTGATTTAAACTGGGATTTAGACCTTGGCTTTGGCTCAGTTTGAGATTGTCAAGGCTCGGCATTTGGCCCGAGAGAATATCATCGAGAGACGATATTGAAAGCGATGGTGGCTGCGCTGAACCTGAATTATTGCCCGAATTATTACCGGACGCGCTTCCTGGCCCAGGGGCTCCGCCAGATGCTTGAGCGACTTCATCGAGAGGGAGAATATGGGTATCAGCTTTGTCGTCACTTTGCGAGAGATAGTTTGCAGGAATATCCCACTCTTTCATGATACCTAAGATGCGCTGGGGCTGCTCTGTTGAAATCAGAACATTCAAACCTTCTTTGCGCCAGCTTCTAACTTTTTCAGCCATGACATCGATTTGATTGCCGAAGCGCTCAACTGGTTGACAGTCAAAATTAATGACAGAATTAGCTGCTGCAGAGTTGCTTGTATCAGCGCCATCTAGAGCCATTGGCAAAGTGGAAACATACACACGCTGGTGGCGTTTCAACTGCTCAGTGATTTCGCGGGCGCTCAGGTGAAGAGGCCGTGGCAGAGGCAGTAGACGACCGGTTTCTAGCCCTTCTTTGAAGGCAGCATCGAGCTTCTCTTGATACGAAGAAAGCGCAGCTAAGAGAGTGTCCCATTCGTCTAGCACAATCAGGCTGCTATCTCTGATGTAATCACATATGGTGGCAAGTTTTTCGTGGACGTAAGGGGCGTAGTACTCTACCGATTCTGGATAGCGGCCAGCACGGAGCGCTTCTAAGTCGCTTTCCATAACTGTCATCAATGTTTCTGCCGATGACGGTTCTAAAGTTTCACATGCTTTTTCTGTTACGGCTCTGAGCGTATCGACTAGGGTGATTCGAGCTTCTTCGCTTTGGTCAGCGACAATCCACCAACGGGGAACGATGACACAAGTTTCAAGCGATTCAATAGATCTTTGGGTATCGGTATTGAAGACGCGCATCGATTCGATTTCGTCGCCAAACAATTCGATTCTGAAAGGTGAGCCGCAAGATGGATAAATATCGACAATGTCGCCGCGCACACTGAATTCGCCGCGCAGGGTTACTAGTGATTCGCGCGAATAACCTAGGTTAGCAAGCCTTCGAGCCACTTCTTTGGTATCGATAGTTTCGCCGACATTTAAGCGCAAGCAGTTAGCCGTTAACTCTTCTGGTGCCAAAACTCTTTGGCTGAGAGCCCGAGCCGTAACTACACAAATAAAAGGTTCGTCTGGTTTTTCTTGGCAGTGGCGTAAAACTTCTAGTTGTGCGGCAACGTTGTCTGGGCTAGATAGTACTTGTTCGTAGGGTGAGACCTCGGAGCTGGGATAAACAAAAGTTGGATACTTGCTTAAGTTGGTCAGCTCTTGGTGATATCGGGCGCCAGTATGGTTGTCTTGCACAACTAAGAATATTGCTCGCTTAGTTTCGTGGCCCAAAACTGAGAGCACAAGCGATTTAGCTGAATCGGTCAAGCCGGTCAAATTAAGTTCGCCGCTGCTACCCTTTGCCGTTCGAGCAAGAAGCCTTGCGTATTGCGAGCTGGAGATAAAAAGCTGGTGCAGTTTTGCTGCGAGGTTACTGTTGCGCGTTAGCATTTTTGGCGGGGTTCCCTTCACCGTGTTGCAAATCAGTACAAATAGCGCTCGAGCGAGCAGTATCTTGCCGATTTGGGAAAGAGGCATTTTACCATTTTGACCAAGTCACTAGCTCTACGTGTAACGGGCTCTAAAGGGATACATCTTGTATTATTGCTTTCAAAGGTAATGGAGGCGAAAAGTGCAAAAACGAGCAGGCTTAACTTTATGCCTGGTCTTGGCTATTACTTCGACCCTTAGCTTTTCCACTTTACTAGTGGCCGCAGAGGGTAGTCGCTATCGTCCAGATACCGTTACGCATATGCAGCAGGGCATCAAGCTTTTGCGCGCTAAACAACTAGACAAGGCTCGGAGCCAGTTTGAGCTCGTTATCAAGATGGAGCCCTCCATTCCTGACGCCTACAACAATATTGGTCTTTCTTATGCTTATGAGAACAAGGTAGATAAGGCCATCCAGTATTACCGCAAGGCCTTAGATATAGAGCCACTCTATGTGCCAGCTTTGAACAATCTAGGACTTGTGCTTTATTCTACTGGTAAGGCTGAAGAGGCCCTCTATTACTGGCGCCTGTGTCTAAAAATTTCTGGTGGCCAAGAGCCCGAATTGCACTATTACGCCGCCAATGCCATGCGGGATGTGGGCCAGAAGAAAGAAGCCCGTGAAAATTATCTGATTGCCATAAAGCTCGACCCGTCTCATGCTGCCGCTCACAGCGGTTTGGCCGCCCTCGATTTGAGCGAGGGCCGGCTTGATGAGGCTTTTAGCGAAATAAACAAGGCGATCAGGCTAAAACCTGATTCTGCCTTTAGTTATTATCATCTCGGTTTAATTGAAGAGCGCCGCCACAATATTGGGGCGGCCGTGAAAGCCTACGAAACCTCGCTTAAATATGAATCTGTCAGCAAATATGCGCAAGAGACAAAAAATCGCATAGCCAAGCTTACTGGAGCCGCACAGATAGTGAATAATCCTGATGCCCAGGGGCAAGACGGCCTAAATCAGGGTCATGGCGGCGATGACGGTCGCTCTGAAATGCAGGGAGCAATGCGGCAAGCCGCCCGGGAGGCCATGAAGCGTCGCGCTTGGGCCGAGGCTGCTCGCGATCTCGACTCGCTTATCAAAAATGGAGCCGGCGAAGACCCGGTCGTGCTCAACAATTTAGGTTATTGCCAGGCCAATCTTAACCAGCTGGCCAAAGCGGTTGAGTCTTATCGCAGGGCCTTGATGATTAAGACTGATGGCTTCCCTGAAGCTCAATTCAACTTGGGCATGGCCTTGCGGCGCCTGGGCGACAATGCTGGCGCTGAGGCTGCATTCCGCAAAGCAATTGATGATTCTAGCTTGCGCAAGAAGACCAACCCGTTGGCCCAGAACATGCTCGGAATTATTCTGAGGGAGCGCGGTGACTATAACGGAGCCGACCGGGCCTTTCGCAAAGCTATTTTGCAATCTGGCGGGGATGTGCCAGTGGCGCACTACAATTTGGCTGTCTTGCTTGAGCGCATTGAACGCAGTCGTGACGCCGTCTCTGAGTACAAGACTTATCTTAAGCTGGCTCCTCGCGGTAAAAATGCAGCCAATGCTAAGCTGCGCCTTAAGCGCTTGACTGGCATGTAGCCAGCTTTACTTATTGGTGAGTTTCTCTTCATATAGTCCGTACATATAGAAATGGTTGCCAACAGAGTTGCAATCCTTATAGTAAAATTCGGAAATGAGCACTGTAGAGACTGACACTGTAGAGACTAATACTGGGAAAGCCGTCGATCAACCGGTTAACGTCAATGTAACCGAGCAATCTGACATGCCAACTGCTGAAGCGGTAGAAGCCGTTTGTGCGGTAGCGTCAAAGCGTGTGGTTTCGCCGGTTCAAGCGAACAAGACCAGAGTGGCCGTTTTGATGAGTGGTGGAGTCGATTCAAGCGTCACCGCCATGGAAATGATCAAGGCCGGCTATGATGTCATTGGCGTGACCGGCTGGCTGATTAAGTCTGGCAGCCGTTGTTGTGATACAGGAATGGTTGACGCTGCTCGTGTTTGCGAACAGCTTGGCATTGAGCATCATGCCGTTGATTTGCGCGAGATGTTTAAGGCCGAAATTATTGATCAGTTTCCTCAGTCGTATGCCCGTGCTAAAACTCCCTTGCCATGCAGCGTATGCAACACATTAGTTAAGTGGGGCGCCCTACTGCGCTATAGTCAAAAAATCTTGCAAGCCAGGTATATTGCCACGGGGCACTATGCTCGTGTGGTAGAAACAGAAGATGGCTTTAGATTGGCCCGGGCTAAAGATCCGCGCAAAGACCAATCGTATGTTCTATGGGGTCTGACCATGGAGCAGTTGAAAGCTACCTTGCTTCCCCTTGGTGATTTCAGTAAAGATGAAATTCGGGCCCTGGCAGATCAGGGCGGCTTGGTCACTGCTAACAAACCAGACAGCCAAGATCTTTGCTTTATTCCTCGGGGCACAACCACCCAGCAATATCTCGGCAACTTCCTCACTGCTGAGCCAGGGCCAATTGTTCATACGGTCACTGCTGAAATGCTTGGTCAACATCAGGGCACCTTTAACTACACCATTGGCCAACGCAAAGGCATTGGAATCGCTTATCATGAGCCGCTTTATGTTACTTCTATTGATCCTGATACCAGAACTGTATATGTTGGCCCGCCTGAGGCTTTGCTGCGTAAAGAATTAACTGCTTCTGCTGCTAATTGGTTGATGGAGACACCGCCGGTGGAACCATTTGAGGCTTTGGCAAAAATTCGCTATAACTCAAAGGCTGAGCCAGCTACTGTCTACCCCATGCCTGATGCTCAGGTGCGGGTAGTTTTCCATGAGCCGCAGCCGGCTATAACCCCAGGTCAAGTGCTCGGTATATACGACTTGACCGATACCTATATCTTGGGTGGCGGCTGGATCGACTGATTCTTGGTTGATGGCACAACACAGCCTCATAGACTCAAGCTGAGAATAGTGAAACTCAGTCGTTGCGCGGTTGCCATTTATATTTTATAATACTGTTCGGTGCTATGGGTGGTGGCGAGTTATTTCGGTTCTTGCCCGAGCGTCTTTATGCAAATACAGCGTGTTGATGCAAATACTTTGATAATAGTACTGTAGTTCAAATGCTGAGCTTTTAGTACTTAATGTGGGGGACTGCCGCTTGTTCGACAGTTTGAAATTAATAGGGCTTGAGAAAGCAGCTGGCACTAAGTTTGTTGCTAGCTTGTTACCAGTTTTGCTGGCTCTTACTTCGCTGGTTTTTCTACCAGGTGAAGTTGAGGCGAGAAAACATAGCAGCGCATCTTCTAGTTATTCATCTCGGTCATCGGCTAGTAAAGGCCGCAGCGTTAAGTCTACAAAAAGCGCCAGAGCTTCTAGCGCTAGAAGTTCTAGAAGTGGTCGAGTTAGTTCTCGTGGCTCACGTTCTAGCAGAGTAGTTGCTAGTTCTAGATCTAGCTCGCGTGCTCGTGGTGGCCGGCGCGGTCATGCTGTTGCTCATTCAAGCAAGCACCATCATGCCGTGGCACATGCTGCACCAAAGCCCCGCTACGCTTACCCGATCGGTCTATTTATGCGCAACGCACCAAGCTTTGATACATCTCCGCTAGACGCGCAGAATGCCAACGCCATTGCTTCAGCTTTCGATAGTGGTTCAGCCGATGCTTATGCAGCACGCGTGCTAGTGCGTGCTGGTGTCGTGAAGTACCATCCTCTTCATGGTGGCATATTCTGGCGCCGAGAGCCGGTCAAATATATAGTCATGCATTCAACGGAGACTGGTATTCCAGTTTCAGCTACGCGAGTGATTGATAGCTGGAGTTCAATGGGCATTCGTCACCCTGGTGCTCAATATGTTGTTGATAGAGATGGCACAATCTATCAAGCTGTTGATCCTGATCTTGCTACTGTGCACGTCAACATTTTTAAAACCCTACCTGGTATCAATAACGACAACAGTATCGGTATCGAAATCAATCACACTGGATCGCAAAATTATCCCCAAGCGCAGCTGCATGCTGTAACTCGCTTGGTGGGCTATTTGCAAAGTCGCTACAATGTTGATAATCAGAGCATCATCACCCATCGCTATGCTCAACAAGGTGATCATACCGACCCGGTCAATTTCGATTGGGACGGTTTTATTGCTAGCAAGAATAGCTTCCGCAATCAAGCAATTGCTTATCGCTCTAATAAAATCAAAGCCGAAGCTAAGCGTTGGAAACACGAAGCAGAAGTGCCTGTTAACACTTACATGAAACCGCATACTCAGCTGAGCCAGCCGGCTTCGTTGCCGAGTGATATTGCCGCTCCAATCACTACTGTGAATACTACAGTCAATACGACTACTGTAAACACAAATAAAGTTGAACCAGCTTTTAGTCCTGCCAGTGTGACACCGCGCTATGTTCCGGCTAATGCGGGCTCTAGTTCTGGCACTAATTCAGGATCTGGTTCTGGATCAAGTTCTAGTTCTGGAGCAAGTTATGGTTCTGGATCAGGAACGCGCTCATTCCGTATTAACCCTGCGACCATCCCGCCACCTGGTTCTCTTCCAGTTCCAGGACAAGTGATTGAATCACCGGTGCCAGAGCCTAGCCAAGCTGATCCTGCAAGCCGGAATACTAAATCGTCCGGTGGAAATAGTAGTGCTCCTGCTGGTGCTTCTGGCGCTCCGATTCCTTCGCGCTCGCAATCGCTGCCACCAGATGGTGCTCTTGGCACTCCAGGTAGTGCCCCCCTTCCGGGCGAAGATATTTAGGCTAGATTTCTAGACTAGATTTCTAGACTAGATTTCTCAATTAGATTTCAAAACGGCTATGCAATTATTGTGTAGCCGTTTTCGCTCTCGATCAAATGAATTTCGTCAATGCTTATTGCGTGCTTGACTGGCAGGATTGTTTGCTCGCAAGCCATGCTCTCAGGCCCTGGCTGCACTTCTGGAATTGAAGAAATTGAAGGTCTTGAAGGTCTTGAAGATATTGAAGATATTGAAGATATTGAAGATATTGAAGATATTGAAGATATTGATGTCATTGGAGGCATTTGTATCAGCTTGATAGTGCGCAAATCGCCGGCTGGACTAATTCTGAATAGTGTCAAATGCGGATTAAACTGGGGATAGACTTCTTCATTCTTTTGAAAGTCTGAGAATGCGGCTCTAATTTCTGAGTCAATGATTGCTACTTCGGGCGGTGGCGCTGACGGGCGGAGTACGGCTACTCGCGCTTTGTCTTCGCTGGGCCAGAGGCTCATGTGATCGTAGCTAATTTCAAAGGCCGTGCAAGAGAGTTTGTTTTTCAACTGTTCGAGAGTTACTGCAAATATTCCTGTTATCTCTTCGACTTGGTCACTACTTACTTCGCCTAAAAATAGCCAGGTCATATGCAGCTTCTCTTTCGGAAGAGCGCGTATTTTGAACTGTTTGTCTTTATCTCGGTCTTGGTCTTTGTCATTGTCTTTGTCATGGTGTGGCAAAGCGCCACAGGTAAATTGCTCTGCTCTGGCTCTTGTGATTGAGCTAATTCTCTCTGCTTCAGGACCGACCAAAAAACTGCCGATGAATAGTCTAGGCATTGATTGGACCGGTGTTGCTCATGATTGCTACTAGGTAGTGCTCATAGGAGTCGCTTTAGGTATCGCTCTAGGAATCGCTCTAGTTATCACTCTTAGGCAGTGAAGCTTTTATAGCATCTTTTATTCCGTCTGGGCCACCCATTCCTTTGACTACGAAAGCACTACCAATGGCAAAGGGCAGGAACATCATTACCGTTTGCATCAGGGTCAAAGTTGGGAAATTGAAATTTAGGGTAAACAAAATTGCCAGTAGCATAAGTGCGCAGCTGCCACCAGTGATGATGCTGCCCCACTTATTCTTGTAGTTGTAAATCATCATGCCAATACCAGCCAAGAGTGGCAGTAGAAATAGAGCTAAGCCACCGCTTCCGCCCATGAGCATGGCGAGAAAGCCGCTGCCAACTTTGACGTGCATGGCTACCATTATCATTCCGAGGATGAGCAAAGCAAAGCCACCGAAGTAATAGCCGTCAGATTTGTTCAGGGGTGCAGTACTGCTTTCACCGGCTAGACTTCCAGCGCCGCCGTTACTTAAGACGCCACCTTTGGCATTTTTATTTTTGCCAGTGGCGGTTAAATCGGTGCGGCCGCTATTGCTGCTAACTAGTTCGACTTGGTCTCTGAGGACTGAGCTTTCAAGCTCAACCAACTTGCGCTGAATTTCCTCTTCCTTTTTATTCATTGTCTCTCTTGCCTTGGCTTTTAAGATTAATGTCACTGATTCCTAGCATAACATCCCCCTATATACCCACGTAGAGCCGATGTCTTGCTATCTAATTAAGGTGCGCGACTGATAAAGACGCAAGTGAATGTGGAATATATATACTCAAAAGATTCATATTTGTGGTCCTGAGCGGCTTTGGCCAACCTTTTCAAAAAAAATAGATGGCGCATGATTGATACCACATCTATACTAGGAAAATTAGCATCCATATTTAACATTGGTAGCCATGATTAATAATTCTCGCCCGCGCAAGTCAAACTTTACTACTGCTGTCTCTGTGACCCTTTCAGCGCTGAGTTTAATGCTCAGCTCTGGTCAGAGCGCCACAGCCAGTGGTGGCTCAGCCATAGAAAGGCAGCCCCTCGTATTATCTAGCGTTGTTCCTGAAACTGAAGCTAACCCACCAGGAATGGCTGAAGGATCGGGTGTCTGGGTTAATCTTTGGAATTACCCCAAAACTGACGTTGAAGGTTATTGCCAGAAGCTATACAGCACAGGCATTCGCAACCTGTTTGTACAAACCTCGCGTAGTACCACCGAGGCTATCACTCAGCCCACCGAACTTGGTCAATTAATTGAAGCTTGCCACAAGTACAAAATTAGAGTTATTGCTTGGTCGTTTGCCGAGCTCAAAAATCCTATGGCCGACGCCGATAAAATGATCGTTGCTGCTCGCTTCCGCACACCTAGTGGTGATCGCCTCGATGGCATTGCCCCTAACCTAGAAAACAACCTCAATAAGACCGTTGTTGAGGCCTACAGCAAACACATAAGAGATGCACTAGGTCATGGGTATCCTATGATGGCCGTTGTCTACAGCCCATTAAACCGGGCCCCCATGGTGGCTCTGACCCCTTGGAAGGTTTTGGCCAAATACTATGATGTCATTGCTCCGATGGCTTACTGGAATGGTCGCTATCAGACGGTAGATGCCTACACCTACACCAAGCGCACAGTTGAGCGCGTTCGGCAGTTGACCGAGAAGCCCGATGTTGAAGTGCATGTGATTGGCGATGGCATGGGCACTCGGGCTAACGAAATTACCGAATTCATTCGCGCTTGCCGCGATGTCGGTGCCCAGAGCGCTAGCCTTTATCCTAACCAGAAAACTACAGAAGAGCAGTTTGGGGCCATGTCGCGCTATTCTGATTTGATGCCAGCAAATGGCCGCCACCGTTTAACTGTACTAAGAACGCTGTTGTCACGTGGAGTGGTAGCTAGCCCACCAACTTTTGACCCAGCTAAGGCCTTGAGCCGGGGCGAATTTATGAAAGTCGTGGCCCATGGCTTGAAAGTACCTAATATTAATGACAGTTCTGAGGCTTTTGGCTACTTCAAGCGCCTTGGCGTTGTTGATGTAGTGGCCAGCGAATTTCCTGAGATGGCAGTAGATGATGATTTAATCTCGCCAATTAGCTTAGAAGCCGGACAGAAGTTTGTCGCCGTGGCCAAGAAGGCTGTGATTAGCCAGGTCAAAGCCCGACATACTAAGGGCAATCCTTTTAGAAGCAATCTATTTAGACCTAATCAGGGGCAAGTAGCGCCGGCCGGTTCAAGCTCTAGCTCGTATCTGTCAATGAATCGCCCCACCCGGATGGAGAGGCTTTTCGTGGCCCCTGTTTACGCCTCCGGTGAAGCCAAGCTTTTGTCGCCTACAGACGTCAAGTACAGCGGCAAGCAGCATCACATCAACTACTTAGATGCAGCCCAGCTATTTGAAGATCTAAATCAGTAATTTTGAGCCGCAAAAATCGATTTCTGCCATTATGGTTATAGCGGCTCTCAAGCCGGGTAGGAAATTATCGGAACACCGAATCGTCGACTACTCGTTTGGCTCATTTAATGAGCACTCTGCTTTAAACAGCGTCAGGGATATTTCTTTTGAAGTTGACTTAGATCTTCGCGAATCCTGCAGGCCAGTGTGCTTGTAGGATTTTATGCTTGATTATGTTTGAAGCAAATAAAGGCCAGTGCCGCTTTCGGATGTTTTATTTATCCCTTCGTCTCGGAGGATAGTTATGCTAGTAACCGTAACTGGACGCAATATTGAACTAACACCCGCTCTCAAGGAGTATTTGACTGAGAAGTTGCAGCGAGCCCAAAAGCATTTTGATCACAAGCTCGATTGCACAGCTTTATTGAGTGTGGCGAAGAACCCTTCCATTGCGAAGAGCCAGAAGGCGGAAATCACAATTAAGGTCAATGGCAACGTTATTCGGGGCGAAGAAGCCACCGAGAATATGTACGCTTCGATTGATTTGGTCGCCGACAAAATCGAGCGACAATTGCGTAAGTACAAGACTCGACATTACACCAAGACTGGTAAGGCTAAGGAGTACGACGACGAGAGCCCAGAGTTGTCTGATGATGATGATCTCGAGCCAATTGATTTTAACGTTGGCAAAGAACCAGCAAATGGTGCTGACATTCGACCGAAGATTGTGCGCTCTAAGCGCTTCCCTCTCAAGCCAATGATGGCTGATGAGGCCTGTAAGCACATGGACCTTCTTGGCCATGACTTCTTTATGTTCATCAATTCGGAAACCAATCACGTCAACACGGTCTATCACCGTCGCGATGGCAATTATGGGTTGATTGAGCCGGAGGCTTAGTCTTCAGCCCTGAATGGGTTTCACAGGGCGCTGCTTCGGTGGCGCCCTTTTGATTTAATATTTATTGGTGCTGATATGACTTTTGAATTCGATTCGGATTTAGAGTTGCTTGCCATGGTTGCCACTAACTGTAGGCACCATCGTTTTGTTTCGCTCGTGGCGCCGATTGCAGTGTTGGCAACTTCGTTTTTTAATACCAGTGCTTGTGTAGCTGCTGACGATTATTCACTACGGCTAAATAACAGTGCTGTTCAATTAATAAATAGGAAAGACTACCCTCCGGCAATCAGCAAATTGGAAAGTGCGCTGAAGCACGAGCCCGGTTATTCAATAGCAATTACGAACTTGGTTACAGCCTACAATTGTTCCTTCGAGCAAGAACCGAATATAGAGCCAGTTCAGAAAGTAATTTACTTGCTCAAAGCTTTTTTGCTAGATCCTAGTTGTATAAATACGCAGCTAAATCTGAGCAAAGCAGTAGCTTCGTATCGAGAGAGTTTCAGCAATTCTTTCATTTCGCCGAGCAATGATGACGAGAAAAAGACACTCGTGGAGCTGGATTCGAAATTGGAACTGTGTACGAACATTGTACCGATTGAGTCGAGTAGTTCGTTAAGAAAAAATGTTTGCTGATATCTATCGCTTACGTGGAGCAGAGTCAAAGTATGCTCGGCAGAGGCACATGGCTAGGTTGGACAGAGAGCGCGAGAATGCCGATTTTTTACGTCAAAATATTCGTCAACTGCAGGACCTATCGAAGGGTGTCCCTCCTCCTCTCGTGCGCCCGGCTGCTGAACCCTCTGCAGCTTTGGCCCTGTCTTCGAAACTTGAACCAACTGTTGATCTTAGTGATTATCTAGTTGACTGTGAGTCGAAGATTCTATGTAAATGGTCGCACTTTAATAAGCTATCGAATACCGCTTTCGCCCCTCGCGTAGCTTTGAAAATGGATCGTAATGGCAGGATTAGCGATATTCGATTGGTTGCAACATCTGGTTCTGCGGCTGTTGATCAAGCTGCGTTAAAGGCCGTTGAGCGAGTGGCATCTTTTAAACCGTTGCCAGATGGTGCCAAGGATATTGAGACTTTAGAATTTTCCTTCAATGGTAAAAAGGGAAGTGGTGCTTGGAAGTAACTAACGGTTGGCACCACTGGCGAACTCTTGTTTGTCGTAGTTTCAACCGCAGTCTGAGTTACTCTCTGGCCATGCTAGTTAGTTGTGCTTCAGCTGCTGGTGCCGAGAATTCAACTAATGCCATTCCGAGGAAATACGTATCAGCTGTGATTAAGTGTGAGCAACGGCTCAAGCTAGCACCAGATAACTTGGCGCTGCGTAAAGCTCTTGCCGGGCATTACATCAAAAGTGCCCAATCTCTAAAATCTGATCCTTATGAGGCAATCAAGTTCTTGCACAAGGCTGATTTCACAACGGCAATTGGAGAATACTTGCGCGCTTTGCAGATCAAACCCAGCGGCCCGATGCACGAACAGCTTGGAGATATTTATCGTGTGCGCGATGAAAATGACAAGGCCATTGAGCAGTACATAAAAGCCCAAAGCTTCGGTGATTCAAAAGGTCTTGAAGTGAAGCTTGGTCAAGCCTATCAGGCAAAGAAAGATATTGTAAGTGCTGTGGCTGCCTACGCCAAGGCTGTGGCTATGAAGTCTGATGATCCACTTGAGCAAGAAGCCCTTGTTGCTGGTTGGGAGGAAGTTCTTAAGTCGGTCTTGCATCAAGACGCAACAACGCCGTTGGACTCCTCGGCTCAGCCGCATTTGGACTTTACTGATGTCTCTAATCGCATTAAAGGCGCTTGGTTGCCGCCTAAGAGAGCCGAATTTAAGACTGCGAAATTAAGTGCGAAGTTTTTGCCGATGGTGGCATTGCTGATTTGAAAATAGTTTCTTCATCGGGAGATTCTAGTTTCGATGGCTCTGCTGTAAGAGCTTTAGAGCATCTGAAAAAGACTGGCCATGGCCTTGTACTGCCTGTATCAGTTGCTGATGGTTCTACTTTTACTATTTTTACTGTCGAATTTCAGCACATTATTGGCGGTCCGAAGATCGTGTTAGTTGAGTTTGTAAATTAGGTGTATATACACCTAATTTACAAACCTTGAAGCAAGTCATCTCTGTTTTATTTTTGAAAATCAAAATCCAAAGTACTGTGAGCATTCGAAAATTGACAACCTCTCTCTGGCTTTCTTTAACGACAGCTTGTAAACCGCAAACCCCAGAAAGTACTTGGCAACAAATTTGCCTGGCTGTCGTCCACTTATCAACTGCCATGCAGTTTTGATTTCCGGCCAGATCACCTTCATGTTCCCTTCGAGCTCCGGTTCCCGGCCCCCACGCACTTAAAGATCAGGCAAAATACTGTATCTATGAGGAGGCTAGAAAGCTAAAACAGGTAGTGAATAGAATAGAATCCTAAGTACTTACTATTCTTAGGTATTTTGACAAAGGAATTCCCGAAATTGTCCCCTAAATTCTCTGAAATTCTTGCACTGGCTCTATCTTTAGGCCTTGTCACCACAAGTGTGGTGGATGTTGCACCGGCCTTCGCCGTAGACCAGAACGTCTTAATCGGCCTCAACAATGACGCCGTCAGAGCCATTAATTCCCAAAACTATCAACTAGCTATTGAAAAGCTAGAGCAGGCTATTAAGCTTGATCCTACTTACAAGAACGCTAGAGCTAACTTGGCTATTGCTTACAACAACTATGGTTTAGTCTTTCAAAACAACCCGATGGAAGCTATCAAGTACTTCCACAAGGCAGTATTGCTCGATGCCAACAATGCCACGACCTTACAGAACTTGAGCGGCATCATTCAAAAAATGGGCAAAAATCCCCGGGTATTTGCCGATCGCGTAGCTATTGGTGATGCCTGTCGTAAGGCTGCTGACTTTGTCGGCGCTATAGTCGAGTACTTGGAAGCTCTAAAAATCAAAGACGATGGCCCACTTCATGAAAAGCTGGGCGATGTCTTTCGAGTGCGTGATGAAAACGATAAAGCCATTGAACAGTATCAAGCGGCCGGTCGAGTCGGTGATAGTGCCTCTATTGAAGTAAAGCTTGGTCAGGCTTATCAGGCGAAAAAAGACATTGCTAGTGCAATTGGCGCCTACAGCAAAGCTATCTCTATGAAGTCTGACGATCCAGATGTACAAGATGCTCTGGTTGCTGGTTGGGAAGAAGCCCTTAAAGACAGTCCAACTGAGCCCAACAACCACATTGGTTTGGGTCAGGCTTTCCAGTATAAAGGCGATTTTGGCCAAGCTGAGTCTGAGTACAAGCTTGCGATTTCACTTTCTCCTGGTCGGCGCAATGCCATTGCTGAAAAACTTCTGGCTGCCTTGCCAGCAGCTCGCGCATCGCAACAAATTAGCAAGTACATCGACATGGGTGTTGATTTGCAAGGCCGCAAGCAATATGGCCCAGCTCTCGATTCTTATAAACGAGCCCTTGGTCTGAGCCAAGATCCAAAACAACGCTCACAAATTCTCACAAACATGGGTACTGCTTTCCAGGCAACTGGCGATTACACCAATGCTATCAACAGCTACCAGCAGGCGCTCCAGCTTGATGGCTCTAACCAAGCGGCATCGCAAGGTATTAAGACTGCCACTACTGAGCAAAAAGACAAAGCTGTGGGCGATCTCTCTGCTGCTGCAGATGCTCTCTTCAAGGCTGGCAACTACGATGGTGCCATTCAGAAGTATCAAGAGCTGCTCAAGACCGACGCCAACGATCCAGCTGTTCACTTCAACATTGGCGCTGCCTATCAGCTCAAGAAAGACTATGACAATGCCATTGTTGAGTACAACATGGCCATTAACTTAGATCCTAAAAACAAGAGCTACCAAGATTCTTTGACCAAGGTCAAAGACATGAAAGTGCAGCCAATCATCAACAATGCTGTGGCTAAGCACCAAGCAAAAGATTATGCCAGTGCCATTACTCTCTATCAACAAGCTCTAGATATAGTGCCGAACAATGCCAACCTCTGGTATAACATGGCCTCGGCTCAGTACGCCGCTCAAGACTATGCGGGTGCTCGTCGTTCTTATACTAAGAACATCGAGGTTGATCCAGCCAGTCAGCCAGACAGTTTGTACTTTATCGCTACAATCGATGAAAACGCTGGTAATGGTGCGCAAGCGCGGGGCGAATACCAGCAGTATACAAACAAGGCTAAGGCTGGTCCGTATCTGACTCAAGCTAATGCTCGCTTTGCTGCTTTGAGCAAAAATCCAAGTGATTGCATCAAGATCAAATCTGAATCTGACCTTGCTCGCGATAAAGAAGCCACCGACTCTTACGCTAAGGCTGTTGATTTGCAGCGCTCTGGTCAATACGACCAGGCCATTGCTCTCTACTCAAAAGCCATTGAAATACAGCCGCAAAATGCTGATTTCAAATATGCCATCGGTACGGCTTATCAGCAGAAAGGTGACCTCGACCAGGCTTTGGCTTCTTATCGCTTAGCATCAAACATGATGCCTGCCAATGAAGACTATAAGAAGGCAATCAAAGACGCCACGGTTCTAAAAGCTGGCCCACTGGTTAAGCAAGCTTACGACAAGCAGACTGCTGGCGACATTGCCGGAGCGATTGATGCCTACAATCAGGCCCTGCAACTAGACACTGATAACGGCTCAATCTATATGAACTTGGGCGTTGCTTACCAAGCTTCAGATAACTTCCAAGGTGCCTATACTGCTTATCAAAAAGCCTTCCAGTATGACCCTAAAGGTTGCGTTGATTGCTTGTTCTTTATGGCTCAAATTGAAGAGAACAATAATCAAGCGTCTGCCGCTGTTGGCCACTACTCACAATATTGCCAGAAGGCACCAAGCGGTCAGTATGTAGCTTCCGCTAAAGCTCGCATGGCTGCTTTGCAGACAAACCCTGGTGCTGTGCAAAAACTTGCCACCACCACCGATGTGAAGAACGCTCAGGCTGCCAGTGATGCTTATACCAAAGCCGTTAAGATGCAAGAAGCCACTGACTACGACGGTGCAATCGCGCTTTATCAGCAAGCAATTTCAATGCAACCGAAAGAGCCTGCTTATGTCTACGCACTAGCCACTTGCTACCAAGCTAAAGGCGACTTTGATAGTGCCATCACTAAGTACAAAGAAGCCATTGCTAAAGCTCCAGCCAATCAAGTTGATCAGTTCAAGCAAGCCTTAGCCTCAGCTCAACTGGCCCAAGCGACTCCAATTATGGATCAGGCTGTGGCCAAACACAGTGGCGGCGACCCTGCTGGTGCTATTCCTCTATACGAGAAAGGCCTGGCTCTCTATCCACAAAATGCCCACGGCTACACCAACTTGGCTGGAGCCTACCAAGCAATTGATGACTTCAACAAAGCCAAAGCTAACTATCAAAAAGCAATTGATCAAGATCCTAAAGGTGAATCAGACAACTGGTACTTCATGGGCTTGATTGATGAGAACAATGGCCAGGTGCCAATTGCCCTTTCTGACTATGGCAAGTATGTAGCTGCTAAACCTACCGGTACCTATGCCGGAGACGCTAAGGCAAGACTGGCGAGGCTGAAAGCTAATCCAGCCTCTGCTCAAAAGCTCTCGACACAGGCTCAAGTGAAGGCCTCGACTGCTGCCTCTGGTGCCTACACTGAAGCTGTTGAATTGCAGAAAGCTCAGAAGTATGACGAAGCCATTGCTAAATACAAAGAAGCAATTGCTGCTACGCCAAATGAAGCTGGCTACTACTACAGTATGGGTACTTGCTATCAGGCCAAAGAAGACTTTGACAATGCTTTGGCCGCTTATCAAAAAGCCAGTCAAATCAACCCAGCTGAGCCTGCTTACAAGCAGTT
The DNA here is from genome assembly GCA_018062085.1 of bacterium. Lineage (GTDB taxonomy): Bacteria > Cyanobacteriota > Vampirovibrionia > Obscuribacterales > Obscuribacteraceae. Next base: position 169,052 of record JAGOSY010000003.1, on the reverse strand, counting down.
AGCTGTGCAGATGAAGCAGAGCAAGGCATCACCTTTGGTAAATTCTGCTATCGAGAAGCAGACCAAGCCTGATGCTGCTGGTAAGTTCGATTTGGTTGGTGCTATCGCCGATTACGAAGCGGCCCTGAAGATCTCAGATGACGGCACCACTCATAGCTATTTAGGTACGGCTTATCAGGCTCAAGGCAACAATCAGAAGGCCCTGAGCGAATACACAAGAGCTCTGGCTCTTGATAAAACGTTGGTTGATACCTACTACTATCTTGGCACTGTCTACGAGGCCTTGAAACTTCCAGCTAAGGCCATTGAAGAATATCAACGCTTTGTGCGCACAGCTCCAGCCAATAATGGCAATATGGCTGCTGTGAAAGAGCGCTTGAAGTTGCTTGCCCCTGGTCGCAAGTAGATGTTTAAATCAAGCTATTGCAGCAAGACAATGTAAGTTGCAAGAAGCTGGACACAAGAACTAGCTGCCAGTTAGACCTAACCGTAACCAAAAGAGAATCTCGTGCTACTAGCTGAACCTATAAAAAGGATGTTGAAGACCTACAATCAATGTCGCACCTACAGTGACCAAGGCTCTTTTTATAACTCTTCTGGGCCGTTATGCCTTGAGTATCAGACCGAGTTTGAGCGCACCAAGCAGTTCAAATTGACATGGCGGCAGGTCAAAGATGATCCCGCAGCCGAATTGATGAGCGGCGAACTGTTAGCTAGTTCTTCGGGATCATCAGTAACTATGCGCCTTGACAGCCCTGGTGCTGAAACAAAAACTAAAACCCGCGATTACGTTATGGTGTTTGATGCTCTGGCTGATATTGAGGGTGTTATCCAAAGTTTAGTAATTGTTCCTCAGTATCTCTTCTATCCGCCTGATGAAATTGTTGCTACTGGGCAGTTTGAAGACTTTGAAGAATACGAAGAAGTGCTTTTTAGCGATGAAGCCTGTGTCAAATTTAGCACTATGAATAGTGGCATTCGTCGCGAGCTTGTGCTTTCGCAAATTGATGGCACTATGCGTCGGCACTTTATGGGAACAGGCCTTCTGGAAGGTGGAGAAGACGTGCTTTCTGCTCTTGGCGCACCTATGTCAAATTGTTTAGATATAAGATCGGTCAAGCTAGAAGCCGGTATTTTCGGCTAGTTACTTATCGAGCATTATGTCTACGGCGTCGCCCTTCTTGCGGTTGGTGTGCCCTGATACCACATCTCTTAGGGAAGCAGCTCTTTTAAGGCCTGATGGAGGTGAAAAGAAACTAGGTGCCACCGAGACTTTTTCGATTTTGCTTGTATCGAGGTTGGTTTCTCGTCTACCTTTGTTTTGCATGCCTGTTATGAAATCTGCCCTTCCGTGAGTGCCAGTATACGCTAGGGGAATGCCACCATTAGTAGGTAGCTTATATGCGGCATAGAGTATTTTTTCAATTGCGGGAGAGGCTACGCCATCAAGTTTCATAAATTTCATGGTAGTCCATGGTGAAGTGAGGCGCTCAATTTTGAAGCCGTTAAGCAACATTGTTGATGCCCTTAGTGGGCGGTCTAGTACCATTCGCTCTTTTCTGCCAATTAGAAAGTCTGACAACAGCCCTGTATCTTGGAAGGTCTTCAAATCTTCTGTGAAATAGGTTTTGTCATCTAGGCGAAAAACAGTAACTTTCCAGTCTGGTGCTCTAGAAACTAATACAAATCGCAACTGTGAGGTATTTTCTATGCAAATGGCATCGGGAGCAATCGTGACTTGTTTTGAGCCCATAAAGTAGTGTGATTGACTGATGCGAATGGCCGGTATTGTTTTTCCGGCTGGTTTTGGTTGAGCGCCAAGGGCTTGGTCAGCTGATCTAACAAGAAGCCCAAGAAGAAGCAAGTACAGACAAAATGATATTGCTCCAAATCCTAAACGTAGCGCCATCTAATGCGACCTGGCTTTTAACTGAGAATTTGAATTGCTCTGCTTGCTGGGGTTGCCCTGTCTTTCTGTGTTGCTCTGCTTGCCAGTGTTGCTGCCGCGGGGGCTGTCGAATAGTTCTTGATAGTCGGCGTCCTCAGCTCGTGTATTGGCAGCAGTTACAACCTCGCCTATAGACTTTGCTAGCTTATAACCACTTGGTGCTTTGAAAAAGCTTGGTGAAACATCTATTTCTTCAATCTTCGAAGTCTCAAGATGGATTTGTCTTCGTCCAGCATTGTTCATACCGGTAATGTAATCTCGCCCGCCGTGAGTTGTTTGGTAGCCAATGGCAATGCCACCATTGGTCGGTTGTTTGAAAATGGCATAGTCTAGTCTTTCTAATTCAGGCACATTTTGCTTCAGTGGCATATATTTGAGCATTTTTTCTTTGCCAGTCATACGCACTATTTTTTGTCCGTAAAAGTCAAAGGTGGTGACTCTAAACTTCTCATTACGTTTGTCTACAATATTGCGGTCTCTAATTACCAGCACAAAGCCTGATAAAAGCCCTGCTTGTTCAAATTCTTTCAGGCTTTGGCTGTAGTAGCTTTTGTCGTCGTTGCGAAAAACTGTGACACGCCAATCTGGTGCTTTAGCAACAACGGTATATTTGAGGCCGCTGGTATTTTCTAGCCGCATTCCGTTGCTATTGAAGGTCATCACACTATTACCCATAACGTTGTGAGTCTGGGTAAGCCTTAAGGCTTTTTCTGCTCTAGCAGGTGGAGCTTCAATAATAGTAGAAACTAGTGAGGTGCAGCACGCAGAAAGAGATAGCAAAAACTTTGCTAGGAATGAAAAGTAATCAGTCTGTGTTACCGACATTTTTCAGGTAAATCCTCAGCATTACGCACAAGGCTATACCCATTGTACCTGCGCTGACCAAAAGCGGAATAGGAATATTCATATAGTTGGCAATGCTGTCAACTCGCAGTGGCTCAATCAGCACTCGACCTAGTGAATAGCCAGCAAGGTAGGTGCAGCTTGTCATTCCGGGATATTTGCTAGCTTTAGGGGCAATGCCGAAGTAGAGCAATAGGAAGAGTCCGAGGTTCCAGATGCTCTCATACAGAAAAGTTGGGTGGAAGTAACTGAAAGTTCTGAACTCCATCGGTCTTGAGTCAACCGGAATAAAGAGTTTGAGGAAAAAATCGTCGCCAACGGGATGGCCAAAGGCTTCTGAATTGAAAAAATTGCCCCAGCGTCCTACTGCTTGCGCCAAGGGCATAGAGGCAAATAGGATGTCGGCATAGGCAAGAATTGGCAGCTTCTCTTTTTTGAGATAAAAATAGGCGGCGATGATGCCACCAATAAGGCCACCATGAATAGATAACCCGCCTTTCCAGGTAGCGAGAATCTCTCCTGGATGAAGCAGAAAATAGCTAGGATTGAGAGCTGCATAGTAGAGCCTGGCACCCAATACACCAGCTATAAAACAGATAAGAGATAGATTGATTAGCTTGTCGCCGTCTAGCCCGCGAGCTTTGCACATTTTGAGCGAGGCAAAAACAGTGAGCATAAAACCGGCAGCAATCATCACCCCATACCAGCGCACGGTGAGCGGGCCTAGCTGGCAGAGTATGGGGCCGGGTGATTGAAATACCATGAGTTATTAGTTAGTAGGGGGCCTGACCGTTAGGATACTGGCCGCCGTATACGTCTTTGGGCGCTTTGCCTTTGCTGCGATCTTGGTTGGCCGGTAGGTCGGGGTCGTGCTGCTCGTCGCGTGGATCATCGCCATGTGGATCTGGGCCGTGGGGGTCGCCGCCATATTTTTGTAGAGGAACAAGCTTTGGCGCTTGGCCATTTGGCTCAAGACTATTGGCGCTTGTCAACGTAGCGAGCTGCGCGGCACCCATAAGAAGTGCTGAGCTTAGGCTGGCTATAATAATGCTTGACATGCTTTATTCCTCCACTAACTCTTAAGGTCTAGGCGAACAAGCAGCCAGTATAGAGTAGACGCCTTTGATTAGCGTTAAAATGTTGGCTTAGAATGAGGGATTAGTTTTGCATGGCTAAGGGGAAATCGCGCTGGGTTTGCCAGCAATGCGGCTTTCAGAGTTCGCGTTCAATGGGACGCTGTACTGAATGTGGCAATTGGAATTCATTTGTCGAAGAGCTAGCGCCAGAAGATGAGAGCGCTAAAAAGGGTTTTGCCGCAAGACTTGCTGCTGTTTCGAGTGGGCTAGGTGGCCCCAATGGTTCCAACGGCCCAAACGGACAGACCAGTGGACAAGCCAATAAAGCGTTGCCGCTCTCCCAAATTGATACTGATGAATCTGGTCGGCTTGAGACCGGCATGGCTGGTCTAGATGAAGTTTTGGGCGGCGGCCTCATGCCTGGTTCGGTCATACTGATTGCCGGAGACCCAGGTGTGGGCAAATCAACTTTGCTCATGCAGGTAGCAAAAAATCTCTCCCGCAACCATCAAATTCTTTACATTACTGGTGAAGAATCTGCTGCTCAAGTAAGTCTTCGGGCTGGGCGTTTGGGCGTCACCTCCGACAATGTGCTGGTAGCCGCTGAGCAAAATGTTGTCAACGCTGCGGAAATGATGTTAGCCAGCGATTCGGCTGTCTGTGTAGTCGATAGTATTCAATCTGTATATCACCCTGAAATTGCTAGTGCTGCTGGTTCGGTAAGCCAGGTTCGGGAAGGAACCCAGCTTCTCATTCATGCCGCTAAGCGCAAGAATATCGCCACCATATTGGTTGGTCATGTCACTAAAGAAGGCACAATTGCCGGCCCCCGCGTTTTAGAGCACATGGTCGATGTGGTTTTGCAGTTTGAAGGCGATCGCACTCGGCAATTAAGAATTCTTCGTGCTGTCAAAAATAGATTCGGCTCTACTGCAGAACTTGCGATTTTCTCAATGTCAGAGGAAGGACTCTCTGAAGTTGATAATCCCAGCGCCTTATTTTTAGGTGACCGCCTTTCGAAAGTGGGCCAAAAACAAGCACCCTCAGGTACAGCTGTGATTGCTGGGGGCGAAGGCAGTCGCAGTCTTTTGCTGGAAGTGCAAGCTCTAACAGTATCTACACCCAATCCCTCGCCTCGAAGAGTAGTTAACGGTTGGGACTATAACCGTCTTTTGCAGCTTGTTGCCGTGCTAGAAAAGCGCGCTGGGCTTCACCTTGCTCGCCTTGATGTCTATGTCAATATTGTCGGTGGCCTTGATTTTAGTGATCCAGCAGGCGATCTCGGCATTGCTTTGGCAGTTGCTACTTCGTTTTTAGACCGCTCAATTGATCCAGGTCTAGTCGCTGTTGGCGAAGTTGGATTGACTGGTGAGATTCGACCAGTCTTGAATCTTGGTCAGAGGCTGAAAGAAGCATCTCGCCTGGGCTTTAAGAAAGCACTGGTGCCCCAAGCTTCTCTTCCTTTAAGCAATATTCCTAAGGGGATGGAAGTAATTGGTGTAGAAAATATTTCTGAAGCTCTGCAGAAAGCTATTCCTAATTTAGTTTCTGGCAAAAGCAACTCGGCCAAGAAGAATTTTGAAAAATATTCTGAAATAACTTCTGAAGAAACTTTGGCAAACTCCCGAGAAATCAGTCAACAATTAGAAGATGAAAGCATACTCTCCCTCTGAGCATCTGGTTAAACAGCTCTCTGGGCTGCCTGATAGCCCAGGGTGCTACATATTCAAAGATGAGCTTGGCGACATTCTTTATATTGGCAAGGCCCTTAGTTTGCGCTCGCGGGTGCGCTCTTATTGGGCCGATATTTCGTGGCGGGAGCGGCCTAAATTGGCCGTGATGATACCGAAGGTTGCCACCATTGAAACTATCCTCACTAATTCTGAGAAAGAAGCGCTCTTACTAGAAGCCAATTTAATTAGGCAGAAGCTGCCGCGCTACAACGTGTCGCTCAAAGACGATAGGCGCTATCCCTGGTTGGCAATTACCTATGATGTAGCCTTTCCGCGCTTAGTGATGATTCGCGACCCTGTGCGCTTTAAGAAAGACAACCCTAGAGCAAAGGTATTCGGGCCTTATGTCGAAGCCGGTCAAATGTGGGAAACCATGCGCATCTTGCGGCGCGTATTTCCGATGAGGCAGCGCAAAACGCCGCTTTTTAAAGACAGACCATGCATGAATTTTCATATTGGTCTTTGCATGGCACCATGTCAAAAGAAAGTAGAGCCTGAGCCCTATGATCGCATGGTCAAACAAGTAGAAATGTTTTTGGCCGGCCGTCAAACTGAAGTTATCGACCAGCTAAAAGCTGATATGGAGAAGGCTTCTGGCAATTTAGAGTTTGAGCAAGCCGGAAAAATTCGCGACCGCTTAGTTGCTCTTCGAACAGTCATTGAAAAGCAACAAGTATTTTTCCAGAGCAACAAAGTCAGCCACGATATTGTTGCTGAGGCTCACACTGAAAAAATGATGTCGGTCTGCTTGATGAAAGTGCGCGAAGGCAAGCTCATTGCCTCTGAAACTTTTGCTATTCCATTAGTCGAAAAGACATCTTGGGATGAGGCCTACCAGGCCTTTGTCGACCAGTACTATACTGCTTGTGAAGATGTTGCGATTCCTCAAACAATTCTCTTGCAGCATGAACTGAGCGACATGGATGTTTTGTGCGAATTTGTCAGTGGCAAAGCCGAAATAGCAGTGAAGCTTTTGGTGCCGCAGCGTGGTGGCAAGAACGATTTGGTTGACATGGCCATAAAAAATGCCGAGCACTCTCTAGGCCAAGAGGTTAACCGGGTCACCCAGCTTGACGCCAAAGTAGAGCGCACCCTCACCGCTCTCAAAGAAGGCTTGGGCATAGACAAGTTACCTAACCGCATTGAGTGCTTTGATATCTCAAATATTTCTGGTACCGATAACGTCGCCAGTATGGTCTCGTTTGAAGCAGCCAAGCCAAAGAAGACTGAGTATCGCATGTTTAAAATACAGAGTGTTGAAGGCGAGCCCAATGACTTTGCTTCAATGAAAGAAGCTGTGGGCAGGCGCTATGCCAGGCTACTTCGTGAACAGAAACCCTTTCCGGATCTGATTATTATTGATGGTGGCAAAGGTCAACTAGGGGCTGCCATGGAAGCACTTAGTGAACTTAATTTAGGTGAACTGAAAGCAGGCGATCACGAATTTTCTATTGTTGGTTTGGCGAAGAAGCAAGAAGAAATTTACTTTCCCAATCGCTCAATGCCGGTTTATATACCAAGGCGCTCTGAGGCCCTGCACTTGTTACAGGCCGTGCGCGATGAGGCCCACCGCTTTGCTGTTACTTTCCACCGAAAGCTGCGTGCCAAGCGTGTTATTGCCTCTCAGTTAGATGTCTTAAAAGGCCTGGGGGCCAAGCGGCGCAAGAAACTAATTGATCATTTTGGAGCGTTTGAGCAAATCAAGACAGCCACGTTAGAAGAAATAGAAGCTTGTGAAGGTATTCCGAAAAAACTAGCACTTGAGCTATTTACGTTCATGCAAGACCTGAAGAATAAGCCCAAGGCTAAGCCGCTATTAACTGGAATGGAGCCTGCCACTGAAGAGGAGGGAGACTCCATTAAATCAGTGAAATCGGCCAAAGGTGCTTCTCCTAAAAGAGATTCGCTGCCAATGGTTGCTGAAGACGCAGCTCAATATGACGATGGTGAAATAAGAGAGACCTCAATTCTTGATCAAGAAGATGAACAAGAGTTTTATGCTGAAGATGTCGAAGCGGATGAAGAACGTCTGCCAGAGGCCGATGAAGATGAAGACGAGTAACTAGAGTACAGGAGACTTTTGTGTCATCAGGTGTTAGCCTAGCACTTGTACCAAGTGAAAAAGATTGCCAAGCTATTTGTGCTCTGCTTGCCGAGAGCGAAAGGAGTGGAGTCGATTTTGCTGTTGCCTTGAACACTTCGAACTCTATTGCCCATTTGAGTTTAATGCAAGCTACCTTTGACGACGGGCAAACTGCTGTCGACTTGCTGCAATTTCTAAATATTGCCTCCATTCCTCGGTTTCTAAAGGAACCCATGGCGATAACCGATATCAGCGTCTGGGCCTCTAAAATTGTTTTCCTCAACTTTGCCCTTGGGCCTGCGCTAAAACAACTGCACTGCGATGTGGCCAATCTCTGGCTGCCAAAGGCACTTAGGGCGTCGGCGGATCCCCAGAGCTTCGTAGGCATCAGCGACGGACAGAGGCAGAGCATATCTAGCACCGGCTATCCCTTTAGCTACGACGAATATTTGCCTCATATCACCCTGGGTCATCTCAAAACTCCCCTTGATTCTGTAGCAAAAACTGTGCGAATTAGTGAGCTGGATAAGTTCAATGAACTACTCGAAACTCGCTTGCCGCCAGCTATCCGCTTTGAGAAGCTGGTAGCGTTTGAGGTGGAACCCCTTGGCCTCTGTCGCCAGATTATTCGAGAATGGCAAATATAGGGGCTTCGTTCATTTGGCACTGCCTAGTTTCGGTCGCTACGAAGCCGGGCAGACAGTTAGAAGCAATGCTCGTATCAGGCAGCCCAGAATTACCGCCCAGAACAGAGAACGTGCTGATTGTCTTTAATAGCAGTCGAAAATCTTACTAAGACTTACCGCCAGGGCAAAGTTAAGGCTGTCGACCAAGCCTGCTTTGACGTTCAGGAAGGCGAAGTATTTGGCCTGATTGGACCAAACGGGGCTGGCAAAACCACTATATTTGGCTGCTTGTTGGCTCTCACTCAGCCTTCGGCCGGTTTAATCCAAATCGACGGTATGTCTCCTTTTGCCCTCGATGTCAAACAACAGATCGGCTTTCTACCGGAGCGTCCTTGCTATAACCGCTGGATGTCGGTGAAGCAATTTCTGGCCTATCATCATTGGCTTGCTGGCCGCCCTAGTATGGAGCGTCAGTCTGAGGTCAAGCGAGTCTTAGCCCTGGTTGAGCTTGACGTTGATATTAATCGGCGCAAGGTAAAGGAGATGTCTCGCGGAATGCTTCAGCGCCTTGGTATTGCCCAAGCTTTGATTGGTCATCCCCGCATATTTTTCTTAGATGAACCAACATCTGGCATGGACCCCCTTGGTTTTATCTTGATTCGCAAACTGCTTTTGAAGTGCAAAGAAGAAGGCATGACTATCGTGCTTAATTCCCATCACTTAAATGAAGTTGAAAAAGTTTGTGACCGTATAGCCTTCATTCGCAAAGGAAAGATTGAAGAGGTGGCGAACGTTGCCGCTCTCTCTCAGGTGCGTCAAATTCTCATAGTTAGCTGGTTGGCTAGCGATAGAGACAGTTCATCAGCACTAGCTGCAGCAGCGCAGAGCAGCGGTTGCACCTTGATTGAATCGACTGGTGAAACTGCTAAATTCACGGTCTCTGACAACGAAAAAGCAGCCGATATTATTGCCAGTTTGACTGGCAATGGTTTGCGAGTATATAAGTCTAATTTCGAAAAACGGGAGTTGGTGGAGCTGTTCTTAAGTGCGCCAGATCAAGGCTCAGACCAAGTTCCAGACCAAGCACCAGATCAAGTTCCCGACCAAGCTTCAAATTCAGCTCCAGAAACAGCACTTGATGAAAATGGAGGTTCTAAACTTTCAAATGAATAGAACTCTTATCAATCCCGCTGTTTTTGCTTACACCCTTTATATCAAATTCGCCGACCCGCGCTATTGGGTAATTCCGCTTCTTTTGATGATGGTGCCTAGTTTCGGTTTGATTATTTCTCTGTCCTTTCCCCATCCGCCGTTGGGCCTCGAAATTCAAAAGATGATTGCCGGAGGGGTTCATCACTATTTCGTGCAGCCAACGGTTTACCTGCTTCTTGCCTATATATTTATCAGTGATGGCCCCGCTGGAGGGAAGCTCATTGCTGAGTCTGACTCTTTGTCATTGCTTTTTACTCGGCCAATGACGCGCTTCTGTTATGTCTTGACCAGGTATTGTGCGGCTGTAATCGGGACAAGCATACTTTTGTTGTGCGCTTTGTTGCTGGTTTACTTAGTCGGTTTTTGCTACGGCATCACTGCCATTGATATTAGCCTTCTTACTTTGGCATCAATCATTTTAAACGCTGCCAGCTGGTGTTCGCTTGTGATTTTTATGCATAGTGCAGCACCGCTGATTGCCATAATGACTGTGTTTACGCTGATGGGTTGTGCCGGTGTTGGTAGTGTATATTCTCAAGCCCAACAGTCTACCAATGCTTTTCTTGAGACGCTCAAGACGGTTTGTCTTTTTATCGAAGAGTGGTTTGGAGACTTCATGCCATCGTCAATTGATTTGCTCGCCATGACCGCAGCTTCAGCCTTTGATACTTACGAGTTTGCCATTTTTATCTCTAACATTGCTTTCTTTCTTCTGATTGCTGCCTTTGCCTTGTCTTGTCGGGAGTTTTCTTATGGCTCAGACTAAAGAGACAAAAGGTCAAAAAGGTCCTATTAATGCACTGACTATTCCTGTCTGGTTTATTATTCTGGTCAGTTGGCTTCTGTGTTTTCGTGTCTATGCGAAATTGACTCAGAGCACTGCACCGAGCGATAAATGTGTGGCTTGGATCACACCAGTGCAATTAGAGCAGATGGCACAAAAGCCAGGTGGCATCAAAAAAGGCCTGGTATTTTATGAATTTACAGCAGATTGGTGCCCGCCTTGCAAAAAGAGAGAACGCACAGTATTTAGAGCACCAGCGGTGATTGCAGAGATTAACGACAATTTCGTGCCAGTGCGCGTAGACCTGACTAACGAAGCTCTCAGCTCTATACCGGCTACTAAGAGCCTGACCGAACGATTTTCTGTCAGTTCCATACCTCGCTGTGTGATTACGCTAGCGTCTGGCGATAAGGTTGATGACGATCGTTATCTCTATGGCGACAAGTTTTCTGAATTTATCACGCAGTCTAAGAAAAAGGCCGATACGGTTAGAGCTAAAGTCGCTCTGTCAAAAGGTAACCATGATTTAGCTATAGCTGGCTTGAGCCCAGAACTTCTGCAGGGCAATACTGGCGTAGAGAGATACAATTCTTCTGATTATTTGATGTGCCATCACTTGCTGCTCGCCTGCAAGCGCCAAGCAGAAGTGGAGCCGATGATGCAAAAAGTATTTGATAGAAGCTCTAAGTACAGTTCAATGTCGTCAGAGAAAGAACCACTTCGGTGGCTAAAGCAACTTAATAAGTATTTGCGCGATGAGATAAGCGACGAACAGCTATTGAAATCGACAACCTACGAATACGACAAAGCAACCTACAATCTGGCCATTGGTCTTAAGCAATTGCGTCTGGGTGATAAAGGCAAAGCTCTCAAAGCGCTTCACCAAGCCTCCGTGTTGAGCGCTAAAAACTACCGAGGCGATGGTTTGTCTGAGTTGTTGGTTAACGAGCTAGAAAAGTAGACTTTTATTGCCCTTGAACGGGGTAGCCCAGTTCGATTGCCCGCTTTTCGTCTGCCGCCGATTGAGTGGCGTCACCCTGAATTTTGTGTAAGAGTGCCCGGTGGTAGTAGGCTTCGGCGTAGTCTTCTTTGTTTTGAATAGAACTATTGAAGTCTTTCATGGCCGCCTCATATTGCTTCAAAGCCAGGTAAATAGTGCCTCTTGTATCATAGGCTTCGGCCATCTCGGGAGAGAGCTCTATGGCTTTGTTAACATCGAGCATGGCGGCATCAAGCTTGCCTGCTTGTGCCATCATCCAAGCGCGGTTGTTGAAGGCCGGTGCGTAGTTCTGGTCTGAGATAACAGCTTCATCTAAGTCACTAATTGCCTTGCTGCGCTCGCCAATCAGAGCTAGGCAGGTGCCTCTTTGGTTTAAAAGAGCAGCCAGCTTGCGGCTTTGGCTAGCAGCCATGGCGCGCTCAAACAGTTCACGTTTTTGCGGGGATATTCTGCTCTCAGTCTGATCAAGGTTAAGTTTAGGCAGACTAACTGAGTGATCTTGTATTTGACTGATGCGCTCATTCAGTAGGCTGACATTGCTCATGGCCTGCATCTTTTCAGCGGTGGTAGTGCGTACCGTAAATAGGTTAGTGCTTGGCATTCCCGCACTCTTAGCCCCCTCTTCTGCCGAGGGGTCAGAGACCATCGATGGCAGTTTGCCGAGAGCTGACTGGCCGCCTAGGGAAGTTATGGCGACAGCTGCGGCAGCACTACTGGCTACCTGCCCAAGGCGTATGCCTATCTGTCTCATCGAAAACCTCCCACTCATAACTTCTATATATGAAGAGTCTAATTATGAAGCTTACAGGGCTTTGAGCAATATTAGGAAGGAAAAAACAAGAATTTCATCTCTTACTACTTTTCGATTCTCTTGACTTGTGGAATGATGGAGTCAGGGACAAGTAATGGACCTCTTTGCTGGCTGGCGCTGGTGTTGATTGCACTTAGATTTTGATTTGGGTTAGATTTGGATAAGTCTTAGATTTAGATAGGTTTACTCGGTCGCACATCAGGATAGGGGCGCTTACGGATCTAACATCCCGTGGGCGCTTTTATTCTTTAGTCCAGCTGCTGAGCCTGCCCAAATGATGATAGTACCCAGCTGCTGATAGTGTTCAAATGATGGTAATATCTTGTCATTCCAAACCATAGAGATAGCCATGGGCCTTTCATTCAAGAATTTTCACGCCAAGCATTATCTGCGTAAGAATTTTAAGTACATTGTAGTCTGGACGATGATCCTGTTGTTCCTAGGAACTCTTGTGCCGTCTACCTTCTTTATGTTTATGGGCAATTAAGCAGCAAAGGCATGTTAGCTCAGAAGAATCGGCCGCCCCTGGCCGAGCGCATGCGCCCCAGGGAATTAGACGAATATTACGGTCAGGAAAAGCTTTTAGCCGAAGGCGGTGTGCTGCGCACAATGCTGACAGGCAATACTTTAAGCTCTTTTATTCTCTGGGGACCGCCCGGTGTGGGCAAAACTACCCTGGCGCGCATAATTGCCCGCGAGACCGATAGTAAGTGGATAGCCTTTTCGGCTGTGGCCTCGGGCATGAAAGAAATTAAGGGGGTTATGGCTGAAGCCGAGGCCTTTATGAATCTTGAAGGCCGTCGCACAATAATGTTTGTGGATGAAATTCATCGCTTTAATAAAGCGCAGCAAGATGCCTTTTTGCCTTATGTCGAAACTGGTGTCATTTGTTTAGTTGGCGCTACCACTGAAAACCCATCATTTGAGATTAATTCGGCTTTGCTCTCTAGGCTGAAAGTTTTTGTCATGGATGAACTTGACTTGCCTGCTCTTTTGAAGATTATGCAAACTGCATTGATTGATAAAGAGAGAGGTTTAGGCGAGTTGGAGTTGACTGCTTCTGATGACACTCTCAAACTGATTGCCGCCTATTCTTCTGGTGATGCTCGTACCGCTCTCAACTCGCTTGAAATGGCAGCAAATCTAGCTTTTAAGCGCGGCCAGAAAGTGATAAGTGAAAAAGAAATTCGCTCTGCGGTTCAGCAGGCTGTACTCAAATACGATAAAGACGGTGAGAATCATTTCAACCTGATTTCGGCTCTACACAAGTCAATTCGCAATTCTGACGTGAACGCCAGTATTTACTGGTTAGCGCGCATGATGGAAGCTGGCGAAGAGCCAATGTATGTAGCGCGGCGCTTGGTGCGCTTTGCTTCAGAAGATATTGGCTTGGCTGCTCCGCAAGCCTTGACTCAGGCGGTGGCGGCGATGCAGGCGGTTGAATTCATTGGGGTGCCGGAAGGTAAATTGGCCCTAGCTCAGTGTGTTGCTTATATGGCTTTGGCGCCCAAATCAAATTCACTTTACAAAGCCTACAATGAGGCCGCTCAGGATGCACTAAATACGGTGCAGCATCCTGTTCCTCTGCATTTGCGCAATGCGCCAACTAAGTTGATGAAAGAAATTGGTTACTCTAAGGGCTATCAGTATGCCCATGATTTCGCTGCTGGCAAAGCCGATAACATGCAGTGCCTGCCCAATGAATTAGCTGGGCGTAAATACTATCAACCAAGCGAGCGGGGTTTTGAGGGCAAGATTCGCAAGGCCGCGGGTAAAGAGGTCGTTGAAGGCTAAAGAGGAGAAATTGACTAGCAATTTCTCCTCTTTATTTGATTGTTCCGAATTAGTGATTCAGCCTAGCTGTCTTCCTTAAGCCTTCTTGAGGAAGCTCTTAGGAACGAAACTGTGCCACCACTTGCGGGCTTGTACTTCGGCCAATTCTGCTCTTGTGTTGTGAAGGATGCTCGACAAGCGAGTATTCTCTTCTTCGCAAGTAACTAGAATGTCTTCTAAGTAGTCACGTTCTACTTTGATTTTCGCCAGAGCGTCCATCAAATAACGACGTTCTTTAACGGCAGCTTCTTTTTCGTATTCGACTACCTTAAGTACGCGCACCTGTTCTTCTAGAACGGGAATTCTTTGGATAGCCCAGAATTGGCTAACCATAATTTGTTTTACCGCTGCGTTTTCTTCAGTCAGTTCTTGCATCTTTGAAAGCAGAGCGATAACTCTTCTTTGCAAATAGGCAACTTCATCCTGGCTCTTCGTAACAACGCGCTGTTCTCTGTATTTTTGAACAACGTCAAGAACCTGATGACGAACGCGCCTGTCTCTTGCTTGGCGCACTCTTTCATCTTGAGGATCTGACACCGTCTCTGATGCCCATTTAAAGATGTGTTCTAGGCCGTCAACGGCAACAGCATCCTCATGTTCACCTTGATTTGGCGAGAAATCTAAATTATCGGCAGTATTTTTTTTATGAATGCTCACACTTATACCCCTTTCTTGAAACCTACTATACCGATAAACCGTGATTTTGTAAAAGTAAATTTGCCATTGCCAATGGTGCTGGCACCACTTACCTCTTGAAAGCACCGCTAATGGTGTATTGGTGGTGACTTTCGCTGATACTGTCAGTGGTGACATAAGTTAAACGAGGTGCTCTTTGCCGGGTTTGAGCTTGATATTTGCTGGCTGGGTTTGATTAATTCCCACTGATCACATTGATTAAATTCTGGCGAAATAGCCTATATAAGGATATGGCCGTTTTATCGGACGCAATTTGGCTTGGACCAGATTTGCTCAGTCTTGATTTGCCTAGAACCAGATTTGGCTTGTACCTGATTGGCTGGCGGCCAGCCAACTACTTATATAGGCAGTCGCTCTGCGTTAGTGACCCCAACAAATAGCCCAAGCTAGTGTCCCAGCCAATAGCCCCAAAAGCCTCCTGAAAGTTTGTCAAAATAATTTTTTTTGGTGTATTGCTTAGTAGGCTGGGGTTTCGGGCTTTTGAGCCGAGGGAAGAGGCCGAAATAGTGGGAGAAACCGGGGGGTAGTACGTAATTACGCGCAAGACAAGTGCCTGCCGAATCTATAAGGTAGTGATAAGCCAATCTGAAGGCGACCTGGAGATAAGTTCGTGAACAACCAATCGGTACAGAAAATAGCAAAAGCAATTTCAACCGCTCTTATGGTTGGCGCACTTTTCTCTTGCCCGCTATTTACTGGTGCAGCTTTCGCCTATGGCGAATCGGACATGATCAACACTCTAAGATCACCGCTCATCTACGGCGCCCCTAACAGCCCAGCCTGGGTGCCAGCCCAAGAGGGAGCCCCTCCCCCATGTGGTGATGGTTCCAACCCTCCAGCAGTTACCCCTGGTGATTGCGACGTTCCCTTTAGCCCGCCAACCGATGTATTTGTTCCACTCACCATGGGTGGCGACAAAGACGAAGTCAATGCTTGGGCTATGCCTTACCTTACTCCTCCGCCCTCAACCCGCGGTTCTGACTTCGGCTCTATTAATGGTTCTAATGGTGGCTACGGTCTGAGAGCTCCGGTGGCACAAGTGAATATTCAGCCTCAAGGCGGAATGGTTGGAAACGCACCAATTAGAAGATGGGAAGGGCAACGTTCATACGATTTTGGTAAACCCAATTGTGTCAGACCCAACAGCTCAATAATGAACGACTTCGGTCAAAAACTCTCCGAAAAACCTGACCTTAAGATGTGTCCGCAATTCTCGCAAGACGGACCAAGGCAAAGAGGAGAATATCGAGGTCAGACCACCCAAGACCTACACGGTAACCGGACACTCTTTAGAGACAATCAACGCTCACAACTGACCATCGCTCCATATTAATGCTCCCGCGAACAACAGCTTTTCAGTCCTTCAATTTTCAGTCCTTCAATCTATTCTTTATAAAGGCTTCAGGAGGCCAGACAATGTTTAACCGTAAGTTCATCCCAGCTGTGATTATGTCAATCACTTTAGGCGCTCTCACTGCGTCAGCCTCCTATGCGCAACGCTCTGGCCCATTCCCAGGCAGTCCGCCTCAAGGCACGCCGGCACCATTCAGCCCCGTGACCACACTGCGCACACCATTGATTCAAGGGCAGCCAACCGGCGCCCCATTCCAGGCTCCAATCGAAGGCGCTCCGCCAGCAATCGGTGATGGCCCTACACCTGTTGGCGTTCACCCCGGTATGCTCTCATCTCCTGAGCTAATGCCATGGGTTCCAGCCATTCCTGCTAACCAAATCGACAATAATTATTCTGGTATCCCTCTGGGCATCAACCCCGCCATCGTCTCTCCTCCTGGAGTACTTGGACCATCGCTGACCGGTGTCGTGCCAGCGCCTCCATCGACTCCTGGTGTTGACCCTGGCTCGTTGACTGCACCTATGGGTTCTATTAACGCTGCTCAGCAAGTCAATATCATTCCAACTGGCGGATTCGCCGGTACCGGTGGCTACAACACCAGCATTCCAACCCAACGTCGCGGTGGACAAGAAACCCACCAGTGGGGATATCGCGGTCGTAACTCCATGATCGGTGGAGTTGGCGGTGACGGCTCACAAGACAACGTTGAGCGGATGGGACCATGGGCCGGTTGGGGCGCTGTAACTGGCGTACCTACAGGCAACGGCTTGAGATCAAGTTCTATCGACCTGGGCGGCGGTCAACGCTTCCAAGCTGGTGGAGCAATCATCCCAACTGGTTCGTCCATCCAAGACTTCGGTCTGTCCAACACCAGAGACAACCCAATTGGCGCTCTGCAATCCAACCAGTCGTATGAATTCGGCCAAGGTATGAGACGCATCCCAATCTACAGCCACAAGACTACTGACTTCGGCTTGCCCTACACCCAGTTCTCACCAGGCAACATCACTGCTCAGAAATACGGCCAACGCTTACTTCCAACTGGAGTAATAACCAACTTCTAAAACAAATCCAGATCTGGAAATCTGGCTGCGTTACACCTGCAAGTCTTGAAACGCCCATGGTAAGGGGCTTGCGGGTGAAAATTAGATAAAACCCTTCGGGGGGATTGTCCCATGGTTATGGGAATCCCCCCGATTCCTTTCTGGTTATGTGTTTCGTAGTATGTATCTACCAAGCAGTTCACCTAAGCTTGGCACCCATCGGAAAACGGACCAAAGAATCATGAGAAACGCCCCTAACAACAGAATCGCCAAAATGGCACTGAACGTGGCCCTTATCTCTTGCCTATTCGGTCAGACCGTATCTCTACCGGCGATGGCACAGTACAGCCTACAGGCTGAAACAGATTCATTCCTTCCACCAGAAGTAGTGCCTCTAGACCCAGCCGTGGCCCAGAAGATGTCGCAAGCCCAAGCTCAAGCTCGTCAAGACAGTGCAAACAACGCCAATTCATACGGTCAGAACTCAGCAATGAGTGGTAACCCAGCTGGCGGTAATGATGCCGGTATGAATAATGCTGGCATGAATAACTCTGGCATGAACAATTTCAATAATCAAAATAATTCACAGCAAGCTCGTCAAGACATGATGAATAACATGATGAGCCAGAATGGCATGAATCAGGGCAACATGGGTGCCCAACCTAATTTTCAATCTAGTATGGGTGGGCAAGAAGTCCCTGGTAACACAGGAACATCTGATTGGATTATGCCTGGTCAAGATCAAAATGCACCAATGACCGCATATGGCAATGTGAGCCAAACCCAAACTCTCTCAGCACCTCCTTCGAATCCTATTGTCAGACGCACCACTCGTCGTGCTGGCATGGGCACTGCCGTAAGTGCCCTCGCTGGTTTCGGAGCTGGAGCTATGGTAGGAACCATGATAAGACGGCCAAACAGCCTCTATGGCTTAGGCGCTGCTGGTCTAATGATGACTGGCTTCGGTACTCGTAACGCATTCCGCTTCTAGCTTCTAATTTTCTTTTGTTTGGAGACAAGGCAATGAAATTCAAAATTATTCTTTCACTGATGGCTTTTGCAACAACTGCTCTATTCACTCAAACTGCTGCTCATGCCGGCCCTAGATTTGAATTTGAACCAAATGTCTGGAAGAAAGAAAGCGTTGGTCCGCGCTCATCGTGGACTCCAGCTCCAGCGGCTGCGACAGTAAGATCTGGATCGACTCCGAGTGCATCGTCGATGCTCGGTATTCCTTTAGCCAGTATCAAGAGAGCTCCAGCTCCAGTTCCTGTGCATGCAGCGCCAGTTGCTCAGCCCAACATCATGGCTCAGTTGATGCCAGCCCAATTCAACAATGCTTTCGGTAAGCCCGCAGCACAAGCGATGCCGATGACTGCTTCACCAAATGCCATGGCACCAGTGGCTCAAGCTGCTACACCTAAGGCCGTGAAGATGGCTTCTGCACCAAGATCTTTGAACCGCTCACAAAATGGAACAGCTCGTTTGAGACGGCCATCATACCCACAATCTCGTGTTGCTCATGCTACACCGATTCAAACCTACAACACCGGTTATGTACCTGGATCAACTTCACCAAGCGCATTCGGCAGTGGACACAGCACACAAACCAACGTTGGTGGCCGCATCATCCGCAAATAGGTTGACGCACTTCGTTTAGAGCAATCTTTTAATGCCCTATTTAAAGCATCTTTTAAAAACCAATCCAAAACTCTTCAACGAACACCCTAGGAGTTCCCAATGAAAAATATCAAAGCACTGACCAAGAGAATCGCCGCATCGCACTCGTTCAAAGTTGCATCGCGCCTCGGTTTCCTCTTGGCCCCACAATTAGTTCTCATGGCCTTCGGTGTCTATGACCAGGCCGCTCATGCTCAAGGTTTGGTGGGCGCACCAGTCGACCCACGCTATGGTCAATCAAACGAAGTAGGCCAATTGGCAGACTACGGCTATGACTGTGCTAGAGATATTTCGCGTGTTGTCACTGCTCTATCTACTGTTCCATCATCTTTAGCTGGTATGAAAATTGCCTTCGGTCAAAGAGACGGCGGTGAATCAGCAATGAACGTCGCTAAAGGTCTCGGTATCGGTTTCGGTGGACCAACTGCAGTGCACTTGCTCGGTACATTCGCTATCAACGACCTCGGTGGTCTGGGCGGCGGTCTCTAATTGCAAAACAGTTAGAGTCAGTTAGGGGGATTCGTTTGCGCGAAACCCTAGACCAAACCAAACCGAATACATATATAGAAGTTCGAAGCCGGGCTCAGCCCGGCTTTGCTTTTGGCGGAACCATTAGCGCAAAAATAGTTTGAAATTGACGAAATTGCCATTTGTGGCTGAAGATTGTCGCAGGGCTGATGTCTTGGAGCTTTTTTACTAGGAGTGAGTGCTCTTGACTTCGTAAAAGCACCATGAAATACACCGAAAAATGAGCAAAAACTCCGTCTGCCATGGGAATTACCACATATTCAAGGGCGTGGGAAAGTTTTATTGTTACTCCATAAGCCGGACGAAAGCTAGGTCAAAGCTCCAGTCTGACACCCGCTCCAAATACGCTTCCACGATACCCAGAGGTTTCTTACGCCATGAACAAAGTTGCATCCCTCGCTAAAAAAGTTTCCGCATCACACTCCTTCAAAGTTGCAAGCCGCTTGGGATTCCTTTTGGCTCCCCAACTGGTTCTTCTAGCCTTCGGAGTATATGACCAAGCCGCTCACGCACAAGGCCTGGTAGGTGCACCAGTCGACCCACGTTACGGTCAATCAAACGAAGTAGGCCAATTGGCAGACTACGGATATGACTGTGCAAGAGATATTTCCCGTGTTGTTACCGCTCTGTCCACTGTTCCTTCCTCACTAGCCGGCATGAAGATTGCCTTCGGTCAGAGAGATGGTGGTGAATCAGCGATGAACGTAGCCAAAGGTCTAGGCATCGGGTTCGGCGGACCAACCGCAGTTCACTTGCTCGGAACATTCGCTATCAACGACCTCGGTGGTTTGGGCGGCGGTCTTTAATCGAAAGACTCGAAGCTCGAAAATAGGAATCCCGAACAAAACAAGATCTAAGATTAGAGCCAGGCCCAGCCTGGCTCTTTCGTTAGGTGCTGCATTTTTATGCGCTGTTTTTTTTGACTATTCTTTTGTACTTTTCGAGCACATATAAATGTAGTTTCGCAGCATCGAAAAAAACTTTGAAAAATGAACAAATTCTCCGTCTTCCATGGGAATTACCACATATTCAAGGGCGTGGGAAAGCTTTATTGTTGTCCCATAAGCCAGACCCGCATCGGACAAATCCGACAGCCAAATAAAGTTTTCAGTCTGACTAAACAACCTAACTACCGACACACGCTACCTGAGGTTTCTTACGCCATGAATACATTTAAATCCTTCGCAAAAAAAGTTTCGCAAACTCACTCCTTCAAAGTAGCTAGCCGTCTGGGATTCCTTCTGGCTCCCCAACTGGTATTGCTCGCTTTCGGAGTATATGACCAAGCCGCTCATGCACAAGGTTTGGTAGGCGCACCAGTCGACCCACGTTATGGACAATCAAACGAAGTAGGCCAATTGGCAGACTACGGATATGACTGTGCAAGAGATATTTCCCGCGTTGTAACCGCTCTATCAACTGTTCCATCGTCACTCGCTGGCATGAAGATTGCCTTCGGTCAGAGAGATGGTGGTGAATCAGCCATGAACGTAGCTAAAGGTCTAGGCATCGGCTTCGGCGGACCAACCGCAGTGCACTTGCTCGGAACATTCGCTATCAACGACCTCGGTGGTTTGGGCGGCGGTCTTTAATCGAAAGATTCGAGAATCTGCGCAAAGTTCAACGAAAAACTCAACGAGAAACGTAGCGGAAACGCTTCGAGAAACGTAACGAGTTAGAACGAAAATCAAGACGAATAACTTTGAAAGAGCCAGACTTAGTCTGGCTCTTTTGCTTTGCGAAGTCAGCGTTGCTAAGCCTTTGGTGTTTGACGTTGAAGAAGATCAAAAAGGGAAGATTTTTTCGAAAAAATCTTCCCTTTTTCATGGCGCATTGACTAACTAACCTTGGCCAATTTCGGAAACTTCCGAGGACGTGCTGAAAATTCTGAAATCCCAATAAGCCCCCGAAACTTTTCAGCTTAGTGCGGCAAGGATAGGGAATACCGTGGTCCTAGATTGGCTCTAGTGGCTTAAAGTAGAATTTGGAATGTCTTGATAACTTGAGCTTGTTTTCTGGAGAAATTGTTTTCTCTGGAAGTTCCTCCTCGCAATTAGTCTGTTGCATTGAGTCTCTTGCAATCAGTTCCAATTTTCTTTTTGCTACAGGTGGTGCGTCATGATATATCCATCGAGAGTGCTCTCTGCTGCCTGTGCCCGATTAGGATCTTTTTTCGAAATAGCCTATCCGCAAAGGCGTATCAGCAGTCAGAACTCTGAGCCCACCATGTGGCACTTCGCTGCTGCTGGCCTTTGTCTGACTCCCATTCCTTACTTCGTTCTCTGCATTCCGTTTCTAATATTCTTTACTGCTGTGGATCTAGCGTTCAACCCGCCGTCTCAGTATTTTGCACATGGTACCTTGGTCTGTCGCGATTCTTTGGAATATTGCGAAACTCCTTTGTCGCCACACAATTTGTCCCGGTGTGTTGCTTCTTCTTCTTCTTCTTCTTCGCTGGAATATATCAGTGTCAATGCCGTGCCACCGACCTATCTTGCTGGTTCGACCAGCCTATGTAACCAACAATCAGAGTTGGGCACTGAATCGGTCGCCCAAAATATAGGGAGTATGCTTTTTCCTGATTATTTTCCAAGTAGTGAACGCCACTATGTTCCAGGCAGTTTTGGCTGCGACGATATTTTCCAAAACTGCATTGATGCCGCTGCGTCACCCATCGGCTTCTGGCTGAGAGAAGGTAGTCTTGTCATCAGAGAGACTCTCACTCCTGGAAAAGTCGGGGGTGTGTCATGATTTATAGAACAAATCGATTGCCACCGACTCCAGCCAAACTGAAGAAACATATCTGCTATGGACGCCCAGCTGCGGTCTATTTCAGCAACAAGAAAGAATTGATGCGCTGGTTGGCACTAGCATTTTTGTCGATTTGGTTATTGCTGTCAGTTTGGGCTGGGGGCGCAGTTAAGTCTGCACTTTGCGGAAGCCCTACTTCATTTGAGAGGCAGAGAGCTGAAAGCTTAGTCGAAGAGTACGAAGTGCAGTCGCCTAAACCTGGTGTCGATCCAGTCATTGGGCCACCAGGCTTGACAAATTTGGTGACGGAGCAGTTTGAAGAAGAAATCGCTGCAGTGGCTCAGGGTTTAGAAGACAAGCTCAGGCCCGATTTTTGCCCCTACAACGATTGCGTTTTCCATGCTGACCCTTATGGAGAATGCTATGAGCTGGGAGCATTTTTCGGGGATGACATTATTTCCAATTTCTTTGCCAACATTGCAATGCTATTTTGGATGTGGTTTCGCGATAGTTGGCTAATTGTCGGTCCTTTGCCCCCTTTGGTAGCTCTTCTGGTGGTTAATTCTTACCGTAGTTCCTATGGCTTTCCGCGGTGGCCAGTAGGGAAAATTGGGGCTAAGAAAACCACATCGAAAACAGCTACAGCGCTTTATTCCAGTCGACAGCGCTGGTGTCGATGGAGGACAGACTCTCGCTGAATGTCCTAAGCGGTTGCATCTGTATATTTTTCTGAAATGCTTCAGTCAGTTTTTCTTCAAAAAATATGACACATTTGAAATCAGCATAGGACTCATTAGCCGAAATTCCTGCGTCAAGGATGGGGAAGACCGTGCTGCCAAAACCAACCTGGCGCAGTAAATTAGAGTAGAGGACAGCTCTGAGTTTCAGTTTAAGTTTTCAATTCGAGCCTGGAGTTCCTCAATTTTCTTTTTCCATGGTGGTGGCAGTATGTCTAATCGCGCTAAATTTTTGCTTGCACGCTCTGCCCATCTACCAGCGAATCAGAAGACCAATTCCGGAATACTACTATTTCAATGGGGTGGTGGAGTATTTGTCACTGCGGCGTACTTGTGCGTCATTATTGTCCCCGCTATTTTGCTTTATTCGAGTTTTAGCTACAGAGAAGAAGTGGCTATTGCCCCTGCGCCGATCATTGAGAATGTGACTTCTGTCCCTAAATTTGTCCCTAGCAAAGCCGTTAGGATAAATCTTGTCACTGAACAGGCCGAACAAGAAACGGAAGCTGTAGCGCAGAATGTCGATCCGCAGCTCTGGCCTGATTTTGGTTCTTTCAATGAAACCTATCAAGGATCTAGCTGCTTCTGGAGTGAACCCATCATCCGTTTGCAGGACTGTTGGTCAATCATCCAAGTCGCTACAGCCATGTTTGCATGTGGAATTTTCGGGATTCTGCAACTGTCCAAAGTGCAACAAACACTCAGATTTATCCGACGCCGCATTGCCTTTCAACTGGGTTTTACTTCTCGTGGCGGGTCAGCTGCTTTCCGCAACAGACGCAAAGGGCAAATCTCATATCTGACTAAACACTTTTTTGACCAGCAGTTGGTGCGTGTTGCTCTATGTTTGATAATGATTGCCCCTGTTGCCGCTGTTTTTTGTCTCAGCCAACCGACTCAGACAGTGCTATCGGCTCAATCCATATCTAAAGAACAAGAGCGAGTTACCGCATGCTGGCCCCTTTGGTCTTTCAATCAATCGAAATTCAGCAATTTTGTCGCTGACTGGCAGGCATCGCCATATGGTGATGCCTCAGCAGCGGCCCATGTCGCTCGCGTCAATTGGCCCGGAGTCTTCCTTCATGTGGCCACTGTACTCTGGGCGATACTGACTGAGTGGCGCTTGGTCGTTCCGATGGTGCTCATGCTTCTGTTCTTCCGCTCAGCCCGCCAAGCCAAAGTGACGGGTCGACGGTCCAATCTAAAGCAAAATCTGCGACAGCTTAGCCAATATTTTTTGCCGGTTGCACAGAGAACGGTTTCTGCAAATAGTCGCTCGGTGCCTGCTGTTAGTCGGTTAGTGTCTGGTAAGCAATCTTTGCGGCAAGTGGCAGCGCCAGTTCTGCAAATTTCTGGCAAGCAGCAGCGTTTCGCCCAGTGGAAAATCAAATTGAAGCAGCGCGCTTTACATTAAACTGCGCTCGAATCGCCCTCGAATTGCTCCCGGATTGCTCCCGGATTGCACTCAAGTGGCACATAAATTTCTCAAGATCTTCCCTCTAGGATGGGAAAGACCGTGCTCCCAAAAGCATCTGAGCAAGCTTAAAATATTGTCAGGAAGTTATTTCATTCCTTTTTTCTTTTGTTGGTGGTGAATTATGTTCGACTCTGAGCGCATAACGAATGTTGCCAAAACCCTTAACAGCACATTAAAAGATGGCTGTTTTGCCCGCAGAATGGGAATAACCACACTGACAGGATTTTATATTGGCACTACAGTGTTGCTTAAGAGATACGCTCGCCAGAGTGTATTTGGTCTGAATTACCTTTCTTTCTTCTGCAAGCAGTCAACAGTGGATAACGGAAACACCTTAACTAACCTCAAATATCGCTTTCATAAGCAATTAATCGCGCTGGTAGCAGTTTTCATGCTAGTAGCGCCATTCGCATTTTCAATAGCGGCCGTGGCCCAGACTTCGGTGCCTTCGCCTGGTGACGACTTTGTCAGCCCTAATGCTGGCGACCCCAGCCAAGGTGCTAGCCAAACCCAGCCAACCGCAGAAAACATTTATGACGCTCCTGGCCAGACCAACTTGGTCACACAACAGGCCGAGCAAAACACAGAGGCTGTGGCTCAAAACGTCGAGCAACAGTTATGGCCTGATTTTGGTGCTTATAACGACACCTATCAAGGTATAGCTGCATTTTGGGGAGATGACATCATCTCTAACCTCTTCGCCAACATCGGTCAGCTTATCGGTAAGTGGTTGAGTGAATTTATCAACGGCTGGGTCGCCGACGCTGTGCAGTTTTTGACTGGCTTCTTGCGCATCTTTGTACTCAACCCCAATATTGCCGTTAACGGTCTCAGCACTACTCCTGGTGGTCCAGGTGCTGCTGTTGATGACATTTCGCCCTATGTTCGTCAAGGTGCCGACATCATGTACGGCATCGCTGTTGACCTTTTGCTCTTGCTCTTCATTCTTTGTATTTGGAAGTACTGGGCAGATGCTGCCATTCGTGGCAACGGCAACATGATGGGAGCAGTTGGTCGCTTGATCTTCACTGCTGGTCTATTGCTTGCTTGGCCGACGATCTACGCTTTTGAAATACAGATCACCAATGAGATGATCAAGGCCCTTTACTTCAATTCGGCCGACCAAGTAGCCATGCTTGATGCCGCTATGGCTGCAGCTGTTAAAGGCGGTTTGGTTGCTGGTGCTGGTCTACTCGCCAATGCTACAGCTCCTGTAGCTGGTCAGGTTTTGGGCGGCATTCTGGCTGGTGGCGCTGGCGGTATTGTTTTAGGAACTGTCGGTACTCTTGTCGCCTTCGTTGGTTTGATTATCTACTTGGTGCTTGGCGGCATTCTCATTGCTGAGCTGATTTATATTCTCGTGCTCAAGGCGATTCAGACTGCTTTGCTCACTGCTCAATATATGTTCGCTCCTTTGTTCTTAGTCTTCTTCGCACTGCCCGATACTGAAAATGTCTGCTCTGGTTTTGTGCGCTCATTTGTTGAAGTGAGCTTGTGGACATTCGTTTGGGTTGGCATGCTCAAAATTTTGGTGATTGTGGTCTTATCTGACTTCAACCCTTGGGGCAAAATTGTCATGGCTGTGGGTGTCTTGCAACTGATGATTCAGGTGCCATCGTTCTTGGCTCGGGCTCAAATTTCGCCAATGTCAGACTTCGTTTCTGCTGGTTTGATTACCGGTGGTTTGCTTGCTGGCGGTAAGGCTTTGGGTGGCATGCTCGGTGATCGTGCCAAGCACTTTGCCAATGCAGTTGGTAACTTCGGTTATGCCGGAGCTAAGGGTGCGCCTAAATCGCAAGGTGTTGAACTAAATGGTTTGGCTAATGATGTTGCCAATCCTGGACTATTAAAAGATATTCGTAGTGCTCAGGCCACTGGTAAGGTTGAGCCTGGTGGACCGAAAGGCAACAAGGGTCCGGGAGCTGGCGGACTTGGTCCTGACGGTAAACCAATTAAGCCGCCAGAAGGTCCTAAGGGGCCTAAAGACGGCAAGGGCACTGGCTTGGGTCCCGACGGGAAGCCACTGAATCCTGTTGATCCTAATGCTGCTAATAAAGCTTCTGATAAGAGTGCTCCTGGAACTGGAGCTGCTGCCAATGTTGTGCCTCCTGGTACTGGCCCTAATAAACCGGTGAGTCCGGCTACTGGTGCCGCTGATGCTTTGGCTAGTGCTGCCAAGACTGGAACTGGTGTAGCACTTGGTGCTGCGGCAGTGGGTGCTGGTATGGCAGCCATGGGTGCCAATAGTGCTCTCAATACAGCTAACAAAGATGCTGCTGCTGCTAATGCGAATGCTGGTACTGGAGAACAGGCTAGCAAGGAATTGAGCACTGCGGAGGCCGCTAAAGCTGCTGCCGCTGCAGCTGCTGCTGGTGGTCTTGTCAATGCCGCTGGTAATTTGACTGATAAGAACGGCAAAGAATTGACCGATGCTAAAGGCCAACCTATTAAGGCTGGAGTTACTGCTCCGCCTGCTGCCGGAGGCAAACCAGGCGAAGTAGTTAAAGATCAAGCTACCGTTACTGGCAAAGTTGTTGACCCTAAAGCTGATGCTAAAGGGACTGGTGCCGAATTAACTGGTAAGGGTAAAGACCTGGCATCTGGTATAAACCCTGCTGATATAGCCAAGGGTGCCGCAGCTGGTGCTGCTGCAGGAGCTGCTTTGAAGGCCGCTGGTGATGAAGTTGAAGTAACTGGTACAGGTGATGAAGCTGGTAAGGCCGTGGCCTCATCGGTGGTACCTGGTCTGAAAATGGCTGGCAGTGGCACTCCTGGTACACCTGGCTCTAATCTCAATGCTGACGGTTCAGTTAAGACTACTGTTGACGGCGGTAAGGGTGTTGGTGGTGCAGCTAAGCCGCTTGACGGCGCGAAAGGTGACACCAGTGTTGTGCCTAAACCAGGTTCAAACCCTGTCACTGCTGCTGGCGACAAGTCAGTGATTCCTCCAATTAACTCTTCACAGCTTGCTTCAGTCACTGGCAGTGTTGCCACTGGCAAGGGAACTGACCCGACCACAGCTATGGTTGCTGGAGAAGAAACGCTCAACCCTGCCGATCCCGGTGCGCCAGTTGTCGCTAATGCTAAAGAAGGAACATTCACTAACAAGCCAAATACAGGCGCTACATTAGCAGCTGCGGCTGCCGGTGGTGCGGCAGCCGCAGTGGTTGCAACTAATGCCGCCAATGCCATGAAAACTCCTGGTGTCACACCTCCAGGGCAAGTGACTACTGATGTTAATGGCAAGGTAGTTGGCACATCTGGCACTCCTGGTAATACTGGTGCAAATCCGACTGGCAATGTAGCTGCTGCCAATCTTACTGGCCAGACTGGCGTTTCAACAGGCGTTCAACCTAACCCTGGAGTCACACCGGCTGCTACTTCTAATGTGACCGGTGAGGAGATCATTAATGCCGATCCGGCAGCCCAAGCTTTGGCTGCTGGCAAAGAAGGCACAGCAACACTTAAGCCTGGTGGCAATCCAATAGTAAATGCAGCTGCTACTGCTGCTGCCACCGCTGCTGGTGTGGTTGCTGGTCAAGGAATTAAAACTCAGACCGGCGCTCAGACACCAACACCGCCAGCAGCTACAACAACTGACGTTAATGGTCGGGTGGTTTCAAGCGGAGCGACACCTAATGCCGCTCAGCCCGGTGTCGTTAATCCTAACTTGACCAATACCAGCGGTATCGTTCCGCCAATGGCAAATGCTGGAGTCACCCCAGCTGGCACATCTGTGGTCACTGGTGAAGAGATCATCAATGCTGATCCTGCGGCACAAGCGTTGGCTGCTGGCAAAGATGGAACAGCAACACTGAAGCCTGGTGCTGGCAATCCACTAGTTAACGCCGCGACCACTGCAGCTGCCACTGCTGCTGGTGTGGTGGCTGCTGGTCAGACAGTTAAGACCCAGGCTGGCGCTCAGACACCGACACCGCCAGCAGCTACAACAACTGACGTTAATGGTCGGGTGGTGTCAAGCGGAGCGGCAGCTAATACTGCACAGCCCGGTGTCGCTAATCCTAATATGCAGAATATAACGCCAACTAGCGGTCTAGTTCCGCCTATGGCTAATGCCAATACTGGCGCTCCACTCGTTAATGCTGAATTGGTTGAAGAGGCTGCTGTTGCTGGCGCTGCAGGCGCAGCAGGTGCTGCAGCTATGGGAACCGTTAGACCTACCGGAACTGTAAACCCTAGTGCAAATACAGGCCGAGTCGATGGGGTTAATGCAACCGGAACTGTGACTGGCAGAGTAGTTCCTCCAGTGTCAGGTCAGCCTGGTGCTACTGTAAATCAGGGTACAGTCAACGTCACTCCTGGTGCTACCAGAGCGGGCACTCCTCCTGCTGCAACCCCGACACAATTCACAACGACAGCTGGCGGTACCGGTGGCGCTCCTCCTGTCAATGGCGCACAGACAGCTAGCTTCGCTGGTGGTGATGGTGGCGACGGTGATGATGGCAGTGGTGGCGGCGGTAATAGTGGCGGTACACCTCAGGGTGGTCCTGCTGCTCAACCTACCCAGCCTGGTACTCCTGGTCAGAAAGCCTCTATGTTCGATGGCTATATGCAAGCTGGTTATAGACACGTTCCTTACCGGGTTGCTGCTGCTGCAATCAGGTTGGCTCAAGGCGCAACTCTTGGTGTGTCGCGGAGCGGTAAGCCAGAGAACGTTTATGATAACCAAGGCCACTTGATGCACATTCGTACTGGTGAAGGTGCTTCTGATGAGCAGAAAGGTATGCAAATCATGGCCGGTGCTTATGGCGAATTGATGAGTACTGACGCCGAAGCTTATGACGCTGCTCGGCAGTCATCTATTGATGCGGGTGAGCACAAACCTAAGGGTATGGCTCAGAGAGCTGCTGCTGGTATCTTGGCCTATAACGGAAGTTCATGGACACAGACTGCTGCGGCTAAGCAGAGCTTCGCTCGTTCGATGGCTAAGCATGCTGCTCTTGGTTCACAAGCTTATATTAACGGTGAAGAAGGTAACGCTTACACTGAGCACTTGGTCAATAGATATGGCCCGATGAGCGAAGACCAACAAGCTTGGGCTGCTCACATCATGACCAGCACTGATTCACCTGAATCTGGATGGAGCTGGAGAATGGGACCTGCCACTGAAGCTCTGATCCAGAGTGGTCTGCCGATCACTCCTTGCAACAGAGCCGTTGCTGCTAACCAAAGCGTTCTCAAGGCCCAGCCCTGGTTGCGAGGTGCCACTATTCGTGGTGGCGGTGAGTATATGCAAGCTAGAGCTTCTGCTGAACTCCCTGAAGGCACAAACGGTTTGGTGCAAGATGCCTGGTATGGCAACCGTGCTCAAGCTATGCCAGCTGAGGTCGTTCAGACACTCGGTGCCTTGGCTCAAGCGGGCATCCATGACGACAACGGTGTATCTGTCTGTCGAGACTTCAACACGGTTGACCAAGTAGCTTCGATGGTTGGCGCTAACGCTAGACCAGAAGACTACGTCGGCGCCTACAATTCGTTGCGAGGCGGCAACGTTGTTATGGCCAACCTGCAGCGCAACTTCGGTGGTGGCGGCGGTGGTGGCGGCGGCAACATGAATCTCGGCGGCGTCAACATCGGTGGCGGTGGTGGCTCAGGTAGTGGATCTGGCGGCGGTGGCAACGTTGCACCTCCTGTACTCGGTGGCGTCACCATGTCTGGTGGTGGTGGTGGTGGGTACAGCGGTGGTGGTGGTACTGCTGACGTTGACCTCTTCCTTGACGGTCCATCGGCTGGCGCTGGCAGTATTAATCCGAATGCTATTCCTCTGCCATCTAATCTGCCAACCATGCAAGGCGGACCGATTACGGTTAACTCCCGTATTCAACCACCAAGCAATCAAGGTGGAAGTAATCTCGGTAATCTGGGCTCAGTCAAATTGCCTGGTGGCTCAGTTGGTTCATCTGCTGGCCAAATTCAGATTGGTCGCGTAGACGGTGGCAACGGCGGTGGCGGTGGCAGCTTGCCTTCTGAAAATGTCTCTATCGATGTTGAACAATCGGTCTCTGGTCAAGTGCTTGACTCAGGTGGCCTGCAGCAATCTGCTGTTGCCAGCGCTGTCAGTCAGTTTGGTGGTTCGCAGAATTTGGTTAAACAAGTTGTTGCCGATCTAAGAGCCAATGGCATGGACTGGAAGCAAATTTATGACCCATCGAAAGATGAATCTGACCCTGGTAAGTATCAGATGTTAGAAACTGCTGTACAGGCCTATTCTCAGAATCCTAGCTCGATGCCAGCTGTGGCCGTTGCTGCAAATGCTGTTGGTGCTTCCAACGTATCGACCAGTGATGTGCAAGTTGTGCAATCGATGATGGACGCTGATCCTAGATGGCAAGCTAACAATATAGACTACGGCTCTGTCTATACTGCTCGAGCCATTGTCGAAGCACACAGACAAGATCCGCAAACATACGGCGATCCTTATCTGACTAAAGACTATGTCGACTCTGTTCGCCAAGATCCACGGTTCGTGCCTAGACCAGTGCCTGTTCGCAATGCTGGCGGACAAGTGGCAAGATACGATCAATCACCTGTGCCAAAAGACCGTTTGGTCAAGCGCATGATGGAACGTATGTTCGGTCAAGACGGTTACAACAACGGCAACGGCTGAGCTGGCTAGGCTAAGATAGCTAAGTTAAAATCGCTAAGTTAAAATAGATAGTCACTGTTGCTTAGCCAAAGCATTTATATGACAACACATAAGGCTGATAATAAAGAGCCATGAAGTTCTTCAAATTACGCCACCTGACAGTGGTCTGTCCTGAATGCCAGACGATTTTTGCTACTTATGAAGTGGCGAGATTGCCGGCCATTGATTTGACAACACCAATAGAAAGCGACCTGCATCGCATCTTGCCCGACCCTGAACTGCGTTCGAGCCTGCTTGCCATGTGTCCTAATTGTATTTATACCTGGTGGTTGTCATCATTCAAAGAGCATTTTTATCTGCCACAGGTTGTACCAGACTCGCCGCCCACTGAGCCCTCCAAGAAATTTGCTCATGCTGTGGCTTCTGGCCGTAAGCATAACGTGCATACCCTAGACCGCTCAGTATTGGCTTTGAACGGTTATTGGTGTGCCATGGAAGAGGGAGTTGATGGAAGTAAATTTCTTACTTTAGCCAAAAATGAACTGGCTGCTGCCCTGGCTGACCCTAGCTGGGCGGGCAATCGGAGCCGCTATAATTATGTTATGGGTGAGATTTTGCGCTTATCAGGTGAGTATGACGGTGCTATAAAGTGCTACGAGAAAGTTGATTCGACTGCGGGTTTACCCCCTGAGCTCGTCGCCAAGATGAAGGAGTTTGCGCTTTATGGGAATAAAAGTACAGTAAGGCTTCCACCTCATATCGTAGGAATTATTTTCAACTGTGCTCAGCCTGTTAATTCTTAGACTAGTTAGCACTTCAACCAGTTCGCTCTCAATCCAGTTAGACCTGCAACCACTTAGCTCTACAAGTAGAATGTAAACATGGACGATATCACCCCTCTAAATTTAGAAGATTCACCCAAGTTATTCGGCTTGCGCTACGACCAGCTGATTGCCATTTTGGGCAGTTTGGTACTTTCCACTCAGCTCTATTCATGGATGATGCCGATTAACCTTGCGGGGCAAGATATTAAACTCTATATCTGCTTGTTTTTCGGTTTGGTTGGTCCATTTTATTGCCTTGTCACCCTTAATCACTCGGCATCCTATTGGGAGACCCTACTCAATTTTTACACTGGGTCTAAAGTCTTGATACCAGGGCCAGATCCAAATACAACTAGATTTCTAGTAGATGAAAAGCTGCCAGAATTTGTGGATTAAAGGAGTTCTTGTTCGTTAATGGTCACTTCGGTAAATCGGTCCTACTCTAAAGAAAATAGTTTGCTGGGCTTTATGAAGCGCGGCAAAGAGAAGGAAGCGCCGATTTCTGCTGAAATTCTCGGCCGTATTCCTGGTTTAGCTGTGCCCAGACCCCACGGTTCGGCTGCTGGTATCTTGCCATTGTGGGACCTCTTCCACGATGATGCATCGGGACAGGGCATTCTTGTATTGAAAGACGGTACTTACCGTTGTGTCTTTGAGCTAGATGGCGTGCACGTCTCTGGTTTTGATGAGATGCGCCTGGTATCTCTGATGAATCACTTTACTGGTTTTCTCAACGGTATCGATACTTCCGCCCAACTCACAGTAGTCTGCCATAACATCTCTAAGCGCGAGTATTTTCAGCGCCACCCGGTTGAAGTCAATGAAGATCCGTTTTTGCGCTATGTCGCTAAAGTTGTTGAAAACGACCAGGCCTCTCTTTTGTCGCGCAACTTTGTTCCTGAGCTTAAGTTCTATGTGACGTTCTGCTATCGCCCTCCCAAAGAGAAGCCGCCAAAGCAGAGCATGATTGATACGGCAGTGAAGTCGGTGATGGATGCTCTTACAAGTCAAGCTGCTAGACAGTCGGTGGGAAGCCATTTTAAGAACGTCACCACCCTGGTTCAGCGCGCCAATGGTTATGTTAGTCAACTTGGTGCTTGCGGTATGTCTGGTCGGCCAGTTTCGGCCGTAGAATACTTCCGCATGCTTTACCGCGAGCTTAATCCTAAGCAAGCTGAAATGGCTGAAGACCATTTGCCTTCGCCTATTCGCCCGCAAACACAGTCACTGCCTCCGGCTGTCCGCCGGGTCTTTCCTGATATGGAGCCGGCCACTGTGCGGCAGCAGTTAGTTGAGTCTTGCTACGACTTTAGTGCTCCTGATTTCTGCAAGATTTCAGATATGACTGATTACATTGAAGCTACTGACCCTAATGCTGACCCCGCCGAAAAGGAAATAGCTGGTCGCTATATTCGCACCCTTTATATGAACCGCCTGCCTGAGCGCACTGGGCCGCTCTGGTTGCAGCCTCTGCTGCGCCTCAACTGTGAATGGCGACTGAATATTTATGCTCACAAATTAGACAAAGAACTCTTCCGCAAAAACTTACAGAAGAAGCAAGCACAAGCATCTGCCAATACCTATCAAGGTGTCATGGGGCAGCGCTCAGCTCCTAACCAAGAAGAAGCTGAAAAGGCCCAAGAAGCGGCTACCATCGGTTCTGAGTTGTACACCACCAACATGGAAGTGTTCAACTACGCTATTTATTTCACACTCTTTGCCGATAGCCTTGAAGAATTGAATCGCTCTACCGAATTTGTTCGATCTGCTGCTTCACAGTGTCGTGGCGCTCGTTTCGTCATTGGGCACCATGAGCAACGTTCACTCTTTATTGGTAGTTTGCCAGGCCTTGGAATTGACGTGGCGCGCCGCGGTAAGGCCGTGCGTACCCCCACTGTGCGCAATTCATTCCCCTTTGTTCATGCCAAGCTGGGCTCTGAATACGGCGACTGGCTGGGCTTTTCTAAAGAAACTCTAGAGCCGGTTTTCCTTAACCCTTACGACGAAAAACTACCAAACGCCCTCTGCATCGTCTTCGGTCAACCGGGTGAAGGTAAATCTATGGTCGCCCAACAAATCATTCAGATGAAAACTCTGTCTGGGGCTAAGACCGTTATTATTGACCGCTCTGGTTCGTATCGCATGCTCACTGAAGTTTACGATGATTGCGCCTATATCAAGCTTGGTCCGGATGGTTCTGTTTGTATCAACCTCTATGACTTGCCGTATCAAGGTCCCGATGGTAAGCCAATTGATCCCTTTAGCCCACCAGAATCGCACATCATCAAAATTTTGAACTTCCACTCAGTAATGTTGGGAGAGCGGGGCGAACAGGCTCTCAATAAAGACGAGAAGCCAATTCTGATGCAGGGCATTCAGGCTATCTATAAAATTTGCGCTGAACAGGGTCGCATTCCGATTGAGTCTGATTTGGTCAACTGGCTGCAAGAAGAAGCAGTCAAGCACGCCAAGAGTAAGCGCGGCGATACTTGCGAAGACTTGTCTAACCGTCTTAGTCTTTACTGCAAAGGTGCTATTTTCGGTAAGCTCTTTGATGGTCCGACTTCTATTCCACTCGATACGCAATTAATGGTATTCGATACTTCAGATTTGGCCCATGATAAAACACTAGAAGCTGTTGTCACTCTGTTTGTATCTGACTATGTTCTGCGAAGAGCGGCTCAGCATAAAGCTGAACAGGTGGCTTTAGGTAAGCCATCGCGTTTCGTTTTTTGCATAGACGAATTATGGAGACTACTTCGCTATGAGGGTGGAAAGACTCTTGTAGAAGATGCCTCACGTACCAGCCGACACTTAGGTCTACTGTTCATCGGTATTTCTCAAGAGTTGGGCGACCTTTTGCGCGACGATCGGGCGCGAAATCTTGCCACCAACAGTGCTATCAAAATCATTCTTGGTAATGACCCTTCTAACTTCGAATTGATTCGCGAAGCCTGCGGTCTGACGCCGCAAGAGATGGGAGCCATTGCTCACTTGACCAGAAAGAATAGAGAGTATTCAGATGCCTTTCTGATTTATCACAAGCTTTCGCGCGGTGTGGTCAAATTGGTTGTGCCACGGTTTATGTACTGGGTGGCTACTACTGAACCAAACACCGACCAACCTATGCGCTCTAAGATGATTGAGCTATGTGCCGGTGATGCGCGCTGGGCCTGTCACTTGCTAGGGCAAGGCTACACTCCTGAGACATTCACTCCCGATCTGCTCAATGCAGGTTGATACAAATATATGTTTGACTATCAAGCTGGTGAAAAATACAAAATGACCTTGATCATGGTCGCCGTGGCTGGAGCTATGGGGGGTATCTTTATCACACTTATACTTTCGCCCACCCCCACACCGACAAGGCATAGACAGCGCTCTAAGGCCGATATGCACCCTGACGTTACTGGTATTGCTCGCCCGCCCAGTGAGCGCTATCCGCAGTCGAGCGCCTCTCAGCACGGTCAACAAGCACCTGTTGACCTAGTAGACAATTTTAAGGCTACTGCTTTAGTCGAGGGGTTCTTACCATTGGCTATGGATTTCAATGCTGCCACAGCTGCCAATTCCCAGCAAAGTGCCATGAGTTTGATGACTCCTGATTGTGCTCAAAGTTACATAACCAATATCTGGACGGCTGAAATGGCTACTACTATTGCCAATTCGGGTATGAAAAGTAAGTGGAATCAACGCATGGTTTCCGCCCGGCCGAACCAAGCAGATGGTTCAATAGAGATAGTGGTTGATGGGCAGCAAGAATTGCTAATACCTGGTGAACCGCCAAAGCTAAGACCAGTGAAGTTTGTCTACTTAGTGAAGAAGGCTAGTGATGGTAACTTGAGGATAGCGGGCATTTCGGAGGGGTAGAAATACGAAGATTGCGCCGATAAGACACTGATTCTTCGTAGTCTTCCCAGAACTGGAGCGGGTTTTGTTGCGCAACTACTTGTCTAAAAGGTATAAATAAGTAAGTATGAGAGTAACTGAGAAAGTGTCTTAGAA
This sequence comes from bacterium, assembly GCA_018062085.1. Lineage (GTDB taxonomy): Bacteria > Cyanobacteriota > Vampirovibrionia > Obscuribacterales > Obscuribacteraceae. The sequence continues at coordinate 133,401 of JAGOSY010000003.1, read as the reverse complement.
AGTAATTGCTCTATAAGTCAGTAGCAGGAGACTTAGATGACCGTGAAGGCGCCAATATGAGCTGGAAAGCGCAGATGAACGAGAAGGGGTTTATCTCGTCGTATCGGAATACCGATACGGGCGAACAGATGTCTGCCAGAGACTTTGAGCGCATGATGCAAATGCAGGGTTCTGTCGGGGCTCCCGATGGCAGCATGCAGGTGCAGTCGTCTTATCCTCAAACTTATCCACAGAGCTATGCTCAGCCTGGTATGCAACCAGGCATGCAGCCTAGCGCTCAAACTTATTCGCCCGATCACACTGGCGGCATGCAGCCCTATCAGGCTCAGCCTGCTCCCCAGACTTATGCTACAGGTGCTCCAGCCCCATATCAGCAGACACCGCCGGCTGGCTATCCACAACTTGCTCAGCCTTTGGTTGCTGCGCCTGGCTCCAGCCCCTTGGTGCAACCTGGTGCTGCTCCTGTTGGTTCGCAGGCACCTATTATTCCACTGCCAGCCACTGGTCGAGTGCCGACAATTGGCCAGGAAATTCAGAAGAAGAATTTTCGTTTAGAAGGGGTGCCGGGTCACGTCGATCAAACCCGTCAGAGCTTCCAGCCTAAGAAAGGCAAAGGCTTCCTCGACGCTACATCTATAGCTATTTTAATGCCGACTCTTGTGCTTTTGGCTCTAATTATTGCAGCCGCCCACAAGAAGAGACTATTCCCTTGGCAGACAATTAGAACCTTTAACCCACCATCGGGTTTGATGACACCGCGCGATTATGAGCGCTCTTATGTTTGTCCGCCCAATGGTAGACGTCACGGTCGGCTCGGTAAGAAAAATCCTAGTTCGACATGGTCTGAAGTTGACGGCGTGGTTATTCCCTTTGGCTTCTTGGCGCGTACCCACCTGCCGGTGACAATTCCGATGGGGCGTCTGCCGAACAAAAACATGTTCATTGTAGCTCCGTCAGGTTCAGGTAAAACAACCTTGATGCGAGCTGTAATCAAAGCTTTGCTGGCTAAGCCCTGCGTCATTATTGCTCTAGAAGCTAAAGCCAACGACCCTAACTTAGATGAACGTCGAGAAGGTTTCAAATACACAGTATTGCCTGAGGCTCAGCATGCTGGTTTCCGTACTTTGTACTTCAACCCATTAGATAGTGAGTCGATTTGCTGGAATCCGCTCGATCAAGATGCCGTTACTTTCGCTACATCTATTGTCCAAGACATCAACTCTCTTCCCCCAGAAGAGCAGCACTGGGCTGAGCGCGACCTTGGCTATATCGAAGGATTGACACAGCTGCTCAAGTGGGGCGGCGTGCAGGTTATGGGTGAAGATGAGAATGGACAACCTTCTCAGCTTGATCCGTTGCCTTGTAATCCATATGGTTTGATGAAACTGGTCAATAACCGTCGCAACATTGTTGAATCGTTGCGTAAGTTGAAAGCTGATCCAAATATCAATGCTGGTGAACTTGGTGAATTGACCCAGCGGCTCTCGTCAATTATTCGCACAGACAGTGATTGGGATAAAAACATTCAAGGTGTGCGCGGTCGTCTGCGCATGTTCAAGAACGCTGCCATTCTTAAGTGCACAGAGAGATCAAACGTCGATCTTAAGACCAGTATGCACGAGCCTACTGTGCTCATTTTTGGTGCTCCAGCTTCTTTGGGCCCTGACGCAGAATCACTAGCAGCCTGCTTTGTGCACCAGCTACAGCAAGCGTTGCACACTAGATATGGTACAAAATCAGTATTGCCTTTGTTTGCCTTCTTCGATGAATATCAAACTTTGAACATAGATTTGGCCGGTAGACTGTCAGCTATTGTCCGCGGTGCCAACGGCGGTTTGACTATCATCTTGCAAAACATCTCGCAAATCACCAGTGGTGGTGGCCAGGGCGTTGCTCCAGAACTCAAGACTATTTTCTCCAACAGTGCTGTTCGTGTATGTCTACACAACGCTGACGAAACGACAGCTAAGTTCTTCTCTGAAGAAATTGGTAAGCATGCTGTGGTTGTCCCTGGTATTGCCGACCACTATGCTGCTAATGGATTTGGTATCTTCCCTAATAGTTGGAACAAAATTCACAGCCAACAGGTTGTTGCTCGTGTAGATACAGACTCAATCAAGCGTATGGAAAAACACCACGCTCTGGTTTATCTATCTCCAGCGGGCGACCCTGAATTTGGTGAAACTAAGCCATTTATGTGCGACCTGCGCGGGATTGAAGAAATCGCCAAACTGCACCTCTTGCACAACGTCAGTGCCAGAAATCAAAAAAGCCCCGATTATCCAGAAGGGTCGCCAGATCCTGGTGCACCAGCGCCATCGTTTGCTACCCCTGCTGGTAGCTTGCCCTTCCCTTCGAGACCTGGTGCTACTGGCAGCGTTGGCTCTGAATTTGTTGATAGCGCTGCTATGGCCGCTCAAGCTGCTGCTGCTGGTTTCGACCAGACAGGGGTTGCTGGTGGAAATGCAAATGGAAATGCCAACGGCTACTCAACAGCCAACAACGGTGGCTATGCTCTAGGGGTTCCAGTCTCGGCTCAAGTCAGTGCTCAGAGTGCATCTGCGCCAAGTGCTGGTTCTGGTGCTAATTCTGGCACTAATCCAGGCGCTAGTCCTAATAACACAAACAATGGTGCTTCAAGGTTGTGTCCAAATTGTACGAAATTAGCTGGCAAAGGTAAGTTCTGCATTGAGTGTGGTCAATTCATTGGCCTGCCTCAAGCGGTTGAACTGGCAACTGCAGCTCAGGTAGTGGCTTCTAGCAGCGGCATTATCCCGAGCTATGCTGAGGCCAATCCGACTGCTGCTGCTAGTGCAGTTTCTGGCAATGTAGCTGTCGATTCGTTTGGTAACGTTGTTGATGGTAATGCCGAAGTATTAGGTAACGGTTTATCTGCCGTTCCTGGTCAGCAGGCTACACCTCGCTATGGTGGTTTGCGTCCACAGACCCGCGAAGCTATGCCGAGCAAGCGTGGTTTGTTTGAAAGTGCCTCTGAAATCGCCAACACTGCTCAGCAAGTTTTAAATCCAAATAGTTCCAGTAGTGCAGGCGAGCCAAATCTCAATCAGACAAGAAGGCCCATGACTAGCCTAAATCCTGATGTATCCCATTTAGGTCTTGATAATGGCAAGAAACCCGGTGTTGAATTCTAATATTCGACATTGAGTTCTAAATTGCTTTTGATGGTGTTCATATATTTGATTTAGCGGGTAAATCTGATAGTGTCACTTCTTATTTGCTATGAAAGGCAATTGCATTATCAGTCTATGCAGACGACTTTACTTCCCAGCGATAAAGACTACTGGAAGCACATAGTTACTTCCAATAATCAATTTGGACTTAACCTGCTCAAGACTCTGGCTATGGCTAGTCCGAGTTCTAATGTGGTAATTTCGCCCACGAGCATTTTTTTAACAGCTTGCATGCTCTATAACGGTGCTGGCGGCAATACCTATTCAGAGTTTGCCAATACCTTGCAATTGCCTAAGCCCAGCGAGATCAATCCATGGAATAGACAGCTGCTCAATTATTTGGTGATGAGCAAACCCGGCCATGAAGTTTCGATTGCATCAGCTCTTTGGTTCGGTCAAGGGGTGCGCTGTCATGAAGACTTCGTCAACAACGCTGTTGAGTCTTACTCTGCTTCTTTGTACGGAGTAGATTTCAGATCGCCTGAAGCTGTCGAACAAATAAATTTTTGGGCTGAAAATGCAACTAATGGAAAAATTGCAAAAATTGTAGAATCTGGCGACTTTTCTCCCGATTCTCTCTTTGCTATCACCAATGCTATTTATTTCTTTGCCCAATGGCAGACTAAATTCAAAGAAGAACTTACTCGAGAAGAACCTTTCTATCTTGTGGGCTCAGGTTCTAAGAATGTCATGATGATGAATACTACCGATTCCTTCAAGTATAAAGAAGAAGAACATGCTCAGATAATCAAACTGCCGTACAAGCAATCACCGTACTTTATGCAAATTGTTCTGCCCAAAGTGGGGCGTTCATTTGGTCACTGCATTGAGTATATAAAAAATCCAAATGCAGCCGCTATTACATATAATTTTCCAAAAGTTAATTTGAAGTTGCCTCGCATGGAAATTGCTTTTGACAGCAATCTCAATTCTGCTTTTGGACAGTTGGGAATGCGCGATCTTTTCAGCCAAGGCTGTGACTTGTCTTTGATTACTCCAAATTTGTTAGTGTCTTTCATCAAGCATGCAGCCAAGCTTACGGTTAACGAAAGTGGTACTGAAGTTGCCGCCGCTACCATTGCTGGTATGAGTATTGGGGCATCTTCTGGCACTTCATCAACGCCGATTGACATTGTCGTGAACCGGCCATTTTTAATGGCCATTGCCGATAGTGGCACCGGCCAAGTGTTGTTCTCTGGCGCTATACTGTCACCTTAGCCTAGTTAGGGCTTTTGCGCTGTAAAATTGATTTGAGTTGAGCACCAGTGAACGGTGCGGTCATCTTTGGCTAGCTCTTCTTCGTAGGGGTCAACAGTCAAAGATATGACATTCCAGCCAGCAAATGTGTCTTGGGCTTGTAGCATTGCTTGCACTTCTTCGACATCTAGCGGCGTTTCTACGAAGGTTGGCACAGGCTGATTTGTAGTGGTGTCAGTTACCCTGCGGTTAGTGGTCATCTCGATGCGAACAAAGCCTCCGCTTTTTGTACCGTCGGCAATTGCTGCCATAAGCTTAGCTACTTGGTTTTTACCTTGGCAATGTTCTAGAGTTGAGATGGCGGCAATTAAGTCATACTTGTTGGGCTTGATATAAAACTGATCATTGTCAGCAAGCACAGGCTCAATTATGTTCTTTACCTGGTAGGTGCGGGCGTATTCTTTGAGTAAGTCAATTGATTCTGCCAGTACGTCTACACAAGTAATGGTGGCAGTCTTGTTGCTTCTTTGTAGAGCTTGTGCCATAGGAATGGCATTGCGGCCAACACCGCAGCCAAGGTCTAGAATTTTAATTTTGCCTTCAAGATAGTCGAGCAGCCTCATTAACGGCTGGTCCGGATTTTCTAGCCATGAATCTCGTTCAAACAATTTGAAGCGACTGTAATAGGCCTTGTGGTACTGCAAGGTTTCTTCTCTAGCGCGCTTGAAATCAATTGACATTTGTAATATCTCTAGTTTATGTAATTTTGGGTTGAATAGAGCGCGCCACGAGTGCGAAGCTGAATGTGATTACCTTTGCGGTAGTGTTGAATGACATGCCTGAGGCGGGCTTTGTCTTTCTCGTTTAGTTCGGTTTCGTACCAGTTGCTGAAGGCAAAGGTGAAGGCCTCAGCCGTTACTCCGCAGTCAGGAAAGACAAAAGAATAATCGGTTTCTTCGTAGGGGATCTCGTCTTTCTGATATTTCGCAAAGATGCGCTTTAGTGGACCTTCGTAAATTTCGACAGCGTCGAGTTCGCGCTCTCTTGATGGTACGAAACGCCGAGCAATACGGTCGTAATCACAGTCGCCATAGAGTCCGAAAATAAAGAGGTGGCCATTAGGTTTGAGAACACGCTTTGCTTCTTTGAGAGCAGCCTCTCGATCTTTTACTAGATGGAACATCCAAGGCATGATCACTAAGTCGAAGCATTGATCATCAAAGGCTAGAGTCTCTGCTCCCATTTCCATGAAGGTCAAATTGTTGATTGTATTGCGAGCGGCATAGTCGGCTGCAAACTGTACCAGCCGGCCGTCTGGGTCGATTCCCGTTACTCTTTTGGCCAGTGGCGCCAGTTGGTAGCAAAGTCTGCCGTTACCGCAGCCCAGCTCAAGGATATTTTTACCAGCCAGGTTGGTCTGTCTTTCAATGGCGGCAATCTCGGCGCCGGAAACTGCAAAGAAATTGCTCCACAGTCTCATTGACTGTAGATAATCTGAGCTTTTCCGGCGTGATATTTTTGAGATTTGCGTCACTTACTTATTTGTATTCTTTCTCAGATTAGACAAGGGCTTTTTCTTTAACTGTTAGACCTTTTTCTTTAAGGGCTTGCTCGTAAGTGAAAGAGTTGTCCATGCCGTTCAGTAAGTCAGTCTTGTAATAGTCTGAATACCAGCGCTCACAATCCCAACTGAATGCTTTTCTTAAGCGCTCAAGGTAAGTTGCCCAGTCGCGTTTGCTGGCCTTTTCTTTCCAGAGGGCAAGAATGTTGTCAAAAGTAGCTTCTTGTTCTTTTTGGAAGTCGAGAATAGCTTCTTCTTCGCCTTGCTCAAAGCGCTTGAGATTGCGTGAGAATGGTATTGAGCCTAGATATTTGTCGGCGCCTACACGTTCTTTGATGTATTCGGCGTCTTCTTCTCCGTCTACTTTGTTGCCCACTACATAGGTACGGTCGGCAAATTGTGGTGCGATTTCTTCGAAGTCGAGAAATACTTGAGTAGATTTTTCAGTGGGTTCTAAGACAAAAACGTTGATGTCGTAGGCGAACGAAAGTGAGGTGGCAACGTTATCGGTGCCAGCAGTAGTATCGGCTACAACTAAGTCAGACTGTGTATCTAGCATGTGGTGGAAAATACCAGCCAGGCTCTTGAGTTTTTCGTGATAGCAGGAGCCGCCTACATCTTCTTGTTGGTATGTGCCAACAGTGAGTAAGGCAATGTTGCCGTCTTTCAGCGCATATTTTTCAATAAATGGGTCGTTGGCTTTGGCGGTGATGAAATTAGAACCAACAGCTGGTGGGGTGGTGCCAATCATTGGTCTATCGCCAACGTCGCTTCGGGTACCTTTGAGATAGTCGGTCACTTCATCAAAGTGCAGGCCTAATTGTTTGCTCTCACCTTTTAAATTGAGAGCGCTCTGCAGATGGGCGTTTAGATCAGCGTCTACTGCTACAACAAAGGGAAAGCGTTTGGCTAAGTATTGAATAAAGCCAGATGAAGTGGTGGTTTTACCGGCTCCGCCCTTACCAAGAAATGCAATCCTCATCTTCTATCTCCTATCTGTATTGTCTATAGTTTTAGCTTTGGCAAGTTTGGCAGGTGCCAAATAGTTCTAGCAGGTGTTCTGATACTGAAAATCCGTAGTCTTGCTTAATTGTCTCTTCTAAGCTGGCGAGCAGACATTCTTTGAGCTTGATGCTGTTGCCACAGCTCTTGCAGACTAGGTGGTGATTGTGTTGACCAGGTTCAACTACTTCGTAGCGCTTTTCTTGATCGCCAAAGCTAACAGCTTGCACTAGACCATGACGGGTCAATAATTCAAGGGAGCGATAAATTGTCGTTAGACCTGGGCTTTTACTTTGATCTTCTTGGGCTTGATTGGTGAGTTTCATGCGGAAGCTTAAATCACGTGCACTGAGCATTCCTGGTGCCTTTTGCAGGGCGGCAAGAACGGCCTTGGCGCCTTTGGGTAGGCTCTTGCGCCCACCCACTAGTTTGCTCTCGAGTCTGCTTGCAAATCCATTTTTCAAGTTGCTTTCCATGATGTTTCTATTCATGCTTTTGCTCCTTCTTATTTAGTTCAGAAGCAATTAGTTTGATGATTGGACCAGATAGGTTTTCTGGATAGCCATAGATTTTGACCACGCTATCGGTCTCTCCAGGTAGGGCATTGCTAGCTAGAATCTCTGGAGCTATCCACTGCAAAGTAAGGATGTCGTGAAATTGTTCTTGCTGTTGTTGTTGAAACCCATAAAGTGGCAAATAACTGTGGAAGACAAAGCCTTTCTCTTGCCGTAAATGGTCGGCCAAGGCAATGGCTTCAGGTTGATTTGCCGGAATTCGCACTAAAATATAGCGCTTTTCCAAGGTTTTCAATGAGGCAATGGCTTTGTCAATGGCGCTTTTGTCTGTGGTCGAGTCGAAGCTAAAACCAGGCTTGTAGATAATGTAAGCGTGACCAAATCCGTCTTTTTCTTCAACAATTAAATGGTCTGATACTGCCTTTGAGTCAGGTTGAGACTCTGCTTTTGTATAATTTGAATTTGAGCAGTGTGATAATACTGAGCGATCGAGCACGTCTTCAAATTGAAAAAGTATTGACTGCACAATGTTGCCGTAGGCGAGGGGCACATAAGCCGTTCGCTCTAGAAGCAGCTCAGCAGCCAGTTGCAATTGCTCTTCAGAAAGGCGTTGAGTCGCTAGTTTGCCTTGAGATTGGGCTTGGGCTGCCACCACTTTCTGGACTATATCGCTTTTGACTGTGCCAAGTTTTCTTCCTAGGGCGCTTCTAATTTGTTTGATTGGAGCGATCAATTTGCCCTGAAATCGCGATACCCAGAGCACTGACTCTGGATGGTTGGCGAAGAAGACTCGAGGATAGTGGCAGAAAGCAAAGCCTACTATTGAGTTGTATCCAGCCTGAAAATGAGCTGCTTGACTGGCCAAGCTATGAGTGACCAGTTCGGTTGTATTGATGGTGAGCTCAGTGTCATCCATCATTTCTTTTAAGCCTGCGACTATCGCTGAGCCAATGCCCAAACCGCGTTTGTCTAGGCGCACGGCCATGCTGTTAAATTCCACATGGTAGGGGCTGAGTTTGTCCGCTACCATGGCACCGCAAATTTGCTCGTTGTACTGAGCCACTGCTATGAGCCTCTCTTGAGCTTGCAGTGTCGCCTTTACACCTTCTTCAGTAAAGAGATCTGGGTCAGGGTAAGCTTCGCATCCCTTCTTGCCCACTCCTCCGGGGCCCAGTGCGGCTACATACATTTGGGCAATATTATTGCTAAAGCTGTCAGCCTGCTCTTTGGCGGCGGCAAAGACAACTACTTTTTGAGTCGGTTCACTAGCTATGTACTCGGGCGCGCTGAGCGTCATCTTTTACCTCCTTTTCGCTAAAGCGATTGATTAAGAGCTTGGCGAGATTGTGACCGTTGGCTGCTGTGACATTGCCACCGGGATAGGTGCCAGCTCCGCAAAGAAAAAGATTTTTGACTGGTGTTTCGTAAGGGGCGCAACCTGGCAATGTGCGCTTCTCGAATAGATACTCTGGTGTCATTGGCAAGTGCCAGCAAGAGAGCGAGGCTAGATTGAAATCATTGGCTAGGGCTCTGGGTGATACCACATAGCTATCAATAATTAGTGAGCGAATTTCAGGGCATTGAACTTCAATGGCGTTGATAGCACTTTCTAGTAGGATCTGGTCGTCTTTTTCACTCCAGGCACAACCTGCTATTTGGGCTGGAACATAGTGAACATCAACCGATAGTACTTGCTCGTTGGGCCTATTATTGTCAGAATTCTTCATAGATGCATCTTCGAGGGTAGGAAATGCCATGGTTAGCATTAGTCTGTCTGGCATGGTGCCATTTGGTACTTCGTTTGAAGCGGCTTTGACAGCTTCAAGAGGTGGCGCCATAACAATCACACCCTTGTGGTTGTGACCAATTTTGGTCAGTGTTCTAAATGAAGGTAGCTCTTTTAGCAAGAAGTGTAATTTTGCTGCCGACACTTTGGGGCGGTTGTCTTTGAGATAGCGGCGAATCTCTTCAGTGGCTGCGGTTGGAGTGAGCAACTGTTCAAACAATACATATGAGTCGGCGTTGACCACTACTAGGTCAAACTGCCTGGTTGTGCCGTCAACTAGCTCTATAGCTGAGACTTTCTCGGCTCCATCAATGTTGCTTACCACCAAGCTTTTTATCGCTTTGCCTAAGTGAATCGTGGCACCGTTTGCTTGAGCTGCTTTGCTTAAAGCTTCAGTGATGGCACCCATGCCGCCGAGTACTTGACCCCAGGCACCAAATTCGCCTTTGGTCTCAGCGGTGCCGTGGTGAATGCAACCAAACACTGAACCAACTAGATTGGCAAAACCTGGTGTGCAGGTAGCAGCCACTGCCATTAGCCCTTCGCTGTGCACGTAGAGCTTGAGCAAATCGACTAAGCTACCAGCAAAGATGTGGTCAGCAATTTTGTCTAAGCCATTTTTCTGCAGCAGCTCAACTACTTCTTGTTGAGTCAAGTCTGGTGACAGATAGCGCGGATAAATCAAGGCGGCAGCTTTTTGAATGTCCGCCCAGAAGGCTTGCCATCCCGCCTGGTCGCCTTTTGTAAGAGAAGCTATTTCAGCTTTGGCCTCGCCACCGTCTCTTGGCGTAAATGAAAACTGATCTTGGCCGTCAGTCGCATCGAGCAGCACAATCTCAACGGGATCTGTCAAATATGGCTTCAAGCCATATGATGCGAGATCGAGGTCGGCCATGATTTCTTTGCGCATCATGCCGAAGTAAGAGGCTACGGAAGAAACTTTGACATTAGTGCCGCTTTGGGTGAACGGCGCTTCGTTAACACAAAGACCGCCAATGGCTTCGCGTTTCTCGAATACTTCTACGCTAAAGCCTTGAGCTGCAAGATAGGCAGCAGCAGTCAGACCGTTATGTCCGCCTCCGATAATGGCAATTGTCAGAGCTTCCTTGGTCATTTCGTTATCCTAAATTGCTTTCTAGAATTTCTACTAGTTGGTCAACTTCTTCTCTAGTGTTATAAGCGTGCATGCTTACTCTCAAGTAGTCGTCTTCTTCGTTGTTCTTTTGGCTACAATGATCTCCAGCTCGTACAAAGATTTGTTCAGCGTCGAGCATGAAAGTCAAATCAAGTGAGCTAATTTGTTCAAAGCGGAAAGAAATGATGCCAAAGCCATTATCACAGCGGCAGATGCCGATACCTGGGGCAAAGACAATACCTGGTAGTGTTGTTAGCTTTTGCCAGAGATAGACTGTCAAATCACTTAGTTGTGCTTCTATGGCTTCGATGCCAACTTCTGATATGAAATCTACTGCTTTTCCTAGCGACACTATGGCCGGAATATTGAGGGTGCCGCACTCTATCAATTGGTGCAGGGCGAGGCTAGAGCTGCTTGAAAATTTAAGGCCAGTGTCGGTAACTTCAACTGGGCTTTGGCCACCCAGGCGAATTGGTTTGATTTTGGCAGCTACCCGCGGATTGATATAAAGACCACCAGTGCCAGGCGCTGCAAACATTTTATGGCCTGAGAATGATATGAATTCAACGTCAAGAGTCTCGGCGTCAACTTTAGTGTGACCAACGCTCTGGCTACAATCAAGACTGATTGCCACGTCCTTGCCGACTATTTCTCTTATTTTGCTTACTTCCATGTCTAGGCCAAAGACATGGTGGATGTGAGCCATGGCCAAAACTTTTGTGCGGGGCGAAACCAATTCTTTTATACTACGCAGATCGTAGTCGCCTACTTCATGTATAGCAAAGTGTTTGATGGTTACTTTTTTGCCTTGAGCAGCGAGCATTGATTGCACGTTGTACCAAGGTAGCACAGCTGATTTGTGGTCTTGGGGGCAGAGCATAATCTCGTCACCGTCTTCGAGATTATTGAGGCCATAAATGAGGGCCACTAAGTTGAGGCTATCAGTGGCACCACTGGTGAAGACAAGGTTTTTCTGCGGGCAATTGAGAAATTGAGCTACTTTGGCTCTAGTCTCTTCAATTGAGCGGCTCAATTGAGTCGACCACGAATATGAGGCACGGCCAGCATTGGCGCAGTTGTAGGTGTAATAGTCGATGAGGCTGTCGACGACTATGTGCGGCTTTTGTGTAGTGCTGGCGCTGTCAAAATAGATTAAATTAGGATGATTGGAAAATATCGGGAAGTTGCCCCTGAAAGCCGCTACATCCAATGTGTTCTTTTTCTCTTGACCTGAACCAATAGGGCTCAATTGGCATAAGTTTGTCATTGTTTACCTGCCGGTTCCCACTAAGCTCTTTCTTGCACCTTCGTTTTTAGCGCGTTCTGTAGTCTTTCCAGCATCGCGCCAGCCGACAAAACCGCCTTCTAGACTGGTTATATCGACGCCCTTGGTTTTGAAGTAAGCAGCAAAGCGCTTCGATACTTCGCCTGTTGGGCAGACCAATACAACTTTTTGATCGTTAGCAAAAGGCACGCCCATATCGGCAATGTCTTCTAAGCCGTCAGTAGGAATATTGAGAGAACCCGGTATTCTCGATGCTTTGAAAGCTAAGCTACCGCGCATGTCGACTATTAGTGGCTTAGCACTGCTGTTTGCAAGCCAGGTCTCTAATGTGTCGCAGTCTACTTCTGGAGCTGAGTCGGCTTGCTCTTTTGTAATTGCTTTAAGCGAGTCTTTTTTGACTGCCAAGCCAAACAATTCAGGACGATATTTTTGCAGGTATGAGAGATACCATTCGACTCTATCGCAGCAGATGAAGACAGCGTTATGCTTGCGGGTTAGAGTACCGTCGATGTCTTTGAAATATTTGAGGGCTGCTGCCAAGCTGCCGCCGCCGGTTGGACCAGCGAGAATGCCGCATTGGCGAATGAGCATGAGCATGGCATCAATTGATTCATCCATTGATACTTCAATGATGTCGTCGTAAAAATCTTTTCTGAACAAGCCAACTTCGTACATTTCATCAACGTTTCTAATGCCAGGAAGCAGGTGCCCTTTGCTGGCGATTACGCCGACATTTTTCAAGGCTTGGTTTTTTTCTTTGAGGAAAGTACCGGAGCCCCGAGTTGAACCAGTGGTGCCCAGGCCTCCGATGAAGTAGTCGACTTCGCCTTGTTTGGCTGCTTGCAAGTCTTCCCAGATTTCTCTTCCGGTTGAATTGTAGTGAGCCTCGATGTTCTTCTCGTTGGTGTATTGCGAGGTGTGGAAGTATTTGCCAGGGTTGGCCGACATTATTTGCTCAATGAAAGTAATTGGATCGTTAGGGTCAGTTGGATCTGGACATTCGGATAGCCCAGGAAGCTCATCGACATCGGCACCAAGCAATTGCAATATTTGTTTGACTTCGCGCACTTTGATGCGGTTGGTGACAATTTTGAAGGGCACGCCGTAGACCGAACAGACTAGTTGCATGGCTTTGGCCATGTTGCCACTCGATGATTCGATAACAGTTTTGCCCTCTTTGGCAATTTGTTCAATATCGTCTTTTAGTACGTTCCAGGCGCTCTTGTCTTTGACTGAGCCAAAAGGATTTAGCAACTCTAGCTTGGCAAAGAGATTGATATTTTTGAGGCCATGTACCTGAGGCGGTATCTCGAACAATGGTGTATTGCCGATTAGCTCATTAACATGTTTGACTAGCATTTCTTTTCTCCGGGTGAATATTGAATGTTTAGGAGGGCTTAGGGAAGCTCTTCCCAATACGGTACGTACTCGCTATCGAGCATCCAAGTAAATTTGTTGTCGCGCTCTACCACAGCTACTTTTTTAGCTACTGGGTGCATGATCGATGTTGAAGCCGAAAAGTCCATGAAGTAACCGGCACTGTTGACGAAGACAACCAAGTCGCCTGGCTTCGGTAGCTTTTTGACATAAGTCAGGTGGCGATAAATTAGGTCTGATTCGAGGCAGAGATTACCCGCGAAGTAAACTCCAATTGGGGTTGCATCAGGGTTGTCTGGTGTAAGTTCTTTTTCTACGACTACTGGGTCGACGAATATTTCTTGGTCTAAGAAGGAAATATCCTGCCGTTTCATATTGAGGCAGATGATCGGTTCGTTGCGGCTGGAGGTGCGCACTGAATTGACGCGGGCAACGGTGATACCAGTTTGTTCAACTAGTGATCGGCCTGGTTCAATCCAAAGCTCAATCATGTTGTCGCGGATGATACTGGCGGCTGTGGCATCAGCCAAGTTGGCAAAGCGTTGACTTAGAAGCTCATCTAAGAAGTCGCCACCGGTTTCAGTATCAAAGTAACTGTAGCTATTAAAATTACCTTTGAGTTTGCCTTTGTCAGAGGACATGCCGAAGGCATTGTTGTGCCAAGTCATTGTCGGTCTAGTACCGAGAACCGCCTCTTTGAGAGCGCTGACATAGGCGTTCCATTCGTCTTCGTTTTCTAGATAGTTAACTTTGTAGCCGCCACCAATGTTCAATACTCTTGGTTCAAAGTCACGACTAAGAGCTTCTTCAAATAGCTCTAAGCAATTTTCAATGGCAATGGCCCGTTCTAATACACTGACCGTGTCTAAGTGGAAGGAGAAGCCAAGCAGCTCAACTTCTTTGCGGTTAGCCTCAAGCAAGTCAAAAGCTATTCCAACTTGTTTGATCGGCACCCCAAAGCGGCTACCTTTATTGAGAAATTTGCTGTGATTAGCTTCAAACCCAGAAAGACGCAGCAGTATTCTTGTGGCCTTTTTCACTCTCAGCACTTTGCGCAGTTTCAAAATCATCTCAAGCTCTGAGATGCTATCAACTGCAATGGTGATCCCTTGCTGAATTGCAAGACCTAGAAATTCGGCGTTCTTTGGTCCAGTTGCTTCAATTCGGCTGGCGTCGAAACCAGAACCTAAAGCATGGCGCAATTCGTTGGCTGAGCTAACATCGAGATTGGCATTTTCTACGGCTAGTCTTCGTACGAGAGAGTCAGATTGATTGCACTTATGAGCGAAGAAAACTTTGCCGATGACATTGAGGTCGCGGAAGGTTTTTTGAAATCCTTCTACGTTCTCGCCTACTAGTTCAGGAAAGAGAATGTTGAGGGGACTTCCTAGCGCCCGAGCCAGTTCAAAGAGTGTTTCTCTTTCTGCTAGAAACTGCTTAATCAGCGGGTGAATCTTAGGCGTGAGCGTAAGATTTTCTACTGCTTTGGTTTCTAATTTAACTTCTGGAGAATTTATTGTCGTCGACATTTTATTACTTCTTTTAGATTACTTCTTGATTGAACTCTTAAACGGTCGTCAGTGTTTTCTTGTTTGCCAGCACTTTTTCGTAGGTGAACTCTTGGTCTAACCCTTGATCGAGTTTTTGACCGAAGTAGTCATCGAGCCAGTCGCGGCAAACTTTAGTATGGGTCGTTCTTAGCCTGGTTAGATAATCTTGCCAGTTGCGTTTCTTGCTTTCTAGAGTTGTCAGAACTTTTTCAAAGACAACTTCTTGCTCTTTCATGAAGTCATCGAGTGCTTCGCGCTTGCCTTGCTCGAAGCGCTTCAAGTGACGCGACTGCGGTACCGCGCCAAGAAGGCGATCTTGACCGACATGCTTGATGATGAATAGTTCGTCTTCTGGAGTATCAACTTTGTTGGCGATAACATAAGTGCGCTCAGCTAGATGTGGTGCTACTGCCAAGTAGTCGAG
Source organism: bacterium (assembly GCA_018062085.1). Classification (GTDB taxonomy): domain Bacteria; phylum Cyanobacteriota; class Vampirovibrionia; order Obscuribacterales; family Obscuribacteraceae. The sequence continues at coordinate 118,378 of JAGOSY010000003.1, read as the reverse complement.
ATAGACTTGAACCGATTTTTTAGTTGGTTCGACCACAAAGACGTTCATGTCATAGGCGAAAGATAAAGATGTAGCAACGTTGTCAGTGCCAGCTGTGGTATCAGCAACCACAATGTCAGTATCTTGATCGAGAAGGTGGTGGAAGAATGACTGTAAGCCAGTCAATTTGACGTGGTAGCAAGCGCCACCGACATCGCTCTCTTTGTAAGTGCCAACTGTTAGAAGAGAAATATTGCCGCTGTTTTGAGCATATTTCTTAATTAGCGGGTCGTTAGCGCTGACAGCGATAAAATTAGACTTGAGTGAAGGCGGTGTGGTGCCCACCATAGTAAGTTCACCTAAGTCTTCGCGGCCGCCTTTCAAATAGGTGATGATCTCGTCTTTGACGTCGCCAAGTTCATGAGCTTCGCCAGTTAGATCTGAAAGATGCAAGGCGCCACGCAAGTGGGCGTTGACATCAGCGTCGATGGCCAAAACATAGGGCTTTTTCTTGGCTACATAGCGAATGAAACCAGCTGATGTGGTGGTTTTACCGGCTCCGCCTTTTCCTAAAAATGCAATTCTCATCTACTTTTCTCCTGCAACTCTTTTGAGAGAGTGTTCTTTCTTACTTAAACCTTTTTATGCGTCTCTTTTTTCTGCTCGCGACAAACTGTCGGTATGCTTCTAGCTCGCAGGCGATTGCGCTTGCCATTGTGGCGGAAGCGGGCCTGAGTTTTTTCTTCTTGATTTTGCCTGAGCATTACCAGTACGGTAAACCAAGGCAATAGAGCTGAATCGGTAAAGTGATACGAAGCTCTTGGTGGCAGCACCAGGCTGTCGTTAAGGGCCAGCGTTTCGTAAACCGAAGGGCAGGCTCTCTCAATTTTGCTACCTTCGTCGTAGTGCGATTTCACTACTGCTTGTGACAGGTACTCGGGCAAGAATACGACCGGTAGCTCTTTTATATAATCATATTCAGCTAAGAGTGGTCGAATATATGTATTGAGTTTTGAGCGATATTCTGGTCTTGAGAGAAAGTGAGCGAGGTGACTCAGTGCTTCATGTCGTGATACTGCACTCTCGTCTGATTGAGCAAAATAGTCGGCGATGGCCTTTTGAAAATCTTGATTGTCTAGTGACCAGTCAAGGTTTTTCTCAGCAGTATATTTGAGAATGTTCCATATCCATGAAGCGGTGACTCGGTGATTGCCGTCCGCTATTAGACCCAGTTCGTTGATGACAACAGGGGCAAATCCCCGACCAACCAGGTTGATTACTTCATCAAAAAGCCGCTCACGCACGCAGAATTCGGTGGCGCCAAGTTTGACCAATGGGTATAGCGCTACTTCAACGAAGTTACCGGCAAATACTCCAGCCGCGAATGTTTGTAGGCCAGTACTAATTGATTGGTATGCCAGCATGGCGTCTAATTCAAATAGTACATAGAGCAAATTATCGCCAATTCTGTTTTGATTTTGGCGGAGAAATTGGCTGGCTTGAAGTAGAGCTTGTTCTGCCATTGATTCTGATTGAAGGTCAGGCAAAATTGATTGGTGCCAGGCTCTGCGGATCAGACTAAGCAAGTTTCTAACACTAGTTAGCGAAAAACCGGTCAATTGCGCTTTGCTGTAGAGAGCCAGTGCTTGGTCTTGCAAGGTCCGCAGTGTCTCTAGTTGAGAGGCCTGCGAAGGTCGCTTCTCTTCGGCTTCCATGACTTGGTGCAAGAATAGCAACTGTGGTGCGGCGATGTGTGTCCAAGCCCACTCTTCAGTGCCTTGAGCTTGTGTAGCAAAAAGGTTGGTTTGGTTTTCATGACTGGACCTGATTAGACGACTAGCTGCTTTTCTATCAAATGAAAGCAGATGTTTGAACTGGTCGAAGAGCAAGTTGCCGCGGTTAACTTCGTGGCAATGCGGGCCGCCAGGACCAGGAATAATTGGGCCGGGAAAATAAGACGGTGGTGCAATTTTTTCCCCAGGGTGGCAATGGGTCAGAGCTGCTTCGAGCCGCAAGTGATAGAACAGAGTGGCCGCCAGAGCGCTAGTATCTTGCAATTTTGTGGCTGAAATCTCGTTGCCAAAATTCAGTTGACTAGTAGTTACAACTTGAATTTTCTTCTGCTCTTCGTAGAGGCGCAAGTTTGGCACGGAGCAGCTTAGTGCAGATTGGCTAATAGAGAATTGGAGTTTGTCCATGGTCACTTCGATTGCAAATAAGGGGCTTAAACTGAGGCTAACTGATGGGCTTTGCGCTCTGGATAGACTTCAACCAAGCGCTCTTGCCAGTAGCTTTGCCTTTCTTCTAAAACTCTCGCTGGTGATTGGCGCTGGAAGAATTGAGTCAGTAGGTCGTAAGTGGTGAGGCCGTCTTGCAAGGCGAAGAGGTCATACTTGCAGAATGCAGCCAGAAGAATTTCTTCGGCATCTTTGAGGTTTCCGGCGCTGTAGGCTAGTTGGGCAGAGTTTAGCAATTGTTCGCGAAGCTCTTCAGTTAGTGGTGGCAGTGTATGCAATGCATCTTGGTCAAGGAATTGTTGATCTATAAGAGCCTGCAGCGTCTCTTCAACGTAGCAATCAATCATCAAATGGATACGTGGTGCTTTGCCAAAGTTGCAAGCACTATGAATAGTTTGTTTGGGGTCAAGCTTCCATAAATAGCCTTTTTTAAAATGAACGTTGAGGCCGGGGCTGGTGATGAAAGCTTGGTCGTTGGTTATCAGAGGCATGTGGAGGCGGTAGCGCGGTACATTCTCGAGATAAACAAAGTCGCGGTGCTCATGTAAGAAGGTGCCTGGATCCAGGCGCAGCAGGCGCGAGCCCATGATGTTGAAGCCGCTCTCAGTGAGAAACTTGTGCAGCTCTGTTAGCTTGAGCAAAAGAGGAGTTGGGTTTGGCTTGGCGCAATCGTGGTAGTCGTAGTTCTCTTGCTCGCCGGTGTGATTAAGCAAGGTTGCAACCTTTAGGCCATCAGAACCATATTCGGGGTATGGTTCTTGCCAAATTGATTCAAGCTTCATGTCTGGTGCGCTGACCTGCTCAACTATTTTATTGAGCACAGTTGGGTCGATTTTTTTTAATTGAGCAATATACGAAAGAATTTTCCCGACTCCTTATTTCCAATTTGTTCTATCTACATATAGAACGCATTGCTGTAAATCATATCTGAAAACGGTTTCCGTTTTCGCTTTATGAGATCCCTTAAATGCGAACATTTTTATTTGTAAGTGCCTCGCCATCTCGTCTTTACTTCTTCCTCTCTCAAGCTAGAGTCTTCCTTGGGTGTCAAAACAAGTGCTGTAAGTGAATTGGCTTATTGAGAATTGGTCTCAATTGGCAAACGCAGTTTATATCCAAACTGCTAAATTCGCATCGGTTTTTCTGATTTTGTAACGGGTATGAAGGCGCTCTCATTCAGGCATCGCCGGTGGTGCTAAAGCTGAGCCTGTCATTATTTTCCATCTTGTTTCTATGCCTTTGCTGTTATTGATTAGTGCAAAATAAGCTGTTGCTCTAGATTTAGCAGATGATACGAAATTCAGAGAGCTTTACTGTGCCGTTTCTCTTTGCCCGCTATTTCGGTAAGAGCTTGAGCCCTCCTGATTGTTCAGCCAATGACAAGGGTTTGCCTTGATACCCTTTGCAGTCAGGGCATTACAATCTTTCTGCTGTTAATTTGTGCCGCTGGGCTGAGAGTGATCTAGAATCTATTTAAGGGGTACTAAAAAGGAAGTTGTTGTGGACGGTGACTCGAGCTCTTTTTTAAGTGGCAAATTTGACAATAATCGCTTTGATAAAGCTGGTCTAGATAAGGCGAGCCTAGACAAAGCAAGTCTAGACAGAAGCGGCAAGCTAAAGGGCAAAAAGAAGAGCGTGGTTTTGATGGAGCGTGACATCAATGCCTTGCTTGAGCTGTATTTACATCGCACTATTTCGTCGAGCCAATTGGCTCGTTTGTGCTTTCCTGACATTAGTTATGAAACTGCTCGTAAGAGACTGCGTCGCCTGCAGCAAGCTGGGTTTACTGGTGCCTCTTCTTCTGGTCGGATGGAAGGTAGAGGACGTCCTGAGCTTATCTATTTTCTCACTGCTTCTGGAGCCCGGGCCTTAGAGCAAACTCGTGGTATCTCCTGGGAGACTATTCCCACCGGTCCGCCCCACACCTACCACAAAGAGCACTTCTTGCGTTTAGTAGATGTGCGTTTGGCAATGGAAGACGCTGAGCTGGCTCATGTGATTAGTGGGCTAGAATTTACTACAGGACGCGAATTTTGGAAGGAGCTGGCGTCGGACCTTACTGAAGCTGAAGAACAAGCTGATGCTACTATCTCGTTTGCCTATGCCGGAATGGAGCCAGTGCGGGTTTTGCTTGAAATAGACACTGGCAACTTCCGACAAACCCGCCATTGGGAGCCGAAGATTCGAGCCTTCTTGCGCACTGGCTATCCGATTTGGGTCGTCACCGGCAGCAGTCCGCGCATTTTGACCTTGCGCAAATGGACCCAACCACTGCTTGAAGAAGCTGAAGTTGGCCCTGGTAAGTGTGTCTTTGCTGTTTACACAGAGATAGTCGAGAAAGGAATTTATGGTGCTCAGTGGCAGCGCACCGATGGTTCGTTTACTGATTTGCGGCCGATTAAACTATAGAAGTTCTTCGGCGAAGTGGCAGGCTGATTTGTGACCAGGGCTAATTTCTCGTAAGGCCGGCGTATCTTGCTTGCAGATGTCTCGGGCAATTGGGCAGCGGGTGTGGAAGGCGCAGCCCGATGGTGGATTGGCCGGACTAGGTAAATCACCTTGCAAGAGCACGCGATGAGTGCGGTCGTATGCAGGGTCGGGCACTGGAGCCGCTGAAATTAAGGCTTTGGCGTAAGGGTGCAAAGGCTTTTCATAGACTTCTTTGCACGGTCCAATTTCTACGATGCGACCGAGATACATTACGGCAATGCGGTCTGATATGTAGCGCACCACATCAAGGTTGTGAGCAATAAACAGATAGGTAAGGTTGAATTCTTTTTTTAGGTCTAAAAGTAGATTGAGAATTTGCGCTTGCACACTGACGTCTAGGGCTGAAACGGGTTCATCAGCTACGATTAAGCGTGGTTTTAGGGCGAGGGCCCGAGCAATACCAATTCGTTGCCGTTGTCCACCAGAGAATTCGTGAGGATAGCGATCAAGCATTTCTTTCGGCAGCCCAACTAATTCAATTAAGCGAGTGACTTCAGCTTTGAGATTGGAGCCGCCACCTTCGCTAGCTCCTTTCGACATGCCATGCACTTCTAGGGGTTCAGCTAGAATCTGGGCAATGGTCATACGTGGGTCTAGACTGGCGTATGGGTTTTGAAAAACTATCTGCATTTGTTTGCGCAAGGGTTTCATGGCCTTGTTATCGAGAGCCATTATTTCTTGACCGTCAAAGCTTACCGAGCCTTGGCTGGCTGGCATCAAACGCAGCATTACTCGACCAAGGGTCGATTTGCCGCAGCCTGACTCGCCTACTAGGCCCAGGGTCTCGCCTTCGATAATATCTAAATTTATGCCGTCAAGCGCTCTGACAGCACCCACTTGCTTGTTGAAGAAGCCCTTACGGATGGGAAAGTGCTTCGCTAGATTTTTGATTTGGACGAGAGTTTTTTCGGTCATTTACTGCTTATGGGATCTTGACATTGATACGGTTCAAACGATCTCCCAATTTTGCCAGAAACTGGCCAGCAAATGTGGACGTTTTTTCGTCAATAACAATATCGCTAGCGTGCACGCCTTTTTTACGTGAGCGCATAAGCTGACTGGGCGTCACTGGAGCATCTAAATTCCATTCTTCGTAGATAGCTCTTTCATTTATTGTCTTTTCACTAATAGCTTTTTCAGTTGTAGTTTTTTCGCTGGCTTGGGCGGCACGAACAAAACCATTGAGCAATCTCTTCTCTTGCTCGCCATTGTGGTATCCACCCCAGGGATTGCCCTGGATGCGATAAGGCTGTGGCTCCCGCAAAAATACATACCAAAAGACTGTATATAAGATTAGGAGTTCAAAAGCGATGATTGCATAGGCGAACATAATCTACTCCCGGCCTAAATAGGCCTTGAGCTGGGTACCCAAAATGTCAGTGTCTTTTTTGAAAAAGGTGCTATCCGAAAGATATCTTTTTGATCGTCACTTTGCTCAAAAGAGACAGGTGGTTTGATAGCCACCGTATGTCGAGCAATAAAGTACTTGTTAGCAAGCTTTATTGTTCAAATATTCTAACGAAAGATTGGAGAAAAGCGATAGGTTTTTAATAAATCTCCAGATGTCAAGTGATTAATTGTGAATCTGCATAGCCTTAATGCCACGTCGTTTCACGGGAAAATGGTGGCAAATTAGGGCACTTCTACCAAGGTCTGCCAAGCGGCTAATGTAGCCATGTGAGAAATCTAGTGGAGAAACAATGCAGTCGACAGAGCAAACAGAGATGACAAAGTCGGCCATGATTGCGGTAGTCGGGGCTGGCACTATGGGCTCTTCTATTGTGGTGGCATTACTGGCCGCCGGCTATAGTGTTTTACTCAAAGAGACAGACCAGGCTTTTCTTGATAAAGGTTTGGCCAATATTGACAGGTTGCTCAGTGGTCGCGTAAAAAAAGGTCTAGCCCCTGAGGAAGCTCAGTTGCAGCGCAGCCGCATCGATTCGGTGCTTGATTTTGAGCGCTTTGCTGAAGTTGATTTTGTCATCGAGGCCGCTCCTGAGAACATCGAAATAAAGAAGAGCATCTTTGAGCAACTTGATCAGTGGTGCAATGTTGATGCCATTCTTGCAACCAATACATCAAGTCTATCAATTACTCAAATCGCTAACTTTGCCCGCCGTGCGGATAAGGTCGTCGGTCTTCATTTTTTCAATCCAGCTCATATCATGAAGTTGGTCGAAGTCATTCCTGGCCTAGAGACCTCCCACGATACTGTGGCACGCGCTCTTGAGCTGGCTCAATCTATGGGCAAACTGGCGATTCGGGTGGAAGAGTGCGCCTCATTTCTCGTCAATCGCTTGCTGGGTCGCTATATGAACGAATCTCTCTTCGCTTTAGAGAGTGGGGTAGCAAGTGTGGAAGAAATCGACAAGGCTGTTTGTGATTACGTTATGCCAATTGGTCCTCTTGCTCTGCGCGATATGAACGGGGCTGACATTGGTCTAGCTGTTGCCACCTTTAATTATCAAGAGTACGGCGAGCGATTTGCTGTGCCGTCCTTGCTTGGTTGTATGGTTGAAGCCAATATGCTCGGTCAAAAAACAATGGCTGGTTTTTACAGTTATGACAAAGAGACGCGCAAGCGCTCAGGCGTCAACCCGGATTTGCTCAAACTGTTGAGTGCGCCAAAATCTAAGGCTAAGTCTAAGCCTTTACCCGCGCCTAAGGCTGTCTTTGCCGCTGAGTCTCTATTCTTGCCCATGATTAACGAGGCTTTCTTAGCAATGCAAGAGCGCATTTGTCAGCCCGAAGACTTAGACGCGGCTTTGATGGCTGGTCTTGGTATGAGGCGGGGGCCATTGACTTTGGCTTCTGAGATTGGTTTGAAAGATTGTCTTTCTCTGCTCGAAGTGGCATTTAGAGCTGATTCGACAGAGCGTGTGCAAGAGCGCTTTAGGCCAGCACCCTTATTGAAGCGCTTTGTTTGGGCCGGGCGATCATCAGTTCTTTAAGTACTACCAGAACCAAGTAAGCTGAGAGACGAACCTGTTCTTCGCTTATTCTGATAGATCGCCGCCCACGTGAAAATGGTCATTGACCCAAATAGCCACGAAAGCGCTTACTGCTGTAAATGTCAGGCCGAATGCATATTCCATGATCTGAGACCTTTAGTCTTTTGTCTAATTGTCAACCTATGACTGCATGTTTGCACCTTTGTGCCTATGGCGAGGTTAAGAAAGATAGGCGAAAAATATTAAGAAGCTAGTGTTGGCTGCTCTCTGAAGTGGCAGAGCTGGGAACAAGAAGGAAGGGGGTAGCGTCAAAGCTTTCATCACGAGAGCAAGTTTTGAAATTACCTAATGATGTGCTTTCCAAAAGCGCACTTATAGAACCATGAAAGGGTTCTGGGTTTTCCATTACAATAGTATCTTTCGGTCAGTAGTCAGGGTTCAGGCGGTCAGTCGAGGTTTGGTCATGAATTTAAAGACAATCAAGACGCTAGCCATAATTCAAGCTGTTTTGCTGAGTTCTTATGCTCCTATGGCTATAGCTGCAACTGCAAAGCAGTCTCCTGAAGTGGCCAAGCTCGACAATATCGAGGAAGTTATCTATGGCGCTCCCAAAGCTAGTGCTAGTCTTGACTCTCGTTTGAAAGACCTCGAACTGAAGCTATTCGGCATAACGCGCAAAGGGACAACCACGGAGCGTCTAGCTGCCATAGAGAAGACTTTGGCTTATGGTAGCGGTGCCGCTACTTCTAGCACACTTTTGCCGCCGTTGGCTCCCACTTTAGATACTCCCTCAAATTCTTATAGCTCCTCCAGTTCGTCCAGTGCTCTTACTACGGCTGGTTCTAGTTCTGGCTCAAGCTCTAATTCCAGCTCTGGCTACGACAGTGAAGAGCCCTATGCCGTTGATTCATCTGGTGCCTTGGCCGATGCCATGCAACTCTATCAAGATGGCAAAGTGCCTCAGGCTGAGAGTGCTTTTCATGGCATCCTCGCTAAAGATCCAAGCAATGGTGATGCTTACTATAATTTGGCCGTTATTGCTGAGGGCAAAAACGACTTGAATGGTGCTCTGTCTTATTATCGGAGCGCTCTCAATTTGAATCCACAAGATACTGATTTGCAGAGTGCCGTTGTCAGTGTTCAGAACAAACTGGCGCAGTCAAGTAATAGTGCTTCTAGTCATCTGGCCTCTAGTTCTAACTATGGCTCTAGCTCTAGTGCTTTTTCTGGTGCACCGAGAGTGGCGGCACCGGCCCAGAGCAAGGCTATCGATGACGCTCGAAAGAGCCAGCTAAAGAGTGCTGTTGCTTCGGCTTCCAACGACTACAAAGCTGGCAACTATGACTCGGCCGTGACCAAGTTAAACTCAGTGGCTTCGCAGGTACCCGATGATGGCGATGTACAGTTTGCTCTGGCTCAGGCTTATAGAGCTAAGGGTGACCTTGCCAACGCTCGTAGTCACATGGCTCGTGCTTCGTCGCTTAATCCTGCCAGCACTACTTTTGGTAGCGCATTAGCCGATATAGACAGGGCTATTGCATCAAAAAATACTTTACCGGCTGATAGCTTTGCTTCTTCTGGTAAGCCGACTTCTGGGCAACCGTTTTCTAGCTCGCAGACAGCGAGTCAACCAGAAGGTCAAATCACACCTTTTGCGGGCAGTAAAGCGGCTAAGTTGGATGGTTCTGGTGGCGGCTTGAGTGGCATGGCTTACACTGCTCGCTCAAATAGCAGTCGCTTAAAGAGAGCTGCTAGCTACGGTCTGGCTGGTGCCGCAGCTGGTGCGCTATCTGGTGCCTTGTTTAGTTCGGCGAATAACGGTTCTCGAATGAGTAGTGCAAAAAGCAATGCCTTGCGCGGGGCGGTTCTAGGTGCAGTGTTTGGTTTTGCTAGTGGTAAGTAATGAAATACACGAGAACAAAGCAATGAAAAGCAAATTAGTAAGCACAGCCGTAATTTTTTCTCTGCTGATTTCCCTCACTTCACAGGCTCAGGCTGCTGGCACCGGTGCGGTTTTAAAGGGTGGCGTTCGCCTGGAAAATGGTACAACGCGATTGACAAGGCCCGGTGGTAATGCCGCTCCGACCCTTTCAACAGCCGACGCTGTTCCCGTTGCCCCGCCGCGCAAAAGCACAATTGCTGGTGGCGTGCAAGGTAGTGGCTTGATTGATCGCACTGCCTTTGCTGCTTTGCCAGCAGGGCCACTTAGTGCTTCTGCTCAAGCCCAGAACAATCGCTTTGATATTGGTGCTGAGCGCAGCTCTAAGCAAATGACACTGGCTTGGGAGGCATGGCACAAACAGCTTTCGTCTGAAATTTATGCCCGCTGGCAAGAAGTGGCTTTAATTAGAGGTCGTGCCACGATGCGAGTTACTGTTACTCGCGATCATCATGTTATTGCTCAGCTTACCTCACCTTCTGGCAATCGGCGCTTCGATAGTACTTTGCTTGATGTCGTTAATAGCCTTGATAACAATCCTGGTCTATCTTTTCCTGCGGGCTCAAAGAGACCACAGGTTTCGTTTGAAGCAGACTATATCGCCGATACCAACGTAAAAGGTGGCTACAGTTGGACTAAGAACGACTATGAGACAGTTCAGCAGTAAGTATGGGCCAGTAACAGATTTAGGTCAGCAATAGGGCTAAATTTAGTCTAGAAGTGAGCGATATAAGTCTGCTGGTCTGCATTTACTTGCCTTTGCCAGCGGAAGAGTCGCTTGCACGGCGCTGTTAACAGATAGAACCGGTGGCTGCCCGCCAAATTGTTCGTGCATTACTTGATTGAAGCGACCGCTAAAATATCTATTGAGATCGCCTTCAGTAAATTGGTTAACGAAATTTGGGTCGAGTTCTACTTCTAGGTCTAGTTCTGTTCTGCTGTTGTTTTTGAGGAAATTGCTGACGTCGCCAGATGTGATGCGCTTACATAGGTCGAGCTGGTCTTTGCTACGCCAAAGACGGTTGGCAAAAGCTTGAGCGAGTTGGTTCTCAAAGAAGTTTTTGCTAGTAATTTTTATGGCAGCTGCTGCTGAAGTGTCTGCTTTTGCGCGCTCTTCTACCCAGAGGGAAATTTCTAGTTGGTCTTTTGCATCGAGGGCAAAGTGACTCTGGGCCGCTGCCAACACCAGGCTATCGATTTCTTCTTCGATGGCAAGCAATTTGTGTTGATAATTGTTTACTGCTCGCAAATGGCTTTCAAATCCTTCTTGCGAAAGACTCGTGTACTTTATGCTTGGGGCTAGAAGAGCTGCTTGCGGAGAGATTAGCGGTTCTAGTTCTTGCTTTAAGTCGACGGCATCGCTGGCTAAAGTGGCCAAATTTTGTGCCAAGGGGCTAGCGAATTGCAGCAGAGGCAGGCGTTTTAAATCACCAATTTGAAAGTTGATGGTTGGGTTTAAGTCGTGAGCCAGTGCGCTAACGAAACCAGAATTGAGATAGGCTAGAAGGAGATTTTCTTGCCCAGATTCATGGCTAAATATGGCAGAGCCACCAACATCAAAAATTGCCCCAGGGGGCAGTCGGCGCACGCTCAGCCGATGCTTGTTGACGAATGAAAATGTGAGACCAGGTTTGAAATAATAACTTTCATTCTTAACCACCCAGTGCACTTGGCCCTTGAGGTAAGGGTAGGCCTCGGCCACTGCCGATTTGATTTCCTCTCCGTTTTCACCCCAGCGTACTTTGCTAGAAATAGTACGCCACCAGCGCTCTGATCCGCCACCTTTGGCATAGGGTACATAGCTTCTGTCGTCTTCTTCAACTTCCCAGGCATAGCGCAAAAATCTTTCATTGCTCGATGTCGCTAGGCCTTGCTTGAAGTCAGCTTTGCTGGCGAGGGCCTGGTTGTCTCTCGCTTGTACTAAGAATAGCGCCCTTGGTCGTTTGAAATTAAAAGCTAGGTCAGAGCTGAGGCTAAGTTCACCATGGCTTTTGCTGTATTTAGCGAGATGCTTCAATTGGCTTAGCTGATTAAGATGGCCATTTCTTCGCTCTTTTGTTTTTGCCTTCACATCACTTTCGTTTGCCTGGCGCAGATCGAGGTAGTATGCAGGTTCATCTGCTTTTGCTTTATGCTTGGTTAAAATGATAATGCTACTGTCTGCTTTTGACCCTGCTAGAAGGGGAAAGACACCATCTCCCAGTTCGATTACTAAATTGATTTGTGCTTCTTCTAAGATGCGCTTTCTTAAGGCCAAAGAGCTAGGCAAGTGCATGAAAGAGCTTTGGGTCAAAAAGCCAATACCGCCGCCGTCTGTTGCTAGATCTAGGGCCTTCCAGAGAAAGATTTGGCTGAGATCGCTGGCACACTCTGGATAGTATTTCTTCAATTTTTGTTTTAGAGCGCGGTCTATAAGCTTGCGACCAAGATAGGGCGGGTTGGTCACCACTACTGTATATTTGCGGTTTAGTGGATGCCCAGCGGTTCTTTTCCACTTAGGCGATAGCGAGCCTAGTGCTGCTTCGGCAACGTCGTAAGTGTTGTGAAGACAGCTAATTTTACTTGGACTGTTTCTTCTGCCATTGAAATTACCGCAGCTGAGTGTCATCAGGCTTACTGTCAATGCAAACTCAGCAATTACTAGGGCACGTGCATCAATATCAAGGCCAAAAATATTGTGCTCAAGTATCAAACGCCAAATTTCAGCTTGCGGCAGATCGAACTGCTCATAGGTTTTATAGAAGGCACTTGCTGCGGCTGTTAGAAAGTTCCCAGTGCCGCAACAGGGGTCGAGCATTGATATTGCTTTGATTGCCTCTATTGAGTCAGCTCTATCGAGTAGGGGTTGCAGAAGGCATTCAATTATAGAGTGCACCACTAGCGGTGGTGTATATATTTGAGAAAATGAAGCTTGATCGCTGGTGGTGGTGCTTTTGTCTGCTTGCTGCACATTGGCTGTAGCCAGCTTGCGTTGGTTGATACAGTAAACTTCGAATAGATCACTTAGGCCGTGAACAGAAGCGAATAGAATCTGATACTCAGGGCCTCTAAAAAGCTTTGAAAGAGAATGGTGAGTGCTTGCACTAATGTCTGAGTCTAGTTTTGAGATTGCTAAATCGTTATTGAGTTTATCTAGCAAGAATTGATAGGTGTCTAAACCATCGTTCTTCTCTTTGCTATTTGGATGCGCTTGACTCAGTACTTCGATGGCTCCAGTAGCCATTATTATTGCTAAGAGCCTATCATTGCGACTAACTGCGCTCTTCTTTAGCCATTTGCCTAAAGTGGCACGTGCTCGCCTTAGTGCCAGCTTGTGCGTGAGCTCGGTTGCTGAAATGGCGGCAGTACAAGGCACACTACGTGGCTTTTGGTAGGAGGTCACGATAGAGCACAACTGGTTCTTCGCTACTGAGCGAATGGCCTTTAGCCGCTTCAGCTGCAGACAGCAAAAGACCTAGTTCAAGAAAATCTTCGGGTACGCAAGCCGCACCAAATGACAGCGATAGAGTGCGTTCGTCCACACCTGTAGAGAGGGGTGACTTCATTAGTGATACCATCAGGCGCTTGGCGAATACGCGGGCGCCTTCACCCTTGGTGTCTGGGCAAAGTAGAGCGTAGTCGAAAGCCTCGTAGTGAGCGAGAAGGTCGTTGTGGCGCTTTGCTTGCGATATGCGCAACACAGCTTCGCGCAAGGCCCCGATTGGTAGAGGTTCGCGAATTGAGCCATTGGGGCCGCTTTTGACGCGCATTTCAAAAACGATGACCGAAATAGGGCTGCCAGAGCGGTGCCCCCTGAAATACTCTTGCTCTAAGAAATAGAGGAAAGCAGGGAAGTTGAACATGCCGGTATCGCCGCGGCGCAATTGCATAATCACCGATTGGATGGCGGCGCTATCAACGGTCTTGGGCTCTAGGGTAGGCAGGCTAGAATTACCTTTCTTGGCTGGTTTAGTAAAAGCAGCCAGACCGCAGCTGAGCATGTTGCAAACAATAGGCACCCACAAACTTCTGGCATAGCCTAGTTTGGCGACGATTTCTTCGGTGCTTAGGCGATCGTCAATTGCATCGTAAAAACGTCTTTGGGCAACGAAATCTACTGGTATCGCTGGTTTTAATAATTTGCGCAGATCTGCTTCGTCAACAATGCGCTGGGTCTTTACCATCACCGCATCAATTTTGAAGCCACTGTTTTTGAGGAAATTCTGTTTGTCAAAAATCTGAGCACCTTGAATAATCAGCGAATCAAGTGGGTCGCTAATTGTCTTGTGCTTGGTCATTACTTTGGGCTGGAAGAAGAAGCGGCCGTCCTTCCAGGTGATTAACTCATAGATGCACTCAGGGCCTTTGGCTGCTGGGCTAGTGGCATGAATGGGCTGGCCATCAATGAAAAATACTTCGGCAGCGCCTAGCTCGCTTTGTATTTCTAGACGCCCAGTCATTTTTGCCAGAGCAATAGACTGCAGCAGTGCCCCTATTTGCACAAAAGCTAAGTCACCGTTCAGAACAGTACCTGAGGAGCGGTTGAGCGAATTGTCTCCGCCCACCAGCGGTATCGGGATAGTTGCTCTTTGTTTAGTCAGGGCTTCTGGAATATAGAAGAATGCTTTCTCTTCGGCCTGTTCTTCTTGGGTGGCAGCCTGTGTGGTCGAGTGTTGATTGCCTTCGCGATCGTTGAGCGACGCCTCGATGCGGTTAAAGACCAGTAGCGAATCGCAACTGGTAAATTCCCACAAAAGAGAGCCTTGGCCAGCGTTCGATGCAATCAATTTCCATTGCGGATCACCGCCCATGGGATCAGCATGGGCGGTGAGCTTGTATTCGGACCCTTTTGTAGCAGACGGCCAAATCACTTCAACTTGCTTGTCGAGATTCTCCAGAGCCCATGTAAGTATCTGGTGAATCGCCGTGGCTGTTGGATTGCCAGGCAATATTTGAATTGATTTCGCTGCGTAGTGCTTTTCTTTGTGCATTAATGAAGGGAGGTGCCTACGTTCAAACCGTGGATTTAGCCATGTCGTAAGTGATTGAGTGTTTAGCCATTCTATCGAAAGCTTCGGCAAGGCGAACCTTGTCTACACTAAGGGCAATGCGCACGAACCCTTCTCCGTGAGGGCCATATGCAGTGCCTGGTGGAACCACGATACCAGCTTTCTCTAGCATAACAGTACTGAAATCTGATGACGACATTCCAGCCGGTGTAGGCAGCCAAATATAGAATGTGCCTTTGATTGGCTTGAGGTTCCAGCCAAGCTGATTTAGTCGCTCTACGGCCAAATCGCGTCTTTCAACATAGAGACTATTGCAGAATTGGATATGATCGGTTGGCCCTTCAAATCCAGCGATGGCTGCAAATTGAATGGCTCTGAAGATATCGGTGTCGATATTTGATTTGATTTTGGCAATGGCTGCAATTGCTTCAGCATTACCGACAGCAAATCCAATTCTCCAGCCGGTCATGTTGTAGCTCTTAGACAAAGAATGCAGTTCAATGGCAATATCTTTGGCGCCTTTCACTTGCAGAATAGACGGAGCTTTGAATCCGTCATAAGTCATCTCAGAATATGCTTGGTCATGGCAAAGTAAGATATTGTGCTTTTTGCAGAAGGCTACAGCTTTCTCGAAGAAGGCCAAGTCGGCAACTGCGCCCGTAGGGTTATTGGGATAGTTGAACATCAAAAGCTTGGCTTTCTTTAGCACCGCTTCTGGTATCGCATCCAAATCAGGAATGAAATTATTTTCTGGTGTAAGCGGCATGAAGTATGGCTCGCCACCAGCCAAAATCGTTGATGTGCGATAAACAGGATAGGCTGGGTCTGGAATAATATTGATATCGCCCTTGTCGACGAAGGCCATAATGGTGTTATGCAAGCCTTCTTTGGTGCCGATCATCGAAGTGATTTCGCTGGCAGGATCAATGTCAACACCAAAGCGCTTTTTCATCCAGGCGCAGGCCGCAGTTTTGTATTCTTTGGTGCCGCCGAAGGGTGGATAGTGATGGTTAATCGGCTTCTCTAGCGCTTCGTGCATGGCATCGACAATGTGTCGCGGTGTTGGCTGGTCAGGATCACCAATACCCAAATTGATTACGTCGACTCCAGATGCAATAGCAGCGAGGCGCTTTTTGTCCATCTCGGCAAAGACATAAGGAGGAATAGATTTGAGCCTGTGAGAAACTTCCATTGATTTGACCTTCTTTGTAATCTTTTTTCTAAACGTTGGTTAGCGTTAGTTAGGACGATTTTCGATCTGAATGCTAGAGCCCGTAAGGGAACAAGCATCTGACATTACCATAGCTTCACATATTCTTGGGGCTGCTGTTTGATTAGTAAGCATAGTTAACGTTCTTCTTAATATGAGCGTGTCCCAGCGGCTTTCCGGGGAGTTGTCTCTTTACGCTTTAAATTGTCAAGCGCAGCCTGTAACTATAATGCTTCTAGTTGAACCAAAGAGATATATGGCATCTGATATTCAAGTAGAAAAATCAAACGAGCAGCACCAGGCCCGGCCGGCGCTCAGCCCTGGTGTATTGCTGGGTCTAATTGCTGTGACAGCGATTTCGGCCTTCGTCTATTTCAATGGTCTAGGCAATCTGCCTCTCTTTAACCCTGACGAAGCACTATATGCCGAGCCAGCGCGTGAAATGATTGTCACAGGCGAGTACATCACCACTTTACTCAACTATGTCGTGCGTTTTACTAAACCACCTCTGTGCATATGGGCTATGGCCGGTTGTTATCAGATATTTGGGGTGAACGAATTTGCCGCCCGCTTCTTCGGAGCGGCCTGTGCTGTTGTGCTGGTAGCGATCACGTATCTAACAATGGTGCGCTACATATCTCTGAGGGCTGCCATATTTGGCTCACTGACTTTGGCTAGTGCGCCCTTGTTCGTTTTTACCGCCCGCGAAGCGATTACCGATATGCCGCTTTCGCTCTTTGGTGCCGGCACCCAGTTGGCTTTCTTTCATGCTAGTCAGTCAAATTTCAAAAGAAGGGGCGCCCTTTATCTTGGCTATGTCTTGATTGGCCTGGCTGTGATGACCAAAGGCCCGGTTGGCCTAGTCTTACCAGTGGCCATCTTGTTAGCTTGGCACACAATAAAAGGCGATCTCTGGTCTGCTTTTAGGTCTTATCAGCCCTTAGTTGGCGCCTTGATTGTTGCAGTCATTGCCCTGCCCTGGTTTGTCACGGAAATCTATATTACCAAAGGTGCTTATTTTCAAGAATTTATCATTCGGGAAAACTTTCAACGCTTCACTGCTGTTGTCGATGCTCATAAACAGCCGGTTTACTATCATCTGCTCGCCATGCTTGGTGGCTTTTTCCCTTGGACAGTCTATGTGCCTCAAGCAATAGTTGCCGCGTTGGCTGCTTATTTTAGTGCGTTACGAGGCATGAGTAGCGCTGGGTCTGGATTTGAGTCTGGATTTACTTCAGGTTCTGATACGTCAGCATCATCATCCTTAATGAGTGGGCCAGGAATGTCATTGCTGCCTCCTTCACTGCGCGTCCTTCTTACTCGTTCGCGCAACTATATAGAAGCTCTCGATGTTAGCGGTCGCTTGGCTCTTTATAGTATTTTGTGGGCGACCATTACACTTGTATTCTTTAGCGCTTCTGTTTCGAAGTTACTTCCCTATACTTTACCAGCCTTCCCCGCTTTGGCAATTCTTGTTGGCTGCGAATTTGAGCGTTGTTTGAGTCGCCAATCGGCTTTCAAAAGGCTTGGCTTGCCTCTGCTTGTCGTGATGCTGGTATATGCTGCTGCGAGTTTGGTTGCACCAATAGTGGCGGCGCGTCTGCGTGATGCACCAGAAGGTTTGATTGCTTTGATTTCTGCTTACGGCTCAGCCCAGGCTGTGGTTGTCTTGCTCAGCATGCTGGCATTCAAGCTGGGTAGGAAGATTGCAGGCTTGACGATAATGACAGTGGGAACGGCATTTCTATTGGTTGTACATAGTGGTCACATCTTGCCTGTGCTCTCAAATAAATGGGAAGGGCCACTGCCTAAATTCGCTCATTTTGCAGGTCAATCATCTGACCCACTTATTGTCTTTGATATGCGCAAGCCCGGTGTGCCCTTTTACGCACGCAAGCAAGTGGAAAACATCACCAATTTTGACTTGCTTACTATCAGGCTTAAGCAAGTGCCTCAAGCGTATATTTTAGTGAAAGTGAAGAACATGCCACTTTTCAAAGACATGGCCGGTATCAAAACTGCTGACAGCGAAGGTGATTTTGCTTTGCTGCGTTATAGTGCACAGAAGTAAGTTAAGGCAATTGTACAATTTACCCCGGCTGATAGCCGATATTAAAGCGAAGTTTCTTTGTCAGCCAACCTGGCATGCGATGGGCTGATTGTACAAGTTCTCGGACTCCTTCGTGCTTGAGAGTGCTCAAGGCTCTGGCCACGGCTGAGTTATCACAGTTTTTCTCACCGAGAAACCAGAGTGCGCTTATGACTTCGCCTATCGGTGAATCTTCAAGGGCTATTTTCCGTGGGGAGTAGCTTTTTAGTCTGATTTCTCGCTTCATCGATTGGAAGGAGCTGCTGACACCGTGTACGCTGTAGAGCTGTTGGTCTGGAGCGCGAGCAACCAAGCCAAGTCGCTTTGCTATATTGAGCCCGTGAATAGCAAGCTTCTTTTTGAAGATTTCTGCTTTGAATCTTGCCACCGCCAGTGGTTCAAAGTTTTGCTCGTTTGTTCGCAGTGTGAAAAGCCCCCAAGCAATGCGCGTGAGATAACCACATTTGACCAATCTATATAGGCACTGGTCTATAGCCTCTCTCGTGCCAAGATTAAGCAGTTGTTGAGTGGCAAACCATGCACCAGTAGGTAGGGCGGAGATAAAGTTTAGAATTTCGCCATGACAGGTCATGATTGCACCTCATAAGCAGCGTGTATTCTTAATAACGCTGTGACAAGGTAAAAGGTTCAATTGAATGAGGTTAGATTTTTGGATTGAAATTCTAACGCGGGTCTGTTGTTAGATTTTTGGATTGAAATTCTAACGCGGGTCCGTTGTTAGATTTTTGGATTGAAATTCTAACGCGGGTCTGTTGTTAGATTTTTGGATTGAAATTCTAACGCGGGTCCGTTGTTAGATTTTTGGATTGAAATTCTAACGAGAGTCTGTTGTTAGATTTTCGGAATGAAATTCTAACGCTACCCTGTTAGATTTTTGGAGTGAAAATCTAACGTGATTGCCTTGCTTTCATAGTCCAAACAAAACAGGCAAGGTATGTTCTCCTTCATTCGGGTGCGCTACTCCCGCACAATCTCCACCTTCGGAACTTCAAGCACGGTGGTCCGCGGATTGTTCTGTTTGTGAGTAAAGATAATGGTTACGACTTTACCTTTGTAGGCAAGCAGATCAACCTTTACTTTGGTTTCCTCGTCTGGGCGCATTTCATAGATGAGGGGCTGATTTGAATCTACCTCAATACTGAGCACATTCGGTTTTATATCGGGAATTTTGTTGATGGTATCTAACTGCCAAAGCCCGGTAGTTAATTCAGCCACTTTTGCATCGTCTGGTATTTTGACATGCCAGGTTACGGTCATAGAGCCGCTCAAGCAGAGGTTTAGTCGTTTGTAATAGGTAGCGGTGAATATCCCCTTTTTGTCTTGGCTCATGAAGTAGAGCTCGCTGTTTTGTGTGCCATCGTTGCGAAATTGCACCAAACCAGGTACTACACAATCACCTTGAAATAAAACAGTGTCTTCCTTCCCAAAAGGTGACAGGTGATATTGCTCAAGTATTTTTGCCAGTCTTTCCGGTTTAAGAGGTACATATTTATATGGTGGCAGCAGCCCCGGTGGTGGTGGCGTCTGGTAGTTGCGTAGAACTGATAGATAGGCCGGAGAACGGTTGTCTAAAAAGAATTCTTTATCTTCAAACCCTGGCGAAAATAGGCAGAAGCTAGCAATGCTAATGACTGTGGTGGCAGCAAGAATCTTCGCTCCAGACCCGAGCTTTTCGTCAGAGCTCTTTAGCTCAAACAAGCACGCAGCCATGCCTACTAAACCAATCCAAAACCAAAGACTTATTTGGCCATACCAGGGGGCAATTATAGGCCTTACCATTGACGTAAGCAATAAATTGCCAATGGCAAATGAGGCAATGGCTAGTGACGGATAAAAGTATTTATGGAAAGTCGATTTAGAGTTGTCACCATTTGCATGGGTCTCATCAGTAATTACTTTTGCCAGGGCACAGATTGCAATCAGTAGTACCAAACCAAGAAGACTAAACACTTCGGCTGGGGCAATGCGGTCGACATACCAGGCTGTTCCTGGGGCGAAGTTGCGGCCGAGCGAACTTAGAAACATCGTCAAATCTAAGGGCTTTAGCACTTCAGCCAAGGGCCGCGAAGTGCCCACGCCGCGCTCAAGGTAAAGCAGATCTGGAAAGATTGCTAGAGCGCTGGCTGTGCCTAAGAACAATACAGATAGCTTGTTCAACATCCTCATGCGCCAGGCGCTGAACCAAACAATGGGAATTATTATTAGAGTGGTGGCAATTGTCCATGAGCCTAAGACAATACAAGTGCTGGCTAAGACAATTTTCTTTGTGCCCGCTGGATTAGACGAGTTCGAGTTTGCCGATCTTCGGAATATGGCCCAAAGTGCGGTAGCTCCCAATGTCAGTGCCAATTGCCAGGTGATGGCAAAAGATCCTTGGGTAAGTATTGATGCACCTGTTGGTGCGAAAATAATGGCACTCAATAGTGGCAGGCAATACCATCTCAGTCTATTTGTTTTACTAAATATCATGTCGAAGAAGAGCGCGAGCCTAATTGAAATAAGCCCAATTCCAATTGCAGCCCCAAGATTTTGATTGAGCTGCCCTAGTTGAACATATGAATTGAAAACTATTTGATTGAAAGCCGTGGAGTGACCGTCGACAAAGGTATCGCCAAAGTAATTGAGCCAGTTGTAGCCTGAACTGGTCATCCTAATGAACTGTTCTAGATAGGTTATGTCGTCATTATTGGCGCAGTTTTCGCCATTGGTAAACAAAAAGTATGCCAGCCTAATTGGTGGTATCAGAGTCAGTATTGCTATTAGAGCGATTTGAAAGAGTCTGGTTGGCACTTCTCTCTCTGCTCTATACTGCCTGACCAGCGGCAAAACCTGAGGCCCAAGCCCACTGAAAATTGTAGCCACCGAGCATACCGGTTACGTCTACTACTTCGCCGATGAAATATAGGCCTGGTACTTTCTTTGCTTCCATTGTTTTGGACGAAAGTTCACTGGTATCAACGCCACCGCGTGTTACTTCAGCTTTCTTGTAGCCCACAGTGCGGGCTGGTGTTACTTGCCAGCCATTCAGTGATCCTGCTAGCTGTATCAGTTTTTTGTCGGGCAATGTATTCATTGGTCCGTTAATATCTAAGTAGTGGGTGAAATATTCGGCGAAGCGCTTTGGCAAAAGCTCGCCCAATACGTTTTTAATTTCCTGTTTGCTGCCAGCTTTCTTCCTCGCTTGCAGTATTTCAAGGGCGTTGCCTTCTGGCATCAGGTCAATACTGAGGCTATCGCCAGGTGACCAATAGAGCGATATTTGCAGACTAGCTGGGCCGCTTAGGCCGTTGTGAGTGAAGAGAATATTTTCTCTAAAGCTGGCTTTCTTGCAAGAAACGGTTGTGTCAAGAGAAAGTCCGGCTAGATCACTGAAGCGGGCAAGATCAGAGTCTCCCCAGCTAAAGCCATCGAGAGCTGCGGCTGTCTGTATAATTTTCAATCCAAACTGGCGCGCTACTTCGTAACCAAAGCCGGTGGCACCAATTTGGGGAATTGAGAGACCACCTGTAGCGATTACAAGTGAGTCACAGCTGTACATTCCTGCTGTGGTATCGACTGTAAAGCGACCGTTTTTTTCATCGCTGCTTTTAGCAATAGACTTAATCGCTGTGTCTGTTTGAAATTGACAGTCGGCTTGATTGCATTCATCAATGAGCATGTCGACAATTTGTTCAGCTGAGTGGTCGCAGAATAATTGACCTAGTTTCTTTTCGTGATAGCGAATGCGATGCTTTTCCACAAGCTTGATAAAGTCGGCCGGGGTGAAGCGAGAGAGGGCCGACTTGGCAAAGTGCGGATTATTGCTGACAAACGATTCTGGTCTGGTGCCAATGTTTGTGAAATTGCACCGGCCGCCCCCAGATATGAGAATTTTGCGGCCGATTTTCTGGTTGTGGTCGATCAGGAGCACCGAACGGCCAAGTTTGCCGGCCACACTGCCGCACATCATGCCAGCTCCACCGGCGCCAATAATAATTACGTCAAAATGCTTCAATTTAGTTTAGTTTAAGTCTGCAAAACTAGAGGGTATCATTTATAGCCTATTTGTATGGCCAATTTGGCGTGACACGTAAAGTTCCAATTTTGTGAAGGCTAATCACTAGTACTAGAGGCGATATGAGTAAAATGGCCAATTTAACCAGTGTGAGTAATATTAGCGGTGAGTTGGCAGGAGCCACTTTAGCAACAGCAGCCAGTTCGTTGCATAGCTTTGGCCTTAACTTCACCGATGGCCGCGGGCTTTTGCTAACGGCATCTGTTGAAGAAGGCGATAGCAAGATGAATATAGCCAACGAACTCAGTATAGACAGCGCAATCAAGCCCGTGAGTGATATGCCGAAACTGGCTGAGGCCGTTTGTTCTGTTGATTGGAGCTGGATTTGTGGGGCGAAGCTACTGTCGGTGAGCGCTCTCAATGGCCCTCGGGGTAAGACTATTGTCTTGCAATTTGACACTGTTGGTCCCATCACAGTTAGTGTTGGTGCCTGGGAAGGCAAGCCCTTCCTTTCATTCATGCCTTACAAAAAGCCCTGATTACGGTATTAAAGATTAAGGTATCAAGTTCGATAAACCATTGGCTTCAAGATATTGCAAGAACAGCTCTCTGAGGTTCTTGCCGTCCTTTTTGTCGGTCTCATTGAAGTGCTTGTAGCGTCTGATGCGAGCTTCGTTGTTTTGTTGAAAAACGGCCCTGCCGTTAGCATCGAAGGTCTTGTTCGAGGCAGCTAGGGCAATGACGCCGTCTTCTAAGGGGCGATAGCTGGTGATACTTTCTTGCTGAAAGGAATCTGCCACGCGGCCATTGAGGTTGCTTACGCGAACCACTGTCATCAGTGTGCGAAACTGCACTTTGGTCTCATTCGCTACGAGAAACTGTTTCTCTTTGACTTGGTGAAACTCTTGGTAGGCCGTTAGTCTTGTTTTTGACGTGTATGGCGCGCCGATATAGTGCCAGATGCCACCCTGGCGGTCTTTCTGGCTACCGTAGGTAAACTCTTGGCGGGCCATAAAAACTGAGGGGGTGCGGTCGATTCTGCCAGTCTTAAAGTCTTCTCTCAAAACAGCGGTTTCTTCGTTAACATTCCAGGTGCCGGCCAGCCAGGCGGGCACTTTTACCCAGTTGTTGTTAGCCTCTAGGTCGGCCCCAGCGCTGAAACGCGCCCCTTTGCGAATAGAACTATCTACCGATGGCAGGGCCTCTTGGTGTTCGATTTTGCCTTCAATGGTGTAGGCGCAAGCAGGCTGCGGGCCATGCCAGAACGGGCTTGTGGCGGCGATCATAGTAAGGGTGAACACTAAAGGCTGCCTTGAGATGCGTCTGATAATTTGCAGGTTTTCTTCCTTCAAGATTGTTGGGCTTAAGATTATTGAGCTTGAGATTATTGAGCTTAAGATTGGTCGGCTTAAGATATTTGTCTCTAAGTCTGCTGGGCTTTGGCTTTCAGTCTTTTCTTCAGTTGAGCTACTGAAAATGGATAGGGACACCAGCCCGCGCCATCCACTGGACACATAGATAGTGGGTCTGCTGTGGTTTTCCTTGTGGTCGTCTTTGGGGTTGTCTTTTGAGTTTTGCTTTTGGTCTGATTGACTTTAGTTTCAGACTTTACTTTACTTGCTGGGCTCTTACCTTGTGTGGCTTTCATGTATTCTCGCCTCTTATAACCGTCAATTAGCCATTGATCGTGCTTACATTGGCTTTATAGTCTCAATTACTGTTCTACCACTTATGAGCTACTATTGTAGCCCCCAGCCGCCCCTAGTACTGCCCCCATAGTTGAGGCTATTTATGAGTCAATTTCAGTCGGAAGGCCACAGACTTATCGAACACAGCGATGGCCGTGTCGAATTGGCCGACGATACTGAGATTAAATCGAGTCCTTTTTACAATCATGACTTGGCACCAGTCAGAGTAATTGATCGCAATTGGTCCACCTATAGCTATATTGCTCTCTGGTTTGCCATGTCGGCTTGCATCCCTACTTATATGATGTCGTCTGGTTTAATTGCCAATGGCATGAATGCTTGGCAGTCTATTTTTACTATTTTGCTCGGCAATACCATCGTGCTTTTGCCAATTTTGCTCAATTCCCATCCTGGCACCAAATATGGTATCCCCTTCCCGGTTTTCGCTCGGGCGGCCTATGGCACCATGGGTTCGAATTTGCCGGCATTGATGCGGGCTATTGTCGCCTGTGGCTGGTTTGGCATTCAGGCTTGGATTGGCGGCCAAGCTTTCAATACTATGTTCGGAGCACTGATCGGAATAGCTGTCTGGCGCAATCTCTTAGGCGGCCCCTATTTTGACTATATGGGAACAGAGTGGTTGTCTTTTGCTCTGTTTTGGGGTTTGAACATACTGATTGTTTTTCGTGGCATGGATAGCTTGAAGAAGGTTGAAAGTCTGGCTGCGCCCTTTGTCTTGATCATGACTTTCGTGCTTCTTGTTTGGACAGTCAATCTTGCCCATGGTGTTGGCGATCTGCTTCACGAGAAAAGTAAGTTCGCTACATTTGCAGAGTTTTGGGCTGTATTCATTCCTTCACTAACAGGCATGATTGGCTTCTGGGCAACGCTTTCGCTCAATATGCCAGACTTTACTCGCTTTGGTCATTCGCAAAAAGAGCAGACTATTGGTCAAGTTATTGCTTTGCCAACTGCGATGGCCATTTTTTCAGCCATGGGTGTGATCATTACTTCTGCTGCTGTGGTTATCTATCCAACCGTTAGTATGGATCAGCTCTGGGACCCTGTTAAGCTACTTGGTCGCCTGGGCGCTGATCAACCAGCTGTAGTTGCCATTGCTATGTTTACTGTGGCTTTGGCGACATTATCTGTCAACGTGGCAGCTAATGTGGTGTCACCGGCCAACGACTTTGCTAACGCTTTTCCTCGATTTATCACCTTCAAAATAGGTGGTTTGATCACTGGCCTGGTCGGGGTTCTAATGCAACCCTGGCGCTTGATTGCCGACCCCCATGGCTATATTTTTGTCTGGTTGCAAGGTTACTCTGGTGGTCTTGGCTCAATTGCTGGTGTGCTCATTGCCGACTATTGGATATTGCGTAAGACTAAATTAGAGTTAGCCGATCTGTATTTGCCTGATGGCACCTATAAATATAGTTCGGGCTGGAATGTTGTGGCGGTTATCGCCACAGTGGCTGGCTGTGCTCTGGCTTGGGTGGGGGCTTTTGTGCCGACATTTAAACCACTTTACGACTACGGCTGGTTTGTTGGCTTCTTTGTTTCGATGGCCGTATATGTAGCTTTGAGTTGGTCTAAGCGTAATAAATAGCATCCGCGCAGATAGCGAATCTAGTGACGACAGCGAAGACTAGGATGACATTAACTGTATAAACAGTCTCACAAGTGTTCGTTGTCACCAACGACTTGGTTAGCAAAGAGCTAATCTAAGAATGTTAGTGCGAGATTGAGTTTTTCGTTTTTTACCAATTTAAACCTGTGCTTTTGCCCAGGAGGATTTATGTCGTCTAAACAAACACAAATGGCCCGTCTGCAAGCAGCAATGAGAGACTGCAAAGATCCAGTCTCTTTCTTCCTTCTATCTCTTTTAGCCAAGTTAGTAATCGCTCTGCATTTTAAAAAGGTCGATATTCGCGGCAAAGAGAATCTGCCGGCAACTGGCCCATTTATTTGTATTGCCAATCATTCATCGCGCTGGGATGGCCCTACTCTGGGCCGCATCATCGATAGACCAGCTAATTTTATGGTGTCACCCAATGAACTTCAGGGCCTGCAAGGCTTCCTCTTGAGTCGAGTTGGTGCCTTTCCTGCCCATCCGAAGCTCGATTTTGTTAGCCATGTCATGCAGCAATTTAAAAAGGGCGAGCCTTTTGTCATCTTTCCGGAAGGCAATGTATTTTATGACGGCCACACCCATCCATTTAAGAAAGGTATCGCCCGCATTGCTTTTGCTGCCCAGCAAAACAACATTGAAGTGCCAATTGTTCCCGTTGGAATTACCTATGAAGATGGTATCGCTCACTATAATTTTGGTTCCGCAATTTCGATAGAAGACTATACTGCCGATTTGCAAATCAATCCGGTGGCTGCCTCAAAGCGGCTCACCACTTCACTTCACCGCGAAGTTTGTTACTTGCGCTCAGAGCTTGGCTGCCTTGCTGACCGTCGGCAACTGGAGCAAGTTGATGGTGCTCACTTTATAGCAATGGGTAAAGCTGATTTTATAGCGACTGGATCACTAAATGTACCTACCACCTGTCCTGCGTCATCTAAAGCCGCTACGTGCACCTGATAGATTGCTATGTCGGTTTCATTATTGGCACTAGCATTCGAACTGGCGGACGAGATTGGCTTCGTCTCAAGAGTGAAACTGCCTTTGAGACTGTTAAGCGTAGCTCTCAGTAAGGCATGTTTGCTTGGCAAACGCTCTCTCATTAGATAGTTGTAGTGCTCGAAAGAAGCGTAGGGTTTTGAGACTTCAACTAGTACTGCCGCTCCTGCTTTGTCGCCCATTGTTTTGCTGGCGTCAAAGTCAAAAGTAATTGCCTCTTTGGCTATCCGTTGATTTGGGCTCTTTGTTTTTCTGTCTTCTGAAAGTGGCGCCAGGTCGTAATTATCTTCGTTGTGTGTTGTGGAAAGATTTGGAGTAATTGTTTTTGCACCTATTAGTTTTGGCTTGCCAATTTGCCAGTCGTATTCATCGGTAGCAACATCGAGCCTAATCTCGTCAACGTCTTTGCTCAAAAGCCATCGCTTCAACGGCCCTAGTTCAACCAAGATTTTGTGTTCTTGTCCGTCGGCTGGCACGCTTGTCCAATGTGGCTCTGTTTGATCTTCTTGGTCTGCTGGTCTGTTGTTCCAAATGACAAATAGCGAGGCTTTATTATTTGTCTGTGAAAGTTGCGCTGGAGGGAATATCTGTGGAGATTTCTTTGTCACTTTTACATCAAGTTCTAAAAAATCCACGGTCAGTGGATTGATAGATTTAGTTGGCCCTTCCGGTTTTAAATAATAGGAGCTACTCTTGGTTCCTTGCCCCACAGTCATAGATAACGATGGAAGAGAACTATCTCTATCCCTTGATAATTCTGGTGATAATTCTGCTGGAATAGTCAGATCTGGTTTCACCAATTTCCCTAAAGCGGCGTCATAGGTTGCTAATTTATACAGCTGTGGTTGCCTGATGATCGTTTCAAAATCTTGGCGGTTAACAAAAATGCTCCAGTTAGGGTGATAGTCGAGGGGAACTATGTCAGCGCTCTGGTCTTTTTTACTATCTGGCCAAACCGGGGCAATAAACAGTCCTGCCAACATAGGGCGCATGGTGAAAGTAAAGGCACCGTCAACTCTGGATGGTAAGTTGAAGAGTACTAGCTTTTGACCAACAGCCAGGGTGGCCAGCTCTTTTTCTACGTCTTTCTTTAGGTCTCTAATGCTCTTGGCTGAATTGAGCCAGGCAATGTTATTGCCGTTGGTAACAGTGGCGAAGGTGAGTGCGAGTGAAATGAGAACTGTAATGCTTGATGCTTTAAGAACTCTTCCTAGTTCTGCGGACCCTAGTTTTGCGGACCATATAATTGGACTAACAATATAGATACTAAAGACGATTATTAGAGCAAGCGCAGTGCTTGGAAGATAGGCAATGCGACTGCCAGACATCGAACTGGAAAGACCCCAGACTTGAAAGTTGGGCAGCATGGTGGCAGTGAAGAATGCCAGGGCAAAGTAGATCAGTTTTTGTCTGCTTGCTAATTTTTGATCGATAACTATACCAGCGACCACTATTATTCCGGCTAGGGCATAAAGCACTCTGAGAATTACGCGGAGAACATGGTTCTCTGCGTAAATACCTTGATTAAAGGGATGAAGCAGCTGCCACAGAGAGCCTGATGAAACCCAGCGAGCAAAGTAGTTTTCATATAAACGCTGACCAATTGAACCGACATAACCCCCCACTAGTTTGCCTATGGCAAGAAAACGCCAAACTAAATAGGCTGCAAAGGCCACTAAATATGGTGCAATATCTTTGGCAGCTTGACTTAGCTTTTGCTTTCTATTGTCTGCTGTCGAAAGCGTTATGGAGAGGGCGAAGACAATTACCGGTAGGCTAATGGCCGATTCTTTTGAGAGCAAAGAGCAGAAGAAGGCAGCTAGAGACAAAAGAGTGAATTGGCCAACCCTTTTACTTTGGCTACTTTTGCTATTCTTTCTATTTTGGCCAACTACGAAAAAATATAAGCTGAGCAAGAGAAAGAAAGTGCTAACTAGGTCAGCTCGGGCGAGAATCCAAGCAACAGCCTCGCTGTGGGTGGGAAAGACAGCAAATATCCCAGCGGCAAAAATGGCCATGGCTAACTGGTCTTTTCTTTCGCCAACTTCAAGATTTTCCAAAAGCGCTTTGGTAAAGAGAAATAGAATAAAAGCATTGGCTGTATGCCACAGGAGATTGCTCAGGTGATAGCCGAATGGTATGGCCTGATTGAAAAAATAGTCGACCATTAAGCTGACTTCGGTCACTGGTCTAAAGAATAAGTAGAGTGAGCGCTCACCCACCCAGGGGCCGCTAAAGTTAGTCAGAAACAGCTCTGGCTCGCCACTGAAGAGACGATAAAGATAGGGCAGGTGCAAGAAGTCGTCGCAGTTAAAATAGACGCCCAGAGTATTGCCAAAGCAGGCAAACACAAGAAGGGCAAGCAGCAGAAGTGTTAATAAGTTGACTCGAGCACTTACTATCAGTTTGACTACTTCTCAGCTGTATAGCCTTGTGAGCCATTTTTGTAGTTCAATACTGCAGCCATCTTTGACATGTCTGAGAGAATGCGGCGCTCTTTCACGCCGGTCGTTTTTTGTTGCAAGTCAACTAACATATCGCAGCTGCTGATAGCACTTTCAAGTGAAAACTCAGAGACCGCTAAGTGTCCGTTTTCTAGTACTTTCTGATAGCGGCGGGCGATGCCGTCTTTGGGGCGCAGAGTGGAGCGAGTGATTTTCTCTTGACCAGCAACTAGCTCATAGCCACAGGCGAGTACAACAGTTGGATCTGCGTCGCCAGCAAAGGGCCCTTTATCGAGCTGCACTTTAATAGCTTTACCTTCGCCGTCAAAGTTCATTACTCGCAAGACACCGTTGTTGTAGCAGACCATAACGTCCCCGTTGGCCCCAATAGCGATTGTGCCTAATGGTGTTATGACAAGGGCGAGCTTCGATGGGCTTTTTACTGATACCAAAATATCGCCCGATTTGAGATCGCAGGTGTAGTTATTTGGTTTGGTGAATTGTGCGCCTTCTCTAGCTAGTACGGTAATCCAATCAAAAGTTTGGGTGACTGCTTCGCCTTTAGGAAACTGACTGTCGCTAATTAGTTGCACGCCGTTGAGAGCAAAAGCTGTGGGCGCGTCAATTATGAGCGATGTTGGACCATTCACTAATTGGGGTGAGGTGACGTCGGTGGGCACGATAATTGGTGGACGAAATGGCTGTTGGGGCGGGGTGATGATGATAACTGGTGGTGGGGTTGGGGTTGGCGGTTCATTGTAGTTAGCGCCACCGACTGCGAAGTGTGGATACCAGAAGGCCAGAGCAATAAACATCGCTGCCATTAAGATCATCAGAGCGTTAGCTCTACCTGCTGCAGACAGTCTATTTGTTGTCTCTTGAGAAGAATTTTTCACTGCTTAAACCTTCCGCTGCTTCTACATCATTTAAAATCGTTATCAAAGTTGTTAAGTATAGCCTGCTCTGAGCCTCAGCGCCAAGATTGGTCATATGTCATGTTGACAGGGGCCAATTCGTTTTTAGGGGGTAAACTTAAATCTGATTGATTTTTGCCAACGGAGTGCTATGTCTGATTTCGAAAAATTGGGAGTGTTCTACCTCGGTCACAAGCATGATTTAAATGGTACAGCGGTCAATTCAGCGGGCTTGTCAGTCAATTTAGATGGCTTGGCCGAGCCAGTCTTGTATGAGTCTAAAGACCTAGTTACTCATGCTGTCTGTATTGGTATGACTGGTAGCGGTAAAACCGGCCTTTGCCTCGGCCTGTTAGAAGAAGCAGCCATTGACGGTATACCGATTATTGCTATTGATCCAAAAGGCGACATTGCCAATCTCTTGTTAACCTTCCCTGGTTTGAGTGGCAAAGATTTTGAGCCTTGGGTAAATGTTGATGACGCCCGTCGCCAAGGTTTGAGCATTGAAGAATTTGCCCAGAAGCAAGCTCAATTGTGGAAAGAAGGTCTGGAAAAGTCAGGTCAGGATGGCCAACGCATTGCCCGCTTGAAAGCCAGTTGCGATTTCAATATTTATACACCTGGAGCCAGTTCTGGTTTGGCCGTATCAATTTTGAATTCTCTGAAAAAACCAGATGATGAAACTATGGAAGATGGCGATTTACTGCGCGAGCGCGTGCAGTCGGCTGCCACTTGTATACTGGCTCTCTTGGGCAGCCGTGGCGATGCTTCTGACTCTTTACGCAACCGTGATCATATTCTTATATCTACGATTATTGCCGATTGTTGGAAGAATTCGAGAGACGTCGATCTTACTGAGTTGATTCAGTTGATTCAGAAGCCGCCGATGACTAGGGTGGGTGCTCTTGACATAGAGTCGTTTTATCCTGCTAAAGAACGCTTCGAGTTGTCCATAAGCATAAACAACATTCTTGCCGCTCCTGGATTTGACGCTTGGTTAAAAGGTGAACCTTTAGATGTAGATAGTTTTCTTTATAGCAAGAGCGGCAAGCCCCGCGTTTCCATTTTTTCAATAGCGCACCTAGGCGATACTGAACGCATGTTCTTTGTTACTCTTTTGCTTAATGAAGTGCTGGCTTGGATGCGCAGACAGTCTGGTACAACTAGTTTGCGAGCGCTTCTATATATGGATGAAATCTTTGGCTATTTCCCGCCGGTGGCTAATCCGCCTTGCAAAACACCCTTGCTTACACTGTTGAAACAGGCTCGTGCTTTTGGCTTTGGTATTGTACTCGCTACCCAGAACCCTGTAGATATTGACTATAAGGGTTTGTCAAATGCTGGTACTTGGTTTATTGGTCGGCTGCAAACTGAGCGCGATAAGATGCGCGTGCTGGAAGGCTTGCAATCGGCACAAGAAGCGGGTGGTAGATCTGGGTTTGGTGCAAGCACATCAAGCTCTACAAATTCGCTTTCAGAGACACTCAGTCGCCTTGGGGACAGAGTCTTTCTTATGAATAATGTGCATGAAGATGCACCAGTGATTTTTAAAACTCGATTCACTATGTCGTACCTGCGCGGCCCCTTAAATCGTCGCCAGATCAAAGACCTGATGGACCCAATTAAAGCCATGAATAATGGTGCGGTTTCGCTTCCAGAGATTGGTCAAAATTCTAGTCAAAGTCTTAGAGATTCTGGCAGTGGGCTGGCACCGCAATCAGCAGCAGCGACGAGTAGCTCAAGCTCAGCAGAATTACCGCCAAGTCTAGGCAAGAAGCCTGTGGTCGCTCCCGAAATTGCCCAACTTTTCATACCAGCGGAGGTGGCATCATTTTCGGATAAACCAAAGGGTGTTTATCGCCCCTTTCTACTGGCGGCTGCTACTGTGCGCTATCTTGATAGCAAACTTGGCGTTGATCATACAGTCAATAAGTGTTTTCTCGTGCCATGTAATGATTCTGTGGTGCCCGCTGATTGGTCGAAGGCCAAGTCAATTAAGGTTGATTTGGCCAAGTTAGAAAGTCTCGCCGATAAGAGCTTCACCTTCACTGAACCGGTGGCTGCTCTAACTCAAGTAAGCAGTTA
Source organism: bacterium (assembly GCA_018062085.1). GTDB lineage: Bacteria > Cyanobacteriota > Vampirovibrionia > Obscuribacterales > Obscuribacteraceae. The sequence goes on along the minus strand of JAGOSY010000003.1, from coordinate 86,720 downwards.
TAAAAATTGGAACAAAGAGTTTGCCTCATGGTTGGTTGAAAGTCTTCCATGTAAGCTCTGGCGTAGCGCTGCTACTGGTGCCGTTAGCCAACCCAGTGAGAGCGAGCGTGATTTTCGCATTCGCTTACAACAGATGGCTTTTGAACAGCGCGATTTGATGGTGGCAAAGTTGCGCGATAAATATTATGCTCGCATAAATGGTTTGCAAGATCGCATACGCTTAGCTGAGCAGAAAGTACAAGTAGAACAAGCTGAGGCTAGGCAGCACGAATTAAATTCGGCTATTTCAATCGGGGCTACTGTTCTTGGTGCTTTCATGGGGCGCAAAGGTGTTAGCTCTTCTACAATTGGAAGAGCCACAACTGCCGCTCGCGGTATTAGTAGAGTGGCAAAGCAGAGAGATGATGTGGGCCGTGCCGAAGACAATCTTGAAACCCTTAACAGTAAACTGCAACTTCTCACCAGTCAGTTTCAAGCTGAAGCTCAAGAGGTTGCAGGTAAATTTGATCCGCTAAAAGAAACACTAGAATCAGTTTCTCTACCCCTGAAGAAAACAAACATTACGGTGAAGCTGCTTGCCCTGGCTTGGGTTATTAGTTAGTTAGGATAAATTCTAGCCGACAAAAGCCTGGGCTTTGAGCGTCAGCAGGCGGTTGCCGCCAGCCCATTGCAACTTTTCTAACACACGGGTGAGACCTTCGCCGCTCCACGACCAGTGGTGCAAGACAATCATTGCTTGTTCGGCTGTGAGAAATCCTTCTTGTGTCAGGAGCAAACAGCGCTTTGCTGCATCTAAGGCTGAGCGGTTTACTATGCCTGTCTTTATCAGTCTTTCTTCTAGTGAGCCAGTGCCACCTTCAGGATGTGCCGGTAGGTGACCAAGTCGCCTGATATCATAGGCAGTGACGAGGCCCGATAGACGCAGCAAGTGGTAGAGAGTAATGTTGCCGTCATAGGGGTCGCTTTCGCGCAAAATTTCTTTCAATGCTTTGGTCAGCGATATATTTTTGCTGAAAACTAATTTGAGAGCACGGGCCGCCCTATCTGGCGTTACTTGGTGTTTGGCCATCATTGTTTGCAAACGCACTGCGGCCGCTATCAAGCTTGAGCTGAACATACCGCTTTCAACGATTTCTTCACCCAAGGTTCTCTGGCAGTCACTTTCTTCTAACTGCATGAATTTTTTGACGTCGCTAACTGACAGTAAGCCAGCTAGTAAAAGTAGCTCATCAAGGCGGATATATGGTGCGCGTGAGTTAATCAGGGCGATGTCGCAATTCGAATTTGTGCTAATGGTGAGGCTATTGGCCGAACTCAAAGCTCTAATTGTTTGGTTTCTATCAGCTCTACCTGAGCGAATCAAGGTTTGGGCGCTTAGAGCTGTGCCCAATAGGCTGGCTGTGACAAGACCCTGCAAAACCAGTACGCGGGCTAAAGGCAAACCAATGTGGCGACTTAATCCAAGAGAATCTTCTATGCTTTTCTGTGTGAGAATTCCTGCTTCGACCAACAATGATCCCAGATTCTCTTCATCTCTGTCGACATTTCCTTGCCAACCTAAATCTTGCAAAACAGCTGCCAGCCCAGCTCTACTTGCTGATACTTGGCGCAGTGCTTCAATCGCTAGTTCGTAGGCCAGAACATTTTGCCTAACTAAGTTTTGCAGTTTTAGTGCGTCTTCAATAGTCTTATGTTTAGTCAGTCCAACCATTGTGAGAACCCGACCGACCGGCAGACTGTTCTTGTGGGCGATGCAGAGAACTTGGCAAAGTTGGGCGATATTGATTAAGCCAGCCTTGTAAAAAAGTTCCCCCAGCATGGCCCGGTTGTCGATGCTTGCAGTCATAGCTTGTGAATCCAAATAGAAGATAGTTGTGTCCAGTTTTAGGGCGGCTATATAAAACCTCCCCCTGTTACATCTTGACTGAGTTTCTGGGGCTCGATTGTATGGGCAACCTATATCTTTATTGGGGGCAGCCCTAATCAGCAATTGACTCTCACGATAAACTTCAATTGGCAGTGCTGAGTGTGGTGAGAGCACTATTTCGATTGTTAGCGGAAGGCTTCCAGTAAAAATTGGTTGCAATCGGAAACAATTTTCCTCAATTATCGGTCTATGTTCCTTGTGTGTTTTAACTGCCGAACTGCCTAAAATATGCTGAGGGTGGCTATCTGGCCCTTCTTCTTAGTGGCCCAATTGGTACTTCTATTAGAGGATGTAATAAAATCTGCCAAATATTTCACTGTCAAGTGGCATAAAAGCTAAGGAAAGTGGAAAATTGGCTTATAGGATGGTTGCCTACGAAAGTTCTAGTCAATTTAAAGTTCGTCTGATAAACCCAGTTGTAGGGTCTCTAACTCAAGGATCGAGAAGCAAATGAAGCAAAGGATCGCAATGTTGAAAGAAAAGGCACTGATTGCCTCAAGTATGTCGCTGCTGCTGACTTCGATGGCAGCAGGTATTTTTAGTCCTGCCTTTGCCGTCGATAGCTTGGATGACGTTGGTTTGTTTGGCTCAATTACAGTCACGCGCCAAGCCCGCGAAGCGGCTAGGGCAGTCAAGCAGAGTCAATGGCCAGCGGCCATGCAAGGTTATCAAAGAGCGATTAGCTTAGATCCTAAAGCTACAGACCTTTATTATGGCTTGTATAATGCCGCCGCCCACGTTGGCGATTGGCAGCAAGTTTCTGTTGCTCTAGAGGCAATTTTTCAAGCTGATCCAGCGGCTAAGGCTCACCTATTAGCTGAGTATGGTCAGTGTTTGGCTTCCTCCGGTCGGCTTGAAGAAGCTATCCCAGTTTTGAAGAAAGCACTGCTAACAGTTGATGCAGACGCCAATTTTATGCCTGAGAAGCTGCGGGCTCTGATGGTTAAGACTGAGACTGTAAAAGAAGTGCCAAAGCGGGAGCTGACTCAAGAAGAAAAAGATCGCATGATCGCTGAAGTAACCAAATACAAACCACCAACACGTGAACTCGTTCACGGTGAAGATGTGCGGGGCGATAAGTCAGATTTTGCTCTTACCCTTGAGAATGCTTATACGGGCTGTGAGTTCATTGGCATCTGTACCTATCAAGGCTTTAACAAGGCTGATATTGTTACTTTCCACCATCCTCCAGTTGCTCGTTTCCATATTGATACTATTCTCAAAGGACCTAAGCTCAATAGAGAAATGCCTATTCGTTTTGAGTTTCACGATAAGACTGGGGATGAGCCACCAAAAGACTGGAAGTTCTCAGAAGATAAGATGCCTAAAAAAGGTACGAGATGGCTGATTTTCACTAATTTGGCTATTCCGACTAATGGTGCTTTCGAGACTTATCACGGTAATTTCGGTCGCTTAGAAGCTACTGACACTAATCTCGATAAGATCTACAAGATCATTGAACTTCACCGCGGACAGCAGTAAGCATACGAAAGGGGTTATCAAAAATGACGTTTAAGGTTACATCACGATTTGCTTTTGCTCTAGCAATGCTTACGCTGGCAAGCTCGGTCAATATTCAAGGAGCTAGCGCGCAATTAGGTATGACCATGGGGCGCAAAGAGATGATTCATATGAGTCTGCTCAAGTGCTACACCGACCTAGGTCGCAACGCTGAAGCGGAAGGTGAATATAATGTATTGCTGGCGATGAAGCCAAACGATGGCGTCTTGCACTTTAACTATGCTCGTCTACTGGTGGCTGCTGGTAAAAAAGGTCCTGCTCTCGTTCACTACCGCAAAGCTGCCCAGAGCAACCCTGGGAATGCAGATTTTCAAGGTCAGCTTGGACAGATGTTGTATAACAACAATGATTTTGCTGGCGCCTCGAGAGCACTTGGGGTTGCTATGCAATTACCTGGTGGCGATCGCTACAAAGGTGCCTATGAATCGGCAGTTAGACAAATGCAGCAAATTCAACAAACCCGGCTTTTGCAGCAGCAGAATGCACCAGCTAAATCAGCCGGTGCTGGTCCGAAGAAGCACGCTGATGATGACGAAGATGAATAAACTAGTGTAAAAAACAGTTCAAGATATTTGATTTTCAATTTAGAAAAAGAGAGAGGTATTTTGCTTTCTCTCTTTTTTCTTGTGAACAAAAACACCTAGGTTCTCGTTAATGGCGTGCCTTTGTCTTTACAAGGCTGTTAATACATGGACAATGAAAGTATATCTACTTCCGACCAGGGATGTTTATGTATAGCAAAAATGGATCTGGCAATTTCTTGCCAGCCATTAATTTGTCGTGTACTTTCATGCGCAAGTTTAGTCTTTTCTTGGCTAGTTCTTTTGTCTTAGGCATGAATAGTGCGGCTTATGCTGTGGATAGAGTTGATGATGTTGGTGCCTATGGTTCGATCACTCTAACTCGTCAGGTGCGAGAGGCTGTTCGTGTCGCTAAGGAAGGCCAGTGGCCGCTAGCTGAATCTGCGTATAAGAGCGCTCTTCGATTAGATCGTAAGGCCGGCGATCTCAATTACGGTTTGTATAACGCTGCAGTTCATACCAATGATTGGCAACAAGCCACCACTGCGCTCGAAGAAATTTTTCAGTTCGAACCAACGGCAAAGCCTCATCTATTTGCTGAGTACGGACAGTGTCTCGCTTCTGCTGGTCGGTTAGAAGAAGCGGTACCGGTCTTGAAGAAAGCCTTAGTGACAGCAGACATCGATGCTGGATTTTTGCCAGCTAAATTGCGTGATCTAACTATTAAGGCCGAAAAAGTCGTGATTTTTTCGCGGCCTCATACTGCAGAAGAACTGCAGAAAGCTGCCGATGAAGTAAAGGTATATAGACCTGAACATATTCCGTATGTAGATCCAGGGAAATAGATCTACAGTACTTCTAAGAAAGCGCTGACCTACGAGAATGCCTTCAAATATTCAGAGTTCATAGGTATCTGTAGCTATCAGGGCTACGATAAATCCGACAGCATTACTTTCTATCATCCACCAATAGCTCAATTTAGAATTGAGAAAGTCTTGAAGGGTCCTAAACTCAATAGAGCGATGCCAGTTCGCTTTGAGTTTCATGACAAGTCAGATGGTGAGCTAAATAAGGGTTGGAATTTCAGCCCGGATAAAATGCCAAAGCAAGGTTCAAAATGGCTGCTCTTCACCGAGATGGCTATTCCTACCAATGGTGCTTTTGAGACTTATCGCGGCAGCTATGGTCGGCAAGAAGCGACTGTCGAGAATCTCGACAAAATCTATAAGGTAATGGAGTTGCATCGCGGACAGCAGTAAGTGATGATCTTGCAGTTGCTCTTGTCTTTATTCGTGGGCGTCTTCTTCGGGAGCCTCTACGTCATCTAAGACAATTTGGTTGCGACCGCGTTTCTTCGCTAAATACAGCCTTCTGTCTGATACTTGCACTAGCTCAAAGACTGACTCTCCATCTTTGGGATACTCAGCAATGCCACCAGAGAAACTGACACTAAACTCTTCACCTTTATCGCCGGTGAATTTCATTTTTGTAAACTCGTCAAGAACTCGATGAACAGCTAAGTGCATAGTGCTAAGAGTTTCGCGTTTGAAGGCGAGAATAAATTCTTCACCTCCCCAGCGGCCCCGCAAATCATCAACGCGAAACCGTCTAGATAATAGCTGGCCTAAGCCGGCTAAAACTTTGTCTCCAGCCAAGTGACCATAGCTGTCATTGACTTTCTTAAAGTGATCTACGTCAAGCAAGCAGATCGTAAATGTGGTTTTTAGTCTTTGTGCTTCAGCTAGAATAGCTGACAATTGTTCTGAGAATGCCCGGCGAAGAAGCAGGCCTGTCGTCATGTCTTTGTCTGAGCGGTCTTTGAGCATGCGGGCGCGATCAAGTCGCACTTTCACTCGGGTGAGAAGTTCTTCGTTGACTACCGGCTTGGGCAGATAGTCGTCGCCACCGGAGCGAAATGCCTCTAATCTAGCTTCTACACCGACTTGGCCAGTGAGGAAAATAATTGGTAGATCTTGCCAGCGGGGAATCTGTCTGAGCATGCGGCAAACTTCAAAGCCAGTGATGGCAGGCATCATAACATCGAGCAGCAATAGCTCTGGTGGATATTCTTGCATTGTCTCTAGAATTTGAGATGGATCATTGATGATGCGCACGATCATGCCTTCGTTGCGCAGCACCAGTGCCATCGTGTTGCAGAAGAATTCGTCATCGTCACAAATGAGAATGCGTGGTCTGCCACCTTGGCGAATATTGACTAGATGCTGTACTGCTTTCTCTAAAACGTCCGATTCAAGGGGCTTGTCTAAATATAGTGAGGCCCCAGCATGAGCTGCTTCTACTCGGTTCTTTACCAGTGGTTGCCCTGAAATGAAGGCGAGTGGTAAATTTTCGAAGCCAGGTAGTTCTCTGAGATCTCGTGCTAATCTGAACGACTCATCGGGATGTTCTTCTGTGACGTTAATCAAGGCTGCGTCTAAAGCATAGACAACAGCTTTTTCAATGGCTTCTTTGCTGCTGGTGGCACGGATAATGTCAACCAGGCGCTGTTTGCCCAATTCGTGCACAATGTCGAGGAAATCGCTATCTGAGTCTACGACAAGAATTCGTGTCATAGCCGGATTGTTGGGTACTTGTTGTTTGGCATCCGATGAACTAACGGCTTGATTGATTTCTTGGCACTCAGCATCACCGGCTAATTGTGCTTCAACTAATTTTCTATCTAGCTCAGCCCAGGCAATGGCTTGCTCTTCTTGAGATTTGTTGGGTAAGGCCATGGCGGCTTCTTCAATGAAGTCCATGTGGTCAGAAACTTGTCTAAAGCCCAGTGAACCGCCTGTTCCCTTAATTTTATGAGCAAGACCTTGCACTTCAGCAATTAGTTCTGCATTGGTTGGATTTGCCTTTGCCTTTTCGATAGCTTGGGAGAGATCGGCAATACGATTTGGTAGCACCCGCGCATATTTTGTGACCAGTGCTAAAAACATTGTTTCGAAGTCTTTCATTTTCTGTTTGGCAGCTTCAGACTTGTCGCCATCAAATTGATTGTCGACCTGGGCGCCAAATATATAAGGAATTAACGGCTTGTGCACCATAAGTGATACCGACAAATCGGCTGTCACCTTGGGCTTGAGTGTATCGAAATGAGCTTGGTCTTGCGCTACCAAAATTACTTTGGCTGAATTGCCTTGAGCTCTAAGGTTCGATAGCCAGGTTATTTGATCTGTCTCTTTCAGCGGACCAGCCAGAATAATCAAGTCAAGATCTTCGCGCCGCAAAACATTGCTAGCATCTGCCGAATCGGAATTGAGGACGTTGTGGCCACGTCCTTCCAATACCGACGACATAAGCTTAGAAAACTGCTTGTCTTCGTCGTAAAGAAGAATGTTTTTGCCCATGAATCTACGATACCTTTTGTAGGTAGTTTACAGTGGTAGATCAGTGCGCAGTTTGCGAGGATTCTGCCAACCCATTTCTTCTAAAGCATCGTCAAAACTTACTCGCATGCGCTCGCAATAATTGAGTGCCATAATCACTTGCTCGATTTTCATTAAGCCTTCTCTTATTAGAGGTAAGCTCGTTACTGCAGCGTCAACGGTTTTGCTGTTCACTTTTCCCGCTGCTTCTAAAATTTGAACGATGTCACCGCCGTGCTTCTTGCGCACATTCATGGCGGTTGTAAGGTCGCTTTCTGTCAAAAGCTGTGCCTTCTGCAGAATGTCGAAGGCCCCTTTTAAATCACGTCCTTGGCCTGATGCTTGACCTTGTCCTTGACCCTGTCCTTGAGATTGGGCTGGTTTGGCAGGAGCAGCTGGTTTGGGGGCGGCGGCATAGGCTGCCGCTCCGGCGGACTTGTCAAAGTCACCTTTGGTTAAGTACTGGTCGATTGATGAACCCATGGCATGCAGTCTCTTGAGCACTTCCGGTGCTTTATCGACACTCATTTTTTCGTCGCGCACAAGCTCTTGCAACTTTAGGGCTGCTTCTAAGGTCGGGTCACTGATTAGACCTGCTTCCTTCAACATTGTGCCCAGCAATATATTTGCTCGTTTATCCATTAGATGATAATCGAGGGGAATTTTGGGCTCCATCATCTCCTGGGTGTAACTAGGAGTCGATTGCGGATACTGCTGCTGCATGGGCTGTGCCATAGGTTGCCCATAGTTCATGGGTTGTTGTTGCTGCGGGTAGGGACTGTTTTGAGGATATCCTTGATGTCCTTGCTGTCCTTGAGGCATCATCTGCATTTGCTGCTGCATATGCTGTTGCATTTGTTGAGGCATAGGTTGCTGCTGCTGCATCTGCGGAGGCGGATATTGATACGGAGTATTGGGAGTATTGGGATTGTATGGTGGCATTCCCGGATAGGAGCCTCCGGGTTGAACTACCGGCACATTTGTGTATGAATTTGCATCCGGCGGCTGCGCGTAGAGAGGGTTTTGGGGATAACCTGGTTGATTTGTCCCTTGTGACGGTGACACAGGTGCTGCTGATTGCATTGGGTTCAGTGGCACCATTGGCGCCATACCGCCACCCATGCCTCCGCCCAAGCCACCCATTCCGCCGCCCAAACCACCCATGCCGCCGCCTAGAGACGGTGTGAGGGCGGGACCGCCGGCAGGCATAGCCGCTGGCATACCGCCTGGCATTCCTCCTAGATCGACATCGGCAAAGCTTTCTTCTGCTTGGTTTTTAGGCTTGAGTTCGTCAGGAATTTCCAGTTTGGCCGATGAACTGGCTGACATCGATAGAATGTCGTACAGGAATTCAAGGTCTTGCGGTGCAAATGGTTGAGTCCAGACGACCTTAGAGTTACCTTCGATCTCTTCATATAAGGTCCAAACTGGATCTTTTAGGCTCTCATCCCACTGGCAGGTCAAAATAAAAGTCTTGTAGGGCGAGTCTGGCCAAGGCATTTCGATTAGGGTGCCACGCTTGCCTTGAGCTTCTTCCAATAGGCTTTTAACCTTGCTCAGAGATGGGCAAGAGGGCTCACTGGGTAGACGAAGACGCCTAGAGCCAAAGTTACTTGGTTCTTCATTTGGCCTCTTTGGCGGTAATTTATTCATGGTTTCCTCAGTAAAGTCCTGAACGCCTTAATTCTTTATGCCACAAATTGCAGATTTAGCTCTTATCTAGAGAAAAATTTGAATTTAAACCTTGCCAACAGTTTTGATAGTTCTTTTGTAAGTGAGTGGTTTCCATTGAGAGCTTGGTTGGAGCGTAGACAAGAGAACTCTCAAACATGAATGCCATGGTATTACCCTGGTAAATTGGTTTTAAATCATCTTGTGAAGCTTTGTTGAATGTCGCCTGGTCTGGTCCGTGAGCTGTGAGAGTGTTGTGAAGTGAACCACCACCGGGCACGAAGCCTTCTTCTTTGGCATCGTAGACACCAAATATTAGACCCATGTATTCGCTCATGATGTTGCGGTGATAGTAAGGCGGTCTGAACGTATGCTCAGCCACCATCCAGCGAGGTGGGAATATAACGAAGTCAACATTGGCTGTACCGGGTAGTTCGGAAGGTGAAGTAAGCACCGTGAATATTGATGGATCGGGATGATCAAAGCTGACAGTGTTGATGACATTGAAAAGGGCGAGGTCATATTTGTAGGGATAGTAGTTGCCGTGCCATCCCACCACATCTAGTGGCGAGTGAGAAATTTCGGCTTGCCAGAGGTTACCGTTGAACTTATTGGTTAATTTAAATGAGACCTCACCGCTGGCGCGATCTTCGTAGGCAGCTTTGGGTGCTAAGAAGTCACGACTATTGGCTAGACCGTTTGAGCCAATTGGGCCTAGACCAGGTAGCTTAAAGGGCGGGCCATAATTCTCTAGGATGTATCCGCGTGCTGACTTGTCAGGTAGAGATACTTGAAATTTGATGCCGCGAGGAATGACCGCTATTTCGCCCGGTGCTAGATCTATAGTACCGAATTCGGTGGCAAATTTTAGTCTGCCTTTTTCTGGTACGACGAGAAAATCGCCGTCACTGTTGTAGAAAAAGCGATCATTCATATCGCTGTTGGCGCAAAAAACATGAATGGCCGAGCCCCTCAGGCTGGCAGAGTCTCCATTGCCAGCAATGGTTTTGACGCCATCGATAAAGTCGACTTTTTCATACATTTCAGGTAGAGCAAAAGCATCCCAGCGCATCTGATTAGGCGAGGCCTCGATTTCGTTAAAAGGCCGGCTGCGAATAGATTGATTAGCTATACGGACAAACGGTGAATGCATCACGGAAGGTCTAAGGCGGTAGAGCCAGCTTCTAAAATTCTCGTGTCTAGCCATGACGAATGAACTACCGCTCAATTGTTCGGCGTATAGCCCGAGGGGAGCTTTTTGCGGTGAATTTTGGCCGTGGGGAACAGCACCTTTTTCGGCCTCAGATATAAAGTGATTGCCGAAACCAGCTAAATAGTTGTCGCATTCAGGCGAACGTTCTGGGAGCGTCATGAGTTGATCCTTACTGACTGACTTACTTACTTTTTCATGAAGATAGCGCGAGCATGGCTATCCATTTTTGTTGCTTCTGCCTCTCTGCCAGCTGCTCTTAGCATTTTTGCGTAGTTTTCGTAAATGCCAATTAGGTCGGTGTGAAGAGGCCCGAGGACTTTCTGTCTCACTTCTAGGGCTCGTTTATAGTTTTGTTCTGCTTCAGGATATTTGCCTTGGTTACGAAGGCAATTGGCTAGATTGTTCAGTGAGTTAGCCAACTTGGGATCTTTAGCATCAAGTTTCTCTGCTTCGGCAATAGCACTGCGAAACAAATCCTCAGCTTCTTGGGGTTTGCCTTGATTCATGGCATTTTGAGCCATTAGGTTGTAACGTTCCCACATCATTTTGCCCTCGCTAGACGTTGGACAATAGTGTAGATCAATCACGCTAAGATAAACTTAGTTAGTTACTTCCTTACAAGTAGCTGAGAAGTAAACGTGTAAAAGGCGATCTCAAGAGATTAACGACATACGATGAACGATAAACAACGGAAAAACCTCTGGCTTGGCGTAATGGCCATGGTGATGATAGGAATTTATCCACCATGGAAAGAATTCGGTGCAGTTGAAAAGCCATCAGTTTTTGCCCCGATCAATCAGCCGCCGGCTCTGAGCGCTGGGGCCACTCGTCTTGACATTGATTTTTCTCGCCTTGGCATAGAATTACTATTGGCTGCTGCAGTTACCGCAGGTTTGATTGTCACTGCTGGCGGCAGACCTGATCCGCCATCATTTATTCCAGCTGCCAACAATATAGACACAGGTAGTAAAGCTGTGAAGACGACTAAAGTCGATTTGCCGCGCGACTATTATTTGGGTGAGCTCTTCGTTGAGTCTGAAGACGATTCTGAATATTGGGAAGACTATTGTCAGGCTAAAGGCTCGATAGAATTACCTAAAGGTAAAAGGGTGCAACTAGAGTTGGCTAAAGACATTCGCGTCGACCTTTCGTTTTTAAGTGCATTTCCTTCTGATGCCATCTACTCTGTTGATGCTAGCGACGCCAAAGTTAGTGACGATGATTTGAGCAAATTGGGTGGGCTTGGTTCAATTCGAGAGTTAGATTTGTCTGGCACCACTATTGGTAGCACTGGTGTCGTCAATCTCAAATCTTTGGCAAAGTTAGAAAAACTCTGGCTTGATCGCACTTCTATTGACGAGCAATGTGTACCGGCCTTAATTTCACTGAGCAAGCTCAAGAAGCTCTCGATCACCGGCACCAATTTAAACGAGTTGGCCTTAGAGACCTTGAAAAAAGATATGCCTAACTGTGAGTTGATAGTTTCATAGTTTAGTTAGGCGTTCAATAAGCTGTTTATTTATAAGTCTGAGTCTGGCTGTTGACTAGCTCTCGTGCTCTTTCTGCTGCTTTTACAACAGCTTTGATTAGAGTTACTCTTAGCTTGCCTTCTTCGAGCTCCATCAGTCCATCGATGGTGCAGCCAGCTGGAGTGGTGACTGTGTCTTTGAGCATGGCTGGGTGAGCTTTTGAATCGAGCACCATTTTTGCGGCACCAAACATTGTTTGTGCCGCTAGTAAAGTCGCCGTTTCGCGCGGAATGCCAAGCTTAACGCCAGCTTCGGCCAGTGATTCGACTACTACATATAGGTAAGCTGGACCGCTGGCAGACAGGGCAGTTACTGCATCCATTAGTGATTCGTCAACAAAAACAGTCTCGCCCACACATTTGAAGATTGCCTCTGCTACTGCAATCTGTTCAGCGTTGGCGTGTATGCCCGCGCAGAGGCCAGCCATACCGGCATTAATCACCGAAGGTGTGTTGGGCATGGCCCGCACTACGGGTACCCCTTCTTTGAGCCGCTCTTGCACAAACGATGAAGTGACTGAAGCCGCCACCGAAATTACTAATTGGTTTGGCGTAATTGTCTCTTTCAGTTCTTTTAGCACCCGGTCCATATTTTGTGGCTTTACTGCTAGCAAAATAATGTCTTTGCCCGCGACTGTTTCTATGTTGTTTTGCGAGACTTTAATGCCGAGTTTTTTCTCGACTCTCTCTACCGAGGTCATTTTGCCAACACTACCGGTGATATCTTCAGCTGCCAGTGAGCTGTTTTTTAATAGGCCTGAAATTAAAGCTTCACCTAATTTGCCTACGCCCACAACAGCCAATGTCTTTTTTGCTAGCATTTCTATTACCTGATTATTTAGTTGTCGACAGTATGATTTTGCCGGTAGATTTTCTGCTCTCAAGTAATTCGTGAGCCTTGCTTGCTTGAGAAAGACTGATTACTTCTTCGATGTTTAGCTTGAGCCAGCCAACTTTGATGGCGTGTAGCACGTCGCTTGCTCTCGTCAATAGCTCGTCTCTGTCGTTTAAGTGGTTGAAGAGGCTGCCACCAGATATGGTGATCGAGCGCTTCTGTAGAGAGTTTGGCGCAATTGGTTCTGCTGGGCCACTGGCAGAGCCGAAAAGCACTACGTGGCCATGGCTTGCCACCGCTTCAAGTGAACCGGCAAAGGTCGATTTGCCCACGCCATCTATGACCATTTCACAACCTTTACCACCTGTAATTTTGGCAACTTCTGCAACAAAGTCAGCGCTGCTATAGTCAATTACATGGTCAGCGCCGCAAGCTCTGGCAATGTCAGCTTTGGCACTAGTAGACACCGTGCCAATCACTGTCGCCTTGAGGTGCTTCAGCCATTGCACCAGTAGTTGACCCATGCCGCCAGCTGCCGCATGAACTAAGACCGTATCTGAGCCTTTTACTTTGCGAAAATCATTGATCAAATAATGGGCGGTCATTCCTTGTAAAGGAAATGCTGCTCCCTCTTCAAATGATAGGTCGTCTGGCAGCGGAATTAGTTCGCTGGCTGTCACTAAAGAAGCTTCGGCGTAGGCCCCAAGTGTGCTGCTGTAAGCTACCCTGTCGCCGATTTTCACACAATCAACATTTTCGCCAATGGCCTCAACCACTCCCGCCCCTTCAAGGCCGGGGGTGTAAGGCAATGGCACGCTGTAGCGACCGATGCGCTGATATATGTCGATAAAGTTGACGCCACAAGCGGCAATTTTGACGAAAGCCTGACCCGGGCCTGGTGCCTTAATCTCAAGGTCTTGATACTTGAGAACTTCGGGACCGCCGTTTTCGCTTACTAAAATGCCCTTGACTTTGCTCGCTGTCATAACCACCATTTGTGTTAATAAAGAGGACCATCTAAAGTAATAGTAAAAAGTTATGCATGCATTTTACGGTCTCAACAGTAGCATACGAAAATCAAACAATTTTGAAAAACTCATTTGATAAGTCTTTAGGCTTTGCCGCCGCCTTCTTAGCGCTGCTCGTTACCATTGCCTATGGTTATTGTTTGAGCGGTTATTTTCTGGCTGACGATACCTGGCAAGTGCAGTTTGCTTATCGTGTGATCAATGGTGAGAGTCATCTGCTTTTTGATAATTTTTTCAAGAGTTATTTAGGTGTACCAGCCCTTGATTTTTATCGACCCCTGCTTGGTTTTACTTACCTAAGCGATTATCTAATTTATGGGTTGAAGCCGTGGGGGTATTATCTCACCAACTTGATCTTGGCTTGGCTAGCGGCGCTCTTCTTCTTTATGTCGGTGCGTGCATTAACTACTGATTTTGGCTCAAGTCGTTCGTTCTATTGTGCTCTATCGGCAGCGGCTTTGTTTGCCTCATCGCCACTACACTGTGAGGACATCTGTTGGATCTCTGGTCGAGCAGACCTATTGGCTGCGGTCTTTTACCTTCCGGCTTTTTATCTAGCGATTAAAAGCTGGCAGGCCTCTGAAAAGAGGCAGTCAATCAAGCTCTATTGTTTCTCTTTAGTTCTTTATGTGCTATCGCTGCTGAGCAAAGAGTCGGCCGTGGGCCTCCCTATTTTGGTAGCGGCTCTGCCTTTAGTTTGCCAATCTAGTGTTCTTGATGCGAAAGGCAATTTCAAACATTGGCTAAAATTTTCGCTGCCATATTTCCTTCTACTTCTACCCTATTTTGTCGTGAGAACAATAGCGCTGGGGGACCCAATCGGTGGTTATAGCGGCGATATGGGTAAAGCTCTTCTGCCGCTGCTATTTTATCGTTGGGTTGATCCAATCACTTTTTGGCGTTTAGTTTTTCCGCTGCCTAGTTGTATTTTTCCAGACCCAAGTGTTTTCTATTTAGTGATAGAGTCTCTTTATGCTGCAATTTTGGGTCTGTTTATTGTTCGCCTGGTAACTCAACAGCTTAACTGGCGTGGACTGTTGTTTCTTGCAATCATGACTTTTCAGGCGTTACTGCCTCTCTATAGTTTGTGGGGTCTCGATCAGGATCTCCACAATCAGCGGGTCTATTACTTTTTTACGTTGCCTATGGCTCTTTTCCTTCCTTTGCTGGTATTTGCCCCAAAGGTGGTCGATAGAAAGCAAGCACAGGCGGTTTCTATGGTTTTATCGCAAGGAGTTGAGGCTTTCCTCGGTATTGCTTTGACCACTGTTTTCTCGGCTTTAGCTCTAGTATTTGCTTTTATTAGTTTTGCCGTTACTGCTAGTTGGGTTGACGGCGGCAGTCAGGTTAGGGCCTTGATGGCTCAATCGGCTCAGCTGGCTGAGTCGCAAGAAAAACCGGTAATTGTTTTGGGTATTCCCAAGAATCTCGGCGCGGCGCACATCTTGCTATTTGGCTTGTGTTACAGGGAATTATTTGACCCACCATTTAGGCTAAAGTCAATATCTGACAAGCTTTTGACCTTTCATAGTAGTGTTGCTGGTCCTGAAGAACCAATTAATAGTGCGCGCTTCAAGCAAGTTCTAGCTAGCAATGAAGCGGTTGGTCCTTACGTCTGGTCTGTTAAAGACAAGAGCTTTAAATTGGTAAAGCATGTGCCTGTGCCATCAACCAATACCGGGTCGCCGCTTACCTTGGAGCTTGCCGAGAAACCAAGGCTCGGAGCGTTTTCTCCTCTGCCTGGTCAAAAAGCTCGTTCCATGGCATCGCTTAATGGTAAGGAAAACGCTCTTGCCCTAGCTGAAATAGATAAGAGTGGCGGTATTCTGATTGAGGGCCTTGAGGTTAACCCACTCGGCTCTGACTACCTTAGCTTTGATGTTGCTCTACAGCCTAGTTTTAAGGTCTACGCTGCATCCGCTCAATTTGATGATCTTATGCCTGGTATGCCTTTTGTCGGTGACCCTCAAATTGTGCAATTGATTTCTCTGCCGCCGGGAAAACCAGCACCTGATAGCAGTGATCGCGATCCAGATGGTCAATTGAAGTTGCGATGGGCTCATATAAATATTCACGTTTCACACTACTGGCGCTGGTATGGCAGAGAAAATATTCGCCGAATAAAACTTGTATTCTCTGGGGCAAGTCACCTAGCGGTGAAGAATGTACGCTTGATTAACGACGTCTGTATGATGCCAAGCCTGAGCATGGAGAATCTCAAGGCGCGAGCCTCTGGCGATTACCTTGTGGGACGGGAGCCAGTCAAGCTCAAATTCGATGCTTCTAATATTCCGCGAGCTGCCAGAATGCAACTGGTTATTTCTCGTGTCAATGAATCGTTCGATAACTTTCTTGCTTTTGACCAACGAGCGGGCGATTCAGTTGAAGCTCAGCGTTTTGAAAGTGCTCATGTGCAAGGTTTGATTGAGTTGCCGACGAGTTATCATCAAAGCAACGGGTATTATGAAATCAAAACCCGGGCTCTTGATATCTCGGGGCGGCCGCTGGGCGACTGGTCTGATGTAATTACAATATATCGACCGTCTGATAAGGGTCCTGCTGCTTATTACGCCCGCAATTAAGGAGTGATCTTGATCCTTGCCTGCAATTCATTGATAATCTTGACTCATCATAATTTAGATAAAGGTGCTCGATGTACCGCCCGAAGAAATACGTTCGCCTTGACCCCTTGCTGCGCACGCCTCGATTGGCTGATGTGCGCAATCTTTTAGCAGCAGCTTCTAAGTCGCGCTCATGCACGGTTGAGCAGCCTTGGCGCTCTGAAAACCTGAAGATGCCCTTTAGTTTAACCGTAAGAGTGGAGCTGGGTGGCAGCGGCGAGCCTGTCTGGACCCTTTACGAAGGCGATGGCAGCAAGTCTAGAGTGATGTGGAGTACTGGCTTCGGTGATGTAGAGCTGCTTTATGACGTGCTCACACTCTCGTTACCCTCTGATGGACCCAATATTTTTGATCCCAATTCGAGGCCATCGACCTTCTCCTCTAGTGGGGCGGCAGTTGGTGCTAGTTCTGCAGCAACTTCTAGCCCTGAAGCTAGTACCGGCCAGAGACCGGCATCGTTTTACGAGGCGACTGATTTTAGCTCCAATGCTGGTTTCTCACCAGAACCCTCATCTGAACTTTCACCTCAATCCTCACAAGACTCTTCACCAAGTTCCTATCCGGCCCATTTAGCTGGCGATGATTTCTATACCGCAGAGCCAGCTTTTGAAAAATCGGGTTCTGCTAACAAAACCCAGACTTCCGAATTCATGATTGAGCCTACTAGTGTCACCATTAGTGCTGGAAATTCTAGTACTAGCACTAGTGTCAGTGCTGCTTCTGAGAATCCTTCTACTGTTGGATCGCTAGACTCTTCTATCACCCCTGCCGCTGCTGTCAGCCAACTAGCAAATTCTGGTCAGGTTCCAGCTCAAGCGCCTGCTCCGGGGCAGGCTTCTGGGCAATTTACAGCAGTGCCTGGTAATGCTCAGAATTACCCGCCTAATTTTCAGCAGCCTTATCCGCCCAGCGGTCAATTTACTCAGGCTGGTGAGCAAATTGTGCCAGGTGGGCAACCGGGCTATCCGCCTAATTTGCCTGCAAATTATCCACCTCAATATCCGAATGTGCCTGGTAATGTGCAGAATTACCCGACTAATTTACCCCCGAATTATCCTTCTAATTATCCGGCCAATTATCCCCAGAATTATCCAGGGCAATATCCTGGTATGCCGGCTGGGCAACCCAATTACCCGCCCAATTATCAGTATCCAAATGCTTTTGGCCAAAACTATCCACCGGGATATCCGCCCAATTATGCTGTGCCATCACAACAGGTGCCTGGAGAGTCTCTCAGTACTGCCTCGACAGTGCCATTGTCTTACGGGCCTAGTGGAGCAGCGATGCCAGCGGATCCGTATGGCAATTTGGGCATGTTGCCCCACCCAGACTTGATAAAAAAACGACCGGTGGTGATGCTCGGGACCTTCTTGGTTGAAGCAGGACTGGTGCCAAGTTCGACTATTGATGCTGCTTTGCAGGTGCAAGCTCTAGTTAGCCAAGGTACACTTTCGGCTATGAAGGCCGCTGAGGCTGTGCGGCGTGCCCACCAACGGGGCGGTTATGTTGAGCCAGAGAATATTCAGTCAACTGCTACTAACGAAGCTATCGTTCGGGTTAAACCTCAACTAGGGCAAGTGCTGGTTATGGCGGGCATTATTACAGCCACGCAATTGAAAGCCGGTTTGCGCATGCAGGAAGCAATGCATGCTGGCGCTATGACCATGCAAGAGGCTGTCGACAGTCTGCATAGAGAGTTGAGCCTCGCTGGACAACCGGTGCCATCTGCACAAGCCGAAGAGATTGATATCGAAGAAATTCGTAAGATTGTTGCCTTGCTAAGGCAAGCTGGCATGCTCTCCGATGCTGATATCGAAGCTGCGACTAAGGTTGATGCTACTGGTGGTGCCAATGTTGTTAAGGTGCTTTTGGCTTCGAGTAAACTAGATCAATTGACTATTGATGCTGCCACCAGCTGCCAAAGGTTTATTGATGGCGGTCATCTGCGCCCAGATCAAGCCTTTATGGCCTTGCATTATTGTCAACGCATGCGCGTAACGTTTGAGGAAGCTGCCAGCGAGCTTGCTCTTGATACGAAAAAATGAGCGGTGTTGACACAATTAAAATTGTTTTGCTCGGTGTTGGTCAAACTGCTCGAGCCCTTGTTAACTTTCTTTCTCCTGATGCGGCCCTTGAAGTGTGGGGCACGACTCGCAGTGGCTCTGGGGCGGTGCTGACTAATTTAGGTATTAAGCCTATTCTGATTGGTCAGCAGGATCTATGGCAGGAGACTCTGGCTGCAGTCTGCCGTGATGCTTATGTGCTTGTCTCCTTTCCGCCCGATGGTAATTCAGATCAAGTTTTTAGCGATATTGTATTTGCTGCTCAACCGAGGGCCGTAATCTATATTTCAAGCACTGGTGTTTATGGCAGAACTGAGGGGTTGATTGACGAGAGCAGTGCTGTTGATGAAGATGACCCACGCGCATCAGTCAGGCTCAATGCTGAGAAAATCTGGGCAGCAAAATCAATAGTGCTTAGAGCACCAGGGCTTTATAATGCCAATAGCGGATTGCATCGGCGTCTTCTTAGCGGCTCTTATCGTCTGCCTGGAGACGGCTTAAACTATGTATCGCGCATTCATTTAGATGACCTTGCTGCAATTATTGCAAAAGCGTTTTTTTCTCAATCACTTCTATCACGGCAAACTTATGTTGTTGGTGATCTCAAACCAACGACCCATTTAGAGGTTGTTGAATGGCTCTGCCAGAAGCTTTCTTTACCCTTGCCGCAGGCAGTACCCCTTAGCGACGTTAACCCTAGCCTGAGAGGCAATCGCCAGATCTGTGCCGCAAAAATTTTAGCCGATCTTGATATCCAGCTTGCTTATCCAACTTATGTCGAAGGCTTTACCCAGTGCTTGGCTAGCAGCTAACGCATAAGAATTTTAGTTACTTAGATTCTAAGGTATGCGGCGCTTGCGACAATGGAACGGAAACTCGAAAGTAGTATTGCCCACCACCACTTGCACTAATATGTCTTCACCGCGGGGATAGATATAGAAGGTTTCACCGGTGCGCGATTCCATGGGCTCTAAGGCGATAGTGGCTAAACCTGCATGCTTTGCCCCCTCATTGCGAATCAGACCAGCTTCTGTATCAATATCGTCGTCTTCGTTGCGGTTGAAAATGTTTTCTCTTGAGGGATATACTGACACTCGGGTTGGCACCGTATGCGATACTCCCGGCCATTCTCCCCAGACTCCAAATACATTTGGTCCACGGAATAGATCGTGGCCGGAAGGTGGCACTAGGCCTCGGATATTGCGCGTTCTTTGAATGTTGGCAAGCCAGGGCCTATCTTGTGTTAGATCCCACATGCCTCGCTCGCGGCGAATTCTATCGATTATTTTGTGGTCAACATAAGTAAGTGGTGCCAGTTGTTTTGTCAGACCGCTCTTCGTATCTACAATTGCATGAAAAGCGTTGACTGTGCCTAGGCCGACAGGCCTTCTGTGATCGTCTAAATTGGTAACGCAAACCAGCACTGAGGCCAATTCCCATAAATCGATTACGGTTACCGCAACGCGTACATGATTGGCTGTGATGTATCGTAAGGGAAATTCGTGATCGATAATTTCATGAGCTCTTGGTGAACCATGCTCCCAGGTGAATTTTACTTCGCCAGACAAGTGGGCTGGTTGCTCTGGGTCAGACAGAGTTTCTTTGATTTGGCAACTTTTTTCGAAGAGTTGTGTGGCTGTTTTGTGGCTACCAACTTTTCCAAAGAACATTGCCTCGAGTCTTAACTCGTCAGCAAGGTCTTGTTCTTTGTAGCCTGGCTCTTTAGCTAGTGCCCCTCGAGCTCGAAGAAAATAGTCACGAGCATCTTCATTAAACCCTTGTTTGGAGAGCGCCCTCGCTAGTCGGGAGAAGCCGAACCCTAGATCTCTTTCGCTATCTCTTCTTTCTTTGTTTTTGTCTTCGTCTTTGCTCAGGCCTTCAAAAATGCCAATTGCTGTGCGGGCATTTTGTTCAGCATTCTTGTTTTGACCCAAGGCTAGTTCTGCTTCTGCCAGTTCAGAAAATGCGTTAGCAACTTCAATGCTGCCTTTGCCGTACTGCGCTGTGAGAGGTTTTATCAGGTCGCTCAGGGTCTCGAAGGCCTTTTGAGGTTTGTCCATGCGATTGAACAGTAGGCCTTGCAGCAGCCGAGCTTGCAGATAACGGCTGCGCTTTGAACTGGCTTGATTAGCTTCGTGCAATGCTGCTGTGTTGAATTCGAGCGCTACTTGCCAGCGCCTTGACTGGGCGGCTTTCAGTGCTTCGTTGTAGCAACGTAAAAAGTGATCAGTATTGCTAGAATTTTTTACTTCATTCTCGGCAGCTCGGCAAGAAGAAGGCCAGTAAAGACCAGCAACGAGCAGTAGCGAGAATGCTAGATTGGTCAAGCATTTGCCCAAATTATCCACAGGGCAGCCACTGCCAGTAATGTTCGGGTTGTCATATGCCATGCTCGGTAAAACTTTGGTCAAAGCCTCTTGAAATTCATCACTGCTAACCCATCTATAATAGCCCTAACTTTACAGGCGGGAGACGATGCATTTTAGTTGGTCGAAACTATTGCTTAGTGCGTTGCTCTCTCTGGCCTTTTGCTTCCCCTGGCAAAATGCACAAGCTGAGAGAATAAAAGACTTTCAAGTCGATTTAGTTTTAGCCAATAATGGTTTGCTCAAAGTCACCGAAACCTTTCTATTTGATTTTGAAGGGGGCCAGCGGCCAGCACTTTATCGGCGCATCCCACTGCTCTACGAACGCCATGATACAAATGAACGGCTGGCGATACTGCCACTATCTGTCAAAGATGGTGACAAGGCTATGTCCTATAACTGCAAGATCATGGGTGGCTATGCCATTCTGCAGATTGGTGACAATAAAACCACGCTCAGTGGAAAGCATGTTTTTCGAATTCAGTATGAGGTCAGCAATGCTGTCAACTTTGTCGGGGAAAAAGCAGAGCTGTTTTGGAGTTGCCTTGGTACTGAGTTGCCGTGCTCTATCGACAGTTTGAACGTAGTTTTGCACTGTCCGCCCAAGGTCAATCTTTCTGCCGTTAAGACCCTGTCTTATCTCGGCCACATCGGCGCCAAAGGGCGCAGCCAAGGCAAAATTGAGGGAGACACTATTCAGTTTTCTGCAAATCATGTAACTTCAGGTCAAGATTTTTCTTGTGTTGTAACTTTCCCCCCGGGCTCACTCAGCCCCCTGTCTGCGTTTGACAAACTCTATTTCGCCATGCTCTATTGCAAATCAAGTTTTATTATTCCAGCCATTACATCGGTTTTACTACTCTTATTGTGGCTTACACTTGGTCGAGATCCGCTTAGAGTTCCGGCTGCTTCCAGCTGGATGCCACTTAGTGAGCTGACACCGGCCGAGTTGGGAACACTAATCGACGAGCACTGCGATCGTTCCGATCTTACCGCTACTTTGTTCGATTTGGCAGCTCGTGGTTATTTGATTATCACTGAGGTGCCTTATGGTGGCTTGGTCGGCCATAGCAATAGAGATTATCAGTTTAAGAAGGCTGCAAGCCCTGACCCTGAGCGTTTAAAAGCTCATGAAGTTTTGCTTCTCTCGAGCATGTTTGTAGCTAATGACCAAACCTATTTGTCCGTTTTACGCGGACAGACTAGCATTTTTCAAGGCGAAATGAGGCGTTTGGTTTATCAATTATTGCTGCGAGATCAGTATTTCGCTCGCTTGCCCTACAAAGATCGCGATATTTTTGTTGTTGTCGGTACTATGGTTTTGGCTGTGGGAGCGATAATTCTCAGCAAAGGTATTCTTGCTGGCGACCTCTATGAAAACTATGGGGTGGGTTTTGCCATATCTGGCCTAATGATTATTCTAGCCAGTGCTGTTATGCCCAAACGCACAGCCAAAGGAGTGATTGCTCTAAAACAAGCTCAGGCCTTTAGTGATTTCGTCAACTGCGGTGACCGGGCACAGTTTGAGCGCATTGCTAGAGAAGATCCTTCTATTTTTGGTCGCCTATTGCCCTATGCTTGTGTCTTGGGTTGCGCTGGAAAATGGGCCTACAATTTCAAAGACCTGTTAGCAGAGGGGCCAGATTATTTTCGTGTTCGCAGCGGCGATTATGATGCAGACCACGAAGCAATGGCAGAAGTGACCAGGTTCGACTCGCAGGCTTACACCGACGGGCTGGCTCGGGCAATGTCGGCTATAGACCTATCGATTGATAGCAGGGTTGCTTCGTGTAACGATACTGTTGGCGGTCCAAGCCATTGAAAGTAAAGTTAGGCCCAGAACCACACACTAAAGTGGTTCTGATTTTGGTAGATTCTGCCTAATTTTTGAAATTAAAGGATAATTGTTGTATGTGCAGGCTTCGCGAGCAAAAGCATACAGAACAAAGAGAGTGGCTATTGGCCACTCTGGTTAGCGCGCTTGTCCTTGCGATTATTGGAGTTAGCGGTTTTGCTATAGGGCCGGCCAGTGCTCAAGCCGAACATTCCGGTTCAGTAGCGCAATCTCCTCAGCAAAAGACGACAAAGTCCGCAAAGAGGCGAAAGTCTGCCTCTAGACGGAGGATTTCCAAGAGGCCAGTCGTGCCGTCTGTTACAGCTGCTGCGAGGGTGTCAAATCCTGCAAATCCTGTAACTTCTGCAAACCCTGAGCTAAGGGCCCTTACGCCGCACGCAGACCAGACCCCGGGGCAAAAGGCTGAAGCCGAAGTGGCTTCGGTGCTCAGGTATGGTGCCCGCAAGCATGCTGAGGGCAATTATGAAGAGGCTGAAGCTGCTTTTCGCCATGTACTTAGTCGCGATCCCTCAAATGTTGATGCCTTCTACGATCTCGGTGCACTGGCTGAGCGCAAGGGTGACTTTATTGCCGCCCTGAGCAGCTATCGCGCTGCCTTAGCTCTCAAGCCTCATGATAAAGAAATTGCCGAGGCCGTCAGCTCTATCGAAAAGGCTCTGCGCAATCGTCCGGCATTTAGTTTCCGAGGTAATCCGGCAGCATCTTTTGCACCGGCTTCTCCGCTCAGTCAATTTCCATCGTTGATTCCGGATTCTTCCGCCGCATATGATGGCGCGCCCGTTTTAACTTCACCTGTTCTAGGTGCGCCTAATCTCAGTACTCCAGCGTTTCCTGCTGCCGCCGACCTTCCTCCTTTAGTGGCTTCACCTCAACTTGGGCCAGCGCTGTTGGTTGATCCCACCACCATTGCCCCCGGTACATTTCAACTTAGTTCGGCCAAAAATGGCTTGTTGGCACCGACTTTGGGGGTAACGCCAGCAGCGGCGGCGCTGCCAGCCACTCCGCCGGTGGTAGGGGTTGCTCCCCGCAGTCACCCTGTGGCGCGGATGTTTCTTAATACGGCTCTCAACCAGGGTGCATCTATTGGGCTGCGAGCCGCTGGGCTGCATTGCCCTGCCTGCCACTTCTTGCGTTTTCGCTTTTGATGCCAAATTTTTCTCGGTTGTTGCCTAGTCTGGCTACTTGCAGTGTTTTCTGTCTTTTATTCTGCCTTGTATTTAGTTGCTGGGTTTGGCTTTGTCAGCCAGGCTCAGCTTCTGGCGTGCGCATTAGTCGCCCTGCTGCCGTCGATTCTGTGGAATCTTGTTGTTCGGGTGAAGCTGATGCAAGTGGTCCGGAACAGGCAATAGTCTTGCCCGGGTCAGCCTTGGCTCATTTTAACCATTGGCGTAAGCGTTTTATCAGTCCGGTTTTTTGCCCTGTATTGCTTTGCCACGGCAGCTGTGGCAACTTTGATGATGCCTGTACAATTGAGTCGAAAGCAGTTCTTCTCAACCCCGCTAGCGGCTGTGCAGGCTCCTGTAAGTAAGACCAATTTGGGTTTATACTTTTGTCGGCATGTGTCATTATTGTGCCGATAGATTTTAGGAATTGCCGTGAATTTTCTTGAAACTCCTCTACCTGTAGCTGAGCACAAAACCTCTAAAGGAATTGTCAAATTTAGATTGGCCGAACTCGCTGATATTGACCGCCTTTCCCTCGCTTTTCTGGGCTCTGATTCTGAGCCAGATGATGCCCCTCCGCCAAGCGAAGAATTTTTAGATTTGACTAGGCGCTTCTTCAAGCATTTGATCAACTCTGGTTCTGTGGCCATTGTGGGAATTTTGGACGACGAAATTGTGGCCATGGCTTATGTCGATCTTTTAGAGAGGCAGAAACCTAAGAGTCGCATTAAAGTTGATAAGCCCACTGGAATAATTGAGCGGGTGCGCTCAGTAATTGAACGAGAAGGTGTGGGTCAGGCACTGCTTTATAATGCTGAAGCCCTAATTGTTCGAGCCGGGCTGGTGGCCTCTGAAATTGGCGTAAAGGCAACCAATGAGCGTGCTCGCAAAATGTATGAAAAGGCTGGTTATCAGGTCATCTTAAACGGACACATTGAACTCTTGCCTGACTTTGAAGGCTATTCTATTTTTCGCTACGAGCCACCATCCCAGGTGATGTTTAAATCATTGGTTTCTTAAGATGCGCCTCTCTAGGTTCTTGTTGTTAGCTTGTCTTGCGCCGCTGTTGGCAGTCTTGGCGCCTATCGTTATTTCTTTAGAGGCGCACAGTCAGAATGCTAAAGAAAGTACTGGAGAGAGTACTGGGGCTGAGCATGTTGAGTTTAGAGCGACAGTCGCTCCCTTGCCGCTTAAGCTGCAAGCTGGAGCTACTTTTCAGGAAACGAATCTGCCGCCGCAGAATACAGGCAGGGGTTGGTACCGCATCCCCTCATGGTTTGCTGGCTACTGGCATCGCGACGCGCTGATAGAAAAGAAGTTTGGTTATCCGGATCGTAGTCAGGTCTCTCAGCGCGACATGCGCCGCGGCTATCAGGCCGATCATCGCGGTGATGTCTGGCATCCGCGCAATGAACCATTTACGGTGCGCGTAGATCGCGGTGATAGTTATGACTTGAACAATACTCTTGAGATGAAGCCGCTAGAAGTTAGTGCTAATCAAGTTGTGCTTGAAATTCATGCCATGGGTATTCGTGTCAGTAAAGCTGATGGTCGAATTATTTCAAATATTCAAAAGAGAGAACTGCACACTTTTAGACCGGGCCGAGCCGGTCGTACTATTGAAGCTGAATCAACGGGCATGGGTTACGATCAGCAAGGGCGACCGCTTTTGGATAAGCCATTCAAAAAATACTATACCGAATTTCTCAAGGCGCCTTTTAAGCCAATTAGAAGTGAAGATGGTCGCGACTACTTTCGCGATTTCTGTGATTATTTGCAATCAACCAATCAAGATGATTTGATTCCCACTAAGTAAGCGCGTTTATGGCTGGTTGGACTCTGTGGCTTGTTGCGTGTCTTTCGATTGTTGATTGCCTTTTGATTCTTCTGGAAGTAAATCGGCTTGCCCTGACTCGGTTAAGTAGGTGCGAAATTCTTCTTTATAGTTGAAGGTACCGCCTGGTGATTGGTCGATGGGTTTAAATTTGCTGATGGGGAAAAGCATTACTTCAAGCTTTTTTGCCCTGCGCATGAGAGGCTTGCCGTCTTGGTCGTAGCGCATTTGTTTGCTGTATTCGATCACTTTTGCGTCGGCCGCCGGTACAAGTTCTTGCAGCTCGCTGCGCTTTTCAGCGCGTAAAATTTTGTGCGATTGATCATCTACTGTTATTGCGGTGTACTTAATTTCGCAGCGAAATTTTTCTGGCGTGCTCTCTAGTACTTTGTATTCTTCAAATATGTCAAAGTCTGTGGCGCCAACAGTTTTGACCCTAGCATAGTTCGGAATAATCACAGCGTCCCAAACCGTGCCTGTCTTATCTGCTTGTAGGCCGCGTATGCATGTAGTTTCGTTTTTGCTTTCGATGGCGCCAAGCAGAGTTGTGAGTTTTAGTGTTTTTGATTCAAAGCCGCCTGTTAGCCAGGCTGGCAGCTTGTACCATTCTTTTATTTTGTGATTGCCCGGCAGTAAGTCTTCAGAGAAAGTTGAACCGATGCGAAATTTGTCTTGCACCGGGGTCGCGCGTTCTTCAATGCCACCTTGAAGCACTTGGCCGTGAGCTGGTTCTGTAAACCAGCTCTGTGGGCTCATTGCAAAAATTATGAAGAGTAAGATTGAAGACGCTAGTTTGTTCAAAGTTGCCTTCGGAATTTCAATTTGGCGCAGGACTACTAGATTATAACGGCTTGATTCATTTGAAACCGTTGAGACCTTTTGATACTTTTGAGACCTTGGCCAATAAGTATCCTTTCCCCTATATATTTTAATCTTGACAACCCTGATAATCGCAGCTGTAGAGACTCCAGATAAATGCCACGCCTCGCCAGCGGGGCATTTATTGTCTCTAGATACGTAAGAGCAAAGCTTAAACGAAGAAGCGCCAGCCCTAGCTGACGCTTCTTATGTACGCCTATCGCGGGCATAGTTGCTTGCGAATTAGCATTTAGCTATTGGCATTAGCTGTTGCGTTGATGGTGACCACGGCCATGCTTCTTCTCGCCCCAGCTTGCCCGCATCTCTTTCAGCTGCTTGCGCTGATCGGCCGTGAGGTTCTCGTTAAAGTCGATGCGGAAAGCCAGCATTGAGTTTGCTAGATCGTTTGATAATGCATTGATCTTATCTTGTTCAGATTGCACAGCGCCTTTGTCGATTTTGTCGCTTGAGAGTAGTTCACCGAGAGCTTTGCGATGGGTCTTTAACTCTTCACGTTTGGGCTTAATTGAAGCTTTGAGGCTGGTCTTTAGCTCGGTCATTTTGGTCTTTTGTGCTTCGCTTAGATTGAGAGCTTCAAGTTTGGCGCCTTTCTTGTGCTCGCCTCTCTTGCGGTCGCAGCGCTTGTGTCCGCCTGTCTTGCAGGAATTTTCACTCTGAACCTCGGTCTTGATTTCACTTTTAGTATCACTGCCTTGAGCGAGCGCTGGCATTAGGGCAGTGACTAAAGATAGGCACAGTGTGCTGAAGGCAATAGATTTTTTCATTGCTCTGGTTCCTTGTTCATATTGTTTTGTTAGTGATAGGCAAATCGAATTTTGGATTTCTTCAAATGCCTCTTACTTACTGTTAAACGTCGGCAAGCTCCAAAAAGTTCAAAGAAAACTGGAGAAATTTTAGTTTCCTAGATTAAAACTTCAGTTTCATGCCGAGTGGCTCAATTTAAGATGGGCTTGTGGTATATGGTTTCTAGCTCTCCTTGAGGTTTGTAAGCTTGTCGATAGATGCCATCCTGCAAGCTAATCATTGAATTTTGCAATTTAGACACAAAAATTCGTTCCTAGACCGTGAGGAAGAGAAATCATAATTTGGACGAATTTGTCTTCTACTACAATACAATCGGCAAATCTGGCATGCTCGAATCCGAGCTCGACGTTGGCACTAACGATGACTATGAGACGGCTTCCAGTTTAGCTGTGCCGGGTGAACGGGTGCTTGACCTTGCCTGCGGCTTTGGGCGTATAACTTCGTACCTCATGAAACTTGGTGTCGATGCCTATGGCATAGACATTAGCCCGGTGCTAATAGAAGCTGCAGTGAGAGATGCCAAAGAATTTCAGTTGAGTGGCAATGCGTATAAGGTTGGCGACATGAGATTTCTACCCTACGAATCTCACTATTTTGACAAAGTACTTTGCTTCTGGAACAGCTTTACCCATTTGCTAACGCGAGACGATCAACTCGCTTGTATGAAAGAAATATATAGAGTTCTGAAACCCGATGGATACTCGTACTTGGTTTTGCCAGATACTGAGAAAGAACCCTGGAAATCGCAGCTTCTCACTGCTCAAGATCAAATAGTAACCTGGTACCGGCCATTCGCCGGGCATGATGAGCCTTTGAAGATTAGGTCATTTGCTCATACGAGAGACACCATTGGTGACATTATAAACCAGTCTGGATTCAAGCAATTTAAAATTGAATGCAGACCACTAAACAACAAAAGCAGCATGGTTGTTCATTTGTTTAAATGACGCAGTAAAGCTTCTCAATCGATAGAATTTGACTATTTAAAGTAACCTAACTAACTTGTACCCCTACGTGAACCCACTATTGCCTCTAGGCTTAGCTTGCCTCATTATGTAGAGCAATAAATGTCACAGATCAAGAGATCGACTAAGTATTTGGCTATAGCACTAATCTCAGCGAAAAAACTACAACTGCTGTTGGCCGGAGAAATCGCTGGGTCGATGCTGCCGCCTATTGTGGTCGACTCACGACCTGAGCATGAGTATGAGGCTGGCCATATTCCAACGGCTGTGCCCATCGGCTGGGAAGATTGGAACGCCAAGCCAATGCGCCAGGGTGTTGGGTTCAGCCTAGCCCTTTGGGAACCAGGCTATTGGGGCGCCCTCGACAATAAACGCCTAGACGAATTTGTCGGCCGCCTGGCTAAGCTTGGTCTGTCTAACCATCGACCAGTGGTGGTTTATGCTGATGCTCTGGCCTCTAAAGGCCGAGAGGGTCGTATTGCCTGGATGCTTCTTTATTTAGGCGTCGAAAACGTCTTTTTGTTAGACGGCGGTTGGCGAGCCTGGCTCGATGCTGGCGGCGCCTGTGACCGCCAAGAGAGCAGAGTGGAACGCGGCAATTTCACCTTGCGCATAGATGGCCGCAGGCGCGTCAGCACCGATTGCTTGGCACGAATGTGCAGTCTTGGAAGAATGCCTACTTCGGTCGATACTCGCAGCTTGAGCGAATTTCAAGGTGACTCTTTTGATTATCAACCACGCACTGGTCATCTACCTGAGGCAGTTCAGCTCTCTTATGAGAGTCTATTTGAAGATTCAGGTGTGTTTGTCGGTCGCGAGAAATTTCTCTCACTGCTCGACCCCTGGGTGCTGGCTGACTCTAATCTAATTACCTATTGCGAGGTAGGGGTGCGCGCATCTATGTATGCTCTATTGCTAGAGGTATACACCGGGCGGGTGCTTCCGGTTTATGATGGCTCTATTATGGAGTGGGGCGCCGACAAAGCCTTGCCGCTCTTTAAAGTATAAGCAAAAACTAGTGACAGACGTTAATCCCGCGTTTGGCTAAATACTTCTGATGATATTCCTCGGCGTCATAAAACGGCTTTGCTTCAGCCACTTCGGTAACAATTGGGTCTCTAAAAGTACCAGCTTTGTTCAGAGCCGCAATCGTTTCGTTTGCTTGCTGCTCTTGTTCTGCTGAGTGGAAGTAGATGGCTGACCTGTACTGGCTGCCATGATCCGGACCTTGGCGATTAAGGGTTGTGGGGTCGTGCATCTCAAAGAATTTCTTCAAGAGTTGCTCGTAGCTAATCACCGCCGGGTCGAAAGTGACTTCTACAACTTCAGCGTGACCAGTTTGCTTGCCACATACTTGTTCGTAGGTGGGGTTTTCGGTGTGACCGCCGCTGTAGCCGACTTTAGTTTCAGCCACGCCTTTGGTCTGGCGAAAATTCTCTTCTACGCCCCAGAAACAACCGGCACCAAACGTTGCCTTTTCCATTTCTAGCTCCTCCTTATTTAGCTCAGTTAGACAACTTCAGCATCAACAACGTCGTCGTTGTTAGAGCTGGGTTTGCTGCCTGAGCTAGATGATGCGTTAGAGCTGCCAGCAGAAGTGCTGTCGTAATTACTACTAGAGCCAGATCCGGAGCTGGCACTGCCGCCTGATGCACCACCAGCGGTAGCGCCGACAGGTTCTCTGTTTTTCGCTTCAGCTTCTTGTTGCATAGTCATTAATTGACTGCGTAGCGCTTCAATAGCTGTTTTGAGCGCTTCGTTGCTGACGTTGTCTTTGATTTTCTGGCGCAGTTCAGCAATCAGTGTCTCCGCTTTGGTTTTGTTGTCAGCGCTATTGCTAGCACCAAAGTCAGCGACGTGCTTTTCTACTGCGTATATCAAGGCATCGGCATCGTTGCGCATGTCAGCTTTCTCTTTTGCTTTTTCGTCATCTTTAGCATGCGATTCGGCTTCTTTGACCATGCGTTCCACATCTTCTTTGGTCAAATTAGTTGTGGCTGTGATAGTGATTTTTTGCTCTTTGCCAGTGGTCTGATCTTTGGCAGTTACTGAGACAATACCGTTGGCGTCAATATCGAAAGATACTTCAATTTTGGCCTGGCCTCTACGACCTGGGGCAATACCATCAAGAATGAAGTTGCCGAGCATCTTGTTGTCGCGAGCCATGGCTCTCTCTCCTTGGAAGACCTGGACATCAACGTTTGGTTGATTGTCTTCGGCGGTGGAGAAGATTTGCGATTTGTGGCAAGGAATAGTTGTGTTCTTCTCTACTAGCTTGGTGAAGACACCACCCATGGTTTCAATACCGAGCGATAGTGGAGTGACATCGAGTAATACAATTTCTTTTACTTCACCAGCGAGTACGCCAGCTTGTACGGCAGCACCAATAGCTACCACTTCATCAGGGTTGACGCTTTGGTTTGGCTCTTTGCCACCAGTCAGGCTCTTAACCAAGTCTTTGACAGCAGGTATACGAGTAGAGCCACCGACCAATACAACTTCTTCGATATTGTCGTAGGTCAATTTTGCATCAGCCAAGGCTTGCTCTACAGGCTTTTTGCAGCGAGCCACAAGGTCTCTGGTTAGTTCGTTGAAGCGCGAACGGGTGAGCTTCATGTCGAGGTGCTTCGGACCGGTTTCGTTAGCTGTAACGAAAGGCAGAGAGATGCTAGTTTCGGTTACTGAAGAAAGTTCAATCTTGGCTTTCTCAGAAGCTTCCATAAGTCTTTGCAGCGCTTGTGGATCTTTGCGCAGATCAATACCTTCCGCTTGTTTGAACTCGTTTGCGAGCCATTCGACTACACAGTGGTCAAAGTCGTCGCCGCCTAAGTGCGTGTCGCCTGAAGTTGATTTGACTTCGAAGAGACCGTCGCCAACTTCGAGAACGGATACGTCGAAGGTTCCACCGCCAAGGTCGAAGACCAGGATAGTTTCGTTCTTCTTGCGATCTAAGCCATATGCAAGTGCTGCTGCAGTTGGTTCGTTGATGATGCGCAGTACTTCAAGGCCGGCGATTTGGCCAGCGTTTTTGGTGGCCTGACGCTGTGAGTCATTGAAGTAAGCAGGAACGGTGATAACTGCTCCGGTTACTTTCTCGCCTAAATATTTTTCAGCATCTTCTTTGAGCTTACGCAGAATCATGGCTGAAATTTCTTCAGGGCTATAGTCTTTGCCTCCCATGGCAACTTTACAGCCGCCCTCTGGGCCTTCTTTTACTTTGTAGGAAATGTTTTGCAGTTCAGAAGCTACTTCAGAGTAGTGTCTGCCCATGAAGCGCTTTATTGAATAGACGGTGTTTTGCGGATTGACCACAGCCTGACGCCTAGCCAATTGGCCTACCAGCCTCTCTCCGCCCTTGCTCATGGCAACAACTGATGGTGTAGTGCGTGCCCCTTCAGTATTGGCAATCACGGTTGGCTGTCCGCCTTCCATAACCGCTACTACAGAGTTGGTGGTGCCTAAGTCGATTCCTACTGCCTTGCCCATTGCTCTAACTCCGTTTTGTGACCTTAAAAAACAATTTGGCCCCACTTATTCAGCGTGCCTCTAATGTCAGCCTATTGAACTCCCGGGCTTAACCGCCAATTCTCTAGTTTTCTTTAATCATCGTCGTTGCTCTTTGTCTCATTAGCGCCTTTACCTAGATTAGAACTGCCAAGTTTTGCGACAATTTAGAGATGTCAAATTTCGCTTATAAATCTGTGTTTGCCTGCGGCCTAGTCGCCCTCTTACTAAATCTAGTTTTCGTAACTCTGGCCCCATCGGCGCAGGCTGCCTCTTATGCCCCGAAGAAAACCATAATTGCTGACCCAGTGATGCGCCAGAGCGCAGCACCGGCGGCCCGCGAGATCACCGACCCCACTACTCAAGTGGTTTTTGCTCCCGGTTTGGAAGTGACATTTCATATTTTCGATGGTCTAGACACCCAGTGGCGACTGGTTGGCAACTATGACTTTATGGCCCGCATTGAAGAATCAGGCCGCGATGGTTATATATACGAGTGGCAGATGGGCGAACCGGCCGATGCTTCGGGCTCAAGGCGCGTTGAACCGGGGGATATGCATCATTCCCGCAAAGTTAGTTTGTTTTATCCCAAACATGAGACTACCACCCTGGTTGGTTATAACAATGCTCTGCGTATTTCAGATGACCTCTTTAGAGACATAAAGCAGGGCAAGCGCTCAGAATTTTCACTAGATGGACCGGAAAGTGTCATGGTGCTGCATCAAGAGACAGTGCCGATGCCCCATTACATCACTGGCAGTGGGGAAGAGTCTGTATCTATGCGCATTGATGGCAAAGACGTGCCGGTGCGCTGTATCAAGGCTGTTTGTGATAATGGTTGGACCTATTGGATTTTGGATAATCCTCGCTTTCCCCTTATGGTTCAGGGTAATGCTCCCTTTCGCTGGGTGGCCTCCCTTGGCCATGCCTACGGCGAAAGCGACGCTAATAAAGAAGCCAAGAATATCTTCGATCAGTTGAAAGATGGCGGTGTAGCCACTTCTTATCTGATTTTGTTTGACTTTGATTCGGCTAAATTGCGCGATTCATCTAAAGCTATTCTGCGCTCCCTCAGCCATTACATTGCTAGCGATTCTAAATTAAAGCTGCAAGTGGAAGGCCATACCTGCACTATAGGCAGCCATAGCTACAATATGAGCTTGTCTCAGCGCCGGGCTGAGTCTGTAAAGCGTTACCTGATAGACAGTTGCGGGATTTCGCCAGGGCGGCTTAAGGCTCTGGGCTTTGGCTTCACCAAGCCAGAGAAACCAAATACAAACGAGGCAAACCGAGCTCGCAACCGACGAGTGATATTCCGTCAGTTCTAATGACTTCGTATTTTCCCCACTGACATGGTGGATGGTTGGGCTTAACATCTAGATCTCTTTACTACATATATGAGATTTCTTAATGCCCCTTGACGTTAGTTCAGAGCAACCAGTTCTTGATTCAGCAGCAAATGCTGTGAGCTTGAGTCGGCCTGCTTCTGATTCTGCCGAATCTACCGGGGCTAAGATTCTGCGCGAAATCGATTTGTTAGGCTCAGTTGGTTCGGGCTTTGCCGCTGAGGCTAAGCGGGCTGTTGAAAATCCTGGTGAAACGAGCTTGAAAGTTGCTGGGGCGGCTGCTTTTGGCTTAGGGTTGGCTGTGGTGACGCACAAACCAGGAATGATTGGCATGGCAGCGAAAAGCTTTGGCCTTGCTGGTGGGGTTGCCTTTGGTCTTGAAGCCGGAAAACACGGGGCAGAAGTATCTGCTGCTGCTAGCTCAAGCTGGCAATCAGACTTGCAGCATTGGCAAAATAAAGCTGTCGTCAGTAGTTCCGCTGGTGCTTTTTTATTTGATACTACTTTGATGGGCGCCGCAGGTAGTGCTGGAGCCATCGGTGCTCGTTCATATTTTGTCCGTCAGGCTGCTGCTAAAATTGATATACCTCTTTTGCAAGTGGGTGAAGAGGCCGCTGTTGGCTCTAAAGTCACTGTCTCTAAGTATGATGATTTGGCTAAGCTCTATTCTAGTATGAGCGGAAAAGTTGGCAGGGTTGAAGTTCTTGCTGAAGAGAATGGTGCTATGGCCGGTCGCTTCGGTACCGCGTTTTCGGTGGGCAAAGACGGTCGCATGGTAACTAATCATCACGTGGTTGAAGGCGCGCTTGATTTGACCATCTTCGACAGCTTTGGTCGGGCGCACCAGGCTTCAGTAATCAAGTCGTCGCCGCTTTACGACCTCGCTTTGATTCAACTGAAAAATCCCACAGCTGCTGCAAGATTTTCTCCAGTGACCGTAGAAGGCTCGGGAGTGATTAAGAGCAACGTGGCTGGCGAGCAGCTCTTCAGTGTTGGTTTTCCGAATGGCTGGCAAAAGCCTTTCTTATCTCCAGGTGAAACTATTAACTCTGTGCGCGTAGACCCGTTAAACATGCGCATCAAACTACACGCTGAAAATGGCAATTCAGGCGGCCCTATCATTGATTCTCAGGGTCGCCTGGTTGGTGTTCTCAAGCAAGGTGATCGTTCTAACCATGATGTCACTATTTTGACCCCAGCTGAAAGCGTCAACGCTTTAGTTGAAAGCACAAAATTCGTTGGACGCCTGGAGGCAACACCACCAGTGGTGAATCGCCAGTATTATGAAATTGGCGATAGTAAGGCTGCTGCCGGCAATGTGGAGAAACTTTTTCCCCTCGATAAGCGTATTGACGGCACGTCTGATTTCTTCCACTCTAAAATTACAAGGGTGTTAATGCCTACTCGCGATAGTCGCATTTCTGAATTGATGCTTCGCAGTCAGTATCAGCCTGCTACCAGACAGATTGTGGTTGAGCCTCTGGCACTAGATGGAAAGGCCCTATCTCCTGATGCTGTTTGGCCGGGATCTTCTGTGCCAATCAAGTCTTCTAAGCTAGTTGTCAGTCTGGACCGCAATCAGCGACCGGTAAGTATGGAAGGTGTCAATGACCCGAAGCTATTCTTGCGCCGTGCCTTTGATTTTAAGAGCACTGGTAATTACCTAGCTAGTCTGGAAGGCAAAGCTGCACCTGCTACTTTGAAGAGCCAAGTGAAAAGTTCAATTCACCACATTCTTGAATGGCTTGAGTCTAGCGTACATACATAAATTGCAATCGACATGTGCGTCGGTCATTGGCATAGTCTTTTGT
This sequence comes from bacterium, assembly GCA_018062085.1. Classification (GTDB taxonomy): domain Bacteria; phylum Cyanobacteriota; class Vampirovibrionia; order Obscuribacterales; family Obscuribacteraceae. Next base: position 51,891 of record JAGOSY010000003.1, on the reverse strand, counting down.
TCTAAAAATAATGGTTTCCATGGAAACTAATATTTTTTGTCTTAACGACAGGCCATAGGTTGTTTCCTTTTTTGTATGGTTCTCGGGGTGAACCATACTTGTTTGCCAATTTAGGCCGGTGGTGCTGGAGTTGCTGCCAGAGGACGCACTATCATCCAGGCTCGGTCGAAGTGACCTTCTTTCAAATCTTCCTGACGTATGAGCACGACCGTTTCTTGTACCGTGTGATTGGCTCCAAACAGTTCTTTTTCATTGATGCGAGTGAGTAAAATCCAGTCGGCGGCTTCTTTGACAAGATGGCTGTAGTGTCTATCGCTAGCGCGGGACGGATTATAAGAGATGCCGTTGAAGGCAAAAGCACAGGTTTCTTGTAGCTGATTGAAGCCACTAATATTGGTGCCGAACAGCTGGCTTTGGCATTTTGACAGTGAATTGAATGAGCTGATCCAGTTTTCTAGGTCGGCCTGCATATCAAAGGGTATGTCGACTACTCTCATCAAGGCGTCTAAGTCTTGAGTGACAGTATAAGTGAGGCCGCTTTCAAAGCTGAAGGCTGGCAGCTCTTTGTCTTCTGGTTGTGCTGTTGGCGCAAGGTTTTTGCGGTCGCTTTCGGGCAAGCATTGAATATAAAATCCTTTTCTGTCTTTGCTATTTAGGTTTGTTGCCGCTGCTGAGCGAAAGAGAGTAAGGAAGCCGCCCTTGGGCGCATCGGGGTTAACGGTCGGTAAGTGGGCCAAATCGAATTGGGCAAGGAATAGCATTGATTGGCCGTAGCGATCATCCGGCCATTTGAAATAAGGCGGTAAGAGTGGTTGTCCGCCAATTAGTCCGGCTAAGGAACTTGGTGCTTGATTGCTACTGCCTTTTCTCGAAATAGCGTGGGCCACTAGACCTAGGGTTTTTGTACGGCTAGTAGAGATGAATTGACGCACCTGCTCAGCCTGATTTTCTGGCAGTCGAGATGTAATTTTGATCAGGCTCTGAGCTAGCTCGTCAACGTTCATAAGAAAATTTCGTTATCAACAGGAGAAAATTGGGTTAGTAATTGCGCTTAGAACTAACACTTATAACTTGATACTAGAATTAGAACAGATTTGCTAGGATGTTCTTTATTCGGATAGTAAAACTTCAGTTAGCAACCACGTGGATCATGTTACCAAAACAAATTACCGTTTCTCTCATGGCTCTGTTTCCCTTAACAGCCCTGCCTACTTTTGCTTCAGAGCCAACTACAAGCAAAACTGCGAAGCCGGCAGCCAAGACCGCAGCTAGGCCTGTAGATAAGTCCGCTTCGAAGACAGCAGATATGACTGTGGCCAAGGCTGCCGCCGCTTCTACGTCAGCTTCTGGAGCATCTGCTGGGGCCAATGCTGCCGCCTCGGGCTCACAGAGCTGGACCGGGTACCTAGTTGACCGTTCCTGCGCTGCAGCCATAAAGGGCGACAACAAAGACGCGATCAAGAGTGTCAAAGAGCATACTAAGGCCTGTTCTCTTGAACCTTCTTGCTGTGAGGCTGGTTTTTCAATATATAGTCAAGGGCAATGGCTTGATCTTGACAATGCTAGTTCGGCAATTGCCAAGAAAGTAATGAAGGCATCTACTCGCGATAAGGCCCATGTTGTAAAAGTGGTGGGTATCATTAAGCGCGGCGAAGTTAGAGCTACAAGTATTGCCGAGGTTAATTAGCGTTGAATTGCCTCAATTTTCCGGCTAAGCCTTTTTCGGTTTTCCTCTTTCCAAAACTAGTATTCTTGCCACCTTTATTACTAGCACTAGTTTTAACTTTGGCATTTTCCCCTAGCATTTTGATGCTGCCAGGGCACGCTAAAAATGATCAGAAAAATCTGAAGGAGGCACAAATCGAGAGTTTGAAAGTCTCAACTACTGCCTTTGCCGCCGGTGCCGCCATCCCGACTAGTTACACGGCTGACGGTGAAGACATTGCCCCCTCTTTGACCTGGTCTACCCCTCCTGCTAAGACTAAAAGCATTGCCATTTGCGTAGTTGATACTGACGCGCCTCGGGGGGATTGGTGGCACTGGTTGCTCTATGGTCTTGATGCCAAAATCACTGAGTTGAAAGAAGGAACAGCAAAAACAGCCACAGCAGTGGGAGCTAGTCAGGGCAAGAATGACTTCGGAAAAACAGGCTATAACGGTCCATCTCCGCCCAAGGGCAAAGTGCACCACTATTATTTCCGCGTCTTTGCCTTAGATAAAATGCTAAGCGTTAAACCAGGCTTAGATAAAGTTGCTTTTGAGAAGGCTATTGCTGGCCATATTCTTGCTCACGGCGAAACCGTCGGTACCTATATTCGTCAATAGATTCCTCTAAAGTTGTTGTATGTCTAGAGCTATTAGCTTGTCTAGACTTCGCTTTTTTTCTGCCCTTGCCGTGACAATTCCCTGGGCTGCGGCCCACGATGCTAGGTCGCCTTTGTTGATGGCCACAGCCATCAGTTGCGGAAACTGATCTGGTGTGCAAGCAAAGGCAGGTATTCCCATCTCGCAAAAATGTGCAGCATTGCGGTGATCGAAGGCGGGTGCACCTTGATCAGTAAGTGCCAGCAGGGCCACCACCGTCACACCAGAATTGACCAATGTATAGATGCGTTTGAGCATTTCTTGGTTGTTGCCGCCTTCGAAGAGGTCGCTTACTAAAACCAGTATGGTATCACTAGGTCTTTTGACGAGTGTCTGGGCGTAGGTCACCGCTCTGTTTATGTCGGTGCCGCCACCAAGCTGGGTACCGAAGATAACGTCAACAGGGTCGGCCAATTTTTCTGTCAAGTCAACGATGGCCGTGTCAAAGACTACTAGCTGTGTCGAAACTGCAGGCAGAGAGGCGAGCACTGCTCCGAATATGCTTGAGTAGACCACTGAGGTGGCCATCGATCCGCTTTGGTCAACCAGTAAAATTATGTCTTTCAGACTTGAGCGTTTGCGGCCGTAGCCAATAATTCGTTGGGGAATTATGGTTTTGAGACCAGGTTGATAGTGCTTCAGGTTTATTTGGATCGTCCTAGCCCAGTTGATTTCGTGGTGGCGCGGGCGATAGTTTTTTGTTGCTCGATTGGTGGCTCCAACAATTGCTTGTCTGGTTGGGTTGGCCAGTTTAGCCATCAACTGATCGACAACTGCTCGCACCACCATGCGGGCAGTTTCTTTGGTCTTATTGGGCATGGCTGAGCCTAAGGCCACGAGCGTGGCAACCAAATTAACATCGGGCACCATAGACGACAATAACTCTGGTTCTAAAAGCATACGTTTAAGATTGAGTTTTTCCAGAGCGTCCTTTTGCATGATGGTGACCACCGATGCAGGAAAATACTTGCGGATGTCTCCGAGCCAGCGGGCTACGTTTGGGCTTGAACTGCCAAGGTCGGCACCGCGGCGGCCACCATCGTCTTCTCGCGGATTGTACAGAGAAGAAAGTGTGGCATCGATGGCGGTATCTTCTCCTGTAAGGGCATGCTTAAGCCCTTCATTATCTTGACTGCCCAGCAGAAGGCGCCATCTTCTTAAGCGCTCTTCAAGCTCTTCTTGGCCTGTGCTCATGGGCATTCACCTCTAGGTGTCTCGTCTTTTGAAAATTCGGGAAGGGGTGGTAGCCCGAGCAAAAATCGCACCATATTCAGTGGTGGTCGAATGCGCTCCAAATTGAGATCTTCCTCGTCAGCGGCAATGAAAATGTCGCCTTCAATAGCCTGGGTTTCGCGCACTCTTTCGCCAATTTGACGGCGTTCTGGGCTGGTGAAGGTGGAAAAAGTTCGTCTTAAAAGAGGTAGCAACTCTTTGAATGCTTCGCTATCTAAACTGAGCAACCAATTATCGAGTAGTTGCCAGAGGCGACTATCGTGAATTAAGACTAGGGCGCTGCCGCTGAGAAAACCCTCAAGCCATTTGCCTGAATAAAGCGGTTCGGCCGCCCGCGAAAGAGCCCATTGCATCATGCGTGCGGCCGCTTGATCGTCAAGGGTGCGACTTTCAAACAATAGTCTTGTGGCCTTGCCAGCTACCTGGCCATGGAGGTTTTCGTTGTTTGCTAATTTTGTCAGCAGCTCTCTGTATGAGCTGAGGTGATCTTGTCTGCTCAGCAGCAGTAAGGCCGCATTAACTTCATTGATTAGGCCTTGCATTGAGTCGGCGGCCTCATCATCAAGTGACTGACAGGCTGATGGCAGCCCAATTACAACGCGGGTGACCAAGGCATCAATAATCGATTTGACTGCTTCGACGTCGGTGCCCCTGACGTTGCCGTAGCGTACAACGCGGGCCAATGTAGGAACACTTTTCATCAGTTCAATGACATCGCCAGCTACAGCTGCTTCACTGTTAATGCGCTCCATTACCATCTTTAGGGCGTCAGGTAAGTCAGCTTCTAGAATTTTCTCAAGCAAATCAACTAGCGTCGCGAGGCTATTATTTTTACTGGCCACATCGGCCGCCTTGGCTGCAGCGGCATGCTCAATGGTGCGTCCCCAAATGCCAGCCTCTATTAATCTGATGCTTAGTTCTGGGTACCATTCAAGATCCCAATTCTCGTGAAAAGTGCCGCTCTTGCCGCGAATATATTGTTTTTCTGCCCAATCAATATTGAGTATTAGCAGGCGATTGAGCAACTCACTGCGGCTTAGGTCAAGGGGCTTGCGCAAATCTAATTCAAGCACTTTTGAGGTAGCTTCAGGCTTCAGGCGTAGTTTACTTTGCAGTTTGCTTAAGTCGCGCTCTAGTGGCGTGCCTGGTGTGTTTTCTGGTACTTGACCTAGGGTCTCGCCGACAATGAGTTTCTTTTTTATTAGGCCAAGAGGAATACTATTGCCAGAGCAGAGCACCGTAATAATGGCATCATTTAGTTCGTCAAGGCTTGGGTGAGCCAGTTCGCGCATAGACGACACTGCCTCGACTAGGCGCAAAGTATCAATTACTTGGGCCGATGAGGCATCAAGATCTTCTGCTCGCAATAGTTGCGCTACTTTCACGAGCCAAGTGAGAACCGGGTTTTCTCTGTTAGTAAATATATGGTGATACCATCCCGGCGACTCGACACCAGCACCGTAGCCGCTAGAAAATGAAAGTCGGCCGTGGGTCCATGGTATCCAGGTGGCATCAACTTTTTGCTTGGGTAGACCTTTGAGTAAGGCATTGTCTTCTTTTGCTGCTGGTATCTGTCGCAAAGCTGGAGCGTGCCAGGCACCACAGACCACAGCAATGCGGCTAAATTCTTTACTAGCGGCCCGCAGGCACTGGCGCATATAGGCCTCGCGCATGGGCTCAATCAGTTCGTCTTCATCATAAATTGTGCGCTCACTGCCGTCGTCTGAAATTTCTAGCTTGGCTGTCCTTTCTCGAGCATTGGGGTCTTCATCTTTTGCGAGTTCTAGGCGAAGCACCTGCATGGCTTCGCTGATGGCATCGAATACTAAGTAGTTAGATGAATCCTCAGTGGCAAGGGCTGAATGCTTTTGCGAGCGCTGCTCGACTATCTGTTCCCACCAGCGTTCGCCGTCGCTAAAACCTGCTATTTCGGCTAAGCAGCCAATTGGATCGCGCTTAATTTTCTCGTTGTACTCTGCTCTTTCTTTAGTCAGATTAGCCAATTCTTGAGCTTCTAGCAGCTCTTTTACGTCGTGCTCATGCTCTTTTGGGGCTAATTCATCAGGGCTAGAATCATCGAAAGTCAGGGCCTCCAAGGCCGGCCTAATTTCGATCTTAAGATCGATTGCAGCATCGGAAGCATTGAGTGGGTCTTCCGGTCTTTGTTCAAAGTCCTGGCTCGCCACCGGTGTGAAGGCGCCAATAGCAGTGTCTTTCTTTTGCTTAGCCTTATTGATCTTTGCTTCATTGAGAGCTAGCCAGTGACTTTGAGGCAGGTCGATAAAGCGGCAAGCAACGGCTTTGCTGACGGCATATTTCATGGCCTGCCATTCTGGTGAGAACTCAGCGAATGGATAGTAGCAGGCCTGGCGTGGATTATCTTGGGCATAAACCAGCAGTGCCACTGGCGGTACCATGCCTGCTTCGGTGACAAGAGGCAGAAGACTGTTGCCCTCTGGTGGTCCTTCTATCAAAACACAGTCGGGCTGAAATTCTTTCAATGCCGACAAGAGGCTATGGGCAGAGCCCGGGCCGTGATGTCTGATACCAAAGATTTTCGTTTCGCTCATTTATACTGAAGATACCAATAATATTGAAGATACAAGAAAAGTTTAGGAGATATTGCGCAATGCCCGATAGAAATCTTTCCAACCGTCTCGTTCCTTTACTACGGTTTCTAAATACTCACGAAAGACAACGGCATCTTGCACTGGGTCTTTGACCACAGCCCCAACTATTCCAGCTGCCAAGTCATCTGCTTTGATGGTGCCGTCGCCAAAATGGCCAGCTAGAGCTAGTCCGCTGTTTATTACTGATATGGCTTCGGCGGTACTGAGTGTGCCGCTGGGGCTCTTGATTTTGTTCTTGCCGTCGGCAGTGATACCACTGCGCAACTCTCTGAAAATTGTCACTACACGTCTAATTTCTTCTAGAGCTGGTGGCTCCGCTGGAAGCTCTAAGGCCCGGCCCAGAGCTTCGGTGCGACGGGCGACAATGTCTACTTCTTCTTCAATGGTGGCAGGAGTGGGCAATACAACTGTGTTGAAGCGGCGCTTGAGAGCGCTCGACAAGTCATTTACGCCTTTGTCACGATCGTTGGCCGTGGCAATGACATTGAAGCCTTTGATTGCTTGCACTTCGTCGCCTAGTTCCGGAATCGGCAGGACCTTTTCTGAAAGAATTGTGATTAGTGAATCTTGCACATCGGCTGGTATGCGGGTTAGTTCTTCAATTCTAGCTATCTTGCCGTGGCGCATGGCTTGCATTACTGGGCTGGCTACTAAGGCGTTGAATGAGGGGCCATCGGCAATCAGTCTGGCGTAGTTCCAGCCGTAACGAATTGACTCCTCTGGCATTCCTGCTGTCCCTTGCACCAATAGAGTGGAGTCGCCACTGATGGCTGCTGCTAGATGCTCCGATACCCAGGTCTTGGCTGTACCAGGTACTCCCAGAAGCAATAGGGCGCGGTCTGTGGTCAGGGTGGCTATAGCAATTTCGATGATGCGCTTGTTGCCGACATATTTAGGTGTAATTTCAAAACCGTTTTCCAGTTTCCCGCCCATGAGATATTGCATCACGGCCCAAGGTGAAAGCTTCCAGCTCGGTGGCCGTTGCCGTTTGTCGACTAAGGCTAGTTCAGCCAGTTCGCTGGCGTACTGCTGCTCGGCATGTTGGCGCAGTACTTGAGCCAGAAGTTCGGTCATTGTCTATTCCCCTTGGTGCTGGTAATAATTTCTTTGGATGACTTAAAAGATTGAAAAATTTCATAGCGCAGCTTTACTGTGTCGCTCATGCGCTCTAGGGCGTTGCGTCGATAGACATCGGTCATTTCCGAGTTGATGGCAATCTGTTCGATTAACTCGCCTGCTGAAATGTGCATGCGCAGCGCAAAGATGCTGGCATTACTGTAGAAAGTGTGACCGAATACTGGTACTTTCTCGCGACATTCTTTGATGATAAATTTCATTATTTCGCGAGTGAATTGTTCACTCCAATTGAAGTCAACTTGCTCTAGGTAATACCAGAGGTCAAGCCTTGGTGCCTGCTCACTCGGTCTTGACCAGCTCGGGAGCTTTTGCAGAATGAGATTTTCTAGCAGCGCGTGGGGCAGCGCTTTAAGAAGAAGCAAGCCAGATTGTGAGTCAGTAAGGTGAATTTCACCGCATTCTAAAATTGCCTGCTGAATCTCGACTTCACCAAATTTTGCTGCTGAGTTGATTAGGGCAAGAGTGAGGGCGAGTGACCATTCGCTGTTTGCTGTGGCGACTTTGAGTATTTCTTTTGCGCTCAAGGCGAAGCGCTTTTGCCAATGAGATGCTGGTACTAAGCTTACTATTTGGCACAGCCAAGTGGCCTTTTGACCTAAGCGTGAATCAATGGACAAGTTTTCAATGATACCATCGCGGCTCATGCTGTCTTCGAGTTTATCTGGAAGGGTAATGGCAAAGCGGTTTTCATTTTTGTTGTAGGCAAGATATTGATCAGCTCTTGCTATCATGCGTTGTTGAAAACGTGAGTTGGCGATCAAGCAGAGTTGTGCTGCTGCTTGCGCGCGCACTTCTTTGCGCCGGTCAGCTAGTGCTACGTCTTCGAGAAAAGGTTCGTCGCTTAGGCTGAGAGATATGTTCAGGGCCTTAAGGAAGAGGATTTTACTATCGAATGATTCTTTTTCGAAAATTGAGCTTAAGAGTGTTAGTGCTGCTTGAGCGTCATGCTGCCGCATAGTAAGCAAGGCCTGATAGCGTTCTTTTTGATCGGCTGTCTCGAAAGTATTGACTAAGGCTTGAATTTGGTCAGAATCATCAGGCTGGTCAGGTTCTTGTATTTTATAGGCAGTGCGCCACTCTTGATTGAGTGATATGAGCCAAGCGAAATGTTCACCACAGCATTTAGCTATTAGTTGGTGCAAGTCGCTGATGTTTCTGCCCAAGCTTAGTAGACGAGGCACAAATTCTTCAGGAACTCTTTGATTGGCTTCAGCGCAATAGCTTAGCCAGTCGGCAACCATTTTTGACGGTCTCAGCTCGCTGCCCTTTGTCTCTAGAGCTAGTATTTGTACTAGCAGAGCCAATGAGCGCTCGGACACTTTTTGCTGGGATTCTGGCGGACAGACAGCTATTGGGTTCTCAAAGACATTGGCATGAATACCGGCTTTACGCGCTATACTCAGGGTAGTCAGTTGATCTATTAAGACGCGCTCTGGCGATTGGTTTTCACCCTGGCCTTCTCGTTCTGAAAGATCAGCAATTGTCTTTCCGAGATCGCCGCCTGCTAGAATGCGGTTTAAAGGCTTTCTGTCGGTACCAAGAATAGCTGTTTCTGTGAGTTCATAGAATGGACTCTTTTTCACTTGGATGGCCATCAGACCTCCAGTGTTTGCAGTCGGAGGTAATTGCCATCTTTCATGGCTGCTAGCGGTTTGAGGGTGGTGCCATCCCATTCACCGAACAGTGAGAGCGGTAGGCCTCCTGCGTAGCTGAGCAGCTGCCAGCCGGTTTCTTCTTTGACAATCAGCGGTAGGCCATTTTTCTCTTTGTCTACCAGCCACCACTTTCCACCTGAGGTTCTAAGTGGTATCACTTCTTCTAAGAGAAAAGGCACAGTGTCTAACCATGGAGTTTTAGCTAAGTCGCTAGCATAGCTACTAAGTGCAGCCCCTACCGAAGGGAGGCCGCTGACAAACGGTGCGATGCTTGGCTCGCTGTGTTTCGACTTGATCAAAGCGCGCTGTGGTAGCGAGCCTTGATAGAAAACTAGCTCACCTCTGTAAAACAATCCTGGTATAAGCATAGTGTCAAAGGGGGCCGTGCCATGGGCAAAGCCTAGTACTAATGCCGATTGACCGCCTTTACCCCAGAGCCAATTTCTTTGAACACGCAAGCGATCTTGCGTGTAGCTATATTGCCCTACAACTAACCAGAGATCGTCGAGGCACTTTCCAGCACCACTGAGCAGCTCATCTTGGCTTTGGTTGAAACCAATAGCGGTGAGCACGTCGGCTTTTAGCTCTGGTGGAAGATTTTCTAGCTTGAGAAAGGCACGACAAATGAGATTTATAGTGGCCAATTTGTCGATTAGGGCGTCTTCCCAGTCGCTGCTGCGGGCAATAATTTCAGCACACTCACTGACTAGCCTGGCCAAGCCTGGTGCTTGGGCGTCTACTAGGCGAGCGGCTCGGCTCTTCCAAAAAGCAAATGGTTGCTTCTTCACTGTGCCTATGCCCTGACGCATCAAATCACTAATAAACAGTTCTAGCTCTTCGATGCCTGTTTGTACACGGCTAAGTCTGTCTTGCTTGCGTTTGTCTTTAGCTAAGAGCGATTCTTCTAGCTGTTCTGGGCTCTTCTCAACTTCATTAGTTTCTTTGCGCTTCTTCGCCCCGCGGTTGGTTAGCCATTCGCTTACCCAAGCTGGTGGCTCTTTCTCTTCAAAAAGTGCTTGGCTGGCGCTACAAAGCAGGGCTAGGGCTAAGCTATGCTTGCAGGGAAACTTTCGGCTTGGGCAGCTGCACTTAAACGCTGGGCCGCTGAGGTCTGCTCTGGTCTGATAGGGGGAGGCGCCGCTACCTTGACACTCGCCCCATATTGCTTGCTCGTTGCAGCCCAGATTTTTCCACTTTGAAGCAGTGGCCAAATCCCGTCCGGCTTTACCGGCAGAACTGTCTGGCGCAAGCTCTAGGATCTGCTCGGCGGTGTAGGCAATCGACATTTGTATAGAGTATAAATTTTGAGAGCTTCAGTGTGCTTGACTTGCCACTTCTTGAAGAATTCTCTATGTTATTTTTTCTACTTTTATTGTTCTAGGCTTAGTGCTCTAAATTTATTAGTTAGTCGATATTAGCTATCTGGCGGTGGAAGCGATTGACTATATTCGGATCTGGATAGAGTCTGACTTTGGCATCAGACTTGCCGCTATAATCTAGCAAATTGAGGACATAGCGAATGCTTTCAAGGCGAGCCAAACGCTTGTCATTAGCTTTGACTACTATCCACGGGCTGAAGGACATGTGGGTGCGGCTGAACATCTCTTCTTTGTGAGTTGTGTAGTGCTCCCAGAGGTCTTGGGCTTGTTGGTCAATTGGACTCAGCTTCCACTGTTTGAGGGGGTTTGACTGTCTTGATTCGAAGCGTTTTTTTTGCTCTTCTCTTGAGATGGAAAACCAAAATTTTATGATTGTAATACCGTCTTCGTAGAGCATATGCTCAAATTCAGGAACTTGCTGAATGAAGCGTTGGTACTCAACTTTTGTGCAGAAACCGTTGACAGGTTCGACCACCGCTCGGTTGTACCAGCTGCGATCAAAAAATACTATTTCACCAGCATTAGGTAGTTGAACAGAATAGCGCTGGAAGTACCATTGACCGCGCTCTTGTTGGGTAGGCTTGGGTAGTGCCACCACTCGCATAGAACGGGGATTTAGGTGCTCAGTAAACCTACGTATGGTGCCACCCTTACCAGCAGCATCGCGGCCTTCCAAAATAATTGCGATGCGCTTGCCTTTGTCTTGCACCCATCTCTGTAGTTTGACAAGCTCAACTTGCAGCCTCTCTAGTTCCTCTTCGTACTCAAGATCGGCCATAACATCTTTTATTTTGATGTCTTTGGTTCTTAGAAGGGTTAGCAGGCCTTTGTTGGTGTTAACTCTTCTTAAATCGTCTTCTGATAGTTTGCTTTCAGATTTTTGAATCTGCGTTTTCTTTTTCTTCGCATCCGCTTCTGGCTCGGTAGTCGAGCTGGCCTTTCCGTTGTTGCTGCTAGCAGTGCTGATAACGGCTTTATTACTGCTATCTTTGCTGTTGGTAGATTTGGCGTCGTCGCTATCAATTAGTGCTATAGAATCGACATCTATGGGGCTTGAGCTGACGCCACTTGATCTTTTGTCTGTACTCATACTCTCGCTTGTTGCCTCGACTTTGCAGTTCTCTGGAATCTTTATGCCACGTCGAGTGCTAACATATCCTGCTACAAATACTATAAATCGATCTTTTAGACATGGTTTACGGGGCTTTCATCGAAGGTTGCAAATGCGGAAATTAGTGTTACTGACGCTTTCTCTCGGGTTAGTTTTAAGCTCAAATCTTGACGCCTTTGCCCAAGTTAACCAAATTAACTCGGTGGTGTTCGGTAATAAAATACCGCGTTTTATGGCTGACCCCACCGGAGGCATGCCTGTACGTACAACCGCTGCTGATTTTAGCGCCATGGTGCCAAGCATCGGCTCAGCCAAAGTGATTATTTATAGCCCATCTGGTCAGTCGTTTCTCACTGTTTCTGGCGATACGGCCTCATTGTGGAATGCAACCACCGGTGTTGAATTGATGGCTTTGCAGCATGGTGGGCCCATTCGCTGGGTGGCGTACAGTCGAGACGGTTCTTTCATCGTCACCAGTGGTGGCACCTGGACTAGAACTTGGTCACCTGGCGGGGAGTTCAGAAAGCAGCTTGATCATCAAGCCAATGTTCGGCAAATGGTGCTCAGTCAAGATGGCAATTTGATTGCTGTTACCACAGAGGAAAATTTTCAACTATGGTCTGCCTCTCAAGGTCTGATGACTCTTAAGATGCCGCAATCAAAGCAAGTGATTTCGCTGATTTTCAATCCTGATAGCAGCCAGCTCGTCACCCTTGATGGCCAAAATGCTAAATTGTGGAAAACTGCTGATGGTGCCGAAGTTGGCACAATTACTCATCAGTATCCGGTTCGGGCCGCTCTCTTTAGCCCTGATGGAAGATACTTACTGTGTTCGACTGAGCAATGGACCTATTTGTGGGATGCCAAACAATTTATCAAAATTGCTGATGTGCAGTATGGTGGCGGTTACCGTTAACTGAGAATACTAAGATCCATGGGCTGGTCTAGATAGACATCGAACCAGAGAGGTATGCGTAGATTAGCAAGGCGTAGCATTAGCTCTGGTGTTAGCGCTGGACAAGTATTCCATGAATCCGAAAACCAGGCTACGACCAAATCAACGGTAAACCCAGATCGCTGTAGTTTGTAGATGGAGTTGCCGTGATTGGCCAACTGGTCAGCCATCCATTCGATGTGTTTCATGGCATCGGTGCTGCGTACCGATTGCTTAGAAGAAAGCAGCCAGCCGCCAGTCTGAGCATCGATTGCGTTTGGAGTGTCTGTATACTTGTCAGAGTGAGCGATGGTTATTTGATCGCCCATTTTCCAGGCCATTGTCGGCTTGATCTCAAAGAGGTCAGTCAATTCATCTGGCACTAGCTGAGCATGATAGATGCGCAGAGTGGCGTAGGTTTCTTGGGGCTGTGTTTCAAAATTCATGTTCAATTTACTAGTATTTCTTAGTGTTTATATCAACTAATTTCTCTTTCTTCTGAGCCAAACAGATATACGTCAAACCAGATAGGTAAATTGAGCTTGGCAAGCCGCCTCATGAGATCGGGCGAAAGGGCTGGGGTTGTGTTCCATGATGTGGCGTGCCAGCCAACCACGACATCTATCATAAAGCCCCTGTTTTGCAAGTCTTTGATCATATTAGCTTTGCCTGCTAACTGGTCGAGGAGCCAATCTATGTGGGCACTGGCGTTGTTGCCGCGCATGACTGTGCGTGAGCTTAGTAACCAGCCCCCAGATGGGGCTTTAAAGCCTGGTCGTTTGCGCCATCCGTATGAGTCTTCGCCGCCGCGCCAAGCGATTGATGGTGTGATCTCAAGAAGTGCTGTTAGCAGTTCTGGTTCGAGATCTGGATGATAAATGCGAAAGGTCGCCCTGACGCGCTCAGGCCCAGTTGCTCGTTCAAGAGTTCTGTCTTCAAGTAATTCTTCAGATTGTTGCATTGACGAGTGATTTCTATTATTGCGTTTAACTTAGGTTTTAAAGCCTAAGTATAGACCTTTATTTGCCCTTATAATACAGTCGCTCTAATGGGGATTGATATAGATGGCCGACTCTATTAACCACATCAATCGCCCTATGTTTGAACCTGAAAAGCAAACAGAGTTTGAACCTGAGTATCATAGGAAGAAACTCATTCATATTTTGCAAATGGCATATTCTGGTGAACTTGCCGCTGCTTTGGCTTATGCTGGGCATTGGCGTGCGGCATGGAAGAAGTCTGAACGGCAAGATATTCGCCGCATCGAAATGGATGAATGGCACCATCGCGTTAGCTTGTTGAAAATGCTTGATGAGTTAGGGGCAAAGCCTGTAGCTTGGCGGGATTTGATGATGAGAACCATCGGTTCTGTGATTTTTTTGGCTTGTTTTGTCAGTGGTTGGTATATGCCCATGTATTTTGCCGGGCGTTTGGAGCAGGCTAATATCAAAGAGTATGAAGAAGCCGCCTACCATGCTAGTGGTTTAGGCTTGGAGCAGTATGCGGCTATTATCAAAGTGTTCGCACAAAAAGAAGTTGAGCACGAACAATATTTTTTCAACTTAATTGCTAAGCATTGGCTCACACCGATAATGAAGTTATTTTTCCACTACGGATGATAGCCGCAAGATTTTGTTTGGTACTTCTTGCTAAAAATCTATTGCTAAAATTCTATTTGTTGGGCAGTACGTGCTTGGCATTGCTCTTAAGTTTGCCAGTTTTCTGGGGAGTTGTTTTTCGCATGGCATTTTGCTGTTTCATTGAATTGTTAAGGGCCTCGATTCCAGTGACCAAGAGTTGGATGGCCGTAAAGCCAGCAATGAATAACACGGGCAAGAGTAGGCCGCTGCGAATCTTTTTGCGATCGCGAGCAAGTAATCGGGGTTTGACATTGTGCCCTTTGGCCAATTTGTTGAGGTCAGCTAAGAGCTGATTCATATTTTGGTAGCGATCATCTGGTTTTTTCTCAAGAGCTTTCATCATGATAGAAATCATGTCGTTTGAAATTTTCAAGCCCGTATCAAGTGGTGGTGGCGGCTTGTGTACATGCTGGTAGAGAGTGTCGAGCAGGCTATTGCCTAAAAAGGGAGGCTTGCCACTGAGAGCAAAATACATGACACAGCCCAGTGAATAGAGGTCAGCACGCTGGTCTACTGGGTCACCGTTGGCCTGTTCTGGGCTCATGTACATAGGCGTACCCAGTAGAGCACCAGCTTGCGTTAGGCCGTCCTTAGACGGAGTATTATCGCTAATTACTTTGGCAATACCAAAGTCGACAATGTGCACCACTGTGCCGCCCTTTTGATCGCGGCTGAGCATGATATTGTCGGGTTTTAGATCGCGATGGATGACATTATTCTCGTGAGCATGATTGAGTGCTGATGCCACTTGTTGGAAAATTGTGGTGGCTTCAGCCGAAGGCAAGGGGCCGTCTCTCGATACTTTTTGTTGCAGACTGATACCACTAAGCCATTCCATCACCAAGTACAGCACGTGATTTTCACTGACGCCAAAGTCATAGGTCTGACAAATATTTGGATGTTTCAGGAGGCTTGCCGCTTTTGCTTCGACAATAAAACGCTGACGCATACTGGCATCTTTAGCGTTCTCTGGATTGATAACTTTGACGGCATAAATTACTTTGGTGAAGCGATTCTCTACTTTGTAGATTGCCCCCATGCCGCCGGCTTTGATTTGGCCTAAAACTTGATATTGCTTTGGCAGCTCGTTTTGCAAGAGATCAGGCTGGTCTATTTCAGCTGACATGGCCTATTTGATTTCCACAGAGGCCTTAGTCTCTACCGCTGGTCCAGATTTTTCTGCTGGCTTGTCATCTTTTAGAGAAGATTTCTCTTCTGGCTTTTGCTCTGTTTTTGTTTCAGCTTCTGGCTTGGTATCGTTTTGGGCTTCGTCTTTTTTGCTTGCCATGGCCTCATCTTCTAATACTTGCGCGGCCAAGGCCGCTTCGATAGCCTCGGCTTCAGTGGTCTTTTTGAGCTTGCGCAAAACAGTGCTGTAGGTTTTTAGCGTTGTCGTTCGCTGAGCCCTAGGAATGGCTGTCTCTTTCTGGGCAATGACGACTGATTGCTGCAAGTATGGCTCAGCGCTGCTGTAATCATTTTGCTTGATAAACAATTTAGAGAGGTCGAGCTTGGTCTGCACGATTGCTTGAGGATCAAGTTTTTTAGCACGCTCAGTAAATGCCACAACTGTTCTCTGGAAACCAATGGCTTCAGGAATCTTGTTTTGGGCAACATTGACACTAACCAGGTGTTTAAGGGCTGGTAGGCCGTTAGCGCTGCCTGGGCCGTCGCGGCGATTGACCACTTGTAAAACGTAGGCATAGCATTTTTCAGCTGCGGCCCATTCTTTTTTTGTCTCATATTTTGAGCCAAGATTGAGGTACTGCTCAATTGCTTTGTTCTGAGCGAGAATTGCCTGTTGGGTCTGTGCAGCCACTTCATAGGTCGATCTTATTGCTTTGCCGTGGTTCTGACTGGCTGCCAAACCGGCTCCTAGACCGGCAACTCCAGCATGTAGACCACCGGCTTCCATGATGCTTTGACCTAAAGCTGGCCCTGTTAGAAGCGTCACCGA
The DNA here is from genome assembly GCA_018062085.1 of bacterium. Taxonomy (GTDB): domain Bacteria; phylum Cyanobacteriota; class Vampirovibrionia; order Obscuribacterales; family Obscuribacteraceae. Next base: position 35,851 of record JAGOSY010000003.1, on the reverse strand, counting down.
TGTAGTTGTTAGTATCGCTAGTAAGGTGGCAATTGTCTTTTTGGGCATGGAAAGACCATTTAATTGACAAATATAAGTAGAGTTCAAGGTCCTTATTCCACCAATGGCTGAAAATTAACGCATAGTCTCCAAATATTAAGGCTGTGATCCGGCCCAGGCTAACTAGCGGCAAAGAGCAGCTAGCTAGGGCTGGCGAAATCTCTAGCGCTATTGTTTTTATTGTCATTAGTAACTTCACGCCCTTTTCACGTTGGGCTCACGACTTATTCACGGTTCGCCATTACAGTTGAGGCATCAAATAAGTGAAAGCTCAGGGGTGTCTTGAGCGGCCGCTGCTATGGAGAATAATTGTGAAAAGTATTTCTATCCCCAAATTTGCAGTTCGTAGCTTGATTGGGCTGTCTATCGCTCTCACTGCCCATATTGCCACCATTCAAGATGTCGCAGCTCGTAACTTATATGTATCTCCTGCGGGTTTGGGTACCACTGGTCAGAACTGGGCTTCAGCCTGGAAGGACCCAGCTCAGATTGATTGGACGAAAGTTGCCAGCGGAGATCACATTGTTGTGGACGGTGGCACTAGCGGTATCACCTATAAGACTTCAGTAAGTGTTCCTGTAAGCAATATAGTGATTAGACAAAGTAGTGCCGCAGGACATTCAGGACAAGTGATTTTCAGTGGTGCAATGCCGGGATATCCACTCGCCACAGGAGTGAAATTTGTAGGATCAAATATTCATTTAGTCGGAGTACGACGCTCTGGTATTAAGCTTGAGGCTTATGGTGCTGAAGGCGTCAATATTCAGACAAGCAATAACTCTTTGAGAAATGTAGAAATTTCAAGGATTACTGGTTTTCCTCCTTATGCTGGAGGAAAGAAAGGTGGTGTCGTTTTTGGTGGCAGCAACAATCACTTTATCAACTGTGATTTTCGCGATTGTGGCATAAGTGCTTTTGAATTGCCTGTGGCCGGTGTTAGCAATATTACTGTCTTCAATAATTGCACTTTCGGTTCAAATGGTTATGGTTTCTGGGCTAATAATGGCACTGGCATTCAGGGTTCTAAAACTGCTAGTGGAGCGACCTCGACGATTTACGCACACAAGTGTGTCTTTGGGCCCTACGTTGACTATGGCGTTGACATTGCTAGTGGCAGTGCTCGTCTGACAAATAGTCTTTTCTTGTCGGCTCGTCTGGCAAACATCAAAGTTGCCCCCGCGGTTGGTAGCAGCGCTAACGTTAATGTAGCCAACTGCACTCTCTATCAGAAGAAACTTAATCCACTGCAGCCCTTACCATATGGTATCCCCGAGTATGTGGTCAGCCTAAATGCCCAGGGCACTTTGCGTGTCGCCAATTCAATTGTTTGGGGCGGGTTTGTTGACGTGCCAGCTGGTCAGAAGGTCAATGGTAGTGGCAACGTTCAGTATGCAGTTTCTGGTAATACTGTGGCATTTGCCCCAACCTTGGTCGACCCTCAGTTTGTCGATTCTGCCGCGCTTTCAACCGTAGTGGCTCCTTCTGCCTTTACTCCGCGCACGCTGACTTCTCTCAACTTTTCTGTTGCTCCTGGCTCCCCTGCTGTGGGGAAGGGCTCGTCAATAGTGAAAGTGTCTGATATTTGCGCCCCTTATGGCCCAATTTATGGACTACCTTCAAACGTTGGCGGTCCATAAGTATTTATAGAATCAGTTTGCAGGATTAGCAAATAATGAGCCATAGCAAATCATCATCGAGAATACGAAAAGCAAGAGGCAAACGAGCCTCAGCAATGCTCTTTCTCATGCTTATTTTTGCTATGGCTCTCTTGATTTTCTTTGCTACTTCCTGCGCTAGCGTGGTCAAGTTTTTCACCGCCCATAGGCATGCCGAAAGTGCCGTAGAGGCGGCTTCATTGGCGGCTGCACGGGAGCTGTCTCAGGTGGTCGTGGAAGATCCAAATTATGGATATGTCGGCTTGAGCGACGGTGCACCTACTGCTTCATCGTCGATTGCCCAAGACGGCAAGCCCATACCTGTTGTCGGCATAAATACCTTAGTTGCAACGGCGCGCACTAGTATGCTGGTGGCCAAGCATCTCAATAATGAAGAGTATTTGCGCTTAGCCAGCCTTGACGCTGCAAACACCAAGGCCGCAGCTAGGCGGCTAGTGGAAGGCTTAAAGCTAGCTATGTGCGAAGACGTTCGGGCACCCCTCAGTATCAGCGGCAAGGCCGTTAAGCCTCTAACTATCGCCCGCCAAACTTTCATCAAAAGTCTGGCATCATCGCGCACCATGGAGGCTGTAGACTTAAAAAACTTCACTCTTGAGCTGGGCTATCTTTCTCAAGGTGGCACAACGAACACCTCTTTGGCGCTTTCAGAAGTGCTAGCCGAAGTGCCAGCTGCTTCAGCTCAAAACGGCTGCTACAAAGCTTTTAGAGACCTGGCTGTGGCCGGTCAGTCATTCGTTTTTGCCTGCGTTGGTGCACAGCCGAATTTGGTGGCCAAAGACCAGTTTATTGCCGACGGTGGTAAAAGTGAGATGCCATCAAGTATAGTGCGTGCCAAAGCAGAGTTAGAATTTGCTGATGTTAGAGACCGCGTTTTTGGCAATGTCTTTTGCTCTGCTTGTGCTGCTCCGTTCTCGTTGACAGATAGGGCCGCTGCCGGGGTGATGATTGTGGGTCTACCTGATGGTTATCCAAGTGGCTATCTTTCTTTGGCCGATTATATCAACGACCCTCGTTCGAGCCGCACCAATATGGAGATGTTTAGAGCCAATGGCGGTGACTATCCCCTTGACGCACAAGCGATGCTAACCCGCGATATTGATGATGGTCAAACCCGCACATTATCAAATGTTTTCGTTCAAGGCCTCTACGACTGGATTCGCACTGCCCATGGCCGTGTTAGGCTCGATTCGCTATTGGCTGTGATTGGCGGCCGCATGCAACCCTCAATTGGTTCGATGGCCTACGGTCAGTCTCTCGTTTATCGCTTTGATAAGAGTGGTGCCGTTGTTGTCGATGGGTATTTTGTTTCTGATGTACCCAATCAAATTGTCCATGACCGCCAAGTTTATACCCTTGGACTCAATACACTGAAAGCAAACAATGCCATGTGGACAGTGGCATTTCGCGATCAGGTGCATAATCTTGGTGTTGCAAATGGTGGCAAGCACTGTGGTCAGTTGATGGAACTCGATGGCTGCTTGCGCCCTACTGGTAGCTTGTACGGAAAAACGATAGACAGTAAACACGGTGATCTTGAGCGCAAAAGCTATTTTGATGGTGGATTAGCGGTGGAGTTTGTCATTTCCTCTCCGCAATACAACTGACAGTGTTAAACTCCCTCTAGCTTTTTAGTTGAGGGAAAATTGCAAATTCAGATTTCATTTAGAAAACAACTATTGGCAGCTCTCGGCAACGCCTGCCTGATAGGCCTGCTGCTAGGGACTCTGCTGGGAGTTCTGGCTGCGGGTCCAGCACTTGCTGGCGAATTTCCGACGAAGAAGGAAGTAAAAGAAGCAGCCCAACTCTCTCTTAAGGAAATGTTGCGGTATAGCAGCCCTCAGCACAAATTTAGTATTAAGTATCCTCAGAACTGGGGCAAGCTGGAACCTAGAGATAGTCCAATAGTTTGCAAGTTCCTAATCATGGGTGGCTTGGCTAGTTATCGCGTGGCCGTGGAGAGTCTGCCTGCGGGAACAACACTTGCCGAGTATTTCAAAGTTACAACCGAGCAAGTTAAGGCGGCCATGGCCGCACAAAAGATGCCAATTACTGTTGTCAGTGAAAGTGATAGCAAGTTAGCTGGTGTTCCAGCCAAAAAGTCGATTTATACATTTACATTTGAAGATTCGCCACGCACCCCTAAAATTGAGCAATATCTTGTTGTTAAGGGAGATAGGGGCTATGTGTTCAATTACACCGCTGATAGTGAGATTTTCGATGATTTTCACGGCGTAATAGAGTCTGTGCTTGATTCCATGGAGCTGGAGTGAGCGATTCTAAGAAAAAGGAGCGCCTTAAAGATTGAAGGAGTGTTTCGATTGGTTGAAAGTGCGAATTTCAGATAGCGAGCTTTCTGACAGCGAACGCCAAGAGTTTGACTCGTGGCTTGCTAGTAGGGCTCGTGATAGTAAGCTTTTGGACGACGATGAATAGAATCAACTTATTTTTCTTGCTCGGTCTTACCTGTGCCGCATACACTTGTTCGTTCACATTTGCTGTGATCTTGGGTTCGGCTCCTGCCTATGCTCAAACGCAAACTCAGGATCAAACTCCAACTTTTCAGCTTGGCACCGAGAAAACCCATGTCATTCCTCAGGCTCTGCAAGCTGGCGAAACTTTCGATGCCGCCAACTTGCCCCAGCAGAATATCAACGGCTGGTATCGCATTCCTCACTGGTTTGCTGGATTGACCGAGCGAACCAAGGTTTATTCAGATATGGGTGGATCAATTAAAGACGTGCGTCGTCGTGAGCGCGGTCGACAGATTGATGCGAAGGGCCATGTTTGGGAAGCCCGTCGCGAGCCAATTCGCTACGATATTGAAGAAAAAAATATGATAGTGCACACGGTTCTCACCGAAGAGTTGCCATTGAAAGTAGCTCGTGATCAAGTAGTGATGCGCTATTTCGCCTTAATGATATGCGAAAATATCAAAAACCACCGCATCATCAAGAGTTTTCAGACTGAACAGATTCATGTTTTCACGCCGAATGCAGATGGCTCAATAAACGCCAACATTGCCCAAGCTATTTACTTTAATGCCGCTGGTGTGTTTCAAAATACGCTGCCTGTGCGAGCTTCATATGTAGAGCATAAAATTGCAGACTTCGAGCCAACCGATAGAGACGAGAAGTTTGATTACAAAGGCTCGTTTACTAGATTTTTGGAATCTACAGGACAGTCTAGTCTAATTCCTCAGGCTAATGCTGGGCCTTAGGCAACCAATAGCCTGTCCTCTCCCATACTCTCACCTACTCTCACCTACTCTCACCGACTCCCACCTACTTTCCGAAGCCTTATTTCCGTTTGGCATAGAAATAGCCTTGCACGAAGCTTTGTTCTTTGTCGGGCATACGCAGCACGATGTATCCTGGTAGCAAGCCTGTTTTGGGGTCGCGCTGGCCGAATGCTATGCGAATACCATAACCATCGGTGGGCATAAACATTGCTGTCTCAGGAAGGCTCTTGCCCTGTACTAGCCATTTCATGTGCACGTGGCAACTTGATTTTCCTACGGGGGCACCATCTTTGACTACAACTTGTTGGCCCTCGAGTTTTCCATCAAGGCCAAAAACAAAGATCACAAATTCTCTGTCGGCGAAGAAGTCTCGTCCTTGTCGCAGAGTCAAAATATCGTTCGATAGTTCGGCGTTTTCCACAACGAATGGTTGACCATGAATGCGCCCTGCAGCTGGTTTCTGTGGAAATGCCATTGATGCTGCTGGGGCGCACCAAGAACTTAGGCCTTTCTTCTGTGCATCTTCTGCATTTTTTTTGGCTTCTTGTGCTGGAGTTAGATTGGTTACTTTTGTGGCCCAACTCTCTTCTCCAACTAACCAATTGCCGCCTTCCTTCACCATCTTAATTTTGCCAGTGGTGGTGCTGCGCATTGGCTTGGTTGCACCAGGCTTAGCTCCTAGGCCCGCGCTGATGCTGTTGGCCATGTTGCTAAAACCTTTGTTCATGGCATCGGGAAATTCACCAGCATCGCTGGCCGTGACGCTTAGTTCGGCGCTGTCGCCTGTGATTGCAACTGCTGTAACTGTTACGTTGCGTGGCTCCATTGCTTTGACCATGCTAAATAGCCCGGCCATCATCTTCTTACCGGCGTCTCCATCCTTGGCTAAAGCTTCGCTCTTTTTCTTTTCCATTTCTGCCTGCATCTTGGTTGAGCGAAATGGCATTAATTCATCAAAGCTGTTAGCTCTGAGCAAGGTTTGATGGTACAGAAGGTAACGTTCTTTGATGAGATTTTCAATTTTGCCGCCGCTAGAGCTAGAAATAGAAATAGAAGGAGAGGCCGTTGCTTCGGTGCTCGGAGCTGTGGGCTTGGCCTCGTCGGCTAATGCCGACATGGCGCTATATGCGATTGTAAGGATGAGAACTGGGGCGATTGTTTGCTTGCCAACGGTTTTCAACAAAGGTTTTCTCTCTTAGTGACGACTCTTCCGCTTCTTATTTACCTTATCTAGGCTGATTTAAACATCAAAATGTTTGGAAGAGGCTACTCTATCATCGCTGATGTTCTATGAGTCTGTCTTCTAATCCAAAGGTATGATACTTTCAGCATATGCTTTTACTGCTAAGACTATTTTTGCCTTTGCTTCTGCTTCTGTCGATCGCCTCGGCGCCACAGAGGGTCTTGGCTGACGACGTGCCTACGAACGGCACGTTGCCTGCTGGCAATCAGAAAGTTGTGCCCAAGACACTTCAGGCTGGCGCCACTTTTGACGATCGCAATTTGCCCCAGCAAATTATCAATGGCTGGTATCGCATACCTGCTTGGTTTGCCGGTGCCACCATAAGAACAGAGACAATAGATCCTAGTGGACGAGTTGAGAAAAGTGTTCGCCGACGTGAGCGCGGTCGACAGATTGACGCCAAAGGTCATATCTGGGAGGCGAAGCGTGAGCCAATCATGTATGACATTGATCAAGACAAGATGGTGGTGCACACAATTCTAGAAGAGGAAGTTCCTATAAGTGTCGTGAAGACCCAGGTAGTGATGGCCTACTATTTTCTTATGGTGTGCGAGCGCAAAAAGGATCGCCGTATTTTGGATAGTTACAGAACTGTGCAAATTCACAGCTTCACGCCAGGGCCTGACGGCTCAATTTTTGCGCAGATTGAAAAGTCAGTTTATTTTAGGCCTGACGGCACTTTAAGAAACGTTTTGATCAATCCGGCTTCTTACATAGAGCATAAAACAAGTGCCTTTGCCCCTCTCGATAGCGATGACAAGTTTAACTACAAAGACTCATTTATTGAATTTCTTCAGCGCTCGAGTCACCCAGAGCTTATCCCTTAACTAGCTTCTTTGTTACCGTATGGCAGTTTCTAACATCTGATAAGATCAATCAGCTTGTAAGAACTGTAGGAAAGATTGCTATTGTTTCAACCGACTTATTCTAACCCTTGGGCGCTTTTTGACGCTTCCAGTGAAGATTCCCTAGAAGGTCCTTTGCTTTTGGCTACTCGTAGTACTACTGCGCGAACCTATGATCTAGGCACTGCAAATGGTGTCATTATGCTGCGCGATTTTTGCAAAGTTTGTGATTTAAGAAGTGCCATTGGCTGGATTGATTCTTATGGATTTCCCTGGTCGGCCGATCGCATACATCTAGATGACTTTGGTCTTGAGTACGGGGTACTTCTTGAAGATGTGATCGAAAGAGCTCGATCTATGAGGCTATTGCAGCGATTGACCTCGATTGTGCGCGGCAAGACAAAGAGTAAAACTTATTACAAGAATGTATTGGCCTGGCCTGTGGCAGACTCGCCGCTTGCTGGTGGTGGTAACTTATTAGACCGGAGTACTTGGCGTGACCTTGCCCCAACCCATATATTATGCGGTCGAGAGAATGCTAAAGAATATTACTTCGGTCGGCTGCCCACTGACCAAGAGCTTGCGGTGGCTTTTATGCCGAAAGGTTCATCGTGGTGCGGTCGATTGATGCCGCCCCTCCTTGAAGCTCTTGAACCGGTTGAAAGGTCGTTTTGTTCGCAAGTAGATTTTAGACCGGTTTTTGTCTCCTCTGAGTTCGGTCACAGAGGGTTTGAGGCGGTCGTGAACTGCGCTGCTGCCAGTGTGTTGCTTGAAGTCTTTCCTCGCTTGATTGGTGGAGTATTTCCAAGCCTCGCGGCTGGAGTTGGCGTAGACGGCCGAATCAACTTAACTAGTAGGCAATTTTTCCCTTCTCCTCTTGCTTTGATGGCATATGAAATTTACAGGAAGCTTATGCCTGAGCAAATTAGACGATCTGTCATTTATTGAATTTCTTCAGCGCTCAAATCATCCAGAGTAAGTTCCTTAGCGCTAGTGGCACAGATAGTTGTACATACAACTATCTGTGTAAAAGGCCAATAGTCGCCATTTCTAAAATGCGTGTATATACACCTAATTTATAAAAGCAAAAGGCCCCAAATCTATTCAAGAATTGGAGCCTTTGCTTTTGTAACACGAAAATGGGGCAGATGACGGGAGTTGAACCCGCGAATGCCGATACCACAAACCGGAGCCTTAACCACTTGGCGACACCTGCCATATCGTGCAGTTTTTATACTAACATGTCCGTCGCCATAGGCTCATTCGCTATTGGCGGCACAAATATTTTGTAACCAATAGATCTTAAGTTCAGCCTAATTTCAGGCCACTTTCTTACTTAAGGCCTAAGGGGCTGAAGATGTAGGGCAAGATGCGCGCCAATATTCCGCCTATAACGAAGGCGGCGGCCCAAGAACCGAACCAAATAGAGAGGGCGATTTTCATGCCGCGTTCTTTGATCATGACGCCCACAGTGGCTATGCACGGTACAAAGAGAGTAATTACAATCATTGCTGTGACCGCTTGAACTGGGGTCAAGGCCACATCAGCTAGGCCAAATGAGGCGAAGTCACGCCTAACTATTCCGAGAATGAAGGTTGTCGGTATGCGTGGGTCGTTAGGTAAATTTAGCCAGTTGACGACTATCGGCTGTAACACCTTGATAATTAAATCGAGTAGGCCGACCATTTGAGCGAGGGTAACGACAAAACCAGCCAAGAAAAACATTGGTGTGGCGTCAACTAGAAAATTCCAAGATTTCTTCCAAGTTTTGCGCAGTACATTGTCTAGGCGAGGCAAGCGCATTGGTGGCAGGTCAATCATCAAGCCCTGCGATTTCCCTGGCAGTACCATGTTGAGCAAAACGCCGGTGATTGCCAGTATTCCAATTACTACAAATAGGTAGACAGCCCAGGCCGCTCCGCCTCCGGCTCTTGCCAGGGTGCCAGATACCACACCTAGTTGGGCCGAACAGGGGATGGCAACTCCTAAAAGTGCAGTGGCGATAATTTTTTCGCGGCGAGTGGTCAGGAGGCGGGTGGTGATTGTCGCCATGGTGACGCAGCCTAATCCTAAGATCAGTGGAATAATTGCTCGGCCATTGAGACCGATTTTATTCATCATGCGGTCAACAAGTACAGCTAGACGCGGTAAATATCCGGAGTCCTCTAGCAGCGATAGACCAAGATAGAAGCCGATAACGAGCGGCATTAAGAGGCCAATTAAATAGGTAACTGTTAGTGTGGCTAGGCCATATTCCCCGACAAATACGTTGCCGAGGACAGCCATAATATTGCGATACGACCAGAAATTGAATTTGATTTCGTCAGCAGGAACGCTTTTAGACGCGATTGCTTGATCTAATTCTTTGCTTGCGGCTTCGTCTTTCAAGGCTCCGTTGGGGAAGTCAAACTTCTTTTCGCCTACAGTTATGGTTGTAGGAAAGACATTGGCCGCCAGTCTGCGAACGTTTGGCTCATAGTAGACTTTCATTGTTTGCTTTTCAGTGAAGTCCACTAGATTGCCCGCAATCCAGACGCCGAGCATTTGATAAAAGATCAAATAACAAACAGCAAATGATATGGCCGAGCCCCAAATAGGGTGCAGCAATAATTTACCGAGTTTGTTTGAAAACGAGCGCTTACTGCCACTCTGGACCACAGATGCTTCAACTAAATCGTTGACGAACTTACGACGGAAGCTGTAAATCTCAGCTCTATGACTAGGAATTGTCACACCACAGGCAGTGGCGGTGGGTTGATCGCCCTCCACTATTAATACAGCCATTGCTTGTGTAATTTCGCCAACTTTATCTAGATTATTTGACTGATTGAGAATTGGCTCAATCAGCTCTAGAAGCTCTGGTCTAATTTTGCCGGGCCGAGCCTTGGACACAGCCGCTTTGATTTCTTCGATGCCTTCATCTTTGACGGCCACGCAGGTCAATACTTCTACGCCAAACTCGGCACTGAGTCGGTTTAGATCAATTGTGATGCCGCGCTGTTTGGCTTCGTCCCACTGGTTGATTACTAAAATCAGCGGTTTGCCCATTTCTACCAGTTGCACAGTGAGAAAGAGATCGCGCTCAAGGGTGATGGCTGAAACTACGTTAATGACAATATCGGCCGACAGAATCATTTTGCGGGCGGCGCGTTCTTCGTCGTTAAAGCTTGAAACGCCGTATATGCCTGGTGTGTCAGCCAGCTCGTCTTTGCCTAAGTGGCCACGAGCGATGTCGATGGTCGTGCCTGGATAGTTAGATACATCGGCATCAGAGCCGGTTAGGGCATTAAAGATGACAGATTTGCCCACATTGGGATTGCCAGCCAGAACAATGCTCTGAACTTTGTGGTTTTCCCCAGCTTTGTTACTCCCTTGGTTTTTGGAAGTGTTTGCCGTGGTCAATTTTGTGGGTGAAGACATAGTTATGACCGTCGTCGACGGAATCTAAAGAGGCTTATTGAGAAATTGTATCAATAGAATAGGTTGCTATGACGTCCCTTTGAGTAATGCCTCATGAGACTTAATCACTACTGTGGTAACTTTGAACCTTGATGGCTGGGTGGATGGGCTGTATTGCCCTGGGGCTTGGGTTTTGGGATTGTCGCAGGGAAGTTAGTAGTAATTGATCATTAAGCAAATTTTGAAAAGGAAGAAAGCGCTGTCCGTCACAATGATGGTCTTGGCAACGGTTGATCTTTTACTGACCTCGGTTTGTGGCTTTCCGCTGGCAAGCTTGGCGGCTGGGGAAAATAAATCGGTCACGCCAGCTACAAATGAGAATACTTCCACTAATACAGTAGGTACTAATACAGCAGGTACTAATTCAGCTTTGACAAATGGGATAAGTCAGAAAGATTCTGCCCCATACACCCTCACACCTAAAGAGAACGGTGTGCAGGAGATGCTCTTAGCCAACGGTCTAAAGGTTCTTTTGCTGGAGGAGCATGCTTTTCCTGTGGTCACCAGCATGGTTGTCTACCGGGTTGGTTCACGCAACGAAAATCTTGGTGAGACAGGCTTAAGCCATCTGGTTGAGCATTTGCTCTTTGAGAAAGTTGGGCGCTTTAGAAAAGGTGAATTGGGTGCCACCATTGCCCGCAATGGCGGTATGTTCAACGGCTTCACTAGCGATGACTTTACTGTTTTCTTTGAGACTCTCAGCCCGGCAAAATTGCCGATGGCTCTTAGAATAGAGGCTGATCGGATGCATTCGGCTACTTTCAGCGCTGAAGATGTGCAAGCTGAGATAAAGCGCATTGAAAAGGAGTTAGATACGGAAGCAAAAGATGCAGCCAATCTTCTCAACAAGGAAGTTCGTTCTGCGGCTTTTCAATTGCACCCCTATAAGAACCCAACCATTGGTTGGCGCAGTGACGTGCAGAAGCTCACGTTAGACGACGTAAAGCGGCATTACCGCGACTACTATCAACCAGCCAATGCCACCTTGGTAATTGTTGGTGATTTCAACGCCAAGACCCAAGCCGCTCAGGTGCAAAAATATTTTGGTGCAATAGCCAAAGGTGAGTCACCGCGAGCAGTGCGCGTGGTAGAACCAGCGCAAAAAGCAGAACGGCGAGTCTATATGAAGTATGGTGGCAATTCAGATGTGGTGGCAATGGCCTATCACACTACCAATGTTCAAGACGCTGATGCTGCCGCTTTGGCTGTTTTGGAAAAACTGTTGGTTTCTGGTGTCAGTGGACGACTAAAGACTAAATTGGTCGATTCAAAAATTTGTAGCAATGTGCGCTGTACTTTTGAAGCAAAGCGAGACCCAGGGCTCTTTACTATCAATCTAGCGTCTACGCCTGGCACCAACTCTCAGAAAGTAATCGAATCTTGTCAATCTGTTTTAGAACAGTTGCGCACTACTTTGGTGCCAGAAGCCGAACTTAAGCGGGCCCGTAATCACGCTGAATTTCATGTTCTAGCTGAGCGTGATGGGCCATATCGAACAGCTTTTCACCTTGCTTATGCTGAGAGTATTGAGTCTTGGCCCGCCGCCTTTGCCTGGTTCACCAAGGTGCGCGCGGTCTCCTCTTCTGATGTTCAGCGGGTGGCCAAGCGTTATTTCAATCAAGAAAATCGTGTTCTAGGAGTGCTATCTGGTGCGGCCAATAAGTCTGCGACCGCAAAGAAAGACGTTAATGCTAAAGATGGCAACGCCAAAGACGTTAATGCTAAAGACGGTAAAGACAACAAAGACAGTAAAGACAGTAAAGACAGTAAAGACAGTGCTTCTGGTAAATCTAATAAAGACAGCAAGGATGGAAAATCTGACTCTAAAGTCGACTCAAAGAAAGACTCAGGTAAGAACAAGTCAGACATAGATAAGTCTAAAAAGCCGAGTAAGAATGGACCTCGTCATAAGACTGCTTGGACTGAGCCAAGGCTTCCTTTTGGCTTGAGTGGCTGTGCTTATAAAAATGATGACGAGACGGTGGGTGATCTAACTCTGCGCGGTGGACGCCCCCTCCAAGTGGCTCAAGGTGCTGCGACTAGTTCTGCACCTTCTAATTCCGCTACGACAAGTTCTACTAATACTACAGCTGCAGCTAAAGTTCCTCTAGCCGAGATTACTGCTAATCCTAATATAAAGAAGGCCGTGCTTAAAAACGGTCTGACTTTAGCTGTTCTTGAAACAAAACTCAGTCCTGCGGTGCAGATTATCGGTGCTGTTAAAGCTGGCGAAGCTTACGAGCCCGTGGGTAAGCGGGGAGTATCGGCAGTGCTTGCTCAAGCCATGGCTGATGGGTCGCCTAAGTACCCTCACCAGTTGGCTGTCACCGTGCAAGATGAACTGGGTATAGCACCAAGCGCTATGCTGCGCTTCGATTCGGGGCCGCAGTGGATTAGTTTTCAAACCCGTTGCCTCTCCCGTGATACCAGTACTATGTTGGGAATATTGGCCAGTCAGCTTCATGATCCGCTAACCAAAGATGCTGATATCGAACATGCCAAACAAGTTGTTATCGAGCGGGTTAAGCATACTGAAGACACTGTAAAGGCGAGAGTCAAAAGAGCTTTGATGCAAGGGCTGGTAGCTCCGAACACAAGCTTCTATCCACTTGAACCTATGGACAAGGCCCGCTTTGTTGGTGCGCTAAAAGCCAGTGACGTGCTTGATTTTCACTCTCAGGCGATCCGGCCAGATGCCACCACAATTGTTTTTGTTGGCGATATTTCTCTCAGCCAAGCTGTCGAGCTTACAGAACGTAGTTTTGCTGCTTGGAACGGAAAGAGTACAGCTAAGAAAGTATTGGTGCAGGCTAATCCTCGACGCATGCTTAAGTCGTCAATGACTATTGATAAACGCCAAGATACTATGGTGACTATTGGTCGCCTAGTTGATACAGGCCTTGGTCGCCCTGATTATCCGTTACTTCTGTTGAGTGATTGTGCCCTAACAAGTCACCCGATTTTTTCTCGTTTCGCCCAGAAGATTTCGGGAGAGCTTGGGCTTTCTAGCAGTATGAGTCTTGAAGACTTAGCTTCAGATGTTGAGTCTTTGCCTGGTACTACGGTATGGTCAATAGATATGCTATTGGTATCAAATCTGATGCCGGTTGCTGTGCGGTCGATTCAGTCAGAATTGAAAAAATTTGTTCGCACTGGCTTGAGTGCCGAGGAGTATTCGGAGGTTAGGCTCTATTTGAACGGGGCACTGCCGGTGCGGTGGATGGCAAATAGTCAGTTAGCCGCGCACTCAATTCTCGATTCGGTTGTATTGGATGGAGCTTGCGATCCACTGCCGCTCGTTCAGCAGGGCATCCGCTCCTCTACCCTGGATAGTCTCAATCGGTTTGTGCGCACCACATTCAAGCCAGACCGCGCCACTCTAGTGATTGCTGGCACTAAGCAGGCCATAGGTCAGGTGCATGGCTTAAGGCAAGATGAGGGTGCTACTGAATCAGGTGGCGCGACTGGAGCTAGTAATTCTGGGGCTGCAGGTCATTAATTACATGAGTGCAATTGATTACAGAGTGATTACCAAAATAAGCAGCTACTAATCTGAGAAAATGCCACAAGTCAAGAGGCGCTTGCTGTAAGTAATGAGTGGTCGCTAATAAATCCTCTTCTTGTTCTATATCTGCTGCACTGTTGGTCGCTTATCTGACTGGTGCGATAGCTGTAAGTTATCAAGTGGTGCCGTTTTGCTGCATTTGCTTGAAAACTGTGGCAATTTAACCGTAATAGTCCGCAAAGTGGCTATTGAGCTTAATTTAGAGAGCAATGTAAACTTCGGGGAGGTTGTCATTTATTTAATGCGATTGGCTCAAATGCTGCGTCTTGCCTATTTTCAGCCACTTGGTCGATTTTACATTAGGGGTGAGAGGCTAGCTCTGTAAGCTTCTTGGGCTGTCTTGAAGAAAATTGACTTTCTAGTGACAAGTTCGATAATATGCAGCCATGGTTACCCCCAGTGGCGTTGTAAGAGATGAACATAGTGCTCAACTACGATCAAGAAAAACTGGAAATGGAAGGTCTTCCCGAATACGTGCGTGACAGCGATGTCAGCTCACGGGACGCATTTGTTTCAATTTCCACCAGGTCATTAGCGGAGAGAGAAGCTCAACGTACTGCTTCTACATCTGACCGGCAGTCTCAGCGAGACACCGGATCTTTCGCACGTATCACAACTGAAGTGGAGACCCCTAAGTCTGATGAGCTTGAGGCTCTTTGGCCAGGAGTACATCAAGACTTCTTGCATTCACCTAAGCGTACGCCTAGCTTCTACCTGACGTTAGGCTTCATGGCTGGTGCTTTCCTGTCTATGGTCGGAATCTGGGGCTATTCATCAGTCTCCGGAATGATTGCCAATAATCCCCAAGCTAGTAACAGAGCTACAGTTGCTACTTCTGGATCGCCAGCCGCTGCGCCCGCTGGGCAGTCGGTGGCTGTAGTTCCGAGCGGCAGCGACCCTAATTCGCTTTTGGTGCCAGCCCATACAAGTGTTGAGATTCAAACTGGCGACACTCTAGCTGCTATAGCATTGCGTGAATACAAACGTGTTAGCCCACGTCTTCTCGACGAGATTTGTCGAGCAAATGGTCTTAAGAACGCTAACTTCTTGAGTCTCGGACAGAAAATCACATTACCTAACTATCAATCAACTGCTCAAGTGCAAGCTCAATCGCAGGTTGCTGCAACTGCTGCTGCTCAAGTACACTGATTCTTGATACGTAAAAGAAAAGCGTAGCATCAGTTGAATACTCAATCTCAGATAACGCTTGTGTCTGCCGAAACAACCAACGGCTCATCTTCAGCTACATCCCTTTCTGGTAAGTCTTCACCGACAAGACCAGAGAAGAAGCCGTTGTCGCCTGAAACCAGAGGCGACTATACCGTTGAGCGGATTTTCGAGATGCTCGCTGAGAGTCTCGATGGCTATGAAGTGCGCGAGCCCCAACTCGATCTGGCCCATCATATTGAGCGGGCCTTCAACACAAAAAAAACTGGAATATTTGAAGCTGGAACTGGCGTTGGTAAGAGTTTTGCCGCACTAATACCAGCTTTCTTGGCTGGTAAAAAAGTGGTTGTTTCAACCGCCACTATTGCTTTACAAGAGCAATACATGAATAAAGACATTCCCATTCTCAAGGAGATCTTTCCCTTTGAGATTAACGCCGCTTTGCTTAAGGGGCGAGGAAACTATCTTGGCATTCGTCGTTTTCGTGACCATGTTCTCGAACAACATATTGATGATGATTTTGTCGATTGGGTCAATAACACCCAAAACGGTGATGTCTCTGAGTTAGATTTTGTACCGCCCTATGACGTTTGGGGCGAGATCAATTCTGATTCGGATGACTGTTTGCGCAATAAATGCCCTAGCTTTGGTAACTGTTTCTATTTTGAAGCACGTAAACGCGCTGAGAAGGCCGATATTCTAGTGGTCAATCATGCTCTACTCTTAGCTGATGCTGCCTCTGGCGGAAGTATTTTACCGCCTTATCAATTACTGATTGTTGATGAGGCCCATCACTTACCTGATATTGCCACCGATGCTTTCAGCCGATCAATAAGCAATCGAGGTATTCGCATTTTGCTGGGTAAGGCAGTAAAGCGCCTCAATCCTCCGGGCAACTTGATCAACGATATTGAGCATTTATCTGGTCAGCTTTTTGTCCGCTTAAATATGATGGCGCGCTCAGCTAGAATGCGTCTGCGACAGCCAGTTGAAGGCGCAGTCGAGCTTATATTCGCCCTGAAGACATTGCGAGATTGGTTAGAAAATCAAACTTTCGAACATATTCTTGATGTTGATCTCTTGAGAGAGAAAGCTCAACTCAAGGCCAAAAGTATCATTAGCACCATATCTGGTTATTGTGCCTGCCTAGAATTAATTGCCGCTCCCAGTGCTGAATGGGTGATGTGGTTAGAGCGAACAGAAAGACAAGAAGTGAAAATTGAAGTGGTGGCGGCTCCACTAGATCCTTCTCATTTCATCTCTGACTTACTCATCAATAAAGGTGGTTTAGAGACATCGGTCTGGATGTCGGCAACTCTAGCTACTGCCGGCGATGATCCCTTTGAATTCTTCAAACGCTCAATTGGTGTTGACCGCTATGTCATTCAAGATCAAGTGCCCAGCCCTTTTGATTTTGAAAATCAAGCCTTGCTCTACCTCCCGCCGAACATGCCTGAACCTAATCATTCTGATTTCTTTCAGAATGCTTTGATTGAAATTGAGCGCATTGTCGAACTGACCGAAGGTCGAGCTTTTGTTCTCTTCACAAGTAGAGCGGCTCTCAATAATGCTTACCAGGCTCTGGCTCCACGTATGCCCTACGAATCGCGCAAACAAGGTGATATGCCCCGGCAAAAACTTGTGGAATGGTTTAAGGCTACTCCCCATGCCGTTCTTTTTGGCACCTCAAGCTTTTGGGAAGGTGTCAGCATTGATGGCGAACAACTCAGCTGCGTGATCATCGATCGCATACCTTTTCAGGTGCCTGATGACCCTGTTTATGAAGCTCGTTGCGAGCAAATGAAAGAAGATACCGATCGCAGCTGGTTCAACGATTTGGCTTTGCCCCATGCCACCATGCGCTTGAAGCAAGGTGTTGGTCGCTTGATTCGCACGAAGAAAGACCGTGGTTTAGTGGCTATTCTAGATTCGCGTTTGACCAAAAAATATTATGGACGCAAGATCATCGAATGCTTACCGCCGATGAAATTGATTCGCTCACTGCCAAGTGTTGAGTCGCACATAATGGAAGATTTTCTTGATCTTGGTCAAGATTATTCTGGTTAGATAGGCCGCTAGCTAAGCTCTATTTCTTCGTCTGCTTCAGTAATTGCCTCTTGGGCGCCGTCGTGCCGCACTAGACAGAGCGTGATCGGACAGTTGTCTACGATATAGTGCACAATCGGGTCTTTTTTCATCAAGAAGAATTTCGGCCCGCCGACATTGGTGGTACCAACATAGAGAATATCGGCCTTTAGTTCGATTGCAGTCTGGACAATGCCACTAGCAACTTCGCCCACTTTAACAATGCCCGAAGCCTTGATGCCTTGCTCTAGCAAATCCTTGACACATTGGTCTATCTGCAATTGAGCTTTGTCGGTAGGTCTGTCTGACGAGATCAATTGGGCAATGACACCCATCTTTTCTGGGTCAGGAATTATGCGCAGCAAGATAATTTCAGAGCCTGTGGCTTTGGCATGATTGGCAGCCATTTCAATGGTCTTGGCGCTGCGCTTTGGTGAGCTAAATGCTACTACCAGTTTCATATCGTTTACTATCCTTCAAGTACAGCCGACAAGTACAGCCTAAGCGTGCCAGATTGTTCTAAGTATCATATAGGTTACTGATGCCAGTGTAGCTGCCACTGGGAGAGTTAATACCCAAGCCAATAAAATTAGCTTCATGGTTTTCGGATTGAGTTTGTCTTTGCCGTGTACCGGAATAGTTCCACCGGCAACTGCTGAGCTTAAGGTGTGGGTGGTGCTAATTGGTGCACCAATATGAGAGGCAATCAAAATGATTACAGCTGTACTCATTGAAGCGCCAAAGCCTTGAGAATGGCTGAGCTTTTCTCTACTAATTTTGGTGCCTACTGTGCGAATTACTCGCCAACCACCAATAATGGTTCCTAGAGCAATAGCTAGAGCGGCTGAACCCATAACCCAACCGGGCACTTGATCGCTATGGTAGCCGTAGCTAGCAAAGTGAGTTGCTAAGATCAGGGTGATTAAGCCCATAGTTTTTTGGCCGTCGTTACTGCCATGAGAAAAGCTCACTGATGCGCTAGAAAATATGTGCAACCAGCGCATGACTGCATGTTGCTCTGGTGCTTTTTTCGCGTCTACTTCGCGTTCCTTTTCTTTGGTTATTCTTAGAGTGACCCAGGTTGTGATATAGCCTGCGGCAAAACCTACTAATGGCGAAATTAGCAAGGCCAGAATTACCTTTTGCAATTCATGCCATTCCACACCGCTGCGCCAGTCTGCTCCATTTGCTACGGCTGCAGTGATACCTGCGCCAAATAGACTGCCAATAAGACAATGAGATGAGCTAACTGGTATGCCATACCACCAAGTGATCAAATTCCAGACTACCGCTGCTACCAGAACAGCTACCACTATCGGCAGTGTCACCGATGCGGCGGGAATAATTTTAGTGATTACCTGAGCAACTGCAGTGCCAACGAGCAAGGCTCCCATGAAGTTGAGGATGCCACTCATAACAATTGCTACGCTAGGTTTCAGGGCCTTGGTGTAGATGACGGTGGCGCAGGCGTTGGCAGTATCGTGAAAGCCGTTGACAAAGTCAAATGCCAGAGCAAGTGCAATCGCCAGCACCGCTATAACTGTTTCTAATTCCATCTAATTCTTCTTTGCTACGGTTCTTATGTTTGCTAAAAGTCTTCGTCGCTAATTCTATATATAGTCTTCTGAACTTGATACTGGCGTTTTAGCAGGTCTACGGTTAAGGGCGAGTTAAAGCCAGCAAGGTTTTTCTTAAACCTGCTTTAGGAGCTGATTGTTGTCAGGAAGGGTATTAGTAACCGTGGGTCGCCACACTTGCTTCTACTGGTTCAAGTTCACTTGGATCTGCATAGACCCATAGATCTCCTTGTCTCCACAGTAGTGGATGATGCACGAGATATCTATATACTAGTAACTGACGGATGATGCGACGAGCTGATGGATTTTGCTCTCCGCGTCGGTCGTTAGCAAGTCGCGTGCGCAATTGAATGGCTTCGCGTTTTGTCCAGCAATAAGCCGGCCCAGGGTTATTGCCTCTAGAACGACAAAGTATCGCTACTTTGCCCGAGGGCTGTTCCCAACCTAAAACGTAATAATAATCTTGATTCATCACTGATAATAATAAGTCATATTTGAAATAAGTCCAGTGAACAGTAGCCAATAAAGCCCGTGGAGAGTATGGATTCGAGCGCTCAATCTTTCGCCAATATAGTGATCTTTCATCCAGCAGCTATCGGGGATGCTGTCTTAGCTACGCCTGTTGCTGCTACTTTAAGGCTAAATTATCCTGGTGCAAAAATAACATGTTGGTCTCACGCATCCCTGCGTTCTCTTCTTCTTGGCCTATGTCCATCTATTGATGAATTTGTTGATTTTCATAAAGAACTGGGCTTTTTTGAACTGCGCAAGCAGTTGCTGGCTATGCAACCTGACCTCTTTATTGATCTTTCAAATTCGTTTCGTGGGGAATTTCTTACTAGCTTCACCAAAATCAAAGCTCTGCATTATGACAAGAGTGATAGCAACACGCCTTCTCAACAACATGCCGTTGGCAACTTTTTGGAAACCATTCGGGCGATTTCGCCTGAGACTCCGGCTCGACTTTTTCCGACGCTTTATCCCGATGCTATTGCTGAAAAATTGGTTCCCGAATTGGTGGCAGCTCATAACCTGCCTTACGGTCCGTTGATCGGCTTGGTGCCGGGAGTTGGGCACTTGCGACCCCATAGGGGATGGATATTTGATGGCTGGGTTTACCTTGCCAGATATATACTTGATGAATACAAGCATATACCGGTCTTGATTGGTGGCCCTGAAGATTTTGAGCTAGCCCAACGCATAAATATGGAGTCTGGTTCTCGTTGCATCAATTTATGTGGTCAGCTTCAGTTGGATGAGACTGCGGCAATTCTAAAATGTTGTGATGTGGTGGTATCGGGTGATACCGGACCTGCCCACATTGCTGTAGCTGTTGGCACACCTGTTATTGGTTTGTACGGGCCTACTTATCCGGCTCGTAGTGGACCTTATGGAAACTTTGATCAGATACTTGATCAAAATCAGGCTTGCCAATGTATCGGGGAAAAGTTTTGTCAGCTTACTGGTCCGGGTCAACCAGGGGAATGTATGGGCAAAATTATGCTGCCAGAAGTGTTAGAGAAAGTGCGGCAGGCAATTGGTGCTGAGCTGCCTGGTTCTAGTCACCATGATTTCTCTGACTCGCCACCAGGAGTTTTATTTGAGCCTGAGGTCATGCGCGAAATGGAAGAGTTTATGCGCTCACAGCGACCATCAGAAGTTGACGAAGCATGACTAACTTAAACTGCATGCAGCATCATTTTTGCTGGCCCAGTTAGCTGCTCTAGAAGTATTTTTTCTTTGTGATTGAAATAGACTTTGGTGTAGTTCTTCCAATTGCGGTTGAAGTCGCTTACTGAAAGCTCTTTTACCACTGCTCTTGGTAGTTCAAGATTGACAAAGTCAAAGCTGCCATCTGAATAGTGAGCCAGCCTTTGTGTGGTTTCTTTTTGCACCACATACGAAGCAATTGTTTGCCATCTATTTTGGTCAAAGACTTGGAGTTTGATCATGAGCGATGCTTGTGCTTCCATTGCTTCGAATTTCATAAGGCGGCAATAGTGAGACAGTGACGTGATTTCAAGAGTGCCCTGAGAAAAGAATAGTTCGTGATCGTCGGCAGTTTCTGCCTGGTGTTGCTTGTCTCTTTTGCTAGCTATTTTTGGCTGAGCTGCTGGTGGTGTCATGTCAATGGTGGATGGCGAACTTGAAATATTTGAAGTGCTGGTGGCAATAGGCTGCTTGCTAGCTGCAGAATTTTCTGCAACGAGGTGCAGATGTGGCCTTTGTGATGCTATTTGTGATGCGGCTTGCCAGGTATTTTGCCTCTCTTGTTCGGCAGCTAGGCGAGTTTCTTCGGCCTTAAGATACTCAGCTTTAACTCTTTCAGCTCTGTCTTTAGCGGCTTTTAGTTGCTCTTCTCTGGCTGTGGCTGCTTGTGCTTGTTCTAATTTGGCTTGGGCTCTTAGTCTATTGGCGGTTGATTCGATCTCGACGTGGTGCTCAACTTCGATGTTTGATATTGAGAAGTTGTTGAGCACCATTGCAGGAATGCAATCTGATGGCATTGCTGGCCTAGCGTAGTGGGCAAGGTCAAATTTAGCCCGTGATGTTTCTGTGAAAAACTGGCGCTCATAAATTTGTGCTTCTTCGGCAGTTGGTAAGAGTAGGATTTGCGAAGGAAATATGGAGGCGTAGTTGTTGAAGCCGTCGCAGCGGTTGGCTACTTCCCCTCTATTTATAGTTAAAATCAAACGAGCAAAGCGAGCGTCGCCATATTCTTTTAGCGCAATGCTGGCCAAACTCTCACCGGCTTTAACGGCATGCTTGATTCTTGCACTTGATTTGAGAGTTCTTGTTCTGGCTTGGTTCTGCATCTGCGTTTCCCTGATGAAAGAAGTTGTCGGCGAAATTTTGGGTTGTCGCTTTGTGACAATATCTATTCGGGTTGGGCAAATTTTCGACAGCTGCCAATATTAAATCGGTGAGTGCAAAACCTACTGCCTCTCCGGTGTCGCAGCGGGAGTATTAATGGTAAGCCTCAAAGACGCGACATCTTGACATCAAGGGCCTGTACAATTATATTGGGGTTTCCGCCAGAGTTTTTTCTGTCAGTCGGATGCTCAAACTTACTAATCGAAGAGCTTCCTTAACATGGCCAATAACAACGCGTCTGCAGATGTTGCAAGCAACTTAGATACTCAACCTGCCAAACCAGCGACTGACACTGGTCAGACCCCTGTTGGGCTTCTTAAAGATGCCGGTGCTGGCGTTCCTGAAAAGAAGCCGGAAGGTAATCTTGAGGGTGGTACGACTCTGCCTGAGAAGTTCCGCGACGCTGCAGGTATAGACAAAATACCTGCTCCGGGTACTGTTAACGGCGCCGCTCGCAAAGTCGAGGATGACGCAAGTCATGGTGGGCCGGTGAGAGTTCGGCAACAGGAAAGTATGGTCACACCTGATGGCCAGACAGTAAATGGCAGGCTGTATACAAAGCAAGGTCAAGAATATTTTGCTCAAATGGAAGGCGAGAACCGTCGTATATATCCGGTTACTCGCAGTGAGAATGGAGTACCTACTCTGCAGACTCCTGATGCTAGAGTCCCAAGGGGTAACAGAGAAGGGGAGCCTGTCTTAAAGCCTGAAGGTACACGTGCACAGCCAGTGGTTGCGGAGACAGCGGTGGTGAAGCCTGAAGGTACACGTGCACAGCCACTGGTTGCAGAGACAGCGGTGGTGAAGCCTGAAGGTACACGTGCACAGCCACTGGTTGCAGAGACAGCGGTGGTGAAGCCTGAAGGTAC